>CAVQSZ010000001.1:0-48818 GCA_963716115.1 uncultured Alphaproteobacteria bacterium
AGGCAAAGCGCCCGGTCGGTCGCCGGTCAGGAGCCGGCCGATTTCGCCATCGAGACGCGCCGCCAGCAGGGCATAGCCGGGCTCGCTCAGATGCACCCCGTCGGGCGAAATCCGGCGGGTCAGGCGCCCGTCCGGATCGAGCAGCGCGTCGCCGAGATCGGCGTACAAAATATGCTCGCCGTCGGCGCACTCTCGAATCAGGCGGTTGACCTCGCTGACCTGCCGGCGGCGGGGAGACCAAGCCCACTCGCCTCGCGGCAACACCCCGAGCAGCAGGATCCGCGCGCTCGGCAGACGGGCGCCCAGCGCCTCCAAAATCGCCCGGATGCCGTCCGCGACGACCGCCGGCGGGCGGTCGCGGCCGATATCGTTCGTGCCGATCAGGAGCACCACCGCCTGTGGATGCTGACCTTCGAGGTTGCCGTGCTGAAGCCGCCACAGCAGGTGCTCGGTGCGGTCGCCGTTGACGCCGGCGTTCAGCGCGCCGCGCGGCGCGAAATCTCGCGCCCAGATCGAGGGATCCCACTTCTCCGTCAGCGAGTCGCCGAAAAAGAGGATCGCATGGGGGCCGGCTCTGACCGCATCGTTGATAAGTTGAAATCGCTCGATCGCGTGCGGATCGCGCTGCGGCGTCGGAAGCGGCAAGGCTGCGGCGGCGAAGGGCGGGCACTCCAGGGCGGTCGGAGGCGAATTTGCGCTCCCGGCCGCGATCCCGGACAGCAGAACAATCGCGATCGCAAAAATGATGGCGGGGACGGCCGGGACGCCCGCACCTGCGCGCGAGCCGTCGCGGGCTTTGGGCCGCGGCCGCTCCGCGCAGCCGCCCGGGCGCATCTGACGCCGGACCAGGCGCTCGGGCTACGCCGTCGCCCGCGCCTCTGCGGCGCGCGGGGCCTTGCTCCGAAAATGCGGAATTATCTGCTCGCCGAAGAGGCGCAGGGTGTGCAGCACCTCCTGCGGACCGCGCCGGGCCGATCGCGCACAGCAGGATGACTTCCTCGATGCCGAGCGCCTCGTACAGCTCGAGAAACCGGATGCAATCCTCGGGCGTGCCGACGCAGAACGAGACGCCGCGCTCGCGCACCTCCTCGGGCGTAGGCTCGCCCGGATGCGGGCCGCCGGCGAGCCGCTGGTCGCGCGCGTAATAGCCCTGGTAATCGGCCGGGACACTCGACGGGTCGTAGTCGCGCCATACCAGGCGGGCGCGCTCGCGCTGCTGCTCGAGGTACCAGGCGATCAGCTCGGTCCCGCGCTCCGCGACCACCCGCCGATCCTCATGGCAGTAGCCCGCGGTCATCAGCGCGGCGCGAGGCGCGGGCCCCGCGCCATGGCCCGGGGCGCCGCGCAGCGCATCGCGATAGAGCGCCATCAGCTCCCCGACGCGGTCGGGGCCGCCTTCGCTGCCGAACAGCCCGCCCATCCCGAGGCCGCCGGTCTGGCGCGCCGTCTCGTCGCTGCCGCAGGCCGACCACAGCGGCGGGTGCGGCCGCTGCACCGGCTTCGGCAGCGCCTCGCGGCGCGGAATCTGGTAGTACTGCCCGTCGTACGAGATTTCCTCCTCGGTCCAGATGCGCGGCAGCACCTCGGCGAATTCCCGCCACATGCCGCGCGTGTCGCGCAAATCCGTCCCGTACGGGGTCAGCTGGTAGGGATAGCCGGTTCGGCCGAGGCCGACATCGACCCGTCCCCGGCTCAGGATGTCCAAGGTGGCCATGCGCGCCGCCACGTGCAGCGGGTGGTGGATCGGCGCCAGCACCACGCCGAGGCCGAGCCGGATCCGGCTGGTGCGCTGGCTGACCGCGGCCAAGGTCAGGTCCGGGGCGCTGTTGTGCGACCAGACCGGCCGAAAATGATGCTCGGAGAACCACACGCTCTCAAAGCCCTGGGCCTCGGCGTAGGGAATCTGCTCCAGCGCCTCATGGATGCGTTGCGACTCGCTGGAGGCGGTCCAGGGCTTTGGCACCTGTATCTGATAGAACAGGCCAATCCGCATCGGATGTTCTCCGTGGGCGTCTCGACGTGTCGCCAGCGAGGAGCCGTAGGATGGGTTGAGCATCGCGAAACCCATCGCAGCGCCGGCAAAAGATGGGTTTCACTTCGCTCAACCCATCCTACAGGGCTGCCTGCGGGTGGGGGTCAGGGAGGGGGCGGGCAAGCCTCAGCGCAGCGGCGAGAACGAGGCCGGGACGACCAGCATGTTCTCTTGGCGGAGCATCATGTTCGGCCCCCCGCCCGACGGCGGCGGCCAAATGCCCTTGGCGCGGGCCTCCTCGCGGATGCGGAAGCGCTCGCCGGCGTCCTTGTAGGCCCAGATGTGGCACCATTTGTTGAGCCCGCCGACCTCGGAGTGCCAGGCCCCGACCAGCGGCGACAGCTCGTTGCGCCTGGCGATATGGCCGCTCCAGCGGTCGATCACGGCGGGGATGCCGCCGGGCTTGAAGGTGTAGATGCGGATCTCGTAGAGGCCGCCCAATTGCCGCGGCTCGAGCGCCGGCGAGAACGGCGCCGGAAGGTAAACGTCGCTCTGCTGATCGACGACGAATTCGCGCACATTGGGCGGCCAGCCCTCGGTCTTGGTCGCCTGCTCGCGCAGCCGGGTGCGCGCCGCCATGTCCTCGTAGGGCCAGACATGGATCACCCGGTTGAGCGGCCCGACCTCGGTATGCCAGAAGGCGGCGAGCGGCGAGACCTTGGCCCGCGCCGGCAGCGCCTGGCCAAAGCGCTCCTCGAAGGCGGCGACCGCGCCCGGCTGCAAGGTGTAGGTGCGCATCTCGATGATCATCGGGTTTCCTCCGTCTCAAGATTTGTCCGCGCCGACGCTAGCCGTTGGCGGCGGGGTGTCAAGCGCGGCGTCCTGCTAGCGCAGCCGCTCGGGGCCGCCGCCGCTTCCGCCCATCAGATAGATCAGGTGGAGGATCGCCTGCCTCTGCTGTCTGAAGGGCACGGTTTCGGCGGTGATGCTGTTGGCGATCCACTTGTCGTCGAGCATGTTCGCGTAGCCGATCTTGTGCGCGCATTGCGGCGCCGAAAGGCGGCACCACAGCCGAACCTCGTTGATATAGCTGACGCCGTTTCGCAACGCTTCGACGTTGCCGACCGCCAGCGGGTTGATGCACCAGAAATCAAGGTAGTTCACCAAGGCCGATCGGTTCGGGTTGACCGCTCCCTGAAAGCACATCTCGCCGTCGGCCGAGACAAAGAACCCGCCCTCCACCGCGACGTATTTGATGCCGTCGTCGATGAACTTGATCGTGTCGAGATAGCCCGGCTCGCCCGGCAGCGGCGCCCGCCTGGCGAAGGCCGGCGAATTGATCGGCGGCGGCGGCTCCGGCACGCAGGCCGCCAGCAGCATCGCCAACGCGACGGCGCCGATCGTCGATTTGCCACTCACGCGCCCCGCTCCCCGATGATCCCGCGGACGCCCGCCCCGCAGCCAATTAGCCCGATTTCCGCGGCCGCCCGCAATTCTCTTCTTTCCTCGAAGATTATTCGGGATAGTCGGAAATCCCGGAGGTCGACGAAAGGGAGCCATGCGATGCCGGTCATTGCCCAGATGCTCGACCACCAGGACGAGCTCGTCGCGATCCGCCGCGATATCCACGCCCATCCCGAGCTCGCCTTCGCCGAGGAGCGGACCGCCGATCTGGTCGCGGCGAAGCTCGCCGAATACGGCTGCGAGGTCCATCGCGGGCTCGCCGGCACCGGCGTCGTCGGAACCATCCGGCGCGGCAACGCGCCCGCCGCGATCGGGCTGCGCGCCGACATGGACGCGCTGCCGATCCACGAGACGAACGATTTCGGGCATCGCTCGACGCATGACGGCAAGATGCACGCCTGCGGCCATGACGGCCACACGACGATGCTGCTCGGCGCCGCCCGCTACCTCGCCGCGACCCGCAATTTCGAGGGCGCGGTGCACCTGATATTTCAGCCGGCCGAGGAAGGCGGCGGCGGCGGCCGGGTCATGGTCGAAGAGGGGCTGTTCGAAAAATTCCCGTGCGACGCCGTCTTTGCGTTGCACAATAAGCCCGGCATTCCGGTCGGTCATATCGCCGCCCGGCCGGGGCCGCTGCTCGCCGCCTCGGACCGCTGGGACATCCGGATCAAGGGCCGCGGCACGCACGCCGCCCACCCGCATCTCGGCATCGACCCGTTCGTGATCGGCGCGGAGATCGTGCTGGCGCTGCAGACGATCGCCAGCCGCTCGATCGATCCCCTCGATTCGGCGGTCGTCAGCGTCGGCTTTATGCGCGGCGGATCGGCCTACAACGCGATCCCGGACGATCTGCACATCGGCGGCACCGCCCGCAGCTTTCGCCCGGAGGTGCGCGACCTGATCGAGCGCCGGCTCGGCGAGATCGCCCGCGGTGTCGCGGCGCTGCACGGCGCGCGGGCCGAGGCGGAATACCGCCGCAACTATCCGCCGACGATCAACCATGCGGCCGAGACCGAATTCGCCGCCGCGGTGGCGGCCGAGATCTGCGGACCCGAGGGCGTTATCCGCGACGTGGCGCCGTCGATGGGCGGCGAGGATTTCTCGTTCATGCTGAACGCACGGCCGGGCGCGATGCTGTGGCTCGGCAACGGGCCTGGCGAAGGCGGCTGCTTTCTCCACAATTCGCGCTACGACTTCAACGACGCCGCGATCCCGTTCGGCGCGAGCTTTCTTGCGCGGCTCGCCGAGCGGTTTCTCGAAAAGGCCGGCCGCTGACGGTTAAATCCGGCCTTTTGACCCGAAATCTCCGCACACCCCTTGCCCGGGCTTGACCCGGGCATCCACATCGTTGCGACAGTCGCGGCTGCGCCGAAGGAAGGCGTGGATACCCGGCACAAGGCCGGGCAAGACGATCTCGGGTTGACGGATGGTTGCGTTAAATTTGACCTGGACGGCGCCGTTAGCTTCTATACGAGGCCGAGGAGGCGGCGGGCCAAGGTCAGATGCGGCTTGTCGATCATTTTTCCGTCGAGCGCGATGGTCCCGGCATCGGGGTTGGCGGCGAAGACCGCCACCACTTGGCGCGCCCAGGCGAGCTCTTCTTCGGTCACGGTGAACGCCCGGTTGATCGCGGCGACCTGGGCGGGATGGATCGCCATCTTGGCGACGAACCCGGAGCGGCGCGCGGCGGCCGCCTCGGCGGCGAGCCCGGCCTCGTCCTTGAAGTCGGTGTAGATCGTGTCGATCGCCGTCACATCGGCCGCGGCCGCCGCCAAGAGGCACAAGGAGCGCGCCAGGCGGTAGACATCGTCGTAGACGCCGTCAAGGCGCCGGTTGTTGCCGCCGAGGCAGGCGGCCAGATCCTCGGCCCCCCAGGTGATGCCTTCGAGCCGCGCCGACACGCCGGCGTAGCCGCCGAGCGCGAACATCGCGGCCGGCGTCTCGGTGGCGATGGCGATGACGCGAATCGAGCCCGGCGCGATCGCCGATGCGGCTTCGAAGGCGGCAAGGTAGCAGTCGAGCGCGCGCAAATCCTCGGGAACGCATTTCGGCAGCAGCACGCCGTCCGGCCTGCCGGGGACGATGGCGGCGAGGTCGTCGAGCGCCGCTCCGCTCGCCAGCGGATTGACGCGGACATAGCGGCGGAAGCCGGCCGACCCGGTCGCGTCGAGAAAGGCGCGAGCCCGGGCGCGCGCCAGCGGCCGGTTCGCCGGGACGACCGAATCCTCGAGGTCGAGGATCAGCGCGTCGGCCCCGGATTGCGGGCCGCGCGCGAGCTTGCGCTCGCTGTCGGCCGGAACGAAGAGCAGCGAGCGCATCTCACGCCTCCTTCGGGCGGCACTTCATCAGGCCGGCGCGCAGGCAGATCGCGACCGTTTCGCCGCGCTGGTTGATCCCCTGGTGCTCGAACTCGACGATGCCGGCGTCGGGGCGCGACCGGCTCATGCGCTTGGCGCGCACGATGGTGCGGGCGCGCAAGGTGTCGCCGTGGAACACCGGCTTTGGAAACCGCACATCGGTCATGCCGAGATTGGCGATGGTGGTGCCGAGCGTCGTCTCGCCGACGCTGATGCCGATCACGAGGCCCAAGGTGAACAGGCTGTTGACCAGGCGCTGGCCGAATTCGGTCCCCTTGGCGAACTCCGCGTCGAGATGAAGCGGCTGCGGGTTCATCGTCAGCGCGCTGAACAGCACATTGTCCATCTCGGTGACCGTGCGGCTGATCGCGTGGTCGAAAACCTGCCCCTCCGCGAAATCGTCGAAATACAAGCCTGCCATCGGCCCTTCTCCCGCCCATCCTCGCCGCGCCCGCCCCCGATTGATGGTAAAGGCGGCGAAATCCGCTCGACCGCGGCCGGCGAACAACCTAGCATGACTGCAGCGCCGAAGGAGAGCCAGGGCGGCGCGGTTGGTCAGCCGCTCCGGACACGCGAACAGGGGCAGGAACACGGTCGGGAATGGACATCAACCAGCTCATCGCTGAGAACGGCGCCTATTTTTACCTGATCGCGTTCATCTGGACCTTCCTCGAAGGCGAAACGATCATCCTGTTCGCCGGCTTCGCCGCGGCGCAGGGCTTGGTCGACCCCTTCCTGCTGCTGGCGGTGGGCTGGCTCGGCAGCTTTACCGGCGATCAGACCTACTTTTTGGTCGGCCGCCGATTCGGGCCGAGGCTGCTGAACCGCTTCCCGCGCTGGCGGCACGGCGTCGGCACGGCGCTGCATTGGCTGGAGCGCTACAATACCGGGTTCATCCTGACCTTTCGCTTCATCTACGGCGTGCGCAACCTGTCCTCCTTCGCGATGGGGCTGAGCGCGATCCGCTGGCGGCGCTTTCTGTCGCTGAATTTCCTCGCCGCCGGAATATGGGCGGGCAGCTTCATCGCCGTCGGCTATTTTCTCGGGCACGCCTGCCGCGCCGTGCTGGGCAATATCGCGCACTCGTTCGGCCTCGGCATGCTCGGCGCGTTCCTTGCCTTCGCCTTCGCGGTATGGCTCGGCCACCGGCTGCAGCGGCGCCGCCAGCTCAAGGTTCCGCCGGGCGTCAAGATCGCCCTGCCGCCTTCCTGACCCTCTGTCGCACGACCGCGACCGGGCTGCCGATTCCGAGCCGCAGCGCGGCGTCGGCGCGCCCGCCATTGACCGCGATCTCGGCGAGCCCGTTCCCGTTCTCGTACCAGAAGGCGGTGTCCGGCGGGACATCCGAGAAGGTCCGGGCGCGGGTCAGCATTCGCCCGCCAACCGAGAGCCGCGCCGCTTGCGGCAGGATGCCGGCGCGCAGCCCGGTCATGGCGTTGCCGTAATGGTCGACATATACGATCTCGGACAGGTCATCCGGCCAATCCGGGCGGCGCAGGGGCTCGGCCGGGCGGGAAGCGGGCAGCTCGCCGGATGCGAGCCGGGCGGCGACCGGCGCGAACAGATCGCGACCGTGAAAGCTTGCCGACAGCGGCTCGGGACGCCACAGCACCTCCCGGCTGCGGACCGCCTCGGCGCGACGGATGACGAGCTCGAAGAGCCCGTTGTCCGGACCGACATAGGAGCGGCCGTCGGCCTCGACGACGATCGCGGCGCGGGCCCCGCCGACGCCGGGATCGACAACCGCGAGCAGCACTGTCCCCGGCGGGAACCAGGCCGCGTAGGCGGCCAGCAGATAGGCGGCCGGCCGGGGTCGCCCCGCCGGCGCGTCGGCGAAGAGGTCGATCACCTGCACCCCCGGCGCCTCGCGGTAGAGGACGGCCTTCACTTGGCCGGTGTAGGGGCCGGCAAGGCCAAAATCGGTGAACAGCGCGATCATCGGCTGACGACCCTCACGGTTGCCCGCATGATAGGAAAGGCGCCGTATTGTGGCCCGGATTTTATGCCGGCCGCTTGGCCCGGCCCGACCCTCCGTTCGGGATACTGCGCGGGTCAATCAAGGGTTGGATATTAACTGCATGGGTGCGCGAAACAATCGATGCCTGTTCTTAGGGGATTGTCTAAGGCCGCTAGGATTTCTATTGAACGCGACCGAACGCTGCGTATCATGCCGGCGTCGCACAGGACTATCTTGGGGGAATGCGATGAGAAAGCTGGTTTTGGCCGCGGGGCTGGTTGCCGCCGCGTCGCTGCAGGTTGCGTCGGCCGCCGACCGGAATTGCTATTCGGCCTCCGATATGGAGGCGGAGCAGGCGATCCTGTTCCAAACCAATCTGATGGTCGTCAGCTCGGCGTGCCGAAACACGGTCTACGGCGAATTCCGGAACCGCAACAAGGATGCGATCATCCGGTACCAGAAGGCCATGATCGAGCATTTCCGGCGCACCGGCGCGCGCAACGCGCAGAGCGAGTTCGATCGCTGGAACACCAGCCTCGCCAACGAAATCTCGCTCAAGCAGGGCGAGACCCCGACGGCGCAGGTCTGCCAGCAATCGGCCGATCTGCTGAAGATGGCCGGCGGCCTCGACGCCAAGGGGTTTCACGACTACGCGGTGGCGCAGGCGGCGGTCGCCACCCGCCCGAAATGCGGCCGATAGCGCGCTATCGCCAACGGGCGCGGCGCAGCCGGAGCGCGCCGACCAGGCCGGCCGCCGACAACGGGGCCATGAACAGGTACGCCTGCCCGCCATAGCCCGCATAGAGCATCCCGGCCGCCAGCATGACGAGCCCGGACCCCAGCGCCGCCGATGCCGCGGCGTATAGGCTCTGTGCGGCGGCCGCCGCCGGCGGGGGGATGGCGCGCGACAGAAAATGCATCGCGCCCAGGTGGCTCGCGCCGAAGGTCAGCGCGTGCAGCAGCTGCAGCGCGGCGATGCCGGGCAGCCATGTCAGCATCCCGGCGAGGCTCCAGCGCAGGATGCCGGCGACGCCGCCGAGCGCCATCAGCCCGACCGGGCCAAATCGCCGCACCAGCCTCGTGCCCTGCCAGAAGAGGACGATCTCGGCGACCACCCCTGCGGCCCAGAGCCAGCCGATGACGGTCTCGGAAAAGCCCAGCGAGCGCCAGTAGAGCGTGCCGAAGCCGTAATAGACCTGGTGGCTCGCCTGCAGCGCCGCGGCGGTGGCGACGAACAGCCAGAACCGGATGTCGCCGGCGACCAGGCGCAGCCCGCCCGACCGCGCCGCGCGGCTTTCGGCGCGGCGCGGCGCGGGCATCAGCATGCAGGCGACCAGGAGCAGCGCCGAGGCCCCGAGGACCAGCGGCAGCGCCCCCGTCGCCGAGGTCGAAGCCAGGACGGCGCCGCCCGCCAGCGAAGCCAGAATAAAGCTCACCGAGCCCCACACCCGAATCCGCCCGTAATCGAGGCCATCGGCTCGCGCCACCGCCAGGGTGACGGTGTCGCCGAGCGGCATCAGCGCCGATTGCGCCGTCAGCGCGACGATGTTGAGCGCCAGCAGCGGCCAGAAGCCGGCGGCCGGCCACAGCATCGCGTAGCCCGCCACCGCCGTCGCGGCCAGGCTCGCCATCACCACGCGGCGCTGGCCCGAGCGGTCGGCGAGCGCGCCGATCGCCGGCGTGACGATCACCTTGGCCCAAATCGCCGCGGCAAAAAGCGTCCCGATCTCCGGCGCGCCGAAGCCGCGCGAGGCGAGCCAGATCGGCCAGAACGGCAGCTGGAAGCCGGTCACCAGAAAGGCCGCGGCATAAAAGCCGGAGAGCCGCGCGGCCGGGCTCCAGGGAACGGATCTCGACATGGAAGCCCTCGACGATGCCCGGCTCGATGCTTATGTGGCGAAGGTGCTGATCGACGTAAATCAACTCACCGCGCTCCTGTCGGTGGTCATCATCGACATCGTGCTCGCCGGCGACAACGCGATCGTCGTCGGGATGGCGGCCTCCTCGCTCCCGGCGGAGCAGCGGCGGCGGGTCATCTTTCTCGGCATCGCCGCCGCGACCGTGCTGCGGATTTTCTTCGCGTCTATTACGGCGCAGCTGCTGGCGATCATCGGGCTGACCCTGGCCGGCGGCGTGCTCCTGCTGTGGGTGTCGTGGAAGATGTACCGCGAGCTGCGCCAGACGCGGCGCGCCGGGCGCGAGGCGGCGGCTCGCGGCGGTCCTTGCACGGCCGCATCGCGCATCCAGCCGAAGAGCGCCCGGGCCGCGCTCACTCAGATCGTCTTGGCGGACGTCTCGATGTCGCTCGACAACGTGCTGGCGGTGGCCGGGACCGCGCGCGACCACTTCTGGGTGCTGGCCTTCGGGCTCATCCTGTCGGTGGCGCTGATGGGTGTGGCCTCGACCTTTATCGCGCGGCTGCTCGAGCGCCATTTCTGGATTTCGTGGGTCGGGCTCGCGATCATCACCTTTGTCGCGCTCAGGATGATCTGGGAGGGCTCGACCGAGGTCCTGCACCAGACCGCCGGGCTGACCCTGCCCGGATTGTAGCGGCGCGGGCGGCCTCAGCCGCGGCTGCAGGCGCCGCCGCCGAGCACGCAGAATTTGGCGCAATGCGGATGGTTGAGCGGCACCGCGCCGCTCGCCTCGGCGAGGGTGTGGCCGAGCTCGAAGCGCGGGTCGTAGGGTAAGAGGGTGCAGGCCAGCACCGCCGCGCGCTCCGCGCCCTTGCGCTTGACCACCATGCGCGAGGACGCGCACATGACACTTTGCGGCGACTTCCCGAGGATGCCCCAGCACGCCTCGGTGATCTCGGGC
This sequence comes from uncultured Alphaproteobacteria bacterium, assembly GCA_963716115.1. GTDB lineage: Bacteria > Pseudomonadota > Alphaproteobacteria > ATCC43930 > CGMCC-115725 > AP-15. Next base: position 10,568 of record CAVQSZ010000001.1, read on the forward strand.
ACGTCGGCCGCCGCGTCCATTTCCGGGAACACCATCAGCGCCACCGGGTCGCCGGCGTCGATCTCGACGCCGAGCTCGGCGAAGAGCAGGGCGAAGCCCGATCGGATCTCGGCTTCGGATTCGCCGGACAGCCGCCGGCTCGCGACATTGAGCGCGAACCCGTTGCGCGCCAGCCATAAGAGCCCGTCGATCGTCGGCTGCCAGCTGCGCCGGCCGCGCTCGGCCTCGTGCACCGCGCGGCCGTAATGGTCGATCGAGACCCGGATCGTCAGCCGATCGCGGTAACGCTCGTTGAGCCGCAGCAGCGCCGGCCGGCATTTCGCCATCGGCTTCATCGCATTGGTCAGCACCAAGGCGGCGAAGCCCCGCGACAGCGCGTCGTCGAGCATGGCCGGAAGCTCGGGGTTCATGAACGGCTCGCCGCCGGTGAAGCCGATCAGCGCCGTCCCGAGCCCGCTCTGTTGGATTTCGTCGAGATATTCCCCCGCTTCCGCCGCCGACAGATAGGCGAGGCGGTCGTTCTTCGGCGAGGATTCGATATAGCAATGGCCGCAGGTCAGGTTGCACAAGGTGCCGGTATTGAACCAGAGAGTCTCCAGCCCCCGCAGCGCGACGTGCGCGCGCCGCTGGCCGTTCGCCGTCGTAACGGGATCGACGAACTTGGAGGGATCCAACGCCGAAAGCGCCGCCTGGGCCATCGCCGACCTGTACCCGCTAAATCTGCCCCCTTCAACTGGCATCGCCGGACGCCGTCGAGCGAGTCACAACCTTGTGAGGCCGGCGGCCCTTCCCCGCTTCCCTCCCCCGCAGGCGGGGGAGGGTCAGGGCGGGGGCAGGGCTATTTCGCCGCCGCCGGCAATTCCTCGGCGTACATCTCGGGCAGCACCGTCTCGCGCCAGGTCGCCTGCCGCGGGAAGATCTTCTCGATCGCGCGGGCCGTGTAGTAGCTGTCGTCGGCGCCGAGCGGGTCGCCGCCCGTCTGCACGGTCTTGACCGAATCGAGCAGCAGGCGGCGGGTGGCGATGATCGCCCGGTCGGCGGGCCCCAGATATTCCTTCGAGCGGTCGACGATCGGCCCCATCCCCTCCTGCACCGCGCGGTCCTGGGTGTTGATGCCGTCGATGCCGGTGAAGGTCTCGTTCTTCTGCACCTGGCGGTCGATCATCCAGTCGTTGCGCTTGTTGCGCAACGAGCGGAACTCGCCCGACTGCTCGACATAATCGGGGCCGTTGCCGTTGCCGCGCTCCATGCGGTCCTCGTCGGAGAGCCCGTCGGCGCCGTAGCTGTACATCCAGTTCCACACCATGCAGTTCTCGTCGTCGATCGGGACCCAGATGTGGCCGGCGATGTTGGTGCGGTCGCCGCCGCCCATCGCGCGGCCGAGCTGCTGCGGCCGGATCTGGGTGAACGGCATCACGAAATGGTACGAGCGGACATAGGTCTTGTCGTCGTCGAGCGGGCGGATGCCGACATAGCGATAGCCGTAATCGGTGATGTCGACCTCGAGCAGCGGCGCCCGGCCGCGCACGAACGGGCCCTCGACCGGGATGCCGGGGCGCTTGGTGTTGGGGGTGATCGTGCGGTGCAGGATCGGCGCGTGCGAGGTGTCGATGCCGCCTTCGAGCGCCTGCAGCCAGTTGCACTCCTCCCACACCTTGGAGACGTGGCGATGCGTCTCGGGCGACCTGCGTCCATTCGAAGGCGGGGGGCGCGGGCATCTTCTCGGGCGGCCCCAGATAGGCCCAGATCACCCCGCCCATTTCGGTCGTCGGGTAGGCGGTCAGACGCACCTTGTGACAGAATTGCTCGGGCTCGTTCATCTGGTCGACGCAGTTGCCGTCGACATCGAACTTCCAGCCGTGATAGATGCAGCGCAGTCCCGATTCCTCGTTGCGCCCGAACCATAAGGAGGCGCGGCGGTGCGGGCAGAACTCGTCGACGAGGCCGATCCGGCCCTCGCTGTCGCGGAAGCCGACAAGCTTCTCGCCGAGGAGCTGGACGCGGACCGGCGGGCAATCGGGCGCCGGCAATTCGCGCGACAGCAAGGCCGGGATCCAATACCGCCGCAAGACCTCGCCCATCGGGGTTCCCGCCCCAACCCGGGTCACCAGCTCGTTCTCTTCGCGTGACAGCATCAGGCGTCTCCTCTTCTTCGACCGGTCGGCGCCGACCTTTTGCGATCATCGGCCGATATCGGAGCGAGCACAAGAGCCGGCCGTCCCCCGTCGCAGGCAATCGAGCGGCGTGGTAGGATGGCGGCGGAAGAGCATCGGGGCCGGTGTCCCGCGCGGTCTTCAAAACCGTCGGAGGGCGCGAAGGCGCCCTCGGTAGGTTCGACTCCTGCCTCTTCCGCCATCCCCTGCCGCCGCTAATAGCCGGTGTGCCCGCTCGCTCGCGGCCCGGCGCCGTCCGAATAGGGGCGGGCGTAGGCGTAGGGGTCCCAATACGCCAACGGAGCAGGGTAGCGGGCGGCCGGGTAATAATACGACGACCCGTAATAGCCGGGGTAGCCGTAGTATCCATAGGCTGAATAAGGGTAGGAATACGTTGGGTACGCATAGCCGTATGCCGGGTACCTTTGATAATAATAGGTCTGGGCGTTTGCCGTGACAGCCGCGGGAATGATCAGCGCCATCCCCAGCAGCAGCGGTTTAAGCATGGTCCTCATCGGGAGCTCCATTTTCGGGTTGGGGGTTGTCTTCGCGGTCTGGCCTATCCCTGCGCTCAATAGGGAGGCGGAGCGGAAGGCGGCGCAGACAAAGCGGGAGGCGGCGGCGGATAGGCGTAAGCCACGGCAGGGGGCGGCGGCGGTGGCGGGGTCGTCGAGGCGAGCCCCGCGCCGGTTCCGGCGCCGGCGCCGATGATCGCGCCGGGAATGCACCCGACGCCGAGCAGCGGCGCAGTGGCGGCGGCGCCGATGCCGCAGCCGACTGCGGCTCCGCCGACGGCGCCTTCGGACGCGTTGACCCCCGGGTTGGGGGTGCAGGCGGCAAGAGCGAGCAGCGTTCCGGCGACGATAACGGGTCTCATCATCTTTCCTCACATCTGCGGCCGGCTCAGAGCGTAGAAACCTCAGAACGACGGCCCGATTTATGACCAAGATGTCGTCAGCGAAGATAGCGATCAGCTAATTCGATCGGATGGTCTTCGCGATCGGCGACAGCTGCACGCATGGCTTTGACCTGGAGCCATGGCTTCTACGAGGCGCTGCCGTCATTGCTGTCTTGTCTAACCGCCGGTCGGCGCGGAAGGTTCCGATCTTGCCCACGGATCGCGAAGGCGCGGCATTTACGGCGCGGCCGGTGGCGCGCCGCGCCGCGCCATGACATCATTCGCGGGCGTTGCCTGGGAGCCGCGGATGAATTTGCGCGATCGGATCGGGGTCGATGTGGGGCGCCGTCTCAAGCTGGAGGACGCGATCGAATGGGCGGCCGAGCATGCGGTGCGCTGGATCGACATCGAGCTCGACACGGCGCCCAACGCTCTGACCGGCTTCGACGCGGCGCGCGCGGCGGCGGCTCGCCGCGCCTGCGAGCGGCGCCAAATCCATCTCGGCCTGCACACCTCCTCCGCCGTCAACGTCGCCGAATATGCGCCCTATGTCGGCGAGGCGGTCGACCGCTACCTCGAAGCCTATGTCGAGCTGGCGCCCCGGCTCGGCGCCGAATGGATCGTCATGCATGCGGGCTTCCATTTCGGCTCGGACAGGGAGAGGCGGATGGCGGCGGGGCTGGAGCGGCTGAAGCGAATTGTCGGCCATGCCGAAAAGCACGGCGCCCTCGTTCTGCTCGAAAACCTGAACAAGGAGCCCGAAGGACGCCGAGGTGCATTACCTCGCCCATACGGTCGAGGAGTGGCGCTGTTATTTCGAGGCGATCCGCTCGCCGGCGTTCAAGCTGTCATTCACCGTCAACCACGCGCATCTCGTTCCGGAAGGGGTGGCGGGCTTTGTCGATGCGCTCGACATGAGCCGGGTCGCGGAGGTGCGGCTCGCCGATTGCTTCCGCAACGGCCACGAGGCGCATCTGAAGCCCGGCGCGGGCGACCTCGATTTCGCCGACGCCTTCCGCCGGATCGAGGGCAAGGGCTTCACCGGCCACTACATGAATGCGTTCGGCTCGCTCGACGACATGCTCGCCGGCCGCGACGAGCTCGCAAGGCTGGCGCAGGCCGGCTGAACGGACGCCGCCCGCCCTTCAGGTTTCCTTGAAGAACCGGCTGGCGTTGTCCCACAGGAGCTTCTTCCGGGCATCGGGCTTCAGGCTCGACCAGGCGAGGATGTTGTCGACCGAATCCGGGAACTGGCACTCCGAATGCGGGTAGTCGGAGGCGTACATTAGGACATCGTCGCCGAGAAACCGGGTGACGTGGTTGAACATGTCCTCGCCCTCCTGCCGCTCGATGCTGCAGAAGAACCGGCCGCCCGTCAGATAGTCGCTGGGCTGGTGCTTCAAGGACGCGACGCCGCCGACATAGACCGCCTGCTCGTCCATCCGCCGCGCCCAGAACGGCAGCCAGCCGAAGCCGCATTCGAGGACGGCCATGCGCAGGCCCGGAAAGCGGTCGAGCACCCCGCCGCCGATAAAGGATGCGACAAACCGCATCGCCCCCCAGGGGTGCGAGGCCAGGCGGCCGAGAAAGATGTTGTCCCAGAGGTCGCGGTAGCCCGGATAGTAGGGCGGGTTCCAGGTCGAGCTGTGGTGCGCGATCGGCAGGCCGTGCTCCTCGGCGGCGCGCCAGATCGGGTCGAGGTCGGGATGGTCGGGGGGCATGTCCATGTGCAGCACCGGCTTGACCGCGACCGCCCATTTCGACTTGCCCCATTCCCGGATTTCCCGCACCGCGGCGTCGACATCGCGGGTCGAGGCGGCGATCAGGCCTTTGAGCCGGGTCGGGTGCTGCCCGCAGAAATCCGCCATATGGCGGTGGTAGGCGCGGGTCATCGCGACCTCGAAGGCGGGGTCCGGCAGCCCGACGAGGCTGAGCCAGGAGCCGGGGATCAGGAAATGAACGTCGGTCCCCTCGTCATCCATGTCCCTGACGCGGTTTTCAGGCTTATCGTCCTGCACCCCCGGCCGCGGCATTTTGCTGCCGCGCCAGCGCGACTCGCGGCCGGTGAAGCTCTCGCGCGGCGCCGCCTCGCCGAGCACGCGACGGTAATATTTCGTGTCGACGCGGTAATTGTGGAGGCCGCCGGCGGGCGCGCGATAGGGCGCCAATTCGGGAAGGCGCGGCCGAAAGCCGGGATCGACGTAGCGCTCCAGCACCTCGGCGGCCGGGTTGACGTGGGTATCGGCGTCCCACACGCGAAAGCCGTCCTTCATGCCGCCTCTCCTTCAGCTGCGCCCTTCCGTGATTGGCGCCGGTCTCCTCCCGCTCGGGCGAGATTAAGCGCGCATCCTCCCGAGCGAAAGCGGCAAACCGGGCCACTCCCGGCTGATTCCGCGGAGACCGATTTCGGCCGCAAGCCGGCAGATTGATACCGAGGTTCCGGTATCATCATTTATGCGGGGAAGGCGCCGCAACACGTTAAGACGTCTTCGCCGATCCGGTGCGAGCCAATGTGCCATGGGTCGACATCGAGGCGTTGCTCATCGCGGCCGGTGCGACGATCTCGGAGGGACGAGGCGCGGATCGGGGTCAGTCTGAATGGTGTGGATGCCGTTTTCCACCGGCCGCACCCGGCGAAGGAAACCGATAGGGGAGCGCTGAGATCGGTGCGGCGGTTTTTGCGCGAGGCGGGAATGACGCCATGACGACAATGACCCATGACGGTTATGTGGCGACCATCGAGCTCGACGAAGAGGCCGGGCTATTTCACGGCGAGGTTATCAACACCCGCGACGTGCTGACCTTCCAAGGACGGACGCTCGACGAGTTGAAGGTCGCTTTCGCCGATACGATCGCCGATTACATCGACTGGTGCCGGGAACGCGGCAAGGAACCTCAACGGCCCTATTCCGGCAATTTCACGGTACGGATGACTCCCGAGCTGCATCGCCGGATCGCCACTGCCGCGGCCCGCAGCGGCAAAAGCGTCAACGCATTCGTCGCCGAGACATTGGAGCGCTCCGCTTTAGGCTTCGACAGCCGCGGCTCCGTTCGACAGCCGCGGCTCCGATAGACAGTCAACCTTGCCAGCCCGCCTTACGCAGACCTTCGAGCATGTGGGCGTGGTCTTCCGGCCGCATCCACGGCACGCGCTCCCGGACGTAGATGTCGAACGAGCCCGGCGAGATCGCGACAGCCCTTTCCAGCGCCTCTTTCGCTTCGTCAGTGCGACCGAGTTGGCCAAGCGCGGCGGCGAGCCAACGGTAAGTGTTCGGAAAATCGGGATATGACCGGGTTCCCCGTTTCGCCGCCTCGACCGCGGCCGTGTATTCCCGGGAGTAATAAAGTCCCAGCGCCATCTGCATCAAACGGATCCCGCCGGGCTCGGCGTGCGCTTGCAGCCGCGCCGCGATGTTGACCGCGTCGCCGAAGGAGATCGGCGTCGCGGACCATCACGTCGCCCAGATAAACGCCGATGCGGAACAGCATCCGGCGGTCGGACGGCAAACCCGCGTTCTCCTCGCCGACGGCCTGCTGGATCGCCAGCGCGCAGGACAGCCCGTCGGCGACGCTCGGAAATTCGGCCAGCACGGCGTCGCCGGCGGTGTTGGCGATGCGGCCGCGATGCTCGGCGATCCGCGCCGCGGCAATCCCGCGGCAGCGGGTCAGCTGCGCTATCGCCGCGTCCTCGTCCGCCCGCATCAGCCGGCTGTATTCGGCGACATCGGCCGAAAGGATCGTCGTCAGCCGCCGCTCAAACCGGTCCGGCACTTCGCTGTCCTCCCGGCCTGGCTCGCCTGATCTTCACGCGAGCGCGAGAAAGGTCGCCTCTTCGTCCGCCACAAAGCGATCAATCTCGATGCGGCGGTGGCGGAGCAACCGGATGAGGTCCACTGTGGAGCAGTTGCCCAACCTGATCCAGACTACCTTCGGCGGTGCTCCGTAGAGGACGCTGAGCCGCTGAAAGTCCTCGTCCTTGCTGACGATGATGAGCCCATGGTCGCGGGCGTGCCGCCAGATCGCCTGATCCGAGCGGCCCGCCAAGCCTCGATCGCCGACATGGGCGCAATCCGGATACAAATCCACGAGTCCTGCAACGAGCCGCGACGAGAGATTTTCGTCGAACAACAGCACCAACGCTCAGCCGGCCGGAATGCTCACCACCCGGCGCTCGCGCTCGGCGGCGAATGCCAGGCAGGCGCGGATGTCGTCCCTCGTCAGCTGCGGAAAATCAGTCAGGATGTCCTGCTCGCGCATCCCGGAGGCAAGGTACGACAGGACATCGCCGACCGTGATCCGCGTTCCTCGCACGCACGGCTTTCCGAACCGAACCTCCGGGTCTATGACGATCCGATCGCGGTAATCCATCGGCCTGACGATAGGCCGAACAGCCGGGGGGAGGCAAGACGGCGGGTCGCCGTGCCACCCGGTTCCCGCCGGCCGTTCTTCAGTGCGCCACGGCGACACCGCAATCTCTCAGCGCCTGACCCGAATGAGGCGCGCCATCTCAGTAGCTTATCGTCACCCCGTGGGGAAAGCGGGGGTCCGGGAGAACCGTTCGAGCCCTTGGAGCCCTCGGTTCCCGCTTTCGCGGGAACGACGAAAAATCTATTGACCCGTAAAGAGTCGCTTCAAGTCTTGCTCGCCGAAAGGGCAGGTCCTCAGGTCTCCTTGAAGAACCGGCTGGCGTTGTCCCACAACAGCTTCTTCCTGGTGTCGGGCTTGAGGCTCTGCCAAGTGAGGATGTTGTCGACCGAGTCCGGGAACTGGCATTCCGAATGCGGGTAGTCGGAGGCGTACATCAGCACGTCGTCGCCGAGGAACTGGGTGACATGGCTGAACATGTCCTCGCCCTCGTGGTGCTCGATGCTGCAGAAGAACCGGCCGCTTGCCATGTATTCGCTGGGCTTCTGCTTTAAGGGCGCGACGCCGCCGACATAGACCGCCTGCTCGTCGAGCCGCCTGGCCCAGAACGGCAGCCAGCCGAAGCCGCATTCAAGGACACCCATGCGCAGACTGGGAAAGCGGTCGAACAGCCCGCCGCCGATAAACGAGCCGACAAACCGCATCGCCCCCCAAGGGTGGGCCGCCGCACGGCTGAGAAAGATGTTCTCCCACAAATCCTGGTAGCCCGGATAATAGGGCGGGTTCCACGTAAAGCTGTGGTTGGCGATCGGCAGATCGTGCTCGGCTGCGGCCTGCCAGATCGGGTAGAGGTCGGGGTGGTCGGCCGGCACGTCCTTGGCGAGCAGCGGCATCACCGCCACCGCCCATTTCGAGTTTCCCCATTCGCGGATCTGGCGCACCGCGTCGGGCACGTCGCGCGACGAGGCGACGATCATGCTTTTGAGGCGGGTCGGGAACTGCCCGCAAAAGTCCGCCATGTGGCGGTGGTAGGCGCGGATTACGCCCACCTCGAGCGCCGGGTCGGGCAGCCCGACGACGCTGAGCCACGAGGTCGGGATCAGGAAATGAACATCCGCGCCCTCGTCGTCCATGTCCAGGACGCGGTTCGCCGCCTGGTCGTCCTGAATCCCCGGCCGCGGCATCTTTGTGCCCATCCAGCGGGTCTCGCGGCCGGTGAAGGTGTCGCGCGGCGCCTTCTCACCCAACACCCGCCGGTAGTATTTGGTGCCGACCCGGTAATTGTGCAGACCGCTGTTGCCGTCGACCGCCTGACCGACCGGCAGCCGGTAGGGCTCGAGCTCGGCCAGGCGCGGGCGGAAATCCGGGTCGACATAGCGGTCCAGAACCTCGGCGGCCGGGTTGACGTGGGTGTCGGAATCGTAGACGCGGAAGCCGTTTCTCATCTTGCCCTCTCCCTCGACTTTGCAGCAGCCGCCCGAATTCGGCCGGCGCCTCGCCGTGACTTGGCGATCATAGGGTCGCCGGCGCCCCTTGTCGACGCGCAAGGCGGGGGCCGATCCGATCACAAATTGACCGGCGCGGGCGGGGTTTTGCCGCGGATCAGGTCGGCCGCCTTCTCGGCGATCATGATGACGGGCGCGTTGATGTTGCCGCCGACAAGGTCCGGCATCACCGAGGCGTCGACGACGCGCAACGCGTCGACCCCGAAGACCTTGAGCTCGGGATCGACGACGGCATCCGGGTCGTCGGCCCGGCCCATCCGGCACGTGCCGAGCGGGTGGTGGACGGTGATTGCGGTGGCGCGGATGTGGGCGTCGAGCGCCTCCTCGGACCAGCCCGCCGGGCCCGGCGCGATCTCTGCGGCGGCAAACGGGGCGAGCGGCGCCTGCCGTCCGATCTCCCGCGCGATGCGCAGCCCGGCCCGCAAGGTCCGCCAATCCCGGTCGGCGGCGAGGAAGTTCTGCCGGATGCGCGGCGCCGCGCGCGGATCGGCCGAGGCAAGCTCGACCCGCCCGCGGCTTTCCGGCCGCAGCACCACGGCGCGGCAGCTGAATGCGTCGGCATAGGGCGGCGCGAAGGGCGGGAAATAGGGGCCGGCCGTCATCGGCGCCGCGACGAACAGCAGCTGAAGGTCGGGAAGCGCCTGCGCCCGATCGGTCTTCAGAAACGCCGTCAGCCCGACCGGCAGGTCGGCGGCGATCCCCCGGCCGCGGAAATACGCCCTGCCGAGGTCGATGGCGATCCGGTCGGCGCGCATCCGCCGGGAGAGCGGCCCCGGCTCGCGCCGCGCATGGACGACCGGGGCCGAGATGTGGTCCTGCAGATTGCCGCCGACCCCCGGCAGCGCTGCGGCGACGGCGATGCCGTGCCGGCGCAGCCCGGCCGGGTCGCCGATCCCCGACAGCAGCAGCAGCTGCGGCGAGTTGATGACCCCGCCGGCGAGGATCACCTCGCGCTCGGCGCGGGCGACGACCCGCTCGCCTCCCCTCAGGTATTCGACCCCGACCGCGCGCCGCCCTTCGATCACGATGCGGGTCGCGAGCGCGCCGACCGCGACCTCGAGGTTCGGCCGCGCCAGCGCCGGTCGCAGATAGGCGACGGCGGCGCTGCACCGGCGCCCCTCTCGGATCGTCATCTGCGGGCGGGCGAAGCCTTCCTGGAGGGCGCCGTTGTAATCCTCGGCCGTCGGGTGTCCGGCGGCCTCGGCGGCGGCGAGACAGGCCTCGACCAGCGGGTCGCGGTAGCGGCTCGGGCGCGTCGTCAGCGGCCCGTCGCCGCCGCGATACTCGCTCGACCCGCCCTCCCAGCTTTCCTGGCGGCGGAAATAGGGCAGCACATCGGCGTAGGACCAGCCCGGCAGGCCGGAAGCCGCCCAGCGGTCGTAATCGCCGCGATGGCCGCGGACATAGACCATCGCGTTGATCGAGGAGGAGCCGCCGATCACCTTGCCGCGGGCGCATTCGAGCCCGCGTCCGCCGACCGTCGCCTCGGGCTCGGCAAAATACATCCAGTCGTGCATCCGCCGCCGCAGCAGCCGCGGCCAGCCGAGCGGGATATGTATCCACGGGTCGCGGTCCCAGCCCCCGGCCTCCAGCAGCAGCACCCGCGCGTCCTTATCCTCGCTCAACCGGCCGGCCAGGGCGCAGCCCGCCGATCCGGCCCCGACGATGACGTAAGCGTACGGCTTGTTCGGCATGGCCCCTCTCCGCAATGGAGCTACCGGCGCCGGCGAGCGTTACCACATAGTGGACCGTGCCGGCCTCGGCCGGCGCAAAACATGTTCGGGTGGAGAATGTTGCCGGCCGAAGAAATCCGAGACCCGACCGAGGCGCCGGTCGCCCGGTTCGAGATCCGCTACAGCCGCTTTATCGATCCCCAGGGCAAGGCGGTGCGCCCGCTGCCCGATTTCGCCCGCGACCCGGCCGAGCTCAAGGCGCTCTATCGGGGGATGGTGCTGGCGCGCGGCTTCGATGCGAAGGCGGTGGCGCTGCAGCGAACGGGCCGGCTCGGCACCTTTCCCTCGGCGCTCGGCCAGGAGGCGGTCGCGGTCGGCCTCGCCGCCGCGATGCGGCCGGAGGACGTGCTGGTGCCGAGCTTTCGCGAGCACGGCGCGCAGCTGTGGCGCGGCGTCAGCCTCACCGAGCTGCTCCTGTTCTGGGGCGGCGACGAGCGCGGCAGCGATTTCGCCGAGGCGCGCCAGGATTTCCCGATCTGCGTGCCGGTCGCGACCCACGCGCCGCATGCGGTCGGCGTGGCGCTCGCCTTCAAATTGCGGCGCGAGAAGCGGGTCGCGGTCTGCGTCTTCGGCGACGGCGCGACCTCGAAAGGCGATGTCGCCGAGGCGCTCAACATGGCCGGGGTGTGGCGGCTGCCGCTCGTCTTCGTGATCAACAACAATCGCTGGGCGATCTCGGTCTCGGTGGCGCAGCAGACCGCGGCCGAAACGCTGGCGCAAAAGGCGATCGCCGCCGGCATCGAGGGCGAGCAGGTCGACGGCAACGACGTGGTCGCGGTGCGCGAGGCAGTGGCGCGCGCCGCCGCCAAGGCGCGCTCGGGCGGCGGGCCGCACCTGATCGAGGCGTTGACCTACCGCCTCGGCGACCACACCACCGCCGACGACGCGAGCCGCTACCGCGACGATGCGGAGGTCAGCCCGCATTGGGCCGAGGAGCCGATCGCCAGGCTGCGCCAATATCTCGTCGCCGGCGGCAACTGGGGCAAGGCCGACGAGGAGCGGCTCCTGGCCGCAACCGCGGCCGCGGTCGATCGGGCCGCCGAAGCCTACCTCGCAACCCCGCCGCAAGCGCCGGAAACGATCTTCGACTTCACCTACCAGACCCTGCCCAGGGATCTCGCCGACCAGCGCCGCGCGGCGCTCGGCGCCCTGGGGAAGTGAGGCCGCCTTGCCCGAGATCACGCTCGTTCAGGCCGTCAATCTGGCGCTCGCCCGCGCCATGGCCGACGACCCCGCCGTCCTCGTCCTCGGCGAGGACGTCGCCGCCGAGGGCGGCGTCTTTCGCGCCACCGACGGCCTCCTGAAGCGTTTCGGCCCGGACCGGGTCCTCGACACGCCGCTCGCCGAAGGGGCGATCGCCGGCATGTCGGTCGGGCTCGCCGCGCAGGGCTTCCGCCCGGTCGCCGAGATCCAGTTCACCGGCTTCATCTATCCGGCGATCGACCAGCTGGTGAGCCACGCCTCGCGGCTGCGCACCCGCACCCGCGGCCGGCTCACCTGCCCGATGGTGGTGCGCTCGCCGTGCGGCGGCGGCATCCGCGCGATCGAGCACCATTCCGAGAGCCCGGAGGCGATGTTCGCGCATGTCCCCGGCCTGCGCGTCGTGATCCCGTCCTCGCCGGCCCGCGCCTACGGCCTGCTGCTGGCGGCGATCCGCGACCCCGACCCGGTCGTCTTTCTGGAGCCGACCCGGCTCTACCGCGCGATGCGCGAGGAGGTCGAGGATGACGGCGCCGCCCTGCCGCTCGACCATTCTTTCGTGTTGCGCGAGGGCAGCGACATCACGCTGGTCACCTGGGGCGCCATGGTCAAGGAGACGCTGGCCGCCGCCGACCGCCTGGCCGAGGACGGCGTCAACGCCGAAATTATCGACGTCGCCACCTTGAAGCCGCTCGACACCGAGGGGCTCTTGGCCTCGGTCGCCAAGACCGGCCGCTGCGTCATCATCCACGAGGCGCCGCTGTCGGGCGGGCTCGGCGGCGAGATCGCCGCCCGGCTCGCCGAGCGGGCGCTGGTCTCGCTCTTGGCCCCGATCGAGCGGGTCGCCGGCTGGGACACGGTGATGCCGTTGCCGCGCCTCGAGCAGCACTATCTGCCGAGCGAAGCCCGCATCCTCGCCGCCGCCCGCCGGGCGCTGGCCTATCAGTAGAGGCCACCGTGAAATCCCCCACTGCTTCCCTCTCGTCACACCGGCGGAGGCCGGCGCCCATGTCGGGCATGGGTCCCGGCCTTCGCCGGGATGGCGAGAGGCGCTACGCGAGCTCAACAACGTGAGCACCTTTGTCCTGCCCGATCTCGGCGAAGGGCTGCAGGAGGCCGAGCTCGTCGCCTGGCATGTCGCGGAGGGCGACCATGTCGTCGCCGATCAGCCGCTGGTTTCGGTCGAGACCGAGAAGGCGGTGGTCGAGGTGCCCTCGCCGCAATCGGGCCGCATCGCCCGGCTCCGCGCCAGGCCCGGCGAGCGGGTCAAGGTCGGCGCGCCGCTGGTCGAGTTCGACGAAGGCCCGCGCGCCGACACCGGCACCGTGGTCGGCGAGCTCGCGGCCACTGCGGCGGCGCCGGCGCGCCCGGCCGAGGCGACGCCGGTCGGAGCCGCGGTCCGGGCGGCGCCCGCGGTCCGGGCGCTGGCGCAGCGGCTCGGCGTCGATCTGAAGATCGTCGCGGCGAGCGGCCCTGGCGGCGCCGTCACCAGCGCCGATGTCGAGCGCGCGGCGCGCGCCTTGACCGAGGCCGGCCCGGCCGAGCCGCTGAGCGGCGTGCGCCGGGCGATGGCGGTCAACATGAGCCGCTCGCATGCCGAGATCGTCCCCGCGACGGTTTCGGACGAGGCCGACATCGCGGCCTGGGCAGCGGGGACCGACGTGACGATACGCCTCGTCCGCGCCGTCATCGCCGGCTGCGCCGCGGTGCCGGCGCTCAATGCCTGGTACGACGGCCGCAACATGGAGCGGCGGCTGCTGGCGCAGATCGACCTCGGCCTCGCGGTAGACACCGGGGACGGCCTCTTCGTGCCGGTGCTGCGCGATGTCGGCGGCCGTGACGCCGCCGACCTGCGCCGCGGCGTCGAGGCGATGAAGCGCGACGTGCGGGCGCGCAGCGTGCCGGTCGCCGAGCTGCGCGGGCAGACCATCACGTTGTCGAATTTCGGCATGTTCGGCGGGCGCTTTGCGGCGCTCGTCATCGTCCCGCCGCAGGTCGCGATCCTCGGCGCCGGCCGCATCGCGCCGCGCGCGGTCGTCGCCGACGGCCGGCTCGTCGCCCATCGCCTGCTGCCGTTGTCGCTGACCTTCGACCACCGCGCGGTCACCGGCGGCGAAGCCGCCCGCTTTCTGAAGGCCGCGATCGACGAGCTCGAACGGCGGGAGTGAAGCCGCATTCGGCGTCCTGCGGCTGCCGGCGCCTCTTCAGTGAGGGTCGTTGCGGGGCGGTTCGTAGACGACGCGCTGAGCTTGCCACGGAAAACACAAGAAAAAGGAACATCGTCCGTAATTGAGTTTGGCGCGAGCCTGCCAATCACGTCGCCAGGATGGCTTCTTCGCTGCCGCGTCTCGAACCGTCCTCGCCTGCCGCCAGGCTTCTTTTGGCTTTGGACTTGTCCGTTCGTCCCGCCAGGCCTGACTGTTGACGATCGAAGCAGCCGTGGCCGTATCAGCCGCATCAGCCGTCGCACGGGGGCCATCGGTCGCATCCGCAGCGGCGGATCGAACATCGTCACGATTGACATGACTTTCCGGATCCGAGCCTGCGAGCGTCGGCTTCGAGGGTTGTTCGGCGGCCGGAAGCGCCGCAGACGCGCTGCTCGCGACCGGGCCCAGCGGCCGGATCGAGAGCTGCTCCTGAGCGATACTCGGTCGTGACGGCGCGGTCGGCATCAGCTCGCCCCCCGACAACAGCGCCAGCGCCGCCGCGGCTGCGATGCCCAGGCCCCAAAAGCGCAGGGCGGCCCGGTTTAGACGCCGCGTGCGCTCCTGCGGGTCTTGCGCCGCAGGAAGCCGACCCTGCCCGACCGCGCTCGCACCGGCCTGAGCGGCCGCCGACGCGGGCTCTTCGGCGAAGCCCGAGCTTTGCGCGTTCACGCCCGCCAAGCCGTCCAGCAACGACAGCCCCTCGGCCAGCCGATCCGGGCCCAGCTCGCGTTGGAACTCTAGACCGCCCATTGCGCCTTCACCGGCAGCGTTAAAACCGACATGCCCCCGATTCCCGGTGATTGTGTGACGAGGATTGCCCCTTTTGAGCGTGTTGGGCAATGGCGTTGGCCGGGCGCGGGCCGACCCCGCAGCGGCTAAGCACGCGTAGGATGGGTTGGAGCGTAGCGAAACCCATCGCCTTTACCGCCGGGATGAAGGCAACTGCCACTGCTGTCGGCCAAATTCCACGGACCTCACGCCGAGGCGCGAGACCCTTCAATCCGATCAGGCGCGCGCGGCGAACAGCTCCGCGAACAGGCGTTCGGCCCGGCGCTGCCCCTCTTCGGTCAACACGACCGACTTGGCCTTGCCGCCCGGATCGGAAGTCAGCCCTTTGTCATGCAGCCGGCTCATCGCCTCCCAATCAAATCCCTTCCACACCCGGCAGCCGTCATGCAGACCGAGGAGCAGCAGGGCCAGGACCGCATCATCGATCCGATCGGTATCGGTCTCCATGGTCATCCGCCTGCAAATGACTATCCCGGACCCGGGATACTCCCGAGAACGGCCACCGATGACAAGCCCGGCCGATAAATAAGGCCGATTGCGCCCGCCCCCACCTCGGCTCGGCTGCGGCGACCCTCAAATTGCCGGGATTGCGTGATATTTCCACTGTCGCAGCGCTGTCGAGCCTTAGCGGTGGGTATGTGGGTGAAATGACCGGCGACCGTGCCCCGGCCGGGCGCGAAACCTCCTGTGCTCCACCGTATTCAACCTTCGCGACAATTTTCGCTGCGGATTCGCAGCAGATTCAGCCCACCGGGAATCCCGGTTCAATTTTCCGTTGCGGCCGGCGTAGGGCGGATGCGCGCAGCGTAATCCGCCATTCCCGCGATGCCGGCAAATCTCGCGCGTAGGGTCGATCTCAGCAGCCGAGCTTGGCGGCGAGGTCGATGAAGCTGTCGGCGATCACGTCGAAATCGTGCTCGGCCTTGAGGTCGCGCGTCTTGTTCGGGCCGTGCTCGTGCGGCCGGCTGACGAAAGCGGTATGAAAGCCGCGGCCGCGGGCGGCGAGGAGGTCGCCGTTGTGCGCCGCCACCATCATGCACTGCGCGGGCTTCAGGTCGAGCAGCGCGGCGGTGCGGTCGTAGGCCGCGGGCAGCGGCTTATAGGCCTGCGCCACCTCGGCGCCGAGGACCGCGTCCCAAGGCAGCCCGGCGTATTTCGCCATGTTGACCATCAGCGCGACATTGCCGTTCGACAAGGTCGCCAGGATGAACTTGCGCTTGAGGCGGGTCAGGCCCTCGACCGTGTCCGGCCAGCCGTCGAGCCGGTGCCAGGCGCGGTTCAAATGGTCGATGTCCGCTTCGCCCAGGCCGGTGATCCCGTGCTCCTTCAGCAGCTCGACCAGATTCTCGCGATGCAGATCGTCGAGCCGCGTCCACGGCCGCTCGCCGTTGCGCACCTTGTCCATCGCCGGCTGGTAGCGCGCCCGCCACTGGTCGGCGAAGGCGCGCCAGTCCTCGTCATAGCCCCTGGGCCCGAGGAACGCCTTGGCCTCGCGGGCGATGCTGTCGCGCCAGTTCACCACGGTGCCGAACACATCGAAGGTCAGGGCCTTCACCTCGGAGATCGCCATGTCCCGCATTCCCATGCTGCCGGTCCGCCTCCGTGTCGCGCGCCGACGCCCCCGCCGTCAACCGGTATCCGGTCTGATGCGCCAAATCCGCGCGGCTGCGGGCGGTGTTGTGATCGGCCGGTCGGCAGGCAAACCACTTGACAGACAGGAACAAATAGGGTACGAAAGCGCTGAACCGGGGAGCGTTCATGATCGCTGCCGATGGGCATATCTGGCGCCTGAGCGAGGCCGGGAAAGATAGCCTCGGGCTCTGCTGCACCCGAGACGGGCTGCTCCTTGGAAGCACGCCGCTCGTAGAGCCGCGAGACGGTGGTTATGTCATCCGGCCGCGAGAAGACCTCGAACGGCTGCTGCGCCGCGCCTACGATATCGAAATACCGCTCGACCGGGTGCTGGCGGGCCTTGCCGTGGCAGCGTCCGCCTTGGCCGAGGACAACCTCTGCCTGGCGCAGATCGCTGCGGTGCAGCTCCGGCTGCCCGATCTGCCGGACATCGCGGCGCGGGAGCGCGTCGAGGCAGAGGACGCGCTGATCAAGCGCGCCCGGACCGATGATGCCCTCTCCCGCACTTGGGAGGAGGCCAAGCATCCGCGCGCCGGCGGTCCGCCCAATCCCGGCTGGTTCGTCCCGGACGGCACACCGTCGGCGAGCCCACGCCCGATCCAGGTTGCGCAGGCCGAGGAGGAGGAACGCGCGCCGGAGGAGATCCTCGATCCGATGGGCTCGGTCCGGCAGGCGGTGTGGGAGGCCCGCATCGCGCTACTGCGTCGGATCGATCCCGACAATGCGAACCTGACCTATTTTGCGAACCCCAATTCGCCGCCGAGCCCGGCGGCGCTCCACCGCCTCGATGCCGCGATCGAAGCCGCGGCGATCAAGCGCGTCACCGACAAGGTGATGCCCGGCGGCGCGCCGATAGGCAATCCCGGACGCGGACCCGACGTTCGAGAGACGGGCGGAGGACTGGAAGCAGCCGAACAACTGTTCGATTATCTCAGAGGCTGGCTCGAAATGAATTGAGTGGTTTCAGTCGGTTGTGGTACCCGTGGTGTGTCATAACGCGCGGGGGACGCAACATGTGGACCGAAACCACTCGGCGGCAGTATCGGCGAGAAGATTTGCGGTATGCAAGCGACATGACCGACGCGGAGTGGGCGCTGATCGAGCCGCATTTGCCGGCGGCCAAACCGCTCGGACGACCGCGCCTTGTGCCGCTGCGGGGAGTTGTGGAGGCGCTGCTGTATCTGTTGCGCACCGCCGCGCCGTGGCGTCTGCTGCCGCGCGATTTTCCTAACCGCTCGACGGTGCAGCGTTATTTCTACGCTTGGCGGGCCGCACGGCTGTGGGAAACGATCAACTTCCTGCTGCTGCAACAGGCCCGCGAGCGGGCCGGGCGCCAAGCCAGCCCATCGGCCGGGGTGATCGACAGCCAATCGGTCAAGACCACCGAGAGCGGCGGCCCGCGAGGGTATGATGCCGGCAAGAAGATCAACGGCCGCAAGCGCCACATCATCACCGACACCGCCGGGCATCTGGTGGCGGCAAAGGTCCACACCGCCGATATTCAAGATCGCGACGGCGCGCCGGCGCTGCTCGCCTCGATCCGCTTCCTGTTTCCCTGGCTGCGCCATGTCTTCGCCGATGGCGGTTACGCCGGCGACAAGCTGGCGGCGGCGCTGGCTGGACACGGCCGGTGGCAGATCGAAATCGTCAAGCGCTCCGATCGCGCCACCGGCTTCCAGGTGTTGCCACGCCGTTGGGTGGTCGAGCGAACCTTCGCTTGGCTGAACCGCAACCGACGGCTCGCCAAAGACTTCGAGAGGACGATCGCCAGCAGCCAGAGTTGGGTTTACCTCGCCTCCGTGCAATTGCTCACCCGCCGTCTCGCCCGCCCCGCATACAACCAATAGACGGGAGCCGCGCTCTTGTACAATCTCCACAATTCCTAGTCAAGCTCTCAGCGTCGGCGGCCGGATCGTTGACAGGCCTGATCTTCAGGGGACATTGGTCAGGCTGCCCGGTAGTGCTGGATACCTGACATTTCGAGCCAAATCCACAAGCGGCTCTCCGGCAGTCGATATAAACCTGCCTGGACTCTTATACATGCGAATACACTTTCCTTGAGGCAGGCAATGTTAACGATTGAGCAGATTGTTGACGGATACGTGCGAGAGTCGGAAGTGGACTTCATCGCATTGCCTCAGCTGGCAAATGCCGCCCGACAATGGCTCGGTGCACAAACGACGGAGAGCGCGCGTGCGTTGAGTCTGGAGATGGTCGAGCGGCTCTATGAACGAGGCTTGAGACCGGGAGATTACGATCTCGGCACGCGGTTCAATTACTGGCCCGATGAAGGCTGCCAAGCGGCCCTCGATCGCATCGAGCGAGAGTGGATCAAGACTGGGTCCGACCCCAATCTCGACGCGCCGATCTGCTGGTTCGCGCCGCTGCCAGAGTGAAGCCGGCGTCACACCTGCGCGCTTCTTCCCCGATCCGCCCCGCGGCAATCGTTGAGCGGCCGGCGGGCAGACACTAAGTTTAGCGGAACTGCGGGAAGCGATCCGGAGGTAGCGATGGCGCTGGCGGCGGTGACGCTCGACGACAAATACGTTCTCGACCGGGGACGCGTCTATCTGACCGGGACGCAGGCGCTGGTCCGCCTGCCGATGATGCAGCGGCAGCGCGACGTGGCGGCCGGGCTCAACACCGGCTGCTTCATCTCGGGCTATCGCGGCTCGCCTTTGGGCGGGCTCGACCAGGCGCTGTGGGCGGCCCGCCGCTTCATCGAGAAGAACCACATCCGCTTTCAGCCGGCGATCAACGAGGAGCTGGGGGCGACCGCGGTCTGGGGCAGCCAGCAGCTGGGCCTGTTTCCCGGCGCCAAATACGACGGCGTCTTCGCGATGTGGTACGCCAAGGGGCCGGGGGTCGACCGCAGCGGCGACGCGTTGAAGCACGGCAATTCGGCCGGGTCGGCGCCATATGGCGGGGTGCTGCTGCTGGCCGGCGACGACCACACCTGCAAATCCTCGACCCTGGCGCACCAGTCCGAATACGCCTTCATGGACGCCTCGATCCCGGTGTTGAACCCGTCGGGCGTGCAGGAAATCCTCGACCTCGGCCTCTACGGCTGGGCGATGTCGCGCTGGTCCGGCTGCTGGGTCGCGTTCAAGACGATCGCCGAAACGATGGACAGCTCGGCTTCGGTCGAGATCGGGCCGGACCGGCTCGAGATCGCCCTGCCCGACGATTTCGAGATGCCGCCCGGCGGGCTCAACATCCGCTGGCCCGACCCGCCGCTCGACCAGGAATACCGGCTGCACAAATACAAGCTCTATGCAGCGCTCGCCTTCGCCCGCGCCAACCGGCTCGACCGCATCGTCATCGACAGCCCGCGCCCGCGCTTCGGCATCGTCACCACCGGCAAATCCTATCTCGACGTGCGCCAGGCCTTGGACGACCTGGGCATCGACGAGGCGCACGCCGCCGAGATCGGCTTTCGCCTCTACAAGGTGGCGATGTCCTGGCCGCTCGAGCGCGAAGGCATGCGCCATTTCGCCGAAGGGCTCGATGAGATCCTGGTGGTCGAGGAAAAGCGCGCGGTCATCGAGAACCAATTGAAGGAGCAGCTCTACAACTGGCGCGAGGACGTGCGCCCGCGGGTGATCGGCAAGTTCGACGAGCGCGGCGAGTGGATCCTGCCGTCGAACGGCGAATTGACCCCGGCGATGATCGCGCGGGTGATCGCGGCGCGCATCGCCCGCTTTCACACCTCGCCGCGGATCGCCGAGCGGCTTGCGTTCCTCGACGCCAAGGAGCGCCAGCTCGGCGGCAATGTCGTGCCGTTCGCCCGCACCCCTTATTTCTGCTCGGGCTGCCCGCACAACAGCTCGACCAAGGTGCCGGAGGGCAGCCGCGCGCTCGCCGGCATCGGCTGCCATTACCTGGCGCAGTTCATGGACCGCCAGACCGCGACCTTCACCCAGATGGGCGGCGAGGGCGCGCCGTGGATCGGCCAGGCGCCGTTCACCGAGACGCCGCACGTCTTCGTCAATCTCGGCGACGGCACCTACACCCATTCGGGCGTCCTGGCGATCCGCGCCGCCGCCGCCGCCAAGGTCAACATCACCTACAAGCTCCTCTTCAACGATGCGGTGGCGATGACCGGCGGCCAGCCGATCGACGGCGGCCTGACCGTGCCGGTGCTGACCCGCCAGCTCGCCGCCGAAGGCGTCCGGCGGATCGTCGTCGTCACCGACGAGCCCGACAAATACCCGCCCACCGCCGGCTTCGCGCCGGGGGCGGCGGTGCGCCATCGCGACGACCTCGACGCGGTGCAGCGCGAGCTGCGCGAGATCCCCGGGCTCACCGCGATCGTCTACGACCAGACCTGCGCCGCCGAGAAGCGCCGCCGCCGCAAGCGCGGCCGTTTTCCCGATCCGGCGAAGCGCGTCTTCATCAACGACCTCGTGTGCGAGGGCTGCGGCGATTGCTCGAGGACCTCGAATTGCGTCTCGGTGACGCCGGTCGAGACCGAATTCGGGCGCAAGCGGGCGATCGACCAGTCGAGCTGCAACAAGGACTATTCCTGTGTCGAGGGCTTCTGCCCGAGCTTTGTCACCGTGCATGGCGGCGCCCTCAAGAAGCGCGCGGCCGGCGACCTCGGCGAGGACGGGCTGCCGGCATTGCCGGAGCCGGCGCTGCCGCCGCTCTCCGAGCCCTACGGCATCCTCGTCACCGGGGTCGGCGGCACCGGCGTCGTCACGATCGGCGCGCTCATCGGCATGGCGGCGCATCTCGAAGGCAAGGGCTGCACGGTCCTCGACATGACCGGCCTCGCCCAGAAGGGCGGCGCCGTCTACAGCCATGTGCGCATCGCCCGCAGGCCCGACGAAATCCATGCCGTCCGCATCGCCGCCGGCGGCGCCGATCTGCTGCTGGGCTGCGACCTCGTCGTCTCGGGCAGCGCCGATGCGCTCTCGAAGCTCGAGCCCGGGCGCAGCCGCGCCATCGTCAACAGCCACGAGACGATCACCGGCGACTTCACCCGCAACCCCGACCTGGTGTTTCCGAGCCCCGCATTGCGGCGCAGCATCAGCGAGGCGACCGGGCCCGACCGGGCCGAGTTCTTGGACGCGACCGGGCTCGCCACCGGCCTCCTCGGCGATTCGATCGCGAGCAATCTCTTCATGCTGGGCTTTGCCTACCAGCGCGGGCTGGTGCCGCTGTCGGCCGCGGCGATCGAGCAGGCGATCGAGCTGAACGCGCGTCGCCGTCGCGTTCAACCGCGCCGCCTTCCGCTGGGGCCGGCGCGCCGCGATCGATCCGGCGCTGGTCGCGGCGCGCGCCACCCCGGCCTCGGCGGTCCCCGAAGAGCCACCGCCTCTC
Organism: uncultured Alphaproteobacteria bacterium; assembly: GCA_963716115.1. Lineage (GTDB taxonomy): Bacteria > Pseudomonadota > Alphaproteobacteria > ATCC43930 > CGMCC-115725 > AP-15. The sequence goes on from CAVQSZ010000001.1 coordinate 32,375, forward strand.
GGAGACCCTCGACGAGACGATCGAGCGCCGGGTCGCGTTCCTGACCGAATACCAGGACGCCGCCTACGCCGCAGCGCTACGCCGCCAGGGTCCGGCGCGTCCGCGCGGCCGAGGCCGCCGCGCATGCCCGGCCGGACCGAGCTGACCGCGGCGGTCGCCCGCTCGCTCTTCAAGCTGATGGCCTACAAGGACGAATACGAGGTCGCCCGGCTCTACGCCGAGACCGATTTCCTGAAGCGCGTCGCCGACCAGTTCGACGGCCCCTACGAGCTGCGCTTTCACCTCGCCCCGCCGATCCTCGGCGACCGCGATCCTGCGACCGGGCATCTCAAGAAGCGCGAGTTCGGCCCGCGGATGCTGACCGTCTTCCGGCTGCTGGCAAAGCTGCGGCGGCTGCGCGGCACCCGGTTCGACATTTTCGGCCGCAGCGAGGAGCGGCGCGCCGAGCGCCGGCTGATCGCCGAGCACGAAGCGGTGCTCGACGAGATCGTCGCCGACCTGTCGCCGGCCAATCACCCGGCCGCGGTCGAGCTGGCGTCGCTGCCGCTCGAGATCCGCGGCTTCGGCCACATCAAGGAGGCGAGCCTCGCCCGCGCCAAGGCGAAGGAGGCGGCGCTCCTGGCGCGCTTCCGCTCGCCCTCGCCGGCCCCGGCGCTGGCCGCGGCGGAGTAGACCCGCCAGGAAGCCGCGCCAGCCAGTGCTGCGTGTCATTCACATGCTTCGCTGAAGCGTGGCGGCTCGATGCCGGCGCCAATGTCCTGGCCACACCGGCGAAGGCCGGTGCCTATGGCTGGCATGGATCCCGGCCTTCGCCGGGAAGGTAATGACGCCGGAAGCTGGGTTGAATCTTCTGAACGAGTCTGATCACTAAAGCCGGACATCCCCGTACTCGAGCCCGAGCCGGACCTTGCCGATCCTCCCGAGAATGGCCGGCGTCAGGATCCCGTGCTTAAGCCCGGTAAAAATGTCGCGCAGGCAGCGCTGCAGCGGGTGGGTCGCATGGACGACGGTGGTGCCGGCTTGGTCGAAGGCGAACACGGTCATGTCGCGCGCCGCCCGCGCCAGGGTATGGAAGGCTTGCAGCATGTCGAGCGTGCGGTTCGGATCGAGCATGCGGCCTTGCGCGAGCGCCCGATCCTGCTCGGCGACCAGATCGAGACAGTAGCCCCGCGCCGCTCGCAATCGGCCTTCGAGCTCGCCGATCCCGAACTGCACCACATTGTCCTCGGATTGCATGCCCTCGGCCTGCAAGCGCTTGGTCTTGGGCGCGGCGGCGAGCAATTCGTCGAGCGCCCGCAGGCCGATGCCGCTGGCAAAGGCCGCCATGCCCGGCCGGCCCAGCTCGATAAGCCCGCGCGCCGAGGGGCGCCGGGGGTCGCCATCCGACAGGAACGGATATTCGAAGGTGCGATGGGCCGGCACGAACTTGTCAGTGATCGTGTAGTCGATGCTGGCGGTCGCGCGCAGGCCCATCACGTCCCACGAACCCTCCTTGATCTCGACATCCTCCTTGGGGACGAGATGGGCGCGAAACCATTGCCGGCCCCCGCGATCGGCGATCGGCTCGGCAACCATGACCCAGCGCGACAGCGAGCTGCTCGAGCCCCAGGAGAAGTTGCCGGATACGCGAAACCCGCCGTTTACCTCGACGGACTTGGCCTTCGGCAACAAGGTCGCCCAGCAGGCCACGGGGCCGTTGCCGAAGATTTCGCACCGCGCCTTGGGGTCGGCGCCGATGTGGACAAAGGCGCCGACCGCGTTCGAGATCAGCGTGCACCAGCCGGCGGAACCATCGGCGCGGGCGATCTCCTCGGTAGCCTCGAACAGCTCGACGCCCGAGCCGCCGAGCCCGCCATGCTCCGGCGGGAGCCGAATAGAGAACAATTTGCTGTCGAGCATAGCGGCCGCGACCCTGTCGGTAAGCCGCCCGAGGCGCTCTCCCGCCAGCGCATCCTCGCTCACCAATCCGCTGATCGCTCTGGCGCGATCGAGCGCCTGTGGGCGGGCGGCGGTTGTCGGACCGCCTTCCGGAGCCGAGCCTGCACCGAGCCAGCGATCCATGACGCGCCTCCTGCTGTAGTGTCACGCAGCTGCGACTTCAGCCTAACGTAAGAATTACCTCGCGCCGGGGTCGGCCTGTGTGAACCGGTTCACACATCCTGGTTTTTTTTCGGATCGGCTCCGCCGGCTGCCCAGTGTCCGCTACGACCTGACCGTCTTCCGCCTATTGGCCAAGGCGCGCCGGCTGCGCGGGCGCCCGGCTCGACACTTTCGGCCGCAGCGAGGAGTGGGCTGCAACCGCCTGTCGGCCGTCAGGATTGACGGGGCCGGCTCTTTGCCGACATCCTTAGCTAGATTAGCTAAGGTCTTTCCGATGAGCGAAGTCGTGAACATGCATCAGGCGAAATCGTCGCTGTCGCGCCTCGTCGAGCTCGCGCTCGCCGGCGAGGAGGTGGTGATCGCGCGCAACGGCGAGCCGTTGGTCCGTCTCGTCCCGGTCGAGAAAAAGCGCGAGCCGCGCGTGCCCGGACGCGGGAAGGACAAAGTCTGGATTTCTCCGGATATTGAGCTCACCGACGAGGAGATCACCGAATTGTTCGAACCGCCGCTGTGAGGCTCCTCCTCGATACGAATGCGTTCTTATGGTGGCGCAGCGGGTCGCCAGAGCTTCCCGCCCGCGTAAGCGACCAGATCCGCAATCCCGACAACGGCATCGTCGTCAGCATCGCCTCGTTATGGGAAATCGCCATCAAACGCGGGCTCGGCAAGCTGCGGTTCTGTGAGGATTTCGCGGAGGTCATGGCGGAGGAGCAGCTCGACCTGCTGACAATCACCTATGCCCATTTGCGCGCGCTCGACAACTTGCCGCAGCACCACCGCGACCCGTTCGATCGTTTGCTGATTTCCCAGTCTCTCGCCGAACGCATTCCGATCGTCACCGCCGATCGGGCGTTCGCCGCATATTCGGTAGAGATCGTCTGGTAGGTCGCGCAGCGCGGCTCGATCTTAAGCGAAATTCGGCATGACCTCGGCGGCCATCAGCTCGTGGGTCTCGACATCGTTGCGGTAGTCGCTGTTGATCAGCAGGTCGACGCCGGCGTCGCGATATTGGCCGATCAGGTCGATCGCCTCGGACACGGTTCCAACAAAGCCGCGCAACGCGCCTCGCGCCGACAGACGCTCGCGCTTTGCCGCGACGGCCGACGCATCGCGGGCCAGCAGCCAGCTGTTGTTGTGGGTCTTCTCGATCGCGCTGAAGTCGCGCCCCGCCGCATCGCAGTGACGCCGCAGCACATCGAATTTGTGCTTCACCGTATCGAGGTCGCCACCCACATTGCAGAGGTTGCCGAGCCGGGCCACCGCGCGCAAGGTCAGCTGCTCGCCGCCGCCGGCGATCATCACCGGCGGGTGCGGCTTCTGCGCCGGCTTCGGCTCGAGGATCGCATCCTCGACATGGAAATACCGGCCGTGGAAGGTCGTGCGCTTGTCGGTCCACATCTGGAGGATCAGCCGGACGGCTTCCTCCATCTGCCGGATGCGCGTCGCCGGCCGTTGGGGAAACTCCCAGCCGTATTGCCGGTACTCGGTCTCGAAATACCCGGCGCCGATGCCGAGCGTCAGCCGCCCTTTGCTGATCTGGTCGACGCCCGCGGCAATCTTGGCCAGATGCGCGGGGTTGCGGTAGCCGACCGATGTGGCGAGCGTGGCGAGGCGAATGCGGCTGGTGACGGCGGCGAGCCCCGACAGCGCCGTCCAGCCTTCGAAAAACGGCTCGTCGGCGGCGCCGACGCCGGGGATCTGGATCAGGTGATCCATCACCGAGAACCACACGAAGCCGTGGGTTTCGGCCCATTGCGCCTTGGCCTTGAGGCTGTCGAACGCCTCGGCCGGGTCCGCGCCGTAAACCCATGACGGGCTGTGAATGCCGAACTTCATCGACTGACTCCGGGTGTGAGGGGCCGGCGGCCCGAGCGGCCGCCTCCCGATTTCACACTGTCAGGCGGTTCTGATCCAGAACGCTTTGACGTTGACGTATTCCTCGATCTGCTGGATGCCGGATTCGGCGTTTGCCGTCAACACGACGCTTTCAGCCTGCGGCGCGCGCCGTCTGGATCGCCTGCCACACCTTGAACGGCGTCGCCGGCATGTCGAGGTGGCGGATGCCGTATTGCGAGAGCGCATCGCGTCCAACGCGTCGTCGAGGTCGGCGCGGGTCGCGTGCGGGACCGCGCCGAGGATGCTTTCGTCGGCCGGGTTGATCACCGGCGCGCCGTCACGGCTGCGCCATTCGCCGCCGACATAGAGCTTCAGCTCGGGATACGAGGGCATCGTTTCACTCTCCGCAAAATCGCCTGTCGCCCCTCGGGGCTGACGACCCCTGGCATGTCGGCATCGCGCTACGCAATATACGATTAGATATAACGACGCCCGAGACGGCGACCGCAAGGCGACCCACCGGCGCTCTGCTATTCGTGCGCGCCGTGCTCCGGCTTCAGGTCGATCAATGGCGTGCCGTCGAGACAATCGAGCCCGCGCACCTGCAAGCTCCCACCGTCGATCGCCACCAGCTCGACGATCGACGAGGCGACCGGGTTCGGCCGTGCCGGCGAGCGCAAAGCGAAGGTTCCCACGGTTTCCTTGCCAAACGGCGTTTGCAGAACCAGGTCGCGCCGCGCCCGATGCATCCAGTACAGCACCTGGATGCGCCTGTGCCCGGCAAGCCCGCTCAATCCTTGCCGCCACCGCTCATCGAGCACGATCGTGCAGACGGGCCCGTCGGGGCTGCCGCGTTTTGGACACTCCCGGCGGTCATGCCAGGGCGTGTGTATCGTGCCGATGAAATAGACCCCCGCGTCGGTCTGCGGCGGCAGATCGACCGCCGCCTCGCCGGTTCGAAGATCGCCGTCGGATTTGGTGATGGTCTCTCTCATCGCCCGAGCATCGCAGAAACGGCAGCGCTCCGTCCATGGGGAGGAGCGCGGTCGATCCCGCCGTGACCGCCGACTTGCAGCGCGGCGGTTATCGCCTGAAACGCTGGAGGCGCTGCATGACGTGGTGAAGTCCGGCAAAGTGCGTTATATCGGCGCGTCGTCGATGCGCTCCTGGCGGTTCGCCCGCGCGCTCGGCATCGCCGAAAGGCACGGCTGGACCCGCATCGTCGGCATGCAGAACCTCGTCAACCTGCTGTACCGCGAGGAGGAGCGCGAGGCGCGCGGCAGATTGAGCCGCGCCCCGGTCGATGTGACGCTGTCCGCTGAGGAAACCGCGGCGCTCGAAGTCGCTGCCGATGCCAGCGCCCCCGGCCGAGCGAATCCAGACCGCGCCTCAGGCAGTCTCGCCGATCGTCCGGATCGTGCCGGCGCCGGCAGCGGCTCGCCGCGTTGCGCGAGGATGTCGGCCGGCACAACGCGCTCGACAAGCTCGGCGGCGCGCGGCATCGTTCTTTTGACCAGTCGCGTCTCGGTCGAGATGGTGCAAAAGGCGGCCGTGATGGGCGCGCCGATCATCGTTGCGATCTCGGCCCCGACGGGGCTTGCGCTGCGCACCGCCGAAGCCGCCGGCATCACCCTCGCCGCGATCGCCCGCGACGACGGCTTCGAGCTCTTCACCCACCCCCGCCGCATCGAGCTGAAATTGGCCGACCATGTCGCCTGACAAGCTCACCTATATGGCCAACCAGATCGGCAGGTTCTTCGCCAGCCAAGGCGAAGAACAGGCCGTGCCGCTGATCGCCGATCATCTGCTCAAGTTCTGGGACCCGCGGATGCGCAAGGCGATCCTGACGCACCTCGCCGAGCACGGCGGCAAGGGTCTCGACCTCTTGGTTCACAAGGCCGTCGCGACATTGTCGACCTGACGTCGCGCGGTCCGCTGCCAGCACGAACGGCGCGACGGTTCCGGCAGATTGATGCGGCGGCGCGAGGCAGGCATCAACCGGAGCCTCAAGCAGCAGGGCGGCGAGCGGGCGTCACAAGCTCGGCGCCGACTGTCGCATCGCCCGGTATCCGCCAGCGCGCCGTCGTCAGGTCAAAGGCGAACAGGCAGACGGCGGCGGCGACCAGCGCCGACGGGATGCCGACGATGCTGGCGACAAGCCCCCAGGCGGCGCTGCCCAGCGCCGTCATGCCGCTGAAGACGATCATGAAGATCGACAGTCCGCGGGCCCGCACCCTTGCCGGCAGGACGATCTGGGCCGCGATGTTGACCGTGGCGACCACCGCAACCCAGGCGGCCCCGGCTGCGAGCAGGACGGGCGCGACGCTCCACAACGCCCTGCCGCCGGCGAGCGCGGCGAGGAGCAGGGCCGAGGCGAGGCTGCCGACTCGGGCGATCCGGTCGGGGCTCCACCGCTGCCGCCAGCGCGGCAGCAGGACCACCGCCGCGATACCGCCGGCGCCAAGACAGCCCAGCAGCAGGCCGTAGACCCCGGCGCCGCCGGCAACCTGGTCGCGGGCGATCAGCGGCAACAGCGAGAAATACAGGCTGGCGCAGAACGCATACCCGGCCGAGCGGATCAATGTCGCGCGGGTCGCCGGCGCGGCAAGCGTATGGCGCAGCCCGTCGAGGATCGAGCGGAGCATCCGCTCGCCGCCGCGATGACCGGGCGAACGCACAGGCAGCCAGCGGAGCAGCACGACCACCACGGCGATGTAGAAAACGCCGTTGATAAAGAACGGGGCCGCAACCCCCGAATAGAGAATGAGCGCACCGCCAAGCGCCGGCCCGATCACCCGGGCGACGTTGATGCCGATGCTGTTGAGCGATACCGCGGCCGCCAGCTCGTGGCGCGGCACCAGATCGGGGACGATCGCTTGAAACACCGGCATGCCGAAGGCGAGCAACGTGCCGAACAGGAACGATACGACCAGGATCACCACCGGCGTCGTCAAGCCAAGCACCGTGGAAAACGCCAGCAGCAGGCTGAGGACGACCGAGGCGGCCTGCAGCATGATCAGCAGCTGCCGCCGGTCGACGACATCGCCGATCGCGCCGGCCGGCAACGCGAACAGGAACACCGGCAGGCTGGCCGCCGTTTGCACCAGGGTCACCATTACGGGCGTCGGCCGCAGCTCCGTCATCAGCCAGGCGGTCCCGACATTGCCGAGCCAGATGCCGATGTTCGAGGCGAGGCTGGCGAGCCAGACTGCGCGGAAAGTCGGGATCGCCAGCGGGGTCCAGGCGGTGGGCCTGGTCCGCGCCGCGTCCGGCGTCGTGTCGCTTATCGGGTGATCCTTCCGCCGCTTCCGTCTCCGGATCGACGCGCGGCAGCCGGCCGGATGCAGAGAAGCCCTTTCGCAGCGCGCGCCGACGGCAGCGGCGACTTTCTCCCGTCAGGCCCCCGCATTTCTTACCAGCCGAGCCGTCTGTCCGAGCGTATCCGCGGCCTGTGCGACGATGCGCTCGATGATCTCGGCTGCCGAGGGGATGTCGTTGACGAGATCGACGCTCTCGCCGGTCCACACGACGCGCTTTGAAAAATCGTCAGGGGCCGTGGCCAGATATGCCTTTTCCTGGTCGGCCTGTCCGGCTGCCAGCTCATCCTCGCGGCCGCGCCACTCCGCGGAGAATTCGTTGCGCAAGGCGCGGCCAGGGTAGATTGCCGGCCAGGCCGCCCCGCGGACGATGTCGAAGACCCGCGTCTGCTCGGTCTGGTCGCCGCCGGCGGCAAGGGCGGCCGCCTTCATCTGCGGGTCCCACAACGATTCGCGCGACGCCGTGAAGCGCGTGCCCATCGAGATGCCGGCCGCGCCAAGCGCGAGGGCGGCGGCCAGCCCGCGCCCGTCGGCGATCCCGCCGGCGGCAACCACGGGGATCGGCGCGATGGCGTCGACGACAGCGGGGACAAGCCCGATCGTGCCGCGCGTCGTTCCGGAATGGCCGCCCGCATCCCGCCCCTGGGCGATGACGATATCGGCGCCCGCCTGCGCGGCCTCCCTGGCCTGCGCCAGGGTCTGCACCTGGCAGATGATCTTGCAGCCGGCAGCCTTGATCCGGCCGGCATAGGGCCTCGGATCGCCGAAAGACAGCATGACCGCGGCCGGCCGGGCCTCCAGGGCCACGTCGAGCGCGGCCGGGTTGCGGTCCAGCGCCCACAGGATAAAGCCGATGCCGACGCGCGCGTTGCCGGCCTCCGCCAGCTCCGCCCTGATCGCAGCGCTGCTCGCGTAGCCCGAGCCGACCAGCCCGAGGCCGCCGGCATGAGTGACGGCGGCGGCGAGCTTGCCGCCGGCGGCCGATCCCATCGGCGCCAGCAGGATCGGATGCTCGATGCCGAGCAGGCGGGTCAGCGCGGTCTCGATGATGGGCATGCCGGTTCCCTTCGGATTGTCCCCGCGCGGCCCGCGGCGGGCAGGTCAGGGTTGGTCGGGCGGGAGAGGGATGCGTGTCGCTCAGCCGGCCCCGGCCATCTCCTGCGCGAGCACGTCGCGCACGGTGTCGAGGTCGAGGCGGTGCGCGGCGATCAGGTCGGCCTGATCGGCGACGATCGTGTCGATGTCGCCGATCAGGCGCAGCCGCTTGTAGAGGTCGGGAATGCGGATCCCCATGCTTTCGCCGATCAGCTCCATGAAGTTTACCAGCTCGAACGACACCTGCGGCTGGTATTGGACGAGCTCGCGGTGGCAGGCGTGAAAGATCGACGCGAACGTCGTGACGCCCGCCGCCGCGGCGGCGCGGAACTCGCGCTCGCGCAGCTCGGCCTTGAACTTCGGCAGCACCGAGAGATGGCTTGCCTGGGTGCTGACGATCGGCACGTCCAGCTCGACGACCTCGAGGCCGGGGATCGCGCGCAGCACCTGCTTGACGGCCGCCATCACGTTCGGCAGCGCCGCCCGCTCCTGCAGCGCCACGCGCTTCCTGACCGGATGCGCGAAGAGGGCGCGCAGGTCGTCGAGGCGCTCGGCGAAGAACTCGGCGAGCGGGCTGATGTCGAACGGCATTTCCCCGTACGATTCCCGATAGGCCGGCAGCGCGACCTCACCGATCTGGATCTGGCAGCTGGGGCACCAGGCGATCACCCGCGACGCCCCCGGCCGGCTCAGCCGCTCGATCGTGTTGTAGGAGACGCGGCCGGCGGTCTTCGCATCGCCGCGCTTGAACTGCTGGATGCCGCAGCAGGCCGCCGTGCCGCCGATCACCTCGTAGCTGACATTGAGCGCGTCAAGCACTTCCAGCACGAGCAGGGCGATGTGCGGGGTCTTGATGACGTTGCACCCGGTATAGAAGACGATATCGGGCGTCTGCGCGTATTCGTCGGCGGCGCGCAGCGGCGGGCTCACCCGGGCCAGAATTTCGGGCGCGAGCTGAAGGCGCGAGATGACCCTGAGGCTGCGGCCCATCGCGCGTGAAATACTGCTGCGCCGGCGCGCCGGGCCGCCTCGTCGCCGTGCCTGGTCTTCGCCGCGATGCGGGCCATGTTGACCATGAACCGGGGATTGATCCCGTAATCGCAGGCCGGGATGCATTTGCCGCTGTTGGTGCAGACCTGCGTCCAGCGTTCCGCTTCCGCCGTTCCCGGTCCTCCCGCCAGCAGGTCGAGGATGCCCTCGACGATCGCCGGCGCGCGCGCCGCCTCGGCGCCCAGATCGATCCCGGCGGGCTCGACCATCGGACAGGCTTCGACGCATTTGCCGCAACGGGTGCAGGCATCGAGGATTTCGTCGACCCTGCCATGCAAGGCCTGCACGAAGGATTTGCCCTCAGGTTCCGCCATTTGCGTTGCTTTCGTATCGAAATTGCAACGGAATTGCCCCGGCGCCTTAGTACCGGCGCGGCGAGAAGGGATCTGCACGCGCAACCCGTAATCCAGTGGAGCGTGAGACGCATGGGGTCTTCCGTCTGCGCAGCCGGTCGCTCGCAGAAACATATACCTAAAGCATATGTTACGAAGCCCCGCGCGACAAGCCGCCGTATTCGGCGCGGCAGCGGCGCGATGCGGCGCGGGCTAGTCGCCGGGGGGCGGCTCGGGCGCGGCGATCTGGCGCTCGACGGCGCCCGGCGGGTCGCCAAAACGCAGGCGAATCCGATAGTCGCGCCAGCCGCGCCGATAGGCGACCGGGTCGGGCACGGCGATCGAGGTCGTGGCGGCCATCGCCAGCAGGCGGCTCTGCGCCTGCGGGACGCCGCCGGCCCCGCCCGGCGCCGTTCCGTCCGCCCCGATATTGGCGAACCCGAACCCCGCGCTGGTGTAGGGGCTGGCCGGAAATTGCTGCGAAAAGGTCTCGCTCGGGGCCGGGTTGACGGCGATCGAGGCGGCCGCGGTCGCCGTTCCGTCGGGGGCCACCAGCTCGGCGCTGCGCAATGGCAGCCGGTCGATCGCGTCGACCTCGATCACGTCGACGACGCCGCCCGGCGGGAAGCGGGCCCGGATCCGGTCGCCCGGCACCGGCGCGAGCCCGCCGCCGCAGCCGGCGAGCAGGGCGAGGGCGAGAAGGCAGGCGGCGCGGCGCATGACGGCGGGTTTAGCGCTAATACTAAGCGCCCGAACCGAAATGAACTGTCCCTGCGCAACGAGCCAACCGATGCAAATCCAGCCGAAAAGCCCCTCTCCGCCCTTCAGGGGGGAGAGGGAGGGACCCACGCCGAGGGCGTGGGAGGGTGAGGTGGGTCGCGCCGCAACGCAGCGCATAGACCCCCCTCACCCTGCCCTCTCCCCCCGGCCGGCGGGGGGAGAGGGGGAAGCTTTAGGCTGCAAGCTGAGATAACCCATCGCGGATATCCATCCCATTGCTGGTCAGGCTTTAAGCGACCGCGCGTAACGGCTCCAGGCGTCCGAAGAGGTCGCCGCCTTCTTTGCAGGAGGCAATCGCCTTCCAGTCGAACCAGTCGACGATGCGCTTCTGGTCCGATCTTCCGTCCCACACGAACCAAGCGAAGCAAGTGTTGCTGGGTGCGCGCGGCCCCTGCCAGCCGTGCCGGTGCATCATGGGCAAACGCCTGGACGATATCCATATCCTCGCTGGCTGGTGCGCGCGAAAAAATGGCAACCTTGCTGTGCTTTCGAGAAAATTTGTTCTGAGCAGGAGCGCTAGATAGGACGTCTCACGAAGAGCTTTCTCGGCGAACTTCATCGCCAGCTTGTAGGGCGGGTTCGTTACGATCCCATGAGGCTCAATAATGGGCTGCGCTTTAAGATAATCGACTCCAACCCGACAGCCTTCCAACCCATAATCGACTAGATCGGAAGCAATGACCTTGAACCCTGCATTTAGGAGTGGACGAACGATGGCCCCATCTCCTGCGGCCGGTTCCCATATACATTTGGGAAGATATTGTGATTCGATGTGCAATAGACTTAGCGCAGCCTCGGGCGGACTGAAATAAGCATCAAGGCCGCGATCGGCGTGATGATGGCTGCTTTGAATCCTCACGAACGCTTCCCCCTAAGGGTTTCGGATACTCTACCCGGATTAAGATTGAGCCGCCTGCCAATTTCGGCATGGGACAAGCTTGGGTCAGCGTACTTCATCACTCTTATTTCTTCCCTTAGGGCGTCAGTCATAGGTGTCGAGGTTATCGGAGCTCGCTGCCCAGACGGTCGCCGCCCGATTTGCTCAGCTAGATTGTTCAGTTCGTCGCAGTCTAGTGAGATCGCCAACTCCCGGAGTTGAGTAGCTACTTCAGGTAGCCTCATTGACTCCTCCCTCCACCTGAGCGGTCCGGTCCCAACGGAAAGCGTCGAACCGTGGCGAGCCCCCAGCCGACCGTCAACCACAAATTCAGCTATACCCGCTTCACAAGCGTCCGGTTCAAGAAGGGACTGTCACAGCTTGGACCGAGACACTACCCGGAGCCCGCCCCCCGTGACATTGTCCGGGCCCTCATGGCACAATTCGGCAAAATCGACTGAAGGCCGAACGCCATGCCCGATACCGTTGCCCATACCGCCGATCTCGGCATCGTCGAGGACCGCCGCTTCGTGATCCGCGATTTCCGGCTGCGGAACGGCGCGGTCATGCCGCGGGCCGAGATCGCCTACGAGACCTATGGCCGGCTCGCCGCGGGCGGCCGCAACGCGCTCCTGGTCACCCACGGCTACACCAGCAGCCACCACGCCGCCGGCCGCAGCCCCGCAAACGGCAACCTGCCGGGCTGGTGGGACGGGCTGATCGGGCCGGGAAAGGCGATCGACACCGACCGGCTGTTCGTCGTCTCCTCGAACATGCTGGGCTCCTCGTTCGGCTCGACCAACGGGGCCAGCATCGACCCGGCGACCGGCCGGCCCTACGGCCCCGATTTCCCGGCGATCACGGTGCGCGACATTATCGAAGCGCAAAAGGCGCTGCTCGACATGCTCGGGGTGCGGCATCTGGTCGCCGTCGCCGGGCCGTCCTATGGCGGCTACCAGGCGTTTCAATGGGCGGTTTCCTATCCCGGCTTCATGGACGCGATCGCGCCGGTCGTCACTGCGCCCAAATCGCGCAACGTCGAGGAGAGCCTCGCCGAGCTCCAGGCGCGCCTCGCCGCCGACCCCGAATGGAACGGCGGCCGCTATTACGACCGGGGCGGAGCCAAGACCGTGCTGACCCGGCTGCGGATCGAGATGCTGAAGCGCAACGGCATCGAGGCCCAGCTTGCCGGGCGCTACCCGACCGCCGAGGCTCAGGAGGAGGCGATCCGCCGGCTGGCGGTCGACTGGGCGAAGGGGTGGGACGCCAACTCGCTGGTGATCCTGCGGCGCGGCACGCTCGGCTACGACACGGTCGAGGGTTTCGCCCGGATCACTGCGAAGGTCCTCTATGTGCTGTGCCGGACCGATGCGCTGTTCCCGCCGGCGATCGCGCCGGGGGTCATGAAAGACCTGGCGGCAGCCGGCGTCGACGCCCGCTATTTCGAGATCGACAGCGAGCTCGGCCATTCGGCGAGCGGGCCGGAGCACGCCAAATGGTCGCCGGCGCTGCGCGACTTCCTGGCCCCGCTGACCGCCGCGCTCGGCTAGGCCGCGCCGGGGTTTTCGACCTGCCGGCGTTGAAGGCGCGGACCCTCGGCCACGCCTCCCTCGCGCTCTACCGCGAGGGCGAGGCGCCGCTGCTGGTGACCGACCCGTGGCTGGTCGGGTCGGCCTATTGGCGCAGCTGGTGGCTGCAGCATTATCCCGACGCCGAGGAGCTCGACTGGCTGGCGCGGAGCGCTCATGTCTATGTGACGCACGAGCATCCCGACCATTTCCACATGCCGTCGATCCGCCGCCTCGGCCGCGGCCCGACCTATCTGTTCCCCGACCTCGCCGAGCGCCGCTATCTCGACTACATGGCCGGCCGCGGGTATCGCGCCGAGGTGGTCGCGCCGCGGCGCTGGCGCGCGATCGGCGGCGGCGTCTCGATCCTGTCGATCCCGGTGTGGAGCGACGACAGCCTGCTGCTGGCCGATACCCCGGCCGCGCTGATCCTCAACCTCAACGACGCCAAGCCGCTGCCGCCGGTGCTGCGGGCGATCCGCCGGGCGGCGGACCGCATCGACAAGCCGCGGGTGCTGCTGTGCAGCTATTCGCCGGCGAGCCTCGTCAACAGCTTCCTCGACGACGCCGGCGTCGTTTCGCTGAAGCCGGCCCGGCATTACGTCGATTACGTCTGCCGGCTCTGCGATCGGCTGGCGGCCGATTTCTACATGCCGTTCGCCAGCCAGGCCGTCTTCGAACGCGCCGACAGCCGCTGGGCGAACGATTATCGCACGACGCACGAGGATCTCGAGCGGCATTGGCGCTCGCGCGCCACCTTGCTGCCGCCCTACTCGACCCTCGACCTGGCGGGCCTCACCCATTGCTCGACCCCGCCCGCGCAATATCGGGGGCCGGCGCCGGCGGCGCTGGCCCGGTTGACCCAAGAGCGCGGCGAAGCTGAGGAGGCGGCCGAGATCACGGCCGAAGACATCGCTGCGCTGGAGCGCAAGCTGCGGCGGTTTCGCCGGCTGCTGCGCCTGTTCTTCCCGCCCGGCTTCGCGGTTCGGCTCGGCGAGCGCTCATTGCGCTACGACCCGCGGTCCGGCCGGCTGCGCGACGGCGGCGCGGCGGCCGGGCAAGGCGACTTCGCAATCGAGGTCCCCAAGCTGACGATGAAGGAGGCGCTGGCCAACAACCACGTCTCCGACCTCGGCATCACGATGTTCGTGCGCATCCGCCTGCTGCGCCGGCTCGACCCGAGAAAAATCTACGCTCTTTTCGTGCTGTTCCAGCTCGACGATTACGGACACCTCGCCAGCGCCGGGTCGCTGCTGCGCTGGCTGTGGCGGGGGATCAGGTGCACGTTGATCGCGCGGCTGCCGCCCCCGGCGCCACGGCTCAGCCGTGATGCGGGCCGACGTCCCGGCGCACCGCTCTCCGCAGATAATTGAGCGCCGCCTCGAACTGGGCGTCCTCGCCGGTGGCGATGTTCCGCGGCCGGATCGGATGGTCGTAGGGCTCGGCCGCCGCCGCCGCACGGGCGCGGGAATTGAGCGAGCCGGAATTCTTCAGCGCGCCGTAAAGGTCGCTCTCGTAGGTGACCAGCGCGTTTGCGACCTGCTGGTTCTTGGGCAGGTTGACGACGATGTCGGGGGCGATGCCGTTGCCTTGGATCGAGCGTCCCGACGGCGTGTAGTAGAGGGCTGTGGTCAGGCGCAGCGCCCCGCGCCCATCGATCGGGATGATCGTCTGCACCGAGCCCTTGCCGAAGCTGCGGCTGCCCATCACGGTGGCGCGGCGGTGGTCCTGGAGCGCGCCGGCGACGATCTCGGCGGCCGAGGCCGAGGCGCTGTTGATCAGCACCACGACCGGGGCGCCGCGCAGCAGATCGCCCGCCACCGGGGCGTGATAGACATGGTCGTCGTCGCTGTTGCGGCCGCGCGTGGTAACCACGACCCCGCCGTCGATGAACTCGCCGGTCACGTCGACCGCGGCGTCGAGCAGCCCGCCCGGGTCGTTGCGCAGATCGAGGATGAAGCCGTTGAGCCGGCCGCGCGCCTCCTGCTTCATCTTGGCGATGGCGGCGGCGAGCTCGTTCGCCGTGTTCTCGGTAAAGGTGGTGATGCGGGCGTAGCCGATCTTGCCGGGCTTCAAATCCGCCTTGACCGAGACGACGCGGATCACCGCGCGCGTCAGCGCGACCTCGAACGGGGCCCGCTCGGCGCGCGCGATCAGCAGGGTCACCCGGCTGCCGGGGTCGCCGCGCAGCCGCTTGACCACCGCCTCGACATCCATCCCGGCGGTCGCCTGGCCATCGATCTTGACGATCCGATCGCCGGGCTCGATCCCGGCGGCAGCGGCCGGGGTGCCGTCGATCGGCGAGATCACCTCGGGCACCTTCCCTTCCAATGTCAGCTCGATGCCGATCCCGCCGAACTTGCCGCGGGTGACGGCGGTCATCTGCTGATACTGCTCCTGGTCCATGTAGTCGGAGTGCGGGTCGAGCCGGCCGAGCATGCCCTTCAGGGCGTCGTTGACGAGCTGGTCCTGGGTGACCGGGGCCACGTAGTTTTTCTCGACCTGCCCGACCACGTCCCGGATCAGCCCGAGATCGGCCGGGTCGCCGGCCGCATCGCCGGCTCCCGCGCCGGCGCTGCCGCAACCGCACAGCGCCAGCACGCTCAGGACGACGATGAGCTTGCGGCAGCGATAGGCGGAGGCGATCATCATGGCGTCCCTGTGCAGGTCGCGGCAGAATGTGGGTCTGCGGCCGTCCGCTTCCAGGGTGAGGATTGCCGAGCGCCGCCTCAGGGCAGCGCGGAAATCTGCTCGCGGGCCCGGCGCTCGGAGACGTCGATCTCCTTGGCGAGCTTGTTCGCCATCGCGTCGGAGAAGGATTTGAAGTCCTGGATCACGATCAGAAACGATTCGGCGCCGCCGATCACATTCTGCCGGTAATAATTCGGCAGGCCGCCCGGCGGCTGGGTGTGCGCCGAATAGCCGAGATTGGGCTTGTCGTTGATGATCGCCAGCCCATTGATGGTGACGCCGCGGGCCACCGCCTGGTCGCGCGCTTCGGTGACAGGCCGTCCGGAATTGCTGGTGCCGTCGCCGGAGATGTCGATGACCCGCCGCTTGGCCTGCCATTTCGACTTGTCGAAGCGGCTCATCGCGAAATCGATCGCGCCGCTGATCGAGGTTCGTCCCATGAACGAGCGGGGCGCGTTGAGGATCGCCGCCGCGAGGCCGCCCGCATCCTCCTCGTCGCGCAGCTCCGCCCAGTCGACGACGACCTGCTGGTCCTCCTCGCCCGACCATTCGATAAAGCTGACGCCGATCGCGCCGCCCGAAGTGGCGCGAATGGCCTTCAGCACGCGCGGATCGCTCAGCGCCGCGGCGTAGCCCTTGCGCTGCAGCTCGAACTCGCCGTCGTCGATGCTGCGCGACACGTCGGCGGCGAGGATCACCTCGAGATCGACGCCGGCGGCGCGCGGCTCGCCGGCGGCGGCAAGGACGGCCAGGAAGGCGACGGCGGCGACAGCGGCTCTCATCGGCGTTCTCCCATTC
>CAVQSZ010000002.1:0-50791 GCA_963716115.1 uncultured Alphaproteobacteria bacterium
GCCGATCCCGTCTAACCATTTGAAAAATATAAGCGCACGTCGGCGTCCGCCGCGGGAGATGGCCTGCTGGTTGGCCGGCCCCGAAGTCATCTTCTAAGATATTGATTTTATGACGATTTTTGGAATTGCTGGCGGAGAGGGAGGGATTCGAACCCTCGGTCCCCCGTAAGAGGGACAACGGTTTTCGAGACCGCCCCGTTCGACCGCTCCGGCACCTCTCCCTCGTGAACGGCGGGGCGTCCGGCCCCGGCGCGATCACGCAAGCGGATCAGGCTAGCCGAAGCCGCCTCCGCCGGCAACAGGCGAGGCCGTCGGTCGTGGCGCCGGCGCCGCGCAAGCGTAAGATCGCGGCTCCCAACGAGGAGAGCGCAATGCCCGAGATGATCCGCGCCGTAATCGTCGACCCGGAGAGCCCGCAGGGCCTGTCGGTAAAGCCGGTCGCGCTCGCCGCCGCCCGCCCGAACGAGGCGACGATCCGGGTCACCGCGATTTCGCTGAACCGCGGCGAGGTGCGGCGCGCGCTGACGCAGGGGCGCGCCGGCGGGCGCCCCGGCTGGGATTTCGCCGGAATCGTCGAGACGCCGGCCGCGGACGGCAGCGGCCCGGCGGCAGGGCGCCCGGGTCGTCGGGCTGCTGCCGTCGGGCGCCTGGGCCGAGCGGGTGCGGGCGCCGAGCGACTGGGTGGCGGCGCTGCCCGATGGTGTCACCGACGCGCAGGCCGCGACCCTGCCGGTGGCCGGGCTGACCGCGTTGCATGCGCTGCGCCAGGGCGGGCTGCTGATCGGGCGCAAGGTGCTGGTCGACGGCGCCTCGGGCGGGGTCGGTCATCTCGCCTGCCAGCTCGCCGCCGCCTCGGGGGCGCGCGTCTGGGGCCATGTCCGCCGGGAGGAGCACCGTCCGATGATTGCGCAATCCTGCGGCGAGCGGGTCGTGCTCGGGCCCGACCTGAAGCGCAGCGGCGGCGCACGGGCCCTTCGACCTGATCCTCAATTCGGTCGGCGGCTCGGCGCTGGCGGCGGCGCTCTCGATGCTGGCCCCGGATGGGACCTGCGTTCATTTCGGCATCTCGGAAGCGGCGACCTCGACGATCGAGAGCCGCGGCTTCTTCGGCGTCGGCGGGACCCGGCTTTACGGCCTCACGCTGTTCCACGAGCTGCGCCGGGTCGAGCCGGCCTCGGTCGGGCTGGCGCTCCTCGCCGGGCTGGTGGCCGACCGCGTGCTGCGCCCGCACATCGCCGTCGAGGCGCCCTGGACCGAAACGGGCGCGATCGCCCGCCAGCTCCTCGACCGCGCCTTCGCCGGCAAGGCGGTGCTGCACCTGGGCTGAGGGCTTGTGAATGAATTGGTTCGGGCGGTGCGAGTTGACCCTATTTCAAGAGATTGTCATTGCGAGGAGCGCATCGCGCGACGAAGCAATCTCGACCGGACGAGCGATGTCGGCCGAGATTGCTTGCCCGCGGGTTGAGCCCGCGGGTCGCTATGACAATCACGCGACGCGCTTCGATTTGAACGAAATTTGCTCTGGTTTGTCCAAAGCCACGGCGGCTGCCCTGGACCCCCGCTTTCGCGGGGGCGACGAACAACCCAAGGGAGCGGGCGGACGGCGTCCTTGAAAGAAGAAGCCGCCCGCAACCGTGGTTGCGGGCGGCTTTATGCGGCTGTGTCCGGCTCAGCCGTGGTGGGCGTGGTAGTAGGTGTTGCGCATGACGCGGCCGGGGAGCGCCCCGGTGTGCTTGCCGTTCTCCATCAGCACCTGGCCGTTGACGATCGTCGCCATGATGCCGGCCGCCGGCTCCTTGACCCGCCAGCCGCCGGCCGGGAAGTCGTGGACGATCGATTCGGGCAGCGGGCGCACCGTGTCGGGGTCGAAGATCACGATGTCGGCCGCCATGCCGGGGCGGATCAGCCCGCGATCGTAGAGCCCCAGCGCCGAGGCCGAGTCGAAGGTCAGGCGGCGCACCGCGTGCTCCAGGGTCATGACCTTCTTCTCGCGCACCCATTCGGAGAGGAGCCGCGTGCAGTAGCCGTAGCCGCCGTGGAACTGCACATGCGCGCCGCCGTCCGACAAGCCGACGATGGCGTTCGGGTAGGTCAGGATCTTGGCCATCGCCTCGTCGTCGACATTGTTTTCCGACTGCATCAGGCCGGTGTCGAGGTTCTCCTCGACGACCAGATCGAGGAACGCGTCGATGACGCGCTTGTTCTGCTCCTTGGCGATCTGGCCGATGGTCTTGCCCTTGAGCCCCTGGTTCTTTTCGAGGGCCGGGGTCTCGACCCACATGTAGTTGTACCACTCGCGCGAATAGCCGGCGGCCGGAACCTCGACCGTGTGCTCGACCACCTCGTCGTGGAGCTTCTGCCGGACCGCCGGGTCGGCATAAGCCTTCAGCTTCTCCTCGTCCGAGGAGAGCAGGATCGGGTGCCAGGTCGGCGAGCCGCGGAAGACCTGGCAGTTGCGCATCGTGAAGGTCTGGGTGACCCGGTTCGGGCTGCACAGCGGGTAGGCCCGGATGCCGGCCTTCGAGGTCTCCTCGACCCGCGCCATGTGCTTTTTCCAGGCGTCGGGCTCGCGCACGGTCTGGCCGAGATTGTTGTAGATGACGGTGCGGCCGGTGGCCTCGCTGAGCCGCGCCATCAGCCCGTTGCCGAGCTCGGCGTTGCGCCCGCCGCCCGACTGGATGATGCCGGTGCCCATCTCGCGCAGCACGTCGCCGAGCGCGAAGATTTCCTTCTCGTCGGCCCACAGCGCCGGGATATGGACGCCCTGCGGGTCGTAATGGCCCTTGTTGCGCGACACCGAGAGGCCGAGCGCGCCGCCCGCGATGCCGTCGCGCACGACGTCCTGCATCTTCTTGATCTCGTCGTCGGTCGCGGTGCGCTTCTGGCTCTCGTCGCCCATCACATAGTAGCGCACGGTCGAATGGCCGATCAGATTGCCGACATTGACGCCGAGGTTCTGGTCGAGACGGTCCATATACTGCGGGATCGTCTCCCAATCGACCTCGACGGTGTTCAGCACCTCCATCGGGATCGCTTCGACATAGGAGAGGAACTCGGCGACGCGCTTGGCGCTGCCCGGCCGCACCGGGGCCAGGGCCAGCGAGCAATTGCCGAACATGACCGTCGTCACCCCGTGGTCGGGCGAGAACGAGCACAACGGGTCCCAGGTGACCTGCGCGTCGTAATGGCAATGGTTGTCGACAAAGCCGGGGGCGACCGCATGGCCCTCGGCGTCGATCGTGCGCGCGGCCGGCCCGCTCAATTTGCCGATCTCGACGATCTTGCCGCCCTTGATCCCGACATCGCCGCGAAACGCCGGCATCCCCGAGCCGTCGACGATGCGGCCATTCTTGATCAGCAGATCATACGCCATTTCCATCCCTTTCTTGGTTCGGGCCATCGCCCACGCTGTCCTTCTCAAAGCGTATCACGCCGCCGCCGGCTCCCGGCGGAAAATGTGACGGGATCTGCACGCAGAGCGGGCGGGCCGCAAGGTAGTGCCGGGCTCCGCCCAGATGGTACATTGCCGCCCTAGTCGTCATGCCCGGCCTCGAGCCGGGCATCCACGAACCGGCGAGGCTCCCCGCCGGCAGTGATGGAAGGCGTGGATGGCCGGGACGAGCCCGGCCATGACGGGGCGCAGCTTCGGTATGGGTCTGGGCACCAGAATCGAGCGATGGCGTCGGATGTCGTCGATTTGCGGGATTTCTACCTGACCGGGCTCGGGCAGGCGGCGCGACGCATGATCCGGCGCGCGATCCGCCGCATCTGGCCCGATCTGCACGGGATGCGGCTGCTCGGCATCGGCTATGCCACACCGTTCCTGTCGGCGGTGTCGGCCGAGACCGAGCGCACGGCGGCGCTGATGCCGGCCTCGCTCGGCGTTCTCGGCTGGCCCGCCGGCGAGCGCAACCTCGTCGCCTTGGCCGACGAGGGCGAGCTCCCGTTCGCCGACTACTCGATCGACCGCGTCCTGCTGGTGCACGCGCTCGAGACCAGCGAGGAGGTCGGGGCCATGCTGAAGGAGGTCTGGCGGGTGCTGGCAGGCGGCGGCCGGCTGCTGGTCGTGGCCCCGAACCGCCGCGGCATCTGGGCCCGGCTCGACCGCACCCCGTTCGGCTCCGGACGGCCCTATACGATGTCGCAACTCTCACAGCTGCTGCGCGACGAGCTTTTCACGCCGGTCGGATCGGACACCGCGCTCTTCATCCCGCCCGCCCGCAAGGGGATGATCCTGCGCGCGGCGCCGGCATGGGAGCGGATCGGCAACCGCTGGTTCCCGACCTTCGCCGGGGTCGTGCTGATCGAGGCGACAAAGCAGATCTACGCCAAGCCCCTGGCCGCGCGGGCGCCGCGCCGCCGCCTCGTCTACGCGCCGGCCCCGCATGGGCTCTGATCGGACCGGGAGGAAGCAATGCTGCGGATCGCGTTTCAGATCGACGGCGGGCCGATCCACGGCAGCGGTGAATACTACAGCATCAATATGCGCTATCTGCGCCAGCAGATCCTGCGCGCCCGCGACGCCGGCGGAGGCGCCCCCCAGCTCATCGTCACGATGCCGGCGCCCGACCTGCCGGGCGTTTCGGTCGACGCCTTTATCCGCACCGGCGATCTCTACCTCTATGGCGTGCAGAATCGGCGCGGCGCGTTCTATTTCAAGGACTACGCCGGCTCGAAGCTGATCGCCAACCAGCAGCTGCTGGGCTTCACCGGCCACTACAACGATCTCGGCTCCTACGCCGATCTGACCCTCGACCGCGGCGCGATCACCGCGGCGATCGACCAGATCTCGCGCTGGCGCAGCGCCGATGCGGTCACCAGCAGGCAAAAAGACCGCTTCGGCGTGAACCACCCGACCGCCGACGCCCGGCGCCTGATGATCCTGATCCTGATGATTTCCGAGGCGGCGCGGTTTTTCGCGATCGAGCAGACGGTCGCCAATGCGCTCGACGGCCGGCCGGGCACGCCGCTGACGGGGTTCGAGATCGAGCGGCTGACGCATGAATGGGGTCAGCGCTCGGATGGCGGCGAGTTTCGTCAGGTCGCGATCATGAAGCCTTGAGCGGGCGGTCTGGAAGTGAGCTGCGAAGACCCGTCATTCCGGGATGACCCGCAGGGTCAGGCCCGGAACCTATGAACACCGCCGTTCACAAGCATTATCGCAGAGGCCCGTGTTCATGGCTTCCGGGCTCGCGGGCAGAGCCTGTCCTCGGGCGGGCCGCAGGCCCGACCCGTGGGCCCACACCCCGGAATGACATCCTTGCGGGGGCGGCGGGTCGGCCACGGAATTCCCGGCTTCAGCTCGAAGGGGGCGCGCGGTACGGATAGGGGCCGGGCCAATCGCCGAACGTCTGGGTGTGGGTGACGAGCCCCGCGCCCTCGCGCCACAGATGAAGCTGGCAGCCCGGCGGCTCGAAGATGAACTGGAGCGGCCCGCGGGGATCGAGGTCGAGCGCCACCTGATGGGCCGTGCTCGGCGCGGTTCCGGCGACCGTGCCGGCAAAGCGGCAGTCGATCGCGCGGTGCAGATGGCCGCACAGGATGCGCTCGATCTGCCGGTTGCGCGACACGATCCGGGCGAAGGCGGCGGCGTCCTCGAGCCCGTGGCGGTCCATGGGCGCAATGCCGGTGGCAAAGGGCGGATGGTGCATCATGACGAGGGTCGGCCGGTCGGGCGCCGCCGCCAGCGCCGCCTCGAGCCAGACGAGCCGCTCGGCGCACAACCGCCCGCCGTGCTCGCCGGGGATGTGGGTGTCGAGGGCGAGGATGCGCAGCTCGTATTCCTCGATCGCATAGTGCAGGAACCCGGCGCGGGGCAGGTAGCCGTCGCGCCCGAACGCCTCGCGCAGGCCGTCGCGCGAATCGTGGTTGCCGGGGATGACGAAGACCGGCATCGCCAGCGGCGCCAGCAGCGCGCGAATATGCTCGTATTCGCCGGCCGAGCCGTGCTCGACGAGGTCGCCGGTAACCACGACGACATCGGGTCGCGGTTTCAGAGCATTGATCGCGGCCACCGCGCGGGAAAGGCAGGCGGCGGTGTCGATCCGGCTCCAGCCGGGCTCGGCGCCGGGCGGCGCCGACTGCGCCGGCGCGTGAAACAATTTCCCCGGCGCCAGGATATGCGGGTCGGAAATCTGGGCGACGAGCATCACGGGCCCTCCCCGGTCAACACGAAGACGCCCTGCTCGGCCAGCAGGTTGGCGAGGCCGCCGTGCGGATCGAGCGAGAACGGCCGGCCGTGCCGGTCGAGGGTGACGCTGCGCTCGACCCGCACCCCGATCCCGTCGCACAGCGCGACAAAGTCGCGGATCGTGCACAGATGGATGTTCGGCGTCTCGTACCAGGGGTTGGGCAGCAGCGGCGACACCGGCATCCGGCCGCCGAGCAGCAGCTTCAGCCGGATCCGCCAGAAGCCGAAATTGGGGAACGAAACGATGGCGCGCCGGCCGATGCGGACCAGCGCCTCGACCACCCGGCGCGGGTCGTGCGTCGCCTGCAAGGTCTGGCTCAGCACGACGACATCGAAGGCGCCCTTGGGATAGGCTTCGAGATCGCGGTCGGCGTCGCCCTGGATCACCGACAGCCCGTGGCCGACGCAGGCGTTGACGCCGGACTGGCTCAATTCGATGCCGCGGCCGTCGACATTCTTGGCGCGCGCCAGATAGGCCAGCAGCGCGCCGTCGCCGCAGCCGATGTCGAGCACCCGCGCGCCGGGGGCGATCATGTCGGCGATCAGCCTCAGGTCGCGGCGAAGCTCGTCGGCGCCCGCCGCCTCGGCCGCCGGCGCCGGTCCGGCTCGGGCGAGGTTGAGCTCGGCGGTCATCACCAGGAGCGGGTCAGGCCGCGATGCTCGGCGCAGCCGGCGAGAAAGCCGCGCAGGGTCTCGAACAGCTCGGGCTCGCGCAGCAGAAAGGCGTCGTGCCCGTTCTGGGTCGCGATCTCGACAAAGCTGACATTGGCCGCGACCGCGTTCAGCGCCTGCACCAGCTCGCGGCTCTCGGCGGTCGGGAACAGCCAGTCGCTGGTGAACGAGATCACGCAGAAGCGCGAGGGCGTGCCCTCGAAGGCGGCCGGCAGCGACCCGCCATGCTCCGCGGCGAGGTCGAAATAATCCATCGCCCGGGTGATGTAGAGGTAGGAGTTGGCGTCGAAGCGGTCGACAAAGGTGCTGCCCTGGTGGCGCAGATAGCTCTCGACCTGGAAATCGGCGTCGAAGCCGTAGGTGACCGCGCGGCGGTCCTGCAGGTTGCGCCCGAACTTGCGGTGCAGCGCCGCCTCGGAGAGATAGGTGATGTGCGCCGCCATGCGGGCCACCGCCAGCCCCCGCGCCGGCCGCCGGCCGAGGCTCAGGTAGCGGCCGCCGCACCATTCGGGATCGGCCATGATCGCCTGCCGCCCGACCTCGTGAAAGGCGATGTTCTGGGCGGAGTGGCGCGCCGCACCGGCGATCGGCACCGCGGCGAAGACGCTCTCCGGGTAGCTCGCCGCCCATTGCAGCACCTGCATCGCGCCCATCGACCCGCCGATCACGCAGAACAGGCTGTCGATGCCGAGATGCTCCAAGAGCCGCTTTTGCGCGCGCACCATGTCGTGGACGGTGATGACCGGAAACGACAAGGCCCAGGGCTCGCCGGTCGCCGGATCGAGGTCCTGCGGCCCGGTCGTCCCCATGCAGCCGCCGAGCACGTTGACGCAAATCAGAAATACCGCTCGGTGTCGAGCACCAGGCCGGGCCCGACCATGGTCTCCCACCAGCCGGGCTTGCCGGTGATCGGGTGCGGGTCGGCGGCGTACTGGTCGCCGGTCAGCGCGTGGCACACCAGGATGGCGTTCGAACGGTCCGCGTTGAGCGCGCCGTAGGTCTGATAGGCGATCGTGAACGGGCCGAAATCGATGCCGCAATCGAGCCGCAACGGGTCGCGGACCAGCAGGCGGTATCCCGGCCAATCCTGATCCGAGCGCGGGCGCAGGCGGGGTGAGGTCACTGTCAACACGGAAGGTCTCTGGGCCGAGGCGATCACGCGGCAGCCGGCCGCGCCGTCGGCCGACGATCTCCGGTTCGCGGTTCGGGGCTGCTAGGTAGGGATCGGCGGCCAGGCATGTCAACGTTTTCTTTGATTTCGGCGGGTCGCAACCCTACTACTGTCGCCCCCTTGCAGCGAACGAGATCATGCCTTCCCCGCCAACCGAGCTTGAGGAATTGCGCCGCCGCCTCGACGCGATCGACGACCGGCTGCATGATCTGCTGATCGAGCGGGCCGAGATCATCGGCATGGTCGCGGCCAGCAAGAAAGGCGGCAACCTCGCGGCGTTTCAACCGGCGCGCGAGGCGCAGATCGTGCGTCGGCTGGTCGCCCGCCACCGCGGCGGCTTTCCCGCCGCGAACCTCGTTCGGATGTGGCGCGAGCTGCTGGCGGCGACGGTCGGGCTGCAATCGCCGTTCGCGGTGGCGGTCTTCGCGCCGTCCGAGGCGCCGGGATATTGGGATCTGGCGCGCGACCACTACGGCAGCAACACGCCGATGTCGGGCTATGGCTCGATCGGCCAGGTGATCCGCGCCGTCACCGACGGGCAGGCCTCGGTCGGCGTGCTGCCGATGCCGCACGAGGGAGACCCCGATCCCTGGTGGCGCCAGCTCTTGTCGCAGGACGAGGAGGCGCCGCGGGTCATGGCGCGGCTGCCCTTCGGCGCTCGCGGCAACGCCCGCAGCGGCGGCGGCGATGCGCTGGCGATCGGCCGCGGCGCGCAGCAGGAAACCGGCGCCGACCGCAGCTTTCTCGCGACCGAGACCGCGGCCGACATCAGCCGCGCCCGGATCTTCGCGATTCTGTCGTCGCTCGAGCTGGCGTGCACGTTCTTCGCCTCGTGCGAGCAGGCGGGAAGCGCGGTCAATCTGATCGAGCTCGAAGGCTTCGTGCCGCCCTCCGACCCGCGCCTCGAGGGCCTGCGCAGCCGGCTCGGGCCGGCGCTTCACCGATTGCTGCCGTTCGGCGGCTACGCCCTGCCGCTGGCGATGCCGGGCGCCGGCGAGATCGGGGCGGTTGCGGCGGCGGCGAAGGGCTGAGCGGATGATCAGCGAAACCGGCCTGACGCCGCGCCCCGGCATCCTCGACATCGCACCCTATGTCGGCGGCGAGGCGAGGATTTCGGGGTTCGAGCGCCCGATCCGCCTCGCCTCGAACGAAAGCGCGCTCGGGCCGAGCGCCAAGGCGATGGCCGCCTACCGCGCGCTCGCCGGCGAGATCCACCGCTACCCCGAGGGCAATGCCGAGGAGCTGCGCACGGCACTCGGCCGGCGGCATTCGCTCGATCCCGCGCGCATCGTCTGCGGCGCCGGCTCGGACGAGCTGATTTCGCTGCTGCTGCGCTCTTATGCGGGGCCCGGCGACGAGGTGCTCTACAGCCGCCACGGCTTTCTGATGTATCCGATCGGCGCGCTGGCGGTAGGCGCGACACCGGTCGCCGCTCCCGAACGGGCGCTGACCGCGGATGTCGACGCGCTGCTGGAGCGGGTCGGGCCGCGCACCCGCATCGTCTTCGTCGCCAACCCGAACAATCCGACCGGCACCTATCTCGGCGCGGCCGAGCTGTCGCGGCTGCATGCCGGGCTGCCGCCCTCGACGCTGCTGGCGATCGACGCGGCCTACGCCGAGTTCGTCAACCGCAACGACTACGAAGCCGGCGCGGCCCTGGTCGAGCGGGCCGAGAACGTCGTGATGCTGCGCACCTTCTCGAAAATCTACGCGCTGGCCGGGCTGCGGCTCGGCTGGGCCTATTGCCCGCCCTCGGTCGCCGATGTGCTGAACCGGGTGCGCGGGCCGTTCAACGTCTCGGCCGCGGCGCTCGCCGCCGGCGTCGCCGCGGTCGAGGACGTCGAAGCCTTCGCCCGCGCCCGCGCCCACAACGACCGCTGGCTGCCGTGGCTCTCCGAGCGGCTTGCGGCGATCGGGCTGCCGCTGACCCCGAGCGTCGGCAATTTCGTGCTGCCGCGCTTTCCCGACGACCCCGCCAGGAACGCCGACGCGGCTTTCGCCTTTCTGCAGTCTCGCGGCATCCTGACGCGCAAGATGGCGGGCTACGGCCTGCCGCAATATCTGAGGATCACGATCGGTACCGGCGAGGAGATGGAAAAGGTGGCGGCGGCGCTCGGCGAATTCATGGGCCGGCGATGAGCGGCGATCATTTCGGCCGGGTGGCGCTGATCGGGATCGGGCTGATCGGGTCGTCGCTCGCCCGGGTGCTGCGCCGCGACAGCCCGGGGACGACGATCGTCGCCTGCGCCCGCCGGCCGGAAACCTTGGCCGCGGTCGAGCGTCTGGCGCTGGCCGACGAGACCACCGACGACCCGGCGCGGGCGGCCGCGGGCGCCGATCTCGTGGTGGTCGCCACACCGCTCTCCGCCTACGCCGAGATCGGGCAACGGATCGGGCCGGCGCTGCAGGAGGGCGCGATCCTGACCGATGTCGGCTCGGTCAAGGCGGCGGTGGTCCGCGACCTCGGCCCGCACGTGCCGGAAGGGGTCCACTTCGTCCCCGGCCATCCGGTCGCCGGCACCGAGCATTCCGGCCCCGAAGCGGGCTTTGCCGAGCTCTTCCGCGACCGCTGGTGCATCCTGATCCCGCTGCCGCAGACCGCGCCCGAAGCGGTGGCGCGGGTCGGCGCGATGTGGGAGCAGGCCGGCATGCGGGTGGTGACGATGAGCGCCGGCCACCATGACCGGGTGCTGGCGATGACCTCGCACCTGCCGCATCTGATCGCCTACACGATCGTCGGCACCGCGACCAGCCTCGAGGAGAGCCTCAAATCCGAGGTCATCGAGTTCTCCGCCAGCGGGTTTCGCGATTTCACCCGGATCGCCGCCTCCGACCCGGTCATGTGGCGCGACATCTTTCTCAACAACCGCGAGGCGGTGCTCGATATCCTGCAGCGCTTCAGCGAGGATCTGACGGCCTTGCAGCGGGCGATCCGCTGGGGCGAGGGCGACAAATTGCAGGAATTGTTCACCCGCACGCGGGCGATCCGGCGCTCGATCATCGAGGCGAAGCAGGCTTAGGGGCGGGAGGTGGCGATGCACGTGGTGATCTTCGAGGTCGAGCCGGCCCACGGCGAGCTCGACGCCTATCTCGACATCGCGGCGCGGCTGCGCCCGGAGCTCGAGAAGATCGACGGCTTCATCTCGATCGAGCGGTTCAAGAGCCTGAGCCAGGAGGGCAAGATCCTGTCGTTGTCGTTCTGGCGCGACGAGGAGGCGGTCAGGCGCTGGCGCCAGCACCGGCAGCACCATGCCGCGCAGCTCGCGGGCCGCGACCGGGTGTTTGCCGACTATCGGCTGCGCGTCGCCGAGGTGGTGCGCGACTACGGCATGTACGAGCGCGCCGAGGCGCCGCAGGCGATGCCGGAGAAGACGCGGCCGCGCGGCTGAGGGCTATTGCCAGGCGAGGCGGGGGGCCGGGCCGAGCTTTGCCGGCCCGAGGAACATCTGCCCGTTCTGGATTGTGAACGAGGTCGCGATCTGCGGCCTGCCGTCGGGCCCGGCCTTGGCGAGGATGGTCAGCGCCAAGCGCGCGAGGCCGGCGTCGCCGGCGCGCATCCGGCCGCTCTGCACCAGCGCCGTCAGGATCTGGTCATAGCCCTCGATCGCCCCGGTAAAGCCGCCGATCGGCTGCAGCTCGCGATCGAGCGCGATCGTGCCGGTCGCGGTCGCGCCGAGCCCGCCCCATCTGAGGCGCAGGTTGTCGAGCTCGATCGTGCCGCCGGAATCGCGCCACTCGGACGCCATCCGGGCCAGCGGCCCGCCCGGCAGCATTCCCTTGAGGGTGACGCCCAGCGCCAGCTCGTCGATCGTGTCGCCGAGGGCGCGGGTCGCGGCCGGCAGCCGGATCCGGCGCAGATCGGCTGCGATCCCGACAGCCGGGTCGGCGTGGGTCTTCGGCGGCTCCGGCGGCAGAATGACCCAGCCGTCGACGGCGGCGGCCTCGATCCGCTCGCCGGCGTCGGCGCTCATATCGGTGAGCCGGAGCCACACGGTCGCGCCGGTTTCGGCGTCGATCGACGCCGCGCCCGCGCCCTTCTTCGCCGCCAGCTTCAGCGGCGGCCGGCCGCCGCCGCCGGCGAGCTCGGCGGTGAGGCCCTCGGGGGCGGCGAGCCGCCAATTGGCGAAGTCCCATGGCCGGGCGGCGCCCGTGAGCACCGGGATCCGCAGCTCGGGCGGCGGGCTGATCGCGCCGTCGCGCAATCGGGCGGCGTCGAGCTCGACCCGGAACGCGAACGGAAAGCCGCCGACGGCGATGCTCTTCCACGAGGCGTCGATGTTTTGCGCCTGCACGGACCGCGCCCAGGTCGCGACACCGTCCTCGATCCGCCCGGCGGCGACCCACCAGAAGACGGCGTAGGCGCCGATCAGCGCCAGCAGCGCCACGAGGGCGGCGAGTCCGAGGCGCGTCAGGCGGCGCATGCCGCGCTATATAGACGCCGTGCGCCAAACCCGCCAGCATTCGGCTGACCCGTTGAGCCTGGCCGATCCGATGCCGGCAGAGATCGCGGCGTTGCGCGACGCCGCGCGCCCGGTCTGGATTTTCGCCTACGGGTCATTGATCTGGAGCCCCGAATTCGATTACGCGGAGGCGGCGCCGGCGTTGCTGCGCGGCTGGCGCCGGCGCTTTTGCCTCTATTCCTATGACTACCGCGGCGACCGGGCGCGGCCCGGCCTGGTGCTCGGCCTCGACCGGGGCGGGGCCTGCCGCGGTATCGCCTTCCGCCTGGCGCCGGGCTCGCTGGCCGAGGCGATCGACCGCCTGTGGGCGCGCGAGATGACCGCGCCCCGGGTCTACGACATGCGGCGCGTGAGGGTGCGGCTGGCGCGCGGCGACGAGACGGCGTTCGCCTTCACGGTGCGTCGCGACCACCCGGACTACGCCGGCCGGCTGGCACAAGACGAGGCCGCGCGGATCATCCTCGACGCCGCCGGCAGCCGCGGCGCCTGCCGCGACTATCTCGACAACACGCTGCGCCATCTCGAAGGGCTGGGGATCGCCGACCTGCCGCTGCGCCGGCTCGCCCGCAGGGTCGCAGAGCTGACCGGAAGCGAACCCACGCGCGCGGCGAATCAGCGCGCCCGGCCAATTCAGCGGGCTATTTGACCACCAGCACGGCGCAGGGCGCCAATCGGACGAGCCGGTCGGTGGCGCCGCCGATGATCCGCTCGTAGAGCTGAGAGTGGCCCATGAACCCGACCACCAAAAGGTCGAACCGACGCTCCTCGATCAGCCGGACGATCGCCTCGGCGACATGGCCGGGGACGAGGTGGGTTTCGAGGCTGAGGCCGGCCGCCGCGGCCTGGGCGCGCGCCGCCGCGATGACCGGGGCGAAGCGGTGGTTGGCCTCGTCCTTTTCCTCGGCGACCTCGTCGATGCTGGCCGGGAAGCGCGGCATTTCCTCGACCGTGATCATATGAAGCGCGGCGCCAAAGCACCGGGCGAGCTCGATCGCGGCGGCGAGCGCCTTCCTCGCGCCAGGCGAGCCGTCATTGGCCACGAGGATCCGGGCATACATGCTACTCTCCTTCCGCGACGGCGGGGGCGGGCGCCGCCAGCCGCTTCAGGTCGGGCTGGAACCAGCGTTGCGCGATCAGGGTCGGCACCACCGCGCTGCCGATCACCGCGGTCAGCAGGATCGTATACTGGCGCTCGTCGATGATGTGGTTGGTCAGGCCGAACAGCGCCGAGATCGACCCGAAGGTGAGCCCCGTCGACATCATCAAGGTCGTGTACATCCCCTCCTTGCGCTCGAAGCGGAAGATCCGGGTCAACGGCAGGATGCCGACGAACTTGGTCGCCATCTTGATCGCCAGATAGATGAGGATCAGCCCGGCCGCGTCGAGGATCACGTCGGCCCGGACCAGCGAGCCCGCCTTGAGGAAATAAAACGGGGTCAGCACCGTGAAGGCGATGACCCGCGTGCGGTGCGTCAGCTCCCGGTCGGCGAGAAAGACCGGGGCCAGCACCAGCCCGATCAGATAGGCCGGCAGCACCGCCTCGCTCTTGGCCGTGTTGGCGAGGCCGCCGAGCACGAACAACACCACCAGCACGAACTTGATCTGCGGCTCGCTGACCCGCGAGCCGAGCCGGGCGAAAAACCAGGGCGTAAAGCGCGGCAGCAGCGCCACCGCCACGATCGTCGCCCCGGCAAAGGCCAGAAGCCACAGATTGTAGTTGGCGAAGACCAGCCCGAGCGCCAGGACGGTTCCCAAATCGTTGACGAAGCAGGCGGCCAGGATGATCTTGCCGATCTCGGTCTCGTTGAAGCCGGTCTCGACCATCACCGCATAGACGACCGCGACCGAGGTCGTCGACAGCGCGATGCCGGCGATCTGCGCCTGCGGCCAGGGCCAGCCGAAGACGAAATGGGCGAAGGCCAGCACGCCCAGATAGGGGGCGAAGAAGCCGACCAGGCCGATCGTCATGGTCGAGCCGAAATTGCGGCGGATGACCTTCACGTCGATCTCGGCGCCGGCGAGAAAGGTCAGCAGGATCGCCCCGAAGCCGGCGAGGTAGCTGACCCACGGCGTCAGCGGCAGGTCGACGAGGTTGCCGGCGACCGCGCCGATGACGATCTCGAGGAGCGCCACCGAGACCACGATCCAGCTCTGGAAGACCGACGCGATCAGCGCGAGCCCGATCCACAATGCCGAGGCGAACCAGATATTTTCCATCGCAAGCTCCCTCCTCGCCCCGGTCGAGCCGGGCGCGCGCAAATACCGACGGCGATGCGCGAGGAGGGCAAAAACAAGCCCGCCGGCGGCGGGGGCGCAACGCGATCCCGCCACGCGCCCTCACGCGGCAGGAGTCATCAGCCCTCGCGGGCGGTTAAGGGGGAACCCCATCCCCGAGCATCGAGCCTAAGGCGGGCTAACGAATTTGTCCACACCAATTCCCCCGGATTGGGCGGATTGGGCCGGCCAAGCTGCGGAGGTCCTGATTACAGACGGTCCGCGGAGCACGGGCTCGGCCGGCTGTCCTTGATGGTACTCCGGCTTGACGACGACCTCACGGTCCGCACGCAGGGATGCATTTCAGCAATGCCGATTGACGAACGCAGATCGACGATGTACCGTGCCCAACACATTGATGGGGATGGAGTCTCCCCGAAACCGCCCACAAGGTTGATAGCTCCTGCCGAGTTGCGTCGAATCGCAGCGGCGGGAGCGTTCCGGGCCCGCCGCCGAGGCGGGCCAATTGCATCGCCCCCTCGACAACGCCGGTTCATCGCGTGCCGCCCCGCGGCGGCACATGGCTGGAGGTGACGATGGACCCCGGTGCCGAAATAGGGCGCGCCAGTGTTCCTCCCGAACGGAATAGCCGCTCCGATCGGCCAGAGACTTTCCACAGCATCCTCTACCGTCACGTCAGTCCTGATGCCTTCTCGGAACAGATCGATTCGCCCGAGTACTTTCGTGACCTCAACATCGACCAGATCGTGGCCGCGGCGACAGGAAGGGACCAATACAATTTGAAGCCCTTCTTCTATCGCCGCCTCGCCAACCTCGACGAGATCACCTATCGCCAACAAGTCATGAAGGAGTTGGAGAGCCCGAAGCTTTTCGAAGGGATCGGCGCGTTTGCAGAGAAGATGCTGGAAATTCAGAGCCATCTGCTGGCGGCCGAGCAGGCGCATTACCGCCTGAACAAGAACGGATGGTTGTTGGAGGCCGTTGCCATCTACTGCGGAGCTGTCAAGCGATTGGAGGCCGACCTGACGGATGCCGAGTTACAGTCGCGCGGCTTCCAGGACTTTCGTGAATATCTGACGAGCTATGTCGGCTCCGAGCGGTTCACGACGCTCGCCGCCGAGACCGAGCGCATCAAGATCGATCGCGTTTCGGTGAAATACAGCATCGTCATTCGCGACCTTGCGGTCACCGTCCGCAAATATCAGGGTGAAGTCGACTACAGCGCCGAGATCGAGCGCACTTTCGCTAAATTTCGACAAGGCGATGTAAAAAACTATCTGATAAAATATTCCGAATTCACGGGAATGGGCCATGTCGAGGCCCAGATTGCCGAGCTGGTGGCAAAACTGCATCCGGAAATTTTTTCGTTTTTCGATCGGTATTGTGCAAGGCACCAAAAGTTTCTCGATCCCGTACTGCAACGGTTCGATCACGAGGTCCAATTTTACGTGTCGTATCTCCGCCATATCGGGAGGCTCAAATCAGCCGGCCTGCCCTTCTGCTACCCGACGGTCGACAAGGGAACGAAAGAGATTCACGGCATCGGAGTTTTCGATCTGGCGCTCGCCGACAAGCTCGCAACCGATGGTGCGGCGGTGGTGCCGAACGATTTCCACCTGCACGGAGAGGAAAGGGTTTTTGTCGTCTCGGGCCCGAACCAGGGCGGCAAGACCACCTTCGCCCGGACCCTGGGGCAGCTGCATTATCTCGCGAGCCTGGGCTGTCCGGTCCCGGGCTCGAAGGCGCGGCTCCTTCTCTGCGACCGCATCCTGACCCATTTTGAGAAGGAAGAGACGATCGAAAACCTGCGCGGGAAGCTGCAGGACGATCTCCTTCGCATTCGCGATGTCCTGCGGCAGGCGACGCCCGACAGCCTCGTCGTCATCAACGAGATCTTCTCGTCGACCGCGCTCGAGGACGCGGTCTTTCTGGCGACCGAGATCATGCGGAGGATCCTCGCGCTCGGCTGTCTGTGCGTCTGCGTGACCTTCCTCGACGAAGTGGCCGCCCTCGGCCCCGCGGTGGCCAGCATGGCCAGCACCGTGGTCCCGCAAAACCCGGCGCTGCGAACCTTCAAGCTGGTCCGGCGCCCCGCCGACGGGCGCGCCTACGCCATGGCGATCGCCGAAAAGCACCAGCTCACCTACCGGTCGCTGAAGCAAAGGCTCGCGTCGTGAAGGCCTTTCTGATGCACCGGGATCGTGACTTCGACCTTGCGCAGAAGCCGCCCCCCGGCGCCTCCGATCTGGTGCAGGACCTCGAGCTCGAGGTGTTGTTCAAGGCCATGGCGGCAGGCGACGCGTTTCTCCTGGAGGTGGCGAGGAAGGCGGTGCTCGCGAGCCTGACCGACGTGCCTGGGGTTTTGTACCGCCAGGGCGTCCTTCGGGATTGCATCGCCAACGCCGCGATCGTGCGCAACCTTTACTCTCTCATAGTCGAAACCATCGAGCAGGAGAGAAAGAACTACTGGGGCGTCCACAGCCACAACCCCGGCTACGTGCTGCACCGATCGGTCGAGGTCTTGTCGATGTTCGTGGGAGTGCTGCGCCGGCTGAGGCAGCTCGCCGAGGCGCAGGCGGGCCGCTTCCGCTCCGAGGGTTTCACGACGCTGTTTGCATTGCTGCGGAAGGAGCTCGGCGAAGAGTATCTCGCCACCGTCGAGGCGCATCTTTCACGGCTGAAATTTCGACGCGGCGTGCTCGTCAGCGCCCGGCTCGGCAAAGGCAACATGGGGGTCGGCCACATGCTGCGGAAACCGAACGCCGACGACCGCCCCTGGATCCGGCGCGTCCTCGGCAGAGGCCCCGCCGCCTACACCTTCCACATCCACGAGCGCGACGAAGGCGGGGCTAGGGCCGTGAGCGAGCTGAGGGACCGGGGGATCGCCATCGCCGCCAATGCGCTCGCCCAGTCCGACGATCACATCCTGAGCTTCTTTCAGGTGCTGCGGACCGAGCTGGCGTTTTACGTCGGCTGCCTGAACCTTTACGAGAAGCTGTCGACAAGGGGCGAGCCCACCTGCTTTCCTGCCACCCGTCCTTGCTCTGAGCGGCGTTTTGCAGTGCGCGGCCTCTACGACCCATGCCTCGCGCTCACGCTCGGGCACAGGGTCGTGGGCAACGACTGCGATGGCGACGGCAAGGGATTGTTCGTGATCACCGGCGCCAATCAGGGTGGAAAATCGACGTTCTTGCGCAGCGTCGGTTTGGCGCAGCTGATGCTGCAATGCGGCATGTTCGTGCCGGCCCGATCGTATTGTGCGAATTTGTGCACCGGCCTATTTACGCACCATAAACGTGAAGAAGACGCCACGATGCGAGCCGGTAAATTGGAGGAGGAGCTCGAACGGATAAGCGCCATTGTCGATCGCCTCTCACCGGACTGCATGGCGCTGTTCAACGAATCGTTCCAGTCGACGAACGAAAGAGAGGGTTCCGAGATCGGGCGTCAGATCGTTCGGGCCTTGCTGGAAAGCCGGGTCAAGGTGTTCTTCGTCACCCATATGTATGCCCTTGCTTCGAGCCTGTCCGACAGCGGGGATGGCGGGGTCGGGAGCACCATGTTCCTGCGGGCCGAGCGGCGAGAGGATGGGACCCGCACGTTCAGGGTCGACCCGGGCGAGCCGCTGCCAACCAGCTTCGGCAAGGATCTGTATCGCCAGATATTCTCTACTCCGGGTCCAACGAAGCTCGGCGAGCTGAGCCCGTATTCCGCCGCCGATGCTGCTGCTTCTGAGACCGCCGATCGGACGCCGGCCTGAAATCGGTTGGAATGCGCTAATTGCGAGGCTTGGGGGCATGGCGACTCCGGATTTCTCAATCAAGGTGCTGCCGCGGCGGCGCGCGGTCGTCTTTATCGTCTTTTTGGGCATCGTCAGCCTGTTCGGCGACATGACCTACGAGGGCGCGCGCAGCATCGCCGGCCCGTTCCTCGGCCTGCTCGGCGTCGGTGCGGCTACGATCGGCATCGTTTCCGGGTTCGGCGAGCTCGCCGGCTATGGCGCGCGCCTCGGCTCGGGCTGGCTCGCCGACCGCACCGGGCGCTATTGGGCGATCACGATCGGCGGCTATCTCGTCAACCTCTTCGCGGTGCCGCTGTTGGCGCTGGCGGGGAATTGGCAGATTGCCGTCGTGCTCTTCGTCGCCGAGCGGCTCGGGCGCGGCATCCGCTCGCCGGTGCGCGATGCGATGCTGTCGCATGCCGGCAGCCAGACCGGGCTCGGCTGGGGGTTCGGGCTGCATCAGGCGCTCGACCAGACCGGCGCCGTCGCCGGGCCGCTGGTGGTGAGCGGGGTCCTGCTCCTGGGCGGCGACTATCGAACCGGATTTGCCGTGCTGGTGGTGCCGGCGGTGTTGTCGATCGCGATGCTGCTTCTCGCCCGATTCCAGTTCCCGCGACCGCATGATTTCGATCTGGCGCCGCCGGCGCTCGAAGCCGCGGGGCTGGCGCCGGGGTTTTGGGTCTATCTCGCCGCGGTCGCGCTGATCGCCGCGGGCTATGCCGATTTCCCGCTGATCGCCTACCATTTCGGCAGGGCCGAGGTGATGCCGGCGGCGTGGATCCCGATCCTCTATGCGATCGCGATGGCGGTCGACGGCGCCGCCGGCCTGGCATTGGGATCGCTGTTCGACCGGATCGGCATCCGCGCGATGGTCGTCGCCACGGCCCTTTCGGCCGCCGCGGCACCGCTGGTTTTCCTCGGCGGCTTTGGTCTCGCCGTCGCCGGCATGGCGTGCTGGGGGATCGGCACCGGCGCCCAGGAATTGGTGATGCGCGCGACGATCGCGCAACTGGCGCCGCGCGACCGGCGCGCCACCGCCTTCGGTATCTTCAACGCCGTCTACGGCGTGGCGTGGTTCGCCGGCAGCGTCCTTCTCGGCGTGCTGTACGATGTCTCGGTCGTCTGGGTGGCGGTCGTATCGGCGGCGTTGCAGGCCGCAGCACTGCCGGTCCTCGTGCGGCTCGCGCGCTGAGCCGTGCCCCGTCCGGGAAGCAGCTGTAGGCTGGGTTGAGCATCGCGAAGCCCATCGCAACCGTCGCCAGCAGATGGCTGGGCAACCTTCAGAGAAGCGCCTTCGGGCGCTCCTAGGATGAGACTACGACATTGATATAGTTAATAAATACCTCATCATGTGGCGCCCGCGCAACGGGCGTCTCGAAGGAGCCGGGCGCTCGTAATACCGACGGCGATGCGCGGGAAGGGGAAACAAGCCCGCCCGTGGCGGGGGGCAACGCGATCCCGCCACGCGCCCTCACGCGGCAGGAGTTATCAGCCCTCGCGGGCGGTTAAGGGGGAACTCCATCCCCTCGGCTTGCGCTGGTCATACACGCCCCGCCGCGCCCGATCAACCGGCGCAGACCGGCCGGCCGCAGATTTCCCGGCGCTGTCGATCGTCGGGGCGGCGGGTCGCGCCGCACCCGGCGGGGCCTGCGGACCGCGCCGGGAAGCGGTTGATCCGCATCGCATTTTCCGCAATCTCAGTGCAACACTCTGAAATAAAGAGTGATTTGAGGGGCCGCAATCTCAGTGCAACACTCTGAAATAAAGAGTGATTTGAGGCGGCGCCGGGGCGCCGATAGATTTGCCTCGGTTGGGGGACCATGGACGAGAAGCTGGCCTGATGTTGGGGGATTTTGCAGTCGCGTCGCAGCAGACGCTGAAGACAGCCATCGGGTGCCGGGGTGTGGGGCTCCATTCCGGGCGCAAGGTGGCGATGACCCTGCGGCCGGCGGCCGCCGGCGCCGGGATCGTGTTTCGCCGCACCGACGCCGGCGCCGAGATCAGGGCCGGCTGGGCGAGCACGATCGAATCGCCGCTGTGCACGGTGCTGTCGAACGGCGAGGGCATCCAAATCGGCACGGTCGAGCATCTGATGGCGGCGCTGGCCGGGGCCGAGATCGACAACGCGGTGGTCGAGCTCGATGGCCCCGAAGTGCCGGTCATGGACGGCAGCGCCGCGCCCTTTCTGTTTCTGATCGAATGCGCCGGGGTCGTCGAGCAGGACGCCGCGCGGCGCGCGGTCAAGGTGTTGAAGCCGGTAAGCGTGGTCGACGGCGAGGCCGCCGCGGCGCTGACCCCGGACCACGGCTTTTCGATGAGCTTCGAGATCGATTTCGACAACCCGTTGATCGGGCGTCAGGACATCTCGGTGGCCTTCGACCGCGGCGCGTTCAAATCCGAGCTGAGCCGGGCGCGCACCTTTGGGCTGCTCGACGAGGTCGACCGTCTGCGGGCGGCGGGCCTGGCGCGCGGCGGGTCGCTCGACAACGCCGTCGTGGTCAGCGGCGACCATGTGCTCAACACCGGCGGCCTGCGCTGGGCCGACGAATTCGTGCGCCACAAATTGCTCGACGCCTTTGGCGACCTCTATCTCGCCGGCGGGCCGGTCATCGGCCATTTCAGCGGCGTGCGCTCGGGCCACGCGCAGACGAGGCGCCTGCTCGCCGCCCTGTTCGCGGACGCCGAAGCCTGGTGCTGGACGACGCTCGCGCGGGGGCTCGAGCCGGGCGCGCCCGAATGGCGGCGGGCGGCGGATCCCGCTCGCGCGTGACGGCCCTCCCGTTCCGGCGGATTTGTGCTATAGGCGTCTCGTCATTGGCCTGATGGGGGGCCGCCGATGCGTCCCTTGCCTTGTTTGCGGTGGTTCGGTCCGGTCGTGCTGATCTCCTCGCTCGCCGCCTGCGGCGGCGCGAAGAAGGACGCCTATATCGAAAAGCCGGTCGACGATCTCTACAATCAGGCGATGGACGAGATGGTCGAGGAGCGCTACGGGCCGGCCGCCAAGACCTTCGACCAGGTCGAGAGCCAGCACCCCTATTCGGTCTGGGCGACCAAGAGCCAGCTGATGGCCGCCTACGCGCTCTACGAAAACGGCAGCTACGGCGAGGCCATCGTCGCCGCCGACCGCTTTATCCAGCTCCATCCCGGTCATCGCGACATTGCCTACGCCTATTACTTGAAGGCGATCTCGTATTACGTGCAGATCGTCGATGTCGGCCGCGACCAGAAGATCACCGAGCAGGCCTTGAAGGCCCTGGATGACGTCGTGCGCCGCTTTCCCGACAGCAAATACGCGCGCGATGCGAAGCTGAAGCTCGATTTCACCCGCGATCACCTGGCC
This sequence comes from uncultured Alphaproteobacteria bacterium, assembly GCA_963716115.1. Taxonomy (GTDB): domain Bacteria; phylum Pseudomonadota; class Alphaproteobacteria; order ATCC43930; family CGMCC-115725; genus AP-15. The sequence goes on from CAVQSZ010000002.1 coordinate 21,850, forward strand.
GGCAAGGAAATGGAAATCGGCCGGTATTATCTCAAGCGAGACCAGTACCTGGCGGCGATGAACCGCTTCAAGCGGGTGATCGACAATTACCAGACGACGACGCACGTCCCCGAGGCGCTGGAGCGGCTGATCGAATGCGATTTGGCCCTGGGCCTGACCAAGGAGGCCAAGGATAACGCCGCGGTGCTCGGCTACAACTATCCCGGCAGCGAGTGGTACTCCGACGGCTACGAGCTGGTCACCGGCGCCGGCAATCCCGGCGAGCCGAAAGAGGGCTGGCTCGGCCGCACCGTCGGCAGCCTGTTCTGAGCCGCGCCGGCGCGCCACATTAAAAATTGTTAATTTCGCGTCGACGGCCGGCTGACCTATTTCAGCCCGGCGGCAAGCCCCTGCTTTTGTCCGGAACGGGGTCCGGCGTTTTGCGTTTGGAGGATTTGCGGATGCTGCGACGGGTTCTCGCAGTCTGGGTATGCGTGATCGCCGCGGCGGCGGCGCATGCCGCCGACAAGCCGGCCGGCGTCACCGGGGTCTATCTGACGACGCGGTACCCGGCGCTGACGGTGCGGGCCGGCGAAACCACCACGATCGACCTGTCGCTGCGCAATTTCGGCTCGCCGCCGCAGTCCTTCGCGCTCTCGGCGCCGCAGGTCGCCGACGGCTGGAAGGCGACCATCCTCGGCGGCGGCCAGCCGATCGAGCAGGCGACCGTCGCCCCGGACAGCGAGGAGAAATTGCAGCTGCGCCTCGAGCCGCCGGCGGCGGCCGGACCCGGCGACTACCGGTTCCTGGTCGAGGCGCGCGGCCCCGGCAGCGAGTTGAAATTGCCGATCACCCTGACGATCGGCAAGGAGCTGCCGGCCAAGCTCAAGCTCACCACCAACTTTCCGGCGTTGCGCGGCACCGCGACGACCGCGTTCAAATTCAAGGTCACGGTCGCCAACGACAGCGGCCGCGAGGCGACGATCAATTTCAGCGCCACCGCGCCGAAGAACTTCCAGCTCACGTTTACCGAGGCCTACGGCTCCCAGCAGCTGACCAGCATCCCGATCGAGGCCGGCAAGTCGAAGGACATCGAGGCCTCCGTCGCGTTGCCGCGCGACACCCCGGCCGGCGACTACAAGCTCGTGCTGCACGCCAAGAGCGAGGCCGCCTCGGCCGATCTCGACCTCGCCGTCACGATCCTCGGCCAGCCCCGCCTGGCGCTTGCCGGCGAAGGCGGCCGCCTCAGCGGCGAGGCCTACGCCGGGAAGCCGAGCCCGCTTGACCGTCGTCGTGCGCAACGACGGCAGCGAGGCGGCGCACGATGTCGAGCTCAGCGCCACCGCGCCCGAGGGCTGGAAGACGAGCTTCGAGCCGAAGCAGCTGGCCGAGCTCGCCGCCGGCAAGTCGCAATCGGTCCAGGTCACGATGACCCCGTCCGAGCGCGCCATCGCCGGCGACTATCAGACGACGATCCGCGCCAATGCGACCGGCGGCCAGTCGGAATCGGCGAATTTCCGCATCACCGTCCTGACCTCGACCCTGTGGGGCGCGGTCGGGATCGGCGTCATCGCCGTGGCGCTCCTGGTCGTCGTCTTCGCGGTCGCCCGCTTCGGCCGGCGCTAGCGAGGGCGCCATGGCCGGCGACATCGTCATCAGCGCCCAGGGCCTGACCAAGCGCTACGGCGCGACACTCGCGGTCGACCACATCGATTTCGCGGTCCATGCCGGCGAGATCGTCGGCATCCTCGGCCCCAACGGCTCGGGCAAGACGACGACGATCCTGATGCTCCTGGGGTTGACCGAGCCCAGCGAGGGCCGCGCCGAGGTCGCCGGCTTCGACCCGCTGCGCGACCCGCTCGAGGTCAAGCGCCGGGTCGGCTATCTGCCGGATTCGGTGGGCTTCTACGATGGCCTCTCGGCCCGCGACAACCTCGCCTACACCGGGCGGCTCGCCGGGCTGTCGCGGCGCGAGATCGACGAGCGGTTTTATGCCGCCCTGGCCCGCGTCGGCCTGCCCGATGTCGGGCGCGAGCGGGTCGGCGCCTTCTCGCGCGGCATGCGCCAGCGCCTCGGCCTCGCCGAGGTGCTGATGAAGCGCCCGAGCATCGCCATCCTCGACGAGCCGACCGCCACTCTCGACCCGCATTCGACGCAGGAATTCCTCGCCATGATCCGCGGCCTGAAGGCCGACGGCACCGCGGTCTTGCTGTCCTCGCACCATCTCGACCAGGTGCAGAGCGTGTGCGACCGGGTGGCGCTGTTCAACCGCGGCCGGATCGCGCTCTCGGGCAGCGTCGCCGAGCTCGCCGGGCAGGTGCTCGGCGGCGGCCATGTGGTCGATGTCGAGGTGCGCGGCGCGGGCGCGGGCGGCCGGCTCGCCGCGATGCCCGGCATGGTCCGGGTGCAGACGCTCGGCCCCGATCTCTACCGCGTCGATTGCGAGCGCGACCTGCGCCCCGAGATCGCCCGGACCCTGGCCCCGGCCTTCGACCTCGTCGGCATCCGGATCGCCGAGCCCAGCCTCAACGAGGTCTACACCCGCTATTTCGACGAGGTCCGCGATGCGGCGTAAGGGCTCGCCCCTGAAGGGGGTCGGGATCGTCCTCGCCAAGGAGGCGGCGGACTATCTCTCCGGCGCCCGGATGTGGCTGCTGGAGGCGCTCGTCTTTCTGACCGCGATCGCCGCCGCCTACGCCGCGATCCTGTCGATCCGCACGACGATCGGCGAGAGCCCGTTCCTGTTCCTGCGGCTCCTGACGATGGCGCAGGACCCGCTGCCCTCGTTCATCGCGCTGCTCGGCTTTCTGATCCCGCTGGTCGCGATCGCGATCGGCTTCGACGCGATCAACGGCGAGTTCAGCCGCCGCACCTTGAGCCGGATCCTGGCGCAGCCGATCTACCGCGACGCGCTCTTGTTGGGGAAGTTCCTCGCCGGGCTGCTGGCTCTGGCGATCGGCGTCCTCTCCTTGTGGCTGCTGACGATCGGCCTTGGCCTCCTGCTCCTCGGGCTGCCGCCCAACACCGAGGAGATGATCCGGATGCTGGGCTTTCTGGTCGCGACGATCGCCTATGGCGGCGTCTGGCTGGCGGTGGCGATCCTGTTTTCGGTGGTCTTTCGCGCCCCGGCGACGGCCGCGCTCGCCGCCCTCGGCGTGTGGCTGTTGTTCGCGCTGTTCTGGTCGGTGCTGACGCCGCTGATCGCGACCCTGATCGCCGGCCCGCCCGACACCCTCTTCGGCCCGAACCTCGCCTACCTGACCACATCGCAGGCGATCGACCGAATCTCGCCCAACACGCTCTACGCCGAGATTGCGCTGGCCCTGCTGCAGCCGGCGACCCGCGCGCTCGGCCCGGTGCTCTACAGCCAGATCCAGGGGGCGCTGCTCGGCGCGCCCTTGCCGGCCGGGCAGAGCTTTCTGTTGATCTGGCCGCAGCTGACCGGCCTCGTCGCGACGATGATCCTCGTTTTCGCGATCGCCTACGTCGTCTTCCAGCGCCAGGAAATCCGCGCTTAGAGCGGTTTTCGACCGAGTTCGACGCACTTCACCCCCACCCCGACCCGCCCCCATCGAGGGGGCGGGAGCACGAGCAGGAGCGTCGATAGAGGCCCTCCCCCTTGATTGGAGAGGGTTTGGGAGGGTGTGAATGCGGCGCAACGAGTGAAGCGAAGCAACCTGATTATAAAACGAAATTCACTCTACCCCGCGGCAATCCAGTCGACGACGCGCTCGCCGATCATGATCACCGTGGCGTGGGCGCCGCCCGACCGGGGAATGCGCGGCATCACCGACGCGTCAGCCACCCACAGCCCTTGGATGCCCTTCACTCTGCAGTGCTGGTCGACGACCGCCATCGGATCGGCATCGGGTCCCATCTTGCAGGTTCCGGACACGTGCCGGGCGGAGCCCACGGTTTGGCGTATCCACAGATCCAAGGCGTCGTCGTCGGCCAAAACCTGATCCGTAGGATGGATCCGATACTCGGCCACGTCTTTATACACGTCGGATTTCAGCAGCTTGGCCGCCAAGCGCAGGCCATCCCGCACCCGTCGAATGTCGTTTGGATGCTGGAGGTAGCAGTAGTTGAAGGACGGCTGAACGCCGGGGTCGGGCGAGGCCAATCGGACGTATCCTGAGCCGTCCGGCAACCCGAGCGTGCAGTGAATCCGCGCCGCCCGCTCGGGCGGAACGTCGCCGACCAGGTATTTGGTCCGCACGCCGCGGACGCGCTCCTCTCTTTCGTCGACCACCGGGCTCGACCGCAGCACCATGTCGTTGACGGCGCTCGACCCTGGGGCGGTGTAATGCAAGGCAAAATGGGCCGCATCGCGATGCATCTCGAGCAGGACGCCGTCTTTGACCTTGAAGGTCGTCTGGGCGCTGAGGTGGTTCATCAGGTTCCGGCCGACACCCGGGAGATGACAAACCGTCGGTATCCCGAATTGCCGCAGATGGTCCTCGGCGCCGATGCCCGAGAGCATCAAGAGATGGGGCGACCTGATCGCGCCGGCGCTCAGCACCACCCGGTCGGCGTCGATCTGGAACACCTTCCCGCCGCTTTCCGCTTCGACGCCGACGGCCTTGCCGTCCTCGATCACGATCTTGCGGACGAGCACGCCGCCGCGCACCGTCAGGTTCAGATAGTGGCGCACCGGACCCAGATGCCCCATCGCAGTGCTCACCCTGACGCCGTCGATGTTGTTCGACGGCGTCACGCCCAGACCGGCTGGGTGCAGGCCGTTCTTGTCGTTGGTGACGCCGAACCCCGCCTCCACGCAGGCCGCATGGAACGCCTGTTGGATGGCGGGCGTGGGACCTGTCTGGCGGCGCCTGACCGGGATCGGTCCGTCCGAGCCATGGCAATAATTATCCTGAATGTCGAGATCCCGCTCCGATTTGCGAAAGTACGGCACGATCTTCTCATACGACCATTCATCGTTGCCGAGGGCCGCCCAGGAGTCGAAATCCTCGGGGAACCCGCGTTGCATCGCCTGGCCGTTGATCGACGACCCGCCGCCGATCACCTTGCCCTGCGCGACGTGGATCTCGCCTTGCTCCTCGGTGATGGTGCCGCGCAAGGCCCAGTTGTGCCGTGAATCCGGCGCTTCGGCAAAGCGCGTGTGGCCGAACTTCACGTCGTCGGGAAGATGGGCCGGGTCGGGGTAATCGGGCCCCGCTTCCAGCAGCAGCACGGAGGTCTGCGGGTCTGCCGCCAATCGACTGGCCAGCACCGATCCGGCGGCTCCTCCGCCGACGATCACCACGTTATATTTCATGGGCTTTTCCTTCACCGACATTCCGCGGATTCTCGCGTCCGCGACGGGTATCGTCTCGCCTTTTCGCGGTTCCGGCAACACGCCTCGCCCACCACGCATAGCGGCGTCGGCAGCCAGGCATGGGCTCGCCGCGCGAAGCGCTCGGCTCAATGCGGCCGCGGCGCGGCGGCGCGGCGCAGGCGGTCGTTGATCGCGCGGCCAAGCCCCGTGTCGGGGATCGGCGCAACGGCGATGGCGGCGAAGGGCGGCCGGTCGAGCCGGCGCAGCATCGCAAACAAATTCGCCGCCGCCTCGGCGAGATCGCCGCGGCGGCTCAGCCACATGACCTCGGCAAAGCCCGCCGGCGCATCGGGACCGAAGGCCAGCAGGGCCTCGTCGGGCCTCGCGTCGGCCGCATCGAGCCGCAGCGGCAGCGACGGCGCGTAATGGCTCGCCAGCATCCCCGGCGACCGCGGCGCGCCGATGCCGGCCGCCGCCAGCGGACCGAGCAGCAAGGTCAGCTCCTCAACGGTCACCCCGCCGGGGCGCAGCAGGGCGGGCGTCGGCCCCGACAGGTCGAGCACCGTCGATTCGAGCCCGACCGCGGTCCGGCCGCCGTCGAGGATCAGCGCCACGCGCGAGCCCAGCTCCTCGGCGACATGGGCCGCCTCGGTCGGGCTCACCCGGCCGGAGCGGTTGGCTGACGGCGCCGCGATCGGCCGGCCGGCGGCGCGCAGCAGCGCCTGCGCCACCGGGTGGGCGGGGGCGCGCAGGGCGACCGTGTCGAGGCCGGCCACCGCCAGCAGCGACAGGCCGCAATCCTGGCGCCGCGGCAGCACCAGGCTCAGCGGCCCCGGCCAGAACCGCCCGACAATTTGCCGCGCGCGGCGGTCGAAGACGGCGAGCGCCTCGGCCTCGGCGAGACCCGGGACGTGCACGATCAGCGGGTTGAAGCGCGGCCGACCCTTGGCGGCGAAGATCGCGGCGACCGCGCGCCCGCTGGTGGCGTCGCCGCCGAGCCCATAGACGGTCTCGGTCGGGAAGGCGACGAGCCGCCCGTCGCGCAGCAGCCGGGCGGCGGCGGATATCGCCTGGTCGGAGGCTGCGCAGATCGCTGGCGACATTCCGGCTTATTCTCCGGCTTATTCTAATGTGCGCAATGCGCGCGCCGGTATTTCTTTCGCGCCGGGGAGCGGCCATCGTCCCCGAGCGTTCCCGATGAGACGCCGGTTGACATCGGCGACGCATGGCATAGATTGTAACAATTCTAAGGAACCGCGAGGCCTGAGATGAAAGGGAAGACGACGCTGACGACCGCGGCCGGCATTCCGGTCGCCGACAACCAGAACAGCCTGACCGCCGGCCCGCGCGGCCCGCTCCTGGTGCAGGACTGGCCGCTCTTCGAGAAGCACGCCCACTTCAACCGCGAGCGCATCCCGGAGCGCGTCGTGCACGCCAAGGGGTCCGGCGCCTACGGCGAGTTCACCGTGACCGGCGACATCGCCCGCTACACCAAGGCCAGGATCTTCTCCGCGCCCGGCAAGAAGACCGAGTGCTTTTTGCGCTTCTCGACCGTGGCCGGCGAGCGCGGCGCCGCCGACGCCGAGCGCGACGTGCGCGGTTTTGCGATGAAGTTCTACACCGAGGACGGCAACTGGGATCTGGTCGGCAACAACACGCCCGTCTTCTTCGTGCGCGACGCCTACAAATTCTCCGACTTCATCCGCACCCAGAAGCGCGACCCCAAGACCAACCTGCGCAGCGCCACCGCGATGTGGGATTTCTGGTCGCTCTCCCCGGAGAGCCTGCATCAGGTGACGATCCTGTTCTCCGACCGCGGCCTGCCCAAGAGCTTCCGCAACGTCAACGGCTACGGCAGCCATACCTACAGCTTCATCGACAAGGATAATCGGCGCTGCTGGGTCAAGTTCCACCTGAAGACGATGCAGGGCATCGCCAATCTGACCAACGCCGAGGCGGCCCGCATCATCGGCGACGACCGCGAGAGCCATCAGCGCGACCTCTACCAGGCGATCGAGCGCGGCGATTTCCCGAAATGGCGCTTCTGCGTGCAGATCATGCCCGAGGCCGACGCCGACAAGACCGCCTACAACCCGTTCGACCTGACCAAGGTGTGGCCGCACAAGGACTATCCGCTGATCGAGGTCGGCATCCTCGAATTGAACCGCAACCCCGAGAACTATTTCGCCGAGGTCGAGCAGGCCTCGTTCTCCCCGGCCAACACCGTGCCCGGCATCAGCCACAGCCCGGACAAGATGCTGCAGTTCCGCATCTTCTCCTATGCCGATGCACAACGCTACCGGGTCGGCGCCAACCACGAGAGCCTGCCGGTCAACCGGGCGCGCGTCCCGGTGCACACCTATCACCGCGATGGTCCCATGCGCTTCGACGACAATGGCGGCGGCTCGGTCAACTATGAGCCGAACAGCTTTGGCGGGCCCGCCGAGGACCCCGCGTATAAGGAGCCGCCGCTGCCGGTCTCCGGCCCCGCCGACCGCTGGGACCACCGCGCGGGCAACGACGATTACGGCCAGCCCGGCGCGCTCTTCCGGCTGATGTCGGCCGATCAGCAGCGCCAGCTCTTCGACAATATCGCCGCCGCGATGCAGGGCGTGCCGGAGGCGATCCAGCGGCGCCAGATCGGCCACTTCGCCAAGGCCGACCCGGCCTATGGAAGCGGCGTCGCCGAGCGGCTCGGCCTCGCCGACAAGCCTCTGGCCGCCGAATAGCCGGCCAAGGGGCAGCCTCCGCGCCGTCATCACCCTTAAGAGTAGTTGCCTGGCCGTGGCTGTTCGCGTTATGTTGGAGCCAAGAGAACAGCCACGGCAAGCAGCGCCAGGAAAAATGGCGGCCGACGCGACGCAACGGACGATCCTCGTCGTCGATGACGACCCGGACATCCGCGATTATGCGAGCCGCGTGCTCGAAGAGTGCGGATACACCGTGCTGACCGCGCCCGACGGGGCCGCCGCGCTGGTTTTGTTGTGCGGCGACGATCACATCGATCTGTTGTTCACCGATGTCGTGATGCCGGGGCTCGACGGCGCCGAGGTGGCGCGCCGCGCGCTGCAGCGCAGCCCCAACCTGAAGGTGCTGCTCGCGTCCGGCTATATGACGGGTCCGACCTTGGGCTGCCGGCTGCTGAAGAAGCCCTATCGGCCGCAGCAGCTCGCCGGCGAGGTCGCCGCGGCGCTGGGCCGGCAGCGGCCGGGCGAGTAGGGACGGCGCGCCTCGCCCTTAACGGGCCGCCAGCAGCGCCATCGCGACGAGGTCGACGGGCCAGAACAGCCCGGCCGAAAACGCCACGTCAAGCTCCGAGAGCTCGATCTTCTGATCGCCGGCGCCGAGGTCGCCGATCAGGCGCCAGGTCATGTCGGCCAGACCCGCGACCGTGTAGGCCACGAGGACCAGCAGCCACGCCCGGCGGCGCATCGGGCGCGTCAACAGACGCGAATGTTCTTGAACTGCCACGGATCCTCGCGGTCGAGCTCCTCCGGAAACAGGCTTTCGCGGCCGTCGAGCGGCGTCCAGCCGCCATAGACGCCGACGACCTCGCCGAGATAGGGCCGGGCGATCTCCAGCACCCGCGCGAAATCCATCTCGTCGGGCTCGACGATGCCGCGGCGCGGATGCTCGATCGCCCAGACCATGCCGGCGAGCACCGCCGCGGTCACCTGCAGCGAGGTCGCGTTGTTGTAGGGCGCCGCCCGCCGCGCCTCCTCGATCGTCAGGCGCGAGCCGTACCAGTAGACGCCATTGGGCGGCCCCATCAGCAGCACCCCGAGCTCGTCCGCGCCCTTGGCGATCTCGTCCATCATCAGCCGCTTGCGGTCCTGCAGGCGCCAGCCCTTGCCGGCGAATTCGTGCAGGCTCAGCACCGCGTCGTCACAGGGGTGGTAGGCGTAATGGCAGGTCGGGCGGCAGGTCGCCAGGCCATTCTCGTCGCGCACGGTCAGATAATCGGCGATCGAGATCGATTCCCCGTGGGTGATCAGAAACCCGTGATAGGGGCCTTCGAGCGGGGTCCAGCTGCGCACGCGGGTGGCGGCGCCCGGCCGCAGCAGGTAGATCGCGGCGCCGCCGCCCGTCTCGTGGCGGCGGCCGTCCGGCGGGAAATGCCGCTCGTGCGTGCCCCAGCCGAGCTCGGCCGGCTGCGAGCCTTCGCTGACAAAGCCGTCGATCGACCAGGTGTTGACGAATTCGCCCGGCTCCTTGGGGAGCGCCGCGACCTGGGTGTCGCGCTCGGCGATGTGGATGACCTTGACCCCGAGCCGTTGCGCCAGCTGCGCCCAATCGTCGCGGCCGGCCGGGGCCTTGGCCTCGAGGCGCCGGTCGCGGGCGATGTCAATGAGCGCCTGCTTGACGAAATGCGAGACGAGGCCGGGGTTGGCGCCGTGGGTCAGGACCGCGGTCGGCCCCTCGGGCCGGCGCCGGCGCAGCGCCAGCGCGCTCTCGCGCAGCGCGTAGTTCGAGCGGGCCGAAGGCGGCAGGCTCGGATCGGTATAGCCGCCCGGCCATGGCTCGATGCAGGTGTCGAGATAGAGCGCGTCCCGCTCCCGGCAGAGCTCGATCAGCGCCGTGCTCGACACGTCGACCGAGACGTTGAGCAGAAAGTCGCCGCGACCAAGCAGCGGCTCCAGCACATCGCGGTAGTTGCCGCGGGTCAGCGCGGCCTCGATAAACCGCACGCCGTAGGCGGCCGCGACCTCGCGCCCGCGCGGCTCGGCGGTGACGATCGCAATCCGCTCCGGATCGATCCCGATATGCCGCAGCAACAGCGGCAGCGCCCCTTGGCCGATGCTGCCGAAGCCGACGATCGCCAGCCGTCCGGGAAGCGCCGCGTGCTTCTTGTCGGCCATCCCTAGGCCGCCGCGACGGCGGCCGATCGCCGGATCAGCGCCACCTTCTGCGCCGAGCGGCCGAGGAAGTGGTAGCCCGAGCCGCCCTCGGCCAAGAGGTCGAGGAATTCGTCGGGGGCGGCGATGCGCACGCTGCCGAGGACATCGGCGCCGCGGCGCAGGAACGCGTCGGGCAGCAGGCTGACGGTCGGCCCGACCATCGTCACCCGGGCATCCGGCCGGGCCAGCGCCAGCAGCCCCTCGAGCGTGTCGTTGATCAAGGTCGTGCCGGTGATCAGCAGCACGTCGGCCTCGGGGACGACCGCGGCGGCCTCCTCGGCCGGGCGGAAGAACGGCAGCTCGTCGGCCTTCAGGGTGGCCGGGTCCTGCTCGAGCACCAGATAGGCCTGTCGGCGCTGCCTTAACGCGCGCAGGAACGGCACAAAGGCGCCGACGACGACGACCTTGTCGCCGGCGCGGATATCGGTCGCATCGAAGGCGTCGACGCCGAGCCGCAGCTCGGCCTCGGGGTGCGGCCGGCGGCGCCAGCAAACATCGGCGAGGGCGTTCATCGCGGCGATGCCGATCGCCCGGCGGATGCCGTTCTCACCGAGCGCCTCCCGGGCGAGGTCGAAGGCCGGGCGGCCGCGCAGCTTGCCCGGAAACGGCATCGCCATCGCCGAGCTCGGGCAGCACACCGCCTCCGGGATCGTCTTGATCGGGGTGGCGCAGGCGCCGGCGACGCCGTTGGAAAGCTTGACGCCGGTAAAGAAGAGGCCGACCGCCGCCCTCTCGATCGTCAGGCGCTCGCGCTCGGGGCCGAGGATCGCGGCGATGCTCTCGATGGTTTCACGCAGGATCGGCTTGTCGTCGGCCGCCATCGGCGCACCTCTCTCAGGCTACAGACCAGCAACAAGATAGTCGCCCCCGCGCGCTCTCGCCAGCATCGGCGGGCGCGCTCCTAGGAGAGCGGCTTGTGCCGCGCGGGCTGCGTCGCCGCGCAGGTGCGGGTCTCCCGGCGGTCAAGGACAAGCAGAAATCGGAAGGCCACACGACGGTCAAGCCGGAACAGCCGCGCCATTTGCGCAAGGATCCGATCGACGCTTTGGATCGCGCCGGGAAAGCGATGGAGCAGCGGCGCCGGGGGCCGCTGCAGCCCGCCGCTGATCGGCAAGGCGATGATGTTCTCGTAGCGCAAAGCCGCGACGTCATACCCGTGCTCGTAAAGCTCGCGCACGATCGCCTCGGCGGTGCGGTCGTGGCTCTCCTTGTGACCGGCCAGCGCGCGGTAGCCGGAAAGCAGCGGGTTCGAAATGTTGGAGTCGTAGATCACGATCCGCTGAACCCCGAGACGCTGCAACTCCGGGACGAGCCGAGCGATGTCGAAATGCTGGATCGAATCGCAGCACACCGCAGTATCGATGGAGCCGTCCGGCAACGACGTCTCGTAGACGCTCTCCCTGCGGCAGGGGATTTGCGAGATGTCCCGGGCAAGCGCGAGCGAAGCATCGTCGATATCGACCGAGGTCACGTCAAATCCGGCGTCGAGCGCCACCCGCGAAAACTGGCCGAAACCGCAGCCGCAGTCGATGACGCGCCTGCCCTTGAGCAGGCAGAGCATCTCACGGTACACACCCCTGATAAGGGCGCCGTAGCACCCCCCGAGGTTTTCCAGGACTCTCGCCAGCCGGAAATCGTGGATGATATGGGCCTCCACGAGGCTCTCACGCGACGCGGCGAGCAGGTCCGGAGGGCTGGCTTCGGGGTCATGCGGCATGGCGCAAACGTCTCATTCGAGGGCTGAGGGCGATCATGCAGGCTTCCGGCCAAACAATCGCTATAATCGGGAGATGTTCTTTGAATGCGACTATAGTTACGCCAATAGCCGCCTGGTTGGCATGCTTTGCGGTGCTTAACGTTATAGTTAAGACGTTGTCGCTTACGATATCCACCGAAAGCTTGCTCGAGCAGGCGCTAAGCATGGCTAAATCTTCAACATTCTATGTCGCGGGTATTTTGTATGTTACATGCGCCTTTCTGTATTTCCTCTCGCTCAACCGACTGCCGCTCTCGACTGCCGGTCCTGCTTTCATGATACTTGGCGTGATTACGACCGCCGTCATCGGGTCCAGCGTGTTCGGCGAGCCGCTCGGCTTCGTGAAGCTCCTCGGCATGATCGTATGCATCGCCGGCGTCGGTCTGATCTTCTACGGCTCGGCCGGTTAGGGCGCGATCGGACCGTGTAGGATGGGTTGAGCGCAGCGAAACCCATCTGCTGCAGCGGTTGCGATGGGTTTCGCGATGCTCAATCCATCCTACAGATATTTGCTGCTGAGTCATGTGATTGCGTCTGAGCACTATTGCGGCGCATGGCCGGAATCGCCTGCGCCTGGGACCGGGGCCGGGTGGTTCAGCAGACGTCCCAAAAAATGGGAAAGGTTCAGATTTTTGCGCGGGTCCGGATAGGCGCCGAGGAAGACCTCCTGGGACATGACCGACAGCAGCGCCGGGCGGGCGTAGGCGCAATAGCAGAAGTTCAACACCAGGAGCGACGCCATCGCCAAGCCCCGCTTGCCTCCGAGCGTCTCGCAGCTCCGAGTGACCACATAGCACAAAAGCAGCGTCCATCCGATCACCGACAGGTACACCTGATAGCCCAGCAGCGGCGCCGCATGCATCGGCCGCCACTTGATCATCAGGTGCGTCGGACTGCCGATCAGCGTGCAGGTCATCAGCACAAACAACACGAGGTAATGCGTATCGCCTTGTTTGAAGAAGGTCTTAACCACCTTCCAGTACAGCATCAGGAACACCGCCAACGCGAAGCCGGCGTAGTAGCGCCACAAGAACAGATGGTTGTAATGCGTCAAATGGGTCGCCGCCGCGTGGTAGCCGTCCTGCAGCTCGACAATCCTGCTCGGCCCGTACTTCCACAGCGAGAGCGAGAAGGAGAACAGCTCCGGGGGCAGATAGGTTATGATGGTGGTGTAGAAGAACGTGATGAAGGAGGACAGGATGTCTTCGAGCATCAACAGCTTGTAGTCGAGGCCGTAGGTAAAGATCAGGTCGGCCTCACCGCCCCGCGGATGCAATCCGCCCAGACCGAAGCGGATTTTGATCGCGGTGTAGGCGACCGCCACCAGGCTGACCAACCCCAGCAGCCCCAGGCAACGCACGCTCCGGCCGGCATCGCCGATCCTCCGGTAGCGCCAAGCCAATGCCGGATAAACGATCCAGGCAAGGGGAACCAAATCAAGCCAGCCCTCGTAGGCAAGGGCGAACAGCACGCAGGAGATCAGGGCAGCCGCGCCCCACGCCCAACCATGGGCTGCGGCTCGAAGCCACTCGACCTGACAATAGCCGAACAGCAGAAGGAAGGAAACCAACGGCAGCATGACGACGCTGCCCGAGACGGAGTAGACGTGATAGTTGAATGTCGTCGTCGCCAGAGCGACGCCGACCAGGATCGCCATCAACAACGAACGAAACGTCAGCCATGTGAGGACGTAGCCCACCGCTGCCATGACGGCTGTCAAGAGGTAGAACGTCTTGGGCTCCCCCAAGGCCCTTTCCAGCCAGTGGACCAGCAGAAAGCCGGTTGTTCCCCAGCGTCCGCCAAGCGCTTGCAACGGAAGGAGGAACTTCCACCAAGGCAAGCCGCTCAGGATGGCGACGTCCTTCGGGTAGAAGCTGTCCAGGTAAGGCGCGACATGCGCGCCCGCGCGGTCCGCATAGGCGCGGACCGCCAGCGCGAGTCCGATAATGGCAAGCAGCGGCGCTGTGAAAAGAATCGTTCTCTTTGCCGTGCAAATCATCTCTCTCACGACAACTCCAAAATGTCGAATTGCGGCTGTGCGCCTACTTGGTAAGCAGGCGCGAAAAATATACGAAATCGTGATCTCGCTTAACTTTGTTTTGCAATATGATTATTCCCAGGGAGAACAGGAGCAGGGCGGTAAGCAACAAAACCGCGAACGCGATGACGGTTTGGGGGTCATCCTGGATCACGCTGTTTGCCGCCAAGGTGATCGCCTTCAGGCCGCCGGCGCCGGTTTGCGAATATGATGAAAAGAAAAGGGTCGCTATCGCGATCGCGAACCACACCGTGCCGGCCCCGACCGCCAGCGCGGGCGCCAGGAAGAACAACATCGGGTTCTCCATCGCGCCCCACAGCAGGTGTCGCACGGCCTTGCGGGCCATGACCCCGACCCCGGCGCCACGTCGCCCGCGATCGCGGTGGCGTGCTTTCCAATGCAGGTGAGCCGGGGCCTCGATGATCGGTATGCCGAGCAGGCTGGCCTTGATGAGGATCTCGGGCAGCAGCTCCTTGTCGCCGGACGTCAGCAGCAACCCCTGGATCATCTCGCGCCGATAGAGCCGCAGAATGGATGTGTAGGTAGATAAGCCGAGGTTGAGCACCCGGCGGAAATACCAGTTCATCATCCGGCTCATGCAAAGGCGCGCCAATGGAACTCCCATGGTCGTCCCGCCACGCATGTACGGCGAGCCGACCACGATCTCCGCGCCGCTCTCTTCGGCCAGCGCGAGAAAATGCTCGATATGCTCCGGTCCGTAGTCCAGATCAGCATCCACACAGAAGATCCAATCGCCTTGCGCGGCGGCAAAGCCCTTCTGCAGCGCCCGGCCCTGGCCTGCGTTGATGCGGTAGGAAAGATAGCGCACCCGGCCGTCGCCGCGGGCGAGCTCGGCGAGGATCGCGCGACTGCCGTCGGTGCTGCCGTCATCGACCAGCAGGATCTCCCAGCCGCCTTCGGCTCCCGGCTCTTTGCGCCAGCTTCCGGCGTCGAGGTAGGCCGTCAGCTCCGCCACAGTCTCCCGCAAAATGCTCGCTTCGTTGAAGCACGGCGCCAGCACGGTCAGCAGCGGGGTCTCGTGCCGAGGCTCGTTCCGCACAATCATCGCACCTTCCTTGAGCCGTCGCATGAGGCCTTATGCCGGCGCAAGCGCCATGGTGCGGTATCAGGCGGCGCCGTGTCGAGACGACCCGGCCGCCGCCTTCGACGCCATCGGCAGGGCTTGCCTCCGGCAGGCGGGCAGCGCTCCAGGGCCGGCGTCCGCCCCTCCCGCGCGGGAGGGAATTGCTCTGTGAACCGGGGCGGGGATCGCGTAATGTCGCCGGCACAAAGAAAGCCAAGGACAGGGAAGCCGATGATCTGCTTCGCCCGGATGCTTCGCAAGGCGGCGCCAGCGGTCGCGCTCGCGCTCTTCACCGCCGCGGCGCCGGGATCGGCGCAACCCGCGCAAAAGACCTTGCGCTTTATCCCGCAGGCCGATCTGCGCAGCATCGACCCGATCTGGACCACGGCCTATGTGACCCGCAATTTCGGCTATCTCGTCTTCGACACGCTGTTCGCGCTCGACAAGGACTTCAAGCCGCAGCCGCAGATGGTCGACCGCTGGACGGTCAGCGACGACAAGCTGACCTGGCGCTTCACCTTGCGCGACGGCCTCAAATGGCATGACGGCCAGCCGGTCCGGGCCGCCGACTGCGTCGCCTCGATCGAGCGCTGGGGCAAGCGCGACACGCTCGGGCAAAAGCTGATGGAGGCCGTCGGCGAATTGAAGCCGATCGACGACAAGAGCTTCGAGATCGACCTCAAATCCCCGTTTCCGTTGATCCTCGACGCGCTCGGCAAGCTCTCCAGCAACGTGCCGTTCATGATGCCGGAGCGGCTGGCCAAGACCGACCCCTACCAGCAGATCCCCGAGGCGATCGGCTCCGGCCCGTTCAAGTTCGTCAAGGAGGAGTGGGTTCCGGGCAGCAAGGCGGTCTTTGTCAAGAACACCGACTATGTGCCGCGCGAGGAGGCGCCGAGCTTTGCCGCCGGCGGCAAGATCGCCAAGGTCGACCGGGTCGAGTGGGTCTATATCCCGGACACGGCGACCGCGGCGGCGGCGCTCAACGCCGGCGAGGCCGACTGGTACGAGCAGCCGCCGGCGGATCTGGTGCCGGTCTTCGCCGCCAACAAGGACATCGTGGTGGCGACGGTCGATCCGCTCGGCAACCACGGCGTCCTGCGCTTCAACCAGGTCCAGCCGCCCTTCGACAACCCGAAGCTGCGCGAGGCGGTGCTGAACCTCGTCGATCAGAAGGACTACATGCTGGCCGCCGCCGGCGACGAGAAATACTGGAAGAAATGCGCCTCGCTGTGGGGCTGCGGCACGCCGTTCGAGACCGAGGCCGGCGCCGACGCCTTGCGCAACGGCCCCAACCTCGCCAGGGCGAAATGCGCTGATCAAGGATTCGGGCTACAAGGGCGAGAAGATCGTGCTGATGTCGGCCACCGACCAGCCGATCGTGCAGGGCCAGGCGCTGGTGACCAACGCGGCGTTGAAGGCGGCCGGGCTCAACGTCGAGCTTGCAGGCGATGGACTGGGGCACCCTGATCACCCGCCGCACCTCGAAGGAGCCGATCGACAAGGGCGGCTGGAGCCTGCTCCATACCTGGATCGCCGCCCCCGACTTCTTTTCGCCGGCGGTCAACATCCTGGTGCGCGGCAGCGGCGACAAGGCGTGGTTCGGCTGGCCCAGGGACGACAAGATCGAGGCGCTGATCGACGACTGGTTCAAGGCGCCCGGCCTGGCTGCGCAAAAGCAGCTCGCCGCCGACATTCAGGTCGAGGCCTACGCCCGCGAGATCCCCTATGTGCCGACCGGGCAGTTCGTGATCCCGACCGCCTACCGCCGCAACCTCGAAGGGATCATCGTCGCCCCGGTGGTCTTTTTGTGGAACGTGGAAAAGAAGTAGCGACCGTGCCCGCGCGTGCTCCTCACCCCGACCTGGCCCCCACCCCAGCCCTCCCCCGCGCGCGGGGGAGGGCTGGGGTGGGGGTTTTCGGCGGCGGTACCTAGCCCATGCTCGCCTATATCGTCAGACGCATCCTCGCCACCATCCCGGTGATGGCGGTGGTTGCGCTGTTCGTCTTTTCGCTCCTGCATCTGAGCCCCGGCGACCCGGCCGCGATCATCGCCGGCGACACCGCGACCGCCGAGGACATCGCCCGCATCCACGCCAAGCTCGGGCTCGACCAGCCGCTCTACATCCAGTTCGGCGCCTGGGTGTGGCACCTGCTGCATGGCGACCTCGGCATCTCGATCTTCACCAATTTGCCGGTTTCCCACCTGATCGCGCAGCGGCTCGAGCCGACCGTCGCATTGACGCTCTCGACCCTCCTCGTCTCGGTGCTGGCGGCGGTGCCGATGGGCGTGCTGGCGGCGTGGAAGGCCGGCGGCTGGCCCGACCGGGCGGTCATGGTCTTCGCCGTGCTGGGGTTCTCGGTCCCGGTCTTCGTCTTTGCCTATCTGTTGATTTATGTCTTTGCGATCTCGGCCGATTGGCTGCCGGTCCAAGGCTATGTCAGCATCCGCGACGGCGTCGTCCCGTTTCTGTCGCACATCGCGCTGCCGACCGCGGCGCTGGGCGCGGTCTATATCGCGCTGATCGCGCGCATGACCCGGGCCAGCATGCTCGACGTCTTGGCCCAGGACTATATCCGCACCGCCCAGGCCAAGGGCCTGTCGAATGAAAAGATGCTGATCGGCCACGCGCTGAAGAACGCGGCGATCCCGATCGTGACGATCATCGGCATCGGTGTGGCGCTCCTGATCTCGGGCGTGGTGGTGACCGAGACGGTGTTCGCGATCCCCGGCCTCGGCCGGCTGACGGTCGATGCGATCCTGCGCCGCGACTATCCGATCATCCAGGGCATGATCCTGATCTTTTCGGCCGCCTATGTGCTGATCAACCTGCTGGTCGACCTCAGCTACACCTTCCTCGACCCGCGCATCCGGTATTGAGGAAATGCCAACCGCACTGCGGCGAATGCCCCTCACCCCGCCATCGCCGACGCGATGGGTCCCTCCCTCTCCCCGCTGGCGCGGGGCGAAGGGTTTTCGCCATCTTCTCCCTCGCCCCGCTTGCGGGGAGAGGGTCGGGGTGAGGGGTGGCGAGCGGGGGATCGGCGCCGTTTCGGCAATCGCGGGGCGACCGAAATGACCGTCGCCCCGGCCGAGCTCGCCCTGCGCGCCGCCCCCGCCGGGCGCCGGCGCGGCCTGCGCGTCTATGTCCGCCGCCATCCGACGATCGTCGTCGGCGGGCTGATCCTGGCGGCGATGGCGGCGATGGCGGTCTTCGCCCCGTATCTCGGCACCGTCGACCCGCAGGCCCTGGCGCCGGTCCAGCGGCTGCGCTGGCCGTCGGCGCAGCACTGGTTCGGCACCGACATGCTCGGGCGCGACGTCTACAGCCGCACGATCTACGGCGCGCGGGTGTCGCTGACGGTCGGGATCAGCGTCGCGCTTGCCGAGCACGATCCTCGGGCTGGCGGTCGGCCTCGTCGCCGGCTTCAGCCGCTGGGCCGACGCGATCGTGATGCGGGTCATGGACGGGTTGATGTCGATCCCCTCGGTCTTGATCGCGATCGCGCTGATGGCCCTGACCCGCGCCAGCATGCAGAACGTCGTCTTCGCGATCACCGTCTCCGAGGCGCCCCGCGTCACCCGCCTCGTCCGCGGCGTCGTGCTGACCCTGCGCGAGCTGCCGTTTGTCGAGGCGGCGCACGCCAGCGGCACCGGCTACATCCGCATCCTGTGGCGCCACATCCTGCCGAACACCTTGCCGCCGCTCCTGGTGAACGGCACCTTCGTCGCCGCCGCGGCGATGATCGTCGAGGCGATCCTGTCGTTTCTCGGCGTCGGCACGCCGCCCAACATCCCGAGCTGGGGCAACATCATCGCCGAGGGCCGCAGCCTCTTTCAGATCGCCTATTACATCGTCCTGATCCCGGGCGCGTTCCTGTCGGTCACGGTGCTGGCGATCAACCTGCTCGGCGACGGGCTGCGCGACGCGCTCGACCCGCGGCTGGCGCGGCGCATGTAGGCATGGCCGCCGGCGCCGCCGCCTATGTCGCCACGACGGCGCGGCCGGCGCTCGGCCGCGTCGAGCCGATCCTCGAGGTCAGCGACCTGAAGACCTGGTTCTTCACCCGCGACGGCGTCGTGCGCGCGGTCGACGGGGTCTCGTTCGCGGTCCTGCCCGGCGAGACGCTGGCCATCGTCGGCGAGAGCGGCTGCGGCAAGAGCGTCACGGCGCTCTCGGTCCTGCGCCTGATCGCCTCGCCGCCGGGGCGGATCGTCTCCGGCTCGATCCGCTTCGCCGGCCGCGACCTCCTCGCGCTCGGCGAAGCGGAGATGCGCGCGGTGCGCGGCAACGACATCTCGATGATCTTTCAGGAGCCGATGACCTCGCTCAACCCGGTGCTGACGGTCGGCCGGCAGATCGCCGAGACCCTGACCCTGCATCAGGGGCTCGACCACCGGGCGGCGCTGGCCAAGGCGGGCGACATGCTGCGCCTCGTCCACATCCCCGAGGCCGCCCGCCGCCTCGGCGAGTACCCGCATCAGCTCTCGGGCGGCATGCGGCAGCGGGTGATGATCGCGATGGCGCTCGCCTGCAACCCCAGGCTGCTGATCGCCGACGAGCCGACGACCGCGCTCGACGTGACGATCCAGGCGCAGATCCTCGACCTGATGCGCGAATTGAAGCAAAAGATCGACGCTGCGATCGTGCTGATCACGCATGATCTGGGCGTTGTCGCCGAGATGGCGCAGCGTGTCGTTGTCATGTATGCCGGGCGCAAGGCCGAGGAGGCGCCGATCAAGGCGCTGTTCCGCCGCCCGCTCCACCCCTACACCCGAGGGCTCCTCAATTCGGTGCCGCGGCTCGGGGCCTCGCTCGACGCCGCCGGCGCGACGCGCCTGGCCGAGATCCCCGGCGCCGTGCCCTCGCTGCGCGAGGCGATCTTCGGCTGCGCCTTCGCCGAGCGCTGCGCCTTCGCCACCGATATCTGCCGGCGCGAGGCGCCGCCTTTCGAGGAGAAGGAGCCCGGCCATTTCGCCGCCTGCTTCCATACCGACCAGGTGGCCCAGGCGTGACCGCGGCCGAGCCATTGCTGTCGGTCAAAGGACTGGTCAAGCACTTCCCGGTCCGCAAGGGGCTGCTGCAGCGCACGGTCGGGCAGGTGCATGCGGTCGACGGCATCTCCTTCGACATCGGCGAGGGCGAGACCCTGGGTCTGGTCGGCGAGAGCGGCTGCGGCAAGTCGACCGCGGGCAAGGCGATCCTCAAGCTGATCGAGCCGACCGCCGGCGAAATCCGCCTCAAGGGCGAGCGCATCGACGGCCTGTCGCGGCGCGCGATGCGGCCCTGGCGCCGGCAGATGCAGGTGGTCTTTCAGGACCCCTACTCCTCGCTGAACCCGCGCCTCAGCGTCCGCGACATCATCGCCGAGCCGCTGCTGAATTACGGCGTCTCGGGCGGTCGCGCCCTGGCCGGCCGGGTGGCCGACCTCGCCGCCAAGGTCGGCCTGCGCGAAGACGCCCTCGTCCGCTTCCCGCACGAATTCTCGGGCGGGCAGCGCCAGCGCATCGGCATTGCCCGCGCGCTCGCCTTGAGCCCGAGCCTCATTATCTGCGACGAGCCGGTCTCGGCCCTCGACGTCTCGGTGCAGGCGCAGGTCATCAACCTCCTGGCCGATCTGCAGCGCGAGCTCGGCCTCTCCTACCTGTTCGTCGCGCACGATCTCGCGGTGGTCGAGCACATCAGCCACCGCATCGCGGTCATGTATCTCGGCAAGATCGTCGAGACCGCGCCCAAGGCCGCGCTTTTCACCCGCCCGCAGCATCCCTACACCGAGGCGCTCCTGTCGGCGGCGCCGGTCCCCGACCCGGAGGCGGCGCGCCGGCGCATCATCCTCAAGGGCGACGTGCCGAGCCCGATCGACCCGCCTTCGGGCTGCCGCTTCCATACCCGCTGCCCTTACGCCTTCGCGCGCTGCTCGCAGGATGAGCCCGAAATGCGCGAGGTCATGCCCGGCCACCACGTCGCCTGCCACCTGCGCGAGGCGCCGGCCCCCATCCCTTGAGGCGACCCGCTCGCGACACCGATCCGGCGATGGCGTAAGCCAAGGCGCATCGGCTCAGCGCCGGGGCGGCGCCTTTCTTGCACGCGATGAAAGCGCAACGAGGAGCGGCAGCGCGGCGATGACGCCCGACGACGGCAGCGCGTTCTTTCTCCCGCCCGGCCTCGGCCACAATGGCGGGCCGCCGCTCGATCCCGGCGCCGATTGGCGCGCCTTCTGCTGGCGCAAGGCGCATGCCCGCGCCTGGAAGACGCCGCCGCGCGAGATTGCGCTGGCGCGTCTCGCGCGCGCCGAGGCGCTCGGCGTCAGCTATCGGGATTACGCCTCGGCGCTGCTCGACCGCGGCGTCCATTTGTGACGGCCGGCATGGCCGGACCCGATCAGGCTTGATCCGGCCATCCGCCCCTTCGGATCACCGGGTCGAGCCCGGTGATGACGACCAGGCGGCTCAGCCGGCCTTGGCGAGGTTTTGCGCGGCGAAGTCCCAATTGACCAGATGGTCGAGGAACGCCTGCACAAAATCCGGGCGCCGGTTCTGGTAGTCGAGGTAGTAGGCGTGCTCCCACACGTCGCAGGTCAGCAGCGCCGACTGGCCTTCGGCCAGCGGGGTGACCGCGTTCGGCGTCGCGACGATCTTCAGCTGGCCCTTGTCGGCGACGAGCCAGGCCCAGCCGCTGCCGAACTGGCCGACCGCGGCCGCCTTGAACTGCTCCTTGAATTTGTCGAGGCCGCCGCAATCGCGGGCGATCGCCGCGGCGAGGTTGCCGCCGGGCGCGCCGCCGCCCTGGGGCTTCATCGAATTCCAGAAAAAGGTATGATTCCACACCTGGGCGGAGTTGTTGAACAGGCCGGCTTTCGCGGGATCCTTGTAGCTTCCCTTGATCAGCTCCTCGAGCGACTGGCTTTCCTGCGGCGAGCCCTTGATCAGGTTGTTGAGATTGGTGACATAGGCCTGATGGTGCCGGCCGTAATGGAAATCGAAGGTGTTTGCCGAGATATGCGGTTCGAGCGCGTTTTTCGGATAGGGCAGGGGCGGCAGTTCGAAAGCCATGGCGACCATCCCGGGTTATGGTGAAGGGGCTTGATGGAGAAACGTCCGTTCCGACACCGCGTTCCCGCAGCCCGCAGCGCCTGTCCTCGGTCGCGGCGATCGTCCGCCGCCACGACCATGACCGGTTTCAGACGGCGCTGTTCGCGCCCGCCGCGCGCCGCGAGGCGCTGTTCGCGCTTTACGCCTTCAACCATGAGATTGCAAGGGTGCGGGAGAGCGTCACCCAGCCGATCCTCGGCCATATCCGCCTCGAATGGTGGCGCGAGAGCATCGCCGCGGCGTTCGACGGCGGCCCGGTCCGCCGGCACGACGTGGTCGAGCCGCTGACCGCCGCGATCCGCGAGCTGGCGCTGACCCGGGCGCATTTCGAGCGGCTGATCGACGCGCGCGAAGCCGACCTCGACGACGACCCGCCGGCGAGCCTGGCCGATTTGGAGGCCTATGCCGAGGCGACCTCGGCGCCGCTGGCGCATCTCGCCTTGGAGGTTCTCGGCGGGTTCGCCCCGAGCGCAGCGCAGGTCGGGGGCGAGGTCGGGACCGCCTATGCGCTCGCCGGGCTGCTGCGGGCGATGCCGTTCCAGCCGGGGGTGCGCCGCCCGATGATCCCCGCCGACATCGCCGCGCGGCACGGCTTCGAGCCGCATGGCTGGCTCGCGGCGCGCGGCGCGCCCACATTGGCCGCCGCCGTCGCCGAGATCGCCATGGCGGCCGAACGCCATCTGCGGGCCGCCCGCGCCCGGCGCGCGGCGGTCCCCCGCCTGGCCCTGCCGGCGCTGCTGCCGGCGGTGGTCGCGGCGCGCTGGCTGACGCGGCTGCGGCGGGCCGGCTGCGACCCGTTCGATCGGGCGCTCCCGGCGCCTGACCCGATGCAGGGCTGGCGGCTCGCGATCGCGGCGCTGCTCAACAGATATTGACCGGCGACTGGCGATACTGACCGGCAATCGGCGTCACGCGGCCGGACCGCCGCGCCCCGACGCCGGCAGCTCGACAAAAGGCAGCTCGACAAAAGATGGGGTCGCCGCGGCGTGGCGCACGGTGTTGCGGGCGACGCGGATGTCGGCCTCGCCGTCCCGCGCCAGCGCCGGGTGGCCGCTGTTGGTGTTGCGGGCGCGGCGCGGGAAGTTGCTGCTGCCGACGTCGATCTCGATCCGGCTGCCGGCGCGGAAGGTGTGGCAGATGTCGCCGAGGCCGATCGTCAGCCGCTCGACCCGGCCCGGGACCAGAGGCTGCGGCTCGGCTGACGGGCCGCGGTACATCGCGCGCGCGACGCCGTCCATCAGCAGCATCGCGCCGCCGCCCGGGGCCAGCTCGATCAGCTTGACGACGAAATCGGTGTCGGGGCAGTCGGATTCGACATAGAGGGTGACGCGCACATTGCCGGCGATCGTCAGCTCTTCCCGCAAAACCTCGCCGCGATAGATCAGACCGTAATCGGGCAACGCCTGCGCCGGGCGCTGGTCGCGCGGGCCGGCGTCGATCGTCATGTTCCGCCCGCCCAGGGTCGGGATCGGCCGGCGCGGGTCGTAGCGGAAGGTGCGCGGCGGGCCGCCCGGCCCCTCGGCGTCGAGCCCGCCGTCGCCGCGCAGGTAGAGCCGGCGCGGCGTCGCGCCCGGCGGCGGCCAGCGCTCGGCCCGGCGCCAGTCGTCGGGGACATAGCCCTTGGGGTCTTCCACCCAGGCGCGCGGCGAATAATAGACCGCCGGCTCCTCGACAAGGCCGGTCGGCTTTCCCTTCAGCCAGTAGTCGAACCACTCGAAATAGGGGTCGCGCGGCCAGAAATTGCTGGCGTAGACAAAGTAGTGCTCGTTCGGGCCGACCCACAGCTTCTGCGTGCCGGTGCGCGCCTGGATCTCGTTGAAGGCGGCGATGACGCTCGTTTGAAAGATGTCGAACCAGCTGGTGACGTGAAACCCCGGAATGTCGATCGTGCGGCGGAAATCATGCGCCGCCCGGAACGCGTCGGGGGCCGGGTGGGTCAGGATGTCGTCTAGGAAAGGCTGCGCCAGCGCGAAATCGGGATATCCCGCCAGCGGCAGGCGCAGCCAGTCCTCGGAGCCGACAAAGGGCGGGTCCGCGTGGCGCGCGGCGTCGAGCCGCGCGTAGCGCGAAGCGGCCGAGGCGGCGGCGGCCTCCAGCTCCGCTTCGCCGACCCCATAGCGCCGCATCGCCGCCTCGCGATGCGAGCGCGACAGCCCCGGGATGTTGCGCGCCACCCACAGCCACAGCCGCTCCATCTCGATCGACTGGCCCTCGTAGACCACGTCGTCATAGATGCTCGAGCCGCCCGCCTGCGCGAAGAAGGCGCGCAGGCTCGGGTGCCGCGTCGAGGCGGCGGCGAAGGTCGTGGTCGCGCCGGCCGACGAGCCCGACATGCCGATGACGCCGTTGCACCAGGACTGGCCGGCGATCCATTCCAATGTGTCGTGGCCGTCCGCGGCGTCGTCGGCATAGACCCGGTCCTCGCCTTCGGAGCCGTGCCGGCCGCGCGTGTCCTGATAGATTGCGGCATAGCCGTGGGCCACGATCTCTTTCCAGCCGCGCAGGATCGAGCCGCGCATCGGCTCGTCGGCGCTCGGCAGCCAGGCCCGGGTGCTGTCGGTCTTGTCGCGCGCGTCGGCGGCGGCGATGCCGTAGGGGGTGCGGTGCAGAATCGCCGGCCAGCGCGGCCCGCCTTCCTGCGGCAGAAAGACGAAGGTGTTGAGCCGGACGCCGTCGCGCATCGGCACGATGGTCTGGAAGCAGCGGGGGGCGCTCATCTCGCAGCCTCGTTACGGAGAGAGAAAGCTCGCCATGCCGAGAGTTCGGCTTGCGGCGACGAGGGGTGGCCCGACCGCCCGCGTCGTGGCAAGCTGGCAGCTCTTCTCAAACCAACGGGGCCGGCCATGAAAATCGAGCGCATCGACCATCTGAACCTGACTGTTGCCGATATCGGCCGCAGCGTGGAGTTTTATCAGCGCGTCCTCGGCATGAAGGCCGAGAGCATCGGCGAGGGCCGCGCCGCGCTTTATTTCGGCCGGCAGAAGATCCATCTCGATCTCGCCGGCGGCGCGATGGCGGCGAGCGGCGAAAAACGGATGCCCGCGCATATCTGCTTTATCACCGAGGAGCCGATGGGCGAGGTCGCGGCCCATCTCGAAAGCTGCGGCGTGCCGGTGCGGATGCAGGGGCCGCGCGCCGGGGCGATCGGCGAGATCCAATCGGTCTATATCGACGACCCGGATCGGAACTCGATCGAAATTTCGAGCTACTGAGCCGCGTTTTTCGACACGGCGATCGCCGCCGCCCGCGCCGGCGGGCGGCGGCGGCCGCGGCTATCGCACCGGCGAGAAGGCCGCCGGGATCAGCAGCTTGTTCTCCTGCCGGATCGGCCGCACCCCGGCCTGCGGCGGCCACGCGCCGCCCGGCCGCCGGGATTCCTCGCGAACCCGGGCGCGCTCGCCCAGGTCCTTGTACACCCAGGTGTGGACGAACTTGTTGAGCCCGCCGAGCTCGCTCGTCCAGCAGGCGGCCAGGGGGGAGAGCTTTTCGCGATCGGGAACGGCCTTGGCCCACGCCTCCAGCACCTTGGGGATGTCGCCCGCGGCGTAGGTGTAGGTGCGCATCTCATAGACGTTCCCGGCGCCGTAGTCCCGGCTGCCGAGCGCGTGCATGAACGGCGCCGGGTTCATGATCTCGGCCTCCTGCGCCACGATCAGCTCGCCGCCGCCGGGGAGCGCGTTGCGGGCGGCGTCGGCCGCCAGCGCCGCGCGCACCGCCGTGCGCTGCCGCAGGTCGTCGTAGGGGTAGACGTGGACCACCTGATTGAGCGGGCCGAACTCGGTGTGCCAAAAGGCTCCCAGCTTGGAGTGCTTCTCGCGCGCCGGGAGCCGCTTGGCGTAGCGCTCCTCGAATTCGGCGACACTGCCGGGGCGCAAGGTGTAGGTGCGGACTTCGTAGATCATCGACGCATCCTCCAGGTGACGGGGTCAGGTGCGGGCGAGGTGCTTTACTTCGACTCCTCGGCCGCCGGCGCCAGCTCGTAGCGTTGCATCCCAAAGCTGATCGCCTCGTTCCAGCCGCGGCTGCGAATGTCGATCTGCACCTCGTCGGGCCCCAAATACTTCAAATTGACCGCGTCGCCCATCGGGGTCGTCTCGACCCTCTCGGACTTCTCCATCGGGACGGGCGGGAAATTCGCGTCCCTCAATTCCCTGGCGGTCGCCTGCTCGTCGTCGACATAAAACCCGATGTGGTGGATCCCGCGGATGTCGGAAGTCTGCCCCGGGCCGAGCTTGGGAGCGCCGGGCTCGCCGTATTTCAGCACTGCGAAATAAATGTAGCCGTCGCTGAGCCACACACCCTTCTCGCCGGTATCGCCGGGCCGGCGGTAGAGCTCGGTCAGGCCGAAATGCTGCTTATAGAATTCCGCGGTCTTCGCGGGGTCGTCGGTCACCAATGCGATATGTCTGATCCGAGCCATGCGTCATCTCCCTAAGCGCCTGCGCTCACAAACGCGCAGACGGTGCGGTGTAGGCGCTCCGCCGGGCGACCGTCAAGAGATCGCCCGGAACGCGACAGGATTGCCGCGGCGCCAAACGAGCGGGGGCGCGCGTCAGGCCGCCTTCAGCGCGTCGTACACCCCGCGCTCGAACTGGCCGTAGAGCGCCACGGCCTTGTGGTCGGCGAAGGGCAGGACCTGCATCAGGATTACCCCGGCGACGTGCTTTTGCGGATCGAGCCAATAATAGGTGTTGAA
This sequence comes from uncultured Alphaproteobacteria bacterium, assembly GCA_963716115.1. Classification (GTDB taxonomy): domain Bacteria; phylum Pseudomonadota; class Alphaproteobacteria; order ATCC43930; family CGMCC-115725; genus AP-15. The sequence continues at coordinate 48,672 of CAVQSZ010000002.1, forward strand.
GATCCCGGCCCAGGTCACACTGCCGGCGCTGCGCCCGTTCGGTCCCGGCTCGGTGTTGATCATGTAGCCGAGCCCCCAGCGGCACGGGATGCCGGGGAAGAAGTCGACATCGTTCGACCGCTCAGGGTTCGCCGTCTTCAGAATGCCGGCGCGGATGTCGCCGATCTGGTTCTGCGCCATCAGCGCCACCGTCTCGGGCTGCAGGATCTTGGCGCCGTTGAAGCTCCCCTGATGCAGCAGCATCTGCAGAAACGCCAGATAGTCGCCGGCCGTCGAGTACAACCCGCCGCCGCCGCTCCAGAACTCGCGCTGCGGCGGGGCGGTTTCGACCGGCATCGGCGAGAGCGTGTCGTCGGGCTTGCGCTGATAGGTCGTCACCAGCCGCGGCTGCTGCGCCGGGGTGAACACGTAATCGGTGTCGGTCATGCCGAGCGGGTGCAGGATGTGGTCGCGGAAATAGGCGTCGAGCGGCTTGCCGCCGGCGGTCTCGACCGCCCGGCCGACCCAGTCGAGGTTGATGCCGTATTCCCAGCGCTCGCCCGGATCGAACACCAGCGGCAATTTGAGCGCGGCGAGCTTGCCGGTGGCCCCGGGCGGCGTGCCGGTGGCCTTGATGTAGCGCCCGATCGCCGGGTCCCAGATGTCGTAGGCGAAGCCCGCGGTGTGGGTCAGCAGCAGGCGCAGGGTGATCGGCCGCTTCGCCGGCCGCAGCTGCGGCGCGCCCGACGCGTCGAACCCCGCCAGCACCTGCGGCGCGGCCAGATCGGGCAGCACCGACCCGATCGGCTGATCGAGCTGCAATTTGCCCTGCTCGACCAGCTGCATCGCCGCGACCGAGGTCACCGCCTTGGTCATCGACGCCATGCGGAAGATCGTGTCGGGCTTGATGTCGGCGCCCTTGGCGAGATCGCTCTTGCCGAATGCGCCCTGGTAGAGGACGCCCTTGTCGGTCGCCGCCGCGGCGACGACGCCCGGCACGTCGCCGGCATCGGCAGCGCGGCGCAGGATCGCGTCGATCTGGGCGTGCGGCTGCCCTTGCGCCGCGGCGCGCCGGACGGTCGCGCCGACCGACGCAAAGGCGCCTAGGGCTGCGGCGGTTTGCAGAATCTCGCGGCGGGTTTGTCGTCTGCGGATCATGGCGTCTCTCCCTTTGCTCGTCGCCCCGCTGGAGGGGGCGCTCATTCCCGGGTCACTCTACCGTCGTTCCGCGAGATGCGTCGGGCTAACCGAGGAAAGTTAATTTCACGACGAAGATCGTCTTGCCCGGCCTTGTGCCGGGCATCCACGCCTTCCTCGCGACGTCAACAGGCGTGGATGGCCGGGCCAAGCCCGGCCAAGACGAATAATATGCCGGCCGGTCGACACCGGGGCTGGCTTAGTCTTCCCGGACAGCCGTGCAGTGTGGCCTACCGCCGGCGCGGCGAGGCGTCCTTGGCCAATTGCGAGGTGATGTCGGCGAAGGTGACGGCGAGCGAGGTGCGCACGTCGATCACGGTCGGCGCGCGGGTCGCGAGCGCGTCGGACAGCGCCGGCGCCAGCGCCGCCGGGTCCTCGACCCGCACCCCGCGGCAGCCGAGCGCGCGGGCGATCGCGGCGTGGTCCCAATCCTTGAGCTCGGCCGCGAACGGGCCGGAGCCGTGGTAGACCCAGCCGAGCGCGTTGTTGTTGAAAACGACGGTGATGATCGGGATGTCCTGCTCGACCGCGGTCATCAGCCCGTTCATCGTCATCGCAAAGCCGCCGTCGCCGCAGACCGCGACGACCGGCCGGTCGGGATGGACGAGCTTCGCCCCGAGCGCCGCCGGGATGGCGAACCCCATCGGCCCGGAGCCGGCCGCCTGCAGAAAGCCCTCCGCCCGCTTCGTCTGATAGAAATGCGTCATCATGATGCGGTTTTCGCCGGCGTCGCAGGTGACGATCGCGTCCTCCGGCAAGCCGCGCTGCAATTCGCCGATGACCCGCTGCGGCAGGATCGGCTTGTCGTCGGCGAAATAGGCGCGGTCGTTGAAGTAGCCCAGCCGCTCGCGGTGTGCTGCGACCCGCTCCTGCGCGTCCCGGCGGCGGGTCCCGGCTCCCGATTTCACCGCCTCGACCAGCTGGCCGAGGATTGTCGCGGCGTC
>CAVQSZ010000003.1:0-116764 GCA_963716115.1 uncultured Alphaproteobacteria bacterium
GCGGACGAGCCGCTCGCCGGCGCCGCCGAAAACCCGAGCGGCACGCGCCCGATCGTCACCGTCGAGGTCGAGACCGACGACGGGCTCGTCGGGCTCGGCGTCACCTATTTCGGCGGCAGCCTGACCGGCGCCTTGAAGAGCGCGGTCGACGAGCTGGGCGCGCTGACGGTCGGCGAGGACCCGCACCGGGTCGAGGCGGTCGCGGCGAAATTGCGCGCGGCGGCGGGCTCGGCCGGCCCCGGCGGCATCTTCAACCTCGCGATCTCGGCGCTCGATACGGCAATCTGGGACATCCGCGGCAAGGCGCTCGGCCTGCCGTTGTGGAAATTGCTCGGCGGGGCGCGCGAGCGGGTGCCGAGCTACGCCAGCGGCGCCCTGATGCGCGGCCTCTCGCTCGACCGCGTCGTCGCGGCCGCGGCCACCCTCAAGGACAAGGGCTGGCGCGAGATGAAGACCCAGCTCGCCTTGCCCGGCGAGACGACGCCGGCCATCGAGGTCGAGCGCATGCGCCGGGTGCGCGACGCGATCGGCCCCGACATCAAGCTGATGTGCGACATCAACCAGCGCTGGCGGCCGGAGCAGGCGATCGACATCGGCCGCCGGGTCGAGGATTCCGGGGTCGGGCTCTTCTGGCTCGAAGACGTGACGACGGCCGACGATTTCGCCGGCTTGGCGCGGGTCACGGCGGCCCTGTCGACCCCGGTCGCCGGCGGCGAATACGTCTGGGGCATTGCACCCTTCCGCCACATGATCGAAAGGCGCTCGGTCGATGTCGTGATGATCGACCTGGTGCGGGTCGGCGGCGTCACCCAATGGCTGAAGGTCGCCGGCATGGCCGAGGCGTTCAACCTGCCGGTCGTCAGCCATCTGATCCCGGAAGTGCACGTCCACCTGATCGGGGCGATCCCGAACGGGCTGACGGTCGAATACATGCCGTGGCTGATGCACCTCTTCGAGGAGGTCCCGCAATTGCAGGACGGCGAGCTGGCGATGCCGACCGCCCCCGGCCTCGGCCTCAAATTCGACCGGGCCGCGATCGACCGCTACCGGGTGGCGTGATGAAGATCGCGAGCGTCCGGTCGCAAATCCTGGTGCTGCCGGAGGCGGACCCGCTGGCCGACACGCCGGAGAACCCGAACGCGGCGCGGCCGATCGTGACCCTCGAGATCGGGACCGACGACGGCGTCGAGGGGATCGCGGTGACGTTCTACGGCGGCGCGATGACGCGGAGCCTGAAGCGCGCCGTCGACGAGCTCGGCGCGCTCGCCATCGGCGAGGACCCGCACCGCGTCGAAGCGATCGCCGCAAAGCTGCGCGCGGCGGCGGGCGGGGCCGGGCCGGCGGGGGTGTTCACCCTGGCGCTGGCGGCGATCGACATCGCGCTCTGGGACATCCGCGGCAAGGCGCTGGGCCTGCCGCTGTGGAAATTGCTGGGCGGGGCGCGGCGGCGGGTTGCGACCTACGCCAGCGGCGCGCTCCGGCGCAACCTGACCTTGGGCGAGGCGGTGGCCGCGGCCGGGAGGCTGAAGGACAAAGGCTTCCGCGAGGTGAAGATGCAGCTGGCGTTGCCCGGCGATGCGACGCCGGCGATCGAGGTCGAGCGGGCGGTCAAGATCCGCGAGGCGCTGGGGCCCGACATCAAGCTGATGTGCGATATCAACCAGCGCTGGCGGCCGGAGCAGGCGATCGACATCGGCCGCCGGGTCGAGGACGCGGGGGTCGGCCTCTTCTGGCTCGAAGACGTGACCGCGCATGACGATTACGCCGGGATCGCGCGGGTCAACGCCGCGTTGGCGACGCCGATCTGCGGTGGCGAGCTGGTCTGGGGCATGGTCCCGTTCCGCCACATGATCGAGGCGCGGTCGGTCGATTACGTGATGATCGACCTTGCCCGCGCCGGCGGCGTCACCCCGTGGCTCAAGATCGCCGGCATGGCCGAGGCGTTCAACCTGCCGGTGGTCAGCCATGTGATCCCGGAGATCCACGCGCATCTCGTCGCCGCCGCGCCGAACGGGCTGACCGTCGAATACATGGGCTGGATGCTGAAGCTGTTCGACGGCGTCGCCCCGTTCGATCCCGCGCGCGGCGAGCTGGTGCTGTCGGACCGGCCGGGCCTCGGCCTCACCTTCAACCGGGCGACGATCGACCGCTACGCGGCCGCATAGGGAGGCCTCGCGCCGCCGCTGCGGTCATTGCGTCAATTCTCCGAGGTGATCGGGCATGAAAATCGCCAACGTCGAAACCGGGATTGTCGCCTTGCCGAACGACGAGCCGCTCGCCGGCTTCTCGGAGAACCCGAACGCCAAGAACCCGATCGTCTGGCTGCGGGTGCGGACCGACGACGGGATCGAAGGGCTCGGCGTCACCTATTTCGGCGGCGCCCTGACCCGCACCCTGCGACGGGCGGTCGACGAGCTGGGCGCGCTGGCGGTCGGCGAGGACCCGATGCGGGTCGAGGCGGTTGCGGCCAGGCTGCGCGCGGCGGCGGCCGGCGCCGGCCCGGCCGGCGTCTTTCTGATGGCGCTGTCGGCGATCGATGTCGCGCTGTGGGACATCAAGGGGAAGGCGCTGGGGCTGCCGTTGTGGAAATTGCTCGGCGGCGGGCGCGACCATATCGCGACCTATGCGAGCGGCGCGTTGCGCCGTGGCCTGAAGCTCGAGGAGGCGGTCACCGCCGCCCAAAGGCTGCGCGAAAAAGGCCACCGCCAGACGAAGATGCAGCTCGGCCTGCCCGGCGCCACCTCGCCGGCGCGCGAGGTCGAGCAGGCGAGGCTGATCCGTCAGGCGGTCGGCCCGGACATGGATTTGATGTGCGACATCAACCAGCGCTGGCGGCCGGAGCAGGCGATCGACATCGGCCGCCGGGTCGAGGCAGCCGGGGTCGGCCTCTATTGGCTCGAGGACGTGACGGCGCACGACGACTATGCCGGCCTCGCGCGCGTCGCCGCGGCGCTCGCGACCCCGGTCGCCGGCGGCGAGTACCTCTGGGGCGTCGCGCCGTTCCGCCACATGCTGGAGGCGCGCTCGGTCGACATCGTGATGATCGACCAGGTGCGCTCGGGCGGGATCACCCCGTGGCTCAAGATCGCCGGCATGGCCGAGGCCTTCAACCTGCCGGTGGTCAGCCACGGCGTCCCGGAAATCCACGTGCATCTGGTCGGCGCAGCGCCCAACGGGCTGACCGTCGAATACATGCCGCGCCTGTTCCACTTGTGGGAAGAAGTCCCGGTCCCGCAGGACGGCCTGCTGGCGATGCCGACCGCCCCCGGCCTCGGCCTCAAATTCAGCGACGACGCGATCAGGCGGTTCGGCGTCGCCTGACCGGCGGGGTCAACCACCTCGATCGGATAGGGCTCTCACGTCGCGGCGAACCGGACCACCGCGATCGGCGGCAGCCGCATCTCAGGCATCGTCCAGGATTGGCCGGAATCCTCGGAAATCCACAGCCCGCCGCTGGTAGAGCCGAAGGCGAGCCGCTCGCCGTCGGCGTCGATGTCGAGCGCGTGGCGCCATACCAGATCGTAGGCATGGCGCTGCGGCAGGCCTCGGCTCAGCACCTCGAAATTGCGGCCGCCGTCGCGGGTGCGCGCGACCACGACCTTGCCCTCGACGGCGATGCGCCGCTCGTCCTTGACCGCCGGGACAAACCAGGCGGTGTCCGGGTCGCGCGGGTGCGCGGCGACGGCGAAGCCGAACTTCGACGGCCGGATTGCGGTCAGCTCGCGCCAATTGGCCCCGGCATCCTCGGAGCGGAAGACGCCGTTGTGGTGCTGGCACCACATGATCTCAGGATGCGCGGCGCAACGCGCGAGGCGATGGATGTCCTGGGCGATCGGCGCCTCACGCTCGCCGGGCGGCATGTACTCGTTGTACATGCCGCGGTTGATGATGCGCCACGAGGCGCCGGCGTCGGCGCTGGCCCACACGCCCGCGGTCGACACGCCGACGCGGATGTCGGCGGGGTCGCGCGGGTCGACCAGAACGGTGTTGATGCCGGGCTGCTCGCCGCCGGCGACGCCGAACCATTGCCGTCGCTCCGGCATCCGCCACAGCGTCTCGTTCAGCGACCACGATTGGCCGCAATCGTCGGAGCGAAAGAGCCCGCCGGGCATCGTCCCCGCCCACAGGCGCCCGTTGATCCCGCCCGGTTCGAGCGCCCAGATCTTGCCGAGCGACCAGGGGTGCGGGTCGTCGCCGGCATCCTCCGGCTTTGGCGGATAGGCCGGCGCCGCCAGCTCGCTCCACGCCCCGGCGGCGTCGCGGCGCCACAGCTTGGCGCCGAAATGGCCAAGGTCGAGCGCGGCGTAGACCGCGCCGTCATGCGCCAGCACCGCGGAGACCGGGTCGCCGAGAAATCGCACATCGGCGATCTCCCAGCCGCCCGCGCCGCGCGCCAGCTCGAAGAGGCCCTTGCGGGTCCCGATATGAAGCCGATCAGCCATTCTTTTCTCCCTCAGCCGCCGGTCAGCGCCTGGAGCACGAAAATCTCGTCGCGCGGGCCGACCGGATCGCTCAGCCCGACGCGGTCGGCGGCCGGCCTGCCGTTGACATAGACGGCGACATGCCGGCGGATCGCGCCCTGGTCGTCGAGCACATAGCCGCGCAGCGCCGGCCGCGAGGCAAACACCGCGAGGAGCGCCTCGCCCACGGTCGCCGCCTCGACCTCGACCGCGGGCGCCGCCAGAAAGCGCTCAAGCGCCGGCGTGAAAGACACTCTGGGCATGCCGTGCGGGTTGGCGGTCCATGGTTAGGTTGATATCAACGTGTCTTGCCGGTGTCAACCCGCCGCGATCTTGTCGAGACGGTCGGCCAACCCGGTCAGCTCCCAGTCGCGCGCGAGCGACGCCGCCTCGCCCCAGCTCGGCTGCTGGTCGCGCAGGTCGGGCAGAGGCGCGGCGGGGTTCATTGTCGCGATCGAGCGATAGATCCGCAGCCTGTCGGCCTCGGCCGCGAACCTGCCGTCGGCGAGCGCCGCCTCGAGCGAGCCGTAGCGGCGTAAGAGGCTCGCCGCGCCCTTCGCGCCGACCCCCTTGACGCCGGGGATCCGATCCGACGGGTCGCCGCGGATGGCGATGAAATCGGGCACCTGCGCGGGCTCGACGCCGTAGCGCTCGCGCACTTCGATCGGCCCGATCCGAGCCATCTCGCCGGCGCGCACCGGCTGGATCACCATGGTCGAGGCCGAGGCGAGCTGAAAAGCGTCGCGGTCGCCGGTCGCGACCAGCGCCGCGCCGCCCCGGCGTTCTTCCCTCGCCGCCGCGGCGGCGAGGAAGTCGTCGGCCTCGTAGCCGGCGGCCTTCGCCCAGGCGAAGCCGCAGGCGGCGACGAATTGCGGCAGGATGTCGAGCTGATCGACGAGCTCGTCGTCGAACGCGCGCCCGCTCTGGTAGCTTTCGAGCGCCAGGTGGCGGTAGGTCGGGGCGCCGAGCGTGTCCCAGCCGACGAGCACGGCGCGCGGCCGCTCGTCCAGGTAGAGGCGCAGCAGGAAGTTCGCGAAGCCGACGATCGCGCCGCCGCCCTTGCCGCCGCGCCGGCGGATCGATTTCGGCAGCCCGTGATAGGCGCGGTGCGCGAACGAGTCGCCGTCGATGACGAGCAGCGGTCGGTTCATGATCTCCTCTCGATGCCCGCAGCCTGCGGGCCTTGACACGCGCCGCGCAAGGCTTTTTGGTGGCCCCGGCCTGCCCCCGTTTCAAACCAGCAGCGGAACTTTGCGATGTCCGAGAGCGAGAAGGTGATGGCGCTGATCGCGGAGCACGAGGTCAAGTATGTCGACTTCCGCTTCACCGACCCGCGCGGCAAGTGGCAGCATCTGGCGCATCACGTGCGCACGATCAGCGAGGATTTTCTGGCCGAGGGGGTGATGTTCGACGGCTCGTCGATCGCCGGCTGGAAGGCGATCAACGATTCCGACATGATGCTCGTGCCGGACTGCGCGACCGCGGTCCTGGACCCGTTTGCCGCCCAGCCCTCGCTGATCGTCTTCTGCGACGTGCACGAGCCGCTGACCGGGCAGCCCTACGGCCGCGACCCGCGCTCGACGGCGAAGAAGGCCGAGCGCCACCTCGTCTCGACCGGGATCGGCGACCGGGCCTATTTCGGGCCGGAGGCGGAGTTCTTCATCTTCGACCAGGTGCGCTACGCCACGGGCATGAACGGGGCGATGTACGCGATCGACAGCGAGGAGGGGCCGTGGGTGTCGGGCAAGAAGCTGGCCGACGGCAACCCCGGCCACCGGCCGCCCGTCAAGGGCGGCTATTTCCCGGTGCCGCCGGTCGACGCGCAATCGGACATCCGCGCCGAGATGCTCTCGGTGATGGCCGAGATGGGGCTCGAGGTCGAAAAGCACCACCACGAGGTGGCGCCCTCCCAGGCCGAATTGGGGTTTCAGTTCTCGACCCTGGTGCGCACCGCCGACAATCTGCAGATCTACAAATACGTGGCCCAGAGTGTCGCCCAGCAATACGGCAAGACCGCCACCTTCATGCCCAAGCCGATCATGGGCGACAACGGCTCGGGGATGCACACCCACCAGTCGTTGTGGAAGGGCGAAAACACGGTCTTCGCCGGCAACCTCTACGCCGATTTGTCGGAGACCGCGCTCTACTACATCGGCGGCATCATCCGGCACGCCAAGGCGATCAACGCCTTCACCAACCCGACGACGAACAGCTACAAGCGGCTCATTCCGGGGTTCGAGGCGCCGGTCTTGCTGGCCTATTCCTCGCGCAACCGCTCGGCCTCCTGCCGCATCCCCTATGTTTCGAGCCCCAAAGGAAAACGCGTCGAGGTGCGCTACCCCGACCCCGCCGCCAACCCCTACCTCGCCTTCGCCGCGATGCTGATGGCCGGCTTGGACGGCGTCCAGAACAAGATCCACCCCGGCGACCCGATCGACAAGAACCTCTACGACCTGCCGCCCGAGGAATTGAAGGACGTGCCGGTGGTGTGCGGCTCGCTTGCGCGAGGCGTTGGGCGAATTGCGCGCCGACCACGCGTTCCTGTTGAAGGGCGACGTCTTCAACCGCGACCAGCTCGAGGCCTACATGGAGCTGAAATGGGAGGAGGTGTACAATTTCGAGCACACCCCCCACCCGATCGAGTTCCAGATGTACTACTCCGTGTGAGCGCCCGGCCTCGCGGCGCGCCCGGCGCGGCTTCTTTTTGCGCGGGAGGTCGCCTTAACGCCACGAGGCGCGGTCGGGCATAGCACGATCCGGCGGCGAGACCCGCGCCGCCGGGCGGGGAGCCGACAGTGACGGGGAGGCAGAGGAGCGCGCCCGGACCTGTCGATAGGGCGCGTCGGCGACATTCCCGGGCGGCGCTCCACGCTCGGGTTCTGCCGGTCGCGCTGGTCCTGTCGCTGCTGCCGCGGGTGGTCGCAGCGCAGGCCGCGCCGGCGCCGGCTGCGGAAATCGCCCTTCCGACGGTAGAAGTGATCGCGACGACGCCGCTGCTCGGATCGGGGGTGGACCGCGCCAAGGTGCCGGCGCAAACCCAGGTGCTGACCGGGGCCGACATCACCCGCAGCGGCAACGCCGACGCGCTGCGCGCGCTGAACGAAGAGGTTCCGGGGGTCACGCTCGACGCGGCCTCCGGCAACCCGTTTCAGCCGAGCCTGTTCTACCACGGGTTCCAGGCGTCGCCGTTGCAGGGCAACCCGCAGGGGCTCGCGGTTTACCTGAACGGCGCGCGCTTCAACCAGCCTTTCGGCGAAACGGTGAACTGGGACTTGATCCCGGATTTGGCGATCGACCGGATGAACCTCGTCGGCTCGAACCCGGTCTTCGGGTTGAACGCGTTGGGCGGCGCGCTTTCGGTGCAGATGAAGAACGGCTTCACCTATCAGGGCGGCGAGGTTGACCTCCTCGGCGGCTCGTTCGCAAAATATCAGGGCGAATTCCAATACGGCGTCGAGAGCGGCGGGGTCGCCGCCTATGCCGCGGCCAACGGTCTGCAGGAGGGCGGCTGGCGCGACGTGCAATCCTCCCAGCTGCGCAATTTCTACGGCGACCTCGGCTGGCGCGGCGAGCACGGCGAAGCCCATATCAACGTCATCGCCGCCGACAACCGGCTCAACGGCCCTGGGGCGACGCCGATCCAGCTCTTGGCGGTCGATCCGGCGGCGGTGTTCACCGCCCCCAACCTGATCACCAACCACTACGCGCAGGTCAACATGACCGGCAGCGCCGATCTTACCGACGAGACCTCGCTGCAAGGGAATGCCTATTACGATAATTTTCTGCAGAAGGTCGTCAATGGCGGAGTTTCCGATTTCGCCCCATGTGACGACGGCAGCCGGCCTTCTGTGCGCGTCGCCCGGGGTGTTCGCCACCAACCGCGCCGGCGTCCCGATCCCCGATTTTTTGAACGGAGGCCCTTATTCGAACCTCGACCAGCAGTCGACCAGCACCAACGGCTACGGCGCCGCCGTTCAGCTGACCAACCGCACCCCGCTTTTCGACCGCGGCAACCGGCTCGTCGTCGGGCTCAGCTTCGACGGCGGCCAAACCCTGTTCGGGGCGAGCACCGAGATCGGCGGATTGTCGGCCGATCAGCTCTTTTCCGGACCCGGCATCGTCGTCGATCAGGCGGACGGCTCGATCGCCCCGGTGCGGGTGGCGATTTCGAACGCCTATTACGGCGTGTTCTTTACCGACACCTATGACCTGACCCCGTCCCTGTCGGCGAACGTGGCGGGCCGTTTCAACCTGGCGCAGATCGATCTGAACGACAAGGAAGGCGGCGCGATCAGCGGCAACCATACCTACAGCCGGTTCAACCCGTCGGCCGGCCTGACCTGGAAGGCCCGCCCCGACCTTGCCCTTTACGCCAGCTATGCCGAAGCCAACCGGGCGCCGACCCCGGCCGAGCTCAGCTGCGCCAGCCCCGCCAGCCCGTGCAGCCTCGCCAATTTTTTTGTCGGCGACCCGGATTTGCAGCAGGTCGTCGCGCACACCGTCGAGGCCGGGGTCCGCGGCCAGCTCACGCCTTTTGCGGGCGCGACCTTGTCATCCGATCTCGCCTTCTATCGCACCACGCTCGACAACGACATTCAGGCGGTCAACAGCCAAATCCAGGGACGGGCGTTTTTTCGCAATGTCGGCGCCACCTTGCGCCAGGGGGTAGACCTCAAGCTCCAGCTGAAGACCGACCGTGTGCTCGCCTGGGCCAGCTATTCATACATCGACGCCTCTTTCCTGACCGGGTTCACCGCGTCGAGCGAAAACAACCCCGGGGCCGACGCCGAGGGCAATATCCAAATCCGCCCCGGCGACCGCCTGCCCGGCATCCCGGCCAATCTGTTCAAGCTCGGCGTCGACTACAAGCCGACCGACAATTGGACGGTCGGCGGGACCGGGATCGTCGCCAGCGGCCAGTTCCTGTTCGGCGACGAGGCCAATCTGACGCCAAGGACGCCGCCTTATTTCGTGCTCAACCTGCATGCGAGCTATCAGCTCAGCAAGAATTTCCAGCTGTTCGGGCTGCTCGAAAACGCCTTCAACGCGACCTATTACACATTTGGAACCCTGGCGCCGACCTCGTCGGTTCCGATTGCCCAGGTCCCGGGCGCCGACAATCCGCGCGCCTACGCGCCGGCCGCCCCGATCGCGATCACCTTCGGCGTCCGCGCGACCTTTTGACCGGCCCGCGCCGGCGGGGTCATCGCCGGCGCTTCCAGGCGTACAATCCGATCGCGCAACCCCAGAGGCTCACCCGTGAACGATCCCGTGGCATCCCTTTCGGTCGTCAGCCTGTTTCTGCACGCCGACATCGTGGTCAAGGGGGTGCTGCTGCTGCTGCTCGCCGCCTCGGTATGGAGCTGGGCGGTGATTGTCGACAAGCTGTGGCGCCTCGGAGCGGCGAGCCGGTCGGCGCAGCGCCACGAGGGCGCGCGTCGCGACAGCCCATTCGGCGCCGGAGCTGATGCCGGCGCGCCGGCCGCGCCGGAGACGGGGACCCGGCCGGCCTGGTGCTGGCGGCCGGGTGGAGCGAGAGCAGGGCCGGGTGCGGGCCGGCCCCCGAAACCGCCGGCGAGCGGCGCGAGCGGATCGAGCGGGCGATGCGTCTCGTCCTGAACGCCGAATTGCGCCGCCTCGAGACGCGGCTGCCGTTTCTGGCGACGTTGGGCTCGGCGGCGCCCTTCATCGGCCTCTTCGGCACCGTCTGGGGGATCATGCGCAGCTTTGCCGGCATCGCTGCGGCCAACAACACCAGCCTCGCGGTGGTGGCGCCGGGGATCGCCGAAGCCCTCTTCGCCACCGCGATGGGGCTGGCCGCGGCGATCCCCGCGGTCGTCGCCTACAACAAGATCACCGTCGATCTCGGGCGGTTCGCCGGGCGCATGCAGGGTCTGATCGGGCGCTCCGGCGGGCTCTTTTCCCGCGCCCCGGCGGAGGGTTGAAGGGTGGCGGTCCAGCTGCCTCCTTCGGGCGAGCCCGGCGAGGAGCGCTATGCGCCGCTCGCCGAGATCAATGTGACGCCGATGGTCGACGTGATGCTGGTGCTGCTGGTCATCTTCATGGTGACGGCGCCGCTGCTGGTGGTCGGCGTGCCGCTCGACCTGCCGAAGACCAGGGCGGCGGCGATCGTCGCGCCCAAGGAGCCGGTCATCCTCAGCCTCGACCGCGGCGGCGAGCTGTTCATCGGCGACGACAAGGTGGCCCCGGCCGAGCTCGAGCCGCGGCTCGCCGCCCTCGCCGCCGCCGATCCCGACCGCATCGTCTATGTGCGCGGCGACCGCACCGTCACCTACGCCCAATTGATGGACCTCTTGAGCCAGGTCAACCGCGCCGGCTTCGCCAAGGTCTCCCTGGTCGCCGAGGCGTCCACCGCGAAGTGACCGGGATCAAGCTCCCTCTGGCGCTGTCGCTGGCGGCGCACGCCGCCGTGCTGGCCGTGCTGGTCTTGCTGCCGCCGCCGCCGCCGCCGCTAACCCTGCCGTCGTCGGTCCGGCAGGGCATCGAGGTCGCCCTCGCGCCGTCGCTGCCGCCAGCCCCGCCACCGGCGGTCGAGCCGCCGCCGCCGCCGCCACCTGTCGAGCCCCGCCGCCGCCGCCGTTGAGCCCCCGCCGCCGCCCCGTCGAGGAGCCGCCGCCGCCCCCGCCGCCGCCGGTCGAGGAGCCGCCTCCGCTTCCGCCGCCCGCTCCGGAGGCGACGGTCGCCGCTCCCGAGCCGCCGCCGCCCCCGCCGCCGCCGCGCAAGCCCCCCGCGCCCAATCTGCCGCGGCCGGCCCTGCATCGGCCCGAGCGCGAGCCGCCGCCGAGCCTCGCCCCGCCACCGAGCCTCGCCGCGCCGCCGCAACAGGCGTTCGCGCCGCCGCCGGCCGCCGCCGCCGCCGCCGACGGAAATCAACCCGAGCTACCAGGCCTTGCTGGCGGCATGGCTCAACAGCCACAAACGCTATCCCGAACGGGCGCGCGAACGCGGCGAGGAGGGCCGGGCGGTGCTTCGCTTCGCGGTCGAGCGCAATGGCCGGGTCGCCGAATACGCCGTCGTCAAGGGCACCGGCTACCCCGATCTCGACGCCGCGGTCGCCGAGATGATGCGAGGCGCCGTGCTGCCGCCGTTTCCCGCCGACATGACGCAGCCGCGCATCGAGGTGTCGGTCACCATCCGCTTCAGCCTGACCCGGTGAGCCGAGCCGGCCGCCGGCTGGCGCTCGCGCCCCGGCCTCGCTAATTTGCCGGCTGATCGCGGGAATGGAGGAGGTCGATCGATGAGGAGGGCGGGACGTTGGGCGGCGCGCGCCGCGGCCTGCCGCCGAGCGGCGCCTACAGCGATGCCGTCCTTCGCCGGCCGCCTCTCCGACCCGCAGGTCGCCGATCTCGTCAACTACGTGCGCTCGAGCTGGGGGAACCGCGGGACGCCGAACGCCACCCTCGAGATGGTCGCGGCTTGGCGCGGCATCGCCCGGGTCCCCGAATACGGGACCCAGTCGGCCTCCGGGTTCGACTGCCCTCGGGTCGGGGGCGCGCCGGCGCGACCGGCCCCAGCCCGCAGGCGGTGGCCGATCTGGCGGCGATGATCCAGGGCGGCGACCGCCGGGTCGACGATCTGGCCACGCTCCACCGCAAGGAGGCGCCCGGCGCCGGGCCGACCGAAATCGCCGACGCGCTGGTCGCCGCCTATTGCCCGACGATCGCGGCCGGCGCGCAGCCGACCTACGAAAAATTCGCCGAGCTGCGCCGCTTCGCGATGGAGGCCGACGCCGACGCCAGGGCGCAGCAGACCGGGGTCGCGTCGTTTCCCGAGCTCGACGTGATCTGGGCGGTCCCGGCCGGGCGCTCGCTGGTCTACCGCGGGCCGCGGCCCTTTGCCGGCAAGCTCGTCTGCCCGAAGGACGATGGCCGGCTGGCGCCGCAGGAGCTGGTGACCAAGGCCTCCGCGCTGATCGGCAAGCCGGCGCTGCCGGCCCCGGGCGACACGGCCGGCGACCTCGCCGCGAGCCTCGCCGCGCAAAACGCCAAGGCGGGGCCGGCGAACCTGGCGAACGCGCTGATCCTCGCCTATTGCCAGGCGGTGGCGGCGGACAGCGGCGCGGACCAGGCCTTGAAGCGCGCTTGGCTGCAGGATTTCGGCGCGCAGGCGGTCCAGGCGCTGCAGCGCCGCACCCTCGCCGCCAGCGGAGGGTGACGAGCGGTGGCCATCCGCCTCGTCGTTTTCGATGTCGGCGAGACCCTGGTCGATGAAACCCGAATGTGGGGCGAGTGGGCCGATTGGCTGGGGGTGACCCGCCTGGCGTTCTTCGCCGCGCTCGGCGCCGTCATCGCCTCGAGGCGGCGCCACACTGAGGTCTACGCGCTGGTGCGTCCCGGCATCGATGTCGCGGGTGAGCTGGCGGCGCGGCAGGCATGCGGCAACATGACCCGCATCGAAAGCCGCGACCTTTATCCCGACGCCGCGCCGGTCTTGACGCGGCTGCGCGCGTCCGGCCTCTTGATCGGGCTCGCCGGCAACCAGCCGGCCGACGCCGAGGCGCAAATTCGCGCATTGGGTCTCGCGGTCGATTTCGTCGCGTCATCGACGCGCTGGGGGATCGAAAAGCCGAACCCGGCATTTTTCCAGCGCATCGCCGCCGAATCCGGCGTGGCGCCGGCGGAGATCGCCTATGTCGGCGACCGGCTCGACAACGACGTGCTGCCCGCGGTCGCCGCCGGGATGACCGGCGTCTTCCTGCGGCGTGGGCCGTGGGGAGTGATCCAGGCGTCCTGGCCGGAGGCTGCGCGCGCCGACCTGCGGCTCGAAAGCCTTCTAGAGCTGCCCGAGGCGCTGGCCCGGTGGGCGGCGCGATGAAGATCGTCGACATCAGCACTTATGTGCTCGAAGCGGCGCTGGCCGAGCCTTTCGCCTATTCGCAGGCGTGGTACGAGCGGCGCGGGGCGCTGTTGGTCGAGATCGTCGGCGAGGACGGGTCGAGCGGCTGGGGCGAGGCGTTCGGGCCGCCGCGGCTGACCGCGCCGATTGTCGAGTTTTACAAGCCGCTGCTGCTCGGCGGCGATGCGCTGGCGACCGAGCTGCATTGGCAGACCCTCTACAACCGGCTGCGCGACCACGGCCAGAAGGGGCTGGCGATCGAGGCGCTGAGCGCGGTCGACATCGCGCTCTGGGATCTGAAGGGGCGCCATCTCGGCCTCCCCGTGCATCGCCTGATGGGCGGGCCGCTGCGCAGCCGGGTGCAGGCCTACGCCACCGGCTTCTACCGCAAGCGGGGCGGCGACCCGCTCGCCTATCTGCTCGACGAGGCGCGGCAGCGCGCCGACGCGGGCTTTTCGCGCGATCAAGCTCAAGCTCGGCTTCGGCATCGACGAGGATGTTCGGCTCTGCCGCGCGGTGCGGCGCGCGATCGGCGACGACATGACGATCATGGTCGACGCCAACCACGCCTATGACGCAACCGCCGCGATCCGGCTCGGCCGGCAGATCGAGGAGCTCGACATCGCCTGGTTCGAGGAGCCGGTCCCGCCCGAGGACCTCGCCGGCTACAAGGAGGTGAAGTCCGCGCTGCGCATCCCGATCGCCGGCGGCGAGGCCGAGTTCACCCGCTGGGGGTTTCGCCCGATCCTCGTCGAGCGCGCTATCGACATCCTGCAGCCCGACGCCTGCGCCGCCGGCGGGCTTTCCGAATGCAAGAAGATCGCGGACATGGCGAACGCCTTCGGGGTGCGCGTCAACCCGCACGTCTGGGGCACCGGTGTCGCGCTGGCGGCGTCGCTGCAGCTGCTGGCGGTGCTGCCGGACAACCCGCCGAGCCTCCACCCGATCCCGCCGATCCTCGAATTCGACCAATCCGAGCACCCGATCCGGATGGCGGTGTTGGCCGAGCCGATCGAGCAGAAGGGCGGCTGGGTCGAAATTCCCGCCGGCCCCGGTCTCGGCATCGACATCGACCGCGCCGCGGTGGCGAGGTTCCAGGTCGGCTGACCCGGCGGCGCCCCGCGACGGCGCCGAAGCATCAGCCGTTCTTGCCGCGCTTGGGGTTGTCCGCGGCCGACATCGCCAGATAGCGGTTGCTGCCGTGGCGGTTGATCAGCACCAGCACGTTGCCGGTTGCGCTGGTCGCCGCCTGCCGCAGCTTGGCCAGGGCGTCGTTGGGCGACATGACCGGCTGCCGGTTGACCGTGACGATCACATCGCCGGGCAACAGGTCGAGATCGGCGAAGATGCTGTCATCCTCGACCTCGGTCACGATCACCCCGTCGACCTGGCGCGGGATGCGCAGCTGCTGGCGCCATTTCCGGGTCAACGGGGCGAGCTTCAGGCCGATGTCGACCTCGGCGCGAGGCGGACGCTCCGCGCCCAAATTCGGCTTGAGCTCCGCCATTTGCCGGCTCTCGGGCATTTCGGCGATTACCGGCTGCAAGGCGATCTCGCGGTCTTTCCGCCATACCGTCACCTCGGCCGGCTGGCCGACCGGCATGTCGGCGACGATCAGCGGCAGATCGCGCATCCGGCGGATCTCGCGGCGATTGACCGAGAGGATCACGTCGCCCTGCTCGAAGCCGGCGCGCGCCGCCGGGCGTGCCGGGGCTGACGCCGGCGACGAGCGCGCCCGTCGCCTTGGGCAGCCCGAAGCCCTGCGCGATCTCGGGCGTCACCCGCTGGATCTGCACGCCGAGCCAGCCGCGCTCGACCCGGCCGTGCTCTTTCAGCTGCTCGACCACCGGCTTTGCCAGATTGGCCGGGATGGCGAAGCCGATGCCGACCGAGCCGCCGCTCGGCGAATAGATCGCGGTGTTGATGCCGATGACGTTGCCGCCGAGATCGAAGGTCGGGCCGCCCGAGTTGCCGCGGTTGATCGCGGCGTCGATCTGCAAAAAGTCGTCGTAGGGGCCGGCGTGGATGTCGCGCCCGCGGGCCGAGACGATGCCGTTGCTGACGGTGTTGTCGAGGCCGAACGGGTTGCCGATCGCGATCACCCAGTCGCCGACCCGAACCGCGTCGCTGTCGCCCCAGCGCACATAGGGCAGCGGCCCTTCAGCCTCGACCTTCAGGAGCGCCAGATCGGTCAAGGCGTCGCGCCCGATCAGCCGGGCCGAATGCTGGCTGCCGTCCTGAAAGGTGATCGTCACCTTGTCCGCGTTCTCGACCACGTGGTCGTCGGTGACGACATAGCCGCCGGGGTCGATGATGAAGCCCGAGCCCAGCGCCGTGCCCGGCGAGCCCTTGCGCTCCTGCTGCTCGAAGAAGCGCCGCAGCAGCTCGTCGAGCGCCGAGGACGCCGCCGCCCTTGCGTTGATCGCGGGCGCGCGCGGCGCTTGCCGGGGCATCCTCGTCGGCCGCCGCCCGGCTCGCCCGCTGCACCGCCGACACGTTGACCACCGCCGGCATCACCTCCTGCACGACCGGGGCGAAGCTCGGCAGCGGCGCGCCGGGGCCGGCGCAGCCGCTGACCGCCGCCGCCGCGCCGAGCATGACGGCGGCGGCGACAGCCGCCCTGACCGGCGCCTCCCCCACCCAATCGGCCCTCGCATCGCTCACGATGCCCTCCATTGATCTGATGCGGGATAATGTGGGGATGAACCGCGCGTGTTGATACCGATCGAGGCCCGCGCCGGCGTTAAAATGGCGGGAAAACGGCGGGGCCGCCTTTCGCCTTGCCGGCGCCTTTCGCGAAGTTTTGAAGCCTTGCGCCACGGTTCTTGAACCGATTTGGAAAAATGCCCATTTTCAAGGCTGTCGGGCAGCTTCCGGTGCAAGAAGAAATCCCCGCCAGGGTTGGCCGGGGGCATCGGCTGCGAGCAAATCGCCTCACGGCGCGCTCGCCGTGCGCCCGCCGCTTTTGGGTCGAGGAGCAACGATGTCGAAGATTCCGCAGGGCGATTGGCACGCCATTGCGGCGCGTTATGCGAATGGCGAATCGATTACCCGGATCGCGCACAGCTACGGCTGCACGCCACCCGCCATTCACTACATCCTGAAGCGCGCCAAAGAACGCCCGGCGGCGGTCGCCCGGGTCGCGGCGGCCGCCCGCCCGGAGGTTTCGCCGGCTGCGGCGCCGCAACCCGCAGGCAATCCTGCTCCGGCCCCGTCCCAGGCCGCGGTCGCCGCCGGCCTGGACCGCGATCTCCACAGCCGCGCGGAAACCGCCATCGCGGCGTTTCGGTCGAGCTTCGATGCGGCCCTGGCGGAAGGCTCGCCGGATTTGCGCCGGGAGCTTCGCCGGGCCGCCGCCGATCTGATGCGGGTGGCGGCGCGCACGACGATCGTGCTCGACAAGCTGAGCGCCGCGGCCGAGCGCAGATCCGGAAACGCGCCCGACTATCCCCGATCGGCGCACCTGCGAAGCTGAGCTCGCCGCCCGGCTCGCGCCTGGCGCGTTCAGCCGACCCGGGCGAAATGCCGCCGGCCCCGTTCGCGAACGGCGCTTTGCGCTGGATCGAAAGGGGCGGGCCGCGCAAACTGCTTGCCGAGAAGAGCCGCAAGGGGTTTTTACCGGGCGATGAGCGGCGACGACGAGACCGGCCCGGCGGCGGGCGACCTCCCCGGCGTCATGCGGCGGGGAGGCTTTTACAACCTTCATTCCTCGCCCCAGCACGATGCGGCCTCGGTCGCCCTGGCGCTGCTCTCCCGGGCGGCCGAAACCGCCCCGGCGCCGGGCGGCGGGGCGTCGCTCGTCATCGCCGACTACGGCGCGGCCCAGGGCGGCAACTCGCTCTTGCCGATGCGCCGCGCGATCCGCGCCATCCGCGGCCGGCTCGCCGAAGAGGCGCCGATCTCGGTCGTGCACACCGACATCCCGGGAGACGATTTCAGCACCCTGTTCACCTTGCTGGAGACCTCGCCCGAGAGCTATCTGCGGGATGCCGCGAACGTCTTTCCGTTTGCCGCCGGGCGGTCGTTTTACCGGCGGATTTTTCCGATCGGCTCGGTATCCTTGGGATGGTCGGCGATCGCCGTGCATTGGCTGAGCGCGGCGCCGGCGGCAATCGAAGGGCACATCTGGTCGCCGCGCGCCGACAGCGCGACGCTCGCGGCGTTCGCCCGGCAATCGGCGCGGGACTGGCGGGATTTTCTCACCCACCGTGCGGCGGAGATGAGAGAAGGCGCGCGGCTCGTTGTGATCGGGGGCGCCGCGGACGAGAGCGGCGACAGCGGCGCCGACGGGCTGATGGACATGGCCAATGCCGCCCTCCAGGCGCTCGTCGCGGAAGGGGCTCTGTCCGCGCACGAATATCGCCAGATGGTCATTCCGACCTACAACCGGACCCCGGCGGAGTTCCTGGCCCCCTTCGCCGGCGGCCGGACCGCCGGCGGGCTGCGCCTCGAGCAGCGGGAGCTGCACACCCTCGAGGATCCGATCTGGGCCGAATACCGGCGAACAAACGACCTCGACGCCTTTGTCGCCGCCTATGTCGACTTCTTTGACGCGGCCTTTGGCCCTTCGGTTTTCGGCGCGCCCTCCACCAGCGCCCGTCCGGCGGGGCGGCCCGTCGGCGGGCAATTTGCGCAGAACGGGCAATTTGCCCAGAAGCTGTCGACCCTGATCGCCGGGAACCCGGCGGCGGCCGTCTGCCGCTGGCGGACCTTCACGATGCTGATCGCCAAAGAGTGACGGCGGCAACAATCTCTTCCCAACCCGGCCGGGATAAGATGACGCCGCGATGACCCGGCCGGAAGACCTGATCTACGCCGTCGACGAGCGCCCGCCCTGGCCGCGCCTGTTGTTTCTCGGCGCGCAGCACGCGGTGCTGATGTCGGTCTACCTCGTCCTGATCGTCATCGTCTTCCGCCATGCCAAGGCGAGCGATGCGGCGACCCTGCACGCGCTCGGCCTCGGGATGATCGCCTTGGCGATCTCCACCGTGCTGCAGGCGATGTCGAAGGGTCCGGTCGGGTCGGGGTATCTGGCGCCGCCGGTTTACTCGGCGATCTATATCGGTCCCGCCGTGCTCGCCGCCGACACCGCGGGGCTCCCCGCGGTGTTTGCGATGACGGTGTTCGCCGGGCTGGTGGAAATCGGGCTGGCGCCGCTGCTGCACCGGCTGCGGGCGCTGTTTCCGCCGGCGATCAGCGGGTTCATCGTCGCCATCGTCGGCATTCAGCTCGGGGTGATCGGGATCGGCGAGCTGCTCGGCGTCGAGCACGCCGGCCGGCCGCAATTTCACGACCATCTGCTGGTCGGCTTCCTGACCCTGGCCACGATGGTGGCGCTGAGCGTGTGGGGCCGGGGGGTCATGCGGCTGATCTGCTCGATGCTCGGCATCGCCGTCGGCATGGTCGGCAGCCTGGCGCTGGGGCTGGTGTCGGCGGCCTCGCTGCGCGGCTTTCTCGACGCGCCGCTCGTCGCCATCCCGACGCCGCATTACCTCGCCTACGATTTCCGCTTCAGCCTGGTCCCGGCGTTCCTGATGGCCGGCTGCGCCTCGATGCTGCGCACCGTCGGCGTCATCACCACCTGCCAGAAGATCAACGACATCGACTGGAAACGGCCGGAGCTGCGGTCGATCAAGGGCGGCATCCTGGCCGACGGCATCGGCTGCGCGATCGCCGGGCTCTTGGGCGCGATCGGCATGAACACCGCCCCGAGCCTCGTCGGCGTCTCCAAGGCGACCGGCGCCACGAGCCGGCACATCGCCTTTTCCTGCGCCGCGATCCTCGCGCTCTTCGCCTTCATCCCGAAATACGCCGCGCTGTTCGTGATGCTGCCGCGGGCGGTGATCGGGGCGGCGATGGTGTTCACCGCCTCGTTCATGATCGCCGGCGGGATCCAGATCATCGTCTCGCGCAACCTCGACAGCCGCACCACCTACGTCGTCGGGGTGTCGATGCTGCTCGGCCTCGCGCGGGAGGTGTTCCCGGCTTATTTCAAGCAGGCCACGCCGATCGTTCATCTGTTCACCGGCAGCATGATGTCGATCGGCGTGCTCTCGGCCTTTCTGCTCAACCTCGTCTTCCGGATCGGCGCGACCCGGCGGGTGGCCATCGAGATCGAGCGGGCCGGCGCCTCGGTCGCGGATTTCGAGAAGGCCCTGCGCGCCCGCGGCCGGGGGTGGTTCGTCCCCGCCGACGTGATCGATCGCGCCGTCGCCACCACCGGGCAGGTGCTCCAGCACCTCGCCGCGGCCGGTCTGGCGACGGGGCCCGCCGCCGTGGTGATCGCCTATGACGATCTCGATCTGACGATCTCGATCCGCTATCAGGGGGCGCTGCTGTCATTGCCCAATGTCGGGGTCAGAAAGCACTTCTTCGTGGAGGAGGAATCGTTCTCGTTCGGGCTGGCCGACTTCCTGACCGGGGTCTATCCGGACCGGATGGAGGCGCGGTCGGCGGGCCAGAGCACCGAAATCAGGCTGATCTTCTCGAGCTGACGCGGGATCTCGCGAGCAGCCGCGCCGCTCGGGCTTGACGCAAATCAACTTGCATCCGAAAGACCGATCGAATACAACATGTCAGCCATGAAGAAGAAATCACCGGCGTTCGGCCGATTTGGTCTTGCCTGCCTGATCGCCCTGCTCGCGCTCGCGCCGCGGCCCTCGCCGGCGGCGCCGCCCGACGCTCCGGCCGCGGAGGCGCCTGCTCCCGCTCCGGACCGGCCAAAGCCGGCGAAGGTGCCGATCCTCGTCTACCACCACATCCGCCCGTCGGTCCCGGAGGGCTCGCGCGGGCTGCGGCGGATGACCGTGACCGTCGAGGCCCTCGACCAGCAGATGAAATATCTGCAGGACAACGGCTACCACATCATCACCTTCGCCGCCTTGTCCGATGCGGTCGACCACGGCGGCGAGCTGCCGTCCCAGCCGGTGATCGTCACCTTTGACGACGGCTGGGAAGACCAATTTGCCAACGCCTTGCCGACCCTGGAAAAATACCGCGTCCCGGCCACGTTTTTTATCATCACCAACTACATCGGCTATCGCAGCTTTCTGTCGTGGCCGCAATTGCAGGCCCTGCTCGACAAGGGAATGACGATCGGCAGCCATACCCGCTCGCACCCCCGTCTCGGCAGGATCGCCGACCCGGAGGCGTTGTGGAACGAGATCGCCGGCAGCAAGCAGGTGCTGGAAGCCAATCTCGAAGTGTCGGTGCGCGACTTCGCCTATCCTTACGGCTCGTACAACGAGGCGACCGAGGCCATGGTCGGGTGGGCCGGGTATAAAACCGCACGAGCCTGCTGCTCCGGCGTCGCCGGGCCGCTCAACAACGTCTATGCGCTGAAGGCGATCATGGTCCCCAACGACTTGGCGACGTTCGCCAAATATCTCGGCGTGCGGACCATGGCGAAGCCGCAGAATCACACCGGGCGGTCGCCGTTGAGCTGAGCCCCGTCGCCGATCGGCGCGGTTGAAGCCGCGTCTCTTCCCTGTCCGGCGCCCGGCCGCCGCGACCGCGGCCGCCGGGCGCGCGCCAAGGCGCTTCAGGATATCGGCCCGGACGCCGCTGCCGCCGGCGCTGCCGCCGCCCCCGGCTCGTCGTGCTCGCGCGAGATGTCGCGGTTGGTGTAGTCGGGCAGGAAGGCCGTCGCGGCGATGCTGACCAGCGCGCAGAACAGAATGTAGAGCGCGACCGCGTAGCCCGATCCGGTCGCCGCGAACAATGCCGTCGCGATCAGCGGGGCCGGGCCGCCAGCCACGATCGAGGCCAGGTGAAAGCCGAGCGAGGAGCCGCTGTAGCGCAGCCGCGGGGTGAAGCATTCGGCGATCAGCGCCGCCTGCGGGCCGTACATCATGTCGTGCGGAATGAAGGACAGCACGATCGCCAGGAAAATCAGCCCTGGAACCATCGTGTTCATCATCCCGAAGTAGATGAAGGCGAACACGCCGGTCGTAACCGCGCCGATCAGGTACATCCGCTTGCGCCCGATGCGGTCCGAGATGAACCCGGACAACGGGATCGTCACCGCCGACAGGCCGGTCGCGACCAGGAGGGCGGTCAGCAGGAAATCGCGCGACGAGCCCAAGACCTTGGTCCCGTAGACGAAGACAAAGGCGGCGTAGACATAGAACGGGCCCTGCTCCGCCATCCGCGCCAGCGCGGTCAGGATGATCTCTTTGGGCTGGCGTTTGATCACTTCGAGCACCGGCGCGCGTTCGATGCGGCGCTCCTCCAGAATTCGCGTGAATACCGGGGTTTCGAGAATACCGAGGCGGATGTAGAGCCCGACCCCGACCATCACGATCGACAGCCAGAACGGGACGCGCCAGCCCCAATCGAGAAACTGGTCCCCCGAGATCGCGCTGAACGCCAGCACCGCGACATTGGCGAAGAACAACCCGGCCGGACCGCCCCATTGCGGCCATGAGGTGATGAACCCGCGATGCGCGTTGGTCCGCGCCCATTCCATCGCCATCAAGGTGGCGCCACCCCATTCGCCGCCGATGCCGAGACCTTGGATGAAGCGAACGACGGTCAGAATGACCGCGCCCCAGATGCCTATCGAGGCGTAGCCCGGCACGAACCCGACGGCGAACGTCGACAGGCCGGTCAGCAGCAGGGTCGCGATCAAGGTCGCCTTGCGGCCGATGCGGTCGCCCCAATGGCCGAACAGCGCCGCCCCGACCGGGCGGGCGATAAAGCCGACGGCGTAGATCCCAAAGGCTTGCAAGACCCCGACCAGCGGGTCGGAATCCGGGAAGAACAGCTTCGCGAACACCAGCGGGGCGACGAGCACGTAAAGCAGGAAATCATAGGCCTCGATCACCGTCCCGACCGTGCTCGCGACGATCGCGCGGCGCAATTGCCGGCTGTGCTCTTCGGCGGAGAGCCGGTTGATGGCGTTTTCGCTTGTCGTCATTGGCCTTCCTCCCAGCTGGGTCGCCTCAAGGGCGCCCGTTATTGAAGCGTATCGGGGCCCCTCTTGCGGGGGCTGCCGCGACCGAACCGGGCTAGCCTTGGGCCAGCCCGGGGTTCTCAGGGCGGGACGGATCTAGTGGTAGGAACCAGACACTTGACTCCGTTCTTGCCTTCCCGGCGGAGGCCGGGACCCATCTTTGCCATGGGTATCGGCCTTCGCCGGCATAGCGGGTAGTTGGGTCACTCGTCATTCGGTGTTCAATACAGCGGCAATGCAGCCTATAAATCGGGTAGTCGACGCAACAGACGTAGCCGCCTCGCCCAAACCTTGTCAACCGAAGTCCGGAAGTCCACCCTCCTGTCGCCTCATCGGCGGAATTCGCCGAGTCTTTGCCGTGTGGCGGCGGAGCGGATCGTCTTCGGAGTCCATAGGGAGGACCCGCTCGGAACCGAGCGACCCTCCTGTGTCTGGCGAACGGGAGGGCTCAACCATGAGAAACGTTCCCGCACCTCACACCGCGGAGACTTCGTTTCTGTGGACGCAGGGCGTCGCTGCTCGCGAGACCTTGGCGCATCTGGACAGGAACGGGGTCGATGCCGGGCGGCTGTTGGCGAAGGCCGAGCTTTCCCGGGATCAGCTGTCCCGGGAACGCGGGGGCGCGTCTGTTGCTTCGCAGTGTCGGTTCCTTGAGCTCGCCGCGATCGAGACGAACGATTCGCTGCTCGGGCTGCGCGTCGCGGCAGCGATGGATTTGCGCGGCATCGGCCTGCTCTTCTACCTCGCCGCTTCATCGGCGACGGTGGCCGAGGCGCTCGAAAACCTGGCGCAATACGCCGGAACAGCGAATGAAGCGGTCCTCGTCGACATCTCGCGGCGCGGCGCCGATACGGTCCTCACGATGCGCATGATGCTGCCGGTCGACGAGCCGCGCCGACAGTTTGCCGAGTTCATTACGCTGGCGGCGCTGAGGACCCTCGGCAGCGCGGCCAACCGCGATTTCTTTCCGTCGCGGATCACCTTTGCGCATGCCCGGAGCTCGGAGGTGAGAGAGGTACACCGCATCCTGCGATGCCCCGTCGAGTTCTCGCACCCGGCCGACAGCTGGGTCTTGCCGCAAAGTGTCATGGCGTTGCCGCTGGTTTCGAGCGACAGCCGCCTGCTGGAGCTCCTGGAGACGCACGCCGACCACCTGCTGTCGCAACGGCACAGGGCCTCCGGTCTGGTGGGGATGGTGGAAAGCCAGCTGCTCGCCGCGCTGCCCAGCGGCAGGGTGCAGGCAATGGCGATCGCGCGGCAGCTCGGCATGAGCCAGCGTTCGTTGACGCGAGGCCTTGCCGCTGAGGGGACCAGCTTCGGCAAAATCCTCGATCGCCTGCGCAACCGGCTCGCGCTTCGCTACCTCGAAGACGCCAAGCATTTCGCTCCAGCAAATCGCCTGGCTGCTCGGCTATTCGGAGCTCGCCGGGTTCAGCCACGCCTTCAAGCGATGGTTCGGAACCTCGCCCCGCCAAACGAGAAATCAGCAGGGTTCGCCGGGAATGGGTTGAACCGAAGCTCGGCCGCGCCAGGCTTTGCACCGCTAATCGCCCGCCACGCAGCGCTATCAACTTTTTGGCCGGAATTATCAAGCGGGCATGCCCGACAACGCCCCACCTCTGCGGCATGCAACGAAAAACCGCAAACATCGATATCCGGGTCGAGCCGCAGCTGGTCGAGAGGATCGACGCCTGGCGCGCCCGGCAGCGGGTGCCGCCGAGCCGGTCCGCGGCCATTGCCTACATGCTCGATCATTTTCTTGACCAGGACGTTCCCGGACTAAACACCGCTTGGAAGCGGTTTTTGAATAAAGCCTAAAGATAGCCTTCAGCACGATATTTCATACCGGCTGGCAATGGCCCCGTTCGACTCGGAGCGCCGATGATGCCCTGGGCGCTGGTTCCGAACTAACCCGCCTGACGAGGCCTCTGAGCAAGGCCGAAACCCAGCTCCCACCGGGTCGCGATAGCTCGAACTGTCGCCCTTCCACGGAGATCACCCATGAAGTCGTTACTGCTCGCCGGCGTCGCCGCCGGCACCCTGTTTGCGGCGACGCCGTCGCACGCCAGCATGGTTACAACCGGCCACTACGGCGCATGGGAAACCCTCGCCGGCACGTCCGACCGCCAAAGCCAGATGTGCGCGGCCACGCTCAGCGGACGAGACAGCTGGTGGTTTCACCTGAAGACCGTTCGTGGCATGGAGAGCCTGTCCGTGCAGGTCTTCAAACTCGGCTGGGCAATCCCGGACGGTCAGCGGGTACGTGTGCTGGTGCAGGTCGACCAGGCACCCCCATTCAACATGACCGGGCAGGGCATTAACTACCCTGGCGGGCCGAGCGGCATCCAACTCGATTTCCGCTATGGCGACAGCTGGAGCCAGACCGGGAAGCCGGTGGCGACGGAATTGCTTAGCCTATTGGCGAGCGGCCGCACCCTGCGGGTCTTTTTCCCGGACGGCGACGAGAGCCCCTGGGAAGGCTCGCTCACCGGTTCGGCCGCGGCGCTGACGCAGCTGGTTGCCTGCGATGCCCGCTACGCCAATCCAGCGGCCCCGACCCAGCCGTTTGCTGCGACACCGGCGCCGAGGCAGCCCTATGTCGCGCCCCCGACCCAGCCCTACCTGCCGGCGGTGCCGAAATACACCATCCCGGCGCCGACCCAGCCCTACAGCTTCACGCCGGCGCGGCGCACCGGCGATCAGGAGCTTTAATACCCGAAGCGCCGGCACTTTCCCCGCTTTCCCTTTCCGCGGAGCCACGACGTGAACAAGATCGCCAAGGCAGCCATTGCCGGCCTTTTAGCTGCCACTGCCTGCTCGCCACAGCGGTCCGATTGGTATCAATCCTGGCAAGCCCAGGAGCCCGCTCGACAGGCTCGTGCCGCGGCGCAAAGGGCAGCAATGATCAGCGAGTGCCCGGCCTCTGCCGAGTTTGTTAGGTTGAACAGCCACTGCCCGCATTGTCCAGGCGAGGGCGACTTTGGTGAAAGCTTCTTTCGCGACTTTGGCAAATGTCCATCGCAAATGCCGCCCCTATCCCGCGCGGAGCGCCGAGAACTGTTGCGTTCGCTCTCCTCGCTACCCACGCCTTGGTCACCCCCGTTGCCTCCTGTCACTTCCTTCACCTGCCAAACGATTGGTGACCAAATTACCTGTCTCGGATCCTGATGCTCCGCCGCCTGGCGAGGCCCTTGAGCAAGGCCGAAACCCGGCTCGACCGGGCCGCGGTAGCTCTAACTACCGTCCCTCCATCTGGAGACCCACAATGAAACGATACCTGACGGCCGGCACTGCCGCCGGCGCGCTGTTCGCCACCGCCGCCCATGCTAGCGGGCCTTCCAGGAAGACTAAGCGCTTGTTGACCGCCGCGATAATCCCCGCGGTGCTAGCGGCCTGCGCGCCAATGACGACGGCACCGTCGCCCCAAGCGGGAGCGGCAATGCCGATCTCGGTCGAGATCGTCTGCCCTCGCGCGACGGGCACCAGTCGCATCGCCTGCGTCGACCCAATGCTTAAGGCGCAAGCCCAACACCGCATCGACATGATGCTGGCGATCGGCCAATCGCTAACTCCGGATCAGCGACAGCAGCTGGTCGCTGAACAACTTCGCATGCAAGCGGCAACTCGGGCTACGTGCGGCGTCACTGACGCCACCCCGGTGCCTGCTCCACGACCGATCACCGATTGCCTCTATCGTCTCGGCGAAGCCCGCGATCGGCAATTGGCCGAGTGGCAAGTCGTCGCTGCCGCCAACACGCATGCGGCGCAAGCGCCCTTGCCGCCATGCCCCGCTCCGTTGGGCGGTGTGTTTGACGGCCTAGTAGAAATATTGAGCACCGGTAAGTGCGTGCCGGCGCCGATCGTCAATGTCCAGGTTCACCACACTGGCTTACCGCCGGTCCCCTCGGCACCCATCGGCCCGCAATCCTGCGTCTACGGCAACGGGCTAATTTCCTGCCAGTAATTGGAGGGAATGCCGACGACCAAATGTTTGAAAATAAGGACGCCGAATTATGACTTTCAAGAAAATCTTGCCCGCCGGAATTGCCGCCGGCGTGCTCCTGGCCGCGACCGCGGCCCAGGCGCAGATGTATCACCCATACAATCCGAGCCCGTATGCCGGCGGCCCAGCCCAGACCACGATCACGCCGATCCCGTTCGGCGGCGGCTATCGGATGACGACCCCCGGCGTGCCCGACACCACGATGACGCCGATCCCGTTCGGCGGCGGCTACAATATAACCAGCCCCGGTCAGCCCAGCCGGACGCTGACGCCGATCCCGTTCGGTGGCGGCTGGCGGCTGCAGTAGCGCCGATTTGCAAGTCGGTCGGGGCCGGACGCAGGGCGGCTCAGCGCACGCCGAGGATCGAGCCGGTTTGCGAGCGGGGGTCGCGGCGCGGCCAGCGGCCGCTCTCGACCTGATGGAAGAACTCGTCGAGGGTGCGGTTGAAGAGGTCGGGCTCCTCGAGGTTGAGCCCGTGGCCGGTGTTCGGGAAGACGATCAGCGCCGCGGTCGGGATCGTCCGCTTCATCAGCAGCCCCGGCTCGAGGCAGGGATCGTCCTCGTCGCCGGTCATAACGAGGGTCGGCACGTCGAGCGCGCGCATCCGGTCGGTCAAATCGTAGAGCGAGGGCCGGCGCGCCTGGACGCCGCGCATCGTGTTGGCCGAGCCCAGGGTCGAATGCTCGGCGAGCTGGGCGGCGAACTCGGCCCAGCCGCGCGGGTCCTTGTTCTGGAACTGCACCCGGGTCGGGCCGATCGCATAGGTCTTCGACGGCGGTCCGCCATGCCGGCGCCGGCGATCAGCTCGGCGGTCTTGGCGGTTTCGTCGTGGAACTGCTGCCGCTTGCCGGGCTCGGCGCCATAGCCGCAGCCGGCCACCACCAAGGACAGCGCGCGGTCGGGGTAGGAAAGGCCGAAATGCAGTACGGCAAAGCCGCCCATCGAGATGCCGACGACATGCGCCTTGGCGATGCCGAGGCCGTCGAGCACGGCGCGGATGTCGTCGCGGGCGCGCTCCTGCGAATAGCGCGCCGGGTCCTCCGGCACATCGGAGGGCGGGTAGCCGCGGGCGTTGAAGGCGATGCAGCGATAGCGCCGCCCGAAGTACCGCACCTGCGGCTCGTAGCCGCGGACATCGTCGGCGAATTCGTGGACCAGCACCACGGGCGCGCCCGACCCGGTCTCCTCGTAATAGAGACGCACGCCGTCGTCGGTGGTCAAATGCGGCATCGTCGTCCCTCCCTTTCCCCTGCCGGCTCATCCTAGAGGCTCGCGGGATGCGCCCGCAAGCCGCCGTCCGATGGCACGGTTCTTGAAACGCATACGGCAGGTCCGGGCTGCGGCGGGCGCGCGGCGGCCGATCCGGGCCGGGATCGCCGGATCGCTCCGGGCCTCATTCCCGGACCAGCCGCGTCAGGCTGCCCGATCCTTGCGCAGATGCCTCACGTGCGCGCCCGGATCTCGACGTCGAGCTGCGGCCCCTCGACCTGGATCAGCAGGCATCCGGCGCGATCGCCAATTCGCGCGTTCGGCGTTGATGATGCCGCGCAGATCGAGCACCATTGCCGTGCATCCTGTGCTGCCCCGAGCCGAGCGCCTATGACGGGTGCTGCCGCGAAGCGGGAGAAGAGGTTGATCCGATGAGCAAAGCCTTCGTCAAGGAATCGGATGACGAGCCCGACCTGCCCGACGAGCCGCCAGCCACTCCAGCCGGCTTCAAGAACTACATGACCCCGCACGGCCACCGCCACATGCAGGACGAATTGCGCCAGCTGCTGCGGATAGAGCGTCCCGCAGTGGTGGAGACCGTAGCCTGGGCCGCCGGCAACGGCGACCGGTCCGAGAACGGCGATTACATCTACGGCAAGCGCCGTCTGCGCGAGATCGACCGGCGCATCCGCTTCCTGACGAAGCGGCTGGAAAGCGCCGAGGTGGTCGACCCGAAGCAGCAAAAACGACGCGACCAGGTGTTTTTCGGCGCGACCGTCGCCTACGCCGCCAAGGACGGGACCGAAACCACGATCACGATCGTCGGCATCGACGAAGCCGATTTCGCCCGCGGCCAGGTCAGCTGGATCTCCCCGATCGCCCGCGCTCTGATCAAGGCGCATGAGGGCGACATCGTCGAGCTTCGGGCGCCGGCGGGCATCGAGCAAATCGAGGTGCTCAGCATCCGCTACCCGATTGCCGGACCGGCGGCGGACTGAGCCGTTAGCCAGCCATGCATCTGACAGCCATCTCGCGGCGTGATAGTTGCTGGCTCAGCGTGTAGACGTGAAGCTGACGAGCAATCATTCCTTTTTAGCCAAGGGGTTAAGAAGAGAATTAACTTCCTTCAGAGTAGATATCTTCTCCTTTAACTGTGGATCGAGCATTAATGCGAGTATTAAGGCGCCCCACACAATCACCCCAATCCATATATAGCCTAAGGTTTCAGATCTCATGTCCGGAAGGGCATTGAGCGGTCTAATCAACAGCCAAAAAAGGACAGCCGGCAGCGCAGCTACGGAGATGCTGCGTAGAATGCCCAATCCGGTGCGGACCGCTTTCCGAAGGGCGCAGCTCCGGCATCTTGCGAGACGGTATCGGCTGCAGGATCAACGCGGTCGAGCTCATCCCAGGCGCCGTCAAGAACCGCGACAATGGACCGGGACAGGAAGACGAGCAGAACATCGCGCGTGTCCGGTTTGGGCGTCATGAGCCATCTTTGCTTTTCAGTAAACGCAGCAGCAATCGCCTCGGCTCGCCGCGTTGCCCAGAGCAAGGTGGCCGGGTCGGCAATATCGAACTTTCGAAGCAGAAATGAGCGTGCGATCTTGCCGGATTCGGAAACATGCCGGGCCACGCTGGCGCGGAACTTGAGATCCGGCCATTTCCGGGATTGTCGCTCGAGCAACAGCAGCGCGGAGAACAGCGCCGACGCCATCGCTGAATCAGGATCGCGCCCTCGGGCTGCGTAACGGGCCATGCTCAGGGCTGCCCAGAGCGGCGCGACGATCGCCGCATACAAAAAGGGCCAATAAAGAAGTCCCAGAGTGACGACGAAAAGCGGGTGTGCGCTGTGCCTGGCCGTCAGATAGACAACCGGAGCGGAGACCGCGCAGCTCATCACGAGGTTGAAGGTTCCCCCGACCCGGCGAATGAGGCGCCACCGCATGCCGAGATAGGACGATATCCATGAGGGAATCAGCAGAAGTCCAACAAGAGCCAAATACGAACCGAGTAGAGCCAGCACCAAGGTATTGAGATACCCGCCGGCCTCGTATCCCTGCAGCGCAACCGGCAGCAGGGCAAAATAGACGACAAACAGGACTTGGACGGCGAGGAGGAACAGGATGCCGAGCCGGCCGGCGACAAAGTCCCGTCGATACCGGGCGTAGCACGCGCGCCGAAATCGTGCTGTCAGCCGCTCCCGATCCTGGTTCGCGATGGAGGTGGTGTCGCGCCAGAGGAGGAGAAAGGTCCGGGTATGAAGCAGCGCTTCGCGCATCCGGCGGGCGCGCCGATGCGCCTTCCGCCGTGCGAGCCAGCGCCGCAATGGCCGGATAGGCCAGGTCCACGGCTTCTCCCGGCTCGCGGCGGCGGGCGGCGTGTCCGGTGTTGCGGTTTTCATCGCCGTAGCCCCTGTGCCGCCGTCGAATCGCTGGGAATTTCCGCGCTGGCCCGGTTGGAGCCTGCACCGGGTCGCGGGAGCGCTGGCAATCGCTTAAATCGGGGCTCGGAGCCGAATTACCGGCGGCTGCCCGCTCAGCCCCGATCGGCGCCGGCGAAATAGAGCCTGGGGTCGGCGGCGCGGATATGGGCTTCGGGCAGGCCCAATTCGCGCCGCACGATGTTGGTGCCCTGCACCAAGGAGACGCATTTGTAATAGGCGATGCGGCGCGACAGCCCCTCGCGGCCGAAGCCGCAATCGGTGGTGATGACCAGCCGCTCGGGCGGGATGTATTCGAGCGCCTTCCTGATCAGCCCGGCCACGTGCTCGGGCGGCTCGACGATCGTGTTGCAGTGGTTGACGACGCCGATGCCGATCTTCTTGTCGGTCGGATATTTGGCGAAGAGCGGCAGATCCTTGCCGTCGCTCGACGCGCATTCGAAGGTGATCACATCGGCGTCGAGCTGCAAGCAGATGCGGCAAGGCCCGCTCGTAGCTCGGCACCTCCCAATAGACGCGCTGCTGGTTGGGGTTGCCCCAGCAGGTATGCGCCCAGATCTCGGCCTCGACCCCGTCGAGCTGGCGGTTGAAGGCCAGGGTCTGGAATTCGAGCTCGGCCTCGGTGCAGTCGGGCCGCGTCGTCAGCCCGTGATGCCGCGGCTCCTCGACCTGGATCACCGGGCAGCCGGCGGCGGCCAGTTCCTGCAATTCGGCGTTCATGATGTCGCAGAGGTCGAGCACCAGCGCCTGGTCGTCGGGGTAGTGCTCGTTCCACAGCATGCTCGGCCAGCCCCGGCGCGCAGATCGCGCCGAACTTGACCGGGCGGTCGGTGAGGCGCTGGGCGATCTGCCAGAGCGCGGCGTATTCGAGCGGCCCGCGGCTCAATTTCTCGGTGACGACCGCCGGCTGATAGGCCTCCTGCACCTCCCACAGGATATGGCCGGGCTGCAGGCCGTGGCGGCCCATCCAGCCGCGCGAGGTCGAACGGTGGCCGTGGATGCCGCCCAGCCGCTCGATCGGATAGAAGAACCACGACTTGCCGCCGACCGCGAGGTCGAAGCGGCTGTCGCCGTCGGTGACGATGTCGAGCCCGGCCGCCTCCTGCGCGTTGATCACCGCGGCGACCGCGTCGAGATACTGCTCGCGGAACAGCGAGTCGCCCAGCGCCGCCTTGAACGAGCGGCCCGCCGAGGCTGCGCGTCGAACCACAAGCGGGCGCGGATAGGAGCCGGTGATCGCGGTCGGCAGGATCATGTCGCGGGTGGTTTTCAGCATCGGGAATTCCTTTCGGACGATACGCTGCTGCAATGCAAGACCATCCACGGGTTGAGCTGTGCCGCTGCGCTTGCTGCATTCTGCAAGGAATCAGCAGCAAGGTCTCTCGCGATAGTTGTGATGTTCCGGCGGTGCTCAAGCGTCCGTCTTGCCAAGGGTTTCGGGCTGAGCGCACGCCGAGGATCGAGCCGGTTTGCGAGCGGGGGTCGCGGCGCGGCCAGCGGCCGCTCTCGACCTGATGGAAGAACTCGTCGAGGGTGCGGTTGAAGAGCTCGGGCTCCTCGAGGTTGAGCCCGTGGCCGGTGTTCGGGAAGACGATCAGCGCCGCGGTCGGGATTGTCCGCTTCATCAGCAGCCCCGGCTCGAGGCAGGGATCGTCCTCGTCGCCGGTCATAACGAGGGTCGGCACGTCGAGCGCGCGCATCCGGTCGGTCAAATCGTAGAGCGAGGGCCGGCGCGCCTGGACGCCGCGCATCGTGTTGGCCGAGCCCAGGGTCGAGTGCTCGGCGAGGTGGGCGGCGAACTCGGCCCAGCCGCGCGGGTCCTTGTTCTGGAACTGCACCCGGGTCGGGCCGATCGCATAGGTCTTCGAGGCGGCCGCCATGCCGGCGCCGGCGATCAGCTCGGCGGTCTTGGCGGTTTCATCGTGGAACTGCTGCCGCTTGCCGGGCTCGGCGCCATAGCCGCAGCCGGCCACCACCAAGGACAGCGCGCGGTCGGGGTAGGAAAGGCCGAAATGCAATACGGCAAAGCCGCCCATCGAGATGCCGACGACATGCGCCTTGGCGATGCCGAGGCCGTCGAGCACGGCGCGGATGTCGTCGCGGGCGCGCTCCTGCGAATAGCGCGCCGGGTCCTCCGGCACATCGGAGGGCGGGTAGCCGCGGGCGTTGAAGGCGATGCAGCGATAGCGCCGCCCGAAGTACCGCACCTGCGGCTCGTAGCCGCGGACATCGTCGGCGAATTCGTGGACCAGCACCACGGGCGCGCCCGACCCGGTCTCCTCGTAATAGAGACGCACGCCGTCGTCGGTGGTCAAATGCGGCATCGTCGTCCCTCCCTTTCCCCTGCCGGCTCATCCTAGAGGCTCGCGGGATGCGCCCGCAAGCCGCCGTCCGATGGCACGGTTCTTGAAACGCATACGGCAGGTCCGGGCTGCGGCGGGCGCGCGGCGGCCGATCCGGGCCGGGATCGCCGGATCGCTCCGGGCCTCATTCCCGGACCAGCCGCGTCAGGCTGCCCGATCCTTGCGCAGATGCCTCACGTGCGCGCCCGGATCTCGACGTCGAGCTGCGGCCCCTCGACCTGGATCAGCAGGCATCCGGCGCGATCGCCGATTCGCGCGTTCGGCGTTGATGATGCCGCGCAGATCGAGCACCATTGCCTTGCATCCTGTGCTGCCCCGAGCCGAGCGCCTATGACGGGTGCTGCCGCGAAGCGGGAGAAGAGGTTGATCCGATGAGCAAAGCCTTCGTCAAGGAATCGGATGACGAGCCCGACCTGCCCGACGAGCCGCCAGCCACTCCAGCCGGCTTCAAGAACTACATGACCCCGCACGGCCACCGCCACATGCAGGACGAATTGCGCCAGCTGCTGCGGATAGAGCGTCCCACAGTGGTGGAGACCGTAGCCTGGGCCGCCGGCAACGGCGACCGGTCCGAGAACGGCGATTACATCTACGGCAAGCGCCGTCTGCGCGAGATCGACCGGCGCATCCGCTTCCTGACGAAGCGGCTGGAAAGCGCCGAGGTGGTCGACCCGAAGCAGCAAAAACGACGCGACCAGGTGTTTTTCGGCGCGACCGTCGCCTACGCCGCCAAGGACGGGACCGAAACCACGATCACGATCGTCGGCATCGACGAAGCCGATTTCGCCCGCGGCCAGGTCAGCTGGATCTCCCCGATCGCCCGCGCTCTGATCAAGGCGCATGAGGGCGACATCGTCGAGCTTCGGGCGCCGGCGGGCATCGAGCAAATCGAGGTGCTCAGCATCCGCTACCCGATTGCCGGACCGGCGGCGGACTGAGCCGTCAGCCAGCCGATAGCTCTGATGCAGCATGGTTGAGCAGCATGGATGCTGTAGATGGCTCGGCGTAAGCCCACGCGACCCTGACGAAGCAATCATTCCTTTTTAGCCAAGGGATTAAGAAGAGAATTAACTTCCTTCAGAGTAGATATCTTCTCCTTTAACTGTGGATCGAGCATTAATGCGAGTATTAAGGCGCCCCACACAATCACCCCAATCCATATATAGCCTAAGGTTTCAGATCTCATGTCCGGAAAGACATTGAGCGGTCTAATCAACAACCAAAAAAGGACAGCCGGCAGCGCAGCTACGGAGATGCTGCGTAGAATGCCCAATCCGGTGCGGACCGCTTTCCGATAGGGCGCAGCTCCGGCATCTTGCGAGACGGTATCGGCTGCAGGATCAACGCGGTCGAGCTCATCCCAGGCGCCGTCAAGAACCGCGACAATGGACCGGGACAGGAAGACGAGCAGGACATCGCGCGTGTCCGGTTTGGGCGTCATGAGCCATCTTTGTTTTTCAGTAAACGCAGCAGCAATCGCCTCGGCTCGCCGGGTTGCCCAGAGCAAGGTGGCCGGGTCGGCAATATCGAACTTTCGAAGCAGAAATGAGCGTGCGATCTTGCCGGATTCGGAAATATGCCGGGCCACGCTGGCGCGGAACTTGAGATCCGGCCATTTCCGGGATTGTCGCTCGAGCAACAGCAGCGCGGAGAACAGCGCCGAGGCCATCGCTGAATCGGGATCGCGCCCTCGGGCTGCGTAACGGGCCATGCTCAGGGCTGCCCAGAGCGGCGCGACGATCGCCGCATACAAAAAGGGCCAATAAAGAAGTCCCAGAGTGACGACGAAAAGCGGGTGTGCGCTGTGCCTGGCCGTCAGATAGACAACCGGAGCGGAGACCGCGCAGCTCATCACGAGGTTGAAGGTTCCCCCGACCCGGCGAATGAGGCGCCACCGCATGCCGAGATAGGACGATATCCATGAGGGAATCAGCAGAAGTCCAACAAGAGCCAAATACGAACCGAGTAGAGCCAGCACCAAGGTATTGAGATACCCGCCGGCCTCGTATCCCTGCAGCGCAACCGGCAGCAGGGCAAAATAGACGACAAACAGCACTTGGACGGCGAGGAGGAACAGGATGCCGAGCCGGCCGGCGACAAAGTCCCGTCGATACCGGGCGTAGCACGCGCGCCGAAATCGTGCTGTCAGCCGCTCCCGATCCTGGTTCGCGATGGAGGTGGTGTCGCGCCAGAGGAGGAGAAAGGTCCGGGTATGAAGCAGCGCTTCGCGCATCCGGCGGGCGCGCCGATGCGCCTTCCGCCGTGCGAGCCAGCGCCGGAATGGCCGGATAGGCCAGGTCCACGGCTTCTCCCGGCTCTCGGCGGCGGGCGGCGTGTCCGGTGTTGCGGTTTTCATCGCCGTAGCCCCTGTGCCGCCGTCGAATCGCCGGGAATTTCCGCGCTGGCCCGGTTGGAGCCTGCACCGGGTCGCGGGAGCGCTGGCAATCGCTTAAATCGGGGCTCGGAGCCGAATTACCGGCGGCTGCCGCTCAGCCCCGATCGGCGCCGGCGAAATAAAGCCTGGGGTCGGCGGCGCGGATATGGGCTTCGGGCAGGCCCAATTCGCGCCGCACGATGTTGGTGCCCTGCACCAAGGAGACGCATTTGTAATAGGCGATGCGGCGCGACTAGCCCCTCGCGGCCGAAGCCGCAATCGGTGGTGATTACCAGCCGCTCGGGCGGGATGTATTCGAGCGCCTTCCTGATCAGCCCGGCCACGTGCTCGGGCGGCTCGACGATCGTGTTGCAGTGGTTGACGACGCCGATCCCGATCTTCTTGTCGGTCGGATATTTGGCGAAGAGCGGCAGATCCTTGCCGTCGCTCGACGCGCATTCGAAGGTGATCACATCGGCGTCGAGCTGCAAGAGATGCGGCAATGCCCGCTCGTAGCTCGGCACCTCCCAATAGACGCGCTGCTGGTTGGGGTTGCCCCAGCAGGTATGCGCCCAGATCTCGGCCTCGACACCGTCGAGCTGGCGGTTGAAGGCCAGGGTCTGGAACTCGAGCTCGGCCTCGGTGCAGTCGGGCCGCGTCGTCAGCCCGTGATGCCGCGGCTCCTCGACCTGGATCAGCGGGCAGCCGGCGGCGGCCAGCTCGCGCAATTCGGCGTTCATGATGTCGCACAGCTCGAGCACCAGGGCGCGGTCGTCGGGGTAATGCTCGTTCCACAGCATGCTCGCCAGCCCCGGCGCGCAGATCGTGCCGAACTTGACCGGGCGGTCGGAGAGGCGCTGGGCGATCTGCCACAGTGCGGCGTATTCGAGCGGCCCGCGGCTCAATTTCTCGGTCACGACCGCCGGCTGATAGGCCTCCTGCACCTCCCACAGGATATGGCCGGGCTGGAGGCCGTGCCGGCCCATCCAGCCGCGCGAGGTCGAACGGTGGCCGTGAATGCCGCCCAGGCGCTCGATCGGATAGAAGAACCACGACTTGCCGCCGACCGCGAGGTCGAAGCGGCTGTCGCCGTCGGTGACGATGTCGAGCCCGGCCGCCTCCTGCGCGTTGATCACCGCGGCGACGGCGTCGAGATACTGCTCGCGGAACAGCGAGTCGCCGAGCGCGGCCTTGAACGACCGGCCCCCGAGGCTGGCGTCGAACCACAACGGGCGCGGATAGGAGCCGGTGACCGCGGTCGGCAGGATCATGTCGCGGGTGGTTTTCAGCATCGGCGAATTACCTTTCGGACGATACGCTGCTGCAATGCAAGACCATCCACGGGTTGAGCTGTGCCGCTGCGCTTGCTGCATTCTGCAAGGAATCAGCAGCAAGGTCTCTCGCGATAGTTGTGATGTTCCGGCGGTGCTCAAGCGTCCGTCTTGCCAAGGGTTCCTTCGGGCCGATTGTGTACACGGGTGTTGTGCCATACAAGTATGGCGATTTTGGCGGCGCTTCGGATCTCCTGCTCGTCTTCCCAGCGAGGGCCAAGCGAGGGCCGGGATCCATTTCCGCCATAGGCGCCTGCCCGGCCGGCGTGACAAGGCCTATGGATTTGACGATGGACAAGAGCAACCCGCCGCAAGCGCCTCAGAGCAGCACAACGCATCGTCGCACGTTACGTCCCGAAGGATCGGGATCTCGTCGCAGAGCTGATCGCCGAACGGCGCGCAGAAGCCGCCAAGGAATTTTTTGAAGAGCGGCGTGCGCGCGCCGATTTCGCTGCCTTCGACCGGCTGATGCGCCGCGGAGGCGGGGAGCCGCCCGGTCCGGACGACGAAGCGGCCGATCGCGCCCGACCGCGAGGCGGAGTGAACTCCGACTTGCAGCGGCTTGCTTTCGTCGAGCTCGCCGAGGCTCGCGCTGGCCGGCATGCCTGGGCCGAAGGCCTCATCCAAGGGAGGAGCGGCGAGATGAAAGAGTTCTCCGGCAGGATCGCGGTCGTCACCGGCGGCGGCTCGGGGATGGGACGCGAGCTCGTCCGCCAGCTCGCGGCCGAGGCCTGCAATGTCGCGATGTGCGATGTCTCCGGCGAGGGAATGGCGGAGACCCAGCGTCTGTGCGAGGCGGCGGGGCTGCCGCAAGGGTTGCGTCTCACGGCGCATCTCGCCGATGTCTCGGACGCGGCGCAGGTCGAGCGGTTTCGCGACGAGGTCGGCGGAGCGCCACGGCGCCGACCGCATCCATCTGCTGTTCAACAACGCCGGCATCGGCGGCGGCGGCAGCATGATCGCCCACAGCCGCGAGGAGTGGGAAAAGACCTTCAACATCTGCTGGGGCGGGGTCTACAACTGCACCCGCGCCTTTCTGCCGATGCTGCTGAAGGCCGAGGAAGGCCACATCGTCAACACCAGCAGCGTCAACGGCTTCTGGGCGTCGGTCGGCCCGCGCATCCCGCACACCGCCTACAGTGCGGCGAAATTCGCGGTCAAGGGCTTTACCGAGGCGCTGATCGCCGATCTGCGGATCAACGCGCCGCACATCAAATGCTCGGTCGTGATGCCGGGCCATATCGGCACCGGGATCACGGCCAACTCGCGCAAGATCCAGAGCGGCGGCGAGGCCGACGAGATCGACGCGACGCAGTTGGCGCAGGCGCGGGCGCGCATCGCCTCGATGGGCCGCGACCCCTCCGCCCTGTCGGACGACGACATCCGCCGGTTGGTGGCCGAGCGCGACCGCCGCTTTCGCGAAGAGGCGCCGACGAGTGCGGCCGAGGCGGCGCGGATCATCCTCGACGGGGTCAAGGCCGAGCGCTGGCGCATCCTCGTCGGCCCCGACGCGGAGATCATCGACGAGATGGTGCGCGCCTCGCCCGAACAGGCCTACGACACCGAGTTTTTCGACGATTTCGCCGCCAAAGCCGGCTGGCGCATCGGCACGTGACCGCGCGACGCCGACCAAATCAACCGATGCTTGTCTCGCGCCCGAAGACATACATATAACCCTGCCATGGCCGACGAACCCGATCACTCTCGAATTCCTCGCCCGCCAGCAGCAGCGACTGCTCGACGAAATGGGCGCAATGCGTGGGGAGATGGGCGCGATGCGCGACGACATGCAGGTGCTGACCGCGATGGTCATGCGGCTCGACGGCACCGTCGGGCTCGTCCTGACCGAATTGCGCGCAATGCACAGCCAGCACCAGCGCCTCGCCAACCGCGTCCGCCGCCTCGAGGAGCGAGCGCGAGGAGCCGTAGGGCGGGTGCAACCCGCCGTGCGCGCCGGAACCGGTGGCGGGTTGCGCTGCGCTCCACCCGCCCTACGCGCTGTCAGCTAGACCTTGCATCCGAGTGCAGTTCACAGTCGAGCGACTGGAACTTCAGGAGCGGAGTCACACTCAATCAATCATCGGCGACCAGTTCGTCCCCGGATCGCTAATCGGCGCTGCGACCGCCGAATTACTTCGTCGATACGTCCGACGCTCGCGCGATGCCGCCGATTCATCGTCCGCTAATTCGGCGTCATGCGCTTCACGCGACACCTCGCTACGGCATCGCTCACCAGGATCATCCGAGGCTGATTGATGTTCGACCCTGCTCGCTGCACCATGGTGGATACAGCATACAAGTTGTGACACCCGTGACGACACAGGTGGTTGATGTCCATATTGCGGATTGAAATCTGTCCAGGCCCGTCTTGGCGCGAAGCTGCCAAACCTTTCTTGAGCGACCAGTATACTGCGTCCCCGGTTGCCTTAACGCCGCTCACGACTTAGTCGCTCCCCATCCCTGCGACGACGAACGAGCGTTGCCGCTCAGGGCCGACTCCAATGCGCCAATACGGGAATGCAGCATCAGAATGTCGGTGTTTGA
Source organism: uncultured Alphaproteobacteria bacterium (assembly GCA_963716115.1). GTDB lineage: Bacteria > Pseudomonadota > Alphaproteobacteria > ATCC43930 > CGMCC-115725 > AP-15. The sequence goes on from CAVQSZ010000003.1 coordinate 38,538, forward strand.
CCACGTGCGCGACATTAGATCACCGTCGTCTTCCGGCTGAGCGTGAAGTGCATCCGCCAGCTCTGCTGCACTTGAGAGATGCGTGCCCCTCAGGAACGGCATGTCGATATTCGCTTCCGGATGTTCCCGGGTCGATATGCGCGATAAGCCGCCATCGGATGCAGAAAATCGTCTTTGCATCGTCGACACATTGATCAAGGCCGAGCGCTCGATCTGCCGCTCCACTTTACCGCCATTCCCATTTTGTACCTCCCTGTAGAAGGTCGTGAGTTGCCGCTGACGTCTCGTTACTAGTCACCTCAATCGAACGTCAGCACGGTCCGCCCAAATCGGGCCAAGGCTGGTCAATCGAACGTCAGCACGGTCCTTGCCACCTCGCCGGCTTTCATGGCGCGGAAGGCTTCGTTGATGTCGCCGAGACGGCCGCGCTTGGTGACCATGGCGTCGAGGTCGAGGCGGCCCTGGCGGTAGAAATCGAGATAGAGCGGGATGTCGGTGCGGAAGCGGTTCGAGCCCATGCGCGAGGTCTGCACCTTGCATTCGGGGCGGATCGCCATCCACGGGAACTCGATCATCGCGTCGGGCGGCAGGACGCCGACGATCGTCGCGGTGCCGCGGATCGCCAGGCTCTCGATCGCCTGCCGGCAGAGTGTCGCCAGCCCCACCGCCTCGAAGGCGTGGTCGACGCCGAGCCCGCCGGTCAGCGCGCGCACCGCCTTCACCGGGTCCTCCTGCGTGCTGTCGACGAAATCGCGTCGCCCCGGCGCGGATCGCCATCTCGCGCTTCGCTTCGAACCGGTCGATGGCGATGATCCGGCGGGCGCCGCCGATGCGCGCGCCCTGGACGATCGACAGGCCGACCCCGCCGCAGCCGAAAACTGCGACCGTCTGCCCGGCCTGGAGCCCCGAGCTGCGCAACGCGGCGCCGACCCCGGTCAAGACGCCGCAGCCGACCAGCGCCGCCCGGTCGAGCGGCAAATCGGGGTCGATCCGCACCAGCGAGTTCTCGTGCAGCAGCATCTTCTCGGCATAGCTCGAAATGCCGATGAACTGGCGCACCGGCCGGCCGTTCTGCGACAGCCGCGGGGCCGCGTCGTCGGGCCGCGCGACGAGGCCGCCGGTGCACAGATTCGGGTGGCCCGAGAGGCATTGCGGGCAATTGCCGCAAAACCCCGAGAGACAGGCAACGACGTGGTCGCCGGGCCTGACCGCGGTCACCTCGGCGCCGACCGCCTCGACCACCCCCGCGCCCTCGTGGCCGAGCACGATCGGGCGGTCGAGCGGGAACCGGCCCTGGCCGTCGACGACGTGGAGGTCGCTGTGGCACACCCCGGTCGCGGCGGTGCGCACCAGGACCTCGCGGCCCCACGGCTTGTCGATGTCGACCGCCTCGATCGTCAGCGGCTCCTGCACCTTGCGAAAAACGGCGGCCTCGATTTCCATGGCGTGCCACTCCTGCAAACTGCCCCGAGTATAGCCCCGGAGCGGGAGCGGGTGGATTTCTTCAGAGCTTCGCCCGGCCGCGGACGCTCAGCGGCGCGATATCGGTCCACACACGGGCGATGTAGGCGAGGCATTCGGCCTTGGCGCCTTCGGGGCCAGCCGCGCGCCAGCCGGCCGGGATCGGCGCGCCGCAAGCCCAGATCGAATATTGCCCTTCGTGATTGGCGATCACCGCGTATCGGCGGTCGTCGTCTTCCGCCTCGCCCATGTCTTTACCGCCGCGGGGCGGTCCGTTAGGTTTTGCGGACATTAGAGCGGGTTCCGATCGGATCGTATCGGCACGAGCAGCCGGATCGGAGACTGCATCGGGCTGAAAGCTGCGAGGGCCGGCATGACGATAGCCTCGGTCAATCTGCTGCGGGCGCTGGGCGGGATCGACGAATACTGGTCGCCGAAAGTGGTCGGCCGGGTCAACGACCAGTATGTCAAGGTGGCCAAGCTCAAGGGGCAGCTCGCCTGGCACAAGCACGATAACGAGGACGAGCTGTTCCAGGTGGTCAAGGGGCGGCTCGTCATTCAGCTCGAGGACGGCGAGACCGTGTTGAACGAGGGCGAATTCTGCGTGATCCCGCGCGGCGTCCTGCACAACCCGGTCGCCGACGAGGAGTGCTGGATCGTGCTGGTCGAGACGGTCACCACCAGGCACACCGGCGATGTCGAGACGCCGCTGACCAAGACCATCGAGCAGCAGCTTTCACGGTGACCGCACGGTTGGGCGGAGTTTTGTTCCGGTGAATTCCCGTCGTCCCCGCGAAAGAGGCTGTGAAGGAATCCCGCCGGCGCTGTTTGCTCGCCTCCCCGGCGCAGGCCGGGGTCCATCCTTCCGCACGCAAGGCGCCAGATTTGCTTGTACGCAGGTGTAACCGATTGAGAATTTGGAGCGTTGGAGAGATGGGTCCCGGCTTCCGCCGGGAAAGCGAGATAGAGCGTTTGCTGATTTCCTCCTGCGTCCCGATTTCTTCACACGCTCGAAAGCGGGGGTCCAGGGCGAGTGTTCGGACCCTTGCCCTTCTGGATACCCGCTTTCGCGCCAAACGTCGTCATGCCCGGACTGTTCCGGGCATCCACGTGCCCACCACGGGTGACGGGCACAAGGCGACAAGGCGTGGATGGCCGGATCAAGCCCACGGTTGCCCGGTTCGTCGAAACTGTTTGTGGAACCGGTGTTCGACCTCAACCCAAACCCGTCATGCCCGTGCTTGACACGGGCATCCTCCGCCTCCCCCGAGCGACGGCGCCGCCCGCAGATGCCCACGGATCAAGTCCGTGGGCTGAAGGCCCACGGGTCGAGCCCGGCCATGACGATATGCGGTTGTATCGGCGATACATCCGGACAGCCGTGGGTCGAGCCCGGCCATGACAATAAAGGGTTGTAATTCACGGCAATGGCGCAACCGAAAAGATTTCCCCGGACAGCCCTGCGCTTTCGCGGGAACGACGGAATTGATATTCCAGGAAACAAGTCACCGCGGGTTGGCGTTGACGTAGGGCGCGCCGCGCGTCGTGTGGGTGCGGATGCGGTTGTGATGGAACTCGTCGCGGCCGGAGACGACGATCGCGCCGTAATTTTCGAGCGAGAAGCTGCCGCCCAGCTCGTCGACCCGGTTGGTCTCCCGCATATCGGCGTAGACCGTGACCGAGGCCGGCACGTAGCGCGCGGCGTAGCCGAGCCGCATCTCCCGGCTTTTGCCCAGATGCGGCAGCGAGGCGTGCATCAGGGTCGACCAGAAGACGATGAACTGGCCGGCCCGGCAGGGGACCGAGACCGCCTTCGATTCATCGGGCGTCCAATTCGGGTCGACCTGGATCTCGCGCCAGTCGTAGCCGAAAAAGCCGCGCAGGACGCCGTTGACCTCCTTGCGGTTGACCCGCGAGGGGTCGTAATGCATGCCCTTGCTTTCGTCGTAGTACATCGTGCGCTGCGTGCCGGGGATGAACTGCATGCAGGACGTTTCCTCGCTGGCCTCGGTGAAGGCCATCCAGATCGTCAGCGCGCCGCCGAAATCCGAGCCGTCGGGCCACACGATGTGCGGGATGCCGTTGCCGCCGCCGAAGGTGTCGGCCTGGTGCCAGTCGGTGCCTTCGTCGCCCGGATATTTCGGGAAGAACTCGGAGCGCCAGCAGATCACGTCGGGGCCGAGAATGCTCGCCATCCGGTGCACGATCTCCGGCCGGCAGACGATTTCGGCGAGGAGCGGGTTGTCGAGATGGCGGTCGTAATCGTAGACGCCGCTGCCTGGCTTCACGTCGGGGTAGGCGGCGTGGCGGCGATCGAACAGGTCGAGGCGCAGGCGCCGCCAACGCGCCCGCATCTCGTCCGGCTCGAACAGCGTAAACGGGCCGAGCCAGCCGCGGGTGTGGAACTCGGCCAGCTCGTCGCGGCTGAGAAACCAGTCGCTGCGGGCTTGCTGCCGCGTGCGCAATTCATCCATGGGGACGCCTCCTGTCGGGGCCGATCGCGTCAGCCTGCCGCGCCGAGCGGCTCGGCCGCCGCCGCCAGCCTTTGAACGCATCGCGCCAGCGAGGCGACGGTCGCCCCCTCGACGACGATGCTGGTGTCCAGCGGCAGCTGGAACCGCTCGCCCATCCGCATCACCACGCTGATCAGCGCCAGCGAGGTGCCGCCGAGGTCGAAGAAGTCGTCCTCGGCGTCGATGCCGTCGACCGGAACGAACTCGGCCCAGATCTCCGTCACCGCCCGTTCGATCTCCGCCAGGGTCTGTGGTCGCATCACCCGCGCTCCCGATGTTCACTGTTTGTCAGCATGGATCTTACGCGATTGACCAGCGCGGCGACAGTCACCTTGGCGTGGGGCGCCGTGGCGTCCGGCGGGTCCGCCTCCAGCGCCACGCCGAACCGCTCGCCGATCCGCGCCAGCGCGTCGGCGAGCGCCGCGCCCCCGCCGCCCAGCGCGATCAGGTCGTCGCCGACCCGGATGTCCTCGCGCTTGAGGACCGACGACCAGATCGCCGCGACCGCTTTTTCGATCGGGGTTTGCGGCGCGCCCGGCCGGCGGCGGCTGGCCGGGGCCCATTCGGGCGGCGGCAGCGCGGCGCGGTCGACCTTGCCGTTCGGGGTCAGCGGCAATTCGTCGAGCATCACGAACCCGGCCGGCAGCATGTATTCGGGCAGCCGCGCGCGCAGATCGGCGAGCAGCTCGCGGCGCTCCGGCGCGCCGCCGCTGTCGCCGACCAGATAGGCGACGAGCCGCTTGTCGCCGGCGGCGTCGGGCAGCGCCGCGACCAGCGCCTGACGGATGCCGGGAAGCGACAGCAGGGCGCCTTCGACCTCGGCGGGCTCGATCCGGAAGCCGCGCACCTTCACCTGGCGGTCGAGCCGGCCGAGAAACTCAAGCTCGCCGTCCGCCCGATGGCGCACCAGGTCGCCGGTGCGGTAGAGCCGCCCGCCCGGCGGCCCGAACGGGTCGGCGACAAAGCGCTCGGCGGTCAGCGCGGGATTGTTGAAATAGCCGCGCGCCAGCCCGTCGCCGCCGAGGCACAGCTCGCCCGCCGTCCCGATCGGCAAGAGCTCGAGGTCGGGGCCGAGGACATAGGCGCGCGCGTTCGACACCGGCCGGCCGATCGGCACCGTCGCCCCGATCGACTGGGCGCCGCCGACGCGGCAGCACACGCTGAAGGTCGTGCATTCGGTCGGGCCGTAGCCGTTGATCACCCGGCAGCCGGGAAAAAGCTCCAGCATCCGCCTGACATGCGGCGCGGAGAGCGCCTCGCCGCCGGCGAGGAGCTGCCGGACCGGGGCCAGGATCGAGGGGCGCTGGTCGACGATGCGATGAAACAGGCCGGCGGTCAGCCACAGGATGCTGACCCGATGCTGCGCGATCGTCCGCTCCAGCTTGTTGAAATCGACGAAGCGGTCGGGGTAGAGCGCCAGGGTCGCGCCGTTCAGCAGCGCGCCCCAAATCTCGAAGGTCGCCGCGTCGAAGGCCAAGGGGGCCAGCTGCAGGAACACCTCGCCCGGCCCGATGTCGACATAGTTGGCGCCGATCACCAGGCGGCTGATGTTGTAATGGACGACGGCGATGCCCTTGGGCTCGCCGGTGGATCCGGAAGTGTACATCAGGTAGGCGAGGTTGTCGGCGGTCGCCCCGCTCGGCGGCGGGTCGGCCGGGTGCGCCGCGATCGCCGCCTCTTCGGCATCGAGCCGCAGCAGCCGCACGCCTTGCCCGGCGAGAGTTTCGGCGGTCGACGCCGCGGCCAGCGCCAGCCTCGCGCCCGAGTTGCGCAGCATCCAGGCGAGGCGCTCCGCCGGATAGGCCGGGTCCAACGGCAGGTAGGCCCCGCCCGCCTTCAGGATGCCGAGCAGCGCGACCACCATTTCCGGCGAGCGCTCGACGGCGAGCCCGACCACGATTTCGGGACCGACGCCCTCGCAGCGCAGATGGCGCGCCAGCCGATTGGCCTGGCGGTCGAGCTCGCGATAGGTCAACCGCCGCTCGCCGCAGACCACCGCGGTCGCCTCGGGGGTCGCCGCCGCGTGGTCGGCGAAGATGTCGTGGACGCAACGGTGGCGGGGATAATCGGCCGCCGTATCGTTCCATTCGCGCAGCAGCCGGCGGCGTTCGGCCGCGCCCGGCGCCGCCGGATAATGCGGCGCTGCGCCGGCGCGGGGCGTCGCGCCGCCCTCAAGCTGCGGCGAGGATTTCATCGACCTGCCCGGCCACGCTGTCCCGTCGGTGAGTCCACCCTGAATTTACGCAAAAACCGTGCCGTTGATCGCACGTCCTTGGCGCAATTGCCCAAAATAGAGACGCGCGGGATCCTCTCCGCGGTAGTTGTAAAGTTTTTCGACGGCGCCGCGGCACAAGGTCCGGCAACCGCCGGCAACGGCCGCGGCCGCAGGGATGACGGCGTTAAACCGACATTGCTTGAGTAATTGCGAACCGGATGCTCCGACAACGTTCTCGGGGGGCCGTGCGGCGCGCCTCGACCGTCAGCGACGACGGCGCCGCATCGATGTAAAGATTTCCGACGGGTGCGCGGACCTCGCCGCATTGCCACCGCCCCCCGACCTCACGCACATTGAACGGCGTGCGCCGGCCTCGGTTCCCCGATCATTTTGCGCTGCTGACCGTGATCGTCGCGGCGGTGATCGTCTACGGCTGCCTCTACCCGTTCGATTTCCGGTACAAGCCAGGCGATGGCGGCCCGCTGCGCGCGCTGATCCGCGGCGGGATCGAATGGCACGGCCAAGGCGATTTCCTGGCCAACATCCTGCTCTACATGCCCTTGGGCTTTTTCGGCGCGCTCTCGACCCGCGCCGGGCTCGCGGCGTGGAAAGCGATCCTGCTCGCCGTGCTCGGCGGGACGGCGCTGAGCATCGCGGTGGAATTGACCCAATATTACGACGCGGGACGAACCACCGCGGCGGTCGACGTCTATTGGAACGCGATCGGCGCGGGGCTCGGGGCCGTCGCCGGCTGTATCGCCGGCGGTCGCTTCCGCGGCTCGGCGTTCGCCGCGATTTCGGAGAACCGCGCGCCGGCCTTGCTGCTGGCGGCGTGGCTCGGCTGGCGGCTGCTGCAATTGCTGCTGCCGGCGGCGGACCGGCACGCCCTGGTCGCGCCGTCGACGGCGCGCGACCTGCTGCGCAGCGCGGCAATCTGGCTGACCCTGGGCTCGCTCCTTGGCGCCGTCGCCGGGCGAAGGGGGGCTCGCCTGCTGTTCCCGCTGCTCGCCGCGGCGGCGCTGGCGGCGCGGGCGTTGGCCGCCGGCGGCGCCGAGCTGGCCGACGCCGCCGGCGCCGGCCTGGCCTGGCTCGCGCTCCTGCGCTTCGGCGACATCCGGCCCGCCGCCGCCGGCGCCGCCCTGCTGCTCGCCGCCGCCGCGATCGGCCCGCCGCTCGGGCCGGGCGCGCCCGCCGCGGCGGCGGGTCATTTCGGCTGGATGCCGTTTGCGGGCTATATGCAGGGCTCGGTTCGGGATGTCGTCCTGTTTCTGCAAAAATGCTTTTTCTACGGCGGGGTCGTCTGGCTGCTGGGCCGGGCCGGGCTGCGGCTGCGATGGGCGACCGCCCTGGCCGCGGCGGCGCTGCTGCTCGCGGCCTGGGCGGGGGTGGGCCTGCTCGGCCGGCCGGCCGAGATCGGCGACGCGGCGATCGCCATGCTGATCGCCGCGGTGATGGCGGCGCTGAATGCGCAGCCGCCGACCAACCCGGATGATCCACCCCAACCCCGATGATCCACCCCAACCCGGATAATCCGCGCCGGGTGTGCTAAGATGCGCCTGACGCAGCCCAGCAATGAACCCGGCGCATGGAGACGAATGCAGCATCGACCACCGCGCCGGCCCGCCCGCCGGCGCCGCGCCGCGGCCCTCGCGGCGTCTCGTTGTCGATCGGGCTCAGCGCGGTGATCGTGGCGGCGACGGTCGACGAGCCGCGGGTGCTGACCGTGCGCACCGGGCGCGAGCCGACCGAAGCGCTGCCGTCCGGCCCGCTCGAGGTCGAGCACCGCACCCTCGAGGTCGGCTTGCGCGCCTGGGTCGAGCGGCAGACCGGCGAGCGGCTCGGCTATGTCGAGCAGCTTTACACTTTTGGCGACCGCGACCGCGTCGAAACCGAGGAGGCGCGGACCGGCCGCGCGTTGACCGTCGCCTATCTGACCTTGGTGCGCGAGGCGCGGCCGGAGGGAACGGCCGCGGCGGTGTGGCGCAGCTGGTACCGCTATGTGCCGTGGGAAGACTGGCGCGAAGGCAGGCCGCCGGTGCTGGCGCCGCTCGAGCGGCGCCTCGCCGCATGGGCGGAGGCGGCCGCGAGCGAAGCGGAAAGGCGGCTGCGCGAGGAGCGGCTCGGCCTCGCCTTTGCGTCGGCCTGGAACGAGGAGCTGGTGCTCGAGCGCTACGAGCTGCTCTACGAGGCGGGGCTGATCCCGGAGCATTGGCATGACCTCGGGCGGACGGCGCCGGCCGGGAACAGTCCGGCCTTCGGGCTGGCGATGGCGGCCGACCACCGCCGCATCCTGGCGACCGCGATCGGCCGGCTGCGCGGCAAGATCAAATATCGGCCGGTGGTGTTCGAGCTGATGCCGCCGGCGTTCACCCTGCTGCAGCTGCAGCGCACGGTCGAGGCGTTGAGCGGGGTGCGGCTGCACAAGCAGAATTTCCGCCGGCTGGTCGAGCAGCAGGGCCTGGTCGAGGAAACCGGCGGGATCAGCGCGCGGACCGGCGGCCGGCCGGCGCGGCTCGTGCGCTTCCGCCGCGAGGTCGTGCTCGAACGCCCGGCCCCCGGGCTGCGACTGCGCCCCGGCCGCCGCGCGATCGTGTCTTGACACCGCCCCCGCCGCGCTTATACTCACATACAGCATAACGGAAGGCCGGGCAGGTTGGCCCGGCTTTTCCGGGACATCTAAATGCTCATGATGAGCATAAGGAGGGGATCGTGCTTGATGCCACCACCGCAGAGACGGCCACGCCCGGGTTGCCGCTGCCGGAGCTCTACCGGCGCGTCGAGCGGCTGATCCCGCCCGTCGAATGGCCGGTCTTCGCCGACGACATCGCCGCCATCCTCGCCTGAAGCGGCGGCGCAACGCGGTCGTCCTGGCGCACAACTACCAGACCCCGGAGATCTTCCACACGGTCGCCGACATCGTCGGCGACAGCCTGGCGCTGGCGCGCGAGGCGGTGCGCACCGAGGCCGAGGTGATCGTGCTGGCCGGCGTCCATTTCATGGCCGAGACGGCGAAGCTCCTGAACCCCGAAAAGACCGTGCTGATCCCGGACCTCGAAGCCGGCTGCTCGCTCGCCGCCTCGATCACCGCGGCCGACATCCGGCTGATGCGCGAGCGCCATCCGGGGGTGCCGATCGTCACCTACGTCAACACCTCGGCCGCGGTGAAGGCCGAGTCGGACGTGTGCTGCACCTCGGGCAACGCCAAAAAGATCATCGAGGCGCTGGGCGCGCCCAGGGTGATCATGCTGCCCGACGAGTATCTCGCCCGCAACACCGCCGCCCAGACCAAGGTCGAGATCATCGCCTGGAAGGGCCATTGCGAGGTGCACGAGCGTTTTATCGGTCGAGGACATCCGCAGCCTGCGCGAGAGCCATCCCGGCATCACCGTGCTGGCCCACCCCGAATGCCCGCCCGAGGTCGTCGCCGAATGCGACTTCACCGGCTCGACCGCGGCGATGGCCGATTATGTCGGCCGCGAGCGGCCGAGCCGCGTCGTGCTGCTGACCGAATGCTCGATGAGCGACAATGTGGCGCTGCAATACCCGGATCTCGATTTCGTGCGCCCGTGCAACCTGTGCCCGCATATGAAGCGGATCACCCTGCCGAAGATCCGCCGCGCGCTCGAAACCATGACCCACGAGGTCACGGTCGCGCCCGAGATCGCCGGCCGCGCCCGCCAGGCGGTCGAGCGCATGCTGGCGATGGGCTGACGGCGATGCACCGTGATTGTCGTGTGGCGATGCCCCTCACCCCGACCCTCTCCCCGCAGACGGGGCGAGGGAGCGCGGGCGAGGCCCGCGTCAGCGGGAGGGCGACGGGCGTGTCGGTGATGCGGCTCTTGATCGAGCCCCTGGTGCGGGCGGCGCTGGTCGAGGATCTGGGGCGCGCCGGCGACATCACGACCGATGCGATCGTGCCGGCGGATGCGGAAGTCGAGGCGGTCGTCGCCGCCCGCCAGCCGGGCGTCGTCGCCGGCCTCGACGCGGCGCTGTTGGCGTTCGAGCTGCTCGACCCGGAGCTGCGGATCGAGCGGCTGCGCGCCGACGGCGGCGCGGGTGGCGCGGGGCGACGCCGTGGCCCGCATCGGCGGGCGCGCGAGGGGAGTGCTGGCGGCCGAGCGCACCGCGCTCAACCTGTTGTCGCGGATGTCCGGCGTCGCCACCGCGACGCGGCTCCTCGCCGACGCGATCGCGGGCTACAAGGCGCGGATCGTGTGCACCCGCAAGACCACGCCCGGCCTGCGCATCCTGGAGAAGGAGGCGGTGCGGCTTGGCGGCGGCGCCAACCACCGCTTTGGGCTCGACGACGCGATGCTGATCAAGGACAACCACATCGCCTTGGCGGGCGGGGTCAGGCCGGCGCTCGAACGCGCGCGCGCCCATGCCGGGCACCTGGTCAAGATCGAGCTCGAGGTCGACACCCTCGACCAGCTCGCCGAGGCGCTCGAGGTCGGGGTCGACGCGGTGCTGCTCGACAATATGAGCCCGGAGACCTTGCGCCGGGCGGTGGCGATGGTCGACGGCCGCGCGGTCACCGAAGCCTCGGGCCGGATCAGCCCCGACACCGCCGCCGCGGTCGCCGCCACCGGCGTCGACCTGATCTCCTCGGGCTGGATCACCCACAGCGCGCCGATCCTCGATCTCGGGCTCGACATCGCCGGGTAGGACCGCCGGCCCGCCGGCGGTTCTATCCCCCCTGCCAGGGATCGAGGAGCGGCGCGCCGGTCGCGGCGACGTCGCGGGTGTTGCGCGTGACCAACGTGAGGCCGTGCACGATCGCCGTCGCGGCAATCAGGGTATCGATGACCGGCAGGCTGCGGCCGGAGGACAGCTCGCCCCAAAGCCGCGCGATCACGGATATCGACGGCCAGAACCCGATCGGCGAAAGTCGTTTCGATGCCGTCTACCCAAGCGGCGAGGCGAGCGGCCATCTCTGCATCGGCGCGGCGCTTGGCCTCGACGCCTTTGCGCAGCTCCCCCAAGGTGAGGACGCTGATGAACAACCCGGCGGCATCGGCCGCACCGAGAAAGGCCACGACCCCGGCATCGGCTCGGATCTTGCGCGTCTCCGACAGGAAGTTGGTGTCCAGCAGATAGCCCGCCACTCAGAGCTCGATTTTGCGGCCGGCGTCGCGATCGCGCTCGATCGAAAAATCATCGACCTTGGGACCGCCGAGCAAATGCGCCTTGAAGTCCGGCTGTCTCGCCACCAGAGCGCGATAATCCTCGATCGACAGCACGATCGCCCGCTCGACGCCGTGCCGGGTGATTGTTTGGGGGCCTTGGGCGCGGGCGCGCTCGATGACCTCGCTGAGCCGGGTCTTGGCTTCCTGGACCTGCCAAATCGTCATCCAATCCTCGTTCTGTCCTGAACGACTAGAATATGGACCATTCTAAGAGGGCATTCAAGCAACGCCCGACGATGCCGAATTGTGGGTAATTTGCGACCAGCCACTAAAAGCCTCCGAAGGGTGGGCTGCCGCAGCCATGGCCTCGACCCGCCGTCTCGCCGCGATCCTCGCCGCCGATGTGGCGGGTTATTCGCCCCTTGATCAGCTGCGACAGCCGGTTTTTTGCCTCCAGGATATTGACCTGCACAGCAGCGTCCTTCGCATGATACCCATGAAGGCTAGAACAGACAGCTATTATGGCCAAGTGCTGTCAGATCGGGTCGAGCGGCCAGACCGGGCGGCGGACCTTGGTGAAGAGCTCGGGGGTGTAGATTTCCGAGCAGAGCGCGCCGGTGTCGACGAGGACGATGTCACGGGCGATCGGCGCGAAGGCGGCGCGGAAATGCTGCATCGACTTGACCGCGACGGTGCGGTAGCGGGTCGGGTCGACGCCCAATGAGGTGAATTGGCCGAGATCGACGGCCTGGCCGTTGTTGGTGATCAGGACGATGTCGATGCCCCCATCGCCACCCACGCGGAACACCATCGACGGCCCGTAATTGCGCTCGACCCCGCCGCCCATTGGCCCCCAGGCGATAAACCGGCCGTTGGTCAGGCACACCACCTCGCCGTCGAGGGTCAGCGGGCCGCCGCCCATCGCGGGGTCGGTCTTGCCGCCGAGGGTCAAGCTCAGCTTCGCGCCGGGGCCGGCGCGCATCCCCTGCCGCACCGCCTCCGGGTCGCAGATCGCGTGGAAGGCCACACTCTCGACCCCGGCCTCGACGAGGCCCTTCAGGAATGCGGTCGCGTCGCCATATCCGCCGCCGCCCGGGTTGTCGGTGTAGTCGGCGACGACGAGCGGCTTGTCGCCGGGCTGCCCCTGCCGCGCCAGCGCCACCGCTTGCGCGACCGACAACAGCTCGAAGCTCGAATAGTCGCGGGTTTCCCAGGCGTGGTCCATCAGCGCCTCGGCGATCGCCTGCGCCGCCGCCGCGCCGCCATCGACGGTCACCGTCACCGACGGGCCGACATCGCGGATGTTGGAGCGGCTGAAGCCGGCGCAGATGCTGACCGCCAGCGCCTCGCCGCGCGCTTCGAGGGCGTCGGCGCGGGCCAGCAATTCGGCCATCGGCCCCGCCTGGTGGCGGCCGCGGTCGAGCCCGTAGATCATCGGCCGCCGGGCGATCACGGTCTGCGGCCGGATTTCGCCGCGCATCGCGCGCTCGAGCAGCTCGGCGCCCTGCCAGGCTCGTTCGTATTGGTCGACATGCGGGTAGGTGCGATAGGCGATCAGCGCGCTGGCGTTGTCGGCCATCTGCTGCGTCACGTTGGCGTGGAGGTCGAGGGTGACGACGATCGGCACGTCCGGCCCGAGCTTTGCCCGCAGCCGCGCCAACAGCTCGCCCTCGGCGTCCTCGTGGCGGTCGGCGACCATGGCGCCGTGCAGGTGCAGGAGCACGCCGTCGATCGGGCCCCTCGTCTCGACCGCGCCGAGGATCATGCCGGCGATCTGCTCGAACGCGTCGTCGGTGACGATCCCCGACGGGTTGGGGTTGGCCGAGACCGGGTGGATGAGGCTCCAGCCGTATTTGTCGGCCGCCTCGAAGGTCGCGCCGAAGGCCGAGCGGGTGCCGCGGAACGCCGCCGGGATCTCGTTCTCCAGATGAAAGTCGCGGCGGCGGATCAACGTCATGTCGGTCGCGACCCGGCTGAAGGTGTTGGTCTCGTGCATGAAGCGGGCGGTCAGGACGCGCGGCACGGTCTTGGCTCCTCGAATTTCGGGCGGGTCGATAGCATAATCGGACCCGCGACAGAAATCGCCGGGAGCGCGATGAGCCCGAGACGGCGGGTGCGATGGTGGCGGGCCGCGGCGCCGATCCTGGTCGGCGTCGCATTGCTGGCGCTGTGGGAGGCGATGGTCCGGGTCGAGCAGATCCCGCCCTACATCCTGCCGGGGCCGGTGCTGATCGCCCGGACCTTGTGGACCGACGGGCCGAGCCTGTTGGGCTCGCTCCTGGTGACGTTGCGCATCACCCTGGCCGCGCTCGCCGCGGCGGCGATCCTCGGCGGCGCGCTGGCCTTGTTGTTTTCGCTCTCGCGCCTCCTCGAGCTCAGCCTTTTCCCTTACGCGGTGATCCTGCAGGTGACGCCGATCGTGGCGATCGCACCCTTGATCATCATCTGGGTGCGCGAGCCGTTTCTGGCGCTGCTGGTCTGCGCCTGGATCGTCGCCTTCTTTCCGATCGTCTCGAACACCACGGTCGGGTTGAACAGCGCCGACCGCAACCTGTTGGCCCTGTTCCGGCTCTACGGCGCCTCGCGGTGGCAGGTCGTGCGCTGGCTGAAATTGCCGACGGCATTGCCGTATTTCCTCGCCGGGCTGCGCATCAGCGGCGGGCTGGCGCTGATCGGCGCCGTCGTCGCCGAGTTCGTCGCCGGCACCGGCGGCGCCGAAACCGGGCTCGCCTTCCGCATCCTCGAGGCCGGCTACCGCCTCGCGATCCCCCGCCTTTTCGCCGCGCTGTTCCTGCTGTCGGCGGCCGGCATCGTGATCTACCTGGTGCTTGACGGCCTGTCCCGCCTGCTGCTGCGGCGCTGGCACGAAAGCGCCATCGACAGCGACGAGGAATGATCGACGCGCAGCCTCGCCTTGCGGGGCGGCCCGGTCACCCGCCGATCGCCGCCCAGAGATCGGCGAGCAGGTCGTCGGGGTCCTCGATGCCGACCGAGAGGCGCAACAGGTCGGGCGGCGCCGGGCTGTCGGCCCCCTCGATCGAGGCGCGGTGCTCGATCAGGCTTTCGACGCCGCCGAGCGAGGTCGCGCGCTTCCAGATTTGCACCCGCGCCGCCGCCGCGATCGCCGCTTCGGCGCCGCCGTGGAGGCAAATACTGAGCATGCCGCCGAAGCCGCCTTCCATCTGGCGCGCCGCGACCGCATGGCCCGGATGCGCCGGCAGCCCCGGATAGAGGACCTCGCGCACGCCGGGATGCGCCGCCAGCGCCTCGGCGATCCGCTGCGCCGAGCGGCAGGCGCGCTCGACCCGCGGGTAGAGCGTGCGCATGCCGCGCAGCAAGAGATAGGCCTCGAAGCCGCCGAGGATGGCGCCGCCGCCGCTTCTCGCCGCGACGAGCCGCGCCCAGAACGCGTCCTCGCGCGCGGCGGTCAGGCTGCCGGCGATCACGTCGCTGTGCCCGTTGAGGTACTTGGTCGCCGAATGCATGACGATGTCGGCGCCCAACGCCAGCGGCCGGGTCAAGACCGGCGTGGCCGCGGTGCTGTCGACGGCGAGGAGCGCGCCGCCGGCATGGGCGATCTCGGCGGCGCCGGCGATGTCGGTCACCGACCATAACGGGTTCGCCGGGGTCTCGATCCAGACAAGCCGGGTTCGGCCGGGGCGCATCGCGGCGCGCAGCGCGTCGAGCGAGGTCGCGTCGACAAATGCGGCCTCGATCCCCCAGGCCTCGGCAAAGCCCTGAAGCCAGCGGCGCAGCCCCCAATACATGACCCGCGGGGCGACCACATGCGCCTCGCGGTCGAGGCTGTGAAAGACCGCGGCCGCCGCCGCCATCCCCGATGCGAACAAGAGCGAGGCGGCCCCGCCTTCAAGCGCCGTCAGCACGGCCTGCGGCTGGTCGTAGCCCGGATTGTCGGCGCGCCCATAGCTGCGCCCGCGGCGATACTGGTTGTCCGGGTCGCGCTCGAAGGTCGTCGCGGTGTGGGCCGGCAGCACCACCGCGCCGGTCGACGGGTCGACCCAGCCCAGCCCTTGCGCGGCGATCGTGGCCGGGTGGAGCGCGTTGCGGGCCATCGCCGGCGCTACGCCGGGACTTCCTCGGCCAGCGGCACGCGCTTCACTTGGTGGGCCTGCAGCGCCGGCAGCACCTCGGCGCCGAAACGACGGATCTGCTCGATGAACATCTCGTGCGGCAGCACCCCGCGGTTGAGGCTGACCTGCACATTGTCGGCGCCGGCGCTGTCGGCGGCGGCGATGATCCGCTCGGCGACCTCCACCGCCGGGCCCCACGGCATCTCCTCGGCCTGGCGCTCGATGTCGGCCATGGTCAGGTTGCGGAAATCCTCGCGGGCGAATTGCGCGGCGCGGCGGTTCTCCGGGCTCACGTAATCGGTCGAGGCGGCGGTCGCATAGCCGGTCTCGCGCTGCCGCTCGGTCTCGGTGAAGTTGCCGTGGCTGAACAGGGTGCGGTTGAAGTAGAGGTGATACGGCCCCATCTCGCGCACCGCCCGCGCCTTCGTGTCGGCGACATAGGCGCTGACGCCGAGCGACAGGTGGTCGGGGGTGATGCGGTGGCCGGCGCGCGCCAGACAGCGCGCATAGTGGCGGATGATGTCGTCGCGCAAGCCCCGCGAGCGGCCGAGGCCGGGGGTGATCGGCAGGTCGTGGCGGGCGGCGAACTCGATCGACTCCTTGCTGCCGACGATCGGCATCCAGATCGGCGGGCGCGGCTGCTGCACCGGGCGCGGCCACAGCGCCACGTCGCGGTAGGACCAGAACGCGCCCTCATAGGAGAACACCTCCTCGGTCCAGGCCCGGGTGATGATGTCGAACGCCTCCTCGAAGCGGGCGCGGGACTGGGACAGCGGCACGTTGTGGACCTGGTACTCGCGCGGGATGCCGCGGGCGAAGCCCGAGATCAGCCGCCCGTTCGACATGCAGTCGAGCATCGCCAGCTCTTCCGCCAGCCGCAACGGCTCGTGCAACGGCAACAGGTTGCCGTAGATCAATAATTTGAGGTTTTTGGTGCGCTGCGCGGCGGCGGCGGCCAACAGGTTCGGCGAGTTCATCAGCCCATAGGGCGAGCAATGGTGCTCGTTGAACCCGACCCCGTCATAGCCGAGCCGGTCCAACTCCTCCCAGGCGTCCAGATGCTCGGCGTAGGTCCGCGCCGCCACATCGGGCTTGAAATGCCGGCTCGGCAGCGGATAGGGCAGCTCGGCCCCGATTTTCAGGTGCTCGAGCTGCTCGCCATAGGCCAGGAGATCGAAGACGAAGACTTTCATTGGGGACACCTCTCCCAACAAGGGTATGAGCCCTGCCCTGCGGGTTCAATCGGATTCCGGGCGCCGGCGTGGTGCGTCGCAGAGGTCCCGGCCTGCGAGCGGGTGAATTAATCTTGCCGATCCCTATTTTTCTTGCTTCCCCGGCGAAAGCCGGGGTCCATGGCTCCGCAAGATCGGCTGTCGATAGGTGGTAAGCCGCTGCCATATCCTGAGAATTTCGAAAGTCGGAAAGGTGGGTCCCGGCTTTGCGCCGGGACAGCGGGGAGGAGTTCACCTCGGCCGCCATTCCTCCAACGCCCCGGCGGAGCAGATGATTGCAGATCTGCAGGCGCGCCGAGAGCGCTGGAGCATCGCCTATTACACCATCCCCGAGCCCCTACATCGACGCCTTTGCTCCCGTCGCGCGTCCCTCACCGGCAGGTAGAATCTAGCAGGCCGCAACGACGCCTCAATCGGCGTAGTAATGGGTTTCGTATAAGAGGCAGCCGCCGTTCGACTTGAACGGGCCGTGCACGGCGCCGGGCGGGCGGCAGGCGTAGGTGCCGGCCGCGAAACCCTCGCCGCCCCGGCCCTGCGCGTCGTTGCCGACGGTCAGGTCGCCCGCGATCAGATAGACCTCCTCCCAATAATCGTGGACGAAGGGCTCGGTCGTGAACACGCCCGGCGCAAAGCGCAAGAGCCGGGTGCGGCTGCCGGCTCGGCTTTGCTCGTCGAGCGCGCCCGCCAGGATCTTCTGCTCGATGCCGGCCGGATAGCCGGGCGGCGTCGCCCAGCCGGCGCTCATGTCGACAGAGTGAAACTCGAGATGGGGCTTGTTGACGGGCATGGCCGGGTCCTCGTCGGATGCGGATGCCAGCCTCTAATCCGCCGGGCCGGGCGCGGCAACCCGCTTTGGTCTCCACACCTTGCACGGGGCAGCGGCTCCGGCGGCGAAGCTCGCGACCGAACGCGGGGCTTCCACGACAGCATGGATTTCGAACGGCATCTCCCGGGACGCAGTTAGCGCATCTTCGCCTCGGCGCCGAAAAGGGGGTAGGCTCGGCGCGGCGCGAATCCAACCGAATGGAGGGAGCGATGCGCGGCGTGGTCTTCAAGGGCGAGCGCGAGCTCGAGCTGATGGAGTTTCCGGACCCGACGCCGGGGCCGGGCGAGGTCGTCGTCGAAATGAAGGCGTCCGGCATGTGCGGCAGCGACCTGCACCAGTACCGGCGCGCCAAGGGCGGGGGCGCGATCGGCGGCATCCCGGCCAACCCCGACCCGGTGATCGGCGGGCACGAGCCGTGCGGCGTCGTCGCCGCGGTCGGCGCCCGGGGTCAGCGACAAGCAGGCCAGGATCGGCCAGCGCGTCATGGTGCACCACTACAAGGGCTGCACCGTGTGCGGCCATTGCCGCTCGGGCTGGTCGCAGCTCTGCCAGGAGGAGCCGGTGCTGGTCTACGGCAACAACGCCCATGGCGGCCACGCACGCTATTTGAAGGTGCCGGCCTTCACCCTGGTGCCGCTCGACGACGCGCTGTCCTTCACCGCCGGGGCGGCGATCTCGTGCGGCACCGGCACCGCCTACGGCGCCTTGCGCCGGCTCAACCTCTCGGGCAACGACACGATCGCGCTGTTCGGCCAGGGGCCGGTCGGCTTGTCGGCGACCCAGCTCGCCTCGGCGATGGGGGCGCGCGTGATCGCCCTCGACGTGAGCCCGGAGCGGCTTGCCCGCGCCAGGGAGTTCGGCGCCTGGGAAACCGTCAACCCGCGCTCGAACGACCCCGTCGGCGCGATCAAGGATTTGACTCATGGCGGCGCCGACTTCACGCTCGACACCTCAAGCCAGCCCGAGGGCCGCATCGCCGCGGTGCGCAGCGCCAAGGTGTGGGGCACGGTCGCCTTTGTCGGCGAGCGCAACAACGTGACGATCGACGTGAGCCCGGACATGCTGCGCAAGCAGCTGACGATCATCGGCTCCTGGACCTTCTCGTCGATCGGCCAAGCCGAATGCGCCCGCTTCGTCGTCGACCGCAAGGTCGATGTCGACGCGCTCTTCACCCACCAGTGGAAGCTCGACCAGGCCGAGGAGGCCTACCGCCTGTTCGATACCCAGACCACCGGCAAGGGCGTCTTTTTGATGTAATCGGCTTGATGTAATCGGCCGGGGAAAGGAGAAGCAAGACATGGCGCGCCAGGGCTATCTGATCATGGACAGCGACCTCCACATGATGGAGCCGGACGACCTCTGGGCGAAATACCTCGACGGGCCGCACCGCGCGAGCCCGCCGCGCTTTTACGGCGGGCAGCAGCGCGAGCTCGCGGAAAGCAAGGAAGACAAAAGCAACGCCGACCGGATCATGGGGATGGAGGTGCAGGGGCTGGCGATCCCGGCGCATGCCGGCCAGACCGGCGCGACCCAATCGAGCCGCGAGCTGCGCCGCCGCAGCCGGGCGCGCCACCCGCATTTCAACCTCGCCCGCGCCCGCGGCTTCGACCCGGCCTCGACCCTGACCGCGATGGACATCGAGGGCATCGACGTCGCGGTCATGTACGGCACCCGCGGGCGGCAGATCCTGTGCCACGACGACCTTGCCCCGGATTATGCCGCGGCCCTGGCGCGGGCCTACAACGACTGGGCCGCCGATTACTGCAAGACCGACCCGCAGCGCCTCAAATTCGCCGCCCAGCTCGCGATGCACGACATCCCGAGCGCGGTCGCCGAGGCGCGGCGCAGCGTCGAGCAGCTCGGCGCGGTCGCGGTCATCGGCACGCCCAACCCGGTCAACGGCCAGCACCTGCATGACCCGGCCTGCGAGCCCTTATGGGACGAGCTCGAGCGGCTCGACGCGCCGATCGGCTTTCATCCGACCGGCAACACCGCGCTCAAGGACGACGCCGGGCGGCGCTATGTCGGGCACGCCAACTTCCACCCGATCGCGCACGCGATCCGCAACCCGGTCGAATTGATGGGGGCGATCGCCAGCATGACCACCGGCGGCGTCCTCGACGGCCATCCCGGGCTGCGCTGCGCCTTTCTCGAAGGCACCGCCGGCTGGCTCTACTGGTGGCTGTGGCGGCTCGACGACCAGTGGGAGAAGTTCGGGCCGGGCTGCGAGCGCCAGATCGCGATGCCGCCGAGCGAATACTTCAAGCGCCAGTGCTACATCGCGCTCGATGTCGACGAGGAGCCGGCGGTCGATGTCGTCAACAAGATGGGGGCCGAATACTTTGTCGTGTCGTCGGACTATCCGCATTCCGACGGCGCCTTTCCCGAGGCGATCGAGCAGTTCCTCAGCCTGCCGCTCGCCGACGAGCAGCGCCGCAGGATCCTGTGGGACAATTGCGCCCGGCTCTACGCGATCGCGACCCCGGCAGCGCCCCTGACCCGCGAGGTCAAATCCGCCTCGGCCGCCGAATAGCGGGGCGGCGGCGCGGGCGGGCGGGCGCGCCGCGGGGGTCACGCGCGCTCGGCCCGCCAGGCGCCGGCGCCGAACTGGCTGCGGTTGACGATGCCGTGGTTCTGGTCGCTGGCGGCGCCGAGCACGGCGGCGCCGCTCATCCGGCCGTCGCGGACCGCGCCATCGAAGATATAGGAGATCGTGCTCCCCTCGTAGCGCGCGGTGAACGAGAGCTGGATCAGCTCGCCGCTGAGCCAGCCGCTGACCGGCCCGTCGAACCCGTCCGAGCGCTGATGCCCGGCGAGCTCGGGGCCGCGCTGCTCGAGCTCGAGGCGATGGACCCGCGAGCCTTGCAGGAAATCGACGTGCAGCCGCCAATTCCCGGCGATGTCGACCGCCGGCGGCGGAGGGGGCGCCGGCTCGGCCGCGGCGGCCTCGCGCAGAGCCGCCGCCACGGCGTCGCCGACCTGCGCCGCCTCGCCGGGCTGCAGCTGGAACGGGTCGATCGTGATCTCGTCCCCGCTCGCCGAGTTGTCGTCGAGCATGATGCGCGGCTCGCCGTCGAGGAGCCGCTGGCGCAGCCCGAGCCCGTCGATCGAATACTGCCAGCGGTCCCAGGAGATGCGCAGCCGGGGCACCAGGTCGACGCCGTCGGGCTCGACGATCTCGCCTTTGGCCCCGCGCAGCCGCCCGACCCGCTCGGCGATGACGGCGAGGTCGTCGCGCCATTGCTGGCGCTCGGCCTCGTGGTCGCGCTCGTCGAACCAGTGCTCTACCGCCGTCAGCACGCCGATGATGTCCTCCTTCGACACCTTCATCGGCCGGCCCAGCGCCTGGTGCGGCGAGGCGTTGCGCCAGGCCGCCTCGACCAGCGGCTTCGCGCCGAGCAGCAGGCCGCTCGTCTGCGGCCCGCGCAGAAACTTGCCGCCGCTGTAGACGACGAGGTCGGCCCCGCGCGCCAGCCACGGGCTCGGCCGCTCGAGATGCTCCGAGGCGGCGTCGACCATGATCGGGATGCCGCGCGGCTTGACCACGGCGGCGATCTCCTCGAGCCGCAGCCCGCCCAGATGCTCCTGCTTGCCGAGCAGCACGACCATCGCCACCGGCTCCTCGAGCGCCCGGTCGAGATCGGCGCGGGTCTCGACCTCGACGATCCGGCAGCCGATCATCCGCACCGCCTGGTCATAGGCGAAGCGCTGGCTCTTCGGGATGACGACGCGGTTGACCATGCCGTCGGTGAAAGGCAGGCGCAGCATCCTGACCGGGTCGTTGCCGGCGACGCACGCGGCCGTCCCCAACGCCACCGCGGCGGCGCTGCCGCAGGTGACGAGGCCCCATTCGGCCCCGGTCAATTCGGCCAGGCGCCGTCCGGCCGCCGCCATCAGCTCGTCGAGGTTGACGAACCAGCGCGAGGCCTCGGCCATTGCCTCGCGCACCTGCGGCAGCATCAGGCTGCCGCCGTGCATCGTGCGCACGCTGCAGCAGTTGATGAACGGCCGCACCCCGAGGGCGAGATAGGGATTCGCGTTCGCGCTCATGGCCCCTCCGACGACGATCGGGTCGACTATAGCAGCGGCGGAGCGAATTGCCGCCGGCGCCGTTGATGGGGGGAGTTCTCTTTTTTGGGATGGCGAGCGATGACGATCCAAGACCGGGATGCCGGCGAGCGTGCGGCCGAGGCCGCGGAGGCGGCGCATGACGCGACGCGCTCGGTGGTCGACAAGGCCTCGCAGACGGTGCACGGGCTGGCCCAGACCGGCGAGCGTTGGGCGAAGAGCGCCGAGGAGCGCACCGTCGAGCTCGGGCGGGGGCTGGTCGGCCAAGGCGAGCGTGCGGTCGACGGCGTCACGCGGCAGGTCGGGCAGAACCCGCTGGCGAGCCTGGCGATCGCCTTTGGCGTCGGCTTCCTGTGCGCGGCGCTGATCCGGCGTTGATCGAGGCGGCGCGCGGGGCCATCTGATCGCGGGTGAGCGATCCGCCGCCCGATACGGCTCTCGTCCTGTTCTCCGGGGGGCAGGATTCGGCGACCTGCCTCGCCTGGGCGCTCGAGCGCTTCGCCGCGGTCGAGACGATCGGCTTCGATTACCGCCAGCGCCACCGGATCGAGCTTGAGTGCCGCGCAACCGCGATCGACCGCCTGCGCCGCGAGTTCCCGCGCTGGGCGACGAGGCTCGGCCAGGACCACCTGGTCGATCTCGGCGTGCTGGGCGGGCTCAGCGACACCGCGCTGACCCGCCAGACCGCGATCGCCTTCGCCGAGGGCGGGCTGCCGAACACCTTTGTCCCCGGCCGCAACCTGATCTTCTTCACCTTCGCCGCGGTCGTCGGCTATCGCCGCGGCGCGCGGCGCCTCGTCGGCGGCATGTGCGAGACCGATTATTCGGGCTACCCCGATTGCCGCGACGATGCGCTGAAGGCGCTGCAGGCGACCTTGTCGCTCGGCATGGGCCATCGGTTCGTCATCGACACGCCGCTGATGTGGCGCGACAAGGCCGCGACCTGGGCGCTGGCCGATCGGCTCGGCGGCAGGCCGCTCATCGAGCTGATCCGCGACGAGACGCACAGCTGCTATCTGGGCGACCGCACGCATCGTCACGATTGGGGCTATGGCTGCGGCGGCTGTCCGGCCTGCGGGTTGCGGCGGGCAGGCTGGGACGCCTTCGCCGCGGGCGGCCCGCGCGTCATCTGAAGCGGTCCTTGGCGATGGCATGGGCTTTGTTCTAGCCGCGCCCCCGCCGCCGCCGTCGCCGCTGCGGGCGGCGATCCGCGACAGCCTGGGGCTGGACGAGACGGCGGCGGCGGCGCGCGTCCTGGCCGCGGCCGCGATCCCGCCGCCAGCGCGCGACCGGATCGCCGAGCAGGCGCGGCGCCTCGTCGCCGCGGTTCGCCGCGAGCGGCTCGGCAAAGGCGGGATCGACGCCTTTCTGAGCGAATACGCCTTGTCCTCGCAGGAAGGGGTGGCGCTGCTGTGCCTCGCCGAGGCCTTGCTGCGCATCCCCGATGCCGAGACCGTCGACCGCCTGATCCGCGACAAGCTCGGCGGGGCGGATTGGGAGCGGCATCTCGGGCATTCGGGCTCGGTCTTCGTCAACGCTTCGACCTGGGCCTTGATGCTGACCGGCCGGCTGCTGCGCGACGATCCCCGGCAGCACGATTTCGCCGGCGCGCTGCGCCGCTTTCTCGCCCGCTCGGGCGAGCCCTTGGTGCGCCAGGCGGTGACCGCGGCGATGCGCATCCTCGGCCGCCAGTTCGTCATGGGGCGCACGATCGAGGAGGCGCTGGAGCGGGCGCGCGAGCCCGAGCGGGGCGGCTGGCGGCATTCCTACGACATGCTCGGCGAGGCGGCCCGCACCGCCGCCGACGCCGCCCGCTACCGCGCCGCCTACGATCACGCGATCGCCGCCCTCGGCCGCGCGGCGGCGGGGCGCGCCCCGGTCGAGGCGCCCGGGATCTCGGTCAAGCTGTCGGCGCTTCATCCGCGCTACGAGACGGCGCAGCGCGAGCGGGTGCTCGCCGAGCTGACCCCGGCGCTGCTCGGCCTCGCCGGCCATGCGCGGCGGGTCGGCATCGGCCTGACGGTCGACGCCGAGGAGGCCGACCGGCTCGACCTCTCGCTCGATCTGATCGAAAGGCTGGCGCTCGCCCCCGAGCTCGGGCAATGGGACGGGCTCGGCCTCGCCGTCCAGGCCTACCAGAAGCGCGCCCTGCCGTTGATCGACTGGCTCGCCGAGCTGGCCGGGCGCGGCCGGCGGCGACTGATGGTCCGTCTCGTCAAGGGGGCCTACTGGGACAGCGAGATCAAGCGCAGCCAGGAGCTCGGCCTCGACGGCTACCCGGTCTACACCCGCAAGCTTGCGACCGATGTTTCCTATCTTGCCTGCGCCGGCCGGCTCCTCGCCCACCGCGCGGCCTTCTATCCGCAATTCGCGACGCACAACGCGCATACCGTCGCCGCGGTGCTGGAGCTCGCCGGCGAGCGCCGGGATTGGGAGTTTCAGCGCCTGCACGGCATGGGCGAGGCGCTTTACGACGAGATCGTCGGGCCAGAGCGGCCGGACCGGCGGCTGGACCGGCCGTGCCGCATCTATGCGCCGGTCGGCAGCCATGAGGAGCTGCTGCCCTATCTGGTGCGGCGGCTCCTCGAAAACGGCGCCAACACCTCCTTCGTCAACCGCATCCTCGACGACGGCGAGCCGATCGACGAGATCGTCGCCGACCCGATCGCCGGCCTCGCCCGGCTGCCGGCGAAGCCGCACCCGCGCATCCCGCTGCCGCGCGACCTCTACGGGCCGACGCGGCGGAATTCGGCCGGGCTCGACCTCGACGACCCGTCGACCCTGGCGGCGCTGCGCGAGGCGCTCGGCGAGGCGTTCCGCCGGCCGTGGCGCGCCGCCCCGATCGTCGGCGGCGTCGA
Source organism: uncultured Alphaproteobacteria bacterium (assembly GCA_963716115.1). Lineage (GTDB taxonomy): Bacteria > Pseudomonadota > Alphaproteobacteria > ATCC43930 > CGMCC-115725 > AP-15. The sequence continues at coordinate 62,928 of CAVQSZ010000003.1, forward strand.
GCGGCCTCGTGCGGGCGAGCCGGCATTCGATCCGAGCGATCGGCGCCGCCAGGTGGGAACCGTCGCCGCGGCCGGGCCGGAGGAGATCGAGCGGGCGCTCGCCGGCGCCGCGTCGGCCGCCCCGGCCTGGGAGCGCACCCCGGCCGGCGAGCGCGCCGCCATCCTCGAGCGCGCGGCCGGGCTTTACGAAAGCCGGCGGGCCGAGCTGATGGCGATCGTGATCCGGGAGGGCGGCCGCACCATCCCGGCCGCCCTCGCCGAGGCGCGCGAGGCGGTCGACTACCTGCGGTATTACGCCCTTCTCGCGCGGGCCGATTTCGCCGCCCCCGAGGCGCTCCCCGGCCCGACCGGCGAGCGCAACGAGCTGGCGTTGCACGGCCGCGGCGTCTTTTTGTGCATCTCGCCGTGGAATTTCCCGCTGGCGATCTTCACCGGCCAGATCGCGGCGGCGCTGGCCGCCGGCAACGCCGTCGTCGCCAAGCCCGCCGAGCAGACCCCGCTTGCCGCCGCGGCGGCGGTGCGGCTGCTGCACGCGGCCGGAATCCCCGGCGATGTCCTGCACCTGCTGCCCGGAACCGGCGAGGCGGTCGGCGCGCCGCTCGTCGCCGATCCGCGGGTCGCCGGCGTCGCCTTCACCGGCTCGACCGAGACGGCGCGGCGGATCAATCTCGCGCTGGCCGGCCGGGCCGGGCCGATCGCGCCGCTGATCGCCGAGACCGGCGGGGTCAACGCGATGATCGTCGATTCATCGGCGCTCGCCGAGCAGGTCGTCGCCGATGTGCTGACCTCCGCCTTCGAGAGCGCCGGGCAGCGTTGCTCGTCCTTGCGCGCGCTCTATCTTCAGGCGGACATCGCCGACCGGGTGCTGGCGATGCTGGCGGGCGCGATGGCGGAATTGACGATCGGCGACCCGGCGCTCTTGGCGACCGATGTCGGCCCGATCATCGACGAGCCGGCCAGGGAGGCGCTGGAGCAGCATGCGGCGCGGCTGGCGCGCGAGGCCCGGCTGATCTACCAGTGCAGGCTGCCGGCCGGGACCGGGAACGGCGCCTTCTTCGCCCCCCGCGCCTTCGAGCTCGACCCGGCCTTTCGGCTCGACCGCGAGGTGTTCGGCCCGATCCTGCATGTCGTGCGCTGGCAGGGGGATCGTCTCGACAGCGTGCTCGACGCGGTCGCCGCCACCGGCTACGGCCTGACCCTCGGCGTCCACAGCCGGATCGACGAGACCGTCCGGCATATTCTGGGGCGGCTGCGGGTCGGCAACAGCTACGTCAACCGCAACATGATCGGCGCCGTCGTGGGGGTGCAGCCGTTCGGCGGCGAGAGGCTCTCCGGGACCGGCCCCAAGGCCGGCGGCCCGCGCTACCTGCACCGGTTCGCGGTCGAGCGCACGACCGCCACCGACACCACCGCCGCCGGCGGCAACGCTACGCTTCTCACGCTGCGGGAAGACGGTTGATCTGGGCGCCGTGCGCGGAAGGCGCGCCCGGCGCTTCCCGCTGGCGATCGGCGCCGGCGCGGTTGTTGACGCGAGCTCGTCCCTGCTTTAGAGACCGCGCATGGTTTGGGCATCCCTGATCAAGATTACCGCCTCGCGCGGCGTTGCCGTGGGGCCCGAGGGCATGCGCGTGCGCTGAGCTGACCGAAACGCGAGGATGCGAGGGGCCCCGCCGGTGCCGGTCGGGGCCCTTCGCTTTTCCGGGGCTTCTCTCGGGCGTCGGCGGCGGAGCGGCGGAGCAGCGAGAGAGGCAGATGGACCCGGTCTTTCCTGCCGGTGGGTTGAGACGCGCGGCCGCCGGCCGCGGCGTCCGCGCTGAAGTGGGCGCGACCCTGGCGCTGGCGGGGCCGCTGGCCGCGGCCAATCTGGCGCAGATGGCGATGGCCGTGACCAATACCGTGATGGTCGGGCGCCTCGGCGCCGGGCCGCTCGCCGCCGCCGGGCTCGGCGGCATGCTGTTCTTCACCAGCGGGGTCATGCTGCAGGGCGTGCTGTTCGCGGTGGCCCCGCTGGCCGCGCATGCGCTGGGCGCCGGCGACCGCGCCGCGGCCGGCCGCATCGCCGGCGCCGGGCTCGCCCTGGCCGCGCTGTTGGCGCTGCCTTTCGTCCTCGCTCTGACGAACCTCGATCGTCTGCTGCAGGCGCTCGGCTACGACGCCGCGCTGGCCGACGAGATCGGCCGCTACCTGCGGGCGCTGGCGTGGGGCGCGCCGGCCTTTCTCGGCTTCGCCGTGCTGCGCAGCCTGCTCGCGGCGCTGTCGCGCGTGCGCCCGGTGATGGCGGTGCTGCTCGTTTGCGTCGTTGGCAATGCCGGGTTGGGCTGGGTGCTGATATTCGGCCGTCTCGGCGCCCCGGCGCTGGGCGTCGCCGGCTCGGGCTATGCGAGCGCCGTCAATCAGTGGCTGATGCTGGCGGGTCTGGCGCTGTGCGTCCGCATGCTCCCGGCGCTCGCCGGCCTGCGGCTGCTGCGCGGCGCCTTGACCGTGGGCCGCGCCGAGATCGCGGGCATCCTGCGGCTCGGCCTGCCGATCGGCGGGATCAGAGCGATCGAGGTCGGCGTGTTCGCGACGACCGGCATCCTGATGGGCCTGCTGGGCGCGGCGGCGCTGGGCGCGCACCAGCTCGTCATCAACTGCGCCGGCGTCAGCTTCATGGCGCCGCTGGGCCTCGCTCAGACGGCGACGGTTCGCGTCGCCCACGAGCTCGGCGCCGGCCGGGCGGCGGCGGCGCGCCGGGCCGGGTTTGTCGCGCTCGCCCTCGGGATCGGGTTCATGGGCGCGGCGGCGGCGGCGCTGTGGGCTTTCCCGCAGGCGATCATCGCGGTCTATGTCGATATCGTCGACCCGGCCAATCGCGAAACCGTGCAGATCGCGCGGCGGCTCATTGCGATCGCCGCGCTCTTCCAGGTGTTCGACGGGATGCAGGTGATCGCCGCCGGCGCGTTGCGCGGCTACCGCGACACGATGGTCCCGATGCTGCTCGCCATATTCGGCTATTGGGGCGTCGGCTTCGCCGGCGGCTGGCTGCTGGCCTTTCCGCTCGGCTACGGTCCCGTCGGGCTATGGTGGGGCCTCGCCCTCGGGCTCGCGGTCGTCGCAATCCTGCTGACCCTGCGGCTGCATCGGCTGGGGCGGCCGCCGCGATGGCGGCGGTCGAGCCTCCGGCGCGATGCCCCTTGACCCCGGAAAAGATCTCGGAATAATTTAATCTGCGCCGTCGCGATTCCACTGCGGGCGTTGCCTGGGATTGGGATTTTTTCAGAGCCTCGAAAATCCGCTTCGGTTAAAAATCTTCGGTTCGGCATGACGGTTGCCGCCCTGCGGCCCTCACGGCATCGCTGCGCCAAAGTTGGCTGTCGGAACCTCGGAACAAAGGCCAACGGGCGGGAGCCATCCATGAGCGAGGCTGTAACGGTCAGAGGCGGCGGAAAATCTTACAGGGCAGCGCCGCCCAAGATGCATCAGCCATCGCGGCGATAAGGAGTTAAGTAGTTGATTTGGCTTTTAATTTGGCGCAGCCCGACCCGATTCGGCAATCGTTGCGGTATCATCGGGCACGATAGCTGTTGCGGGTGTCGGTCCTCTTTACAAGCTGACACCCTCAGCCCTATAGCGCATGGGCCAGAGGAACGGGGCTAAATTGTTGTTCCACCTGTTATTTTGCAAAAGCGTGACCCAGTCCGCATACCATTGCAGGCGTCGGTTTTCCTTACAGATTGGCGATACACCCCGGTTCGCCGAGCAACGCAAAACCAGGGAATCTGCGAATTGGCATGGGTATTGCACGTGATGAGGCAGGCCTTCGCCAAGGAGATTGCGACGATGAAACGAGCTCTAGGTACAGTCTTGCCGGGCGTGGCAGCGGTCGGATTGATCGTCGGTTTGTCATCCTCCGCGCACGCCACCTTGCAACTGGCATTCGATATAAACGGCGTATCCTTCAGCTGCGTCGACAACGCCGCGTGTGACACCAACCCCGCCGTTGGCACGCTCCAACTTGCAAACGACACGTTTGCCGGCGTGCAAGTCAACGGCTCGATCGTGACCTCAGTGGGAACTCCGGCCAATCCCAGCCCATTGGATATCCTCAACGCTTCATCGCTGTCGATCATCAACACTAATGGGGTGCCGATCAGCTACAATACTGCGATCAGCGACACCGACTTTAAGGGGCCAATTTCCTCATTCTCGGCGTCGGCTTCCGGCACCTTCCAGTCGGCTTCTGGGTCCACGGTTACGTTAGGCTTCTTTAACGATCCGGCCAACACGCAGGGCGCAAACACCCCCACGGACGCGCCCGGCACCGAGGTTTTCTCATTTTCCCACACGGCGGTCGGGCCTGCGGATTCGTTCAGCCAGAACCAAAATGGCGTGATCAGTGATCCCGGCCCGTTCTCGATGACCTTAACATCCACTGGCACTCTGATCGCCCACGGGGAACTGATCAATAACGGTCGGACCTTAATCAAGATCCCGACCCCGGTTCCCGAACCTGCCTCGCTGATGCTTCTCGGCGTGGCGCTTCTGGGTTTGGGTTGGAGCGTCCGTCGGCGCAATACCGTATAAAGAAAACCCACACTGGAAGCTTGGGGCGCCGCTCACAAGGGGGCGCCTTTCGCATGACCATGGCTTGTTGAGAACGGCAGCGGTGCGCGACGACGCATCACGACCGTGGATATCGTCCGATAGCTATCCCTAATCGCGCTCGCTCACTATCGCGAAAGGCCTTACGCCTCGACCGACCGATCATCGGGCTCTCCTCATTCTGAGGGTGTCAGCGCTGCCGTAGCTGATCCGTGATCGCGGCGACGCCGGCCAGCAGCTGCGCCACCGCCTCGCGCTTCAGACCGCGGGTGACGAAGACGAGGCGCGAGCGGCGATCCTCGTCGGGCCACGCCTCGAGCTCGACCGGCGGGTGGGCGACGTGCTGGACCAAATGGACGACGACCGGGCCGCGGCATTCGGCGACCGCAAGCAGCCCCTTGACCCGCAGCAGGTCGGGGCCGCGCAAGGCTGTCAGCACCGCCATCGCCTGCTCGAAGACGGGCCACGACAGCGCCTCGTCGAAAATCAGCGAAAAGCTTTCGATCCCGTGCGTGTGCGCGGCCGCGCCGAGGTCGAAGCGCCGCCGCGGCGCTTCCGCCTCGTCGAGCAGAACCGACGGCGCGACCTCGCCGTTGCGCGCGATCGCCACCGGCGCGGGGCCGAGCGCGGCGATCCTTTCGAGGAGCCGCCGGGTCGCCTCGTCACCGGCGAGATCGGTCTTGGTCACGACGATGCGGTCGGCGAGCGCCACCTGCTTGCGCGCCTCGGCCATGCGCTCGAGGTTGCCGGCGCCGGCGACAGCGTCGACCACGGTGACCAGCGCCTGTAGATGGAATTCGCGGCCGAGCGCGCGGTCGGTGGCGAAGGTCTGCAAGACCGGGCCCGGGTCGGCGAGGCCCGAGGTCTCGATCACGACGCGCTCGAAGCTCGGCACGGCGCCGCGGGCGCGGTCGGCGAACAGCGCGCGCAGGGTCTCCTGCAGATCGGTGCGCACATTGCAGCACAGGCAGCCGTTGCCGAGCAGCACCGTCACATCGCTGCTCGATCGCAACAGCGCCTGGTCGATACCGATTTCGCCGTATTCGTTGACGACGATCGCGGTGTTGGCGCCCTCGGGCTTGTCGAGCAGCGCCCGGATCAGGGTGGTCTTGCCCGAGCCGAGAAACCCGGTCACCGCGACGACCGGCAGCCGCGGCCCGCGAGCGCGCCGCTGACGCCGGCCGAACAACGGCGCGTCCACGCCGCCGAACAGCGACTCCGCCTCATTCCCTCGGGTCGATTTCACTGGTGCAGCGATTTCCGCGCCGTGGCTTCCCACGGGGGAGACTCATACCCCGATCGGCGGGCCGCCCCAATCGGAGATCGTCGCCGGCTGATCGGGAAAGCTGCCGATCAGCGCGGCAGCAGCCGCGACGCCTGATCCGTCGGACGCGGCTTAAAGGATGGCGGTTTAAAGGATGAAGGTGACGACAGCCCACACGATCGCCGCCCACAGCAGCAGGCACGACAGCAGCAGCCCGCCCCAAGACAGAAACCAAGCCCACGAAAGGGCAAGCCGGGGCGCAGCTACCCGCAATATGGGCGGGCGAGCCGGCCGGTCTCGGCGATCGGCGCGCCGGCTGCGCTCGGCGGCATGGCCGCCCGCAGCCTGAGCGCGGGTGGATTTCGGTCGCCGATCGAGCCGCTCTATGATGGCGGACATGCCGGTTTGGCCTTATCGCGTCAACTCGCGTAACCCTAATCCCCTTCTGCCCGCGCTCGCGCGTCAAAAATACGTCCAATTGCGTCAAATCTTCTCCTTTAGCAGGCCGAATACGGGTTGACGCCGTTGAAGATGCGCCGGTGCTAAAAATCCATTTCGAGCGTGTAGAGCCCGCCGGCATGACGGTCGACGGTGTAGACGATCTGGCGTTCGTCGACGAACACGTCGTTGATCTGGATTGCCCCGCTCGGCGCCCGCGCCGGCGGCTCGGGGACGAAATAGCCGACCTCCGCCGGCTGATACGGGTTCGAGGTGTCGTAGGCGCGCAGCCCGCCATTGAAGTAGGTCGCGAGCACGATGCGGTCGGATTTCCACGCGTTCGGCTTTGGCAGGTTTTCGTAGAGGTTGTGCGCGCCATAGCGGGCGCCGCGGCGCATGAAGGTTTCGAGCGGCGGCAGCGGGCAGGTCGAGATCGGCACCGGGTTGGTTTCTTGTCGCCCGTCGACCACCCAGACGAGCTTTGGCCAGTCGGCGCCCTCGGTGCGGGTGCACTCGTCGCTGACGATCAAGAGGTTGCGGTCGAAGAACGGCACCACGGTATGGGTAAAGCCGAAATAGGGCGGGTGGTAGTCCCAGCGCGACACCATCTTGGGGTGCGCCTTGTCGGCGATGTCGAGGATCACCATGCCGCCGTCGATGTAGCCGAGATAGGCGCGGTCGGGGCGCTCGGGATAGACGTTGGTGTTGTGCGGGCGAAACCCGGTGTCGGCGCCCTCGGGATGACGCTCGGGCGGCGGCGCGCTGTCGCCCTGGCGGGTGCCGGGCAGCCACCAGCGGCCGACCTCGACCGGCTTCGACGGGTTCTTCACGTCGATGATGCGGTAGAACTGGTCGTCCTTCGGATGGGTCGGCGCGAAGTCGGCCGAGCCCGAGCTCATGTGGATGTATTCGCCGTCGGCGAACCACAGCTGGTGGACGCCGCGCGAATTCGGCCCCGAGCAGTCGAAAAACGTGATCGAGCGCGGGTTTTCCGGCTCCGAGATGTCGAACAATTCGAAGCCGGCCGGCTGCAGGCCCTGGTGCGTCGTCTGATAGGCGACCGCCATGATGTCGCCGACCGTCTCCAGCGAGTTCGAGCGCATGTGCGATTGCGGCAGGTCGCGGCGGGCGACGATCTTGGGGGCGCGCGGGTCGCTGACATCGACCGCGGTGAAGTTCTTCGGCGCGCTCTCATGAGCGAGCCACAGGATGCGGCGGCCGTCCTTGGCGATCTGGATCGACATGCCCTCGCCGATCCCGCCGAAGCCGTCGAGCTCGTGGTGCGCCAGCTGGCGGAAGTTCCAAATCGCCGTCTCGGGCATATGTCGTCTCCCTCAAGGGTTGTAAATCCAGAAATCCGCAATCAGCCGCGCCCCCGGCGCCGGCATCGCGGCCGGCGTCTGGACGCAGACAAAGGGATGCGGCCCGCCGCAAGACTGCGACCAGGCCCGCGCGATCCCGGCGAAATCGCCGATGTCGGCGACGAAATACTGGGCGCGCAGGGCTTGCGTCATATCGGTTCCGGCGGCTTTGCACAATGCCTCGGCGTAGCCCAGCACCGCCTTAGCCTGCACGTAGCCGGCATGCGACAGCCCGGCGAAGGCGGGCGACAGCGCCTTGCCCATGACATGGCCGTCCCCGCCGACCGGCATCAGCCCCGAAGGCAGCAGAAACTCGCCGGCCCGAATGCACGGCCCATAGGCGGCCATCGCCGGGATGCCGGCCTCGACGACCTCCTTGCGGCGCCGGGCGCCGTCGATCAGCGCCAACAGGTTGATCTCGATAATGCCGCCGACGGTGGCGAAGGATTTCGTCGGCGCCACGGTAAGCGCGCACGGGATCGCGGCGAAATGCTCGTTCCAGACATCGATGAAATCGGGGAAATCCTCGATCTTCTCGAGATAGACCTGGGCCTTCACCGCCTGCGGCAATGACGACCCCGCCGCCGCCAATGCCGGCGCCAGGCGCTCGCGGATCAGGAATTCGGTCTGCATGCGGATCTCGGAGCCGCCCCAGCGGGCGTGGTCCGGGACGTGGGCGCGCGGATCCAAGGCGCGCTCGCCGCCGCTCGCCATCTGCCCGGCGACAAAGACGAACTCGTTGCAGACGACAGCCGGCGCGTAGCCCGACCAGCGCGGCGAGGCGACGCCCTCGGGCTGCACCCGGCGGATCGCATGGTCTTCGCCCGGCGCCACCGCGATCAGCGAGGCCGAGATGGCGCTCTCGGCGGCAAAGCACCGCTCCATGACGACCGAGGTGCTGGGCGGGATGTAGTCGCCGAACTCGGCGCGGCGCGCCAGATGGTAGGGGTCGACGGCGGCGGCGGTCGGGTAATACTGGTCGAGCCGCACGCCATGCGCCAGGTCGGAGCCGAATTCGCGCAATATCCGCTGCATTCGGCGCAGGATGAAATCGCCTTCGCGCCGCCAGCGCGGCCGGCCGAAGGCCGGGAACCCGGGCGCGCCGGCCACTTCCTCGGTGAACCCGGCGGCAAAATCGAACGCCTCGTGCCCATTCAGAAAGATCCATGGCCCGGCCTTGACCGCGGCGGCGAAGGCGATCCCGCTGCCGACCAGATCCGGCGCCGCCTGCACTCTGAGGGCCGACATCGCTCCCCTCCCAACCGCGACCGCGACGTCACCGATGCGCCACCGGGCCGGGCTGCGTCAAGCCGGTCGCGACCGGGACGGGTCGAGCCCATTCGACCCGCAGGGAAGCGGTCCCCAAGCGGCTCGCCGCGGCGAACGATCCCGGCCTCGGGCATCCATTACGAAAGCTGACAATAAATTACATTTTGTTGCAATTATTTAATGTGCAAGTAAGATCGCAGGCATATTCATCGATTATGGCAGAAGCTCGCGCTTCTGCTCGAAAGCTGCTGCGATCCCACCTTTTTGAAGCTGATCGAAAAGGAGTCGGAAAATGCTCGCCTTTTGTGCGGAGCGCCTTCGGCGCTTTCCCGCTGTGCTTGGACTGCCCGCGGTGGTGCTCGCCTTGGGGATGCTGCCGGCGCATGCCGGATATCAGTTTCAGACGATCGACAACCCGGCCGACCCGACCTTCAACCAGCTGCTTGGGATCAACGACGGCGGGCTGATCGCCGGCTATTTCGGCAGCGGCGCCGTCGGCCATCCGAACAAGGGCTACACGACGGCCCCGCCCTATGCGAGCTTTGTCGACGAGAACTTCACGAATTCGGTCCAAACCCAGGTCACCGGGCTCAACAACACCGGGACCACGGTCGGCTTCTGGTCCGACACCAACCTCGGCGGCGGCGACAACAATTTCGGCTTTGTCGCCAAGGGCGGCGTCTTCACCCCCGTCAACAACCCCGCGACCGGCAGCGGCCCGGCGGTGAACCAGCTGCTCGGCGTCAACGACAGCAACATCGCCGTCGGCTTCTACGTTGACGGGATGGGCGCGACGCACGGCTATACCTACAATATCGGCGCCGCCAGCTACTCCCCCAACCTCGACGATCCGCACGGCGTCGGCGCGACGACCGCGGCGGCGATCAACAGCGCCGGCGACATTGCCGGCTTCTACACCGACAGCGGCGGCGTGACGCACGGGTTTGTCGACATCGGCGGGATGTTTACGACGATCGACCCGCTCGGCTCGACCGCCACCCAGCTCCTCGGGCTGAACGGCAGCGAGGCGGTCGGCGACTTTGTCGACGGCGCGGGCGCGATGCACGGCGCGATCTGCAACATCGTCACCGGCGCGTGCCAGACCCTCGACGACCCCAACGGGGTCGGGACAACGACGATCAACGGCGTCAACAGCAAGGGCCAGCTGGTCGGCTTCTATGTCGGCGGCGACGACAACACCCACGGGTTTCTCGCCACCGTCCCCGAGCCCGCCTCGCTGATCCTGGTGCTCGGCGGGCTGCTCGGCCTGGCCGGCGTCCGCCGGCGCGGCAAGGCGGCGAAGGTTCCGGCCCGCGTTTGACTCGGCGCCCGCCGCCTCTAGAATGCCGCGCGGTGAACCTCAACCAAGGAGCAGGCCGATGATCTTCGAGATGCGGACCTATCGATTGCAGCCGGGATCCGTGCCCGAGGTCGAGAAGCGGTTCGGCGAGGCATTGACCGACCGGGTCAAGGCGTCGCCGCTCGGCGCCTTTTTTCATACCGAGGTCGGGCCGCTGAACCATATCATCCACATCTGGCCCTATGACGACCTCCAGCACCGCACCCGCGTGCGCTCGCAGCCGATCCCGAACTGGCCGCCGAAGATCCAGGAATTCATCGTCGAGATGGAGAGCAAGATCTTTAACGCGGCGCCCTTCTGCCCGCCCTTCACGCCGCGCCAGCACGGCAACCTCTACGAGATCCGCACCTACACGATGCTGCCGGGCGTCGCGGGGCAGGTGGTGGAGCGCTGGGCCGAGCGCGTTCCGGGCCGGGTCAAGCTGTCGCCGCTGGCGGCGGCCGGCCACACCGAGCTCGGGCCCCTGAACCAGTGGATCCACATCTGGGCCTACAAGGACGCCAACGAGCGCGCCCGCATCCGCGAGGAATCGCGCAAGGACGGAACCTGGCCGCCCGCCACCCGCGGCATGTTCGTCAAGCAGGAGAACATGCTCGTCGTGCCGGCGTCGTTCTCGCCGCTGCGCTGAGCATCGGCTGCGGCCTTCACCCTCCTGCTCCCCGTTCGCGTGGAGCGGGCCGGGGTGAGGGGCCGCCGCTGAAGAGGCTCAAAATATTGTCGAAGAGCCCGCCCTCGGCGCGCGGCGCTTCGGCCGCCACCTCCGTCGGCGGCGAGGGCGCGCTCGGCAGCGGCCGCACCGGCATCGCCTTGGTCGCGGCGAGCATGAAGCGGCGCCAGGCCTGCGCCGGCAGCGAGCCGCCGGTCACCTTGTTCATCGGCTTGTTGTCGTCGTTGCCGAGCCAGACCCCGGCGACGAGGTCGGCGGTGTAGCCGACGAACCAGGCGTCGCGATAATCCTGCGTCGTCCCGGTCTTGCCGGCGGCCGGGCGCGGCAGCGCCGCGCTCCTGCCGGTGCCGTGGGAGATCACTCCGCCCAGCATGTCGTTCATCTCGCCGACGAGCTGCGGGCTGACGACGGTCCCCGGGCCGGACCCCGAGCGGCGGAACACGACCTTGCCGGCGCTGTCGCGAATTTCGGCGATGCCGTAGGGCCAAACCCCGGTCCCGCCATTGGCGAAGGGCGCATAGGCCGCGACCAGCTCCAAGAGGTTGACCTCGCCGGTGCCGAGCGCGAGGCTCAGCTCCGGCGCCAGCGGCGAGGCGATGCCGAGCCGGTGCGCGACCGCGATGACCCGGCGGATGCCGGCGCGCTGCGCCACCTGCACCGAGATCGTGTTGATCGACTGGGCCAGCCCCTCGGAGAGCGTCATCTCCCCCTGATAGCGCTTGGTATAGTCGCGGGGCTGCCAATTGCCGACCCGGACCGGCGCATCGACAAAACGGTCCTCGGGCCGCATCCCCGCTTCGAGCCCGGCGAGGTAGACGAACGGCTTGAACGCGGAGCCCGGCTGGCGCTGCGCCTGGGTCGCGCGGTTGAACTGGCTGTCGCCATAGTCGAGCCCGCCGACCATGGCGCGCACCGCGCCGTCGGGCGACATCGCTACCAGGGCGCCCTGGCCGGCCGCGGCCTTGGCGCCGTCGCGCGCGATCGTGTCGGCGACCGCGGTCTCGGCCTCGGCCTGCAGCCTCGGGTCGAGCGTGGTCAGCACGGTCAGGTCGCGGCCGCCGCCGCCGGCGAAGTCCGCCAGCCGCTCGGCGATCCAGTCGGCGAAGTAGCGGGCGCCGGGGCGCGCGATCGCGACCGCGTCGAGCGCGCGCTCGCCGGCCCCGGCGGCCCTGGCGTCGCCGGCGGCGATAAAGCCGGCCTCGACCATGTTGGCCAGCACCTGGGCCGCCCGCGCCGCCGTCCGGTCGCGGTCGCGGGTCGGGCTGAACCGGGTCGGCGCCTTTAAGAGCCCGGCGATGACGGCGCATTCGTAGAGGTTCAGGCGCGCCGCCGATTTGCCGAAATAGCGGTGCGCGGCGGCGTCGACGCCATAGGCGCCGGCGCCGAGATAGACCCGGTTCAGATAGATTTCGAGGATCTGGTCCTTGGTGAAGCGGTGCTCCAGCCACAGCGCCAGCAGGGTCTCGCGGACCTTGCGGCCGAGGCTGCGCTCGGGGGTCAGGAACAAGTTCTTGGCCAGCTGCTGGGTGATCGTGCTGCCGCCCTGGACGACCCGCCCGGCCGAGAGGTCGGCGAAGAGGGCGCGGGCGAGCCCGAACGGGTCGACGCCGAAATGGCTGTAGAAGCGGCGGTCCTCGGTGGCGATCACCGCCTGCGGCAGGCAGCGCGGCATCTCCTTCAAAGTCAGCGGCTGGCCGAACAGATCGCCATAGGTGGTCAACAGCGAGCCGTCGGCGGCCAGCACGGTAACGCTTGGACGCCGCTCGCTCTTGGTCAATTCGCCGGTGTCGGGCAGGGTCAGCGCGAAATAGGCGAGCGCGCCGCCGCCGAGGATCGCCGCCCACAGCGCCAGGAGGACGCCGAGCCTGACCAGGCCGCGGAAGAGGCCCCGCCCTCTGCCGGGGCCGCGCCGCGGCGGCGGTCGCCGCGGCCGCCGCCCGCCGCGGCGATCGCGGGCGGCGGCGAGGCGGTCGGCCGGGTCGGCGCGCAGCCTCGGCTCAGCCATCGCCGTTCGTCATCGCCATCGCGCTTTCCCCCGCCCCGCCGCAGCCGGCCGGTTCCCGCCCGCGCCGCTGTGGTTTAGTATCGGGCAAGTGTGGCGGCGGTTCGACAATTTCGATCATTCGCCGCCACTGGAACCGCGCGTTGCGCGACATCGTTAGAAGCGAATGGACCCGGGCGTCGGCTCGGGGCTCGAATGAGGGGACAAGCCAATGATGTCACGGATTGCGGCGATCGCGCTGCTCGTCTCGGTTGCGCCGGGCGCGGCCTGGGCGCAGGGGTCGAGCGACCGCGCAGAGATCGCCGCCTGCCTCTGCCTGCAGCAGGCGGTGGCGACGCTGTCGGCCGACATGTCGGCCAAGACCCAGGCGCTCGATACGGTGCGCAAGGAGCTCGCCGGCTTGGACGCCCAGCTCGTCAGCGAGCGGCCGCGGGTCGAGGTCAACAACCCCAATTCGGTCGGCCGCTACAAGGCGCTGCTCGAGCACCGCGACGATGTCTATCGGCAATCGACCGGGTCGGTCGTCACCGACGCCGATCAGGCGGTCGCCCGCTACAACGCGCGGGTCAACGAATACAATTCGCGATGCGCCAACCACCCGTTCAATTCGCAGGTGATGGCCCAGGTTCAGGCCACCCTTTCCTGCCCGAGGCCGCAGTAGGCCGCGATCGACTATGAGTTTTTCCCCTCGCCCTCCCCGGGCTTGACCCGGGGATCACGGGGAGAGGGTCGGGGTGAGGAGCAGGCCGGTCGCGATCCTCGGCCGGCGGCTCGGGATACAGGGTCTCCGGCGCCACCAGCGGCTCGGCGATGACCGCCCAGCCGCCATCGCGCCACGCGCGGAAAAAGCAGCTGCGCCGGCCGGTATGGCAGGCCACACCCTGCTGGTCGACCAGCAGCAGCACCGCATCGCCGTCGCAGTCCAGGCGCAGCTCGCGCAGCGCCTGCACCTGCCCCGAGGTCTCGCCCTTGCGCCACAGCCGGCCGCGCGACCGCGACCAATAGCAGGCGCGCCCCTCGGCGAGGCTCGCGCGCACCGCCTCGCGGCTCATCCACGCCAGCATCAAAACCTCGCCGGTGTCGTGCTGCTGCGCCACCGCCGGCACCAGCCCGTCGGGGCCGAACTTGATCTCGCCGAGCGCCCGCTCGATCGCATCCTCCACCGCCGCCTTCCTTTCTTCAGCCGATTGCCGCGCCGCCATCCCCGGATTAGGGTGGCGCCGCGCGAAAAGCAATCTGGACAGGCCGGGGCGCCTCCTGCGTTGGCTGACACGATCCTGGAAACCCGCGGGCTCACCAAGGAGTTTCGCGGCTTCACCGCGGTGCAGGGGGTGGACCTCGACATCCGCCGCGGTGCGATCCATGCGCTGATCGGCCCCAACGGCGCCGGCAAGACCACCGTCTTCAACCTGTTGACCAAGTTCCTCGAGCCGTCTTCCGGCCGGATCCTGTACAACGGCCGCGACATCACCGCCCTTCGCCCGGCCGAGATTGCCCGCCGCGGCGTCGTGCGCTCGTTCCAGATCTCGGCGGTGTTCGGGCATCTGGGGGTTCGCGCCAATGTCCGCGTGGCGCTGCAGCGAAAGCTCGGCAACTCGTTTCACTTCTGGCGCTCGGGCCGGGTTCTGGACCGCCTCGACGCGCGCGCCGAGGAATTGCTCGACGCCGTCGGGCTCGGCGGCTTTGGCGACGCGCTGGCGGTCGAGCTGCCCTACGGGCGCAAGCGCGCGCTCGAAATCGCCACGACCCTGGCGCTCGACCCCGAGATGCTGCTGCTCGACGAGCCGATGGCGGGGCTCGGCCAGGAGGATATCGGCCGCATCACGGCCTTGATCCGCAAGGTGTCGGCCGGCCGCACGATCCTGATGGTCGAGCACAATTTGTCGGTGGTGGCCGACCTCAGCGATCGGATCACGGTGTTGACCCGCGGGCAGATCCTCGCCCAAGGCGATTACGCCGCAATCTCCGGCAACCCCGAGGTCGTCGAGGCCTATATGGGCGGCGGCCATGCCTGAGCCGCGCGAATTGCTGCGGGTCGAGGAGCTGCACGCCTGGTATGGCGAATCGCACATCCTGCACGGCATCGGCTTCAGCGTCGGCGAAGGCGAGGTCGTGACCCTGCTCGGCCGCAACGGCGCCGGCAAGACGACCACCCTGCGGGCGATCATGGGGATCGTGCCGCAGCGGCGGGGCTCGGTCGTCTTTCGCGGCGGCGAGCTGATTGGCCTGCCGTCGAACCGCATCGCCCGCCGCGGCATCGCCTATTGCCCGGAGGAGCGCGGCGTCTTTGCCAGCCTCGATGTCGAGGAGAACCTGCTGCTGCCGCCGGCGCTGCTGCCGGGCGGCATGAGTGTCTCGGAGATCTACGCGATCTTCCCCAATCTCGAGGAGCGCCGCCGCAGCCCGGGCGCGAAGCTCTCGGGCGGCGAGCAGCAGATGCTGGCGATCGGCCGCATCCTGCGCACCGGCGCCGCCCTCTTGCTGCTCGACGAGCCGACCGAGGGCCTGGCCCCGGTCATCGTGCGGCAGATCGGCGCGGTCATCGGCACCCTGAAGGAGAAGGGCTTCACGATCCTCCTGGTCGAGCAGAATTTCCGCTTTGCCGCAACCGTCGCCGACCGCCATTACGTCGTCGAGAACGGCCGCGTCGTCGACATGATCGGCAACCACGAGCTGCCGCAGAACCTCGCCCGGCTGCGGCGGCATCTTGGGGTTTAAGAGGCTGATGAGCCAAAGGAATTCTGCGCCCTACCCGTCGCCCCCGCGAAAGCGGGGGTCCAGAGCCTGCCCCTGGCTCGAACAGGGGGCGAGCGTTCGAGCCCTTGGATCACCGGGTTCCCGCTTCTGCGGGAACGACGTAGAGGGCGTGGGATCTCGCAGCTCGTTTCCGGTCGGACAATGAGCATCGACCGGCCGGCCATCGATAAGGGGGTGGTGTATAGTTAGTGAAGACGTACTATCGGTTCACGATATAGTGCGGTTCGTTTCTATAGATATTTTGATGGGGTGATTGATGTCGCCGCCATCGAGTCGCGCTTTGACGCGGTTCGCTGTCCTGCGAGCGGGGTCGGCGGTGTGCGGCGAGCGAAGCGCTGGCGGCGGGCCGCGGCGGTTTAGCGGTTGCGCGGCGACCGCGGTGGCGCGCAGCCGTCGGTGCGGTTGGTCGAGCTTCGCGGCGGCAGACCATCTCGGCGGGCGGGTCCGCCGGTCCGGGGGGGCCGCAGGCAGCGGTGACCGGCAGCCGGACTGCTCGAGCGCTGCCGAGCTTGTCCAGTCGGCTTCGCGGCGTCCGCAGCGGCGCTGCTGTGGGTCAGCGGAGCAGCGGCCTCGCCGGCGCGCTGGCGAGCGCGGCTTCGGCAGCTAGCTGGTGGCGGTGTGCGGCGTCTCGGTTCTCTTCGGCACCGCAGCGCGCGGGGCCAGCTATCCGATCGCGTGCCTGGCCTCTGCCCGGTGAGTGGCTTCAGTCTGCCGGCAGCGGCCTGGTCGCCGAGGGGTGGCGAGACAGACGGCGGCGGGACTGTGCCGGGCCGAGCGGTGCGGGCTGAGTCGCATGGGCAGGGGCCTGGCGTTTGTTCGGGCGCCGGCTGGGTCTGCGGGGTCAGTGCCGCGGTGGGTTCGGGGGTGGCTGTGGCGAGCGTTCGCGCGGTGTGCCGCGGGGCGGGCACGGCGTGCGCGTCGTTGGTGTGAGGCGCTGTCGGGTGGCGTGGTACGGGCGCTGGGCGCGTGTGGCGGGAGGCTTTGGGTGACGTCTGGGCGGCCGCGCGGCTGTTTTGGTTGCGGCGTCGGTTTTTGTGTTGGGTTTATTTGGGTGGATTAGTTAGCTAATTTTGCGAAAGGACGCCAAATGAAGATCGCCGTCATCGCCGCTCTCGCCGCCCTCCTGGCGGCCGCCGCCCCGGCCCGCGCGCAGGTCTCCGGCGATGCGGTCAAGATCGGGGTGCTGACCGACATGTCGAGCCTCTATGCCGATATCGGCGGGCCGGGCTCGGTCGCCGCGGCGCGCATGGCGATCGCCGATTTCGGCGGCGCGGTCGACGGCAAGAAGATCGAGCTGGTCAGCGCCGACCATCAGAACAAGCCCGATGTCGGCTCGGCGATCGCCAACCAGTGGTTCGACACCGAGGGCGTCGACGCGATCGTCGACGTGCCGACCTCGAGCGTGGCGCTGGCGATCCAGGAGATCGTCCGCAAGAAGAACAAGGTGTTTTTGATTTCGGGCGCGGCCTCCTCGGACCTGACCGGCAAGGCCTGCGCGCCGACCTCGATCCACTGGACCTACGACACCGTGGCGCTGGCCAACGGCACCGGCGGCGCGGTGGTCAAGGCCGGCGGCACGACCTGGTTCTTCATCACCGCCGACTACGCCTTCGGCCATGCCCTCCAGCGCGACACGACGCGGGTCGTCGAGGCCGCCGGCGGCAAGGTCCTGGGCTCGGTCAACGTGCCGCTCAACAACGCCGATTTCTCGTCCTTCCTGCTGCAGGCGCAGGCCTCGAAGGCGAAGATCGTCGGACTCGCCAACGCCGGCGGCGACACCATCAACTCGATCAAGCAGGCGGCCGAGTTCGGCATCGTCGCCGGCGGCCAGAAGCTCGCCGGGCTCCTGGTCTTCATTTCCGACGTGCACAGCCTCGGGCTCCAGACGGCGCAAGGCCTGGAATTGACCGAAGCCTTCTACTGGGACCAGAACGACCAGACGCGGGCCTGGTCCAAGCGCTTCTTCGACCAGACCGGGCGCGAGCCGACCATGGTCCAGGCCGGGGTCTACGGCGCGATCATCCACTATCTGAACGCGATCAAGGCGACCGGCAGCGACGACGGCCCGACCGTCGTCAAGCAGATGAGGGCGACGCCGGTCAACGACTTCATGACCAGGAACGGCAAGATCCGCGAGGACGGGACCCTGGTCCGCGACATGTACCTGTTCGAGGTCAAGAAGCCGGCGGAATCAAAAGGCCCGTGGGATTATTACAAGCAGATCGCCGTGATCCCCGGCGCGGAAGCCTTCAAGCTGCCGGGCCCCAGCCAATGCCCGCTGGTCAAAGGCTGACGATTAATACACTCACGGTCGCGGGCTGCCTTCGGTCGGGCCCGTTCGGGATCGCCAACCGTTAGGCGATGCCGAGCCGCCGTCGGCAAGGGCGGCGGTCGCTTTGTTGCCGGCGGCAGCAAAGGAGAAGGGCAGAAGGCTATCGTCGGTCATCGCGGGCAACGGCGCGCTCCTATCTGCCGCAACGGCTGGCTTCAGCAACCAAGTCCTACCTGCCACATCCGCCAAGCCGGATCTGCCCCGTCGTGAATCAGACGGGTCAGCTTTCGGGTAGGGGCCACGCTCCAGCGAAGGTACGGGAACCGGGCCGCGTCGAGCCGCTCGGTCGGCTGTGCCCTCGCTCCCGAGGCGATCGCCCCGCAATCGGCCAGAAGCCACGGGATAAAACCAAAATCGTTCTAAATAGACACTTCGACCGCCGATACTTATGGTTAATATTAACCTTCGTCGGGGCGAGATTCTAACTGAACGTTAACTGAAGGCAATGTCTTGATCCCGCCGCCCCTCCCGTTATAGTGCTCTCGCCGGGCCAACCGGCGGCCTGATTATCCGATGAGCGGGGCAGAACATGGCTAACGTGACGATCTCGGTCGGCGATGTGGTGGTCGGCGAGCAGGACGGGTTTGCCGAGTTCGTGGTGCGGCTGAGCGCGCCGTCGATCTTGCCGGTTTCGGTCGATTTTTTCAATCAGGACGGGACTACGGCCGGCGGCACCGACTATGTCGCCGTCCACGGCACACTGACCTTCGCTCCCGGCGTGACGGTCGAGACGGTGCGCGTGCCGATCGTCGACGACGCCGCAGCCGAGGGCAAGGAGAGCTTTTTCTTCGATCTCTCCAACCCGACCAACGCCGTCATCGGCAACGATTACGCGCTGGCCACGATCATCGACAATGACGGGGTTCCGGGAACGCCGGTGATGGCGATCTCGGACCCGGTGGTCGACGAGAAGACGGCGAGGCGCGGTTCAGCGTCACCCTCGACCGGCCCAGCGCCGGGGTGGTGACGGTGAACTACGCAACGCAGGCGGGGAGCGCCGGGGCATCGGATGCGGGGCCACCAGCGGGGTTCTGAGCTTTGCCCCGGGCGAGACCGCCAAGACGGTGAATGTGACGATCGCCGACGACACGCTCAAGGAGGGCAACGAGAAGTTCAACCTGGTGCTGTCGAGCCCGTCCGGCGCAACCTTGCCCGACCCGGTCGGGACCGCGACGATCGGGGCCAGCGACCAGCCGACGGTGTCGAGCCCGACGATCTCGGTCGGCGATGTGGTGGTCGGCGAGCAGGACGGGTTTGCCGAGTTTGTGGTGCGGCTGAGCGCGCCCTCGACCTTGCCGGTGTCGGTCGCCTTTTTCAATCTGGACGGGACTGCGGCCGGCGTCGCCTACTATGTCGCCGTCGACGACACACTGACCTTCGCCCCGGGCGTGATGGTCCAGACGGTGCGCGTGCCGATCATCGACGACGGCGCGGCCGAGGCCAAGGAGAGCTTTTTCTTTTGGCTCTCCAACCCGACCAACGCCGCCATCGGCAGGACTATTGCCCTGGCCACGATCATCGACAATGACGGGGTTCCGGGAACGCCGATGATGGCGATCTCGGACCCGGTGGTCGACGAGAAGGCGGGCGAGGCGCGCTTCAGCGTCACCCTCGACCGGCCCAGCAACGGGGTGGTGACGGTCCACTACACGACCCAGGCGGGGAGCGCCGGGGCTGCGGACTTCGGCGCCGCCAGCGGGGTTCTGAGCTTTGCCCCGGGCGAGACGGCCAAGACGGTGAATGTGACGATCGCCGACGACACGCTCAAGGAGGGCAACGAGAAGTTCAACCTGGCGCTGTTCAGCCCGACCGGCGCAACCTTGCCCGACCCGGTTGGGACCGCGACGATCGAGGCCAGCGACCAGCCGACGGTGTCGAGCCCGACGATCTCGGCCGGCGATGTGGTGGTCGGCGAGGCGGACGGGTTTGCCGAGTTTGTGGTGCGCTTGAGCGCGCCTTCGACCTTGCCGGTTTCGGTCGAGTTTTTCAATCGGGACGGGACTACGGCCGGCGGCGCCGACTATGTCTTCGCCCACAGCGCCGCCTTCTTAAACACACTGACCTTCGCCCCGGGCGAGATGGTCCAGACGGTGCGCGTGCCGATCATCGACGACGGGACAGCCGAGGCGAAGGAGAGCTTTTTGTTCGATCTCTCCGGCCCGACCAACGCCGCCATCGGCAGAACTTTTGCCCTGGCCACGATCATCGACAATGACGGGGTTCCGGGAACGCCGATGATGGCGATCTCGGACCCGGTGGTCGACGAGAAGGCGGGCGAGGCGAGCTTCAGCGTCACCCTCGACCGGCCCAGCAACGGGGTGGTGACGGCCCACTACACGACCCAGGCGGGGAGCGCCGGGGCTGCGGACTTCGGCGCCGCCAGCGGGGTTCTGAGCTTTGCCCCGGGCGAGACGGCCAAGACGGTGAATGTGACGATCGCCGACGACACGCTCAAGGAGGGCAACGAGAAGTTCAACCTGGCGCTGTTCAGCCCGACCGGCGCAACCTTGCCCGACCCGGTTGGGACCGCGACGATCGGGGCCAGCGACCAGCCGACGGTGTCGAGCCCGACGATCTCGGCCGGAGATGTGGTGGTCGGCGAGGCGGACGGGTTTGCCGAGTTTGTGGTGCGCTTGAGCGCGCCTTCGACCTTGCCGGTTTCGGTCGACTTTTCCAACGGGAACGGGACTGCGGCCAACGGCGCCGACTATGTCGCCGTCAACAGCCCCGCCTTCTTCAACACACTGACCTTCGCTCCCGGCGAGACGGTCCAGACGGTGCGCGTGCCGATCATCGACGACACCGCCACCGAACCGACAGAAGCCTTCACCTTGGAGCTGTTCAATCCGGTGAACGCCACAATCGTCGACGCGACGGCGACCGCGTCCATTGTCGACGACGACAGTCATTTCGCGATACTTCATTACGGATTGAGCAACGACACCTATATCGTATCGAACCCGAACACGATCATCATCGAAACTGCCGACGGCGGAACCGACCTGGTAAAGTCGTCGGTCAGCTTCACCCTTCCCGCCAACGTCGAAAATCTGACCTTGACCGGAGCGGCCCGATCAACGCTGCCGGCAACACGCTCAACAATGTGCTGACCGGGAACGGCGCGGCAAATGTGCTGACCGGCGGGGCGGGCAACGACACGCTGAACGGCGGGGCGGGCGCGGACAAGATGGCCGGCAACGCCGGCAACGACATCTACGTCGTCGACAATGCCGGCGACGTGGTGACCGAAAACCCGGCGGAAGGCGTCGACACGGTCAAGACCACGCGGGCGAGCTACACGCTCGGGGCTAATATCGAAAACCTGACCTACATCGGCCCCGCGGACTTTGTCGGGACCGGCAACGCGCTCGACAACAGCATCGCCGGCGGCGCCGGCAACGATCGGCTCAGCGGCGGGGCGGGCAACGACACGCTGAACGGCGGCGCGGGCGCGGACAGGATGGCCGGGGGCGCCGGCAACGACATCTACATCGTCGACAACGCCGGCGACGTGGCGATCGAAAATGCCGGCCAGGGCGCCGACACGGTCAGGACTACGCTGAAGAGCTATACGCTCGCCGCCAATGTCGAGAATTTGGTCTTTGCCGCGGCCGGCAATTTCATTGGGACCGGCAACGCGCTCGACAACGGCATCGCCGGCGGCGCCGGCAACGACACGCTCAACGGCGGCGCCGGCAACGACGCGCTGAACGGCGGCGCCGGCAACGACGCGCTCAACGGCGGCGCCGGCAACGACACGCTCAACGGCGGGACAGGCGCCGATACGATGGCCGGCAACGCCGGCAACGACGTCTACATCGTCGATAATATCGGCGATGCGGTGATCGAGAATGTCGACCAGGGCGCGGACACCGTCAGGACCGTGCTGGCGAGCTACACGCTCGGGGCCAATGTCGAAAATGTGATCTACACCGGGGTCGGCAACTTTACCGGGACCGGCAACGCGCTCGACAACAGCATCGCCGGCGGCGCCGGCGCGGACAGGATGGCCGGCGGCGCCGGCAACGACACCTACATCGTCGACAATGCCGGCGACGTAGTGATCGAAAATGCCGGCCAGGGGGTCGACACGGTCAGGACCGCGCTGAAGAGCTACACGCTGGGCGCCAATGTCGAGAATTTGGTCTTCATCGGAACCGGCAACTTCTCGGGAACCGGCAACGCGGTTGCCAACAGCATCGCCGGCGGTCCCGGAAGCGACACGCTCACCGGCGGCGCCGGCAACGACACTCTGAACGGCGGCGCCGCCGCGGACAGGATGATCGGCGGCGCCGGCAACGACGCCTACATCGTCGACAACGCCGGCGACGTAGTGATCGAGAATGCCGGTCAGGGCGCCGACGCGGTCAGGACCGCGCTGAAGAGCTATGCCCTCGGGGCCAAGTCGAGAATTTGGTCTTCATCGGAACCGGCAACTTCTCGGGGACCGGCAACGCCCTTGCCAACAGCATCGCCGGCGGCGCCGGGAACGACACGCTGAACGGCGGCGCCGGCGCCGACAGAATGATCGGCGGCGGCGGCAACGACACCTACATCGTCGACAATATCGGCGATGTGGCGATCGAGAATGCCGGCCAAGGCGCGGACACGGTCAGGACCGCGTTGGCGAGCTATGCCCTCGGGGCCAATGTCGAGAATTTGATCTACACCGGCGCCGGCAATTTCACCGGGACCGGCAACGCGCTCGACAACAGCATCGCCGGCGGCCCCGGCAGCGACACGCTGAACGGCGGCGCCGGCAACGACACATTGAACGGCGGGGCCGGCGCGGACCGGATGATCGGCGGCGGCGGCAACGACATCTATGTCGTCAACAACGCCGGCGACGTGGCGACCGAGAATGCCGGCCAAGGCGCCGACACGGTCAGGACGACGCTGGCGAGCTACACGCTCGGGGCCAATCTAGAGAATTTGATCTACACCGGCGCCGGCAATTTCACCGGGACCGGCAACGCGCTCGACAACAGCATCGCCGGCGGCCCCGGGAGCGACGTGCTGAGTGGCGGCGCGGGGGCTGACACAATGGCCGGCGGCAGCGGCAACGACATTTACATTGTCGACAACATTGGAGACGCGGTGACCGAAAATGCAAGCCAGGGCGCGGACACGGTCGAGACCACACTGGCCCGCTACACGCTCGGGGCGAATGTCGAGAATTTGATCTACACCGGCATCGGCAATTTCACCGGGACCGGCAACGCCCTCGCCAACAGCATAACCGGCGGCATCGGCAACGACCGGCTCGCCGGCGGGGCGGGCGCCGACAGGCTGACCGGCGGGCCGGGCGCGGATCTGTTTATCTTCACGACGACAGGGACGGACACCATCGTCGACTTCACGCCCGGGACGGACAAAATCGTCTTCAGCGATGCCGGCTTCGATCTCGGCGCCGACGAGGGTCTGGGCACGGCGACGCCGAAGGGCCTGGCCGCCAGCGTCTTCTCGACCGACACCAACGGCGCCATGGTCAGCACGGCAAACCGCTTTGCCTACAATGCCAGCACCGGCGGCCTCTTCTACGATCCCGACGGCAGCGGCTCGGGCTTCGGCGCGAGCCGCGTGGCCTTGCTCGCCGGGCAACCCGATATCACCGTCGCGAACCTGTTCTTTATTTCCTGAGCGCTTGCGCCGCGCTCACGCCTCGTCCGGCGCCTCCGCTTCCAGCTCTTCCAGCCAACCGTCGCGGTGGCGTCGGAAGCAGATCGCCGTGATCCTGCCGGGCCCCAACCAGTGCCCACTGGTCAAAGGCTGACCGGGCCGCGGCGCGTCCGGGGATCGCCTTCAGGTCAGCGGGCGGCCGGCGGCGGCGGCGGCGGCCAGCTCCGGGGCCGGGGTTCCGGCGGGGCGGGCGGCGGCGGACAGCGCGCACGGCAGAAAGGCGCCGCTGCCGCGCTCGGCGAGGAGCCGGCCGTCCTCGACGATGACCCGGCCGCGGCTCAGCACCGTCACCGGCCAGCCGGTGAGCTTGCGGCCCTCATAGGGGGTGTAGCCGACATTGTCGTGCAACATGCCGGCGGTGATCGTGGTTTCGCGCTCGGGGTCCCAGATCGCGATGTCGGCGTCGCCGCCGACCGCGATCGTGCCCTTCTTCGGGTAGAGCCCGTAGAGCTTGGCGTGGTTGGTCGCGGTCAACGCGACAAACTGGTTGAGGTCGAGCCGGCCCGTCCGCACGCCCTCGGAGAACAGCAGCGGCAGGCGCAGCTCGATGCCGGGGACGCCGTTGGCGATCTCCTTGAAGGTGGTGCGCTCGCCATGCGGCAATTTGCCCGAGGCGTCGAAGCGGTAGGGCGCGTGGTCGGAGGAAAACACCTGGAAGGTGCCGTTCTTGAGCCCGGCCCACACCGCCTCTTGCGCCGCGTGGTCGCGCGGCGGCGGGCTGCAGCAGAATTTGGCGCCCTCGACCCCGGGCTTGTCGATGTCGTCGGCGGTCAGGAACAGGTATTGCGGGCAGGTCTCGCCGTAGATCTTGAGGCCGCTCGTCTGCGCGTTGCGGATCACCGCGATGGCTTCGGCGGCCGAGACGTGGACGATCAGCAGCGGCACGTCGAGGAGCTGCGACAAGGTGACGGCGCGGTTGGTCGCCTCGCCCTCGGCGAGCCGCGCGTGGCTGACCGCGTGCCAGCGCGGCGCGCCGAGGCCGCGCTCCAGGAGCCGGCTCGTCAGCCATTTGATCATCTCGTGGTTCTCGGCGTGGACCATGACGAGCGCGCCCTCGCGCCGCGCCAAGCGCCAGGATGTCGAGCATCTGGCCGTCGTCGAGCGCCAGCAGGTCGTAGGTCATGTAGACCTTGAACGAGGTGTAGCCGTCGCGGATCAGCGCCGGCAATTCCTGGCCCATAACCTGCTCCGAAGGGTCGGAGATGATCAGGTGAAAGGCGTAGTCGACGACCGCCTTGGGCCGCGCCGCCTCGTGGTATTCCTGAACGACCTGCCGCAGCGACTGGCCGCGGTGCTGGGCGGCGAACGGGATCACCGTCGTCGTGCCGCCGAACGCCGCCGCCACGGTGCCGCTGTAGAAATCGTCGGCGCACACGACCCCGGCCGAGGAGCGCTGCTCGAGATGGCAATGGCTGTCGACGCCGCCCGGCAATACGAGCTTCCCCGCCGCATCGATCTCGCGCGCCCCGGCCCCGAGCCCGCGGCCGAGCGTCGCGACGACGCCGTCCTTGATCCCCACGTCGCAGGCGAATGTGTCGGAGGCGGTCGCGACCGTGCCGTTGCGGATGACGAGATCATAATCGCTCATGCGGTGCTCCTCGGCTCGGCGGCGTCCGACCCCGGTCAACCCGATCGATCGCCGCGTCGAGCAGCGGCCCGGCGTTGGCAGATCATTCGCGAGGATCAGGGTTTACCCGATCGCGCGGGGCGTCGATAGGGCGGGCGCGCGCGACGGCGCGCTCGCGTAAGGAATCGTAGATCGGCCGGCTCCGGAGCAGGCTGGCGGTCAGCATCGCGGCAAAGCATGCGGCGAGCATCGGCAACAGGGTGGTAAAGGCGGCGGTCATCTCGGTGACGAGCACGATGCCGGTGACCGGGGCCTGGACCACGCCGGTGAAGAAGGCGGCCATGCCGATCACCGCAAAGGCTTCCGGGACGATGTCGAGGTGCGGGAAGGCGGCGCCGCAGAGCGCGCCGAACATCAGCCCGAGCTGGGCCCCGAGCACGAGCATCGGGGCGAACAGCCCGCCCGGCGTCGCCGCCGCGTATGACATCGCGCCGAGCGCGAAACGCGCCAGGAAGGCGAGCGGCACCGCCCACAGCACGGTCCCGCCCGAGAGCAGGCGCTGGGTGATCTCGTCGCCGCCGCCGACCAGATCGGGCGCGAACCACGCCAGCGCGCCGACCGCGGCGCCGATCAACCCGGCCTTCAGCTCGACGGGCAGCCGGCCGAGGGCTGCCGACAGGGCAATGGCGCCGAGGAGCGCCCGGTTGTAGAGGCTTGCGGCGATCCCGGCGACGGCCCCCAGCGCCAGATAGAGCGGCCAGGTCGCGGCGGCGGCGTAGGGCAGCGGCCCGGTTGCAGCACCCGCCGGCGCCGACGCCGCCGCCACCATAAAGTCCGGCGCGTCGCCGAGAAACAGCCGCGCCACCAGGATCGCGGTCGCCGAGGCGCCGAGCGCGGCGATCGCGATCCGCGCATCAAAGCGCCGCACCAGCTCCTCGAGGACAAAGACCGCGCCGGCGATCGGCGCGTTGAAGGCGACCGCGAGGCCGGCCCCGGCCCCGGCCGCGAGCAATACCCGGCAATCGGCCCAGCTCCTGGCGAAGGCCTTGCCGACGAGGTGGGCGACGACGGCCCCCATCTGCACGCTCGGGCCCTCGCGGCCGAGCGCCATGCCGGCGCCGATCGCCACGAGCCCGCCGAGAAACTTGACCGGGATCAGCCGCGGCGGGGCCGGCGGCAGCTCGCCGGCGAGCGCCGCCTCGACCTGCGGGATGCCGCTCCCCGAGGCGTAGGGCGAGAACCGCCGCACCAGCCAGGCGGCGAACGCGACGGCGGCGGCGGCGGCCGCGACCACCAGCGCGAACCCGATCAGCCTGTCGTCGTGGGCGCGGGCGATCACGGCGTCGCGCAGCTGGTCCGCCCGCGTCAGCGCCAGTCGGAAGAATGCGGTCAACAGGCCCGAGCCCGCCCCCGCGACCAGCGCCAGCAGCGCCAGCGCGAAGAGGCTGCCGGGCCTGTCGCCGTCCTCGGAGCGAGGGCTCGACGGTTCGTTCACGCGCTGTCCAGAGGATGCATCGCCTCTTCTATCGGCCACCGGTCAGGCGCTACAGTGGCGCCGACGCACTATCGCGCAAAGGGATCGCCATGCCCGCATCCTCGCATCGCCCGACCATCGCCGTCACCCGCCACGCGATCTCGGCCGGCCACTATCTGGCGGCCACCGCCGGGTTCGCGATCCTCGAAGCCGGCGGCAACGCGATCGACGCGGGGTGCGCGGCGGGAATTGCGCTCGGCGTGCTGCAGAGCGACCTCGTCGATGTCGCCGGGGTGGCGCCGATCATGGTCTATCTCGCCGACCGGCAGGAAGTCGTGACCGTCGCCGGCCTCGGGACCTGGCCGAAGGCGCTCGACCCCGAGCTGTTCATGCGCGAGCACGGCGGCAAGATCCCCAAGGGCGTCCTGCGCACGGTCGTGCCGGCGGCGCCCGACGCGTGGATCACGGCGTTGCGGCGGTGGGGCACGATGAGCTTTGGCGAGGTCGCGGCGGCGGCGATCCGCTTGGCGCGCGACGGCTTTCCGATGTACCCGCTGATGGCCGAGAGCCTGAAGCGGCACGAAGCCGACCACCGCGCCTGGCCGTCCACGGCCGCGATCTTCCTGCCGAACGGGCGGGTTCCCGAAGCCGGCGAGATGTTCCGCCAGACCGACCTCGCCGGCTCGCTGCAATACATGGCCGACGAGGAGCGGGCCGCCGTCGGCCGGCGGGCGCGAGGCCGGGCTCGAAGCGGCGCGCGCGGCGTTCTACCGCGGCGACATCGCCCGCAAGATCGTCGCCTTCATCCAGGGCGAGGGCGGGCTGCTCTCGGCCGAGGACCTCGCCGACTACCATTCGCCGGTCGGCCCGCCCGAGCGCCGGCGCTTTGGCGACCTCGAAGTCTTCACCTGCGGCGCCTGGTGCCAGGGGCCGGTGCTGCTGCAGACCCTGGCCCTGCTCGAAGGGACCGATCTCGCCGCGCTCGGCCACAACAGCGCCGATTACGTCCACCACCTGGCCGAGGCGCTGAAGCTCGCCTTCGCCGACCGCGAGGCCTATTACGGCGACCCGGCGATGGTCGAGGTGCCGCTGGCGACCCTGATCTCGGCCGAATACGCGGCCGAGCGGCGAAAGCTGATCCGGCCCGACCGGGCCTGGCCCGAGATGCCGCCGCCAGGGGAGCTGACCGGCGAGCTTGGCCGCGGCTTTGGCCGCCTGACGGCGGCCGCGGGCGATCCGAGCCCCGAGCCCGACACCTCCTATGTCTGCGTCGCCGACCGCTACGGCAATTTGTTCTCGGCGACGCCGAGCGACGGCTCCTACGGCTCGCCGGTGGTGCCGGGGACCGGGCTCGTTCCGTCGAACCGCGGCTCGCAGTCGCGCCCCGACCCGCGTCACCCGGCCGGCGTCGCTCCCGGCAAGCGGCCGCGGCTGACGCCGAACCCGGCGCTGGCGATCAAGGGGCGCGACCAGTTCATGCCGTTCGGCACGCCCGGCGGCGACGTGCAGACCCAGGCGATGCTGCAGGTGCTGCTGAACCGGTTCGTCTTTGGCCAGCCGATGCAGGCGGCGATCGAAGCGCCGCGTTTTGCCAGCTACAGCTATCCCTCGTCGTTTGCGCCGTTCGACTATTACCCCGGCCGGCTCGCCGTCGAGGGCCGGATCGCCGAGCCGGTCATCGCCGAGCTCGCGCGCCGCGGCCACCAAATCCAGCGCTGGCCCGACTGGATCTGGACCGCGGGCGCGGTCTGCGCGATCCATGTCGACAAAGAGCGCGGCGTTATGGAAGCCGGCGCCGACCCGCGCCGCGCGGCCTACGCGCTGGGCTGGTAGGCGGCCGCGGGCGCGGCGGCCTCCGATCGAAAACCGGCGCTAATCGTCGGGGCGGCGGCGGTCGTCGAGGGCGAGGCGCAGCGCCGCGGCCGGGTTGACCAGAGCCTCGGCCGCGGTCCGCCAGCGCGAGGGGCCGGGGCAGGGCAGGGGCCGGGCCTCGGCCAGGCTCGGGACATGGTCGCGAACCGCGAGACGGGCCGCCGCCTGCGCCGCGCCGCGCCGGTCGTTCGGGATCAGGTGGATGACCAGGGCGCGCATCAGAAACTCCTCAAAGGCGCGGTGCTCGGCGAGCGAGAGCCGCCCTTCGAGGCGCCCTGCGGCGAGCGCGTCGACAAAAGAGCCGGCGTCGGCGAGATCGTGGGTGAACCCCTTGCCGCCGAGGAACGACCGGCCGATCTGCGCCGGCTTGAGGCCGGCCCGGCACGCCCATATCAGCGCCGGCGACGACAGCGACACGGCCCAGCCGGCGTAGGACAAGAGCGCATCGAGAGGCTCGTCCGCGGTCAGCCGCAGCCGCTCCCGCCACGCCGCGGGCAGCCGGTCGCGCCACTGATCGAGCAGATTGCGGGTCGCCGTTGAAGACCACCGACAGGCCGGTGCGCTCGAGGATGCCGCCGATCAGGCGGCGATAGACGGCCTGAGCCGAGAGCTCCGGCAGCGGCGTCTCGATCAGGCGGAAATCGTCGGCCGCCTGACCGAGGACCAGCACGACGCCGCCGTCGCGGCGAGGAAACGGCGGCGGCGTCATGGTTTCCGACGCGGCCTGCCGGGGCTGGGTCGGAGCGAGGCGGCGGTAGGCTTCGGCGCGGACCTCTTCGCGCCGCCCGATCTCCTCCGGGCAGCGTGAGGCGGCGGCGCCATTCCGGGTCGGCCAGGAGCGAGCGGTTGGGCAGCGGCGTCGCCCGCTCCTCGAAATAATAGAGCTCGCCCACCGCGAAACGCTCGACCGCGAAGAGCCGCAGGCCTTGCCTGGCTCCCACCTCCTGCAGGGTGCGGGCGTAGATCGTCGCGCCGGAATGGACGACGGCGTGCGAGAACGGCCCCTTGCGCGCCAGGACGTCGAGCCAAAAGTCGACCCAGTCCCGCGCCGCCGCCATGCACAGCAGCAGGTCCTCGCGGTCGCGGTCGCAGGCGAGGATGCGCTCCAGCATCTCGGGATCGCGGTTCGGGCCGGCGTCCCCACCCCAACGCGGCAGCAGCAGGCGCAGCAGCTCGCCGCGGGCGCAGGCGAGCACCGGGACGCCGCGATGCCGGTGCGCCGGCAGCTCGGCCGGCGGCATCGCCTCCAGCTCGCGCAAATGGCGGGCGAGCCGACCGGCCAGCCGTCGATAGTCGCCGCCGCGGCGCCACCAGGACCGGCGCGACCGCTCGGTCCACAACCGAATTTGTCCGTCGGCGGCAAGATCGTGCAACGGCCGGAAATGCCGGCGGCCGAAGTGCCGGGTGTCGGGGATCAGGATGCGCGGGGTGTCCCGTCTCCTCATGCCGCGGCTTCGGCGTAGAGCCGATGCCAGCCGGCCATCACCGCCTCCCAGGCGGGAACCGCGGCGGCGGCGGCGAAAGCGCCCTGCGACAACGCCGCGACGCCGCGCCCGCCATCGGCGAGGAGCGCCATGATGCGGGCGCCGTCGGCTATCGGGTCGCCCCGCAGCAAGAGGCCGTTGTCGCCGTCGCGGACAAAATCGGGGCACATCCCGACCGGGGTGCACAAGACCGGGACGCCGCTGCCGAGCGCCTCGGGCAGGGAGGCGGGGCCGCCCTCATAACGGCTGACGATCAGCAGAGCGTCGATCGCGGCGACGACCTCGCCCATCAGGCGGTAGGGAAGGAATTCCCAGCAATCGGCCTCGAAGCCCCGCGACCGGGCCTGCTCGGCATCCACGCGGCGGCCCTCGCCGACCATCGCGAACGAGATGCGGCGCGGGTCGAGGCAGTCGAGCAGGCCTTCAAGCAAGGCTTCGCCCTTGACACCCTCGCCATAGCGACGGGAGAAGAGGCCGAGGCGCAGGCGCCCGCCGCCCCATCGGCGCGGGCGCCGCGGCGGCGGCAGCACTTGGCGGTCGACGCCGTGCGGGATGACCCGGGTGTGGCGGATGCCGTGCTCGGCCAGGATCGCGGCCTGAGTGGCGTTCAGGCAGTGCACGACGCGCGCTTCGCGGCACCGCGGGAGGAAATTGTCGAGCGCGAGCGAGGGCCTGGGATCGTGCAGATCATGGTGGACGCTGACCAGCGAGCGCGGCAGCACCCGCCGTTCGAGGTTGGCGCGATGGTAGTGGCGAACGTCGGCGGCGCGGCTCGGGCGAAGCGATCGGGTCACCCGCACGCCCTCGGGCGCGGCGGCGGCGGCGCGACGGATCAGATCGTCGAAGATCGGGCTGCGCACCAATCGCGTCGAAAGCACGTGGTCTACATGCCAGAGGGCCATCGCCCGCCGATCGTAGGCAGGCGGGGGCGAGATGTCGAGGCGGCCCGCGGCGCGCCGCCGGGGGCCACGGCGCGGTGAAGCCGGCCGCGCCCGGGCGAAGCTGGCGCGCGGGCGTCGCCGACGCGATCGCGCTGCTGCCGCCGCTGCGTCCCGCGGCCGCCAGGCTGCACGAATCGATCGGCCGGCTGCGCGCCGCCGCGCGCCTCGGCGGCAATGGCGCCGGCGCCTACGGCGCCCGGCTGGCGGAGCTGGCGGCGGCGCTCGACCGGCGGGGCCTGCCGCTGCCGCCTCCTCCGGCGAGCCGCGCGCCGAGACCGTTCAACCGCCGGGTGGTCATGGCGCTCTACGGCTCGGAGCCGTGGTTCGCCAACGGCTATTCGATCCGCTCCCGCTGCCTGTTGACCCAGCTCGCGGCCGAGGGCGTGCGCTGCGCCCCGGCGACGCGGCCCAACTTCCCGCAGGACACCGCCGGCGGGCGCCGCGCCCCGCGGGCCGAGGAGGAGATGTTCGGCGGCATCCGCTACCGCCGCCTGGCGGCTCGGCCCGACATGATGACCGGGCCGCCGAGCGCCTATGTCGAGGCGTTCGCCGACGGGCTGGAAGCGCTCGTCAGGTCGACCGGCGCGAGCGTCGTCCACGCCGCCTCGAACCATCTCGTCGGCCTCGCCGCCTGTCTCGCGGCCGAGCGGACCGGAGCGCGCAGCGTCTATGAAATCCGCGGCCTGTGGCATTGGAGCACGGCGACCCGCCGACCGGGCTGGGAACAGACGGAAACCTTCGCGCTGCACGAGGCGCTGGAGCGCCAGGCGGCGCTGCGCGCCGATCGGGTGATCGCGCTGAGCCCGTCCCTCGCCGACCATGCGCAGGCCTGGGGCGTTCCTGCGGGGCGCATCGCCGTCGCCGCCAACGGGGTCGACGCGCAGGCCTTTCGGCCGCAGCCCCGCGACCACGCCCTGCGCCGGGCGCTGGGCGCCGGCCCCGACACATTCCTGGTCGGGTTCGTCGGGACCTTCACCCCCTATGAAGGGATCGACACCCTCATTGAAGCCGTTGCGGCCTTGCGCCGCCGCGGCGTCGACGCCGCCGCCGCCCTGGTCGGCGACGGCGAGGAGGAGCGCCGGTTGCGGGCCCTGGCGCGCCGGCTGCTGGTTCCCGCCGCGTTTCCCGGCCGGGTTCCCTTCGAGCGCGTCCCGGCTTACCTCAACGCTTGCGACGCTTATCCTTTCCCGCGCCGGCGGGCTCGCGTGACAAGCCTGGTGCCGCCGCTGAAGCTGGTCGAGGCGATGGCGTCGGGCGCGCCGGCAGTCGTCGCCGACCTGCCTCCCCTGGTCGACTGCGTGGCGCATGATCGCACCGGGCTGGTGTTCGGCCACGGCGTGGACGCGCTGGCCGCGGCGCTCGGCCGCCTGCACGCCGATCGGGGCCTCGCGGCCGCGCTGGCGGCCGCCGCCCGCCGCTGGGTCGTGGAGCATCGCAGCTGGCGGGCCGCGGTCCGGCCGCTGCTCGCCGCCTATGGCGAGCCGCCGGCGGCCTCGGAGCTCGCGCCCTGAGCGGGCGACGGGCGCGCCTCGCCGAAGCTTTCGCCGAGGG
This sequence comes from uncultured Alphaproteobacteria bacterium, assembly GCA_963716115.1. Lineage (GTDB taxonomy): Bacteria > Pseudomonadota > Alphaproteobacteria > ATCC43930 > CGMCC-115725 > AP-15. The sequence continues at coordinate 95,527 of CAVQSZ010000003.1, forward strand.
CGGCGACGAGCCCGGCCCCGATCTCGGCGGAGCGGTGTCCGGCGGCCAGGCGCCGCACCGCATCTTGGGCCGCCATCCACACGCCGATATCGGCGGCGCACCGGGAGATCGCCGCCACCACCTCGTCGATCGCGGCGGCGAAGAGCGGGTAGCCGTCGCCGAGCAGGCGGCGGTGCATCGGCGTCGGGTTGCACACCACCGGCAGCCCGAGCGCGCCGTAGTCGATGAGCTTGGTCGACAGCTCGAGCGAGCCGTCGAGCTCGCGCGACCGCCACGACAGCCCGACATGGCCCGCCGCCGCCAGCCTCAGCGCATCGGCCCGCGGCAGCGCCCCGCGCCACGCCACGCCATCGCGCCTCAGGGCTGCCCGCATCTGCGCCGGGAACCCCGGATCGGGGCGCGACAAGAGCTTGTCGCCGGCGACATGGAGCTCGGCGGCGATCCCCCGCGCGGCCAGCAGCGCCGGCAGCTCGGTCATCGGCAAGGTGTTCCAGGCCGGGGCGAACTTGCCGGTGTAGACGAGCCGCAAGACCTCGCCTGCGGCCGGCGGACGGGCGCCGTCGAGGGCGAACGCCTCGTCGGCGGCGATCGGCGGCAGCAGGGCGGTCGGGACCGCCGCGGCGAACGGCACGCAGCGGCGCAGATAAGCCGCGATCTCCGGCGTCTGGCACAGCAGCAGCGGGACCCGACGCAACGACCGGCCGAGCGCCCGGCGCTGCGCCCGGCCGAGCCATGTCGCGGCCTGCGGCAGGTCGGTGATGTAGCAGGCAAGCCGGTCCCGCAATCTCGGGCTGCCCGCCGCGCGGCGGGCGCTGCGCCGCCCTCTGACCAGCACGACGTCAAACCGCTGCTCGGCGTCCAGCCTTTCGAGGAGCCCGACCGCGCGCCGCGCCGACAGCTGGGATCGAGCGGCTTGCGCGACCCAGCCGCGGCGGTACGGGTCGACCAGGGTGACGCCGGGCAGCCGGTCGACGGCGGATCAGCACCTCGTCCCGCCGCCGCGGCGCCCGCAGCAGGACGGTCGCCGGGCAGCCGAGCCGGGCCAGCGTCCGCGCGATCTCGGTCAGCCAGATCGCCGGACCCTCGACGAGGTTGGCGTCAACCTCGGCGTAGAGCGCTACCCGCAACGTCGCCTCCCGGGATCGCCGGCTCATCGGTCGCGTCCTCAGCTTGACCCGCTCGCGGCCGGGCCGTCAATTCGGCTCGCCCGTGTCGGGGGCGCGCCCCGGCCGGGGCGATTCGCCTCAGGCGCGGCCGCCGGTCGGCGCTGGCGCCGCTCGGACGCCCTATAGTATGCTGCCCTCGCAGAGGGGATGCCCCGGGCGATCGACGCAATACGCGCGACCGATCGGCATGCGAAGGAGGGACGGGGACGCGTGCCGGTGCATGGGGGTGGAGCGAACGGTCGGCCGCGGGGGACGCCGCTGCGGCGCCTCATCGGGCTCGCGCCCGCGCTCGCCCTGTTCGGCTGCGGCGGCTACAGCCAGACCAACACGATCGCAGGCCTGCTGCCCCCCGCCGCGCTGTCGGCGCCGGAGGACGCCACGCAGGTCGACCCCGGCGTCGCGCAGATCCTCGAGCATGGGACGGCCGGCGAACGGCTGCAATACCAGTCCGCGGACGGTCGCCGGCTCTCGCTGGTCCTCGGTCCGCTTTACTCGTCCGCCCGCGGCGTGCCGTGCCGGCTCGGCCGGGCGAGCCATCTCGAAGCCGGCGGGGCGAGCCCGACAAGCTACCCGTTCTGCCGCCTGGACAACGGCTGGTACGAGGTCAAGCCGGTGGTGATCAGCGGCTATTGAGCAGGCGCCGGAGCGCCCATAGCCGCCCCGATCGCCGGAGCGAGGGCCGCCGTGGGCGCCGCGGCGAACCGGCGCCCTGGACCGGAGGCCCGTCCGGGCCTATGATCGGAGCAGCGCAAAGCCAAGGGAACGCGATCGTCGTGCCGCGTCAGGGTGCATAGCTCAGTTGGTAGAGCAGCTGACTCTTAATCAGCGGGCCGTAGGTTCGAGTCCTACTGCACCCACCACATCCCGGTGACCCAGGGCGAGAGGCCGGCGCGAGGCGTGGGCTCGGGCGCGTCCGACGCGTTTTCCGCGCTACCGCTCCGGCGCTTCGCCTTTTAGACTTGCCGGCGATGACCAGCCGCCGCGACCTCTATCCGCCGATCGACCCCTACCGCACCGGCAGGCTGCGCCTGGACGGCCGCCACACGATGTATTGGGAGCAGTCGGGAAACCCGCGCGGCGCGCCGGCGGTGTTCCTGCATGGTGGTCCCGGCGCCGGCGCCACCGCCGTGCACCGCCGGTTCTTCGACCCCGCGCATTGGCGGATCGTAATCTTCGACCAGCGCGGCGCCGGGCGATCGACGCCGCTCGGCGAGACCGAGGACAATTCGCCCGCGCACCTGGTCGCCGACATCGAGCGCCTGCGGGTCGAGCTCGATATCGAGAAATGGCTCGTTTTTGGCGGCTCCTGGGGCTCGACCCTGGCGCTCGATTACGCCGAGACCCATCCGCAGCGCTGCCTCGGGCTGGTGCTGCGCGGGATCTTCCTGTGCCGCAGCGAGGAGATCCGCTGGTTTCTTTACGGCCTGCGCAAAATCTTCCCCGAGGCCTGGCGCACCTTTTCCGGGTTTCTGCCCGAGGCCGAGCGCGGCGACATCCTTGCCGGCTACCACCGCCGCCTGATCGATCCCGACCCCGCGATCCACCTGCCGGCGGCGCGCGCCTGGAGCCTCTACGAGGGCGCCTGCTCGACCCTGCTGCCGAACCCCGAGGCGGTGGCGGCGTTCGGCGACGACCGGCTGGCCCTGGGGCTGGCGCGAATCGAAGCGCACTTCTTCACCCATCACCTGTTTTCCGGCGAGCGCGACCTGATCTCGCGGATCGGTCGCATCCGGCGCCTGCCCGGCACCATCGTTCAGGGCCGCTACGACATGGTTTGCCCGATTCGCAGCGCCGATGCGCTCGCCCGCGCCTGGCCCGAGGCGCATTACGCGATCGTCCCCGACGCCGGCCATTCGGCGATGGAGCCCGGCATCCGCGAGCAGCTGGTTCTGGCGACCGAGCAGATGAAGCGGCTCTGAGCCCGGCGCACGGTTTTGCTTGCCTCGGGTGAGGCCGCCTCTAGGATGCGCCTCATTCGATCTTTACTCCGGCGTAATTTAACCTGGGGTGCAGAGTGAGGTCAGGGTGTCCCGCGCGGCGGGCGGGATTGGGTCTGCTGTTGCTGCTCGGCGCGGCCGCGCGCCCCGCCGCGGCGCAAGTCGTCTTCGGGTCGCCCGCCGATCCGCCGCGCATCGCGCTCGGCGGCGGCGCCTTCGATGTGATCCCCGACGGCAAGAAGGACGGCGCCGGGACCGCCGCATTGGCATGGGGCGAATATCGGTTCGGCGACGCGTTATGGGTGCTGTCGCCGTTTGTCGGCCTGTCGGGGACCAGCAAGGGCGCCTTCTTCGGCTATGTCGGCTTTGGCGTCGACATCAACTTCGGCAGCGGCTGGGTGCTGACCCCGAATGTCGCCGGCGGTTATTTCAACCGCGGCGGCGGCGTCGATCTGGGGTCCTGGTGGGAGTTCCGCAGCGGCGCCGAGCTTGATTACCGCCTGCCGGACCAGCGGCGCCTGGGCGTCGCCTTCTACCACATGTCGAACGCCGGCCTCGGCAAGAAGAACCCGGGGGAAGAATCAGCCACGCTGGTGTTCACGGTTCCGCTTCGATAATCCGCCAGTGGCGGCGCGGTGGCGAGAGCAGTTTCCGATCGAGTTGACCGTATTTCAAGAGATTGTCATTGCGAGGAGCGCATTGCGCGATGAAGCAATCTCGACGGGACGAGTGATGTCGGCCCGAGATTGCTTCGCGGAGCCTGTCCTCGGGCGGCGCAGCGCGCCGACCCGTGGGCTCGCAATGACAATCATGCAACGCGCTTCGATTTGAACGAAATTTGCCCTACGCGGCGTAAATCTTCACCAGCTCGGCATGCGCCGACTTGACCGAATCCGCGGGCGCCATGCCCTGGACCGCCTTTGTGTACATGTCGACGATGATGAACTTGGAGATGACCTCGGCGGCGGCCCGGCCGGCCGGGCCGGCATAGCCGGCAAAGCGGCCGCTGAGCGCGGCGGTGCGGAACGGCGCCATGACCGGGTCCACCTTCCACAGCGGGTCGTCCTGCCACACCTTGGTGGCGCCGACCGAAAATCCCTGCTGCGAGGCGAACCACTGCTCGTAGATGTCCTTCGACTGGAACCAGCGCAGGAAGTCCTTCGCCGCCTTCTGGTTCTTGACGTAGGCCGGGACGATGTTCGAGAACGGCACGTGATAGCTCGCCTGGCCGGCGGCGCCCTTGGGCAGCGGGGCGTGGAAGATGTCGTCCTTCAAGGGCTTGCCGGTCTCGCTGAGGTAGCTGTCGGCCTTGGCCTTGGCCAAGAGATAGATCGAGGCGCCGTTGCTGGTCGAGCTGATCGTGTTGGAGAGGAGCGCGCGGTTGTTGCCGGCGTCGTCCCAGGACAGCCCACCCTCGTCGAAGCACTCCTTCCAGAGCGAAACCGCGAACTTGACCGACTCGATGGTTTCCTTGCTGTCGAGCGCCACGGTCTTGCCGTCGGCCTCGACCTCCTTGCCGCCCCACGACCACAGATAGGGATACCAGAAGGCGGGGCCGTCGCCGAAGGCGTGAGCCAAAGTCTGGCCGTAGGGCCGCTGCTTGGCCTTGAGCACCTTGCCGACGGCGCGGTACTCGTCCCAGGTCGCCGGGAACTTCTCCGGCCCGTAGCCGACATCGTTGAACCACGACCTGCGGTTGGCGAGCAGCACGCCGAGGATCGTCTGCGGCACCGCGAGCCATTTCCGTCCGTCGTTGGCGACGGCGCGCGCGGTATCGTAGTAGCCGCCCTGCGCGTTGCCGATCTCCTCGGCGACATCGCTGACATCGACAATGCTGCCGGCGTAGAGCTGGGGCCAGTTGTTGACCGCCATCAGGATGTCGGGGCCGGTCGCCGACTGGATCGCCGAGGTGATGCGCGCCTGCACCGCGTCGCCGTTGATCGTCTCGACCTCGAGCTTGATGCCCAGGTCCTTCCGGCACTGCTCGGCGATCTTGCCGCGCAGCAGCTGGTCGGAGACCGGCACGAAATCGACGAATTTCAGCCAGTGCAGGGTCGTGCCCTGGGCAAAGGCGGGGGCCCGGCCCGAGGCCAGGATCGCGGCGAGGCCACCGGCGCCCGATAGCTGCAAAAGCCGACGCCGGTCGATGCGCGCCATGTTCTTCTCCCCTTCAGATGGCCATTTCGGAGGCGTTGTCGAAGAAATGCAGCCGGTCCGGGTTCAGCGCCAGGCGCAGACGGTCGCGGACCTTGACGCGCACGTTCGGCTCGATGGACGCGACCATCATCGCCGGGCCGACCGCGAAATCGAGCAGGATCTCGGAGCCGAGCTGCTCGATGACCTCGACCACGGCGTCGAAGCCGAGGTCGGCAGGGTCGGCGTCGGTGGCGATGTGCAAATCCTCGGGGCGGATGCCGAGGGCGGCTTCGCCACCGATATGACGGCCGAGCCGGCCGGCGAGCTCGCCCGGCACCCTGATCCGGATGCCTTCATTCTCGGCCCACACCGCGCCGTCGCTCTGGCTGATCCTGACCGGGGCGAGATTCATCGCCGGCGAGCCGATAAAGCCGGCGACAAACAAATTGGCCGGCTCGTTGTAAAGCTCGAGCGGCTCGCCGACCTGCTGCACGAGCCCGTCCTTCATGACGACGACGCGGTCGCCGAGCGTCATCGCCTCGACCTGGTCGTGGGTCACGTAGACCGCGGTCGTGCCGAGCCGCTCGTGCAGCTTCTTCAGCTCGACCCGCATCTGCACGCGCAATTTGGCGTCGAGGTTGGACAACGGCTCGTCGAACAGGAACACCTGCGGATGGCGCACGATGGCGCGGCCGAGCGCGACGCGCTGGCGCTGGCCCCCCGACAATTGCCGCGGCTTGCGCTTCAGCAGCTCGTTGATGCCGAGGATCTCGGCCGCGTCCTGCACCCGCCGGGCGATGTCGGCGCGGTCGAACTTCCGCATTTTGAGGCCAAAGGCCATGTTGTCGTAGACGCTCATATGCGGGTAGAGCGCGTAGTTCTGAAACACCATCGCGATGTCGCGGTCCATCGGCGGCAATTCGTTGATCACCTTGTCATCGATCAGGATGCGCCCCGAGGTGATCGATTCGAGCCCCGCCACCATGCGCAATGTCGTCGTCTTGCCGCAGCCCGAAGGGCCGACGAGGACGACGAACTCCTGGTCGCGGATCGACAGGTTCACGTCCTTGACGGCGTGAACCTCGTCGAACTTCTTGTTCAAATTCTGGATTGCGACTTGCGCCATTGCCTTCTCATTTGTCCGATGCCCGCCGGCCTTCGTCATCCCGGCGCGGGAGCGTGTGCAGAAAGTTCACTGACGCGAGGAAGTCATTCCGGGATGCCCCGCAGAGCCTGCCCCGGCTTGAACAGGGGGGCAGGCCCGGAACTCATAGGTTCCGGGATCGCGGGCTGTGCCCGCGCCCCGGAATGACGGCACTTTGTATTTCTTCACGAACTCACAGACCGAGATCCGCATCTGCCCCCGGACATCGGGCTCCGCCGGCGCGGCTTCGGTGCGGCGGTAGGGATCTTCATCGGCGCTAGCCCTTGACCGAGCCGGTGACGCTGGCGACGTAGTGCTCGACAAAGAACGAATAGACGAACGCCACCGGGATCGAGCCCAGAAGCGCCCCGGCCATCAGCTCGCCCCAATAGAACACGTCGCCGCGGATCAATTCGGAAGTGACCCCGACCGGCACCGTCTTCTGCTCGGGCGAGGAGAGAAAGACGAGCGCGTAGATGAACTCGTTCCACGACAAGGTGAAGGCGAAGATGCCGGCCGACAGGATGCCGGGCACCGCGATCGGGAAGATGATGTAGAGCATCGCCTTCCAGCGCGTAGCGCCATCGATGCGGGCGCACTCCTCGAGCTCCTTCGGGATCGCCTTGAAATACCCCATTAGGAGCCAGGTGCAGAACGGGATCAGAAAGGTCGGGTAGGTCAGGATCAAGGCCCAGGGCGTGTCGCCGAGGTGGAAGTTGCGGATGATGTCGGCCAATGGAATGAACAACAGCGTCTGCGGCACCAGATAGGTGATGAAGATCGCGGTGCCGAGCGTGCCGGCGAACGGGAATTTGAGCCGCGACAGCGCATAGCCGGCCAGGAGGCCGCAGAACAGCGAGATCACCGTCGCCGAGATCGAGATGATCATCGTGTTCAGCATCCAGGTGGTGAACAGCGTCTCGGTCAACAGGTCCTTGATGTGGACGAGGGTCGGATTGTTGGTCCAGAACGGCTGGTAGTTGGGCGCGTTCCACGGGCGATAGAGCTCGCTGTCCGGCCGGATCGAGGTGATCACCATCCAGTAGAACGGGAACAGCAGCAGCACGATGAAGCTGGTCAGAGGCACGTAGAAGAAGACCCAGCGCCGCCAGATCGCGCCTTCAATCATGGCCGCACCGACCGCGAGGCCCGTCATCGCCGGGCGCGACCCGGCAATCCGCGCGCCGCCCTTGCGCGGCGAAGATGCCCGGATCAGGTCCGGGCATGACGAGGAAGCGGAGGGTCATCGTCAGTGGACCTCGACCTTGCGGATGTAGAGGAGCTGGACGACGACGACGAGCAGCAGCACCGGGAAGACGGCGAGCGAGATCGTGGCGCCCTGGCTCAAGAGCCCGGTGCCGATGCCGATCTGGTAGGCGTAGGTGGCGAAGAGCTGGGTCGCGTTGGCCGGGCCGCCGCCGGTCAGCACATAGACGAGCTGGAAATCGGCGAAGGTCTGGATGACCGAGAACAACGTCACCACCAGGGTCACCGGCAAGAGCAGCGGCCAGGTCACGTGGCGGAAGCGCTGCCAGGCGCGGGCGCCGTCGATCGCCGCGGCCTCGTGCAATTCCGGGCTGATCGTCTGCAGGCCGGCCAGAAGCGTGATCGCGTAGAACGGCACGCCGCGCCAGACATTGACGATGATCACCGAGATCAGCGCCAGGTGCGGGTCGCCGAGCCAGTTGATCCGGCTCTGGATCACTCCCATCCGGAACAGGAGCCAGTTGATCACGCTGAAGGTCGGGTCGAACATCCACTTCCACGCCAGGGTCGACAGCACCGTCGGGATGATGAACGGCAGCAGGATGAAGGCGCGGGTGAACGCCTTGCCCTTGAAATGGCGGTTGAGCAGGATCGCCAGCCACAGGCCGAGCGCCAGCTTGAAGATCGTCGCCACCGCCGTGTAGACGCAGGTGTTCCACACCGCGACATGGAAGATGCTGTCCTGCCAGATCGCCTTGAAATTATCGAGCCCGACAAAATGGCCCGGCACGCCCACCTTGGCGTCGGTCACCGACAGCATGACGCCCTTGACGAACGGGTAGGCGATAAACAGGCCGAGCAGGACGATCGTCGGCAGCAGCAGGGTTATCGCCAGCCAGCGCTCGTCCTCGAGCAGCCGGGTCACGGGCCCGCGCTTCGGCGAGCCGGCATAGGCTCGGGGGGCGGTGGCGGCGGTAAAGGTCATGGCGCGGTCTCCGGCGCGGGCGAACCCTGGGTCAGCTGTAGATCTTCACCAGCTCGCCATGCGCCCACTTGACCGAATCCTCGGGCGCCATGCCCTGGACCGCCTTGGCGTACATGTCGACGATGATGTACTTGGTCTGGGCCTCGGCCGAGGCCCGGCCCGGCGGCCCGGCATAGCCCATCAGCCGCCCGGTCGTCGGAATGCCGCGGAACGGCGTCAGCACCGGGTCCTTGGTCCACACCGGATCGTTCTCCCAAACCTTGGTCGCGCCCTCGGTGTAGCCCTGCTGCGAGGTGAACCACTGCCCGAAGACCGGCTTCGAGCTGGCCCAGCTCAAAAACTCCTTGGCCGCCTTCTGGTTTTTCGAATACCCCATCAGCATGTTGGTGAACGGCCCCGGCAGGTTGAACTGACCGCCCGCACCCTTGGGGAGCGGCGCGTGCAGGATGTCCTGCCACATCGGCGTCCCCTTCTCGGTCTGGTAGGTGTCGGGCTTCTTCTTGGCTTCGAGATAGATCGACGGGCCGTTGTTGGTGGCGCTGATGCTGCCCGACAAAAAGGCGCGGTTGTTGTTGGAATCGTCCCAGGCAAGGCCGCCCTCGTCGAACGCATCCTTCCAGAACGGCACCGCGTATTTGACCGAGTCGATTGTCGCCTGGCTGTTGAGCGCCACGGTCTTGCCGTCGGCCTCGACCTCCTTGCCGCCGAACGACCACAGGAACGGGTACCAGAACCCCGGCGCGTCGCCGAAGGTGTGGCCGAGCGTCTGCCCGATCGGATGGCCCTTGGCCTTCAATTTCTTGCCGGCTTCGTGGAGCGTGTCCCAAGTGTCGGGAAACTTGTCGTAGCCCACTTCCTGGAGCCATGATTTGCGGTAGACGACGAGGCCGCCGCCGATCGCCCAGGGGACGCCGATCCATTTGCTGCCGACGGTGGCGACCTTTTTCGAGATGTCGTAGAAGCCGCCCTGGTCGGCTCCCAGCTTTTCGGCCACGTCGCTGACATCGGCGAGGCTTTCGACATAGAGCTGCGGCCAGTTGTTGAGCGCGAAAATGATGTCCGGCCCCGACCCCGACTGCACCGAGGAGGTGACGCGGGCCTGGATGTCGTTGGCGTTGACCATCTCGAAATTGAGCTTGAGGCCGAGCGCCTTCTCGCCTTCGGGGAGGATCTTGGCCTTGAGCAGCTGGTCGGAGGCGGGGACGAAATCGGACCAGCGCAGCCAGTGCACCGTGGTCCCCTGGGCGAAGGCCGGCGCCCGGCCGGAGGCGAGGATGCCGGCGAGGCCGCCGGTCCCGGCCGCGACCGCGCCGGCGCCGGACAGCTTGAGGAGCCTTCGCCGATCAATCCGAGCCATGACCCTTCCTCCCGAGCGCGCGGGCCCGCTGCCCCGCCGGGCGAAGGTTTAAGTCCAACCGTCCCCAGGCACAAGCCGGATCGGGAAGCCGGCTGCCGCGCGCCGTGGAACAGGGCGCACGGAGGATTGCGATGCGCAGCCTGATCGGCGGCGACGGGCAGGGGTCGAGCATGCCGCCAAGCCGACCGCCGACGGCTCCCGCCCCGGCCGCGCCCGGCGCGCGGCCTCGGCGGGTCGGGCGCGATGAGCCGATAGCAGCGCCCGATGACGAGAAGCGACGCCCGTCCTCGCTCCGGCGGGGGCGGGTCTTGCCGGCCTACGCCGCCAGCTCGCACCAGATCGGGGTGTGGTCGGAGGCGCGCTCCCGGGCGCGCGGCCGCTTGTCGATGTCGCAGGCCACAACCCGGTCGGCCGCGTCGGGCGACAGCAGCAGGTGGTCGATGCGCAGCCCCTCGTCGCGATGCCAGCGCCCGGCCTGGTAGTCCCAGAAGGTGTAGCGGTGCGGCTCGCGGTGAAACACCCGGTAGGCGTCGGTCAGCCCGAGGTTTACGAGCGCGCGAAAGCGCGAGCGCGACTCGAGGCGGCACAGCGCGTCGCCGCGGAACGCCACCGGGTCGTAGACGTCGTCGTCGGTCGGGCAGATGTTGTAGTCGCCGGCCAGCACGAACGGGATCTCGCGGCGCAGCAGCTCGCGGGTATGGCGGACCAGCCGCTCCATCCAGGCGAGCTTGTAGGCGAACTTGTCGGTCCCGACCGGGTTGCCGTTCGGCAGGTAGATCGAGGCCACCCGGACCGCGCCGAACGAGGCTTCGAGATAGCGCGCCTGGTCGTCGGCCGCGTCGCCCGGCAGCCCGCGGACGATCTCTTCCGCCGGCTCCTTCGACAGCAGCGCCACCCCGTTATAGGAGCGCTGGCCGATCGTCTCGGCCCGGTAGCCCAGCCCCTTGAGATCGAGCAGCGGAAAATCCGCGTCGAGGCATTTCGTCTCCTGCAGGCACAGCACGTCGGGCTGCGCGTCCTCGAGAAAGGCCAAGAGGTGCGGCAGCCGCGCCTTGACCGAGTTGACGTTCCAGCTCGCGATCTTCACGGCGGCCGAGGACGGCGGGGATCAGCCGATCGAGAAGGAATTGCCGCAGCCGCAGGACGAGGCGGCGTTCGGGTTTTTGATCTGGAACGAGGCGCCCATCAAATCCTCGACGAAATCGACCTCGGCCCCGGCGAGGAGGCCGAGCGACACATCGTCGACGACGACCGACACGCCGTCGCGCTCGAAGACGAAATCATCCTCGTTCTTCTGGTCGTCGAAGCTGATCCCGTATTGAAAGCCGGAGCAGCCGCCGCCCGAGACGGCGATCCGCAGGAACGCGTCCCCGGCCTCCTCCTGCACCTTCAGAACGGCGATGCGGCGCGCGGCGCTCTGGGTCAGCAGGATGCGGCGCTCCTCGGTCTCGTTCATGCTCTCGGTCATCTGCGCCACGCTCCGGGTGGGCCGGGCCGCGCCCGGCTGGTCTTGGGGATCCGATAGGGATATAGGCGCCCGCAGCATTGTGTCAAACCGCTCGGACGACGGAATTCTTTACAACCACGTTCCATGGCGGCGGCGGCAAACGATCGAGACTCTCTCGATCCACGATATGGCCGAAAGGGCTCGCGCGTTATAGTTAACGTCACTTTGACGATGCGCTCTCTTGGGCGAGCATGAGTTGCGGTTTCTTCGATCGCCTTCGTCCAGCGGCGTCGGATTTTTTTACAGCTTTGGAAGATCAACGCGCAGATCGACATCAATATCAGCATGTTGTGATTTGGCATGGCATTTGCTTACAGACACCTTAAGACGAGATTGGGTATGGAAATCTGATTCTGCGCGAACGGGTCGGGATTCGGAGACCTTCCCGACGAGCTCGGCAGCCATTCGAAGGAGGATGCTCGATGAAATGCTTAGTGGCGCCATGCCTCGCGATCGGAGCGATCGCGCTGGTTGTCCCAAGGCCGGCCGATGCTGCGGCCGTGTTCATCGATGACGCTCTGGCGAGTGAGACCATCGTCTTCAATCTGAACGACTTCGAAGGAGGTTTTTTCCTCGACGGCAGCCTGGTGCAGCAAGGCCTGGGAAACCCGCAATCGATCACCGTCCCCGAAGTCGACGCCGCCGGCGCGCCGGTCACCCACACCTTCTCGGCCGATTGGATCACCGGAGCGCTTGTGCCGATCAGTGCCGTGATCGCGTTTGCCGAGGGCGGGACACCTCCGGCGGATGGCGTCAGCGACATCCTGACCTACAGCTATACCCCGGGGCCGCTGGGCGGTCATCTGGAAGGCAGCTTCGTGTCCGACGTGGACCCCGGTCTTCTCCCGCTGCCGCCGGACGCAACCGTGGTGTTCGGGGAGAGGTTCGATTTCTCCAACGGCAACATCACCGCCATCGCCACCTCGGACGTGCCCGTGCCCGAGCCCACATCGCTGGCGCTGATCGCCAGCGCGCTGTTGGGGTTTGGCGCGATCCGCCGCCGCCGCAGGCAAGTGTAAAGAACGCCGACACCTGCAAAGCTTGCGACGGCGCCTCGTTGGGCCCCGTCTGCGTCTTCGCCCCGGGCCACCGGCTCGCCGAAATTGCGGGCCGGGATTTCCGACCGGGTTTCGGCTAAGCTCGGCGCGCTGATCGGGAGTCGACGATGCTGCGCGCCCTCGAAGGCGGTCTCGGTGTGGCGACGGACGCCGAGCCCGGGAATAAGCTCGCCTGCCTCAAGGCGCTCGAGCGCAAGGTGTTGTGGCTCTCCACCTGGATGATCCACAACGCCAACCATCTGCGGCCGAGCCGCGACGGGCTCAAGGTCGGCGGCCACCAGGCGTCGAGCGCCTCGGTCGCGACCCTGATGACGGCGCTCTATTTCGATGTGCTGCGGCGGCAGGACCGGGTGGCGGTCAAGCCGCACGCGTCCCCGGTCTTTCACGCCATCCAATACCTGCTCGGGCGCCAGACCCGCGAGCGGCTCGAACGGTTTCGCGCGTTCGGCGGAGCGCAGTCCTACCCGTCGCGGACCAAGGACGGCGACACCGTCGATTTCTCTACCGGCTCGGTCGGGCTCGGCGTCGGGATGACGTTGTTCGGCTCGATCGCCCAGGACTATCTGCGGCTGAAGGGGCTGGCGCCGACCGACGCCCCGCCCGGCCGGATGATCGCGCTGGCCGGCGACGCCGAGCTCGACGAGGGCAACATCTTCGAGGCGCTGCTCGAAGGGTGGAAGCACGATGTCCGCAATCTGTGGTGGGTGATCGACTACAACCGCCAAAGCCTCGACGCGGTCGTGTCGGACCGGCTCTTCGGCCGCATCGACGCGCTGTTCGAGATGATGGGCTGGCGGGTGGTGACCCTCAAATACGGGCGGCTCCTGGAGGCCGCCTTCGCCCGCGCCGACGGCCATCACCTGCGCGAGTGGATCGACAACTGCCCGAACTCGCTCTATTCGGCGCTGGTCTACAAGGGCGGCGAGGGCTGGCGCGAGCATCTCCAGCGCGACCTCAACCGCTGGCCCGGCATCCGCGCCATCCTCGACGGCCACGACGACCCGGCCCTGCAGCGGCTGATGACCAACCTCGCCGGCCACGACATGGAAGCCGTGCTCGACGCCTTTCACGCGATCGACGACGACCGCCCGACCTGCTTTATCGCCTACACGATCAAGGGCTTCGGGCTGCCTTTCGCCGGGCACAAGGACAACCACGCCGGGCTGATGAACCCGGAGCAGATGGCGCAATTCCAGCGCAGCATGGCGGTCGAGCCCGGCGCGGAATGGGATCTGTTCGCCGGCCTCGACCTGCCGGCGGACCGGCTTTCAGCTTTTCTCGAAGGGGCGCCGCTCGCCGGACCGGCCGCGCGCTCGCACGCGGCCGAGCCGGTGCCGGTCCCGCCGAGCCTGCCCGCGCCGCGCGGCGAGCGGCTGTCGACGCAGGAGGCCTTCGGCCGGCTCCTGGGCGATATCGCCGCCGCCGACACGCCGCTCGCCCGGCGGATCGTCACCACCTCGCCCGATGTCACGGTCTCGACCAATCTCGGTCCCTGGGTCAACCGCCGCGGCATCTTCGACCGCGCCGAGCGGGCCGACACCTTCCGCGACGAGAAGGTCGTCTCGGCGCAGCGCTGGGCGATGTCGCCCAAGGGCCAGCACATCGAGCTCGGCATCGCCGAGAGCAACCTCTTTCTGCTGCTGGCCGGGCTCGGCCTCGCCGCACCGCTCTTCGGAACCCGCCTGCTGCCGATCGGCACGCTCTACGACCCGTTCATCAAGCGCGGCCACGACGCCTTGAACTATGCCTGCTACCAGGACGCGCGCTTCATCCTGGTGGCGACCCCTTCAGGGATCACCCTCGCCCCCGAAGGCGGCGCGCACCAGTCGATCGGCGAGCCGCTGATCGGCATCGCCCAGCCCGGCCTGACCAGCTTCGAGCCGGCCTTTGCCGACGAGCTCGCGGTGCTGCTGCGCTGGGCCTTTCTCGAAATCCAGCGCGACGACGGCGAGTCGGTCTATTTCCGGCTCTCTACCCGGCCGCTCGCGCAGCCCCGGCGAGAGATCGGCCCGGACCTCGCCGCGGCGATCGTCGCCGGCGCCTACTGGCTGCGCGAGCCGGCGCCAGGCGCCGATCTGGCGATCGCCTGTTGCGGCGCCGTCGCCCCCGAGGCCCTCGCCGCGCATGACGCGCTCGCCGAGGACGCGCCCGGCGCGGGGCTCCTCGCCATCACCTCGCCCGACCGCCTGCACCGCGATTGGCGCGCCGCCCAGGCCGCCGGCGCAACCGGCGTCGCCGAGCGCCTGCTGTCGCGGCTGCGCCCCGGCGCGGCGCTGGTCACCGTCGGCGACTTCCACCCGGCGACCTTGTCCTGGCTGGGTGCGGTCGCCGGCAACGCGATCGTGCCGCTCGGCGTCGACCATTTCGGCCAGTCCGGCGACATCCCCGACCTCTACCGCGCCTACGGCATCGATCAGGACGCGATCCTCGACGCCGCCGCCCGCGCCTGCCTCCTGGCGCTGCGTTAGCCTGCGGCGAGTGATGCAAATCGGGAGTGCAGGGCAACCTTAGAGCGCATATTCGTGCTCCTGATCAATTCCGACGCGTTGGCGGCGGACCTATCAGTTTCGGTGCGGGTCATCAACGGGACACAGTCGATATGGATGATGTCCGCATCCGCCTTTGGGGATGGGCGCCCGCCGGAGGTCACGATGAGCAAAGGCGCAGAGCCTTATGTTGCTCGACGGCCCATCGGCTGGCGGTGGGGGCGTTTGGTTCGAGTTACGGTGACACTGCGGGCTGCGCCGCCCCTCTCTCACTGCGGGCCGCCGCGGATCGAGGCGGGGTGGCCGGGCAATTTGAGGCGCTGGCCGGTGTCGGTCACCTTGCTGCCTTCGACCTTGAGCACCGACAAATCGCCATCGATGAAGTTGCCGACGTAGAGATAGCTGCCGTCGGGGCTGAAGACTGCCCCCTCGGGGAGCGCGCCGACGGTGATGTTGCCGACGTTGGTGACCTTCTTGCCGTCGATCTTGAGGACCGCGATGCTGCCGCCCGGGTGGTAGTACCAGGTGTTCTTCGGGCGGTTCGAGCCTTCCGCCTGGACCGACACCGCGACATCGCCCTTGGGGCTGATCGCCAAACCCTCCGGCGAATCGCCGACCGTCACGTGGTCGATGACGCGCGGCGGGCTGGCTTCGAGGTCGATCACCCCGACCGTGTCGATATTGCCGTCCGAGCTGCCGCCGCCGCCATTGTCGGCGGTCAAGCGCGAGCTTGCCGTCCGGGGTCACCGCGACGTTGTAGGGGAAGATCCCGGTCGCCAGATCCTGCTTGTCGTATTTGACCTTGCCGCCGTCGATCGTCAGCAGCGCCACCTTGTTGGCGGCGGCCTTGAAGGCCAGCGCGCGCTTGCCGTCGGGGGTGATCGCGACCCCGGCGACCCCATCGGCCGGGGCGCCGACGGTCACGGTGTCGGTCACCAGCACGTCCTTGCCGTGGATCGACAATACCGAGAGCGTGCCGTCGGCGCGGTTGGCGACCAGCGCCAGATCGCCCTTCGGGCTGATCGCGAGCCCCGAGGGCTGCTTGCCGACGGTGACCGTGCCGATCACCTTGGGCGGGCTCGCCTTCAGATCGACGAGGAACACCTTGTTGTCGGGATCGAGCTTGTGGCTCCATCCCTCGACCGCCGGCGCGACCGAGTTGGCGACCAGCGCCATCTCGCCCGAGGGGGTGATCGCGAGATTGGTCGGCGGACCCACCACCGAGTTCATCAGCGGGATCGTCGCGGTGATCTTGGGCGCCTCCGGCTTGGAGACATCGATCACCGTCAGGGTGTCGTGTCCCGGCTCGCGCACGATCGGCTTCAGGTTCTCGTCGACCCCGTTCTTCTCGTCGTTGCCGACGATCACGGTCTGGCCGAACGCCGGCGTCAGCAGACCTGCCGCAAGGCCGCCGACCACCACTGTCGCAAGCACGGATAAACGCATCTGCCCCTCCCTGTCGCTCTTCCCGCCGAAGCCGCCGTCCGTCATTATAGCAATATGACGGCGATTGCGATCCTCCGGCTGCAGCGGGCCGGCTTCACCGAAGAGCAGGTCGAAGCCCTCGCCGAATTTTCGGAAGCCGGGGCCGCGACGAAGAGCGACATCGGCCGGCTCGAAACGGCAATCTCCGGGCTCGACCACAAGATCGACTCGGTTCGCTCAGACCTTGAGGCCAAGATCGCCGGCCTCGACGGCCGGGTCGCCGGCCTCCAAGGCCGGGTCGCCGGCCTCGAAGTTAAGGTCGATGCCCTCGCCGATCGGGCTGCCGCGGTCGAGCGGGCGGTGGAGCGGGTTCGGCACGAGCTGGAGGTGAAGTTCGCCGAGGGCAAGGCCGAGACGATCAAACGGGTCGTCGGCGTCGGCTTTGCCCAGGTGGCGATGATCCTCGCGGTGCTGCGGCTGTTCCCGAGCGTGCACCCCTGACCGCTGCGGTCAGAACCGGTCGCATTCCTCGGCGGCCTTGACATAGGCCGCGGCGTCGGCCGGCAGCAGCAGCCGGTCGGCCACGAGCGCTTCGGCGGCGGCCTTCACCTTTGCGACATAGGCATCGCGGCTGCCATAGCGTTCTTCGAGCGACGGGCGCGGGTCGCCGGCCGCCTCGCGCTCCCGCCGCGTTCGGGCGAACGCGATCAGCGACCCGTCGCGGTCGGCGAGCTCGCCGGGCTGCGCCCGGTAGACGTTCCAGCCGGTGTAGGTTCCAAGCGGCGCGGCGATCGGCGGCAGCCTGATCCCGGCGACCTCGTTGCCGTCGCCGTCGACCGCGCAGACCTTGGTTCCGTAGAAATTGTCGAGCCGCACCGGCGGGTTGACCCAATCGACCGGCGGCCCGATGCGGTTGGCGCCGGGGGCCGAGCGCAAAGCCCGGCACTGTCGGCATCCTGACCGCTTCGGCATCTATTGCGTCGCCTTGCGCGATCGACGGGACACGGCTCGGCGGCGGCTCGGCGCCGGTCCTGACCCAGTCTTCGAGGGCCGCGAGCAAGGCCCGCAACGCCGGGGTGGCGCTGTGCGGGTTGCGCGGGTTGACGCAGGGGCCGGGGCTGGGATCGACGCCGGGCCGGCCGCCGTGCTGGGTCCCGGCGATCATGTAGGCGCGGGCGTTGGACGGCAGCTCCAGATCGCGCCGGCCGGTCGGGTCGACATGCACCAGCGAGGCGCCCTTCTGCCAATATTCGGTCGAGCTGTTGACCTCGATGATCTTGGGGTCGGTCGGCCGGCCCGCGAGGATCGCGCCGGTCTTGCCGGAAAACGGATCGGTGGCGACGGCCTGGCTGAACGGGAACCAGTTTTCCGGGTAGAGCCGGTCCTCGTGCTGGGTGCCGGTGCGGCCCGGCATCGCGAAGCTGTGGTTGGCGAACACCTTGCCGGCCCCGGCGACGTGCGTGAGGACGCCGTCGAACACCCGCCGGCCGCGGCCGTCGTCATTCATGCCGAGCTCGAGGAAATGGCGCAGGAAGCGGCCGCTCTGCGAGACGCCAAAGGCGAGCGCGTGCCGGACCCCGGTCATCGGGCTTGGCGCGCCGGCGCGGCCGGCATCCCCGTGGCGCAGGAACGAAACCAGGTCGCGGGTCGCGGCGAAGCCGACGCCGATCACCGTCGATCCGGCGGCCTCGTACCAGATCTCATAGATTTTGTAGGGCGCGAACAGGGCGCCTTGCGGCAGCAGCCGGATCGACCGGTTGTCGACGAACTCCCACGCCTCGGGCGGGATCTCGGTGCGGGCGTCGCTTTCGCGGTCGCGGACGGCGAGCCGCGCCTTGCCCTTGTCGGTCGATACCGCGGCATAATTCAGCCGCACGACATCGCCCTTGCCCGGCGCGCGGGTGCCGATGTGAAACTCGTCGCGGATCCGGCGCACGATCGGCCCGCCGCCTTCGAGCGCCGGCGGCAGCCGCGCCGTCATCCCGTTGTTGGCCCGCGGCGCGCCCGAATCCCAACCGGACCACACGAGGCTCCAGCCGCGCCCCAAGGTGAAGGCGAGGCCGACATCGCGCGCGGCGCGCGGGTTGTTCGTGTCGGCCCCGCCGGCGGCGTCGTCGAGCAGGTTGAAGATCATCTTGCGGCCGCGGTTGGTCACGTCATAGACGAGCACGCCGCTGCCGCGCGCCTGCTCGGCCGGGCGCAGAATGAAAAAATCGGCCTCGTGCTCGACCATGCCGCTCGCGTTTCGCGGCGCCTTGTCGAGGTCGGCGATGGCGTGGTTCTCGGGCGCGGCCGGATCGATCTCGCCCTTTGCGACGCCGGCGATCCGCACATAGGCGCCGGCCTCGCCGAACGCCTGCCCGTCGGCAAAGGGCTCGACCGCATCTACCTTGATTTCGACGATGGGCATGGCTCAACTCTCGGTTTGCTGATCCAGGAACGCGATCTCCTCCGCCGTCGACGGCCGGCCGAGGATCGCATTGCGATGCGGAAAGCGGCCGAACCGCTCTATGACCTCAATGTAGGGCCGCCCGTAGCGGCGCAGAGAGCCTCGGCGATCGGGGTTGCGCGGGAGGGTGGCGAACAGGGCGACAGAGCGGCGCTGGTCGGCGAGGTCTTCGCTGTGGTGCAGCGGCATGTAGAAAAACCGCCGCCAGACTGGCGGGGCCAGCCGGTCGAAGCCGTTCGCGAGGGCCCGGTCGGCGGCGGCCCGCGCCAAGGCGTCGCTGGCGTAGGCGCGCGGGGTGTCGCGAAAGATGTTCCGCGGGACCTGGTCGAGCAGCAGCACCAGCGCCAGCGCGCCCTCCGGCGTATCTTCCCAGCCGCTCAGCGCGCCGGCGGCGGCAGCCTCGTGATCGGCGAGAAAACGCCGCCGCATTTCGGCGTCGAGCTCCTCGGTGCTCTTGAACCAGATCGCGCGGTGCCGCTCGCGCCCGGGATCGCCCTCCGGCCCGAACCAGAAATCAATGAGCGCCCGTGCACGTTCGGGAAGGGCCACAGCGTATCTCCTCGCTTCTGTTATGCGCCGGGGGCGCGGGCCGGGCCGACGAGGCTCGCGCCGCCGTCGACGACCAAGGTCTGCCCGGTGATGTAGCGCGCGTGGCCCGACAGCAGAAAGCGCACGGCGTGGCCGATGTCCCAGCCGAGCCCTTCGAGGCCCAGCACCGAGGCCTGGCGGCGCGCTTCGCGGCCGGCCGGGGTCATCTGCCCGGTATACATGCGCGGGGTATAGACCGGACCCGGGGCCACACAGTTGACGCGGACGCCCTGCGGCCCGTGATCGACCGCCATCGCGCGGGTCAGCGCGATGACCGCGCCCTTCGAGGTCGAATAGGCGGTCAGGCCCCGCGGCCGCAGCGCCGAGATCGACGACACGTTGACGATGGCCCCGCCGCCCGCGGTCTCGATCATCGCCGGGATTGCGTAGCGCGAGACGAAGAACATGCTGTCGACATTGACCTGCATGATGCGCCGCCACAGCTCGACCGGCGTGTCGACGACGCTGCCGCGGCCGCCGATGCCGACATTGTTGTCGAGGAGGTCGAGCCGGCCGAACGCCTGCACCGTCGCCTCGACCAGCGCCCGGCATTGGCTCTCGTCGGCGACATCGGCGACGAGCGGCACGGCGACGCCGCCCTCGGCGGCGATCATCGCCACGGTCTCCTCGGCCGCCGCGCGCTCGATGTCGACGACCGCCACCTTGACCCCGGCGCGGGCCAGCAGCAGCGCCGCCGCCCGGCCGTTGCCGATGCCGGCGTCGGGGGCGCCGCCGCCGGTGACGATCGCCGCCTTGCCGGCGAGGCCGGGATCGTCTTCAGGCCGCGCATGCTCGCTCATTGGCCGTCTCCCCCGCCAGGAGCGGCTACGATATCGGCAGCGCGAAGGCGGCGCCATATGTCGACGCCGCCGTTCGCTGCCCGGCCGTAGCGCCTCTGACGGATTATTGACGGAGGAGCGCTTAAACGATCCTTGTCCGCATCGAAGCGGGATCAGGCTCCGCGGAAAGGTCTTCGGCGATGGCCGGTGCGAGCAGCGAGACACGACAGCTGTCGGAGAAGATGGGGCGGCAGGTATGGACGCCCGGAACAATCGTCGGACTGGCGCTCCTTGGCATCTTGATCGCCGGACCGGCGGGGGCGGCGAACGGCTCGGCGGCGTACACCTACGATCCGCTCGGCCGGGTCACGACGGTGCTCTACGACACCGGTGTCTGCGTCGTCTACAAATACGACGCCAACGGCAACCGCACCTCGCAGACGATCGATGTCGGCGGCGCGCCGACTACGCCAAGCTGGGGCTCGGGTGTCTGGGGATGCTTCGCCTGGACAGCCCCGTAACCCCGACGGCAGCTCATCATCGAAGGCGACAGCATGCTCAAGCCAATCCTCGCCGGGCTCTTTGGCGCCGCGCTGCTCAACAGTGGAGCGCTGGCGCAATGCGCCACCGTAATCCCCAACAACCTGGCCAACGGCACAACAGCCGATGCAGCCAAGGTGATGACCAACTTCGACTGGCTGACCAATTGTGTCGGGGGCTCGAGTTTGACGGTCGGTCCGGACACCGGTCGATGGGAGCAGCAGGCTGTCCGATTTCAGCAGACGGTTGCCGGCAGCCCGGCATATTTGACGCTGATGCCCAAGGCCGCGAGCACGGTAGCCGGCCTTCGCCTTTATAACTCGGATGATCCCGGCAACGTCGCCGACGCCGAGCTCACGGTGACCGGCGCGGCCGCCGCCATGCAAGCCTTCAGGTGGGGCAGCGGGACCGCGGTCACCTCGATGAACATCAACTTCCCGACCGTCCAATTTTCGGGTATCGGCACGACTGCGAG
>CAVQSZ010000004.1:0-133237 GCA_963716115.1 uncultured Alphaproteobacteria bacterium
CATCCTGCTGGGGCTGCTCTATATTCTGCGCGCCTTTGTCTTCACCGCCTATTTCATCATGCCGCCGACCCCGGCGAGCACGCTGGTCTTCGCCGCGGCGATGGGCATGCTGTGGCTCAGCGTGGCGCCCCTGGTCAGCGGCCTGGTCGCCGAGATGTTCGGCACCCGCTACATGGCGACGCTGCTCGGCATTTCCTTTGTCATGCATCAGGTCGGGTCGTCGCTGGGCGCCTTTGGCGGCGGCCTGATCTTCGATACGACCGGCTCCTACGACGGCGCCTGGCAGATCGGGGTGCTGGTCGGGTTTGGCGCCGGCGTCGTCCAGATCCTGGCGGGCGGCCCGACCCGCCGCCGCGGCCGCGCCATCGAAGCCGGCCTCGCCGCGACCTGACGGCCGGGGCCGGGATGATGTCTATCCGCGCCCGAGCAGCTGCATCAGCTCGCGCCATTCGCGCTTCGACAGGCCGCTGTCGTCGGCGTCGACCGCCTCGCCCGCCAGCATCCGCCGGATCACGGCGAGGCCCTTCGCCGAGATCGTAGCGGCGTTCATGCGATATTCGAGGAAGGCGGCGTGCGTCATCGGGACCCAGCGCTCGAGCGTGTCGAGCATCACTTCGGCATAGGCGCGGATCTCGTATTGCGCGTGCGGGTCGGCGCGCAGCGACAGGAAATGCAGCAGATTGTGCAGGTCGGTCTTCCAGTACCACTGCGTGTAAAAGCCGAGGGTCAGGTTGATGCGGGCGAGCTCGCGGGCGAGGCCGGGCCGGGCCGGGTCGAGTGTCCGGCGGACCCGAAATGTCCTCGTTGAGCAGCTCGGCGTAGCCGGCGTAGGCGCGTTCAGCGTCCTCGCGCAGCAGGTCGAGGACATGCTGCGCCGCCTCTCCTTCGAGTACCGCGCCCCGCCCCTGGCGGTTCGTCGTCGCCTGCGCCGCGACATGCTCGGGCGCCGGAACATAGAACTCCTTGTCGAGGATCGAGTAGCGCGCCGAGTATTCGTTGACGTTGGCCGTGCGGTGGCGGATCCATTGCCGCGCGACGAAGATCGGCAGCTTGACGTGGTACTTGATCTCGCACATCTCGAACGGTGTCGTATGCCGGTGCCGCATCAGATAGTTGATCAGCCCCTGGTCTTCGCTGACCCGCGGGTGCCTCGGCCATAGGAGACTCGTGCCGCCTGCACGATCGCCGCGTCGTCGCCCATGTAGTCGACGACCCGGACAAAGCCGTGATCGAGCACCGGCAACGGCTGGTAGAGGATCTCCTCCAGCGCCGGCACCGTCGCCCGCCGCGTCGGCCGCGTCTCGCCGCGCATTGTGTCGATCTCGGCCTGCTGCTCCGGTGTGAGCCGCATCCCCCGCTCCCTCTCGGCATTGCGTGACCGCCCGCGAGACCCTATATTTGCCGGGTCGGGCAACCGACTATGGCGATAAACGGCTTGTGAAATAAGCGTTGCGGACCCGGGGGCGGTACCCGGCGCCTCCACCAATCCCCGCGCCGGCGACCCGCCGGGGCGGATCCGAGGGGGCGAAACAGGCTCGACGCGCGTGGTAAAGGCAAGATCCGTCGCCCGGCATGATACCACCGTTATCGGGTCACAACCTAGCTGCGAACGACAACTTCGCAACAGAGGCGCTCGCGGCCTAACCCCTAGCGGGGTAAAAGCCTAGAGCAATTCGCGGTTCGAGGGGCACCGGGCAACAGAAGCCCCTCACTCGCCCGATCCTGCCCCGCTCGCGACCGCCCTCCCCAACTGAAACGAGCCGCCGCCAATGGCCCAGGATTTCTTCGACTACCCCAAGATGGTCGAGGCCGCGTTGCGCGGCGTCGCGCGCGAGGCGCTGGGGCGGGCGGCGCGGGACGGGTTGCGCGGCGATCATCATTTCTATGTCACCTTTCGCACCGCGGCCCCCGGCGTCGTGCTGCCCGGCTACCTCAGCGAGAAATACCCCGACGAGATGACGATCGTGCTGCAGAACCAGTTCTGGGGCCTCGAAATCGAGGACGGGGCGTTCTCGGTCGGCCTGCGCTTTCAGAACCGGCCGGAGCGGCTGACCATCCCGTTCGCCGCGATCACCACCTTCGCCGACCCCTCGGTCAATTTCGGGCTGCGCTTCGACGCGGGCGCGGGGCCGCCGGCCGCAGGCCTCCCGGCCAAGGTCGCAGACGCCGCCGAGACCCCGCCGGAGCGCCCGAAGGCCGAGATCGTAGCCCTCGACAAGTTCCGCAAGCGCTAGTGCTCCAGACTCACCTGGTCGTCATGGCCGGGCTCGTATGGGGATTTGATTGTCAAGCGTGCTCGTTTGCATCGGGCTTCGGTCGGTTGAGGGAACGTTGGCGGCGTGGCGCGGTCGTTGCTGTCTCCATCCTGGGCGGCTCCCCTGTGCTCAGGCCCGAGGGCCTGCAAGCTCGTATCCGGTGGAGCCTGCCGGCTCCGCACCACGATGCCCCAGCCGCGGGGCCGCTTGGGAGCCTGAGAGGGCGGGACCAATCTTGGCGGCGGCATCTTGCAGCCATAGTCCGGCACGGCATCCCGTCCACCCAGGTCGGTTCAGGCTTCGGCCGCCGATGTGGCGCCGGTCGCCCGATCTTTGCGGTCTGCGGCGCTCAAGCAGCGGCGGCGCGGGCGCCGGCAGGCAGCTCGCCGTCCCTGACAAAGCGCCACAGCCCTGCCCCTGGCCTGGAACAGGGGGCGATCAGCAGCTTGCGGGCCAGAGCCACGGCCATGATCGTGCGGATGCGGCCCTTGGCGCCGCCGGTGCGCGCGGCAAACCAGCGGGCCAGCGCGCTCTGCGGCTGAAAGCGCAGCCAGCGCCAGGCCAGCTGCATCATGATGCGACGGATGCGCGGGTTGCCGTTCTTGCCGATCCCCTGCTCGCGCTCCATGCCGCCGCTGTGGAACGGGGTGCCGGTGAGCCCGGCAAAGCCGGCGACGGCCCGGCGGTCGCGGAACCCGCGGCAGAACATCTCGCGGACCAGCAGCGTTCCGGTCTCCAGGCCGAGGCCGACGATCCGGGCGAGATCGCGGATCATCCGCTCGGCCCGGTCCGGCTGCGCCGTCGTCGCCACCCGGTCGCGCTCGGCCTCGATCTCTGCCAGCTGCTCGGACAGCAGACGGTGCCGCGCCATCAGACGCCGCAGCTCGGCCATCGTCTGGGCCGGCAGCGGCGCGCCGGCAAAGCCTGCCCCTGCGAAGGCGGGGGTCGTGCAGCGCCTCGAGCCGTTCCATGGCCTTCTTCAGGCGCGGCCTGAAGCCGGCGACCCCGTGCAGGCACAGCAGGTTCTCGATGCGGTTCTCGAGCCCGATCCGCTCGCCGACCAGACGCTCGCGCTCCCGCCCCGGCCGGCGCATCGCCTCCTCCGCCACGCTGGGGATGCGCACCATCGAGCATACCCGCGGCTCGCCGCGCAGCCAGGCCAAAAACGTGCGCAACAGCATGTCCAGATCAATCCGGTCAGTCTTCACCCGCCGGCCGCGGCGCTCCACCGGAATGCTCGCCGGGTGCATGATCTGCACCTCGATCCCCCGCCCCGACAGGTAGCGCGCGATCCAGAAACCGTCGCGGCCGGCCTCGTAGAGCCTGCCCCCGCGGAAGCGGGGGTCAGCGCCACCCGCCGCACCGTCCGCCCCGCCGCGGCCGCTTCCGCCGTCCATTGCTCGACGGCCGTCAGCAGCCCCGCCATGTCGCGCGGCTCCAGCCGCCGCCGCGGCCGCCGCGCCACCCCGGGCGTCACCGCCCCGGCCTGCCACGACTTGCCGCTCAATTCCAGCGCCACCACCAGCGTGCTATCGTGATCATAGGCGGCCACGGCGTTGCGCGGGTCGAATTGCTCCGGCATCGGATCGCTCCTGTCTATCGGTCTTGGACAACCGACAAGATAGCCAATGCCGCGGTCGCCCACCCCCATAGCATCTTGTCCCGGCCATCCCCGCTCAGCGGCATGGCCGCGCCGGTTTCCGTGGATGCCCGGATCAAGTCCGGGCATGACGGTTGAAGAGCGGTGATGCATCATCTGAATGGGCCAGAGCGCTAGTGGATCGCACCTGACAGATGGCGCCACCTGCCCCGTCATACCGGCCCACGGGTCCGCGCTCGTGCGCGGCCCGAGGACAGGCTCCGGCTGATATCTACGGCAGAAATGGATCCCGGCCTTCGCCGGGAAGACGAGAACGGGGTCAAGCGGCTGGCTGGCGCTCCCTTCTAGGGCAGACAGGCCAGCTTCTCCACCAACAGAGCGTAGAACCCCTCGACATCGATCGAATTCATAAAGCGCGCGTTGGCCGGTCGGCCGGTGACGCCCCACCAGTCGACGACCGTCATGCCCAGGGTCAGCGGGCTCGCGGTTTCGACCGCGACATTGACCTCGCGCCCCCCGAACAAATCCGGCCGCAGCAGATAGGCGATCACGCACGGGTCGTGCAAGGCCATGCCGCGCGCCTCGAAGGCGTCGGCGCGCGCCGACGAAAACGCGGCCAGCATCGAGGCCGCAGCCTCGCCGCAGCGATTGCCGAGAGCGCGCAGCGCGGCGATGCGCGGCGGGACGCTCAGCGCCCGATGGGTGACATCGAGCGGGATCATCACGATCGGGATGCCGCTGTCGAGCACGAGCGCCGCCGCGTGCGGGTCGACATGAAAGTTGAACTCGGCGGCGGGCGTAACGTTGCCGAGCTCGAACCCGGCTCCGCCCATGATCACCAATTCGCCGACCCGCTCGGCGATCTGCGGCGCCTTGACGAGCGCCAGCGCGATGTCGGTGAGCGGCCCCAGCGCGCACAAGGTGACGCTGCGCGGCGCGCTGCGCAGCAGCGTGTCGATCAGGAAATCGACACCGTGAAGCGGCTGCAGCGGCATCGTCGGCTCGGGCAAGGCGAGCCCGCCGAGGCCGCCCTCGGCATGGATCGCCGCCGCGCCGCGCCCGCGGCGGAGCATCGGCCGGGCGCAGCCGGCGTAGACCGGCACATCGGCGCGGCCGGCCAGCTCGCAGACCCGCCGCGCATTGCGCTCGGCCTCGGGCAGCGGCAGGTTGCCGGCGACCGCGACGACGCCGAGAACCGTCAGCTCCTCCGGCGCCGCCAGCGCCAGCAGCAGGGCGACGGCGTCGTCGATGCCGGGATCGGTGTCGATGACGATCGCTCGGGCCATGCCGCGGTCACCTTGCATCGGGCCGCGCCGCAGCGAGCGCGCCGGCGAACCGCACGATCCGCCGGGCGGCCTCCTCGAGGCGCGGCTCGGGGGCGCTGAGCGCGATCCGCAGATGGCCAGACAGCGCTCGGCCCGAAACCGTCGCAGGGCAGCACGGCGACCCGCTCGCGCTCCAACAGGGCTCGGGCGAACTCTTCGGCGGCAAGCCTTGTACCGCGGATGTCCAGCAGCACGAACATGCCGCCCTCGGGCGGGGCCACCCGGCAATTCGGCGCCTCCGCCAGGATCCCCGACACCATCAGCGCGCGGCGGCGGTAAGCTTCGCGCAGCGCCGCCGCCTCCGGCAGGTCGTGCTCCAGCGCCGCCAGGGCGCCGTCTTGAATAAAGGGCGGGGCGCCGAAGAACGCGCACAGCAAGAGGTCGAAGAGGCGCCGCGACAGCGCCGGCGGCCCGATCGCCCAGCCAAGGCGAAACCCCGGCAGCGCATGCGATTTCGACAGGCTGGAGACGGCGACGGTGCGCTCGGCCATGCCGGGCAAGGACCATGGGCTGACATGCGGCCGGGCGAAGGCGAGATCCTCGTAGACCTCGTCGGAGAGCAGCCACAAATCGCGGTCGCGGCAGAGCTCGGCGATCCCCGCGACCTCCTCGGCGGTGAGCACGGCGCCGGTCGGGTTGTGCGGGCTGTTGATCCAGATGACGCGGGTGCGCGGCGTCACCGCGGCGGCGATATCGTCGAGATCGGGGTGAAAGCCGCGCTCGGCGCGCAACCGCACGCTGACCATCCGCGCGCCGCTGGCCCCGACGACCGCCTCGTAGGTGGCGTAGGCCGGCTCCGGGACGATGACCTCGTCGCCCGGCCCGGCGAGGCATTGCAGGACGCAGAACAGCCCGCCTTGCGCGCCCGGCGTGACGACGACGTTGTCCGCGCCGCAGGGCTGGCCGGTGCGCCGGCGGCAGCGCGCCGCGATCGCCTCGCGCAGCCTCGGATCGCCGATGGTCGGGGCGTAGCCGGTGCGGTGGCGGCGCAGCGCGGCGATCGTCGCCTCGACGACCGCCGCCGGCGGCGCCTGGTCGGGATCGCCGACAGTCAGAAAGATCACGTCGCGCCCGGCGTCGCGCAGCCGCGCCGCTTCGGCGTGCACGCCCCACACGCCGGCCCCCGGGCCCGACAGGCGCTCGACCCGCGGCGAAAAACGCATCGCCCCCTCCGATTGCCGGGACTGATGACCCTGAGTTAGCAGAGATTCGCGGGAATGGAAGCGTCTCGGGCCGCGGCGGCCGCAGATTTCAGAACCGGATGCCGGCCTTCAACGAAAAGTCGGCGCTGCGCACCCGCGCCCGTAATGACGTTATGGGCCAGCTTCAGCCCCCATCGGTTGCTGGTCAGAAGATCGGCCCCAAGGGCGACATCGGCCGTCACCGCGTCGATGCCGGAGGCGACCTGAAACGGCGCGACGCCGGTCGGCGACCCCATACCCGCAATATTCGTCCTTATGTAGAACAATTGGTCGCGCGTCGCGCGCCCCAATCCGCAAACGCCGCGCTCGCAAAACCAAAAGGCCCGGCCGCTTCCGGCCGAGCCTTTGATTTGATTGGTGGAGCCAACCGGGATCGAACCGGTGACCTCTACAATGCCATTGTAGCGCTCTCCCAGCTGAGCTATGGCCCCATCGAGCGGGCGGCGCGCCCTGCGAAACTAGGCAGCGCGGCCGGCCCCGGCAAGGGAAATCCGCGCGCCCCGGCCCGGTCGAGCCGGCTCAATGCTCCTCCTCCTCGACATTCTCGATCACCTCGGCCATGTCGTCCTCGTCCTCGCCGAGCTCGGAGGCGTCCTCGAGCAGCTCCTCGTCCTCCTCCTCAGGGTCCTCGACGGGCGCCGTCCCGCCCTCGGCGGCCTCGGTCTCCTCGGTGTCGAGCTCGGACTCGGCCTCTTCGGCGCCGACCGGCTGGACCTCCTTCTCCACCGGCGCCGCCGGGCGCGCCCGGCGCGATTTCAGAAACGCCTCAGGATCGAAGGGCGTGGCGCATTTCGGGCAGATCACCGGCTTGCGCAGCAGGTCGTAATAGCGCGCCCCGCAGCTCGGGCAGATCCGCTTGGCGCCCCATTCGGGCTTGGCCACCAGTTTCTCCATCAGGGGTTCGGCAGTTCGGGCCGACGCGCCATTGCCACAGGGCCGCCACCCTGTCAAAAGCAAACTTGCCGCGGCGCCGAGCACCGCCATATGGGCCAGAAGCAGCGCATCGGCAACCGCCCGCAACCGCATTACGAGCCGCCCCGACCGCCATGGCCAATCATGCTCCCTCACCGATGACCGCCTCGCGGCCGCCGCGGCCGCTCGCCGGCAGAACCGGCGTCCCCGGCGACAAGTCGATCTCGCACCGCGCGCTGATGCTGGGCGCGCTGGCAATCGGCCGGACCGAGATCTCAGGGCTGCTCGAAGGCGAGGACGTGCTCGCCACCGCCGCGGCGCTGAACGCCCTCGGCGCCGCGGCGGCGCCGATCGGCGGCGGCAGATGGACCGTCGACGGGGTCGGCGTCGGCGGCCTCGCCGAGCCCGAGGACCTCCTCGACCTCGGCAATTCCGGGACCGCGGCGCGGCTCCTCCTCGGCCTCCTCGCGACCCACCCGATCGCCGCCTTCGTCACCGGCGACGCCTCGCTGCGGCGCCGCCCGATGAGCCGCGTGGTCGAGCCCCTGAGCCGGTTCGGCGCGCGTTTTCTGACCCGCGAGGGCGGCCGCCTGCCGCTCGCCGTGACCGGCGCCGCCGACCCGATCCCGGTCGCCTACCGCCTGCCGGTGCCCTCGGCGCAGGTCAAATCGGCGGTGCTGCTGGCCGGGCTCAACACGCCGGGGACGACAATTGTGGTCGAGCCGCTGGCGACCCGCGACCACACCGAGCGGATGCTGCGCCATTTCGGCGCGACGGTCGCCGCCGAGCCGGCCAAAGGAGGTGGCCTCGAGATCGCGGTCGAGGGCTTCCCGGAGCTCGCCGCGGCCCCGATCGCGGTGCCCGGCGACCCGTCCTCGGCGGCCTTTCCGCTGATCGCGGCGTTGATCGTTCCGGGGTCGGAGGTGACGATCGAGCGGGTCGGCGTCAACCCGCTTCGCACCGGCCTCTTGGAATGCCTGCGCGAGATGGGGGCCGATATCGCGCTGTTGAACGAGCGCGAGGAGGGCGGCGAGCCGGTGGCCGACCTCTTCGCCCGCGCCGGGACATTGACCGGGGCCGACATTCCGGCCGAGCGGGCGCCGCGGATGATCGACGAGTACCCGATCCTCGCCGTCGCCGCCGCCTGCGCCCGCGGCCGCACCATCATGCGCGGGCTGGCCGAGCTGCGGGTCAAGGAGAGCGACCGCCTCGCGGCGATCGCCGAAGGGCTCTCGCGCTGCGGCGTGCGGGTCACAGTCGACGGCGACACCCTGAGCGTCGAGGGCGACGGCGGCCCGCCCGAGGGCGGCGCGCTGATCGCCACGCGGCTCGACCACCGGATCGCGATGGCCTTTCTCGTCCTCGGCCTGGCGGCGCGCCGCCCGGTGCGGATCGACGACGCGGCGCCGATCGCCACCAGCTTTCCGGGCTTTGTCGCGCTGATGAACGGTCTCGGCGCCGCGATCAGAACGGAAGGATGAGCCGGAGAGCGCCTCTTGCCCCGACCCTCGCCCCGCCGGCGCGGCGAGGGAGCGGAGAGAGCCCCTCGCCCCGCGCCGGCGGGGAGCCGGCGGGGCCTCGGCCCTTTGTCGTCGCGATCGACGGGCCGGCGGCCTCCGGCAAAGGCACGCTCGCGCGTCGACTCGCCGAGCGCTTCGGCCTTGCCCATCTCGACACCGGCCGGCTCTACCGGGCGGCGGCCTTCCTCGCGCTCGAGGCCGCGGCCGACCCGGCCGACCCGGCGGCGGCCGAAGCTGCGGCGCGACGGGTCGAGGCGGCGCTGCTGGCCGACCCGCGGCTGCGCGGCGAGACGGTCGGCGAGGCGGCCTCGGTGGTCGCCGCGATCCCGGGCGTGCGCCGCGCGCTCCTCGCCTTCCAGCGAAATTTCGCCGCCCGGCCGCCTTCGCCGGCCGATGGCGCCGCGCCGAGCGGCGCGGTGCTCGACGGCCGCGACATCGGCTCGGTCGTCTGCCCCGGCGCCGATCTCAAGCTCTTTCTCACCGCCGACGCGAAAGCCCGCGCCCGGCGGCGGGTCGAGGAGTTGCGGCAAAGCGGCGCGCCGGCTATATACGAGACGGTCTTGCAGGATTTGACGGAACGCGACGCGCGCGACACCGGCCGCCGGGCCGCGCCGCTGACGGCGGCGCAAGGCGCTGTCGTGATCGACACGACGGCGCTCGACGCCGATGCGGTCTTCGAGCGCGCCGCCCGCCTTGTCGCCGGCGCGCTCGCCGGGCGGTGACGGCGCGCCCCGTTCCTTCGCCGCAGACCGGGTCGATGCGGCCGCGCCCGATTTCCCTGGCGGCCGCGCACTCCGCTGCGATCCCGGCGGAGCCGCTCTCAAGCTTTCGCGGGATCGAGGAGAAGGAATGGCCGCAGACCTGCAAACCATGGAACCGCCGGCGGGGGACAGCTTCGCCGCGCTTCTCGCTGAATCGCTGGGCGTCACCAGCAGCCTCGAAGGCACCGTCGTCAAGGGCCGGATCATCGCGATCGAGAACGATGTGGCGCTGATCGATGTCGGCCTCAAATCGGAAGGCCGGGTGCCGCTGAAGGAATTCGCCGCCGGCGGGCCCGAGCCCGATCTGCATGTCGGCGACACCGTCGAGGTCTACCTCGAGCGGATGGAGGATAAGAACGGCGAGGCCCAGCTGTCGCGCGAGAAGGCGCGGCGCGAGGAGGCCTGGACCCAGCTCGAAAAAGGCTTTCAGGCGAACGAGCGGGTGACCGGCATCATCTTCGGCCGGGTCAAGGGCGGGTTCACCGTCGACCTCAACGGCGCGGTCGCGTTCTTGCCGGGCAGCCAGGTCGACATCCGCCCGGTGCGCGACATCACCCCGCTTTTGGGCTCGCCGCAGCCCTTTCAGATCCTCAAGATGGACCGCTCGCGCGGCAACATCGTCGTGTCGCGCCGCGCCGTCCTCGAAGAGAGCCGGGCCGAGCAGCGCTCGGAGCTGGTGGCGAGCCTCAAGGAGGGCCAGATCCTCGCCGGCGTCGTCAAGAACATCACCGATTACGGCGCCTTCGTCGACCTCGGCGGGGTCGACGGGCTGCTGCACGTGACCGACATCGCCTGGCGACGGATCAACCATCCCTCCGAGGCGCTCGGCATCGGCCAGAACGTCAAGGTCCAGGTGATCCGCTTCAACCCCGAGACCCAGCGCATCTCGCTCGGCATGAAGCAGCTCGAGGCCGACCCTTGGGAGGGCGTCGAGCTCAAATACCCGTCCGGCGCCAAGTTCAGGGGCCGCGTCACCAACATCACCGACTACGGCGCCTTTGTCGAATTGGAGCCGGGGGTCGAGGGTCTGGTGCACGTCTCGGAGATGAGCTGGACCAAGAAGAACGTGCATCCGGGCAAGATCGTCTCGACCAGCCAGGAGGTCGAGGTCATGGTGCTCGACGTCGATCCGCAAAAGCGGCGGATCAGCCTCGGGCTCAAGCAAACCCTCGCCAACCCGTGGGAGACCTTTGCCGACGAGCATCCGATCGGCACCGAGCTCGAAGGCGAGGTCCGCAACATCACCGAGTTCGGCCTCTTTGTCGGCCTGCCCGGCGAGATCGACGGCATGGTCCACCTCTCCGACATCGACTGGAACCGTTCGGGCGAGGACGCCATCGACAACTACCGCAAGGGCGAGGCGGTGCGCGTCAAGGTGCTCGATGTCGATGTCGACAAGGAGCGCATCAGCCTGGGCATCAAGCAGCTCGAGGCCGATCCGTTCGAGGCCGGGATGTCGAAGCTGAAGAAGGGCGAGGTCGTCACCGGCACCGTGGCCGGGATCAACGAGGGCGGCATCGAGGTCAGCGTCGGCGACGGCATGCTCGGCTTTATCCGCAAATCCGAGCTGTCGCGCGACCGCAGCGAGCAGCGCCCGGACCGCTTCGCCGTCGGCGAGAAGGTCGACGCCAAGATCACCGCGATCGAGCGCGCCACGCGCAAGGTCACCTTGTCGATCAAGGCGCGCGAGGTGGACGAGGAGAAGCGGGCGATGGCCCAGTTCGGCTCGTCCGATTCCGGCGCCAGCCTCGGCGACATCCTCGGCGCCGCGATCAACCGCGCCCGCCGCCAGGGCGAGGCCGACCGTCAGACCGACACCGAAGAGACCGATTGACCCGCCTGACCCGGGTCGCCGCCGCCCCGGCATGCGCGCCTGGCGCTGACGGCGGGCGTCCGGCGGCCCGGGCCTCTCCGCCCCCCGGGGCGGGGAGTGCCGGGATGAGATGCTGAGGTGCGCGGTCGACCGCCCGCCACCGAGCCGCAGCTGCGCGAGTGCGCGGGCTGCGGGCTCTTGCAGACGGTGCCGGCGCTGACGGCGGGGATGACGGCGCATTGCGCGCGCTGTCCGACGATCCTGCGCCGCGCCACCGGGCACCGCCCGGACCACCTCGCAGCGCTCGCGGTGGCGGCGCTCGTCCTCCTCGTCGTGATGTGCTCGACGACCCTGATGAGCGTCGAGACGGCCGGCATCTCACACACGGCCGGTTTGTTCTCGGGGCCCGAGGAGCTGGTCCAGCGCAACATGGCGCCGCTGGCGCTGGCGGTCGTCTTCGTCACCGTGCTGGCGCCCTTCGCCAAGGTGGCCGGCACCCTCTACGTCATGGCCCGCTCGCGCGAAGCCGCGCCGCCGCACCATGTGCGCCGCGTCTTCGCGCTGATCGAGCGGCTGCGCCCGTGGTCGATGCTCGAGGTGTTCGTCTTCGGCGTGTTCGTCGCCTATGTGAAGCTCGCCGACCTGGTGCATATCGGGCTGGCGGCCGGCGTCTATGCGCTCCTGGCGCTGACCTTCGTCCTGATCTGGTCGGACGCGGCGCTCGACCGCGAGGCGGTATGGCAGCGGCTGGCCGGGCCAGGCCCGCCCGGCGGCGGCGGATCGGGCGAGCTCGTCGGCTGCGAGACCTGCGGCCTGGTCAGCGCGAGGCGCCGCGACGACCCGCGCTGCCCGCGCTGCGGCAGCGCGCTGCACGTCCGCAAGCCCGACAGCGTGGCGCGCACCTGGGCCCTGGTCCTCGCCGCGGCGATCCTCTACATCCCGGCCAACTACTATCCGGTGCTGACCGTGGTGCAGCTCGGCGCGGGGCAGCCGAGCACGATCCTCGGCGGCGTCGAGGAGCTGATCTCGGCCCGCCAGTACCCGCTCGCGGCGCTGGTGTTCTTCGCCAGCATCGCGGTGCCGGTCTTAAAGCTGGTCGGCCTCTCGGTCATGCTGGTCGCGACCCAGACCGGGCGCGCCGGCTGGCTGCGCGACCGCACCCGGCTCTACCACGTCGTGCGCTTTATCGGCCGCTGGTCGATGATCGACATCTTCATGGAATCGCTGCTGGGGGCGCTCGTCGTCTTCGGCTCGGTGATCACGATCGTGCCGGGGGTGGGGGCGCTGGCCTTCTGCGCGGTAGTGATCCTGACCATGCTCTCCGCCGAGACCTTCGACCCGCGGCTGATGTGGGACGCGGCGGCGCGGCGGCCCGCAGCGGGCGCGGCGGCGGCCTCGCTCCCCCATTGACAGCTGCGGCGCGGCCCCGCGCAAATGGCTGCGAGCGAGGATCAGGCGCCCGATGGATAATTTGACCCAAGCCGACCCGGCAGCGCGCGCCCGCGCATTGACGCCGCTGATCGCCGCCGAAGCCGATGCGATCGAGGCCGGCCGGCGGCTGACCCCGCCGGTCCTGGAGGCGCTGCACGAGGCGCGCCTCTTCCGCCTCTTATACCCGTGCTCGGTCGGCGGCGACGAGGTCGAGCCCGCCCTCTATATCCTGGCGGTCGGCGAATTGGCCCGCGCCGACGGCTCGGTCGGCTGGTGCGCCTCGATCGCCAACAGCATCGGCCTGTTCGCCCCCTATCTCGGCCTGGACGCTTCGCGCCTTGTATTCGGCGACCCGCGCGCAATCTGCGCCTGGGGCCCGCCGAACGAGTGCCGCGGCGTCGCGGTCCAGGGCGGCTACCGGGTCACCGGCCGCTGGGATTTCGCCAGCGGCTGCCGCCATTCGAGCTGGATGGGAGCGCATGGCGCGGTCGCCGAGCCCGACGGCTCGCTGCGCCTCAACAATTTCGGCCGGCCGACGATCCGCACCTGGCTGTTCCCGTCCGATCGGGCGGTGCTGCTCGACAATTGGCAGCCGATCGGCCTGCGCGGCACGGCGTCCGAATCCTACACGGTCAAGGATTTGTTCGTGCCCGAGGAATTCACCGGCACCCGCGAGGACCCGACCTTGCGCCGCGAGAGGGGCCCGCTCTACGCCTTTCCGCAGCAGACCCTCTACTCGGTCGGGATCGCCAGCGTCGCCCTCGGCATCGCCCGCGGCATGCTCGACGCCTTTGTCGAATTGGCCCTGCGCAAGACCCCGCGCGGCGCGGGCCGGCTCGCCGACAACGCCGTGGTTCAGGCTGAGATCGCCCGCGCCGAGGCCCGGCTCGGCGCCGCGCAATGCTGGCTCGTCGACACCGTGACCGAGATTTACCGCCGGGCCGACGCCACGGCGCCGATCGACATCCCCAACCGCGCCCGCGCCCGCCTCGCCGGCAGCCACGCGATCACCAATGCCGTCGCCGTCGCCAATTGGGCCTACAAGGCCGCCGGCGTCGACGCGATCTTCCCCGGCAGCCCCTTCGAGCGCCGCTTCCGCGACATCCACACCCTCTCGCAGCAGATCCAGTCGCGCGACGCCCACTACGAAACCGTCGGCCAGGTCC
Organism: uncultured Alphaproteobacteria bacterium; assembly: GCA_963716115.1. Lineage (GTDB taxonomy): Bacteria > Pseudomonadota > Alphaproteobacteria > ATCC43930 > CGMCC-115725 > AP-15. Next base: position 13,986 of record CAVQSZ010000004.1, read on the forward strand.
TGCTCGGCAACCCGCCGGAGGTCTTTTTTTGATCGTCCTGCCCGGTGTTGCGCCGATAAGAACGGCGGGCGGCTTGGCTCATTTCGCGCCGGACGATAAGAAGTCCGGCCAATGGAGGCAGCGCATGGCGGCGGCGGATTTTGTGCTCGATCGGCGCGAGGCGGTGCCGGCCTTGATCGGGCGGCACGAGGATTTTCTGATCGTCAGCGGGCTCGCCGGGACGAGCCGCGACGTGGCGGCGCTGACCGGTGACGGCGCGCACAGCTACACGATGGCGGGCGCGATGGGCGGGGCCGCGATGATCGGCCTCGGCCTCGCATTGGCGCGCCCCGACAAGCGCGTCCTGGTGGTGACCGGCGACGGCGAGCTCTTGATGAATATCGGCGCGCTGGCGACGATCGCGGTCGTCAACCCGGCCAATCTCGCGGTTCTCTGCGTCGACAACGGCCATTACGGCGAGACCGGCTACCAGAAGAGCCATACCAGCCTCGGGGTCGACCTCGAAAAGATCGCCGCCGGCTCCGGCATCAAGGCGACCCGCACGATCAAGGCCGAAACCGAATTGGCCGACGGCGCGCGCCTGCTGCGCGAGGGGAACGGCACGGCCTTTGTCGTGCTGCGCGTCAAGCCGACCGATCCGCCCGCCTACAAGCGCAACATGGACCCGTCGGCCTGCCGCCACAGATTCCGCGCGGCATTGCTCGCCAAGAGCTGACATCGAAAGGATTGCCCGACATGCTTCCGACGCCGCGCTTTCATCACCTGCACCTGAACTCGGTCGACCCGGACGGAGCGATCGGCTTTTACACGCGCCAGTTCGCCAGCACCCGGAAGGGGAGCTGGGGCGGGTTTGCCGCGCTCAAATCGCCGAACGAGGTGATGGTGCTGTTCGACAAGGTCGACGCGCCGCCGCCCTCGGCGCCGCAGAGCGCGATCTGGCATTTCGGCTGGCACGTGACCGACGCGCGGCGCAGCCTCGACGCCTATAAAACGCGGCCGGAGGTCGCGCTCTGCCCGCTCTACACGACCGACGAGGGCGGCTCGGTCCTGATCAGCAGCGACACCTGGCCCAATGTCGGCAATCTCCTGGGGCTGACCCGGGCGCAGATTGACGAGGCCAGGGCAACGGGCGCGCAGCCGCCGGGCGGCGGCGGCTTTGTCTATCTGCGCGGCGGCCCCGATGACGCGCTCATTGAGTTTGCCGGCGATTATCCGGCCGAGCGCTTCAACCACGTGCACCTCTGGCAAGAGGACCCGATCTGCGCCCTCATCTGGTACCAGAAGCATCTGAACGCGCCGGTGCGCGCCGGCTTCGCGCCGACCACGCGGACCGAGGCCGACTGCAAGGTGCCGCGCGGCGCCGAGCGCAGCTGGCCGGCGCTCAACCGCGAAGGGATGTTCCGCGCGCCGCGGGCCGGGGTCGAGTTCGGCGACGTGGTGCTGACCTGGTACGCGAACCAGGGTGAGCGGCCGCTCGCCTCCTCGCGCGGCCAGCTGCAGGACCACCTCGCCTTCGCCGTCGCCGACCTCGACGCCTGGGTCGAGAAATTGCGCGGCGAGGACGTCGCCTTTCTCGAGGAGGAATACCCGCTCGGCGACACCCGCGCGGTGATGATCGAAGGCCCGAGCCGCGAGGCGCTGGAGCTGGTCGAGGTCAAATAGGCCGAGGCGCCGGCGCGTCCCAACCATGATCCTGACGCCGATCCCGGACGAGGCTCTGCCGGCCGCGCTCGACCGGTTCATGGCCGGGCTCGGCGACCGCAGCGCGCTCGCGATGTTTCCGCCAAATCCGCGCCACCTCGCCGGTCCGCGCCGCCGGGGCGCAGGCCGAGGCGGACCGGTCGGCGGCGCTGAACCTCGCCCGCGCCTTCGGCATGGCGGTTCACCCGGAGGGGGTGCGCTGCGCCTTCAACTGGGACGGGACGGGGTTGAACGGCGCCACCGAAGCCTATGTGATCCTGCACGAAATCGCCCATTTCGTGCTGGCGCCGCCGGAGCGCCGCGGCCTTGTCGATTTCGGCCTCGGCCCCGGCCCGGACACGCTCGACCGCAACGCCGCCGAGCGGGCCGCTGTCGTTTCGCCGCTCGGCGCGCGAGGCGGACGAGGCCCGCGCCTCGCTGCTCGGGATCCTTTGGGAGGCGGCGCTGGGTCAGCCGGCGCTCGCCTCGTTCCTCGACCAGAACTGGCTCGAAGGCCTCGACCGCTCGGCCGCCGCCCATTTCACCGCCGTGCTCGCCTCGCTCTCACAGCGCGGCTTGGTGCGGCCCCCGGCGCTCCCCTATTCGGCGGCGGCGAGATGGGGGCGCTGGCGGCGCAGCTCGGCGACGTGCGCGCGGGTGTAGAGGTCGGTCCAGTTCGTGAGCGCGAAGTCGGTCACCTGGCGCGGATCGTAGCTGCGGTCGGGGATGCGGATCTCCTTGCCGGCGATATGGACGGCGCGCAGCCGGCTCGCGTCCTGGAGCACGCCGATATCGGCCAATGGCGAGGCGTCGAGCGCGATGAAGTCGGCGGCCCGGCCCGGCTCCAGCGCGCCGATCTGCCCGCCGCCGGTCATAAAGCCGGCATTGACCTCGGTCGCCGCGCGCAAGGCCGCGGCCGGGCTGAACCCCAGATCCCGCACGAACAGCTCGAGCTCGCGCGCATTCCATTCGCCGTAGGGGGTGACGGCAAAGCCGGTGTCGGTGCCGGTCATCATCGGCACGCCCGTGGCGCGCGCCTTTTTCCAATTGGCGCAGCCGATCTCGTATTCGCGCTGCGCGTGGCCGGGCCGGCCCTTCTTGAAGGCGGGCTCGTGCGGCTGGGTAAAGTCGATCGTGTTGCGCGGATGGGTCAGGGTCGGGCAGACGGCGCTGCCGGTCTCCAGCATCGCCGCGATGCATTCCCCGTCGAGATGGTTGGCGTGAAAGATCAGATCGACCCCGGCGCGGGCGGCATAGAGCGTCGCTTCCCGGCCGCGGGCGTGCACGATCGCCTTCTTGCCGAGGCGATGGGTCTCGCGGACCATGATCTCGGTCTCTTCCTGGGTGAAGGCCGCGACCAAGGTGCCGTCGTCGCGCCGCTGGATGCCGTCGAGCGCGATCTTGATGCAGTCGACCCCGTTCTTGACCTGCTTGCGGATCTCCTGGACCGCCTCGGCGGCGTTCGTCACCAGCTTGCCGATCGAGGTTTCGGGCGCGCCGATCCAGGTCGGGTACCAGTCGGTCAGGCCCTGATGCGTCGTCACGTAGGGACCGGCCGCCATGACCCGCGGGCCGTCGAAGAGGCCGGCGTTGATCGCGTTGCGGATCGACAGGCTGATCTGGCCGGCGTCGCCCGGCGAGCAGATCGCGGTAAACCCGGCCGCCGCCACCTTCTGCGCGAAGAACATGCCGCGCAGCGCGCGAAACTCGAGCGGGCTGTAGAGGTCGATGTCCTCCTCGCTCTTGGCGTTGCCGTAGGCGAGGTGGGTGTGCACATCGATCAGCCCGGGCATCACGAAACAGCCGGAGTAGTCGAGCAGCCCGTCGCCCCGCGCGCGGCGCGGCGCCGCGGCCTCGGGGCCGACATAGTCGATCGCACCCGCATGGTCGAAGACCAGGGTTTCGCCGGCCCGGGCCTCGTCCTCGTGCCCGGTAAAAAGCTGGCCGCAGCGCACGAACGTTTTCATTCCCGTCATCTCCCCGGCTGCGCCGGACCGGCCCCGGCCATATCGTTGTAGCACAAGGGGCCCCGGCCGGGCACGATCGGAATTCCCCGACCGCTGCGGCGTTATCCGGCTCAGAAGGGATCGTTTTGGTTGGCGTCCTGATGAATGTCATGCCGGCCGCGCCGTGCGGCGAGATGGCCAGGCTGATCGATGCGAAGGACTGGTCGGCGACGGCGATCGGGGCCAGGAACGCTTGGCCGCACAGCCTGAAGCTGAGCCTCGCGCTGATCCTTGCCTCGGGCTTTCCGATGGCGATCCGCTGGGGCCCCGAGCTGGCGCTGCTCTACAACGACGCCTATCGGCCGATCCTGCGCAGGCGGCACCCGGAGGCGCTGGGGCGGCCGTTGCGCGAGGTCTGGCCGGAGATCTACCCGGAGCTCGGGCCGTTGAACGAGGCCATCCTGCGCGGCGAGCGCGGCGCCTTTTTCGCGGAGGACCACAGATGGGCGGTGCGCCGCGGCGGCGCGGCCGAGGAAGCCCGGTTTACGATCAGCTACAGCCCGATCCCCGACGCGACTTCGGCCAACGGCATCGGCGGGATCCTGACCACCGTCGTCGAGACCACCGACCGGGTGCGCGGCGAGCGGGCGCTGCGCCTGCTCAACGACACGCTCGAAGCGCAAATCGCCGAGCGCACCCGCGAGCGCGACCGTATCTGGCAGGTGTCGGAAGACCTGCTCGGCGTCGGCAATTTCGACGGCTATTTCGTCAGCGTCAATCCGGCCTGGACGAGACTGCTCGGCTGGAGCGAGGACGAAATCAAGCGAATGCGCGTCGACCGGCTGCGGCACCCGGACGACGCGGCCTCGGCGATCGCCGGCCGCGCGCAGCTCGCCGCGGGCGTGCCGACGGTGCGGATGGAAAACCGGTTTCGCCACAAGGACGGCTCGTGGCGCTGGATCTATTGGACGATGACCGCCGACCGGGGCCTGATCTACGTGATCGGGCGCCACGTGACGGCGGAAAAGTCGGCGGCCGAGGCGTTGCGTGAGAGCGAGCGCCAGTTCCGCCTGCTGGTCGCCGGCGTCACCGATTACGCATTGTTCAGGCTCAACCGCCGCGGGCTGGTGTCGAGCTGGAACCTCGGCGCGCAGCGGATCAACGGCTATGCCGAGGAGGAGGCGCTGGCGCGCCACTTCTCCTGCTTCTACACCGCCGAGGATCGCGCCGCCGGCATCCCGCAGCGGGCGCTGACGACCGCCGCGCGCTCCGGCGCCTGCGAGAACGAAGGCATTCGCGTGCGCAAGGACGGGTCCTTGTTCTTCGCCAGCGAGGTCGTCTGCGCGATCCGCGACGAGGACGGGAAGCTGCTCGGCTTTGCGGTCATCACCCGCGACATCACCGAGCGTCGGGAAGCCGAGGACAAGCTGAGGCAGGCGCAGGAGCAGCTGATACAGGCGCAGAAGATGGAGGCGCTCGGCCAGCTTACCGGCGGCATCGCGCATGATTTCAACAATATGCTGATGGTGGTCAGCGGCAATGCCGAGACCTTGAAGCGCCGGCTCGCCGCGCCGGCGGATTTGCGCGCGATCGAAGCGATCGAGCTGGCGGCGGCGCGCGGCGAGAGCCTGACCCGCCAGCTGCTCGCCTTCTCCCGGCGACAGACGCTGAACCCGGCGGTGATCGAGCCCGGCCGGCACATCGCCGGGTTTCGCCACGTGCTGGTCAGCTCGGCGCGCGGCGACATCGAGGTGACGATCAGCGCCCGGCGCGGTGTCTGGCCCGTCGCGGTCGATGTCGCCGAGCTCGAGCTGGCGCTTGTCAACCTCGTCGTCAACGCCCGCGACGCGATGCCCGACGGCGGCGCGATCGCGATATCGGCGAAGAACGTCAGGTTGCGGCGCGAGGACACGCCGGAACGCCTGCGCGGGGATTTCGTCGCCCTGACGGTCGCCGATTCCGGCAGCGGCATCGCGGCCGACCTTGTCCCCAAAGTGTTTGAGCCGTTCTTCACCACCAAGGAATTGGAGAAGGGGACCGGGCTCGGGTTGTCTCAGGTCTACGGCTTCGCCCGGCAGTCGGGCGGCGCCGCGACGCTGTCGAGCCGGGTCGGCCACGGCACGACCGTGACCATGTTCCTGCCGCGCAGCCGCCGCCCGGCCGCCGACTGCCCGGCCGCCGGCGAGCCGGCGGCGCCGGGCAGCGGGACGGTCCTGCTGGTCGAGGACAACCCCGAGGTCGACGAGGTGGCGGGCATGCTGCTCGAGCAGCTCGGCTACCGCGTCCTCCACGCCGAGACCGCGGCGGCGGCGTTGCGGATGCTCGACGAGCGCCGGCCGATCGATCTCGTCTTCACCGATGTCGTGATGCCCGGCGAGCTCGACGGCCTGGCGCTGGCGCAGCGGGTGCGCGAGCTGCACCCGCAGGTCGCCGTCGTGTTGACGAGCGGCTACGCCAAGGCCGCGAACGCCGCCAAGGCCGGCTTTCCGATCCTGCGCAAGCCGTACCGGCTGACCGCCCTCGCGACCGCGATGCGGCAGGCGCTGGACCGGCGGGCGGCCCTTTGAACGCTGGTTCGTGATCCCGTGAGGCTGAACCGCGTGGCTCCCGCTGTCCCGTGGGCCTTCAGCCCACGGACTTGATCCGTGGGGAAAGCCGGGACCCATGCCGGCCGCAGGCGCGGTCACTCCTCCTGTTCGTTCGTCGACCGATCACAGTAAACGCAAGCAGGCGGCCGAGTGGTGGAAGGGTGGGTCCCGGCGTTCGCCGGGACAGCGGAAAGAGGCATTGACAGAGCCGCCGCTCGATCTGATCGGATCGTGCCCTAGCCGCATTCTCAAAGGGGATAGAGTGCATCGGGCTGCTGAATCTGAGAAAATCGTGTTGCAACAGCGGTTTGTCTCAGGATCAGGGGAAGCCCGATGCAGACAGAGTGTAGCGCGGATCTGTTTGGTTTTACACCGATCGATGGACGCGCTGTGGTGGCCGCGTTCGACGGCGGCAAGATGACCTCGGACGCGGGCGCGATGCTGCTTGGCGCCACCGACCGGGCGATCGGGTTGATCGCGCGGTTTGCCGGCTGCTTCAAGGACCACCGCGCGCCCGATCTGATCGAGCACACGGTGCCGACCCTGGTTGGACAGCGGGTATTCGGGATTGCGCTGGGTTACGAGGATCTGATCGACCATGACGAACTGCGCCATGATCCGGTGATGGCGATCCTGGCCGGCAAGCTCGAAGCGCGGCGCTCGGATTGCGCGCCTTTGGCCGGCAAATCGACGCTCAACCGGCTGGAGCTGAGCCGCCCGGAGCCGACCCGCTATCACAAGATCAGCTATGACGCAGCACGGGTCGAAGGGCTGTTTGTCGATCTGTTTCTCGACGCGCAGGCCGCCGCGCCGCCGCGGCAGATCATTCTCGACCTCGACGCCACCGACGATCCGCTGCACGGGCATCAGGAGGGGCGCTTCTTCCACGGCTACTATGACAATTACTGCTACCTGCCGCTGTACGTGTTCTGCGGCCGGCACCTGCTGGCCGCCAAGCTGCGCCCGGCCAACATCGACGGCGCTGCCGGGGCGGCCGAAGAGGTGGCGCGGATCGTCGTCCGGATCCGCCAGCGCTGGCCGGCGGTGCGCATCCTGTTGCGCGCCGATTCCGGCTTTGCCCGCGATAGCCTGATGAAGTGGTGCGAAAACAACGGGGTGGATTTTCTGTTCGGTCTGGCCAAGAACCGCCGGCTGGTTGCCCAGATCGAGACCGAGCTCGCCGCGGCCGCCGAGCTGAGCGGCCGGACCGGCAAGTCGGCGCGCCGCTTCAAGGACTTCACCTGGCGCACCCGCGACAGCTGGAGCGGCGAGCGCCGCGTCGTCGCCAAGGCCGAGTGGACCGGCGGCGAGGCCAATCCGCGCTTTGTCGTCACCTCGCTGTCGCGCGAGGAGCACCAGGCCCGCCACCTCTACGAGAAGGTCTACTGCGCCCGCGGCGAGATGGAAAACCGCATCAAGGAATGCCAGCTCGACCTCTACGCCGACCGCACCTCGGCCAAGACGATGCGCGCCAACCAGTTGCGGCTGTTCTTTGCCTCCTTGGCTTATGTGCTGGTCTGCGCGCTGCGCCGCATCGGTCTCGCCCACACCCAGTTCGCCAAAGCCACCTGCGGCACGATCCGGCTCAAGCTATTGAAAATCGCAGCTCTCGTGCGCACCAGCGTGCGCCGCGTCAAGCTCGCCATGCCCTCTGCCTTCCCCTATCAGGCCGAGTACCGCGCCGCCCACATCGCGCTCACGACGATCGTCAACTGATCCCGGGAAAAGGCACCAAAATAATGACCCGACCGCGACAGCCGAACTCTATCCGCCACTACCCCTTATCCGTGTCGCCAAGCCGTGCCGACTCGCTCAACGCGAACCGCCTCGGCCCACACCCGGCAAACCACCCCACTGTGAGAAAAGCGGGCTAGTTCGGTTTCGGCCCGAAGCCTTTTCCCGAATAAAAGCTGCCGCCGTCTTCGGCGGGAGAAGGGCTGGAGGGGACGTGCTGCGCCCTCGCGGCGGCCGAGGGTATCCAGGTGCTGGGGCCGACCTTGGGGCCGGGCAGGCGGGTCGGCGAATAAGGAACGCCCGGGTTGACGGCGAGCTGCGGGCGAGCGGCCGGCCCTCCGGCCGGATCGTCCTGGGCGGTCGCGGTCACGGCGACTGCCGACAAGATCAGCGCGGCCAGCGTCGTAGCTTTGATGAACGGCATCGTTTCGTTGCTCCAATCGGGTTCGACCGCTGTCGCGACGGGCGGGACAGCGGATGGATTTGCCTCGAAAGGATGACAAGGTTGTCACGCGATTTAATCTGTGCTGCTTTGCAATATCAATTAACATACCAAGTATTCGTAAAACACATATCGCCAATAAATTAGGCAGTTTATTTGTCATCTGGAGGGGCACATCATAGGGAAGGAAATCTTCTGCCGTGCCTTGAGAGTTTTTCTGCCCTGCCATGCAAAAAATTTGATCCTTGCAATGCGACCCTGCGATCGCGCAGACAGAGGATTGCGATCGTCAACATCGGCGTCCCCTTGCCCGGCCCCAGGTGATAAGACCGTCGCGGCAAGGACCGGGTCGGACGGAGGGCGGCATATGAAGATCGGGCGCATCGAAACCTTCATCCTCGGGACCGGCAGCTCGAAGGATCTGCTGTTCTGCCGGGTCGAGACCGAGGGTGGGCTCTACGGCTGGGGCGAGGCCTATGTCACGCACGGCAAGGAGACGGTCGTCGCCGAGATCATCCGCCGAATGGCGCCGCACCTGATCGGCCGCAGCGTCTTCAACATCCGCCACACCGGGCAGGTCATGTTCGAGGATTTCGCGATCAAGCGCGGCTCGCCCGAGCTGTTCTCGGCCTGGAGCGCGGTCGAGATCGCGTCGTGGGACATCATCGGCAAGCATACCGGGCTGCCGGTCTACAACCTGATCGGCGGCGCCTCGCGCGAGCGCATCCGCGTCTACGCCAACGGCTGGTCGCGGGGCGCCACGATCGAGGAGGGGGTGGCGCGCGGGCTCGAGGTCAAGGCGATGGGCTTTACCGCCGCCAAGTTCGACCCGTTCCCCGGCCCGTGGCGGACTTATGTCGACCGCCGCGACGAGGACTTCGCGATCGCCTATGTGCGCGCGATGCGCGACGCGCTCGGCCCCGATTTCGAGATCCTGATCGAGGCGCACCGCCGCTTTTCGCCGGCGCACGCGATCCGCATCGGGCACCGGCTCGCCGAATTCGGCATCGACTGGTACGAGGAGCCGTGCCTGTCGGAAAACATCGACCTCGTCGCCGAGGTGCGCCGCGCGGTGCCGATCCCGATCGTCACCGGCGAGGCGATCTCGACCCGCGAGGCGTTCTTCGAGTGTCTTGCCAAGCGCGCCGCCGACATCCTGAACCCCGACATCTGCGTCGTCGGCGGCATCACCGCGATGCTCGACATCGCCGCGATGGCGCAGCCGCAGGCGGTGGTCATGGCGCCGCACAACTACAACAGCACCCTCGTCGGGCTGGCCGCGACCGTGCATTTCTCGGCGGTGATCCCGAACTTCCGCATCGCCGAGTATTTCGTCAACTTCCAGGATCTGTGCCGCGATATCGCCACCCAATCGTTGACGGTGCAGGACGGCTGGGTCGACCTGCCGACCGCGCCCGGCCTCGGCGTCGACATCGATGTCGAGAAATTGCGCGCCCACCCGCACCACGAAGCGACCGGCCGCGGCTTTCGCCAGTATTGGGAGGAATACCCGCGCAAAGGCTACACCCCGAGCCTGCGCGGATGAGCCGGTGCGGCCACCGGCTCAAGCCAGGGATGGGATGGCGAAACCGAGGTCGAGGGTGAACAGCTCCTGCGGCTGTGCGACGCCGCGCAAGGCGTAGCGGCCGACCGAGACGAGGCGGCCGCGCAGCTCCGGGCCGAGTGCTGCGGCAAAGGCCGAGGACAGCAGCAAATCCTGCTCGACCGACCGGCTCATCGCCAGGATCCGGCTGACCTCGTTGACCGCCGGCCCGATCACCGTGAAGTCGAGGCGCTCCCTGCTGCCGACATTGCCGTAGAACACGTCGCCGACATGGAGCGCGAGATAGACCTCGGTCGTCGGCAAGCCCCTTTGCGGGCAAGCGCGGCCGATTTGACGGCGAGGTTCAGGAACGACGCGAGCCGCTGCACCGCGAGCACGTCGGCATCGGCAAAACCATCCGCCGCGTCCGTGGCCCAGGACGAATAGACGCAATCCATCTCGCCGATCACGCCCTCGGCGGCAAATCGGTGAATGAGCGCGACATAATCGGTCATGCCTTCGTCGCGGGCCTGCTCGACGTTGAGAAAATCGGCCGGGTCCCCCGCAAAGAGGCGGCGCCGCAGCATCCGGCCGCCCGATTGCAGCAGATGAAAGAACCCGCTGCGCCGCCAGCTCTCCGCCGCCTCGCCCTCATTGGTGCGTCCGTATTCCACGATTTCGGCCGTCTCCGGCAGATCGGCGCGCCAGAGGAACGCGCGGCCTTCGTAAACCGGGTGAAGAGTGTCGAGGATGACGGTGGCGCGCGCCAAGGGCGCCCCGGCGTCGACGACCCGCCGGCAGAACCCGGCCATCAGCTCGGTCTCGCTGCGGCCGAGCAGCCCGGCCTCGGTCACCCAGGCGCTGAGCGCGTTGAAAGCCGCTTCGTCCATTGCGTGGCTCCTCTGCGCGCTCGAAGGCCGCCGGCGCGCATCACTGAAGCTTTATGCGCCGTTGCTCGAAACGCGCAAACGAGGGATGTTGACCGTCGACGGGCCCGGCATCGGGCGAATGTCAACCGGGAGAAACGGCGATGAAAGTCACCGGGCGCTGTCATTGCGGTCAGATCGGCTTTGAAGCCGAGATCGACCCGGCCCAGGTCAGAATCTGCCATTGCACCGACTGCCAAACCCTCACCGGCACCGCCTTCCGCACCACCGTGCCGAGCCTGCCCGGCACCTTCGTTCTGAAGGGCGGAACCCCGAAGATCTATATCAAGACGGCTGAAAGCGGGAACCAGCGGGCGCACGCGTTCTGCCCCGAATGCGGAACCCCGGTCTATGCCGCGGCCCCGGGCGCGAACCCGGCGTCCTACGGCCTGCGGGTCGGCGCCCTCGACCGCCGCGCCGAGCTGCGTCCGGCGCGGCAGGGCTGGTGCCGCTCGGCTCTCCCGTGGTCGATGGACCTCACCGGCGTCGAGCGCTTCGAGCGCCAGCCATAGCATCGGACAAAATCCCCGCCCGAGCTCGCATGCTGCTCCCCCAGGCTCACAGCAAGGCGTAGGGCGGGCGAAACCTGGCGTGGCGGGGGAGCCGGGGCGACGGCATTCGCATCGGGCTTGGTGAGCAGCAAGCCTCAAGCGGCAGGCAATTTTATCGGACGCCGACCATGTTTTTCCCTATAGATCCGGCGCCATGAGCATTCCGGCGCCATTCGATCATTATCGCGGCGAGGTATTGCCCGAATGGATCGACATGAACGGCCATATGAACTTGGCCTATTACACGGTGCTGTTCGACTACGCGACCGACCTCTTGTTCGAGACGATCGGCATCGGCCGCGAATACAAGCGCGCCACCAACCACGGCACGTTCGTCGTCGAAACACACAACCTCTATGAGCGCGAATTGCTGGTCGGAGAGCGGGTGCGGGTCGAGACCTGGATAATCGGCGCCGACGACAAGCGGGTGCATCTGGCGCACGAAATGTTCCGGCTCGCCGATGGCGGGCGTTCGGCGATGCAGGAGCTGATGTTTCTGTCGATCGACCTCGGCCGCCGCCGGGTCGCGCCGTTCCTGCCCGAAGCGCGGAGGAGCCTGGCCGCCGCGGCCGCCGCGCATGCGCATCTGCTTCGCCCGGCATGGGCCGGCCGCCGCCTTGCTGTGCCCGGCCCGGCGCCGCGCGACGCGAAGCGGCCGGGTCCGGCGTAGAGCGGGCGCAACCCGCCGGGCTATGCCGGCGGTTGCGTCTCGAAGAGCTGGTCGCCTTCGGCGAAGGTGACCCAAGGCTGCTTGCTGCGGGTCCAGACATGCCGGGTCGGGCGCAGCCACGACGCATCGTCGAGCGTGCCGGCGCGCACCCGGACGACGCCGTCGCGCGGCGGGCCGCACACCCAGGAGCCGCATTCCGGGCAGACCCAGCGGGTGCTGAGCCGGCCGCTGTCGGCCATGCGCTGGAGCGGTCGCGGCGCGGCGCCATCGAGGCGAAAGGCGCCTTCGGGCACGACGATCCCGACGGAAAAGGCGCTGCCCGTCAGACGCTGGCAGTCTCTGCAATGGCAGGTATAGACCAGCTGCGGCGCCTCGCTGATCTCGTAGCGCAGCTTGCCGCATTGGCAGCCGCCGGTCTGGGGAAGGTTCATGACGGGCTCCTCTAAACGTGTCCGCAGCTCCGTGGGCCGTCATCCTGAAGCAAGCGGCCGGCCCCATCGGTCTTCATATACGACATCGGCGAGCGGAACCCGCCGCACCGGCCCGAAGCGGCCCATCGGGTAGCCGATCGGGATGATCGCATAGCTGTGCATGTCGGCGGGCAGGCCGAAGGCGGCTTCGACCTCCTTCTCGAAGCTGAGATAGAGCGTCGTCAAGGTCGCCCCGAGGCCGAGCGCCCGCGCCGCCAGCAGAATGTTTTGCACCGCCGGATAGATCGACGAACCGGCGGTGCGGGTCGGGGCCGCCCCTCCCATGCACGGGACGATCCATACCGGCGCCTCATGGATATGGTCGGCAAGGTATTGGGCCGCATCGAGCATCCGGGCGAAGCGCTCGCCACTGGTTCCGGGGGCCGGCGCGCCGGCGCGGTATCTGGGGCCCACCCCCTCGTCCCAGGCTCGCTTGTAATAGGCGCCGACGGTTCTCTTGATCTCGGGGTCGCGGACCACCAGAAAGCGCCAGCGCTGCATGTTGCCGCCGGAGGGGGCGGCTACTCCGGCTTCGAGGATTTTGTGGATCAGCTCCGCCGGCACCGGGTCGGGCTTGAGCCGCCGCATCGACCGGGTGGTGGCGATGATTTCGAACAAATCTCGGGTTTCGTCCGGCACGGCTTCCTCGGCGGAGGGTTGCTGCGATCGCTTTTTAGCAGCTTGGATCGGAAACCGGACGCTTTAATAGGCCCAGTTAATAGATCCGCTCGGCCGGCGGGAAGCTCGGCGCCTCGTTCGAGAGCGGGTGGAGATGGACCGGGCGGGTGGCGAGGCGGACCCGGCCGGCGGCGTCGCGCCAAGCCAGCGTGTGCGCGAGCCAGCTCTCGTCGTCGCGGTCCGGGGAAGTCTTCGCGGGCGTGGGCGCCGCGGCTCTCGGTGCGGTAGAGCGCCGAATGCAAGGTGATCGCGGCGTGGCCGATCATGTTGTCGAGCTCGAGCGCCTCGACAAGGTCGGTGCTCCAAACGAGCGAGCGGTCGGCGACGGCGAGGTCGCGCAGCGATTGCGCGGCGTCCAGAAGCTTTCCGATCCCCTGCTCCAGCACCGCGGCGGTGCGGAAGACCGCGCAATGCTCCTGCATCGCGCGCTGCATCGAGAGGCGGATGGCGCCCGCCTTGAGCCGGCCGCCGGCGTTGCGCACCCGGTCGAGCCTCGCGATCGCGGCATCGGCGGCATCCGGCGGCAGCGCGCCATGCGCCGCGCCCGGCTCGACGATCGCGGCGGCGCGCAGGGCGGCGGCGCGGCCGAACACAACGAGGTCGAGCAGCGAGTTGGTGCCGAGGCGCGTCGCGCCGTGCACCGAGACGCAGGCCGCCTCGCCGACCGCCATCAGCCCAGGCGCGACGCGCTCGGGATCGTCCCGGGTCGGGTTCAATACTTCCGCGTGAATATTGGTCGGGATGCCGCCCATGTTGTAGTGCGCGGTCGGCAATACCGGGATCGGCTCGCGGGACAGATCGACCCCGGCAAAAATGCGGGCGGTCTCCGAGATGCCGGGCAGCCGCTGGTGCAAGAGCGCCGGGTCGAGATGCTCCAGATGCAGCAGGATATGGTCGGCGAGCGGCCCGCAGCCGCGGCCTTCGCGGATCTCGATCTCCATCGCCCGCGCCACCACGTCGCGCGAGCCCAAATCCTTGGTGTTGGGCGCATAGCGCTCCATAAAGCGCTCGCCCTCGCCGTTGGTCAGATAGCCGCCTTCGCCCCTCGCGCCTTCGGTGATCAGGCAGCCGGCGCCGTAGATCCCGGTCGGATGGAACTGGACGAACTCCATGTCCTGCAGCGGCAGCCCGGCGCGCAGCGCCATCGCAAAGCCGTCGCCGGTGCAGATGTGCGCCTGCGTCGTCGAGAAGAAGGCGCGGCCGCCGCCGCCGGTCGCCAGCACCACGAGATGCGCGCGGAAGAGGTGCAGCGTCCCGTCATCGAGACGCCAGGCGACGACGCCGCGGCAGGCCCCGTCCTCCATGACGAGGTCGAGCGCCAAATATTCGATGAAGAACTCGGCATTGTGCTTCAGGCACTGCTGGTAGAGCGTGTGCAGCATCGCGTGCCCGGTGCGGTCGGCGGCGGCGCAGGCGCGCCGGGCGAGCTCCTTGCCCCAATGCACGGTGTGGCCGCCGAACGGGCGCTGGTAGATCCGCCCGTCCTCGGTGCGCGAGAACGGCAGGCCCATCTGCTCGAGCTCGACGACCGCCGCCGGCGCGTTGCGACACATGTATTCGATCGCGTCCTGGTCGCCGAGCCAGTCCGACCCCTTGACCGTGTCGTACATGTGCCAGCGCCAGTCGTCCTCGCCCATGTTGCCGAGGGCGGCGCCGATCCCGCCCTGCGCCGCGACGGTATGGCTGCGGGTCGGGAAGACCTTGCTGAGGCAGGCGGTCTTCAGCCCGGCCATGGTCATCCCGAGGGTCGCGCGCAGCCCGGCCCCGCCGCCGCCGACAACCACCACGTCGCAGCTGTGCTCGTCGATCGGATATGCCTTAATCATGTCCGGCCTTCGCGTTTTCCGAAAGCTGGGACCGCATATGGATTGATGCAATCGGCAATCGGCGTAGGCTGGCTTCACCAAATCCGAAGGCTGCGATACCTCCGATGCGTTTCGACTTGACCGACCTCAAGCTCTTCCTGCACGTCGTCGAAGCCGGCGGCATCACCCACGGCGCCGAGCGCATGCATCTCGCGGCGGCGGCGGCGAGCACCCGCATCCGCAACATGGAGGCGACCCTCGGCGCGCCGCTGCTGCACCGCGGGCGCCAGGGCGCGACGCCGACGCCGGCCGGGCACAGCCTCGCCCGCCATGCCCGCCTGATATTGCGGCAGGCCGAGCGGATGCATGGCGAGCTTGCCGAATACGCCCACGGCGTCCGCGGGCAAATTCGGCTGTTGTCGAACACCAACGCGCTGACCGAGTTCCTGCCCGAGCCGCTGAGCGCCTTTCTCGCCGCCCATCCCTACGTCGACATCGATCTGGAGGAGCGGCTCAGCGACGAGATCGTCGCCGCCGTCGCCGACGGGGCCGCCGATATCGGCATTGTCGCGGCCACGGTCGAGACGGCGGGCCTTGAAGCGTTGCCGTTTCGCACCGACCGCTTCGTGCTCGCCGTCGGCGCGGCGCACCCGCTGGCGGCGAGGGATCGGATTGCTTTCGCCGAGGCGCTCGACTGCGATTTTGTCGGGCTCGACCGAATGAGCGCGTTGCAGCGCTTTTTATCCGAAAAGGCCGAGCGGATCGGCCGCCGCCTCAAGTTGCGGGTGCAGCTGAGGAGCTTCGACGCCGTTTGCCGGCTGGTCGAATGCAATGTCGGCGTCGGGATCGTCCCGGCGACCACCGTCGAGCGCCACGCCAAGACAATGGCGATCCGCCCGATCGAGCTGGCCGATTCCTGGGCTGTGCGCCAGCTGAGAATCTGCGTGCGCCACCAGACCGATCTGCCGACCCACGCCCGCGCTCTTGTCCGTCATCTGGCGGCCGGCGCCTCGGAGCAACGGTGAAGCGGCTCAGCCGGCGGGCCGCAAGGCGACGAGGATGGCGCGCGGCGCATCTTCCCAGATGCGTTCGACGTGGCTGAAGCCGGCGTCGCGGAGCGCGGCGATGTGCCCGTCGACGCCGTCAGGGTAGCGGTCGCAGTTCAAAAACCGGCCGCCCGGCCGAAGCAGGCCGCCGATCGCCCGATAGCAGGCGAAGATGTCCTCGGGCCGCGGCAGGTTATGCAGCGCGATGGCCGAGACGACGAGATCGAACGGGCCGCCGACCTGCTGCGGCCATGACGGGTCGGTAAGGTCGCATGCCGCCCAGCGCAGCCGGTCGGCGCGCCCGTCGAGACGCTGGCGGGCGCGGTCGAGCATCGGCCCGGAATAGTCCTGCAAGGTGACGCGCGCGGCCGGAAACGCCGCCAGCACCTCCTCGGTGACCGCGCCATATCCGGCCCCGATGTCGAGCACCTCGGGCGCAGCGTCGCGCGGCAGCCCGGCCGCGGCCAGCATCCGGCGCAGCAACGGCCGCCGCTCGTCGTCGCGGGTCACGTCCCTGCCGATCCACTGCGAGACGTATTCGGCCGATTGCCAATCGTGCGGGAACAATTTGAATTCAGGCGCCATCGCTCCGCTCCAGCCCGTTGCCGCATCGTGGGCGCCGCCGCTCGCGGCGGCTCGCGAAGAATATCACGCCGCCGCCCGTGACCGGCAGCGCGATCGTCGCCGGCGCCAGCCGGGCAAGCTGCGCGCTTTCTCAACAGTGGCGAATACGCTATCGACATCAACGGAATAATTTGGCTCGGCCGGCGAGGGCGCGAGGGCATGATCGGGTTCACGCTGCTGGCGCAGGACGGCGCGGCGCGGCGGGGGCGGCTTTCGACCGCGCACGGCGCGATCGAGACGCCGGTCTTCATGCCGGTCGGCACCGCCGCCACGGTCAAGGCGATGACCCCCGAGGGCGTCGCCGCGACCGGGGCGCGGATCGTGCTGGGCAACACCTACCACCTGATGCTGCGCCCCGGCGCCGAGCGCATCGCCGCTCTCGGCGGGCTGCACCGGTTTATGAGCTGGCCCTATGCGATCCTGACCGATTCGGGCGGGTTCCAGGTCATGTCGCTGGCCAAATTGCGAAAAATCTCCGAGGCGGGGGTCGCCTTCCGCTCGCATCTCGACGGCGGCGCGCACCTGCTGTCGCCGGAGCGCTCGATCGAGATCCAGCATCTGCTCGGCGCCGACATCACGATGGCGCTCGACGAATGCACCCCCTTCCCGGCTTCGCCCGAGGCCGTCGAAAGCTCGATGGAATTGTCGCTGCGCTGGGCCGAGCGGTCGCGGCGCGCCTTTGTCGACCGGCCGGGGCACGGCATTTTCGGGATCGTGCAGGGCGGCGTGCATCCGGCGCTGCGCCGGCGCTCCGCGCGGCGGCTGACGGAGATCGGCTTCGACGGCTACGCGATCGGCGGGCTGGCGATCGGCGAGGGCCGGGCGACGACGTTCGCGGTGCTCGACGCGACGGTCCCCGCCCTGCCGCCGGACCAGCCGCGCTACCTGATGGGCGTCGGCAAGCCCGCCGACCTCGTCGGGGCCGTGCAACGCGGCGTCGACATGTTCGACTGCGTCCTGCCGACCCGCTCCGGGCGGACCGCGCAGGCCTTCACCCGGCGCGGAGCCTTGAACCTGCGCAACGCCCGCCACGCCGACGACCCGGCCCCGCTCGACCCCGAATGCCGCTGCCCGGCCTGCGCCGGCCACAGCCGCGCCTACCTGCATCATCTCTGCCGCAGCGGCGAGATCCTCGGCGCGATGCTGCTGACCGCCCACAACCTGCGCTATTATGCCGATCTGATGGCGGCGATGCGCCAGGCGATCGAGGCGGGGGCGCTCGCCGCCTTCGCCGCCGGGTTCGCCGAGGCCCAGCAGGAGCGCGCGGCATGAGCGAGAAGCCCGCCTATGATCATTTGACCCGGCTCGGGCGGCGCCCGGCCCTGCCCGAATCGCCCGACGCGGCGGTCCTCGAAACCGTGCCCAACCCGCATCCGGGCCTCGTCTACGCGGTGCGCTTCACCTGCCCGGAATTCACCTCGCTGTGCCCGGTCACCGGCCAGCCCGATTTCGCCCATCTGGTGATCGACTACGCGCCCGAGGCGGCGATCCTCGAAAGCAAGTCCTTGAAGCTTTATCTCGGCGCCTTTCGCAACCATGCAGCGTTTCACGAGGACTGCACCCTCGCCATCGCCCGCCGCATCATCGCCGCGCTCGCCCCGCGCTGGCTGCGGATCGGCGGCTGGTGGTATCCGCGCGGCGGCATCCCGATCGACGTCTTCTACCAAACGGGCGAGCCGCCCGCCGGGCTGTGGCTCCCCGACCCCGGCGTGGCGCCCTACCGTGGCCGCGGCTGACCCGATCCGCGAGGCGATCCGCGACCGGGCGCTCGCTTCGGGCTTCGACGCGGTGGGCTTCGCCGCGGCCCGTCTCGACGACGAGCGCGCGCGCCGATCTCAAGGAGTTCGTCGCCCGCGGCTGGCACGGCGACATGGGCTGGCTCGCCGGCACCGCCGAGCGGCGCGGCGACCCGCAGGCGCTGTGGCCCGAGGCCCGAACAGTTGTCGTGCTCGGGGTGAATTACGCGCCCGAGAGCGACCCGCTGGCATTGGCCGGCGAGCCCGATCGCGGCGTTGTCTCGGTCTATGCGCGGGGCCGCGACTACCACGACACGTTGAAGCGCCGACTACGAGCCCTGGCGCGCTGGATCGAGGCGCGCTGGCCGGGCGCCTTGAAGCTCTTCGTCGACACCGCCCCGGTCATGGAAAAGCCGCTGGCGCAGCAGGCCGGGCTCGGCTGGCAGGGCAAGCACACCAATTTGGTGTCGCGCGATTTCGGCAGCTGGCTCTTTCTCGGCGAGATTTACTTGAGCCTGGCGCTCGAGCCGGACGAGGCCGAGCCCGACCATTGCGGCTCGTGCCGGCGCTGCCTCGACGCCTGCCCGACCGCGGCCTTCCCGGCCCCCCATCGGCTCGATGCGCGGCGCTGCATCTCGTATCTGACGATCGAGCACAAAGGGATGATCCCCCTGGAATTTCGCGCGGCGATCGGCAACCGCATCTACGGTTGCGACGACTGCCTCGCAGCCTGCCCGTGGAACAAGTTCGCCCAGGCCGCGCACGAGCCCGATTTCCTGCCGCGCGCCGAATTGACCGCGCCGCGGCTGGCGCAGCTCGCCACGCTCGACGACGGGGCCTTTCGCCGACTGTTCTCAGGCTCGCCGGTCAAGCGCACCGGCCGGGACCGGTTTTTGCGCAATGTCCTGATCGCAATCGGCAACGCGCCGCCGGGCGACGCCGCCCTGGTCGGCGCCGCGCGAAACTGCCTCGACGACCTTGCGCCGCTGGTCCGCGCCGCCGCGGTCTGGGCCTTCTCCCGACTGGCGCCGCCATCCGAGTTTGCGGCGGAGCAAACCCGCCGGGCCGCCGGCGAAGGCGATCCGGTCGTCGCCGCGGAATGGGACCGCGTGCAATGAGCCCGATGATCGGACGGCTGATCGGCCTTCTGGTGCTGTGCCTCCTGGTCGGGCTCTTGTTGACCCATCTCGGGATCGCCGCGCGCGGCATGATGACCGACACCTGGCATACGATCCTATCGGTCGGCCGCCTGATCGGCGATCTCGTCGAATGGGCCGTGCCGTACACGCTCCTCGGCGCGATCGTGGTCGTGCCGCTGGCGCTCGTCGCCCTGCTGCTGAAGCGCGCCGGGTGGAAATAGCCGCGGGCAGGAGCTCAGGCCACGGTGACCGGGTAGCCCACAATGGCGCTGAAGTTCTTGCGCATGTTGTTGTAGCGCGGCTCGTGCGACTGCACGCGGCCAGCTTCGTCGCTGGCCCGCGACATCAAGGTGTAGGCGCCCTTGCGTCGGACATCCCAGCGATACGACCAGCGCACCCACATGAAACGGTCGCGCGGCTGCTCGATATGGGCGGAGCGCCAGGTTTCCCCGCCGTCGACGCTGACCTCCACCTGGTCGATCGTACCGGCGCCGCTCCACGCATACCCCCGGATCATGTGGACGCCGGGAGAGATCGCATCGGCATCGTCGTTGGGCTGGGTGATGATCGATTTGACGCCGATCGTGGTGATCAGCTCCTTGTCGGGATCGTCGGGCGAGCGGCCGTAATAGTAGAACTGATAGTGGTACCAGCACTCCGGCTCCCGCTCCATGATCTCGAGCCTCTTCAGCCACTTCACCGACCAGTTGCCGGACCAGCCCGGCACCAGCAGGCGCACCGGGGCGCCGTGCAGGTGCTCCAGCAGCTGGCCGTTCTGCGCCCACGCCAAGAATGGTGTCGGGGTGGAGCGCCTTGTCGATCGGCAGACCCTTGTCGTAGTAGAAGGGCTTGGTGCCCGCGGCGGCGGTGGGCGGCACACCGTGGTCGTTGCCCTCGGCCCGCACATGGAGCGACTTCGCGGTGAGGCCGGCCTCGTTCAGCACGGCGGCGAGCGGCGCGCCGGTCCACTCGCTGGCGCTCAGGATCATCCCTTCCTGGGTGCGCGAGGGCTTGGGGCCTTCGCCCCTGAAGTATTCGAAGAAGGTCGCGTCGCTGCCGGAGCATTCCATGACGGTGCGGACGCTGCGGCCGGGAAACCGCCGCAGCTGGTCGAGATTGAGCGTCAAGGGTGTCTTGACCTCGCCGAAAACCTGCAGCTCCCACGCGGCGCTTTCCACCACCGGCGGCACGTTGAAATGCTGGACGGTATAGTGCAGGCCGGTCGGCGTGATCAGCCCTTCGAGGTCCATGACCGGGGTCCTGATCCGGACCGTCCGGCCCTCATTGTCGGTCAACGTGATCGGCTTGAGGTCTTTGGTCGGCCAGCCGTGCCAGCTGCCGGTTTTCCTGGCGTTCGCCGGGTCCGAGCTGACCCTTTGGTCCATGCGCAGAAAATCAGGAACCGCACCTTCTTCTTTGGTTGTCGCCATGCTGCTCTCTCATGCCGTGTGGTGTGTGCCGGTGGGCGCGGCAGTTGTGCTGCGTCCCGAAATCCGTCGCCGGCTGGGGTGCATCGATGACGGTGTGGCCGTTCCAGCAGCTGTAGGATGGGTTGAGCATCGCGAAACCCATCGTAACCGCCGCAGCAGATGGGTTTCGCTGCGCTCAACCCATCCTACAGGGCGATGGGGCTCAGTCATCTGAAAGCGGCGGTCAGCCGGGCTTGACCCAGGGCGCCGAGCCGTCGCGGTCGGGGCCCGACGCGCCGGCCGGCTTGGCGGGCGCGGCCGAGCCGTTGCGGGCGGGCCTCGGCCGGCCGCCGTCGATCTCGACGTTGATCTCGAGGAGCGAGGTGTCGCCCTCCCGGCCGAGGTTGATGCGCAGCATGTCGCTGCGGATCTCGACGTAGCGGCCGACCACGTCGAGCAGCTCCTTTTGCAGGATCGGCAGAAAATCGGGCGCGTCACGGCTCGCCCGCTCGTGCGCCAGCACGATCTTCAGCCGCTCGCGGGCGATGACGGCGCTGCTGCGGCGCTCGGGAAAAATCAGGTCGAGAAGGCGCATCAGGCCCTCCCGAAGAGGGCGCGGAAGAAGCTCCGCCGCTCGGGCTTCAGAAAGCGCAGCTCGCGCTGCTCGCCGAGAAAGCGCGCGACCGCGTCGAGATAGGCGCGGCCGGCCGGGCTCTCCTCGTCGAACACCACGGGCGTCCCGGTGTTCGAGGCGCGCAGCACCGATTCCGATTCCGGGATCACGCCGAGGAGCGGGATCGACAGGATCTCCTTCACGTCCTCGACCGCCAGCATCTCGCCCCTGGTGACCCGCTCCGGCGAGTAGCGGGTCAACAGCAGGTGCACGTCGACCGGCTCCTGATTGTGCTCGGCGCGGCGCGATTTGGACGCGAGGATGCCGATGATCCGATCGCTGTCGCGGACCGAGGAGACCTCGGGGTTGGTGGCGATGATGGCGCTGTCGGCGAAATAGAGGGCGGTGATCGCGCCATGCTCGATCCCGGCCGGGCTGTCGCAGACGATGTAGTCGAAGCTCTCCTTCAGCTCGTCGAGCACGCGCTCGACCCCATCGCGCTTCAGCGCCTCCTTGTCGCGGGTTTGCGAGGTCGGGAAGATGTAGAGGTTGTCGTTGCGCTTATCCTTGATCAGCGCCTGGTTGAGCTTGGCGTCGCCGTTGATGACGTTGATGAAATCGAACACCACACGGCGCTCGCAGCCCATGATCAGGTCGAGGTTGCGCAGGCCCACGTCGAAATCGATGACGACGGTGCGGTGGCCGCGCAGCGCGAGCCCCGCGGCGAAGGCGGCCGCGGAGGTCGTCTTGCCCACACCCCCCTTGCCCGAGGTGAGCACGATTACCTTTGCCAAAAGCCCCTCCCCCTTTCCCCGGCCGACCCCTGCTCGCGACCGGTTGCGCGCCGATGGTCAGCGTCAGCTCCGCGTGATCGTCAGGCTATCATCGACGAGCGCGATCTGCACCGGCAAGCCGCGCTGGTCGGCCGGCAATTGCTCGCTGACCAGATAGCGCCCGGCGATGCTGACAAGCTCGGCCTCGAGCCGGCTGCAGAAAATCCGCGCCTCGACATCGCCGCTGGCGCCGGCGAGCGCCCGGCCGCGCAGCGCGCCGTAGACATGGATGTTGCCGTCAGCCATCAGCTCGGCCCCCGAGCTGACCGCGGCGGTGACGACGAGATCGCTGCCGCGCGCGTAGATCTGGGTGCCCGAGCGCACCGGCTGCGTCACGAGGCGCGTCCTGACCCCGGCCATATCCGGCCGCGCCGGGCGCGGCGCGGCCGCCGGCTCGGCGGCGCGCGGCCCCCTCGGCTGCGTCGAATTCGGAGCAAAGCTCGCCAGCCCGGCCGCGGCGGCCGCCTCCAGCTGCGCCGGCAGCGCGTTCTGCACGCCGATCAGGGTCAGGGTGTGGCGGCGCAGGATCTCCCGCGCCTCGGCAAATTCCGCGTCATCCGCAAAACCGGCCGCGTCCCTGAGGTCGAGCACCACCGGCGCGTTGAGAAAAAACCGCGGGCTGCGCCGGATCTGCTCGGCCAGCTCGTGCTCGAAGGCAGCGTCGCGCAGATTCCCGGCGCGCACCACCATGACGGTGAACACCGCGCCCTGCACGAGACTGCCCGCCATCCGAAAACCGCCGCCACCTTCGGGGATGTGTAGGTTCAGGGGTTAGCCCCAAACCGCCCCCGCCGCAACGGTTTTGCCGGCCGCGAGCGGCAGCGCCTCACGCTCGTCGGCGGCGCCTGTCCGAGCGCATGGGCATGCTCACGCCGTCGGCAGCAAAGCCACACCGACACGCCGGGCCGCCCTTGCCAGATCGTCGTCCTTGGTCGCCAGTGGGACGCCTCGACGCATCGCCAGCTCGAGATAGCTGGCGTCATAGGCGCTCAACCCTTCGCTTCGAGCCAGATCGAGCACAGCGCTCAGGGCGCGGCGCGGCGTCTCCTCGTCGACCTCGATCGGAAGCCCGCCGATCAAGGCGATAAATTCGCTCGCGCGCGCCGGCGTGATCCGCCTCTTGCGCTCGCTCGATGCGAGAGCGTTGGCCAGCTCCAGATGCCACAGCGAGGGGACCTCGGCGTGCTCGCCCTCGAACCGGTCCAAAAGCGCGCGAGTCGCCGCTGTGGCCTCGTCGTCAAAGCACCAGGCGAGGGCGACGGATGCGTCGATGACGAAGGCCCTCACCGGCGGCCCGCGTCGATCAGGTCCTTGACTTTCAGGCCGCCGAGCGTCTGGCCTTTGCTGAAGTCTTTCAGCTTGGCGATCGTCTCGCGGATGTGCGGCGAACCGGCGGGCTTCACGGGCACCAGGCGCGCGATCGGGGTTCCGTGACGGGTGATCGTGATCTGCTCGCCGGCTGCCACCCGATCGAGGAGACGGGTCAGGTGCGTCTTGGCCTCGAAAGTGCCGATCGTGTCCATGGCCGTCCAGTGTTAACTAGTTTAAGACCAGATTGCCTAATATATTGGCGGCTCAGTCCTCGTCTTCAAGACCATCCCCTTCCCGGCTTCGGTCTGTGATCGCCCGCCAGACCCGCTCCGCAGTGGCGGGGCCGGCGAGGTCGGCGACGCCGAGCGCATCGGCGATGGCGTTGGTGATCGCAGGGAAGGCGGCGACCGCGCCGGCCTCGCCGCAACCCTTGACGCCGAGCGGGTTGGTCGTGCAGCGGGTCGGGTTGAAGCCGAGCGCGAAGAGCGGCAGGTCGTCGGCGCGGGGCAATGCGTAATCCAGGAACGAGCCGGCGAGGAGCTGACCCGATCGCGGGTCGTAGGCCGCGCGCTCCAACAACGCCTGGCCGGCGCCCTGGGCGATCGCACCATGCGCCTGGCCCGCGGCGATCATCGGGTTGACCAGCACCCCGTAATCGTCGACCGCGGCATAGCGGGCGAGCGTCACCTGGCCGGTGTCGCGGTCGATCTCGACCTCGACGACGTGGGCCCCGTTGGGGAAGGTCATCCATTCCCGCGTCCAGGCGTGGTAGGTGTCGAGCGGCGTCCCGCGGGCGCGCGCGGCCGCCGCGGCGTCGATGAGCGCGAGGCGACGGTCGGTGCCGATCACGACGAAATCGCCGTCCTCGAACCGGATATCGGCTTCCGCCGCCTCCAGCGCCTCGGCGGCGACCGTGATGCCTTTGGCGATGATCTCGTCCGACGCGCGCCAGATCGCCGTGCCGCCCATATAGGTCGATCGCGAGCTGCCGTGGCCGCCGCCGATCGCGATCCGGTCGGTGTCGCCCTGAACGAGGCGGATGCGCTCGTTCGGCAGGCCCAGGCGGTCGGCCAGGATCTGCGGGAAGGTGGTCTCGTGGCCCTGGCCGATGGTCTGGGTGCCGGTGATCAACGACACGCTGCCGTCCGGCTCAAAGCGGATGTCGACATTCTCGTGCGGCGAGCCGCCCGTCGCCTTGATGTGATAGGCGAAGCCGAGGCCGCGCAGCCGCCCCTTGGCCTCGCTCTCGCGGCGGCGCGCCGCGAAGCCCGCGACATCGGCCTGCTTGAGCGCGCGCTCGAAGGTTTCCGGGAACGCGCCGCTGTCGACCTTGCTGCCGACGGCGTTCGTCATCGGCATCGCCGCCGCCGGGACCAGGTTGCGGCGGCGCAATTCGGCGCGGTCGAAGCCGCATTGCCGCGCCGCCGCGTCGATCAGGCGCTCGATGATGTTGACCGCCTCGGCAAAGCCCGGCCCGCGGGTGACGCCGACCGGGGCGGTGTTGGTCAGCGCCACGGCGATCCGCAGCTCGATCGCCGCGATGCGATAGACCGTGCCGGGCAGGTGCGCGTACTGAAAGGTCTGCACCCCGCCGGCGCTGACCAGATAGGCGCCGGCGTTGGCCGTCGTCGTCACCCGCAGCGCCAAAAACCGGCCGTCGGCGTCGAGCGCCAGCGCGGCCTCGGCGGTCTGGTCGCGGGCCTGGTGGTCGCAGAGGAAACCCTCGCCGCGGGTGGCGATCCACTTGACCGGCCGGCCGACCCGCCGCGCCGCCCACAGGATCAGCACGTGCTCGGGGTAGACGAAGTTCTTGGCGCCGAAGCCGCCGCCGACATCGGGCGCCACAAACCGCACATCGGCCGGCGGCGCGCCCAGCGCCCGCGCGGTGTTGTCGCGGGTGATGTGGATGCTTTGGCTCGACACATGGGCGGTGTAGCGGCGCCGCTCGGGGTCCCACAGGCCGACGACGCCGCGCGGCTCCATCGGGTTGGTGACGATCCGGTGGTTGTCGAGCCGCAGCCGCACGACATGGGCGGCCGCAGCGAACCCCGCGGCGACCGCCGCCGGGTCGCCGGTGCGCCAGTCGACGCAGACATTGCCGGGGACCTCGGTCGAAAGCTGCGGCGCGTCCGGGGCGCGGGCGGCGGCTGCGGTCGTCACCGCGGGCAGCGGCGCGTAGTCGACGGCGACCAGCTCCGCGGCGTCGAGGGCCTGGGCGCGGGTCAGGGCGACGATCAGCGCCACCGGCTCGCCGACATAGCGGACCTTGCCCGCGGCCAGGACCGGCTGCGGCGCGAAGGCGAAGGGCTCGCCGGTCTGGGCGTTGGCCTCGGCCGAGGGCCGCAGCGGCCGCAGCCCGTCCGCCGCCGCCTCGGCCGCGGTCAGCACCGCCAAGACGCCAGGTGCGGCCCGGGCCGCCGCCGTATCGATATTGCGGATCACCGCATGCGCATGCGGCGAGCGCAGCACCGCCGCATGCGCCAGCCCGTCAAAGACGAGATCGTCGAGGTACCGGCCGCGCCCGGTCAGAAAGCGTGCATCCTCCCGGCGTTTGGGCCGGTCGCCGATCACCGAACGCTCGGGCATCGCAGCCGCAGCCCTGTATGGCGGCGATGTCGCTACTGCGGCAGCTGGTAGCCGACCTTCGCCTCGATCGCCAAGGTCTTGTGCACCGCCGGGCGCGCCATCATCCGCTCGTAATGGGCGGAGAGGCCGGGATAGGCGTCGGCCTGCGGGTGCAGCGAGTTGACAAAGCGCCAATAGAGGCGAAAGAGATGGATGTCGGCGATCGAATAACGTCCGACCGCCCATTCCCGCCGCGCCAGCCGCTCCTCGGCGAGGCCGAACACCTCCTTCCAGCGCTCGACGCCGATCCGGCGGGCCGGGTGCACCGTGGAGGCGATAAACGACATCCAGGAGATCGCCTGCGCCTCGGCCTCCAGCCCGCCCTCCGGCCACAGCCCCGCCTCCGGATAGCGCCTGGCGAGGTAATAGAGGACCGCCGCCACCTCGGTCATCGGCCGCCCGTCGATGAGCAGGGTCGGTACTTTCCCCTCAGGGTTGACAGCCAGGTAGTCGGACGAGTGCTGCTCCTTCCTGGCAAAGGAAATCCACCGGCTCTCGAACTCGACGCCGATCTCGTGCAACGCGATATGCGGCGCCATCGAGCTCGATCCCGGCGACAGGTAAAGCGTGAGCATGGCGTTTCCCTCTTGATGCGCCGGCGGATCGTCGCCTGCGGGGCGAGGCCGGTCAACCGCGGCGCAAACCCGCGCCGGCGGGTCTCAGCGCTCGCGCGCGTAGCGGCGGCTGACGATGCGCAGGTGGTCGCGGAAATGCGGGCGCATGCGCTCGGTCCAGGGCGTGCCGGCCGCCGCCTTCCACGCAGCCGAGGCCTGCACCTCGACCGCAGCGAGGTGATAGACCGCGACGTATTTCTGCGCCGCCCCGCCGCCGCGGTAGCGCCGTGCGCATAATGTGCCGGGCACCGCGGCGAGCGCCGGGATGTGCTCGGAATTATACCATTCGTTGAACTCGCGCTCGTGCTCGGGGGCGACGCTCATCGCGTTCAGCAGCAGCGCCTCGGCGTCCGCTGGCGCGGACTGGTCCCCCGGCAGGATCTGCTCGCCCTCGCAGCGCATCAGCATCTGGACCCGGCCGGTCAGCCGCTTCGACCACGGCGACAGGTTCTCGCCGCCGATCGCGCGGTAGGCGGCGCTTTTCAGCACATCGACATTGTCGAGCTCGTAGGTCGCGACCGAGATCTTCGGGTTCAGCGCGCCGATCCAGCGCTCGCAGGCGAGAAAGCCGGGCACGCGCCGGCGCTCGGGGATGTGCTCGAGGTCGTACCAGTCGTGAAATTCGTCCTCGGCGACGGCGGAAAAATCCATCGCCGCGATCAGGATGCCCTTGGCCATCGCGCCCTCCTATTTCGGAAAGATGCGCCGGTAGACGCCGGGCGAGCCGTCGTCGTGGCGCAGGTTGGGCCGCATCCGCCGGGTCCACGGATTGCTCGCCTGCGCCCGGCTCCAGGCCTCGCTTTGCGGCACCTCGGCGTGCTCGAGCTCGTACAATGTCAGATATTTGGGCTGGCCCTCGACGGCGACCCAGCGCCGCGCCCCGAGACAGCCCGGCACCGCCAGATAGCCCGGGATGTAGACCGTGTTGTACCAGGCGTTGAACTCCTCCTCGACCGCGGCGGAGACATCGATCCGCCCCATCTGCAGCACCGGCGCCATCCCCGCCGTCTGCTCGATCGGGTGGGTGTGCATCGGGAAGATCTGGCGGTAGGCGTTCCTCAGAAAGTTGCGCCCGATCCGGCTGGTCCCGGTCTTCTGCCGCTGCGCCGAGGGCTGGTACTTGACGGCGTCGAGATAGGCCGCGCTGCGCAGCGCGTTGTGGTCCTCGAGCTCGTAGATCGCGAGGTATTTGGGCGCGCCCTTCAGCGCGGAATAGCGGCCGGCCGAGAGAAAGCCCGGCACTGCCAGAAGATGCGGGATGTGCTCCTCGTCGTACCAGCGATTGAACTCGGCCTCGTGCTCGGCGTCGATGTCGGTCCACACCATCAATAATCCGGTCCCGCGCGTCTTGGCCATCGGCGTTTCCTCCGTTTTCGGCCCAACCTATTTTGTAGGTGCTCTTGAGGCCGTGAACAACCTTGCCGCTGCTGGTCAGGACATATCCCCTGGCCCGCTCCAGCGCCTGGATCGTCGGCTTCTCGTCGACGCTCAAGACCAGCGCCTGTTCCGGCGGGTTCAGGTAGAGACCGATAATATCGGCGGCCCCCTGTTCGGGCCAGGGGCAGGCTTGGCGGCAAATTGCGGGTCGGTGCTGATGCACCACGAGCGGCGGCGGCGCAATTGCACGCCTTCCCGGCGCAACAGGCGCCACACCGCATCGTCCGAGACGCCCAGCGCCGCGGCCACCAAAGCTCCGTCCCAGCTGGCCACCCCTTTGGGCGGCGGCAATTCCAGCTGGCGCAGAACCCGCAGGCGCAAGTCGGCGCCATATTTTGGGGTCTTGCCCGGCCGCGCCCGATCCCGCAGCCCGGCCAGCCCGCTTGCCGCAAAGCGTTTGCGCCACAGGCCGACCGTATTCGGCCGCACCCCCAGCTCGCGACCGACCGCGTCGTTTCGGTTGCCGTCCAGGCAAGCCAAAATAATCTTCGCCCGTTCCACCAGGCGGGCCTCCTCCGTCCGACTTCGAGCCAGAGCCGCCAGCTCGGCTCGCTGCTCGGCGGTGCAGATCAGGACTACCGCGACCCGTGCCATCGGACACCTCAGATGGTATGCTCACCCGAGGCACCCTACTTAATATCGTACACCAACGCAATTAACTAGCATGCAGGGGCGCGCGTTCAACGCCGAAGCGATGGCGGCCCCGGCGCCGCCGCGCTAGGATCGATGCCGCTGATGCAGCGGCAAAAGAGGGAGAGGGTCATGACCCGCGCCTATAACGCCATCGACGCCGACGGCCACGTGCTGGAGCCGACCACCTTGTGGGACGAGTACATGGACCCGGCGTTCCGCGACCGGGCGCCGCGGCTGGTCGTCAACAACGACGGCAAGGAAATGCTGCTGATCGAGGAAAAGATCCTGGGCAGCCAGCAGGGCATGGGCGGCATCGGCGGGGTCGGCGCGCGCCAGGGGACGGTCCAGGCCTCGACGATGGCCTACAAGGACGGGCGCCCCGGCGGCTTCGACCCGCACAAGCGCATCCCCGACATGGATCTGGACGGCATCGACGCCGCCTTCCTCTATCCGAGCATGGGGCTCTTCGCCGGCTCGGTGCGCGATCCGGGGCTCGCCGCCGCGATGTGCCGCGGCTACAACCGCTGGCTCGCCGACTATTGCAAGCCCTACCCGGACCGCCTCTTCGGCATCGCCATGCTGCCGATGCAGTCGATCGATCTGGCGGTCAAGGAGATGCGGTTCGCCAAGGAAAAGCTCGGGTTCCGCGGCGGCTTCATCCGCCCCAACCCCTACAACAACAAGATGATCCACGACCCGATCTACGAGCCGTTCTGGCAGGCGGCCGAGGATCTCGACTTCTCGATCGGCTTTCACGAGGGCGGCAACAGCGGCATGCCGACGGTCGGCGTCGACCGCTTCGAGGGCCGCGCCGCGCAGCACATCATCAGCCACACGATGGAGATGATGCTGGCCTGCATGAGCGTGATCTGGGGCGGGGTGTGCGAGCGCCACCCGAAGGTGCGGATCGGCTTTCTCGAATCGGGCGGCGGCTGGATCGCGCCCTGGCTCGACCGCATGGACCGGCATTTCGACGACCAGGGGTTCAACGATTCCGGGCTGACGACGCGGCCCAGCGAATTGTTCCAGCGCAATTGCTGGATCTCGTTCGAGCCGGTCGAGGGCAGCCTCAAGGTGCTGGCCGACTATATCGGGCCGCACAAGATCATGTGGGCGACCGACTACCCGCACCGCGACGGCTTCTTCCCGGGCGCGCCCAAGATGATGCTCGACCGCCTCGAGGGCGTGTCGCCGGAAACCCGCCATCAGGTCATGGCCGGGGGCGCGATGGGGTTCTACGCTCTCGAATAGCGCCATCGGCAGGTCCTCGCCCGACTCGCCTGCTTCACCTGTTTTTACAGGGAATCTACAGGGGTCGGGTTCGCCGCCGCCCGGCGCGCAGCGCCGCCGGGCGGCCGATGGGCGCGACCTTGCGATGCGATTATGGCGATTTTGCCGTCAGCGCGGCACGAGCGCGCGGTAGAGGTGCCAGGTCGCGTGGCCGAGCACCGGCATCACAAAGATCAGGCCGAGCAGCAGCGGGATCGAGCCGATGACCAGCGCCGCCGCGACGATCAGCCCCCAGACCGCCATCGGGCCGGGGTTGGTCAGCACCGCGCGCACCGAGGTCGCCATCGCCGCGCCGATCCCGACATCGCGGTCGAGCAGGATCGGGAACGAAATGACGCCGATCGACAGCACCAGGAGCGCGAACAGAAAGCCGACCCCGACCCCGACAATGATCATCGCCCAGCCGGCGCCGGTGGTCAGCACGCCGTCGACAAAGGCGCCGATCGAGGCCGGCGGCTCGGGGCCGAGGGTCAGGTCGTAGATCGCCTGCGCCACGCCGAGCCAGACCAGGAAGATCGCGACCAGCAGCAGGCCCAGCCCGAGGATCGCGCCGAACGAGCGCGAGCGCACCACGCCGAACGCGTCGCGCCAGGCGACCGGGCGCGCCTTCCTCGCGCCGGCGGCTGATCTCGTAGACGCCGACCGCCGCCAGCGGGCCGACGAGGGCAAAGCCCGATGCGATCGGGAACAACAGCGGCAGCAGGCCGTAGCCCGAGGCCAGCCGGGCCAGGAGGAGGCCGACCACCGGATAGATCAGGCACAAAAAGACCGCGTCGGTGCGGTAGGCGGCGAAGTCGTCGAGCCCCTCCCTTAAAGCATCCCACAAATCGGCGACCTCGATCCGGCGCACCTCCGGCTTCGCCTCGCCGGCGCGCTCCCCGGCGTGGGTCACCAATTCGGCGGCGAGGCCGACGAGCCGCAGCTGGTCGGCAGTCCATTCGATGGGGTTGCGGATGGTCATAAGCGTTCCTCCCGAACGAGTGGTTCGAGGGATCGCGGGCGACGGTGGCGGCTGCCCAACCCGGCCGCCGGTCACGAGGCTGCCCGCGACCTGCCATGCCGCGGCAGCATACGCCTTGTGGCGGCCGGTGTCGCGTGAAACCCGACGCCGTCCGCGCTAGGATCGCGGACCACGATTCGAGAGGGCGAGCATGCGGAACCTGCGGGTCAACGGCGAGCGGCTGTGGGCGAGCCTGATGGAATTGGCCCGGATCGGCGCGACGGCGAAGGGCGGGGTGTGCCGGCTCGCGGCGAGCGATCTCGACGGCGAGGCGCGCCGGCTCTTCATCCGCTGGTGCGAGGAGGCCGGCTGCACGGTCACGGTCGACCGGATCGGCAACATCTTCGCGCGCCGGCCCGGCCGCGACCCGAGCCTGCCGCCGGTCATGACCGGCAGCCATCTCGACACCCAGCCGACCGGCGGCCGGTTCGACGGCGCCTATGGCGTGATGGCCGGGCTCGAAATCGTGCGCACGTTGAACGATGTCGGCTACGAAACCGCGGCCCCGGTCGAGATCGTCGCCTGGACCAACGAGGAGGGCTCGCGGTTTTCGCCGGCGATGGTCGGCTCCGGCGTGTTCGCCGGCGTCTTCGACCTCGCCTACGGGCTGGAGCGGCCGGACAATGTCAGCGGCGTGACGCTCGGCGCCGAGCTCGAGCGGATCGGCTTTGCCGGGCCCGAGCCCGCCGGCGGGCGCGAGGTCGCCGCCTATTTCGAGGCGCATATCGAGCAAGGGCCGATCCTCGAAGCCGCCGGAAAGCCGGTCGGAATCGTCACCGGCGCGCAGGGCCAGCGCTGGTACGAGATCACCGTGACCGGCCAGGAGGCGCATGCCGGGCCGACGCCGATGCCGCGGCGGCAAGGATGCGCTGGTCGGGGCGGCGCGGATGATCGACGCCGTCAACCGGATCGGCCACGCCCACGCGCCCCGATGCCTGCGCCACGGTCGGCTTTGTGCAGGTCAGCCCGAACTCGCGCAACACGATCCCCGGCCGGGTTTTCTTCACGGTCGATTTCCGCCACCCCGAGGATGGCGTGCTGACGCAGATGGACGGCGAATTGCGCGCCGCCTGCGCCGCGGCGGCGGCGACGCAAGGCCTCGACGCCGCGGTCGAGGAGTTCTGGCATTTCCCGCCGACCCGGTTCGATCCGGACCTCGTCGACGCCGTGCGCGAGGCCGCATCGGCCCAGGGCTATCCGCACCAGGACATCATCAGCGGGGCCGGCCACGACGCCGTCTACATGGCCCGCGTCGCGCCGACCGCGATGGTCTTCGTCCCCTGCGTCGGCGGCATCAGCCACAACGAGATCGAGGACGCCAAGCCCGCCGACCTCGCCGCCGGCTGCAACGTGCTCCTGAACGCGCTCCTCGACGCGGCCGATGCGCAGCCCGGGATGGGTTGAGCAGCGGGCGCGCCTCGTCGCCCTTGACCAGAGCGAGGACGCCGCATTGCGCGAGGCGCGCGTGACCTGAGCGCCGCGCCGCCGCGCGAGCCGCGACCGCCGCTGATCAATACCGGGAAATGCGGCGGGCGGGCGGCGGTGCGGCTCGGGGCCACTGCTTTCCGTAAAACCGGAACAGCGAAACAGCCGCGCGATCGCGGGCCGACCGCGATTCCCTGACGGCCGCAGGGCTGTCCGGGGAAATATTGGTCTGCGATCTACGCGCGTCGGGCGTTGTCCGAAAACAATTTAGAACCGCCTTGCCTCCGGACGCCGGAAGGCGTGGATGCCCACGGATCAGGTCCGCGGGCATCTACGGGCCGCACCGTCGCGCGGAAGAGGCGGAAGATGCCCGCGCCAAGCACGGGCATGACGGGTTTGGCTGAGGTCGAGCACGGGTCCACAACCGGTCACGACGAACCGGACAGCAGTGAGCCAAGCCGTTCCGGCATGAAACCGAGCTCCAACGAAGAACCGTACGTCGTCCTTTGTGATGATATCGAGCTCTTGTCCGGAATGACGCCTCCTGGACACCCCGAAAATTAGGCTGGTCTCAGTGTCCCGCCCGAAGTGAATTTAGTGAGCTCATTATGTTCTGGTACGATGCCTATGTCCGGCCAAGGCCAAAGCACCACATGCGGACCGAAGTCAAGTCACCCAGCCTCAGTATTTGGGCAAGGCGCGCGCTTGGCCGACGCGGCCGCAGCCGAGTGGCGCACGATCGAGCCCGGGCTGGCCGTGCTCAAGAGATCGGCATGGTCGCGCAAGCGAAGGCGCACGCTGGATCGGATTGATTTTCGAGCGTCTGTAGCCGGCGCGCCAGGCGACCGGACGCGAAGTTAGCAAGCGCCGCGCTCAACCGATCGCGCGGCTCGTCCCCGCTGAGCGTCTCGCCAATCGAGGCTCCGCATGGGTCGGCATCGTCCACATCGGCAACGCTTGCCCGAGTTGCAACGACATCCGCGCGAGCGAGGCTTGTGTGTCCGGGGCGGGAGAACGGGATATGCAGTACCGGCTCAATCTCTCGATTGATCGGGCGGGGCTCTGGGCGATCTACGGCGCGGGCCAGTCGGTGGCTCTCGTGCGGGGCGTCGTTGGGCTCGTCGGAGACGATGCAGGCGTCGTTGTCGCCTGGCAGGCTTTCAGACCTTTGCAAAACAATCTGATCGCTTGGAATGGGCAATATTACTGCTTTGCAACGACATCTCCAGTGCGCCTAGGACAGGTCATCAGGATGAACGTGCAGACCACCGCGCCGATGCGGGTGGGGTGGCTCTACACGTTCGAAAATGGCCAATTCAACAAGACCCGCGACGCCTCCGACACGTTCAACGTAGCGAACTCGACGGCCGGCGCCTTCAGCCTTGGGCTTGCGCAACAAGCGATTATCAACAATGCGCGGATGACGGCGCCGCTCAACGCGTGTCCGGTGCTCTACAATGAAACCGCCTCGTTCTGCCCGACCGAACGGGTTTCTGTCTTTCTGTCGTCATGCAGTGTCGGCGGGACCATCATCCCCACCTTGCCAACAGCCTGACGCTGCTGCTCAGCAGTCAGAGTCCCGGCGCAAATCTTGGATTTAACGACGCGGACCAATGAGTTCTACCAAACCGAGTGAGGGTGTCATGACCAACAGCGACCTCCAGAACCTGATCCTCGGCGATGCGCAGCGCATCGCAGAAGCCATCGCGACCGGCGCCGGTTGGGAAATTTGGATGCAGGTCGAGCTGACCCTGAGATTGCGAGCGGCCGGCGTGCAGGCCGCGCGCGAAGTCCCCTATCCCCCGCCATACGGAAATCTCACGCTCGATATTATCGCGCAGGACAATTTCGGCCTCTACGCCATCGAGCTGAAGGTGGAAAGCGCCACCAACGCCGGCGCCGCGATCATTCGCGGCATCAACGAAGACCGCGCAAAGATTTCCCACTACCCGCCGCCAAATCCAGGCGCGCGCTGGGTTGTCGGCATCGGCTACAGCTTCGCGGCGCTGCAGGCGCTCCACGCGTTTGCCGCCGACGGCAGAAACATGGCGATATTCGCGGTCAGCCACTCTGTCGGCGTCCTCGTCGCGACGGTTTAGCCTGCGGCCCTGCGGTGCAGCCGGCTTCTTGGGCCTTCCGGGCGAGGCGGCTCACACCGAGAAGTACTTCGCCTGGGGGTGGTGGACGATGATGGCGGAGGTCGATTGCTCGGGGTCGAGCATGTCTTCCTCGGAGAGGGCGATGCCGATCGCCTCGGCCCCCAAGAGCGCCAGCAGCTGCTTCTGGTCGGCGAGGTTGGGGCAGGCGGGGTAGCCGAAGGAATAGCGGCTGCCGCGGTAGCCTTGGGCGAGCATCGCCTCGGCGTCGCGCGACTTCGTCGGCGGAAAAGCCCAATTCGCCGCGGATGCGCTTGTGGACGTATTCGGCCAGCGCCTCGGCCATCTCGACCGAGAGGCCGTGCAGGTAGAGATAATCCTGGTAGCGGTTCTGCGGCGAACCACTCGCGCGCCGCCTCCGAGGCGCGGCGGCCCATCGTCACCACCTGCAGGCCGATCACGTCGCGCTCGCCCTCGCCCGACGTCGCGGAAGAAATCGGCGATGCAGAGGCCGCCCTCCTTGTTCTGGCGCGGGAACGAGAAGCGCGCGACCTCGCGCTCGCCGCCGGGGTCGTAGAGGATCACATCGTTGCCCCGGGCGGCGCAGGGCCAGTAGCCGTAGGCGGCGCTGCGGCGTCAGGATCTCCTCGCGCACCGCGATCTCGAGGATGCGCCGCAGCACCGGGCGCAGCTCGTCCCTGGCCCATTCGCGGTATTCGGCGAGGCTCTTGCCGTCCTTCCGGTAGCCCCACTGGAACTGGTAGAGCATGCGCTCGTTGAGGTAGGGCACGACCGCCTGCGGCGACATCCGCTCGATCGCGCGCGGCCCCCAGAAGGGCGGCTGCGGCACCGGCACGCCGCGGGTCAGCTCGGCCCGGCGCAGGCGGATTTCGTCGAGATCGATCGGGCGCAGCGGCCTGGGGTCGGCGGCGCGGCCGAGCTTGCGCGACGGGTTGACCGGGCGGCCCTCGTTCTTGCGCCGCACCTCGTCGAGATGGGCGTCGAACTTGCCCGAGACGATCTTCTCCATCAGCCCGAGCCCGTCGAAGGCGTCGCGCGCATAGGCGACGCGGCCGGCGGCGTAGGATTTGACGCAATCCTCCTCGACATAGCGCCGGGTCAAGGCGGCGCCGCCCAGCATGACCGGCAGGTCGAGGCCCTGGCGGCTCATCTCGTCGAGGTTCTCGCGCATCACCACGGTCGATTTGACCAGCAGCCCCGACATGCCGACGGCGTCGGCCTTATGCTGCGCCGCGGCTTCGAGGATCGCGCCGATCGGCTGCTTGATGCCGAGGTTGATCACCCGGTAGCCGTTGTTGGTCAGGATGATGTCGACGAGGTTCTTGCCGATGTCGTGCACGTCGCCGCGCACCGTCGCCAGGACCACGGTGCCCTTCTGCTGGCCCTCGACCCGCTCCATGTGCGGCTCCAGAAAGCGCACCGCAGTCTTCATCGTCTCGGCCGATTGCAGCACGAAGGGCAGCTGCATCTTGCCGGCGCCGAACAATTCGCCGACCGTCTTCATGCCGTCCAACAGGATGTTGTTGATGATGTCGAGCGGCTTCCAGCTCGCCATCGCGAGGTCGAGGTCGGCTTCGAGCCCCTGGCGGTCGCCGTCGACGATGCGCTGCGCCAGGCGCTCCTCGACCTTTTCCGGCCGGGCCTTCTTCTCGCTCTTCTCGGCTTCGCGGTTCTCGAACAGCGCCGATAAAGGCGTGCAGCGGGTCGTAGCCTTCATGCCGGCGGTCGAAGATCAGATCCTCGGCGACCCGCGCCTCCTCCGCCGGGATCCGATGGAGCGGCATGATCCGCGAGAAATGGACGATCGCGCCGGTCAGCCCGCGGCGCAGCGCGTGGTCGAGAAAGACCGAGTTCAGGATCTGCCGCGCCGGCGGGTTGAGGCCGAACGAGATGTTCGAGAGGCCGAGGATGATCTGGCACTCCGGCATCGCGTCTCTGATCTGCTCGATCGCGTCGAGGGTTTCGAGGCCGAGCCGGCGGTCGTCCGCGTTGCCGGTGCAGATCGTGAAGGTCAGCGGGTCGAACAGCAGGTCCGAGGGCGCCAGCCCGTGCCGGTTGCAGGCGAAGTCGTGGAGGCGCCGCGCGATGGCGAGCTTGTGCGGGGCCTCCTTGGCCATGCCGGTCTCGTCGATCGTCAGCGCGATGACCGCGGCGCCAAAGCGGCGGGCGAGCTGGAGCCGCTTTTCGGCCGCCGCCTCGCCATCCTCGAAATTGATCGAGTTGATGACGGGCTTGCCGCCATAGAGCTTGAGCGCGGCTTCGAGCACCGGGTATTCGGTCGAGTCGACGACGAGCGGGGCGTTGACCGCGCCGCGCATGCGGCTGACCGCCTCGCTCATGTCGGCGACCTCGTCGCGGCCGACAAAGGCGGTGCACAAATCGAGCGTGTGCGAGCCCTCGCGCGACCTGCTCGCGGCCGATCTCGACGCAGCCGTCCCAGTCGCCCTCTTCCTGCAGGCGGCGGAATTTGCGCGAGCCGTTGGCGTTGCAGCGCTCGCCGATCGACAGCCAGGCGTTCTCCTGGCGCAGCGCCACCTGGCCGTAGAGCGAGGCGAGCGCGGGCGCCCAGGCCGGGCGGCGGGCGCGCGGCGCCGGCCGCGGGCGGTCGCGGCCGAGCCGCCGCAGCATCTGGTCGAGGGCGGCGATGTGCGGCACATCGGTGCCGCAGCAGCCGCCGATCATGTTGACCCCGTCCTCGACGACAAAGCGCTCGAGCCATTGCGCCAATTCGGCGGGGCCAAGCGGGTAGCGGGTCTGGCCGGCGACCAATTCGGGCAGGCCGGCGTTGGGCTGCACCGAGATCCGGTGGGGCCAGCTCTCGCCGAGCCATTTGACGTGCTCGGCCATCTCGCGCGGGCCGGTCGCGCAATTGAGGCCGATGACCGGGACGCCCAGCGCCTCGACGATCGTCGCCGCGGCGGCGATGTCGGCCCCGACCAGCAAGGCCCCGGTGGTTTCGATCGTGACCTGGACCAGGATCGGCGTGTCCTGGCGCGCGTCGGCGCGCGCCCGCTTGGCGCCGTTGACCGCGGCCTTGATCTGCAGCGGGTCCTGGCAGGTCTCGATGATGATGGCGTCGACCCCGCCGGCGATCAGCCCGGCGCACTGGATGGTCAGCGCGTCCTCGACCTCCTGGTAGGCGATGTGGCCGAGCGAGGGCAGCCTCGTCCCCGGCCCGACCGAGCCGAGCACGAACCGGGTGCGGCCGTCATGGGCGAATTCGGCGACGGCCTCGCGGGCGAGCTCGGCGGCGCGCCGGTTCAGCGCCAGGGCCTGGTCGGCGAGGCCGAACTCGCCCAGGGTGATCGGCGAGCCGCCGAAGCTGTTGGTCTGCAACGCGTCGCAGCCGGCTTCGAGGTAGCCGCGATGGATCTCGCGGATCAGGTCGGGACGGCTTTGGCAGACGATCTCGGTGCAGTTCTCGTGGCCCTGATAGTCGCGCTCGATGTCGAGGTTGCGCGCCTGGACCTGGGTCCCCATCGCGCCGTCGCACAGCACGACGCGGTCGGCGAGGTAATCGAGGAAATGGGTCATCGCCGGCCGTCCCGTGCGGGTCTTCGCCCTCTCCGCCCCCGGGGGCGGAGAGGGTCGGGGTGAGGTGGCGGGAGGGCGGAACGGTCGCCGGCGCCCCCCTCACCCTGCCCTCTCCCCCCGGTGACGGGGGGAGAGGAAAAATCTTGCGCGGGAATATTCGATCATGCAGACCGCCTAGGCACGGGCTTCTTCGCGCGCACGCCGAGGAGATGGCAGATGGCGACGATCAGGTCGGCCCGGTTGAGCGTGTAGAAGTGGAATTCGTGGACGCCGTTGGCGTGGAGCCGGCGGCACTGCTCGGCGGCGATCGAGGCGGCGACGAGGCGGCGGGTGTCGGGGTCGTCGTCGAGCCCTTCGAAATGCGCCCGCCATCCAGGCCGGGATCGAGGCGCCGCAGGCGGCGCTGAACTTCTTCACCTGGGCGTAATTGGTGACCGGCAGGATCCCCGGCACGATCGGCGCCGCGATCCCGGCCGCCGCGGCGCGGTCGCGAAAGCGCAGATAGAGGTCGACATCGAAAAAATACTGGGTGATGGCGCGGGTGGCGCCGGCCTCGACCTTGGCCTTCAAATTGTCGAGGTCGCTCTGGGCGCTCGCCGCCTCGGGGTGGGTTTCGGCATAGGCGGCCACACTGATTTCAAAGTCGGCGACGCGCTTGAGGCCGGCGACGAGGTCGGCGGCGTAGGCGTAGCCGCCGGGGTGCGGCTCGTAGCGCGCAGCGCCTCCGGGCGGGTCGCCGCGCAAGGCGACGACGTGGCGGATCCCGGCCTGCCAATAGTCGCCCGCCACCCTGTCGATCTCGTCGCGGCCGGCGGCGACGCAGGTCAGGTGCGCGGCCGGCTCCAGCGCGGTCTCATGGCGGATGCGCCGGACCGTCGCGTGGGTGCGCTCGCGGGTCGAGCCGCCGGCCCCATAGGTGACCGAGACGAAGCGCGGCCCCAGCGGCTCCAGCCGCTTGACCACCTCCCACAGCCGCGCCTCCATCTCCGCCGTCTTCGGCGGAAAGAACTCGAACGAGACGCGCGGCGGGCCGCGGTCGAAATCGATCACCGGGTCGGCCCCGAGCAGGCCGCGCGATTGCTGCGGGTCGAGGTTCCCGATCATCGGCTGAGCTCCCCCTCCAAGAGCGCTGCGTCGAGCCGCCGGACCGGGGCCGCCGCGCCCCGGCGCGCCGCCCAGACCACCACGGTCAGCGGCTCGCCCGGCAGGCGCCGGGGCGGCGTCGGATCGAGCCCGGCGGCGCGGCACCATTCGGCGATCTCGGCGTCGGCAAAGCCGAGCCGGCGATGGGCGTGCTCGTCGCGCAGGTATTCGAGCGCGTGCGGCGCGAAATCGACCAGCACCAGGACCCCGTTCGGCCGCAGCACCCGCGCCGCCTCGGCGACCGCCGCCGCCGGGCGGTCGGCGTAATGCAGCACCTGATGGATGACGACGGCGTCGAACGAGGCGTCGGGCAGCGCCAGCTGGTACATGTCGCCGAGCCGCACCAGCCCGTTTTCGAGCCCGGCGCGCTCGAGATTGACCCTGGCCACCGACAGCATCTCGCGCGACTGGTCGATGCCCAGCGCGCGCTCGACCCGCGGCGCCAGCACCTCGAGCATGCGCCCGGTGCCGGTGCCGATATCGAGCAGGTCGCGCGGGTCGGCGGCGGCGATGATCTCGACCAGCGCCGCCTCGACCTCGCGCTCGTCGACATAGAGCGAGCGGATCCGGTCCCAGCGCGCCGCGTTGTCGCGAAAATAGGCGCTGGCGAGGTCGGCGCGCTGCCGCTTGACCGCGCCCAGCCGCTGATGGTCGAGGGCGAGCGTCGGGTCGCCGTCGCCGCACGCCTTGACGAGATGGCGCGCCAAGGCGCTCGCCGCGCCCGATCGGCTCAGGCGGTAGAAGACCCAGCTGCCTTCGCGGAAGCGGTCGAGCAGGCCGGCCTCGCACAACAGCTTCAGATGGCGCGAGACGCGCGGCTGGCTCTGCCCGAGGATCTGGGTCAGCTCGCTCACGGTCAGCTCGCCGCGGGCGCACAGCACGACGAGGCGAAGCCGGGTCGGCTCCGCCACCGCGCGCAACGCCGCCAGCAGCTCTTCCATCGCTCCGCGCCTCGCTCTATTGCCGGGAGCAACATATTCGCATATCTTTATGTGCGCAAGGCCTTTGCGCCGGCCGCCCGGCCGCCGTCAAACCCGCCGGCGAAGACCGGCCCCGCCAAGCAACCTCTTGCCGCTGCCGCTGATTTCCCGCAATTATCGCGCCGCCGAGGAGACGCCAGCCTGATGCCAGACCGATCGATGAACCTTTGCCCCTTGCGCCTCGTCTTCTCGGGGCTGCTCATCGTCTTCGCGCTGATCATGGCGGGATGCGCCGCGTCTTCGGGCGGCGCGCCGCAGGCCGTGGCCGAGGAGGATTTCAACGACCCGATCGAGGACGTGAACCGGGCGATCTTCGAGTTCAACCAGAGTGTCGACCGCAACGTGCTGGTGCCGGCAGCCAAGGCCTACCGCACGGTGCTGTCGGACCCGCTGCGCGATTCGGTGCGCGATTTTCTCGTTAATCTGCGGGCGCCGCTGGTCTTCGCCAACGACACGCTGCAAGGCGAGTTCAGCCGCGCCGGGGATACCCTCGCCCGCTTCGTCATAAACTCGACGATCGGCATCGGCGGCCTGGTCGATGTCGCCGGGCGCTGGGGCATCCCCTTTCACGAGGAGGATCTGGGCGTGACGCTCGGCGCCTGGGGCGTTCCCGAGGGACCCTACCTGATCATCCCGATCCTCGGCCCCTCCAATATTCGCGACGCGGCCGGGCAGGCCGCCGAGGGCTTCGCCGACCCCTGGAACATCCTCGCCGCCGACCACAGCCTGGTGTGGATCTCGTTCGTGCGCGGCGCCGTCAGCGGCGTCGACCAGCGCTCGCGCTACATCGAGAGCCTGGCCGACATCGAGCGGACCTCGCTTGACTATTATGCGACGATACGATCGTTGTACCGCCAGCGGCGGGCGGCGCTGATCCGCCACGAGCGCGAGAACCTGCCGCCCAATCCGCGCTTCAGCCTGAACCCCGGCCCGGCCCCGATCGAGGCGTCGTTGAACCCGGCGCGGCCGTCCGCCGTTATCTCTGAACTGACCAACGCGTCGGAGGCGCCCCGGTGATGATGCGACGCTCCCTGCTTGCCGCCGTGCTCGGGCTGCTCGCCGGCGCGACGGCCCCCGCGCCGCCGGCCGCGGCCGCCGCGGACCCGGCGTCGCTGATCCGCGAGCTCGGCAACCAGGCGCTCCAGGTGCTCGGCAAGAATGTCGGCCAGGCCGACAGGGCGGCGCGGTTTCGCCAGCTCTTCCGCGCGGATTTCGATGTCCCGACGATCGCCCGGTTCGTGCTCGGCCGCTACTGGCGGGTGGCCACCGAGACCGAGCAGCAGGAGTTCGTGCGCCTGTTCGAGGGCTATATCGCGCTGGCCTACGCCAACCGGCTCGCCGAATACAGCGGCGAGACGCTCAAGGTGGTCGGCACCCGCCCCGACGGCGACGCCGCGCTCGTGTCGAGCGAGGTGGTCCGCCCGAACGGCGCGCCGCCGGCCAAGGTCGAGTGGCGGGTGGTCCGCGCCGACGGCGCCTACAAGATCACCGACGTCGTCGTCGAGGGTGTGAGCATGGCGGTGACCCAGCGCTCCGAGTTCGCCTCGGTCATTCAACGCAACGGCGGCAAGATCGAGGGCCTCCTGGCGATGCTGCGGCAGAAGACCGCCGCCGCCGGGGCGCGCTGAAGCAAGAGACCGTCGGGTCACCTCGTAGGATGGGCTGAGGATCGCGAAACCCATCGTTGCCGGCGGGCGCTGGCGGGTCGCGCCTGGGCCTCAGCCGCCAAAGCCGGCGGACAGCGAGCCCAGCAGCATCAAGAGCTCGGCCTGGCGGCGGCAGCCGGTCTTGTCGAGCACCGCGCGCAGCTGAAAGCGCGCGGTCTCGAAGGTGACCCGCCGGCGCTCGGAGACCTCGCGCAGGCTCAGCCCCTCGCCGAGGAGCCCCGCGGTCTCCGCCTCCGCCGCGGTCAGCCCGCACATCCGCCGCAGCAATTCGCGCGGCGGCGGCGGCGGGGCCAGGTCGGGATCGCGGACCAGGACCAGCGCCGCGGCGCCGTCGAGGCGCAGCTGCGCATCCTCGCGCGGCACCGGGACGACCAGCGCCACCAGCGGATGGCGGCTCTCCGGCCGCGGGATCGTAAGGGTTGCCGCCGCCCTCGCGGCGCCCCCCCCGGCGGCGGTCGCCAGCGCCGCGTCGAGGCGGGTCTGGCTGTCGTCCCGGTCGCAGGCCAGCATGCCGCGCCGCAGCCGCAGCCCGTGTCGCGCCGCCAGCAGCCCGCCGGCGGCAACGTTTTCGGCCAGGACCCGGCCGCGCGGGTCGAGCACGAAAGCGGCGCAGGGCAGCCGGTCGAGCGCCACCAACGCCGCCCGCTCGCGGGTCTCGGCCAAGCTCAGCACCTCCTGGATGCGCAAGGCGCGGCGCAGATGCGGCGCGAGGCGCTCGAAGAGGCCGCGCTCGGTCTCGCCGAACGGCCCCTGCCGCGGCCCGCGATGGACGCCGCAGCTCGCCATCACCTGCGTGGTGCGGATCAGCGGCACGCCGATCGTGAACCTTCCGCCCTGCGGGATCAGAAAGTCGTTATAGTATTCGCTGCGCTGAACTTCCGGCTCGTCGATGTGCTCGTGGCACAGAAAGGGCGAGCCGACCGGGTGGGTCAGCGCCAGCCGCCGGGTCAGGTCGAGCGCGCCGTAATGCTCGGCATAGAGGCGCTGGCCGGCCTCGTTGTCGTCGAACGCGCCGGCCGCCTTGACCAGGATCGGCCGGTCCTCTTCCTTGTTCCATGCAATCAGGGTCGAGCCGATCCCGCCCGCCAGCCGGGTCAGCGCCGCCAATGCCTCGTCCCACCGCTCGGGTACAAGCGCCGCCTCGTAGATCGCCTCCAGAACCGCGTCGAGCTCCGTCTCGTCCATGTGCTTGGCACCCCGCTTCTCTATTGTCGGCGCCGGAGACGTTCAGCTCAACCGTCAGCCAAATCCGTGTCAAGGTCAAAAAAATCCGCCCGCATCCTCCATCTGGGAGATGCGGGTGCGGTAGGCAGCGGTCTCTTAATGGAGCGAGGCTTCTGCGCGGAAGGGTGAGTGAGCCAATGAACAGGATTGCCATGATTGCGGTCACTGTCGCCGGTCTGCTACCGTCGCTGACACCCCATGCCGCTTCTACAAACTCTGTGAAAGAT
The DNA here is from genome assembly GCA_963716115.1 of uncultured Alphaproteobacteria bacterium. GTDB lineage: Bacteria > Pseudomonadota > Alphaproteobacteria > ATCC43930 > CGMCC-115725 > AP-15. Next base: position 57,646 of record CAVQSZ010000004.1, read on the forward strand.
ACGCTCGAACTGATCCTGGATACAGAAAAGAGAACGTGCGGCGTGCTCCCGGTCGAAGCCGGTGAGAAGAAAACGCTAACCACAAGTGCCGGCGCAAGCATTGCTGCAATGGTAAGACAACTGTTATTAGACTTCCATATCGGTGGTGACATCGAGACCGCCAAAGAAACGTATGTGAACGTGACGCAGCAAGATCTTCTTCAACGTATTACGAAAGGGATAGACTGTAATCTCTCTGTATATCAAAGTTCTTTATTTATTTTAAAGAAATTATCGCCGAAGACCGAGGACCAAATTAAAGCAGCCGTAAACCAGTTGCCATCGGAAGTTGCGGTCTCTGTCTGGGCAACATTACTGTTGCCTGACGAAATCGGTCGTCGTATATTGTTGCCCAAAACCGCCGAAACTAAATATGGTTGTTCTGACGAACCGGCGCAGATTGGCATCGTATGTCTAAAGAGCGCAAACTATAAAAATAAAAGCTACGAGTTCTTACCTGATCCTGGTTATCATTGGGAACCAGCAAAGATCGAATTTCGCGAGATCGAAGGTTTTGGCAAAACTGGCGCAATAGGATATGAAATTAAAAATGGGGCCATTGTCGTAGGCGCGTGGGTAAGGTCAGACCCGCCGAATAAAGCAAAAGCGAGTATAATTGCCTACGAATATCGAGACGATCCGATTCCCAAATTTGGGCAAATATTTCGAGGCACGCTAAAACCTCCTGGTGATTTGGCGGTCCCACTTCGAGGAGCGAGCGATTGGCAGGTGCGGTTGAATTTTCCGGCAACGGAGTATCTCCCTGCAAGAGAAAGGATTGTTACATCGGAATCGCCAGAGAGCCTTTCCCCCTTTCTGCAGATTGAACGACTCGCAAGCGGGCAAATCATCATGAAGACGACAACTCAAGCTCCGCAATGGTAATATATATATTCTGAACCTTAGAGCCTGACTCAGAATCGGATAGGTTGTATTGCTACTCTTATCAGGGGCAGATGTTCATAATAATTCTCCTTGTGAGGAGCTTGACGCTGGCGATCATCAGCCAGGCAAGGGCGCTTTCGATGGAGGCTTCAAAATCTTTGGCCAGCCGGCGGTTGCGGTTGAGCCAGGCGATGGTGCGCTCGACCACCCAGCGCCGCGGCAACAGGGTAAAGCCCTCGGCGCCCTGGGGACGCTTGACGATTTCGACCGTCCATCGCCCGAGCTTGGCCAGCGCTGTTTCGAGCTTGGCGCCGGAATAGCCGGCATCGGCAAAAACGTGGCGCAGCCACGGGAAGCCGGAGCGGATCGAGGCCAGCAGCGGAACCGCACCGTCGCGATCCCCGGCCTGCGCCGGGGCAGGCTCTGAACCTCGGCGCCATGGACGATGGCCCCGACCAGCCGGCCGCCCGTATCGGTGATGATGTGGCGCTTGCGGCCCTTGATTTTTTTGCCGGCGTCGAACCCGCGCGGGCCGCCCGCCTCGGTCGTTTTGACCGACTGGCTGTCGATTACCCCGGCCGACGGGCTGGCCTCGCGGCCTGCCGCCTCGCGCGCCTGCATCAGCAGCGTATGATTGATCCGCTCCCAGGCGCCGGTGTCACGCCAGCGGTAGAAGTATCGCTGCACCGTCGAATAGGGTGGAAACTCTTTTGGCAGCATCCGCCACTGGCAGCCTGTCGCTGCAATGTAGAAGATCGCTTCGACCACCGCGCGCAGCACCGTCGCCCGCGGCCGCCCCAGCCGCCGGTCCTCGGCGACCAAGGGCGCAATCAACTCCCATTCTGCATCGAGCATGTCGCTTGAATACCGAAGCCCCTTGCGTCGATACTGCAGGCGAGTGGTTTCAGTCCACGACATCTTGTGGCCTCTTCGTCGGTTTGCACAACGATTATGCCACAACTGACTGAAATCACTCAATTCATTTCGGGTCAGGCTCTTAACCAGCCCGTAGGATGGGTTGAGCACCGCGAAACCCATCATTGCTCGCGAGGCCCGACATCCGCCTGAGGGTGGAGGCGAAGCGAGGCTTCCCTGACGGGGCGGCATCCGAGTTGAACTTTGTTGTTGAAGAAGCACATGGGTTCATTATCGAGAATGAATAGAGCATTCTGTTTATTGACGCTCATCGGTTTGGGTTTGATTGTCACCGTTGGCGCCGCTCTGGGGCAACAGGAATCCGTGTCCCGATTTAACGGGGTCTATGGGGGAATCCGAGAGGCAAAACATATTACGGATAGTGCATTAACAAATAGATATGCTAACGGGACGGCAATCGCTCGTTGCACTATGTCGATATACACGCCAGCAATCGTAGTTCATGATGGGAAATTCTTCATGCTGTGGGGCTCATTATCTGGCCTTACCGCAATACGAGGCACGGTTGATGAGAATGGCTTCCTGAATGGTCGGTACGGTTATCGTGACGGCACAGTGATCGCATCTTCGGAATGGCGGCTGGTCGCTAGAATAGATGCAAACGGCAATGTCAGCGGTTATGTCGAGTCCGTTTATTGCAGGGTGAATATGGCCTGGGCAAAGAAGCCTTACGGTTGGAAGCCGCTCCCGCCGGCGCCGGATGGCTGGGCGGGCCCTTTCGCAGATCAGGTCGGGGCCGACGCGACACCGCCAAGCGGAAGCGCCAAGTAAGGTCAAAGCCCGTGCAAATACTGCCTCGCGGCCGGCCGAGGTGGCCGCCGTGCCGGTTGCAGCGGCGTGTAGGGCGTGTGTGGACGGCCCTGTTGGTGCAAGGGGTGGGAAGAAAGAATTCCGATGCGGTGCGGTTGCGGTCGTGTCCGGCCTGTTTGCGCGGCGCGCGCCGCTGGCCCGGATGGGTTGCGCGATCCCCTCCCAAACGGATGAGAGACCCTTTTCCTCAACCGCCCTGCACCCGCGGCAGACGAGCGGTCGGGCGGCGGCCGGTAGGCCTCGCCGCGCGTCGTCATGGCCCGGATGATGCGAGCCGTTTTGTTGGGCGCCGTTTTGTTGGCCGGCGCCACCGCTGCGAGCTTGCGCGGCTTGCGGCTTAAAGAGGTTCAGCAGCCACGGCGTGGCGGTGCTCTTCCCCGCTGGACGTTGACAACAAGCCCGCGATCTGACGGAGTGACGCATAACCAGGAAATGCCCGGCAGATCGCCGTCGCAGCCCGACGGCGGCGGGCAAGGAGAGCTCATGTTCCAGTTCAAGGGCAGGAGCCGCGGGATCATTCTCGTTCTGACCGGCCTTTTGCTGATGCTCGGCCGCGCCGATGCGCAGCAGGCCGAACGCGGCCGGACGAGCTACATGCCGGTCGACATCACCGAGCCGTTCGCGTCGCTGATGGCGCGCCTCGCGGCCGAGAAGCCCGCCGCCGAGCAGGAGCACAATGCCCTCCTCAACGAGCGCTACGATCTGAGCGACCGCCCGGCGCAAGGGGTCACGATGGATCGCAGCAAGCCGATCCAGGAAGGGGTTCGCGTCAAATTGCCCGCGGGGGCGACCTGGGACAGCCTGGCGGCGATGAGCCCGGACCAGATCCGCGCGCAGAACCTGTTCCCGCCGGGCTTCTATCCCTTGCCGCATCCCAAGCACCAGGAGGGCGGCTTTGTCTTTCCGCACTTCATCATCGACGCGATCAAGCAGCAGGATGGGCGCGACCTGAAGCGGTTCGATGTCGATTTCGATCTCCCGGATCAGTTTCTGGCCGAGTTTCCCCCGGCCATCTATCTGACCCCGCGCCCCGAGCTGGGCGACGTCTCGCAAGGCAAGCTCGTCTCGCTGACCAATTATTTCGAGCTGTTCAACGGCCTGCTGACGCCGCGACAGCTCGAAGGGCTGCGTCTGCTGCTCACACCCTTCCCGCAGCAGCAGTTCAACGCAACCGAGGATCGCCGGGCGGCGCTCCCCAGCCAGGGCGCCGCCTGCTTCGATTGCCATTCGAACGGTCATCAAAACGGCGCCACACACCTTGCCCCCGATACGCGCCCGCAGCAATTCCGCCATCGCATCAAGACCGTTTCGCTGCGCGGCGTGAACATTCAGCGGCTCTTCGGCTCGCAACGAGCCCTGAAGACGATCGAGGACTTCACCGAGTTCGAGCAGCGCACCGCCTATTTCGACGGCGACATCGTGATCGCCACCAAGAAAGGGGTGAACCCGCTCGAACGCGGCAGCCAGGTCGACTTCATGGCGGATTTTCAGGCGATGCTGAACTTTCCGCCGGCACAAAAGCTCGACCTCTTCGGCAAGCTCATCCCGGCCAAGGCGAGCCCGGCGGAGATGCGCGGCCAGGAGGTCTTTTTTGGCAAGGGCCAGTGCGCCGCCTGCCATCAGCCGCCCTACTACACCGACAATCTGATGCACGATCTTCAAGCCGACCGGTTTTACAAGCCGGTAATGATCAACGGCATGATGGCGGTCGGGGACGGGCCGATCAAAACCTTTCCGTTGCGCGGCATAAAAGACAATCCGCCCTACCTGCACGATGGGCGGCTTCTGACCTTGGAAGACACGGTCGAATTCTTCAACCTGGTTCTCGGCACGGGCTGGCGCCGCAGGAAAAGCAGGATCTGGTCGCCTTCTTGCGCGCCCTGTAGCCGACGACGGCGGGCCGCGCCGGGCGCGATTGACGCGGGTGACCGCCTGTACCCGAGCGGCCGGCGGGTGCTATGATGGCTGCGCGGTTGCGGTTTGGGAGGCAGCATCATGTCAGAGCTCGGCGCCGAGGCGATGCGGGGGGTTGCGTGGCCTTCGAACGGCCTCAGCGAGGTGCCGTTCCGGCTCTACACCGATCCCGGGCAGTACCGGCTCGAGCAGGAACGGATCTTCAAGGGGCCGGCCTGGAGCTATTTGTGCCTGACGGCCGAGATCGAGAAGCCGGGCGATTACGTCGCCACCACGATCGGCGAGACCGCGGTCGTCGTCACCCGCGGCCGGGACGGCGCGATCAACGGCTTTTTGAACCGCTGCGCCCATCGCGGCAACCTCCTCTGCCTCGAACGGCGCGGCAATGTCGGCGAGATCAAATGCATCTATCACGGCTGGACCTATGACCTCGCCGGCAAGCTGACGGGCGTCGCCTTCGAGCGCGGCGTCAAACGCCAGGGCGGGATGCCGGCCGAGTTCCGCAAGGACGACCACGATCTGCCGCGGCTGCGGGTGGCCGAGGTGGCGGGGCTGGTGTTCGGCACCTTGCGCGCCGACGCGCCCGACCTCGAAACCTATCTCGGGGCCCAGGTCGTGGGCGGCATCCGCCGCGTGCTGAACCGGCCGGCGCATATCCTCGGCCGCAGCACCCAGGTATTGCCCAACAATTGGAAGCTCTACGCCGAGAACACCAAGGACACCTACCACGCCAGCATCCTGCATCTGTTCCTGACCACCTTCCGCATCAACCGGCTTTCGATGCCGGGCGGCATCCATATCGACGACAGCGGCGGGCACCATTTCAGCCAGGCCAAGCTCGACTACGCCGCCGAGGATTCCGACTATCAGCGCGAGGGGCTGCGCGCCGACAGCGACATGCGCCTCGAAGACCCCTCGGTCGTCGAATCGGTCGACGAGTACGGCGACGGCGTCTCGGTGCAGATCCTGACGATCTTCCCCGGCCTGATCCTGCAGCAGATCAGGAACTCGATCGCGGTGCGGGCGATCCACCCCAAGGGCGTCGACAAGACCGAGCTCGAATGGATCCATCTGGGCTTCGACGGCGACGACGAGGAGATGACCGAGCGCCGCGTGCGCCAGGGCAATCTGGTGGGTGCGGCCGGCTACATCTCGATGGAGGACGGCTGCATCGGCGGTTTCGTGCAGCGCGCGCTGCAATATAACGACGCGGACAGCGGTGTCGTGATGCTCGGCGGCTACGAGGCGCAATCGCAGCCGTTCCGCGTCAGCGAGGCGGCGATCCGCGGCTTCTGGAAGAAATACCGCGCGCTCGTCGGCGATTGAGCGGGGAGAGGATCGGGCTGCATCGTCGCCGTGCGTGCTTCGAGACGCGCCCTTTGGCGCTCCTCAGCATGAGGCAAGCACTTGATGGCATTAGATAGCTCCTCACCCTGAGGAGACCGCGCAGCGGTCGTCTCGAAGGGCGCACGACGCGGATCCAACCCGACGACCGAGGGGATCGCGTAGGATGGACGACACCGCAGTGCGGCAGGGGGTGCACGAGCTGATCGCCGCCTATGCCGAGTGCATCGACGAGGACCGGCTCGAGGAATGGCCGGATTTTTTCGTCGAGAAATGCCGCTACGTGATCACCAGCCGCGAGAGCCACGAGGCCGGCCATCGCCACGCCGTCGTCTACGCCGCCTCGCGCGGCATGCTCAAGGACCGGGTGACGGCGCTGCGGCGCGCCAACATCTTCGAGCCGCACCGCTACCGCCACATCGTCGGCCCGATCCGGGTCGGGCCGGTCGAGGACGGGGTGGCGCAGGCGCGCTCCAACTTCATCGCGGTGCGCATCATGCATGACGGCGAGCAGAGCCTCTTCGCCGCCGGCCGCTGTCTCGACCGCATCGACATCGCCTCCGAGCCCTACCGCTTTATCGAGCGCCTGGTGATCCTCGACAGCCAGAAGATCGACACGCTGCTGGTGATCCCGCTCTGACTTGCCTGCGGGCGGCGCCGAGGCTATATACGGCCCCGGTCGGCGGAGTGTAGCTCAGCCTGGTAGAGCACTGCTTTCGGGAGGCAGGGGCCGGAGGTTCAAATCCTCTCACTCCGACCAGCAATTCAAGACCTTACCCGGCTGACCCGCGCTTCTGCGCCCAATACCCGTCCGCGGCGGGAAAGACGGTGTGGGTGCGGGTCGCCTGCGGCGGGCCGTCGAGCGTGTCGGCGGCGGCGCGCCAGACGGCGTAGTGCGGGGCGGCGCGATGCGCCTCCAGCGCCGCCTCGTCGCGGTAGACCTCGTAGAAGTAGTAGACGTTCTGGTCTTCGTTGTCCTGCAGCACGTTGAAGCGCATGCAGCCGGGCTCGTCGCGCTCGGAGCCCAGGGCATCGACCTCGATCGCCTTCAGAAAGCGCTCGCGCGCCTCCGGCTTGACCCGGACCTTGACCCACATCGCCAGCATGTTGCCTCCGCCCCGATGAAGAACCCGGTCCGCAGCTTACGCGAACGGCGGGGTCGGCGTCACCCTTATACCGCCGGCTCCTCGGCGCTGCGCGACGGCGGCCCGTAGAGGTCGCGGGCGCGTTTTTCGAAGGCGCCGACCATGCGCCGCACCGCCTCGCCGAACAGGATCTCGATGAGCTTCTGCATCAGCCGCGACTTGAACTCGAAATCGACAAAAAAATCGATGCGGCAGCCGCCGGTTGCGGGCAGGAACTTCCAGTGGTTGTTGAGGTAGCGGAACGGCCCCTCGGCATAGGTCACGTCGATCCGCCGGGGCGGGTCGAGGGTCACGCGCGAGGTGAACCGCTCGCGGAACATCCTGAAGCCGATGATCAAATCGGCGACGATCAGATCGGCCCGGCGCTCCTTGACCCGCGCCGCGACGCACCACGGCAGGAATTCGGGATAGCGCTCGATGTCGGCGACGAGCGCGAACAGCTGCTCCGGCGTGTAGGGCAGCACACGCTGCTCGGCATGGGTCGGCATCGGGCGCGGGGCTATCCGGCGGCGGCGAGCCTGATGGCGCGGGCGGCGCGCAGCCGCGCGAAATCGTCTCCGGCGTGATAGGATGAACGCGTCAGCGGCGAGGCCGAGACCAAGAGGAACCCCTTGGCCCGGGCGAAGCTCTCGAAGCCGCGAAATTCCTCGGGCGTCACAAAGCGCGCGATCGGATGATGCTTGCGCGTCGGCTGCAGGTATTGCCCGATGGTCAGGAAGTCGACCTCGGCGGCGCGCAGATCGTCCATCACCTGCAGCACCTCGGCCTTGTCCTCGCCGAGCCCGACCATGACGCCGGATTTGGTGAACAGCGCCGGATCGAGCCGCTTCGCCTGATCGAGGAGCCGCAGCGAGTGAAAATACCGCGCGCCGGGCCGCACCTCGGCGTAAAGCCGCGGCACGGTTTCCAGATTGTGGTTGAAGACGTCGGGCCGGGCCGCGACGACGGTTTCGAGGGCGCCCTCCTTGCGCAGGAAATCGGGGGTGAGGACCTCGATCGTCGTCTGCGGCGCGGCGGCGCGGATCGCGGCGATGGTGCGCGCGAACTGCCCGGCCCCGCCGTCGGCGAGATCGTCGCGGTCGACCGAGGTGACGACGACGTGCGCCAGGCCCAGCGCCGCGACCGCCTCGCCTACCCGCCCCGGCTCGTGCGGGTCGAGGAGATCGGGGCGGCCGGTCGCGACGTTGCAGAAGGCGCAGGCCCGCGTGCACACCGCGGCCGAGGATCATCACCGTCGCGTGCCGCTCCTTCCAGCACTCGCCGATGTTCGGGCAGGCGGCCTCTTCGCACACCGTGTTGAGCTTGAGCTCGCGCATCAGCCGGCGGGTCGCCTGGTATTCGGGCGAGACCGGCGCCCGGACCCGCAGCCAATCGGGCTTGCGCGGGATCGGGCTGTCGGGCAGGCGGGCTTTTTCGGGGTGGCGCGGCGCAGGGCGACTTTCCCGGTCATGCCCGGACTTGATCCGGGCATCCTCTTCAGCCGGGCGAGGTCCCTGCCCCAGAGACGCAGATGGCCGGGTCGAGCCCGGCCATGACGAAGAGGGAGTGGGCATGGTCAACCGCTGTAACCGCTGGCCTAGAAGTGGATGGCCCGGCCATAGGCGTCAAGCACGGCCTCGTGCATCGTCTCCGACAGGGTCGGGTGCGGGAAGATCGTGCGGATCAGCTCGGCCTCGGTCGTCTCCAAGGTCTTGGCGACGGCAAAGCCCTGGATCAGCTCGGTGACCTCGGCGCCGACCATGTGCGCGCCCAAGCAGTTCGCCGGTCTTGGCGTCGAAGACGGTTTTGACCAGCCCCTCGGGCTCGCCCAGCGCGATCGCCTTGCCGTTGCCGATGAACGGGAAATGCCCGGTTTTGACCTCGTAGCCGGCCTCCCTGGCGGCCTCTTCGGTCAGGCCGACGCTGGCGATTTGCGGGCGGCAATAGGTGCAGGCCGGGATGTTGCGCAGGTCGAGCGGGTGCAAATCGTTGAGCCCGGCGATGTGCTCGACACAGATCACGCCCTCATGGCTCGCCTTGTGCGCCAGCCACGGCGGGCCGACGAGATCGCCGATCGCGTAGATCCCCTCCTCGCCGGTGCGCAGCCATTCGTCGACGACGACATGCGTCTTCTCGACTCGCACGCCGGTGTTTTCGAGCCCGATATCCTCGGTATTGCCGACGATCCCGACCGCGAGGATGACCCGCTCGACAGTCGCCTCGAACCCTGCCCCGCCCGCCTCGACCGCCGCGACGACGCCGTCGCCGTTGCGCTTCAGCGATTTGACCGTCGCCCCGGTATGGATCTTTATCCCCTGCTTTTCAAAAGACTTGCGGGCGAAAGCGGAGATTTCCTGATCCTCGACCGGGAGCACCCGGTCGAGCACCTCGACCACCGTCACATCGGCGCCCATGTCACGGTAAAAGCTCGCGAACTCGATGCCGATCGCGCCCGAGCCGACGACCAGCAGCGATTTCGGGATCGCCTTGGGGATCATCGCCTCCCGATAGGTCCATACCCGCTCGCCGTCGGGCTCGAGCCCGGGCAATGACCGCGCCCGCGCCCCGGTCGCCAGGATGATGTGCGGGGCGGCGAGCTCAGCCACCGGCTTGCCGTCCTTCTCGACCGCGAGCCGCCCCTTGCCGTCGAGCCGGCCCTGCCCGTCGAGCACCGCAACCTTGTTCTTCTTTAAGCAGATAGGCGACGCCGTTCGAGAGCTGCTTTGCCACGGCGCGCGAGCGAGCGACGACCTTCCCCGCGTCATAACCGATGTCCTTGGCCGAAAATCCATAATCCTCAAGATGATGCAGGATGTGGCTGATCTCGGAGCTGCGCAGCAGCGCCTTGGTGGGAATACAGCCCCAATTGAGGCAGACGCCGCCCAGATTCTCGCGCTCGACGACCGCCGCCCGCATCCCGAGCTGTGCGGCGCGGATCGCCGCGACATAGCCCCCCGGCCCGCCGCCGAGCACGATCAGGTCGAACGAGGTATCGGCCATTTGCCCCTCACCCTCCCGCTGACGCGGGCCCCTCCCTCTCCCCGCCGGCGCGGGGCGAGGGGCTTTGCGCCGCCTTCTCCCTCGCCCCGCTTGCGGGGAGAGGGTCGGGGTGAGGGGCCATGCACGGCATCAGCTCAAAGCAGCATCGTCAGCGGATCTTCCACGAACCGCTTGAAGGCGGCGAGGAATTGCGCGCCGACCGCGCCGTCGACGGCGCGGTGATCGCAGGACAAGGTGCAGCTCATCACCGTCGCCACCGCGAGCGCGCCGTCCTTGACGACCGGCCGCTTCTCGCCGGCGCCGACCGCGAGGATGCCGCCATGCGGCGGGTTGATCACCGCGGCGAAGTCGCGCACCCCGTACATGCCGAGGTTGGAGATCGAGAAGGTGCCGCCCTGGAACTCGTCGAGCTTCAGCTTGCCGGCGCGGGCGCGGGCGGCGAGGTCCTTCATCTCAGCGGCAATCGTCGCCAGCCCCTTCTGGTCGGCGCGCTTGACGATCGGTGTGATCAGGCCGTCGTCGAGCGCCACCGCGACGGCGATGTCGACGGTATCCCATAGCAGGATCGCTTCGTCGCTCCACGACGCGTTCGCCGCCGGCACCTGGCGCAGTCCCAGCGCCGCGGCCCGGATCACAAAGTCGTTCAGGGAAATGCCCCCGGCGGCCCCCACCCCTCCCTCCCCCGCATGCGGGGGAGGGTTAGGGAGGGGGAGGCGGCTGGTGGCGGCGGCGGATAGCTTCGCGTTGAGCTCGGCGCGGATCTTCAACAGCGCATCGATCTCGCAATCGACCGTCAGGTAGAAATGCGGAACCGTCTGCTTCGATTCGGTGAGCCGCCGGGCAATGACCCGGCGCATCGGGGTGAGCGGCCGCTCGGTATAGGGCGCGTTGCCTGCCAGCGCCGCCACCCGCTCCTTCGACAGGCTCGGCGGAGCGCCGGGCGGCGGCGCCTTCGGCGCTTGCGCGGGTGCGGCGCGGCCGCGCGTCAGAGCCGCCTCGATGTCGGTCTTGACGATGCGGCCCTGCGGTCCCGAGCCCTTCAGCGCGGCGAGGTCGAGACCGGCCTGCTGCGCCATGCGGCGCGCGAGCGGGCTGGCGAAGACCCGCCCGTCGCCGCGGTCGGCGGGAACCGACGGGGTTGGCGGAGAGGTTGGCGGAGCCTCCATTTGCGGCGCCGGAGCGGGGGTCGCCGGCGCCTTAGCCATGCTGTCCAGCGCCGAGGCGTCCTCGTCCTCGCCCAGCAAGACCGCGATCGGCTGGTTGACCTTGATCCCCTGCGCCCCCTCCTGGACGAGAATCCTGCCGATCTTGCCGTCGTCGACAGCCTCGACCTCCATCGTCGCCTTGTCGGTCTCGATCTCGGCCAGAACGTCGCCGGAATGAACCTCGTCGCCCTCCTTCTTGAGCCATTTGGCGAGGTTGCCCTCGGTCATCGTCGGCGACAGCGCCGGCATCAGGATTTCGATCGGCATGTCCCAGTCACCAAACGACGTGGTCATTGCGAGGAGGCCGCCAGGCCGACGCGGCAATCTCGACGGTACCAGCGCCGACGACGACGAGATTGCTTCGCTTTGCTCGCAATGACATTCGACTACCGATACGCCACTTCGCGGGCGGCGGCGACGATGTCTTCGACCTGCGGCACCGCCAGGCGCTCGAGGTTGGCGGCGTAGGGGAGCGGCACATCCTTGCCGGCGACCCGCTTCGGCGGCGCGTCGAGCCAGTCGAAGCAATCTTCCATGACGATCGCGGCGAGCTCGGCGCCGATGCCGGCGAACGGCCAGCCCTCCTCGACCGCGACGATGCGGTTGGTTTTCCTGACCGAGGCGGCGACGGTCTCGCGGTCGAACGGGCGCAGGGTGCGCAGATCGATCACCTCGGCCGAGATTCCGGCCTTTTCCAGCTCCTCGGCCGCCTGCAAGGCCAGCTTCACCATGCGCGAGAAGGCGGTGATCGTGACGTCCTTGCCCGTCCGGGCGATGCGCGCCTTGCCGATCGGGACCAGGAACTCCGGATCCTCGGGCACCGCGAAGCTTTCGCCGTACAGGAGCTCGTGCTCGAGAAAGACAACCGGGTTCGGGTCGCGGATCGCCGCCTTTAGGAGCCCCTTGTGGTCGGCGCCGGTGTAGGGGGCGACGACCTTGAGGCCGGGGCAATGCGCGTACCAGCTCGCATAGCATTGCGAATGCTGGGCGGCGACGCGCGCGGCGATGCCGTTCGGCCCGCGAAAGACGATCGGGCAGCCCATCTGCCCGCCCGACATGTAGCGGGTCTTGCCGGCCGAGTTGACGATCTGGTCGATCGCCTGCATCGCGAAATTGAAGGTCATGAACTCGACGATCGGCCGCAGCCCGGCAAAGGCGGCGCCGACCCCGAGCCCGGCGAAGCCGTGCTCGGTGATCGGCGTGTCGACGACGCGGCGCGGCCCGAACTCCTGCAAGAGCCCCTGGCTGACCTTGTAGGCGCCCTGGTATTCGGCGACCTCCTCGCCGAGCAGAAAGACCGTGTCGTCGCGCCGCATCTCCTCGGCGATCGCGTCGCGCAGCGCCTCGCGCACCGTCATCACCCGGGTCTTGCCGGCGTATTCGGGCTCCTCCGGCGGCGCCGCGCGAGGCGGCGCCAGCGCCGGCGCGGCCGGGACGGACTGCGGCGGGCGCGCCCGCGCGATGTCGCCGGCGGGCGGCGCCGGCGGCTCCCCGACCCCGGCGGCGTCCTCGCCGTTGGTCGCGATCAGCGCGATCGGGGTGTTGACGGCGACATGGTCGGTGCCCTCGGGGATCACGATCTTGGCGAGCACGCCCTCGTCGATCGCCTCGACCTCCATCGTCGCCTTGTCGGTCTCGATCTCGGCCAGCACGTCGCCGGCGCTGACCGGCTGGCCCTCGCTCTTGAGCCAGCGCGCGATCTTGCCTTCGGTCATCGTCGGCGACAGCGCCGGCATCAAAACTTGCGTGGCCATGGCTCTGCCGCTCAGGCTTCGACCAGCACGTCGGTCCACAGCTCCGCGGGATCGGGCTCCGGGCTGTCCTGCGCGAATTGCGCCGCCTCGGCGATGCGGCCTCTGACCTCGGCGTCGATCGCCTTCAGCGCCGCCTCCTCGGTCCCGGCCTCGATCAGGCGCTGCCGCGCGTGGTCGATCGGGTCGTGCTCGGCGCGCATCTTGTTGACCTCCTCGCGGGTGCGGTATTTCGCCGGGTCCGACATCGAGTGGCCGCGATAGCGGTAGGTCATCATCTCCAGGATGATCGGCCCCTGGCCGGAGCGCGCGTGCTCGGCGGCGGCGAGCCCGGCCTCATGCACGGCCAGCACATCCATGCCGTCGACCTGCTCGCCCGGGATGCCGTAGGCGACGCCGCGGTGAAACAGATCGGTCCGGGCCGAGGCGCGATCGACCGAGGTGCCCATGCCATAGCGGTTGTTCTCGACGACGTAAACCACCGGCAGCTTCCACAGCGAGGCCATGTTAAAGCTTTCCGCGACCTGCCCCTGGTTGATCGCGCCGTCGCCGAGATAGGTGGCCGATACAAACCCGTTGGCGCGATAGCGGTGGGCGAAGCCGATGCCGGTGCCGATCGGCACCTGCGCGCCGACGATGCCGTGGCCGCCGAAGAAGTTCTTCTCGCGGCTGAACATGTGCATCGAGCCGCCCTTGCCGCGCGAATAGCCGCCCTGGCGCCCGGTCAGCTCGGCCATCACCCCCTTGGGGTCCATGCCGCAGGCCAGCATATGCCCGTGGTCGCGATAGGAGGTGACGGTCGTGTCGCCCTCCTGCAGCGCCGCCTGCATGCCGACGACGACCGCCTCCTGCCCGATATAGAGATGGCAGAAGCCGCCGATCAGCCCCATCCCGTACATCTGCCCGGCCCGCTCCTCGAAGCGCCGGATCAGCAGCATGTCCCGGTAATAGCCGAGCAGCTCCGCCACCGGGACGGCGGGCGGGACGAGCCCGGCGGGCTTGGCCTTGCCTGTGACTGCCATGTCGTTTCCTCCGGGCGGCCGCCGCGGCGGCTCCCAAAACGCGCCGGGAGGATGGTGGGAAATCCGTTCGTTTGCAACCTCGACCGGGAGCCCGCGGCGATCTTCGATCACTCTCGCGCGTCTCGGAAGCCCACCCGGCAATTGCCTCGCTTTCGTTGATGGTACGAATTGGCAATGATCTCTCCGGGCGCGCGGGCAAGGAGCATGGGCATGTCGAGCAAACTGATTTCGATCAGCATTCCGGAGGAAATGCTTCCCGAGCTGAACGACGCCGCGCGGAGGGAGCACCGCCGCCGATCCGAGCTGATACGCGAGGCGTTGCGTCGCTACCTCTCGTCGCGGCAGGAGCGTCTGATCCCGCTCGATGAGGCGCTCCCTGACGAAGTGGAGGCGATCAAACGCGGACGCGCCGAGCTCGAGCAGGGTGAATTCGTTCGGCTCGAAGACCTTCAGCGTGAATTGGGACTTCCGACTCGCTAGGGCGGCGGCGCGCTCGCTTCGTGCGATGCCCGGACGGGACCGCCAGCGTGTAAACAGCACTCTCAATGAGATGAGGCACGACCCTTTCGCAGGCGATGTCGTCGCTCTGAAAGGAGAATATCAGGGTCTGTTGCGACGCTGCATCGGCTCTTGGCGGATCATCTTCGAGCTCGACCGGGAACGGCATCTCGTTCAAGTACACGATATCTTGCGTCGATCGTCGACGACTTACTGACAAAGCGCACGGCTCGTGGCCGGCGGCGCTACTGCGGCGGCTGGGGCGCCTGCTTCATGATCACGATCTCGTTGGGCGCGACGAGGTTGAGGGTCGCCCGCACCCGCTCGTCGAGGAGGTCGGGGTCGACGTGGTCCGGTCGCAAATTGGCGACCTTGTGGTCGAGCGCGGCGCGCGCGGCGTGGACCTGCTCGAGATTGGCGCTCTCCTCGCGCAGCTCGCGGGTCAGCCGCAGCCACGCCAGCAGACCCCGGTCGCCCTCGACCAGGTGGTAGGCGAAATACCCGGTCAGCGCGAGGCCAAGAACCGGGCCGAGGATGAAGCGGGCGCGCCGCCGCAGCTCGCGCAACACGATCATCAGAGGACTGGATCACGCGCGGCGCCCGGCGTCAACCGCCGTGCAGCGCCGACCGGCCGGCGAACACCGCCGAGGGGCCCAGCCGCTCCTCGATCCGGATCAGCTGGTTGTATTTGGCGATGCGGTCCGAGCGCGACAGCGAGCCGGTCTTGATCTGCCCGCAATTGGTGGCGACCGCGAGATCGGCGATCGTGACATCCTCGGTCTCGCCCGAGCGGTGCGAGAAGACCGTGCCCCAGCCGGCCCGCTGCGCGATCTCGACCGCCTCCAGGGTTTCCGACAGGGTGCCGATCTGGTTGACCTTGACGAGGAGCGCGTTGGCGGCGCCGCGGGCGATGCCGTCGCGAATCCGGCCGGGGTTGGTCACGAACACATCGTCGCCGACGAGCTGGATCTTCCGGCCCAGCTCGCGCGTCAGCATGACCCAGCCGTCCCAATCGTCCTCGGCCATGCCGTCCTCGATCGAGACGATCGGCCAGCGCTCGACCAGATCGCGCCAGTAGCCGACCAGGGCGGCCGAATCGAAGCTTTTCCCTTCGAGGCGGTAGGCGCCGTCGCGGTAGAATTCGCTCGCCGCCGGGTCGAGCGCCAGCACCACATCCTCGCCCGGATGGTAGCCGGCGGCCTCGATCGCCTGCATCACAAAGCCCAGCGCCGCATCGGCCGAGGCGAGGTTCGGGGCGAACCCGCCCTCGTCGCCGACATTGGTGTTGTGGCCGGCCTCGGCGAGCTTCTTACGCAGGGCGTGAAAGATTTCGGCGCCCCATCGAATCGCCTCGGCCGCCGATGCGGCCCCGACCGGCATGACCATGAACTCCTGGATGTCGATCGGGTTGTCGGCATGGACCCCGCCATTGACGATGTTCATCATCGGCACCGGCATGGTCCGGGCGGAGACGCCGCCGACATAGCGGTAAAGCGGCAGGCCGAGCTCGGCCGCGGCGGCCTTGGCGCAGGCGAGGCTGACGCCGAGGATCGCATTGGCGCCGAGCCGGGCCTTGTTCGGCGTGCCGTCGAGCTCGATCAGCACCCGGTCGATCGCCCTCTGGTCCTCGGTCTCGAAGCCGGAAAGGGCGTCGAAGATCTCGCCGTTGACCGCCTCGACCGCCTGCAGCACCCCCTTGCCGCCGAACCGGGGGCCGCCGTCGCGCTTCTCGACCGCCTCGTGCGCCCCGGTCGAGGCGCCCGACGGCACCGCCGCCCGCCCGATCGTCCCGGTCTCCAAGGTCACCTCGACCTCGACCGTCGGATTGCCGCGGCTGTCGAGGATCTCGCGGGCGTGGATATCGGCAATCGCGGTCATCGGGAGTCTTTCAGCGCAAAGAGGTGAGCCATGCGATGCATGCGCCCAGCGCCCCGCAAGGCCTATGGATGGGTGTGGTTGATCGGCGGCCGGATGCCGAAAACCGTCGTCACGGTGGTGTATTGCGAATCGTACCCCGTCGGCGCCCAGCCACCAGCCGACTGTCGACTGGAACAGATTGAGATCCTTCACCGCCAGATGAAAATAGTTCGGATCGAAGAGGTGCATTCGCCCGTCCCGGCCATTGCGCATCACCACGGCATGAGCGCTGCTGGGACCCTCCATGACGACACCGTAGCAACCGTAGGCGTTGAACGCCACCTGACAGAGAAACGCCGCGGAGGGCGCGTGAGGACGTTTGGCGCGAAGTGGACTGACGGTGCAGGAAAACGGCGCCAGCGCGTTTTTCAAGTCTTCGATCCGATCTCCCTTCGTTGCGTCTTTATACACGTTCTGCGCCATGGTCGCCTGCCAGGGCGGGTTGTCGCACACCTGCCCGGAGGACGGGAAATCCTTGCCCTGATAGGCCAGGGCGACCCAATTCGCGGCGAGCCCCAAACAATAGCCTGTGCGAATATTGCCCCAAGGTCCCGGTTGCGTCAGCGGCGCGGTCTGCGCCTGATCGATCGCATAGACCAGGACCCCCTTAGCCTTCGCTCCCTGCTGGACTGCATCCCATTGCATGGCCGCCTCCTCCGCAGCGCAGCGGATAAAGATCGGAGAAAATCGAGCGTCTACCGCGCCGCCCGACTGGTGTCGCCTGATTCATCTTGGCGAGGCGGTCGAAGGCGATCAGGGTTTCGAGCAGCGCCGGCAGCGCCTTGAGCGGCAGCATGGTCTGGCCTTCGCAGGGGGCGTTGTCGGGGTCCTGGTGGGTTTCGAGAAAGATCGCGGCGACGCCGACCGCCGCCGCGGCGCGGGCGAGGACGGGGCCGAATTCGCGCTCGCCGCCGGAGCGGTCGCCGAGGCCGCCCGGCTGCGCCACCGCGTGGGTCGCGTCGAACACCACCGGATACCCGGTCCGCGCCATGATCGGCAGCGCGCGCATGTCGACGACCAGCGTGTTGTAGCCGAAGCTCGCGCCGCGCTCGCACAGCAGGATCTGCTCGTTGCCGGTCGAGGCGATCTTGGCGGCGGCGTGCTTCATGTCCCAGGGCGCCAGGAACTGGCCCTTCTTGATGTTGACCGGCTTGCCGGTGGCGCCGGCGGCCAGCAGCAGGTCGGTCTGACGGCAGAGAAACGCCGGGATCTGCAGGATGTCGACGACCTCGGCGACCGGCGCGCATTGCTCGGGCGCATGAATGTCGGTCAGCACCGGCAGGCCGGTTCGTTCGCGCATCTCGGCCAGGATCGGCAATCCCGCGGCAAGCCCGACGCCGCGCTGCGACCCGACCGAGGAGCGGTTCGCCTTGTCGAACGAGGTCTTGTAGATCAGGGGGATGCCGAGCTTGTGGGCGATCTCGGCCAGCGCTGCGCTCATTTCGAGCGCATGCGCGCGCGATTCGAGCGTGTTCGGCCCAACGATGAAGACCAGCGGCAGATCGTTGCCGAGGGTGATGTCGCCGACGGTGACGTGGCGCGGGGTCATTTCGCTTCAGCGATCAGTGCAAGCGGGCGCGAGATTGCTTCGCGGCGCTCGCAATGACGATTCTCTCGGTCGTCATTGCGAGCAGCGCAGCGACGAAGCGATCTCGGTGATGCCGAGGTGCCGTCGCCCTCTCTCACACCAGCCGCGACTGGTCGAGGGCGGCGCGCACGAACGAGGTGAACAGCGGGTGCGGCTCGAAGGGCTTGGATTTGAGCTCGGGGTGGAACTGCACCCCGATATACCAGGGATGGTCGGGCAGCTCGACGATCTCGGGCAGGATCGCGTCGGGCGACATGCCCGAGAAGCGCAGCCCGGCGTCCTCGAGGCGTCCCTTGTAGCCGATGTTGACCTCGTAGCGGTGGCGGTGGCGCTCGCTGATGCGCGCAGCACCCTCGTAGATCGCCGCCGCGCGGCTCCCCGGCGCCAAGAGCGCGTCGTAGGCGCCGAGCCGCATCGTGCCGCCGAGATCCTCGTCCGAATTGCGCCGCTCGATGTCGTTGCCGCGCATCCATTCGGTCATCAGCCCGACCACCGGATGCGCGCACGGGCCGAACTCGGTCGATCCCGCGCCGGGCAACCCGGCCAGATGCCGCGCCGCCTCGATCACCGCCATCTGCATGCCGAAGCAGATGCCGAAATAGGGCACCCGCCGCTCGCGCGCAAAGCGCGCCGCCTCGATCTTGCCTTCCGAGCCGCGCTCGCCGAAGCCGCCGGGGACGAGGATGCCGTGCACGCCTTCGAGCTGGCGCACCGCCTCGGCCTCGGCCTCGAACACCTCCGAATCGATCCAGTCGAGATCGACCCCGACATTGTTGGCGATGCCGCCATGGGTCATCGCCTCGGCCAAGCGATTTGTAGCTGTCCGGCAGATGCGTGTACTTGCCGACGATGGCGATCGTGACCCGGCCCTCCGGGCGGTGGAAGCGGTCGACGATCTCGCGCCAGCGGCCGAGGTCGGGCTCGGGCGCGGCAATGCCGAAATGGGCGCACACCTCGCGGTCGAAGCCCTCGGCGTGATAGGCGCCGGGCACTGCATAGATCGTGTCGATGTCGAGCGCGGGAATGACCCGGCTCTCGCGCAGATTGCAGAAGAGCGCGATCTTCTTGCGCGCGGCGGTCGGGATCGGCCGGTCGCAGCGGCACAACAGGATGTCGGGCTGGATGCCGAGGCCGAGCAATTCCTTGGTCGAATGCTGGGTCGGCTTGGTCTTCAGCTCGCCGGCGGCCGGGATGTAGGGCACCAGGGTCAGGTGCACGAACATGCACCCGCTCGCGCCCGAGCTCGTAGCCGAGCTGGCGAATCGCTTCGAGAAACGGCAGGCTCTCGATGTCGCCGACGGTGCCGCCGATCTCGCACAGGACAAAATCCTCGCCGTCGAGATCGGCCTGGATGAACTCCTTGATCGCGTCGGTCACGTGCGGGATGACCTGGACCGTGGCGCCCAGATACTCGCCGCGCCGCTCGCGGCCGATCACCGTCGAATAGATCCGGCCGGTCGTCACCAAATCGCTGCGCCGCGCCGCAACCCCGACGAAGCGCTCGTAATGGCCGAGGTCGAGGTCGGTCTCGGCGCCGTCGTCGGTGACGTAGACCTCGCCGTGCTGATAGGGGCTCATCGTCCCCGGATCGACGTTGAGGTAGGGGTCGAGCTTGCGCAGCCTCACCCTGAAGCCGCGCGCCTGCAAGCAGCGCCCCGAGCGCGGCTGCCGACAAGCCCTTGCCGAGAGAGGAAACCACGCCGCCGGTAATGAAGATGAACCGCGTCATGGAATTTCAGCCTACAGCATCGGGCGGCGGCGTCCCATCGGTAAATTCGCTCACCGCGCGAGCGGCGGGGTCGGCTGCGGCGGTGCGGCAGGTGCCGCCGGCGCAGCCGGGGTCGGGGCAGCCGGTGCGGGCGGCGCCACTGGAGCCGTCGGCGCTGCCGGCCCGGCGGGCGCGCCCTGGTCGACGATCGAATGCGGCGCCCGGTCGCGGTTGTGGATGACGACCAAGAGGATGCTGGTGGCGAAGAACGCCGCGGCCAGCGCCGCCGTCACCCGCGTCAACAGGTTCGCCGTCGAGCGGCCGGTCATAAAGCCCGACATGCCGCCGCCGCCCATGCCGAGCGCCCCGCCCTCGCTCTTCTGCAGCAGGATGACTCCGACCAGCGCGATTGCGATCAGGATGTGGACGACGAGCAGCAGAATGGTCATGGGCGGAGAAACGATCCGTGGCTGTGCGAGGAGCAGGACAGCATTTAATCGCTCGGCGTCCGGATGGCCAGCGCCGCCACCGAACGCCTTTGCCTACTGCGCCGACATGCCGCCGTCGACGGCGAGCACGGCGCCGGTGATGAACGAGGCTTCGGCCGAGCACAGGAACAGCACGGCCGCCGCCACATCCTCCGGGGTACCGGCGCGCCGCAGCGGCACGGCGGCGGCGAGCTCGTCCTTCGCGAGATGGAAGTGGCTCATGAACAGCTCGTCCATCGCTCCCGTGATCGCCGCTGGACAGACTGCGTTGACGCGGATGCCGTGACGGGCCGCCTCGAGCGCGGCCGACCGCGTCAGGCCGATCACCGCGTGCTTGCTGGCCGCATAGAGGCTCCGCTCGCGCGCGCCGACCAGGCCCGCCAGCGAGGCGGTGTTGACGATCGCGCCGCCGCCGGTCTTCAGCATCTCGCGGATTTCGTATTTCAGGCAGGCGAAGACGCCCTTGACGTTGGTGTCGACGACTTCCCGGTAATGCGCCTCGGTCTCGTCGACGATCGGCGACAGCGCGATCGTGCCGGCGTTGTTGAATGCGGCGTCGAGCCGGCCGTGCTCGTCGACTGCCCGGCGCACGAGGGCGCTGACCTCGGCCTCGACCGACACGTCGGCCCGCACGAAGACCGCCGCCCCGCCCCGTTGCCGGATCGCTCCGACCGTTTCGTTCCCCTCCTTCTCCCGCCTGCCGGCGACGACGACCTTGGCGCCTTCGCGGGCAAAGGCGAACGCGGCGGCGCGTCCGATGCCGGAGGTCCCGCCGGTCACCAACGCGATCTTGCCGTCGAAGCGCATCGCCGCTAGCCGCAGCAGCGCGCGATCGCCCAGAAATCGTCGGCATCGAGGCTGGCGCCGCCGACCAGCGCCCCGTCGACCTCGTCGAGGCCGAGGATTTGGGCGGCGTTGCCCGGATTGACCGAGCCGCCATAGAGGATGCGCGTCCGCTGCCGGGATGCGGGCGCGGATCGCGGCGTGCATCGCGCCGATGTCGTCGGTGGTCGCGGTCAGCCCGGTGCCGATCGCCCAGACCGGCTCGTAGGCGACGACCAGCCGGTCGGCGCCGACGCCGTCCGGCATCGATCCGGCGAGCTGGGCGGCGACGATCTCGGTTGCTTTGCCGGCCTCGCGCTCGGCCCGGGTCTCGCCGACGCACAGCACCGCGACGAGCCCCGCGCGCAGCGCGGCGGCCAGCTTGGCGCAAATCGCCGCATCGCTCTCGCCATGGCCGTGACGGCGCTCCGAATGGCCGAGGATGACGTGGCTGCACCCGGCGTCGGCCAGCATCTCGGCGCTGATGTCGCCGGTATGGGCGCCCTTGGCGGCGGCATGGCAATCCTGCCCGCCAAGGGCGATGTCGCCGCCGGCGAGGATTTCCCGCACCGCCGCCAGCAAGGTCGTCGGCGGGCAGACCAGGATCTCGCAAGCGGGCCCGGCGCCGCCGGCCTCCCGGCGGCGCTCGGCGAGGCCGCGGGCCAGCGCCAGGCCGTCGGCGCGCAGCCCGTTCATCTTCCAGTTGCCGGCGACCAGCTTTGCCCGATCCGCCATCCGACTTCTCCCGTCTTGGAAACCTCGCCCGAGCCGCTGTTGCGGCGGCCTCGGCGCGTCTTTAATATCAGTCCGGCATTCGGGCGCCTCGGGCGGCCCGGCCCCTCATTAAGAGGCCATCAGCCTCCATGCTTCAAGCCATCCGCTCCCGAGCGGCGTCCGTCGTCGTCAAGGCGCTGTTCGTGCTCCTGATCCTGAGCTTCGGGATCTGGGGCATCGGCGACATCTTCCGCAACCACTCGCCCGAGACCGTGGTCGCGACCGTCGGCGACCGGGACATCCGCGCCGAGGAGCTGCAGAATGCGCTGCGCCCGGTCATGGAACGGCTGAGCGCCAGGCTCGGCAGCCCGATCGATTTGCAGCAGGCCAAGAAGCTCGGCGTCATCGACGAGGTGCTGCGCTCGCTGATCGACGGCAGCCTGCTCGATCAGGAGGCGGCCCGGCTGGAGCTCGGGGCCTCGGACGACGTGATCCGCAACGCGATCACCCGGAACCCGAACTTCAAGGGCGCCGGCGGAACCTTCGACCCGGCCGCCTTCCGGGCGCTGTTGGCGGCAAACGGGCTGAGCGAGGACCAGTACGTCGCCCGCCTGCGCGCCGACATCCCGCGACAGGACCTGCTCCTGGCGGTGACCGCGGGGGCGGCGGCGCCGCAGCCGATGGTCGATGCGCTCTACCGCTACCGCAACGAGAAGCGGGTGGCGGTCGTCGTCGCGCTGCCCGGCGCCGGGGCCGGCGATGTCGGGCAGCCGGGCGAGGACGCGCTGACGAAATTCTACGATGCGCACCAGGATTTGTTCCGCGCCCCCGAATACCGCAGCCTCACGGTGGTCAGCCTCGCGCCGTCGGACCTCGCCCAGGGCATCGAAATCCCCGAAGCCAAGCTCAAGGACGAATACGACCAGCGCCAGGACGAGTTCGTCCTTCCCGAGCGGCGCGACGTGCAGCAGATCCTCGCCCCCTCGGAGGCGAAGGCGAAGGAAGCCGCGGCCGCGCTCGCCGCCGGCAAGGACTGGAAGGAGGTCGCCACCCAGATCGCCGGGCAGAACCCGGAGACGGTCGAGCTCGGGCTGATGACGCGCGACGCGATGCCCAAGGCGTTGGCCGATGTCGCCTTCGAGCTGCCGGTCGACAAGGCCAGCGACCCGGTTCAGTCGCCGCTCGGCTGGCATATCCTGCGGGTCGTCAAGATCGCGCCGCCGGCGACGCAGACCTTCGAGGAGGCCAAGGCCAAGCTCGAAGCCGAGGTCGCCCGCCGCGAGGCCGTCGACCGCGTCTACAAGGTGGCCAATCAGGTCGACGACGCGCTCGCCGGCGGGGCCACGCTCGACGATGTCGTCGCCAGGTTCGGGCTCAAGAAGACGGTGGTCGACGCGGTCGATGAAAGCGGCCTCGACCCGGACGGCAAGACCGCGCCGCTGCCGGCAGCTCCGGCCGAGGTCTTGAAGCTCGCCTTCGCGACCGAGGCCGGGCGCACCAGCCGGGTCACCGAGACCGCCGACGATGCGATTTTCGCGGTGCGGGTCGACAAGGTGACCCCGCCCGTGGTCCGGCCGCTCGCCGAGGTCCGGGACAAGGCGATCGCCGCCTGGCGCGAGGAGCAGCAGCGCGAGCGGGCAGCGAAGGAGGCCGATGCGCTCGCCGCCGCGGTCAAGCCCGAGACGACATTGGCGGCGCTCGCCGCCGAAAAAGGGCTGAAGGCGACGACGACCGAGCCCTTCCTGCGATCCCCCGGCCGCGAGGCGGCGCTGGCCCCGGCGCTGATCGCCAAGCTCTTCGCGGCCAAGCCCGGCGAGGCGGTGACCGCCGCCGATGCGACCGGCTCCTACGTCGCCCAGCTGACCCAGGTGCAGAGCGCGGACCAGATCCCCGAAGCGGCCGCGGCCAGCCTCAAGCGCGAGCTCACCGCCGGCCTGCAGCGGGACCTCGGCGACGAATTCAACCAGGCGCTGCGCGCGCATTTCCCGGTCGACGTCAAGCGCGCCGTCGTCGACCAGATGTTCTGACCATCCGGTTGTCATTCCGGGGCGCGGGCGCAGCCCGCGAGCAACCCATGATCGCTGTCGTCGTCCCGGCGCAGGCCGGGCCTCGACGCTTTACGCCGACGCCAGCCCGGACAGCACCGCGGCGATGATCGGCATGCCGACCGCGCCGGCGGCGGTCATCACCGATTCCGGGTGGAACTGGACGGCGGCGATCGGCAGATGGTCGTGCTCGACCGCCATGACGACGCCGTCCGCGGTCTCGGCGGTGACCGACAGCGCCGCCGGCAGGGTGCTGCGCCGCGCGTGGAGCGAGTGGTAGCGGCCGACCGTGAACTGCCGCGGCAGATCGCGCAGCAGCCGGCCGCCGAGCACCCGCACCGGCGACGGCTTGCCGTGCATCGGGACCGCGAGCAGGTCGAGCGCGCCGCCGAAATATTCGACGATCCCTTGCAGCCCGAGACAGACGCCGAACACCGGCAGCTTGCGCTCGACCAGGAGGCCCAGCGTCTCGTCCATTGCGAAATCGCACGGACGGCCCGGCCCCGGCGACAGCACCGCGAGATCGAACCGCGCGCCCCGCCGCAATTCCGCGCGCGCCAGGTCCGGCCGCATCGTCACGACCTCGGCCCCGGTGGTGCGGATGTAGTTGGCGAGCGTGTGGACGAACAAATCCTCGTGGTCGACCAGCAGCACCCGGCGCCCCCTGCCGATGGCCGGCCCCGCCGTCGACGGCTCCCCGGCGGCGGACTTCCCGCGGATCGCGCCGAACATCGCCGCCGCCTTGAGCCGGGTCTCGGCCTCCTCGGCTTCGGGGTCGCTGTCGTAGAGGAGCGTCGCGCCGGCGCGCACCTCGGCGACGCCGTCCTGCATGCGGATCGTGCGCAGGGTGAGGCCGGTGTTCATGTTGCCGTCGAAGGTGACCCGGCCGATGGCCCCGCCGTACCAGCGCCGCGACGAGCGCTCCTCGTCCTCGATAAAGCGGATCGCCCACAGCTTTGGCGCGCCGGTCACGGTCACCGCCCAGGCGTGGCTCAAAAAGCCGTCGAGCGCGTCGAATTCTTCGGCGAGCACGCCCTCGACGTGGTCGACGGTGTGAATGAGGCGCGAGTACATCTCGATCTGGCGGCGGCCGATGACCCGCACGCTGCCCGGCACCGACACCCGCGACTTGTCGTTGCGGTCGACATCGGTGCACATCGTCAGCTCGCTCTCGTCCTTGGCCGAGTTCAAGAGCTCGCGAATGCGCTCGGCATCCTCGATCGGGTCGCGGCCGCGGGCGATCGTGCCGCTGATCGGGCAGGTCTCGATCCGCCGTCCCTCGACCCGGACATACATCTCGGGCGAGGCGGCGACCAGGAACTCGCCCGCTCCGAGGTTGATCAGCGCGCCGTAGGGGGCCGGGTTCGCCCGGCGCAGCCGCTCGAAGATGGTGCTCGGCGGGTCGGCGCAGGCGTCGGCGAAGAGCTGGCCGACGACGACCTCGAAGAGATCGCCGCGGGCGAAGGCGGCCCGCGCCCGCTCGACCAGCGCGGCATATTCGCCGGGGCCGTGGTCGCTTTCGGCGGGCGCCGCGACCGGGGCGCGGTCGAGGCGGTAGGGGGCGGGCTCGGTCGCGCGCGGCAGCCCGGCCGTCGACCGGCCGCCAACCACGAACTCGTAGCGGCGAACCTCCGAAACCTGGCGCATATGGTCGACGACCAGGATTTCGTCCGGCAGATAGAGGACGAGGTCGCGCTGGTCGTCGGGGCGGGGCAATCTGAGCCGCATCGGCTCGAACTGGAACACCAGATCATAGCCGAAGGCGCCGTAGAGGCCGAGATGCTGGTCCTCGGCGCTGCCGAACAGCTCGACCAGCGCCCGCAGCACCGAGAACACCGAAGGCTGGCGGCTGCGCTTTTCCTCGGGAAACCGCTCCTCGCTCTCGGCGATCCCGCCGGCGATGCAATCGTCGCCTTGCCTCCGAATCGTGACTGCCGCGAGGCCGGCGAGCGCCTCGGCGACCGCCGGCAGCAGCACCCGGCCGCGCCGGTTCAGCGCCGCGATCGTAAAGCCGCGGCCGCGCGCGGTGAATGCGAGCGGCGGGTCGACAAATCCCATGTCCCAGCGCGAATAGCGGCCGGGAAACTCGAAGCTCGACGAGAACAGCACGCCGCGCCTGACATCGAGCGCATCGGCGAGCGCATGGTCGGCCGGCCCGTAGACCCGGCTCTCGACCTCCCGCCGGACGCCGATGCCGCCCTTGGTGACGTAGCTCGCGTATTGCATGTCGATCCCTCTCGGCCTCGGTCGCCTCGGGATCCGGGAGGTCCGCCTCGAAGTGAACAGGCCGCCCGGAATTCCGAGGCGGCCTGTGCAAAAAAAGTCAGATGGCCGCCTTGTTCAGACGGGCCACCACCAAGCTGCTGCGCGCGCGATGCGAACCATGGGCTGCATGCTAGCGGCTCGCGCGCGGCGCCGCAACCGCTTCCTCACGCCGAATAGCCGGCGGCGGCGAGGTCGAATTCCGCCGGCCGGCTGAACATCGCGTTGCGCACGTCCCACAATTCGGGATAGATCGGATCCTCGAACAGCTGGTTGGCGGCGCGGGTCAGGTATTTAAGGCCGCTCGACCCGCCGGTCCCGGCGTTGCTGCCGATGACCCGCGACACGGTGGCGAGATGGGCGAACCGCCATCGCCGGAACGCGTCCTCCAGATCGACGAGCCGCTCGCCGAGCTGATAGAGGTCGGGGGCCTGCAGCCGGTTTTTGTAGACAAAGCTCCAGGCGTTGAAGATTGCGGCGCTCTTCCTGATGTTTTTCTTCGTAGTTCCGGGGCTCGCCGATGCCGAAGCGGGCGAGCGTCCTGGCCATGAAGGCGATCACCGCGTCGTAGATGCCGGGCGCGGCGAGCGCTTGCTGCAACGCCGCCCGGTCCGCATCGCTGGGCGCGCCGGCGAACACGTCGATCGTCGTTGTCCCGCCGCCGGGGGTTTCGAATTCGACGGTCCGGTATTTGAGCCCGAGCCTGAATTCGAGGATGCGGTACTGCACCGACTGAAAGCCGGACGCGCCGTCCCGCCCGACGGTTTCGCGGAACAAAAAGAATTCGTCGGGGGTCAAGGTCGCCAGCACGTCCCAGGACGAGATCAGGATGCGCTGGATGGCGCTGACCCGCGCCAGCCGCTTCAGCGCCACGACGCAATGGCTGTCGCCGGCATTCTCGGCGGTCAGCGACCGGATCGCGCAGTCGAGCTCGTGGATCGCCAGCTTGAACCACAGCTCGTGCTGCTGATGAATGACGATGAACAACAGCTCGTCGTCCGAGCCGGTGGCGAGGCGCTGCGCCGACAGCAGCCGGTCGAGCCGGAGATACTGGGCGTAGGTGTTCTTCATTTGCCGGCCGAGGCGTTCAGGGCCGGGCTCCCCTCCTCCGCCATCCGCCGGCGCACGATGGCGCTGAACGGCGCGAGCGAGAGCCCCTTGCCCGCCAAGGTCGGCAGCCAGGCGCGCAACGCCGCCAGGGTCGGGTCGTGGGCGTGGCCGATGGCGATGGCGCTGCCCCGCCGGCGCGCCGCCTCCTCGACGCGGACGAGCTGGGCGGCGATCGCGGCCGGCGCCAGATCGTCGTCGAGGAACACGTCGCGGGCCGCGTGCGGCACCCCGTCCGCGACCGCGAGGCGGATCCCGGCGCTCTTCGCAGTGGTCCGCGAATCGAGAAAGGCGAGGCCGCGGGCGTGCAATTCCTCGATCACCGGCGCCATGCCGCGCGGGTCGGCGGTGAATTTGCTGCCCATATGGTTGTTGATGCCGACATAGCCGTCAAAGCGGCCGAGCCCCCAGCGCAGCCGCTCCAGGACCTCCTCGCGCGACAATCTGGTGTAGAGCGCGTGCGGGCCCGGGTCCTCGCGGGCGTCGACCGCCTCCATCGGCACGTGCAGCAGCAGCTCGTGCCCGGCGCGGCGCGCCGCCGCGGTCTGCTGCGCCAGATCGTCGGCATAGGTCATAAAGGACAGGGTGACCGGGCCGGCCAGCCGAATCGCCTGCGCCGTGCGCGCCCGGTCGAGGCCGAGATCGTCGAGCACTACCGCCACCAGCGGCCGGTTGCCGGCCGCCGGCCCCGGCACGGCAAAGCGCAGCCAGGCGGGCTTGGCCTGAGCCGGCGGCGGCAATGCCGGCGGCGGGCGCAGCGCCGCCTCCTCGACCGGCTTCGCCGGCGCCGCCGCCGGCTTCCCGGGCATCGCCGCAACCGGCGCCGCGGCCGGCCGCGGCGCGACCGCCGGCACAATGGGCTTTGGCTGGTCGCGAGCGGGCAGCAGCGCCAGCACGAGCCCGCCGCCGAGCAGGAGCCCCAGCGCAGCCAGACCGAGGCGCACACGGCCGCCGCGGCGCCGCGCCCAGGCCGACCCGGCCGCGCCCCACTTCGCCTTCAAGAACCGGGTCAGGCCAAAGCCCGCCCGCCCGGCCGCAACCCTCGCTCGCGGCTTGCGCCGCGCACCGCGCTTCATCGATCCCCCTCCTTGGCGGCGGCCGGCAAATTAGATTGAAAAGCCGCAAGCCCGGCAATCGTTAGCGCGGTTTTCGCTTGAATGACATCGGTACGAGCAGCCCCGATCCGAGGGGGGCCAGGGGGCTGAGGACGGGCCGGCCGCGCCCGTCAGGCCCGCTTCTTCCCGAAACCCTCACTCCTTGGCGACGATGGTGATCTCGTGGGTCGAGCCGCGATCGGCCGACAAGCCGGGACCGGCGGGGTTGACGATCAGCCGGCTTCTGGAGATCGCGAAGATGCCGTGATCGTTGGAGTATGGCGGTCCGAACGAAAGCGTCCCGGTGAACGGGCCGCCGTCGCTCCAGCGCACGCCTATGGTCGCGACCACCGTGCCGAGCGGCGCGGTCTTGGCGATTTTCGGATTAGCCGGGCTGAAGCTCAAGACCAGGTGGCGCAGCGGCGCCGCCGGGACAAACACAATATCGACGAAATAGTTGCTGTCTTTCCACACGTTGGTCGGAAAGCCCTGCCGATACGCGTAGACCCCGTTGCCGCCGACGGTCGGGCTGGCGGGGACATGCAGCGGGCCGGTGGTCGCGCCGTGGGTCAGCGCGCCGGCATCGTCCGGGTATTTGCCGGACGGCGCGTAATAGGCCGCCACATAGGTGGTGTTTGGCGAGATCGAGATCGGCGCCGCAAACTTGGCGACCTGCCATCCCGGCACGCGACCCGATTCGCGCGCCATTTTTGCCGATCCCAAAAGCTTGCCGCTCGCCGAGTAGAGGCTTGCCGTGTACCCTCGCGGGCTGGCCGCCGCGCGGTAGAACCGGATGGCCGAGACCGATCCCGGCTTGGCGCTCCAGAACTTCACGCCCAAGGTTACGGCCGCGCCATCGGCCTCGACCGGGTTGCGCGGCGCGGCATTGCCGAAGATGCTGACCGTCGATAGCGCGGGCGCCGCCGATTGCGCGGGGGCTGCCGATTGCGCGGGCGCTGCCCTGCCGCCCGCCGAGCTTGCGATCATCAGGGTCGCGAGGAGAAGGCCCAACGTGCGAAGCATCCGGCGAACCTGCGCTCGAGCGTTGCCTGCCGGGCCGGCGGCCGAGCCCGACCGATCCTGCGAATGATAGTCCAAGCTGCGGCGGCGTGGCAAAGCCGCAATTCGACCGGCCGCCTGCCGCCGGCTTGCGCCGGCGACGGCCCTTGCGCCGCCGCGGCCGGGGGATCAGCTAGAGGGCATGCCGCTGTCGACCGCTGACCGGGAAGCCCTCGCCGCCGCCGTCGATCGGCTGGAGCGGCCGGGGCTTGGCCGGGCGGATGACCCGGCTCGCGGGCAAGCCGGCCGAAGCGCTGGCCATGGCGCTGCCGGCGGGGGCCTCGGCGATCGTCGCCAAGGCCGCCGCGCGGGCGCTGGAACGCGCGCTCGAGGTCGCGCTGTTCAGCCTGCGCGATGCGCGGCTGGGCGGCGGGCGGGCGCTGCATTCGGGGCTCGCCTGCGCGTCGGGCGCGCTCGGCGGCGCCTTCGGGCTGGCCGCGCTGAGCGTCGAATTGCCGGTCTCGACGACGATCATGCTGCGCGCGGTCGCCGCAGTGGCGCGCGACGAAGGCGAGGACCTCGCCGACCCGCGGACCGCGCTCGCCTGCCTTGAGGTCTTCGCGCTCGGCGGCGCGGGCGCGGACGGCGTGGAGGCCGGCTATTTCGCGACCCGGGCGCTCCTCGCCCGCGGGCTCGTCGAGGCCGCCGATTTCGCGCTCGGCAAAGGGGCCGTCAAGACCGCCTCGCCGGTCGTCGCCCGGTTTCTGGCGCCGATCGCGGCGCGCTTTGGCGCCGTCGTCTCCGAAAAGCTCGCCGCGCAGGCCGTCATGGTCGTGGGCGCGGTCGGCGGGGCGGCGGTCAACCTCGCCTTCGCCGAGCATTTCCAGGGCCTGGCGCGCGGCCATTTCACCGTGCGCCGGCTGGAGCGCGCGTTTGGCGCCGAGATTGTGCGCGCCGAATACGAACGGCTCAAATCCGCCGCCGACGCGACCCGATGATTGCCGCCGGTCGGGCGCCGCGGTTATGCTGGCGCGCGCTTCGGGCCGGATAAGGGCGGCAGCATGGATGTGACGGCGGCCGCTCCCGGGCGGGTCGGAAGAGGCGGCGAATACCAGTCGCTCGGGCTGGTTTCGGCGGCGCATTTTGTCGGCCATTTCCACATGCTGGTGCTGCCGCCGCTGTTCCCGCTGCTGCGCGAGCGCTGGGGCGTCGGCTTCATCGAGCTCGGGCTGGCGCTGACGGTCTATTCGATCGCCTCGGTCGCGACGCAATTGCCGATGGGCTGGCTTGCCGACCGCTTCGGCTCGCGGCGGCTGCTTGGTCGCGGCGCTGTGCCTCGGCGGCGTTTCGATCGCCTCGATCGGGGTGGTCGACGCCTACCCGTGGCTGCTCGTCGCGGCGGCGCTCAGCGGCATCGCCAACGCGGTCTATCACCCGGCCGATTACGCGATCCTCGCGGCCAAGGTGGCGCCGCCCCGCATCGGCCGCGCCTTTTCGATCCACACCTTCGCCGGCATGCTCGGCAGCGCGGTCGCGCCGATCACGATCCTGGTGCTGGCGACGACGCTCGGGATGACCGCGGCGCTGATCGTCGCGGGCCTCGTCGGGCCTCTCGTCGCGGCCCCGCTGATCTGGGCGCGCGGGGTCGAGGGCCGCACCGTCGCGACCCGCGCCGGCGGGCGCCGCGGCGGAACCCGGCGAGCCCGCGCCGGCAGCGTCTACACCCCGGCGATCCTCGGCCTCGCGGTCTTTTTCGTCTTCCTCAGCCTGTCGACGAGCGGGATTTCGAGCTTTTCCGTGGTCGCGCTGATGAGCGCCTACGGCCTGCCGTTCGCCACCGCCAACCTGGCGCTGACGGCCTATCTGACGGCGAGCGCGTTCGGCGTCCTGGGCGGCGGGCTGGTCGCCGACATGACCCGCCGCCACGGCGAGGTCGCCGCCGTGGGCTTCGCCGTCAACGCGCTGATCGTGCTGGTCATCGGCGCGGCGACGCTCGGCGCGCCGCTGTTGATCGCGGCGATGGGGGCCGCGGGCCTGCTCTCCGGCATGATCATGCCGTCGCGCGACATGCTGGTCCGCGCCGCCGCGCCGCCGGACGCGATGGGCCGGGCCTTTGGCGTCGTCACCGCCGGGCTCAGCGTCGGCGGCGTGATCGGGCCGATGCTGTTCGGCTGGATCATGGACCACGGCGCGCCGCGATGGGTGTTCGGCGCGAGCGTCGTCTTCATGCTGATGACGGTGGCGATGGCGCTCCTCGGCGAGCGGCGCTCGGCGAGGCGCCGCGAGGCGATGGTCCCCTCTGTCGGGTCGACCTGACCGGGCGGCGATGTCGGTCGAGACCCCGCTCCGGGAGGAGACCGGCGCCGCGGCGGCGCCGGGCCGGCTCGATCCGCCCTCTTCCGGCATCGACATCCAGCACGACCTCGTCCGCACGCTCCTGGCGATCCTCTTTGTCGCCGGCATGATCGCCGCCTCGATCTGGATCCTGTGGCCGTTCCTGCCGGCGGTGATCTGGGCGACGACCCTGGTGGTGGCGACGTGGCCGCTTAATGCTGCAGGTTCAGCGCCGATTGTGGGGCCGGCGGGCGCTCGCCGTCGCGGTCATGACCCTGACCATCCTGGTGATCTTCGTCGTGCCGTTCTGGCTCGCCATCGCCACGATCACGGCGAATTTCGACCGCATCGCCGCCTGGGTCACGGCGCTGGCGTCGTTCAGCATGCCGGCGCCCCCGGACTGGCTCGGCGAGCTGCCGCTGGTCGGCGAGAAGGCGGCGCAGGTCTGGCGGAATGTGGCGGCGAGCGGTGTGGGCGATCTGGCAGCGAAAGCGGCGCCCTATGCCGGCGGCGCCGCCGGCTGGTTCGTCGGCGTGCTCGGCGGGCTCGGCATCGTCATCGCGCAGTTCCTTTTGACCGCCGTCATCGCCGCCTTGATGTACGCCCGCGGCGAGCGCGCCGCCGGCGCCGTGCGGCGCTTCGGCCACCGCCTCGCCGGCGAGCGCGGCGAGCAGTCGGTGCTGCTGGCGGGGCAGGCGATCCGCAGCGTCGCCCTCGGCGTCGTGGTGACCGCGCTCGCCCAGTCGGTGCTCGGCGGCATCGGCGTGGCGCTGGCCGGCATGCCGTTCGCCGCGGTGCTGACGGCGGTCATGTTCATGCTGTGCATCGCCCAGCTCGGGCCCGGCCTCGTGCTGGTCCCGGCGGTGATCTGGCTGTACTGGAGCGGCGACCCCGGCTGGGGCACCTTTCTGCTGGTGTGGACCCTGATCATCCTCAGCCTCGACAACGTGCTGCGCCCGTTCCTGATCAAGCGCGGCGCGCATCTGCCGCTGGTGCTGCTGCTGGCCGGCGTCATCGGCGGGCTGATCGCCTTTGGCCTCGTTGGGATCTTCCTCGGGCCCGTGGTGCTCGCGGTCGCCTACACCTTGCTGCAGTCGTGGATGGACGAGGACCGCGCCGTTCCGGCCGATCCGCTCCGCTGACCGCGGCAAACGCGCGATCTTGCGGAGCGCCCGGCAAACCAGCATACACTCGCGCCGCCACGACCGGCGTTGGGGGACCGATGATTTTTGCATTTCGGAGATGGCTGCCGCTGACCTTGCTGCTGCCGGCGCTCGTCCTGTCCGCGGCGGCGAGCGCGCAGACGGCGCCGGGCGCGGCGGGCAACGGGCCGCCCCGCTTCCTGGTCTATTTCGACGAGTTCAGCGCGAATTTGTCGAACGATGCGCTGACGGTCATCGCCGACGCGGTGAAGAAGGCGCGCGAGACCGGGGCCAAGACGATCGTCGTGCAGGCGCGCGCCAGCGCCACCGGCACCGTCGAGACCAACAAATTTCTGGCGCAGACGCGCAGCTCGATCGTCTTCGACCAGCTCCAGGCCGACGGCGTCGCCCGCACGATGATCCGGCAGGAGCCGATCGGCCAGACCGGCTCCGACGATCCCACGGTCTACAACCGCCGGGTCGACATCGTTCTCGAACGCTGAGGGCGCGGGGGCCGCGATGCGCACGGCAGCGCCGCCAGGGCCGCTGGTGGTGACCTTCGACCTCGGCGAGCGCAGCCGGGCGATCGTCGCCGAGGCGCTCGGCGGCGTGGCCGAGGTGGTCTACCTGAGCGATGTCGACAGTGGCGCGCGCAGCGTCGTGCTGCGCGGCGCCGGCGCCATCCTGGCGCACAACACCGCCGGCGAGATCGAGCCCGACGAGCTGGCGCTGATCGGCGGCGCCCGGCTCATTCAGTTCACCACCGCCGGGATCGACTGGATCCCGCTCAAGGCTTTGCCGCCGGCGCTGCCGGTCGCGTGCAACGGCGGCGCCTCGGCCGAGCCGATGGCCGAGCATGTGCTGGCGATGATGCTGGCCGCGGCCAAGCGGCTCTTCGCCGAGCACGGGAATCTGAAGCACGGCGAATTCAACCAGTTCGCGCGCAACCGGATGTTGCGGGGCGGGGTCTGCGGCATCCTCGGCTTCGGCGGGGTCGGGGCCGCGACCGCGCGCCTGGCGCGCGCGTTCGGCATGCGGGTTCACGCGGTCAACCGCCGCGGCGGCAGCGAGGAGCCGGTCGACTGGATCGGGACGCCCGACCGCCTCGACGAGCTGTTGCGCGCCTCTGATGTGCTCGTCGTCGCCGCGGCGCTGACCCGCGCGACCGAGGGGATGATCGGGGCGCGCGAGCTGGCGCTGATGCCCGAGGACGCGATCCTGGTCAACGTCGCGCGCGGCGAGATCGTCGACGAGGCGGCGCTTTACGCCCATTTGACGACGCATCCGCGGTTTACCGCGTGCATCGACGCGTGGTGGGTCGAGCCGGTGCGCCACGGGCGTTTCGAGATGGGCCATCCGTTCCTCGATCTGCCGAACGTGATCGGCTCGCCGCATAATTCGGCCGGCGGCGGCGCCTGGCGCGACGTGGCGCTGCGGCGCGCCGCCGCCAACTGCCGCCGCGCGCTGGCCGGCGAGCCGCCGCTGCACCTGATCGGACCGGACGAGCGGATGATGTAGCGCCTCGGCTGCATCGGCCGATCGGGCCGCCGCCCCATGGGAGACAGCCATGAACGCGAGGATCACGCCGTTTTTGTGGTTCGACGGAGCCGCCGAGGAGGCGGCGAGGTTCTACGCCTCGATATTCAGGAACTCGAAGATCGCAGAAATCAGCCGCTATGGCGCGGAAGGCCCGGGGCCGGCAGGCTCGACAATGACCGTGAGCTTCGAGCTCGACGGGATGCGGTTCGTCGGCCTCAACGGCGGCCCACACTACAAATTCTCGCCGGCCATCTCCTTTGTCGTAAATTGCGCGACCCAGGACGAGGTGGATTATTACTGGGACCGGCTTGTCGCCGGCGGCGAGCCGCAGCAATGCGGCTGGCTGACGGACCGGTTCGGGGTGTCCTGGCAGATTTTTCCGACCGCTCTCGGCGAGCTGCTGCAAGACAAGGACCCGGAGAAATCCGGTCGGGTCATGAAGGCGATGCTGCAGATGGTCAAGATCGACATTAAAACGCTGAAGAACGCCTATGAGGGAAAATAATATAAGAACGATGTGAAAAGATCATCGGCGCGGCTGTCCGGGCTGCGCCCGCCGGATCAGCCGCCCGCCTTGGCCGCCAGGATCGCCGCGAGCAGGCGGCGCGGGGTGACCGGAACCTCGCCGATCTCGACCCCGAGGCCTGCGAGGGCGTCGTTGACGGCGTTGGCGATCGCCGCCGGCGGGCCGATCGCGCCGCTCTCGCCGATCCCCTTCTGGCCGAACTCGGTGTAGGGCGAGGGCGTCTCCATGTGCTCGATGCGGACCGCCGGCGCCTCGGCGGCCCCCGGCAGCAGATAGTCGGCCAGCGTCGCGGCGAGCGGCTGGCCCTCCGCGTCGAACGGCATCTCCTCGTAGAGCGCGGTGCCGATCCCTTGCGCGGTCCCGCCCAGCAGCTGGCCGTCGACGATCATCGGGTTGATCAGCCGGCCGCCATCCTCGACGATGACATAGTCGAGGATCTCGACCCCGCCGATCTCGACATCGACCGCAACCACCGCGGCGTGGCAGGCATAGCTGAAGGTGCCGGTGTCGCGACGGGGCTGGTAGCCGATCGTGACCTCGAGCCCGCCCGGGTCGACATCCTCGGGCAGGTTCTGCGGCGCGCGGTGCCAGACCCGCGCCACCTCGGCGAGGCTGACGCTGCCGCCCGGGCCAATGACGCGCCCGCCGGCGACCGATACCGAGCCTGGATCGGCCTGCAGCAGATGCGCGCCGATCGGCTTCGCCCGCTCGGCGAGCGCCCGGCAGGCGGCGGCGACCGCGCCCCCCGCCATCACCGCGCAGCGCGAGCCCCAGGTGCCGGTCGAGTACGGGGTCAGCGCCGTGTCGCCATGGACCAGCGCGACCCGTGCGGTGTCGACGCCGAGGATTTCGTGCGCGACCTGGGCGAGCGTGGTTTCGAGCCCCTGGCCGTGCGAATGCACGCCGACCCGCAGCTCGAGGCCGCCGTCGGGGGTGAGCCGCGCCGTCGCCTGCTCGCGCCCCGGCACCATCGGGATGCCCCAGCCGTGATAGACCGACGTGCCGTGCGCGCCCTGCTCGCAAAAGATCGCGAGGCCGACGCCGAGCCGGGGCTCCTCGCCCAATGCCTGGCGCGCGCGGATCGCGTCGAGGCCGATCGCGGCGACGGCCCGGCGCAGGCATTCCGGATAGTCGCCGCTGTCGAAGTGCTTCCCCGTGATGTTGTCGAACGGCATCGCCTCGGGCGGCACGAGGTTTTCGAGCCGCACCTGCCACGGCTCGCGGCCGACGGCGCGGGCGATCGCGTCCATCGCCAGCTCGATCGCGAAGCACACGCCGGCGCGGGCGACGCCGCGATAAGGCAGGATCGGCGGCTTGTTGGTGGCGACCCCCCGGCTGCGGCAGCGGTATTTCTCCATCCGGTAGGGGCCGGGCAGGATGCTGGCGACCTGCGCCGGCTCGAGGCAGGACGAGAACGGGTAGGAGGAATAGGCGCCGGCGTCGACCGTCGCCTCGCAGTCGACCGCGAGCAGCCGGCCCCGGGCATCGGCGTAGGCGGCGATCTCGTAATGGTGCTCGCGGCAATTGGCGTTGGCGGTCAATTGCTCGCGGCGGTCCTCGATCCAGCGCACCGGTCGGCCAAGCCGCATCGCCAGCCAGGCGGCGCACACCTCCTCGGGCAGCAGAATGCCCTTGTAGCCGAAGCCGCCGCCGACATCGGGGGCGACGACGCGAATTTTCGCTTCGTCGAGGCCGAGGCATTCGGCCAGCCCCGAGCGCACGATATGCGGCATCTGCGTCGCCGAATGGAGGATGAGCTGGCCGAGGCGCGTATTCCACTGCGCGACGAGGCCGCGCCCTTCGAGCGGCGACATGCACTGCCGCGCGGTGCGCAAGGTGCGCCGGATTTTAACGGGTGCATCACGCGCGATCTCCGAAAGGTCGGCGTCGAACAGGGTTTCGAGCACGACATTGTCGCCCCACGCCTCGTGCACCAGCGGCGCCCCCGGCCGGCGGGCGGCGAGCATGTCGGCCGCCACCGGCAGCGGCGCGAAATCGACGGCGACCGCGTCGGCCAGGTCTTCCGCCTCGGCGCGGGTCGAGGCGACGCACATCGCGACCAGCTCGCCGACATAGCGGACCTTGCCCACGGCCAGCACCGGCTGCTCCGACGGCTTGAAGCCGGGGAGCCCGGCGACGGCGCGGATCGGCCTCACCCCGGCGAGATCGGCGTGGACAAAGACCCGGTCCTCGGCGCCCTGCGGCTTCGCGACGCCGCGGATCCGCGCGTGCGCCATGGGGCTGCGCAGAAAGGCGATCTCGCGCATGCCCGGCAGGCGGATGTCGGCGACGAACTCGCCGCGGCCGCGCAGAAAGCGGTCGTCCTCCTTGCGCGGCAGCGACGCCCCGATCCCCTCGCCCGCTTTCGTCATCGCCCGGCGACCATACAGGCCCGGCCGCATCCGGCATAGACGCGGCGCCAATCGTCGCAGGGTCTCCTCCAGGGATAAGCGCTCGGATGACAGCGTTGACCGATTGGGACCGCGCTTGCGGCCCGTCAGCCAGCAGAGGGAGCAGACAGATGGCAATGCCACAGACGATCGCGCGCGTTCGGCACGCCTACGCCGACGGCAAATTCAAGCGGATGCTGATCAACGGCGAATGGGTCAAGGCTGCGTCCGGGAAGACCTTCGAAAGCCGCAACCCGGCGACCGGGGATCTCCTGGCGACGGTGGCCGAGGGCGACACCGAGGATGTCAACCGCGCCGTCGCCGCGGCCCGCCGCGCCTTTGAAGGCCCGTGGAGCAGGATGAAGCCCTACGAGCGGCAGCAGATCCTGCTGAAGCTCGCCGATCTCGTCGAAAAGCATTTCGACGAGCTGAGCACCCTCGACACGCTCGACATGGGGGCGCCGGTCACGCGGACCCGGGCGACGCGCCAGCGCGCGCTCGGCATGCTGCGCTGGTACGCGGCGATGGCGGTGTCGATCCACGGCGAGACGATCGAAAATTCGATGCCGGGCGAATTCTTCTCCTACACCTTGAAGGAGCCGGTCGGCGTCGTCGGCGCGATCATCCCGTGGAACGGTCCGCTCAGCGCCACGATCTGGAAGGTCGGCCCGGTGCTGGCGACCGGCTGCACGGTGGT
The DNA here is from genome assembly GCA_963716115.1 of uncultured Alphaproteobacteria bacterium. Lineage (GTDB taxonomy): Bacteria > Pseudomonadota > Alphaproteobacteria > ATCC43930 > CGMCC-115725 > AP-15. The sequence goes on from CAVQSZ010000004.1 coordinate 95,546, forward strand.
GCTGAAGCCGGCCGAGGAGGCGCCGCTGACGCCGTTGCGGCTCGGCGAGCTGATGCTCGAAGCCGGCGTCCCGCCGGGGGTCGTCAACATCGTGCCCGGCTATGGCGAAACCGCCGGCGCCGCGCTCGCGGCCCATCCCGATGTCGACAAGGTCGCCTTCACCGGCTCGCACCTGACGGGCCAGCTGATCGTCAAGGCCTCGGCCGGCAACCTCAAGCGGTTGTCGCTCGAGCTCGGCGGCAAGTCGCCGAACATCGTCTTCGCCGACGCCGATCTCGAAACCGCCGCGCCCGGCGCCGGCATGGCGACCTTCGCCAATTCCGGCCAGATCTGCAGCGCCGGCACGCGGCTCTTTGTCGAGCGCAAGGTCTATGAGGAGTTTGTCGGCCGCGTCGCCGAGTTCGGCCGCGGCCTGCGCGTCGGCGACGGCATCGATCCCGACACCCAGATCGGCCCGCTGGTCTCCGCGCAGCAGCTCGACCGCGTCACCGGCTATCTCGGCATCGGCCGCAAAGAAGGCGCCCGCACGCTCGCCGGCGGCGAGCGGCTGACCGAAGGGCCGTTCGCCAAGGGCTATTTCGTGCCGCCGACGGTCTTTGCCGATGTGCGCGACGACATGCGCATCGCGCAGGAGGAAATCTTTGGCCCGGTCATCTCGGCGATCCCGTTCACCGACATCGACGAGGTCGTCCGCCGCGGCAACCAGACGACCTTCGGGCTCGGCAGCGGGGTGTGGACGCGCGACCTGGGCAAGGCGCATCGCCTGGCCAAGGGGCTGCGCGCCGGCTCGGTATGGGTCAACTGCTATCAGGCGATGGACCCGGCGATGCCGTTCGGCGGCTACAAGATGAGCGGCTACGGCCGCGAATCGGGCATCCAGCAGATGGAGGAATACCTCAACACCAAGGCCGTCTGGATCAAGACGGCGTAGCGCGCGGGCTGGTTGGCGGGGCGGCGTCCGGGGCGGGCGGTCAACGCCTGAACAGCGCCTCGGCGCCGCGCCGCTGCCCGAGCTTGCCCGCGACCTCGACCCGCACGCGGGCGATCTCGGCTTCGAGCCCGGCGATGTAGTCTTCGAGCTCCTCGATCCCCATCAGGGTCAAATCCTTCGGCGGCGCCGGCCGGCGCCGCGGTTCGAGATCCGTTTCGTCCATGCCTCCTCCACCGCCCTTTTGCCGCCTTCCCTCGGCCAGCCGTCGAACTATATATTGCCCGACTTTTCAGCGCGCGTCAGCGCGCCGCGGCTTTGCGATCGGGATCCCGAGATGGCTGTTCCGTTGATGCCCAAGGCGACCGCCGTCTGGCTGGTCGAGAACACGTCGCTGACCTTTCAGCAGATCGCCGATTTCTGCGGCCTGCACCCGCTCGAGGTGCAGGCGATCGCCGACGGCGAGGTGGCCAACCAGATGCAGGGGCTCGACCCGGTGGCCAACGGCCAGACCACGGCCGAGGAGCTGGCGCGCTGCCAGGCCGACTCCGAGGCGCGGCTCAAGCTCGCGCCGCAGGCCTCGCCGCCGCAGATGTTCCGTCACAAGGGGCCGCGCTACACGCCGATCGCCAAGCGCCAGGACAAGCCCGACGCGATCTCGTATCTGCTGCGCAGCCATCCCGAGCTGTCGGACGCGCAGATCTCCAAGCTGATCGGCACCACCAAGCCGACGATCGCCGCGGTGCGCGACCGCACCCATTGGAACAGCCCCAACATCAAGCCGCGCCACCCGGTCGGGCTCGGCCTGTGCACGCTCGACGAGCTCGACCAGGCGATCGCCCGCGCCCGCGCCCGCCTGCCGGCCGCCGAGCGCGAGGCGCTCGAAAGCGCAGAAGCGCAGCCGCTGGAGACCTAAGCCGCGGACGGCTTGGAATAGCCGGCTCGCGACAGCGCCTCCGCGATGTCGCCCAGCACCGCCGGGTCGTCGATCGTCGCCGGCATCGGGTAGTCCTCGCCGTCGGCGATCCGGCGCATCGTGCCGCGCAGGATCTTGCCCGACCGCGTCTTGGGCAGGCCGGCCACCACCAGCGCCGTGCGGAAGCTCGCGACCGGGCCGATGCGGTCGCGCACCAGCTGCACCGCATCGCTCTCGACCTCCTCCGGGCGGCGCGCGGCCCCTGCCTTGAGCACCAGAAGGCCGAGCGGGACTTGGCCTTTGAGCGCGTCGGCGACGCCGATCACCGCGCACTCGGCGACATCGGGATGGGCCGCCAGCACCTCCTCGATGCCGCCCGTGGACAGGCGATGCCCGGCGACGTTGATGATGTCGTCGGTGCGGGTCATGACGTGAATATAGCCGTCGGTGTCGATGAGCCCGGCGTCGGCGGTCTGGTAAAAGCCCGGAAAGGCGCTCAGATACGCGGCGACGAATTTGTCGTCGGCCTGCCACAGGGTCGGCAGCGCGCCCGGCGGCAGCGGCAATTTGACCGCGAGCGCGCCGATCCGGCCGGCGGGCAGCTCGTGCGCCTCGCCCTCGGCCTCGGCGTCCAGCACCCGCACATCCCAGCCCGGCACGGCGCGCGTCGCCGAGCCGTGCTTGACCGGCAGCCGCTCGACGCCGAGACAGTTGGCGGCGATCGGCCAGCCGGTCTCGGTCTGCCACCAATGGTCGATGACCGGGACATGCAGCTGCTCCTCGGCCCAGGCGACGGTCGGTGGATCGGCCCGCTCGCCGGCGAGGAAGAGGGCGCGGAACCGGCTGAGATCGCGGCCGCGGATCAGCCTGCCGTCGGGGTCCTCGCGCTTGATCGCGCGAAACGCGGTGGGCGCGGTGAAAAAGACGTTGACCCGATGCTCTTCGATGACCCGCCAGAAGGCGCCGGCGTCGGGGGTGCCGACCGGCTTGCCTTCGTACATGAGCGTGGTGCAGCCGAGGAGCAGCGGCGCGTAGACGATATAGGAATGCCCGACCACCCAGCCGACGTCCGACGCGGTCCAGAACACGTCGTCGGGCTGCGACCCCATAAATGTTGGGCAACGACCAGCGCAAGGCCACCGCATGGCCGCCATTGTCGCGCACCACACCCTTCGGGACGCCGGTCGTGCCCGAGGTATAGAGGATGTAGAGCGGGTCGGTCGCCAGCACCGGCACGCAGCCGGCGGGCTTGGCCGCGGCGGCGAGCTCGCGCCAGTCATGGTCGCGCCCGGCGACCAGCGCCGCCTCACACATCGGCCGCTGCAGGATCACGCAGTGCTCGGGCTTGGAGCGCGCCTCGGCGATCGCCGCGTCGAGCAGCGGCTTGTAGGGGATCACCCGGCTGACCTCGACGCCGCAGGAGGCCGAGAGCACGACCCGCGGCCTGGCGTCGTCGATGCGGGTCGCCAGCTCATGCGCGGCGAACCCGCCGAAGACGACCGAATGCACGGCGCCGATGCGGGCGCAGGCCAGCATCGCCATCGCCGCCTCCGGCGCCATCGGCATGTAGATCAGGACGCGGTCGCCCTTGCCGACGCCGAGCCCCGACAGCACGCCCGCGAGCCGCGCCACTTGGTCGCACAATTCGCGATAGGTGAAGCGCTCGACCTGCCCCGTCACCGGGCTGTCCCAGATCAGCGCCGTGCGCTCGCCGCGGCCGGCCGCGACATGGCGGTCGAGCGCGTTCCAGCAGGTATTCAGCCGTGCCCCGGCGAACCAGCGGTAAAACGGCGGCCGGCTGTCGTCGAGCACCCGGTCCCACCGCCGCTCCCAATCGATCGCCTCGGCGGCCTCGGCCCAGAATTCCTCCGGCCGCTCCCGCGACCGGCGATAGGTCTCGGCATAGCTCATCTGATCCGTCCCGGCTCCTGGCGATCGGTCGCAAACGTCAGATTCGGCGTGCGGGTTCAGGCTAGTTGGTTTTGCCGGCTTTTGCAGCATCTTCTCCGGCGGGCCAGCCACTCCCCCCTTTGCGTTGCGAGCGCAGCGAGGCAATCTCGCAAAATCGGTCTCGGCATCGAGAAGATCGCGCGCCCCCAATGACAGATCCCTCACGCGACATCGCGCTCGACGACATCGAGGCGCTGGCGGTCGGGGCCTGGATCCTCGGCGCCGGCGGCGGCGGCAGCCCGTATCTCGGGCTCCTCAACATGCGCCGGCTCTATGCCGAGGGGCATCGGGTGGCGCTGATGTCGCCGTTGGACCTCGGCGACGAGGATTGGGTGGCGGTGGTTTCGAACATGGGGGCGCCGCTCGTCGGCCAGGAGCGGCTCGCCGACAGCCGCAACATCGCCCGCGCCGTCGAGATCCAGCAGGATCTGCTCGGCGCCGAATTCCGCGCGATCATGGCGCTCGAGATCGGCGGCGGCAACGGCATCCAGCCGCTGATGGCGGCCGCCCATCTCGGGCTCCCGGTGGTCGACGCCGACACGATGGGGCGCGCCTACCCCGAGGCGCAGATGACCAGCGTCGCGGTCGGCGGGCTGCGGCCCTATCCCTGCGTGCTCTACGACCCGCGCGGCGTCGAGGCGGTGGTGACGAGGGCGCCGAGCTGGGAGTGGATGGAGCGCGCGAGCCGCAGGATCTGCGTCGAGATGGGCTCGATCGCCTCCACCTGCAAAGCGCCGCGCACCGGCGCCGAAATCAAGGAATGGGGCATCCATTTCACCGTGTCGAAGGCGATCGGCATCGGCCGCCGGGTGCGCGCGGCGCGCCGCCGGCACGAGGACCCGGTGGCGGCGATCCTCGACGAGGCGCAGGGCAGGCTGCTCTTCCGCGGCAAGGTCGTCGACATCGCGCGCCGCACGACCGGGGGGTTTCTGCGCGGCCGCGTCGCGATCGACGGCCTCGACCAGGACCGCGGCGCGCGGTGCGAGATCGCCTTTCAGAATGAATGGGCGGTGGCCTGGCGCAACGGCGAGCCGCTCGCGATGTCGCCCGATTTGATCTGCGTCCTCGACGCGGTCTCGGGCGAGGCCTGCGGGACCGAGACCATCCGGTATGGCAGGCGCGTGACGGTCGGCGCCCTCCCGGCCCCTGCGGTCTTCCTGACGCCCAAGGGCCTCGAGCATGTCGGCCCGCGCGCCTTCGGCTACGACCTCGACTTTCGCTCGGTCTTCGGTTGAAAAGCTCGGTCTATCGGCGACATGTTTTATGGATCGAGCGCGTGCCCGGAAAATTCCAGCTCTTTGAATTCGGTCAGATGGTTCAGTTCAGGTTTATCGTCATGCCCGGCCTCGTGGCGGGTATCCACGCAAACGACAAAGCAAATGCCGCAGGTCGTAGATGGCCGGGACAAGCCCACGGCCGTCCGGTTCGTCGAAATCGGTTGTAAAGCCGGTGTTGGATCGCAACTCCATCTCGTCATGCCCGTGCTCGTCACGGGCATCCACGTCTTCCAAACGCCGGCGCGGGGCGCGTGGATGCCCACGGATCAAGTCCGTGGGCTGAAGGCCCACGGGACAAGCCCGGCCATGACGAAGGAGTGAATCGTCTGTCTGAACGGACCACTAGCGACCACTGGCTCATCTCAAAACCGGAGGAAATTCATGCCGACGTTCGGAAGCGACCGAAGAGAATTTATTCGTCATAACCTTCTGACGCTCGATTCGGCTTTGGATTTTCCGACGCCGGCGATGATGCGGCCCGACCAGACGGTGTGGGTTACGCTCGACGACGTGACCGCAGCTTATACGACTGTCCAACGGAGCCGTAATCGACGAGGTCTGGCGACATTAATGCCGACGATGAATCAGACATGGTGGACAAAGCCAGCAAATATCTACAAGATAACGCCCGCTGTCTGGAATGACCCCGACGGATTTGCTGCGTATATATGTCCGTACGCCGACAACACCGCGCAGTTCAAGACGCTGGGCGCCTCTGCCGACTATATGTTCACAGGCGATATGGACGGATGCACGTTCGGGATCGGGATGCCCAATGGCATCGGCGACGTCCTGGTCGGTCACTCGAACGCTCAGAACCAGGCCGGCGGCTCCACCTTCAACCCGAACTACGTGCCCCAGCGAAACGCCCAACGACAGGATCTCGTCGGCGGCGGCACGGCGCAGAGCGTATTGGAGCCGGACGACTATCGCGACAATCCGCCCCTCGGAACGGAATTCAAGGCGGTCAGCATCGGCTTGCGGATCAACAACACATGGGAGTTCTGGTATCAGCACCAGAATGTCGACGGCGCCGATTTCAGGGACCTGATGGCTGTCACCCGATTGCGCTGAGCGTCCCCGGCCATCCATAAATGCGCGGTAAATGATGCGCCGCATCGGGATCGACGTCGGCGGCACCAACACCGATGCGGTGCTGCTCGAAGACGGGCGGGTTGCGCATGCGGTCAAGACCCCGACCACCGAGGATGTCGCCGGCGGCATCGTGACGGCGCTGGCGGCGCTTTTGGAGCGTCCGGAAGTGATGCGCGGCGCGATCGACGCGGTGGTCATCGGGACAACGCATTTCGTCAATGCGGTGGTGCAGCGTCAGGGCTTGGCGCGGGTGGCGGCGGTGCGGATCGGGCTGCCGACCGGTGCCTCGCTGCCGCCGTTTTGCGACTGGCCGCAGGATCTCGCCGAAATCGTCCGCGGCGAGGTGTTCATGCTCGAAGGCGGGCACGATTACGACGGGCGCCCGATCGTGCCGTTCGACGAGGCCGGCATGCGGCGGGCGGCCCGGCAAATCAAGGAGAGCGGCATCCGCTCGGTCGCGGTGGCCGCCGTGTTTTCGCCGCTCGATCCCTCGGGAGAGGAGCGGGCGGGGGAAATCCTCGCCGAGGAATGCCCCGACGCCTCGGTTACCTTGTCGCATCGGCTCGGCCGCATCGGGTTGCTCGAGCGCGAGAACGCGGCGCTCCTGAACGCAGCGCTGGTCGATCTGGCGCGGGTAACGGTCGCCGGCTTCACCGCCGCGATTGCGGCGAGCGGGATCCGGGCGCCGCTCTACCTGACCCAGAACGACGGCACGGTGATGGCGGCCGAGGCGGCGATCCGGCTGCCGGTCATGAGCTTTGCCTCCGGCGCCACCAACTCGATGCGCGGCGCTGCGTTTCTGTCCGGGCTGGCGGATGCGATGGTGATCGATGTCGGCGGCGCCTCGACCGATGTCGGGCAATTGCGCCGCGGCTTTCCGCGCGAGGCGAATTCGGTCGTCGAAATCGGCGGCGTGCGCACCCTCTTCCGCATGCCCGACCTGCTTGTCGATCGCGCTTGGCGGCGGCAGCCTCGTCGGCCGCGACCCGCCGAGCGTCGGCCCCAAAAGCGTCGGCTTCCGCTTGACCCGCGAGGCGCTGGTGTTCGGCGGCTCGAAATTGACCGCGACCGATGTCGCGGTCGCCGCCGGCCTCGCCGGGATCGGCGACCGGGCCGCGATCGCGGGCCTGCCGCGCGATCTGGTCGAGGCCGTGCTCGCGCAGGCGCGGGAAAAGATCGAGGACGCGATCGACCGGATCAAGATCGAGGCGGGCGAAGCGCCGCTGATCGCGGTCGGCGGCGCCGGGTTTCTGGTCCCCGACCGGCTCGCCGGGGTGTCGAAGGTGATTCGCGTGGCGCACGGCGACTGCGCCAATGCGGTGGGCGCCGCGATCGCGCAGATCAGCGGCGAGACCGACCAAATCTATCGCGGCCTCGGTCGCGAGGCGGCGATCGCCGCGGCCGAGGTGCTGGCGCGCGAGCGCGCCGTGGCCGCCGGGGCCGACCCCGCCAGCCTCGAAACCGTCGATGTCGAGGACATGCCGCTCGCCTATCTCCCCGGCGACGCCCTGCGCGTGCGCGTCCGCGTCGCCGGCGAAATGCGCGGGTGACGGCGGCGGGTGGTGTCTCAGTTTGAATTGCAACAGCGCTTGACGTGGGTGTCGCGCCGGATGCTCCGTTCCCATATGCTAAGCGGAAAGCAGCGGATGGAGCGGGGTAGACCGTGGCGATCCAGATAGAGATCGTGCTGATTGCCGCGATAGTAGCCATTGGCTTAATCGTCTTAGGCAAGGCCATCGGCACCGGGCTTGCCATCTATCGCCGCCCGTCCCACCACTTGGCGCAACAAGCCGGCGCGTCGCCGGTGCCGCCAGCTGTCGATGTCCGGCCGCCCGAGTAAGGGACGAAGCGACCCGGCGGCGGCGGAGGTTGCGGGGCATCCGATTTCGGATAAGCTCGCCGCGCGGTTTTTCTTCAAGGATCAATTATGGCAGCGCTGGGTCGGCTTTTCCTGCTCGTCGTTGCGCTCTCATTCGGAGGCAAGGCAATGGCGGCGGACCTCGAGAACACCCTTTACCTCGACGTGCCGGCGGGGCGCGTGGTGATCGCGATGCGGCCCGACCTGGCGCCGGCGACCGTCGCCCGGATCAAGGAGCTGGCCCGGCAGCATTTCTATGACGGGCTGGTGTTTCACCGGGTGATCGACGGCTTTATGGCCCAAACCGGCGACCCCAAGGGGAACGGAACCGGGGGCTCCGGGCAAAAGCTCAAGGCCGAGTTCTCGAACGAGCATTTCGTCCGCGGCGTCGTCGGGATGGCGCGCTCCTCCGACCCGGACAGCGCCGACAGCCAGTTCTTCATCATGTTCGGCCCGGCGCCCTCGCTCGACGGCAAATACACGATCTGGGGCGAGGTGGTCTCGGGCATGGAATACGTCGACAAGATCAAGAAGGGTGACGAGGCCCGCAACGGCGCCGTCACGAGCCCGGATAAGATCGTTAAGATGCAGGTCGCCGCCGACGCCGAGAAGGCGAAGTAGCCGAAGGGCGATCTTGCTCTCGCACCGTCGGCGAGAAGCGCGCTTTCGTTCGTGGCAGCCCCTCCCCCTCCCGCGGCGCGGGTCCCGCCCTCTTCCCGCGTGCGGGGAGAAGGCCGGGGCGAGGGGTTCTCGGGGCGGGAACATGGCCCGGGCAGCTTCGCGCCGCGCGCCGAGGGCTGGCGCTCGGCGCTCGCCGTCTACCGCGAGCCGCGGCTCGTCGCGGTCCTGCTGATGGGGTTCGCCAGCGGGCTGCCGCTGGCGCTGACCTTCGGGACATTGTCGTTCTGGCTCGCCGAGGTCGGCGTCTCGCGCACCTCGATCGGGCTGTTCGCGCTGGTCGGCGTCTCCTACAGCGTCAAGTTCCTGTGGTCGCCGGTGATCGACCGGCTGGCGATCCCGGTCATGACGAGGCGGCTCGGCCGGCGGCGCGGCTGGGCGCTCCTGATCCAGCCGGCGTTGGCGCTGGCGATCCTGGGGCTCGGATTGACCGACCCGAAATCCGCCCCCGGCATGACCGCGCTGATGGCGGTCGTCGTCGCCTTTCTGTCGGCGAGCCAGGACATCGTGATCGACGCCTACCGCATCGAGCTGCTGCGCCCGGAAGAGCAGGGGGCCGGCGCCGCGGCGACGCAATGGGGCTACCGCTTCGGCATGCTGGCCTCTTCGGCGGGCGCGCTCTACGCGGCGAGCTTTGGCGGCTGGAGCCTCGCCTACGCGGCGATGGCGGCGCTGATGGCGGTCGGGATGGTCACGGTGTGGCTGACCCCGGAGCCGGGCGGCGTCCGCCCGCCCGAGGCGTTGCCGGGCGGGCGCGCGCTCGCCAAGGCCGCGGCCTGGCTGCGCGGCGCGGTGCTCGCGCCCTTCGCCGACATGCTCGGGCGCCGCGGCGCGGCGACGATCCTGGGCTTTGTCATCCTTTACAAGTTCGGCGACGCGCTGGCCGGCACGATGTCGAACCCGCTCTACGTGGCGCTCGGCTTCACCAAGATCGAGGTCGCCAACATCGGCAAGGTCTACGGGTTTGTCGCGAGCCTCGCCGGGCTCGCGCTCGGCGGCGTCGTGGTCTACCGGATCGGGGTGCTCCGGGCGCTCCTCGTCTGCGGCGCGCTGCAGATGCTGTCGAACCTGATGTACGTGGCGCAGGCCTGGGCCGGCCACGATCTGCCGACCCTGGCGTTGACCATCGGGGTCGAGAACCTGACCGGCGCGATGGCGTCGGCGGCGTTCGTCGCTTATCTGTCGGGCCTGTGCAACCTCGCCTTTACCGCGACGCAATACGCGCTCCTGACCTCGCTCGCCGCGGTCGGGCGCACCACCTTGTCGGCCTCGGGGGGCGCGCTCGCGGACTGGCTCGGCTGGACCCCGTTCTTTGTCGTCGCCACCTTGGCCTGCCTGCCCGGCCTGGCGCTGCTGCTGCGGATCATGCGGACGGCCGAGCTTCACACCCCGCCGTAGGAGAAGAGCCGGCCGCGGTGGCGCTTCAGCCAGGCCTGCGGCCCCGCGCTGTCCGGAACCAGGCTCGCCACCAGGCGCCAGAAGCGCGGCCCGTGGTTCATCTCGATCAGATGCGCGACCTCGTGCGCGACGACATAGTCGAGCACCGCCTCGGGGGCGAAGATCAGCCGCCAGCTGAACGACAGATTGCCGCTCCCCGAGCAGCTGCCCCAGCGGCTCCTGCGTGTCGCGCACGCCGACCCGCGCCACCTTGCGCCCGAGGCGCGCGGCGAGCGGGCGGGCGCGGCGGGAGAGCTCGTCGTGGGCGAGCATCGCCAGATGGTCGCGGACCCGGCGCGGCAGATGCGCCGGCTCGCCGCGCACCCGGATCTCGCCATCGGCCACCACCACCGGCGGTCCCGCCGGGTCGAGCGACCGGCGGATCTGGTGCGGCGCCCCCAGGACCGGCACGACCGCCCCTTCGACAAACGGCGCCGGCCGCGGCAGCGCGCCGAGGCGGGCGGCGATCCATCCCCGTTTTTCGCGCAGGAAGCGCAGGCCCAGCTCGGCCGGGACGCCGCGCGGCAACACCAGCTCGACGCAGCGCCGGGCGGCGTCGATGCGCAGGCAGACGCGCCGCGCCCGCGGGCTCAGCCGGACCGCGAGCGGCGCGCCCAGCTCGAGCGCCGCCGCCTGCCGGCCGATCTCGGCGAGCGCCGATTCGCCGCGCGACCGGTTCGGGCCGCCGGTATCGTCGCCAAAACCCGCCATAAGGGCCGCCCTTTCCGAAATCGCCCTGCCCCGGCGCGAGGCCGTCGCAAAAGCTTTCCGCCGTCGTCTTGATTCCGCAAGCGGGTTGGCGCTACCTGCGATCGGGGCGAAACACGGGAGGCGGGATGAGACCGACGATCCTGGCCGCAGCAGTCGCGGCGGTCCTCGCCGTGACGATCGGCGCCGCATCCGCGGACACGATCGAGCTGCAATGGTGGCACGCGATGACCGCGGCCAATGCCGAGATGGTCAACAAGATCGCCGCCGAGTTCAACGCCTCGCAGAGCGATTACAAGGTCACGCCGGTGTTCAAGGGCTCCTATGCCGAGACCATGAACGCCGGGATCGCCGCCTACCGCGCCGGCAGGCCGCCCGACATCATCCAGATTTTCGAGGTCGGCACGGCGACCATGATGGCGGCCAAGGGCGCCATCGAGCCGGTCTACCGGCTGATGGCCGAGGCCGGCGAGCCGTTCGACCCGAACGCCTACCTGCCGGCGGTGACCGCCTATTACAGCACCCCCGACGGCAAGCTGCTGTCCCTGCCGTTCAACAGCTCGACGGCGATCGCCTATTGGAACAAGGCGCTGTTCAAAAAGGCCGGGCTCGACCCGGAAAAGCCGCCCAAGACCTGGCCCGAGACGTTTGCGGCGGCCGAGAAGCTGCGCGCCGCCGGGGTCCCGTGCGGCTTCACCGCCGGCTGGGTCAGCTGGACCCAGCTCGAGCAGCTCAGCGCCTGGCACAACCTCGCCTTCGCCAGCAAGGAAGACGGGTTTGGCGGCCCGGATGCGCGGCTCGAATTCAACAACCCGACCGTGGTGCGCCACATCGCCAACCTGGCGGCGGCGCAGAAGGACAAGAGCTTCGACTATGGCGGGCGCACGACCGAGCCCGAGGGCAAGTTCCTCAACGGCGAATGCGGCATGATCCAAACCTCGTCCGGATTTTTCGGCATCCTGAAATCCGGCGCCAAGTTCGATTTCGGGCTGGCCGAATTGCCCTACTACCCTGATGTGCCGGGCGCGCCGCAGAACTCGATCATCGGCGGCGCCAGCCTCTGGGTCATGGGCGGCAAGACCCCGCAGGAATACAAGGGTGTCGCGAAGTTCTTCACGTTCCTGTCGCAGACCCCCTTGCAGCAGCGGCTGCACGAGGTGACCGGCTACCTGCCGATCACCAAGGCGGCCTATGAGGCGACCAAGGCGTCGGGCTTTTACGAGAAGAACCCCGGCCGCGAGATCCCGGTCCTGCAGATGACCGCGAAGCCGCCGACCGCGAATTCGCGCGGGCTGCGCCTCGGCAATCTGGCGCAGATCCGCGACATCATCGCCGAGGACCTCGAAGCAATCTTCGCCGGCAAGAAAGACCGCCCAGGCCGGGCTCGACGACGCGGTCGCGCGCGGCAACGCGCTCCTGGCGCAGTTCGAGCAGAACACGCGGCAGCAGTGACATGCGGCGGCGCCGGTTCGACCCAGTCGGTCAGGCAAGCATGAAGAGGCTGCCGCTCCGGTCGTCGGATTGACGATCACGCTTGTACCGGTTCGCGATGCCTCGTCGACGGCCAGGTGACGTCGGCGGCGCCGAGCGGTAGATTCGGGTCCGGAGGTCTCACATGAGCGAAGCCGCGGTCAAACGAATGACCTTAGCGGAGTTTCTCCGCTGGGAGGACGGCACCGACACCCGATACGAGCTGCTGGCGGGCGTTCCTGTGGCGATGGCGCCGCCGGCAATCGCCCACGGGATTTTGGCGCTGCGGCTGGGCGCCCGAATTGACGCTGCGCTCCGAACCCGGCCGCCCTGTTTCGGTCAGAGCGAGGCGGGGATCGCGAGGCCGGACCGGAACGACACTTGCTACATCGCCGATCTCGCAGTTGCCTGCACTCCGCCTGTGCGCGGTCAGCAACTACTTCAGGATCCGCTGCTGATCGTCGAAATCCTGTCGCCGGGAACGGCGCTGCACGATCGGCAAACCAAGGTATCGGATTACCGCCGCCTCGCGAGTGTCGAGGAAATCCTTCTGATCAATTCGACGAGCATCTTCGCAGAGGTGCTCCGGCGCGAGGGCGACCGGTGGATCACCGAGATCCTCCGTGGTCCGCAGGCGACGCTGTCGCTCGTCTCGATCGGGCTAACCGCAGCAATGTCCGAGCTCTACGAGGGGATCGACCTGCCCGAGCAGGCGCCGGCGAGCTGGCCGACGAGGTGATCGAGTGAAGCGGCGCGAGTTCATCGCTGTTCTCGGAGCGGCGGCATGGCCGCTCGCCGGGCATGCCCAGCAGCCCGAGCGGGTTCGGCGGGTTGGCGTGTTGATACCTTACCGCGAGACCGACCCGCAGGCTAAGGCATATGTGACGGCCTTTGCGCAGGCGCTGGGGCGTCTCGGATGGGTCGAGGGCAAGAAGATCCGGATCGACCACCGTTTTGCCGCGGGCGATCCGGCTCTTTACAAGACCTATGCGGCAGAACTGGTCGGCCTGTCACCGGACGCAATTCTGGCAGGCAGCTCGCCGGCGGGCGCGGCGTTGCGGGAGCAGACGCGCACGACACCGATCGTTTTCGTGCGTGTGTCCGATCCCGTCGGGCAGGGCTTTGTTCAAAGCCTCGCGCGGCCCGGCGGCAACATCACTGGGTTCAGCGCCGTCGACCCGCCGATGATGGGAAAATGGCTGCAATTGCTCAAGGAGATCGCGCCTCGTGTCACCCGGGTCGCCGTCATCTTCAACCCGGACACTGCGCCTTTCGCCCCACCGCTCAACCGCGCAATCGAAACTGCCGCCCCGTCCTTCGGGATGACGGTGACGCTTGCTCCGGTTCACGACGACGCGGGGATCGAGGAAGCCATCGCCGCTCTGGCGCGCGAGCCCGGCGGCGGCCTGTTCTGTTTGCCGGAGAGTTTTAACACCACACACCGCGATGTGATCATCGCCACCGCAGCCCGTCACAGCTTGCCCCTAATCGGCACCTCGGAGTTTCCCAAAGCTGGCGGCCTGATGTCCTACTGGTTAGACACAGTCGACGGGTACGTACAGGCGGCATCCTACGTCGACCGCATCCTCAAGGGCGCCAATCCGGCCGACCTCCCCGTTCAGCAGCCGACGAAATTCTCGCTGATCATCAACCTCAGGACCGCCAAGGCGCTCGGCCTGACTGTTCCGCCGGCGCTGCTCGCGATCGCCGACGAGATGATCGAATGAGATGACAGCGAAGCCGCCGACCGAGAATTTCGCGGGCTGCGCCTCGGGGATCTGGCGCAGCGCCGCGACATCACCGCCGGCGATCTCGAAGCGATCTTTGCCGGCAAGGAGACCGCGCAGACAGGTCTCAACGATGCGGTCAAGCGCGGCAACTCCCTCCTGGCGCAATTCGAGCAGAATACCCGGTAGTGGAAAGCGCCCTCGCCTACGCAGCCCCCTCCCATTCCCTCCCCCGCATGCGGCAGGGCTGTCCGGGGAAAGCAGGCGGTGACCGCGAAGCTTGAATTGCAGCCTTGTTTTTCGTCTTGGCCGGGCTTGTCCCGGCCATCCACGTCTTTTGGCGCCGGAAATGAAGGCGTGGATACCCGGCACAAGGCCGGGCAAGACGATGTCCAGTCGTCTCCAACATCGGCGAAACGCCGAGAAATTGTACCATATTTTCCCCCGACGAACCTGCGCATGCGGGGGAGGGTTAGGGTGGGCGCGCAGGCGTGGTGGACGCCCAAATGAGGGCGCCGCTGCATCACGCGTCGGGTTCGGACCGCCACAGCGGCGGCGAGGACTGAAGCTGGAGCGCCGCGTCGTCTTTCCCGGCCGGCTGTTTCCGGCGCTGCTGCTCGTGCCGCAGCTGGCGGTGTCGATCGTCTTCTTCTTCTGGCCGGCGGCGCAGGCGTTGCTGCAATCGGTGCGGCGCGAGGACGCCTTCGGCTTGTCGACGCGTTTTGTCGGGCTGGATAATTTCGCCGCGATCTTCGCCGACCCGTCCTATCTCGCCTCGGTCGAAATCAGCTTTGTCTTCAGCCTCGCGGTGGCGGCGCTGGCCTTGGGCTCGGGGCTGCTTGTTCGCGGCGATGGCCGACCGGGTGGTGCGCGGTGCCGCCTTCTACAGGACGGTCCTGCTGCTCCCTATGCGATCGCCCCGGCGATCGCCGGCGTCTTGTGGCTGTTTTTGTTCAACCCGGGCTTCGGCATCGTCGGCTCGCGTTGCGGCGCATCGGCGTCGACTGGAATTACCTGCTGAACGGCCGCCAGGCCTTGCTGCTGGTGATCCTCGCCGCCGCCTGGAAGCAGATCGGCTATAATTTCCTGTTCTTTCTCGCCGGATTGCAGGCGATCCCCAAATCGCTCCTCGAAGCCGCCGCCCTCGACGGCGCCGGCCGCAGCCGCCGGTTCTGGCGGATCACCTTCCCGCTGCTGGCGCCGACGAGCTTCTTTCTGCTCGTCGTCAACCTCGTCTACGCCTTTTTCGACACCTTCGGGATCATCCAGAACGTGACCCAGGGCGGGCCGGACCGGGCGACGCAGATCCTCGTCTACCGGGTCTGGTACGACGGCGTCGTCGGCCTCGACCTCGGCGGCTCGGCGGCGCAATCGGTGATCCTGATGGCGATCGTGATCGCGCTGACCGCGGTCCAGTTCCGCTTTGTCGAGCGGCGGGTGCATTACGGATGAGGGCCGGGATGGCGGGCTCCGGCCGCGGCGCCTGGATCCCGCATGCGGTGCTGCTGGCGGGTCTCGCATTGGTGCTGTTCCCGATCTATGTCGCCTTTGCCGCGTCGAGCCTGACCCTGCCCGACATCCTCGACGCGCCGATGACCCTGGTGCCGGGGCCGCACCTCCTCGCCAACTACCGGGAGGCGCTGACGACGGGGACGCTCGGCACCAGCGGCCAGGGGGTCGGGCGGATGATGGCGAACAGCCTCGTCATGGCGCTCGCCATCGCCGATCGGCAAGATCGCGATCTCGCTGCCCTCGGCCTATGCGGTCGTGTTCTTCCGCTTTCCGCTGCGGCGCGCGTGCTTCTGGGCGATCTTTGTCACCTTGATGCTGCCGGTCGAGGTCAGGATCGTGCCGACCTACAAGATCGCCGCCGACCTCGGCCTCATTGACACCTATGCCGGGCTGGCCCTGCCGCTGATCGCCTCGGCGACCGCGACCTTGTTGTTCCGCCAGTTCTTTCTGACCATCCCGGACGAGCTCCTCGAGGCGGCCAAGCTCGACGGCGCCGGCCCCTGGCGGTTCCTGGTCCACGTCGTCGTCCCGTTGTCGCGCACCAACATCGCCGCCCTCTTCGTCATTCTCTTCATCTACGGCTGGAACCAGTATCTGTGGCCGCTGCTCGTCACCGACAGCCCGGCGATGACGACGATCGTCGTCGGCATCCGCCAGATGATCGGCAACGGCGACGCGCAGACCGCGTGGCACCTGGTGATGGCGACGGCGCTGCTGGCGGTGCTGCCGCCGGTCGCGGTCGTGTTGGCGATGCAGCGCTGGTTCGTCGCCGGGCTGATCGAGCCGGAGAAGTGAGAGCCGCCAGAGGATCCGGGTGCGACACTCGGTTTGCAGCGGCCCTCCGAGCCGCTATCGATCGTCGGAACGCTGCATGACTTAGTGAAAAATTAATAAGAAAACGTTATCGCTTGCGCTCGGAAGCCCCATGACGCAGCGATGAAATATCGTAGCCAGACAATGGCCGGAGCCGGGAGAAAACTGCAATGTTTGAGCTTTCGGATGATCCGGAATTCTATTCGAGCCGTCGAACGAACGCTTGTGCCCTACTCAGCTCAGGCGAGTTTAGGAAGGTGGCAGAAGCAGCCGAGCTTTATGTATCCGCGCGATCGAAAGTGATGAGTTTCGTATCGATGTTCGGCAATTTCGTCCAGCGAGGTATGGACAAGATCCCGGAAGATCGACGTGAAGAAATCCTCAAGAAAGCTCACGAGGCGTTGCGCCATCTTCTGGATGTCTCGGTCCTCGGACGGGCTTCCGGAGGTTTCCAGATGTGGTAGAGTGATCAGTGAACTATACCATGTTTGGGGGACGTGCGATGCCGGCATACTTTTTTCGCAGCGAGCCGGGGGCGGTCGAGCTGCGGCGTTTGGCACGAAGCCAGAGCGGGCGGGTGTGCCAGCGGGTTCTGCTGATCGCGAACCTGCGCGAGGGGATGGAGCATGAGGAAGCGGCACGGCTGGCGGGGCTGAGCCGGTCGGCGGCTTACGAGTGGCATAACCGCTATGAAGAGGACGGCATTGCGGGATTGCATGACCGGCCGCGGCCGGGTCGGCAGCCGCGGGTCGACGCGGCGACGAGCGCGCGGTTCAAGGAACGGATCGTCGCCGGCGCCGAGCTGGAGCGGGACGGGGTGGTGGCGTTTCGTGGGGTCGACGCGCAACGCATCTTGAAAGAAGAGTTTGAGATTGATTGCAGCCTGTCGAGCACCTATCGGCTGCTGCATCGGATGAAGTTGAGCTGGCTGGCGCCGCGTCCGCGCCACCCGGGGGCCGACGCGACGGCGCAGGCGGCGTTTTCGCAACGGTTGGATTGCAATTAGAGCGAGTCCGGACGGGGCAAGCGCCCGGCACGCGAGTTAGAGGTGTGGTTTCAGGACGAGGCCCGGATCGGCCAGAAGAACAGCCTGACCCGGGTGTGGGGGCCAACCGGCAGTCGGCCGGCGGCGCCCAAGGATCTCGGTTTTGCCTCGGCCTATCTGTTTGGCGCGGTCTGCCCGACCGAGGGCAAAGCGGCGGCGCTGATCATGCCGATCTGCAACACCCTGGCGATGAACCTTCATCTGCGCGAGATCGGCAGCCAAGTCGGCGCCGGCGCCCATGCCGTGCTGATCCTTGACGGCGCCGGCTGGCACAAGAGCCAGGGGTTGGTGGTGCCCGGTAACATCACCTTGTTGAAGCTGCCGCCTTACAGCCCGGAGCTCAACCCGGTGGAGCGCGTTTGGCACTATCTGCGCAGCCATTGGCTCGCCAACTCGGTGTTTCCCAGCCTGGCCGACATCATGGACGCCTGCGAGACCGCCTGGCAACGCTTCGCCGCCGTCCTGGCCTGATCCGCTCGCTCTGCGCGGTCGCCTGGGCTACGGCGTCACCTGCCCTATAGGTATCGCCGCTATTAAGCCTTGAGTAGAGATCGATGGCACATGCGCGTCTAGAAACCTTATGCCGGCGGCGCGTAGACCGCCTTTTCGAAGCCGTCGAAGACCGCCAGCGCCTTGGGGTCGGCGAACGGGATCAGCTGCATCAGGATGACGCCGGCGACGCCCTTGGCCTGGTCGATCCAGAAATAGGTGTTGCCGAGCCCGGCCCAGGCGAGGCTGCCGGCGCTGCGCCCGCCGGGCGCGGGCGCGGTCGAGATCATAAAGCCGAGGCCCCATTTCTTG
The DNA here is from genome assembly GCA_963716115.1 of uncultured Alphaproteobacteria bacterium. Lineage (GTDB taxonomy): Bacteria > Pseudomonadota > Alphaproteobacteria > ATCC43930 > CGMCC-115725 > AP-15. The sequence goes on from CAVQSZ010000004.1 coordinate 113,761, forward strand.
ACCATGCCGGGGAAGAACTCGGCGTCGTTCGAATATTCCGGCATCGCCGTGCGTAAGAGCCGCACCTCCAGATCGCCGATCGCGTTCTCGCTCATCAGCCGCACGGTCTCGGGGCGCAGCACCGGCCGGCCGTCGTTCAGGAACACCCGCGCAAAGGCCAGGTAATCGGCCGCCGTGCCGTAGAGCGCGCCGCCGCCCATCTCGAATTCCGGCTCCTGCGGCAGCTCGAACGGGATTGCGGCGAGCGCGCCGTCCTCGCCGCGCGCATGCATGCCGGCGAGCCGGGCGCGGCGATCGGCGGTCAGCGCGAACCCGGTGTCCGTCATCCCGATCGGGGCAAAGATGCGCTCGGCGAAATACCGGCCGAGCTTCTGCCCGCTCGCCCGCTCGACCGCCTTCCCGACCCAGTCGATGTTGATGCCGTAATCCCATTGGTCGCCGGGATCGAAGATCAGCGGCAGCGCCAGAGCCGCGTTCCGGCAGGTGATGATGTCGGGCGTGCCGGTCTTCTCGATATAGCGGCCGAGGTCGGGGTTCCAGATGGCGTAGCCGAACCCCGCGGTGTGGGTCAGCAGATGGCGCAAGGTGATCGGCCGCCGCGCCGCCCGCAGCCGCGGCTCGCCGGCGCCGTCGAAGCCTTCGAGCACCTGCGGCGCGGCGAGCTCCGGCAGCACCGCGGCGATCGGCCGGTCGAGCGCGAGCTTTCCCTCCTCGACGAGCTGCATCGCCGCCGTCGAGGTGACCGCCTTGGTCATCGAGGCGATCCAGAACACGCTGTCCGCGGTCATCGGGGCGCCGTCGGGCAGCGCGCGCCGGCCGAACGCGCCCTGATAGACCGGCCCGTCGCGGCGTCGCCGCCATCGCCACCACCCCCGGCACATCGCCGCGCTCGACGGCAGATTTCAGCACCTGATCGATTTGCGGAATTTGCGGCATGAAGCTGCTCCCCGAGCTCGGTGATTTGCCGCAATATCGGCCGCGACGCGGCGACGGTCAAAACCGATCGTTCGCCGGCTTGCAGACGAGATCGAGGCCGCTATATCGACCATCTATGGTCATATTTGTCGAGGTCGACGATGAATGAAGCCGTCTCTGTGGCGCAGGCAAAGGCCAGATTTGCCGCCCTCGTCGCGCGCGCGGAGGCCGGCGAGAGCATCGTGGTGACCCGCAACGGGCGGCCGGTCGCCTGTCTCGGGCCTCTCCCGGAAAAGCGCCCGATAAAATACGGCGAGCTCCAGGGGATATTCCTGGCCGAGGATCTTTCCCTTCCCGAAGACATCATCCGCGACTTCGAGCCTGCGGGTTGACGACTTCCATCCTCGTCGACACGCATATCGTCCTCTGGGCGCGAACCGCGCCGCAGCGGCTGACCGGCGGCGAGCGGCGAACGCTCGACGAGGCGCCTTCGTGCTGGGTGAGCGTTGTGACGCTCTGGGAAATCGCCATTTTGATGACCCTCGGCCGCGTCGGCTCGGACCCGCGTCTCCTGGAGGTGCCCCGAGGATTCATTCTGCTGCCCGTTCGACCGGAGCACTGCAAGGCATTGCTCGCGCTTCCCCAGAGGCATCGCGAGCCCGTTCGATCGAATGCTGATCGCACAGGCCCGTTTCGAGAACCTCTCCCTGTTGACCCGCGACAGGGCGATCATCGATTACGGCTCCGAAGGAGCGCCGATATTGTCGTTCGGCGGCTGAGGCTCGGGTTCCGAGCTGTCGATCAGGTGGGCGAAGGAGCCGAAGACCGAGCCGCGCCGCAGCCCGCAGGAGCCCAGATCGATCCCTGCCGCATCCCGCGCCGACCACAGCCGATCGCCGGCGCCTTCCCGGACCACGGTCGCGTAATGAAATTCGTGGCCGCGGAAGGTCGCGCCGGCGGCGCCGAGCGGCCCGCTCGCCAATAGTGTTACAGCGCGATAGCCGAGCGTCAGCCGCCGCTCGGCAAAGCTCGTCACCAGCGGCAGCAGCCCCGCCATCGGATGGCGGCGCCCCTCGGCGTCGATCAGCGCCTCGCCCAGGACCATGTAGCCGCCGCATTCGCCGTAGACGGGCTTCGCGGCCGCCGCCGCCCGGCGCAGGCCGGTAAGAAACCTGTCGGCGGCGGCGAGCCGGCCGGCCCACAGCTCGGGGTAGCCGCCCGGCAGGTAGACCGCATCGGCGCCGGGTTCGGGCGGCTCGTCGGCGAGCGGCGAAAAGCAGGAAAGCTCGGCGCCGGCCCGCCGCCACCCGTCGAGGAGCGCCGGATAGACGAAGCAAAAAGCATCGTCGCGGGCCACGGCGATGCGCCGGCCGAGCGGCGGGATGCCGCCGGGCGCCGGCGCCTCCGCCATGACCGAGGGGTGCGCCAGGGCGAGGAGCCGATCGATGTCGATGGCCTCGCCGACTTGCGCGGCGGCGCGGTCGATCACCGCCTCCGCATCGGCCATTTCGCCGGCCGGCACCAATCCGAGATGGCGCGACGGCAATGTCAGCGCCGGGTCCGCGGGGAGCGCGCCGAGGACGGCGAGGCCGGGCAGATGCCGCGCGACCGCGCCGGCGAGCAGCGCGCGATGGCGCTCGCCCGATACCCGGTTGAAGATGACCCCGGCGAGCGGCAGCTCCGGGCGATGGCCGGCAAAGCCGCGCAGCAAGGCGGCGACCGAAGCCCCCTGTCCGCGCGCATCGACAACCAGCGCCACCGGCCAGCCGGTCGCTTGGGCGAGCGCCGCGGTCGAGCCCTCTTCGCCGTCGGCCCCGGTGCCGTCGAAGAGGCCCATGACCCCTTCGCACAGCACGATCTCGGCCGCCTCCCCGAGCGCGGCGACGTGGGCCGCCAGCGTCGAGCGCCGCATCGCCCAGGCGTCCAGGTTGACGCAGGGCGCGCCGCTCGCCGCCGCGAGAAAGGTCGGGTCGATGAAATCGGGGCCGGCCTTGGCCGCGGCGACGCGCGCCCCGCGCCGGCGCAGCTGCCGCAGCAGCCCGGCGGCGACCAGAGTCTTGCCGCTGCCCGAGGCCGGGGCGGCGAGGATCAGCCCGCGCGCCGGCATGATCGAGGCGCGGCGGGCGTCCTGGGCCGGCTCAGCCCGGCAGCTTGTCGCCGTCGGCGGGCGCCGGCACCTCGAAGGCGTTGACCATCCCGGAGAGGAACGCGAAATAATTCGCCGCCGCGGTCAGCTCGACCAGCCATTGCGCGCCGTGCCGGTCCTTCAGCCGGTCGAACAGCGCCTGGTCGACCCGGTTGGCGCGCAGCAGCTGGCGCGTGTAGGTCACGATGTCGCGCTCGTCCTCGGGCAGCCCCGCGGCGTCGCCCTTGGCGCGCAGCAGGTCGATCGTCGCTTCCGCGACGCCGGCGCGGCGGGCGGCGCCGACCTGGGCGGCCCAGACATAGGCGGCCTCGCGCTCGCGCACCGCGGCGAGGATCGCGTGCGAGCGCAGCCGCGCGTCGACCACGCTGCCCTCGCGGAAGAACGTGACCAGCGGCAGCACGCGCCCGGCCAGCTGCGGGCTGTGCAGCATGATGCCGAACGGGCCGCGCACGCCGCCGAAGACCTTGACCACGTCGTCGACGACGGCGTGGTGCTCGGCGGCGACATCGGCCTTGCCGCTGACGGGGGTGATTCTCGGCATGATCGGCTCCCTCCTGTCAGATGCCCGGATAGGGCTTGCCCCAGCCGTCGAGGTAGACGACCTCGGAGAGCGGGCCGCGGCCGACCGGCCCGAAGCGGCCCATCGGATAGCCGATCGGCAGGATCGCGTAGGAATGGAAGCCGGCCGGGATGCCCATCGCGGCGTCGACCTCCTTCTCGTAGGCGATGTGCCGGGTCGTCAGGGTCGAGCCGAGCCCGAGCGCCCTCGCCGCCAGCAGCATGTTCTGCACCGCCGGGTAGATCGACGAGCCGGCCGAGCGGCCGGCATTGGCGCCGTCCTCGAGGCAGGCGACGATCCACACCGGGGCCTCGTGGTAATGGTCGGTCAGATATTCGACCGCGGCGTGCTGGCGCTTGTACTTGCCGGCGTCCGAGCCCGGCGGCGGCGCGCTCGACGCATAGCGCGGCCCGACCACCTCGTCGAAGGCCTTCTTGTAGTAGGCCTGCACCGCCTTTTTGATCTTCTGGTCCTTCAGCACCAGAAAGCGCCAGCGCTGGGTGTTGCCGCCGCTGGCCGCAGCCTGGCCGGCCAACAGGATCTTGCGGACCAGGTCGTCCGGCACCGGGTCCGGCTTCAGCCGCCGCATCGCCCGCATCGTGTGCAGGATCTCGAAGATGTCGGTTCCACCCGGGGCTGCGTCTGGCATTGCGTCCTCCATCCGATGGTTCGTCGCCGCTGCGTCATCGAAGTCTAGAAGGGATCAGGCCGGGCGAACAGGCCGAAAAGCCGCTCGGGCCGCGCCGCCGCGTCATTGCAGGAGTTGTTAAGATATCCGACGGTTTTTTGGCGATTCCGGCAAAGAGCGTCGGAAAACTTTACAGATTGCCGCGAGACATGCTTAAAACCGCATGTGTTTCCCGTTGGTTGCGCTCTTGGCGCGATTTTTGCGGCGGCCGCTGCGGTCCGCGCTTCGCGTCGGGGGAAGAATCAGGATGCAGCAGGCCCTAAGATTGCTCGATCCGCCGTTGCCGTTCAGCACCGCGCTGCTGTCGCATGTCGCGTTGGCGCTGCTCCTGTGGAACATCGCGCTGCGCCTGGGGGTCCTGCTCGTCGACGGCTGGACGATGATGGCGCGGTAGCCGTTCCGGCGGCGATTTATTGCCCCCTCTGCGCCGCCGGTCCGTAGCGGACCAGCTGCATCGCCGTGTCGAGCTTGTGGCGAAACCGGCTCGACCCTGACCCGGGCGACGGCCGGCTGTCGGTGGCGAGATCGGCGCAGGCCGCGCCCAGCAGCGGCTGCGGCGCCGCCGGCGACCGCCGCGGGTCGGCGGATTTGCGCCGCGCCGCGCTCGTCTGCGGCGCGTCGCACAACCCGCTGTCGTAGAGCACGCGCCCCAGATAGGTCGCAACGCCGGCCAGCAGCTTATCGGGAGGCCGGCCCGCCCCGACCCAGGCGTCGACGTTGCCCAAGCCCCAGTTGTAGGCGGCGATCGCGTCCGGCCAGTTGCCGTAGCGCCGATAGAGATGGGCGAGGTAGGCGCGCCCGAGCGCCCGGTTCTGCGCGGGATCGAAGCGGTCGCCGCCGCCGACGTCGCTTGCCGCCGCCTCGCTGACCTGCATCGGCCCCTGCGGTCCGGACGGGTCCGGGCCCCACATCGTCGGGTCTGCGCCGTGGCTCGATTCGGCGCCGTCGACGGCCGAGGCGACCCGGTCGAGCGCCGCATCCTGGCCGGCGACCGCCGCTCCCGCAATCGCCTGCCCAACGAGCAGGGCGATCGTCGCCGACCGCATGCGCCGCATCTGCCTCGACCTTTGCTCGCGTGAGACGACAGGATACCCGGCCGCGGAAAATCGGCCAAGAAACAAATTCCAACCGACAAAAATGCGGTCTCTTGCTCAATATGTAGTAGTTAATCTGCGGCGATGCTTGGCCGATATGGATTCATATTCATTCCAGACCCGGCTTCCCCGCCGGTCGCCGGGCTGCCGGCTACAGCACTTCGAAGAGCCCGGCAGCACCCATGCCGCCGCCGACGCACATCGTGACGACGACAAGCCGCGCGCCGCGGCGCTTGCCCTCGATCAGCGCGTGGCCGACCATGCGCGCCCCCGACATGCCGTAGGGGTGGCCGATCGAGATGGCGCCGCCGTCGACATTGTAGCGCTCGGGGTCGATGCCGAGCCGGTCGCGGCAGTAGAGCGCCTGCACCGCAAACGCCTCGTTCAACTCCCACAGATCGATGTCGCCGACCTTCAACCCGTGCTGCTGCAAGAGCTTGGGCACGGCGAAGACCGGCCCGATCCCCATCTCGTCCGGGGCGCAGCCGGCGACCGCGATGCCGCGATAGGCGCCCAGCGGCTGGAGCCCGCGGCGCGCCGCCTCGCCCGCCTCCATCAAGACCGAGGCCGAGGCCCCGTCCGACAGCTGCGAGGCGTTGCCGGCGGTGATGAACCGGCCCTCCTTGACGCTCTGCCCGTCGCGGAAGACGGGCTTCAGCCCGGCGAGGCCCGCCAATGTCGTCGACGGGCGGTTGCCCTCGTCCTTGTCGAGGGTGACCGCGACCGACGAGGCCTCGCCGGTCTCGCGGCTCTCGACCCGCATCAGCGAAGAGAGCGGCGCGATCTCCCGGTCGAGGCGGCCCTCGGCCTGCGCCGCCGCGGTGCGCTGCTGCGACTGCAGGGCGTAGCGGTCCTGCGCCTCGCGGGTCACCTGATAGCGCTCGGCGACGATCTCGGCGGTCTCGATCATCGCCATGTAGAGGCCGGGCTCGTGCTCGACGAGCCACGGGTCCTGCGCCCGGTATTGGTTGCGGTGGTCGTTCTGCACCAGCGAGATCGACTCGACGCCGCCGCCGACCGCGATATTCATGCCGTCGTGCACGATCTCCTTTGCCGCGGTCGCGATCGCCATCAGCCCCGAAGCGCATTGCCGGTCGACGGTCATCCCCGGCACCGAGACCGGCAGCCCGGCGCGGATCGCCGCCTGGCGCGCGATGTTGAAGCCGGTCGAGCCCTGCTGCAAGGCCGCGCCCAGCACCACGTCCTCGATCTCGGCCGGGTCGAGGCCGGCGCGCCGCACCGCCTCGGCGACGACGTGCCCGGCGAGCTCCTGCCCCTGGGTGTCGTTGAAGGCGCCGCGATAGGCCTTGCCGATCGGGGTGCGGGCGGTCGAGACGATGACGGCTTCGCGCATCCTGTCCTCCGGTGTATCGTCGGGCGTGATGTAGCATCGAATCTCCGGATTCTGAAAGGAGACAGCCATGCCCGAGACCTACCCGCTCCCCGCCGGCGATCCGGCGAGCCTCGGCTTTGCCGCCGCACCCTTGCAGCACCTCGACCGGCTGATCCGGCAGCACATCGAGGAGGGGCGCTATCCGGGGGCGCAGATCGCGCTCGGCGCGGCACGGGAAATTGGCGCTCTACCGCAGCTGGGGCGACGCCAGGACCGAGGGGCGCACGGTGCCGGCGACCGGCGACACGCTGTTCCTGCTGTTCAGCCAGACCAAGGTGCTGACCAGCTCGGCGGTGTGGGCCTTGATCGAGGAAGGCCGGCTCTCGTTCATGGACAAGATCGCCGACCACCTGCCGGAGTTCGCGGCGCGCGGCAAAAGCGAGATCACCTTGCATCAGGTGATGACGCATCAGGGCGGCTTTCCCTCGGGCGACGTGACCCGGGCGACCTGGACCGACCATGCCAGGATGCGCGCCGAGGTCTGCGATTTCTCGCTCGACTGGACGCCGGGGACGCGGCTGCAATACCACCCGCGCGCGGCGCATCTGACCCAGGCGATGGTGATCGAGGCGGTGACCGGCCGCGATTACCGCGAGGTGATCCGCGACAAGGTGTTGGCGCCGCTGGGCCTGGCGAACGACATCTTCGTCGGCGTGCCGGCCGGCGAGCAGGAGCGCTGCGCCGACACCTACGCGCCCGAGCCGCGCGACAACTCGGCCGAGTTCCGGGCGGCCGGGATGCCGAGCGGCGGCGGCTATGCGACGGCGCGCGGCATGGCGGCCTTCTACCAGATGCTGCTCGGCCAAGGCCGGCTGAACGGCGTGCGGATGTTCTCGCCGCGGCTCATCTCCTACGTCACCAGGAACCACACCGGCGAGCGCGGCGACGACCAGATGGCCGGCATCCCGATGCATCGCGGCTTCGGGCCGCATGTGCGCGGCGACAGCGACCGCATCCGCGGGCTCGGCGCGATCGCGGCGCCGCAGACCTTCGGCCATGGCGGGGCCGGCACCTCCTATTCCTGGGCCGACCCGACCAGCGGCGTGTCGTTCAGCTACCTGACCAATTTCGTGGCGCCCGACCCGTTCCACTCGGCCCGGCTCGACCGGGTCGCGAATTTGGCGCACGCGGCGATCGATTAAACGATGAAGCCCGACCTCGCCGCCGCCCCTCACCCTCCCGTTGCGCGGGTCCCTCCCTCTCCCCGCGTGCGGGGAGAGGGAGGGGGTGAGGGGCCGACCCAGGAGTAGTCCATGGCGCCGCGGGTCGATCCGGTCCGCTCCGATGAGGCGTTGCCGGCGCGCGCCGATGTGGTGATCGTCGGCGGCGGCATCGTCGGCGCCAGCGCCGCGCTTTTTCTCGCGCAAAAGGGCGTCTCGGTCGTGCTGTGCGAGAAGGGGCACATCGCCGGCGAGCAGTCGAGCCGCAATTGGGGCTGGTGCCGCAAGATGGGGCGCGACCCGCGCGAGATCCCGCTGATCATCGAGAGCCTGCGGCTGTGGCAGGGGATGAACGAGCTGGTCGAGGCCGAGACCGGCTTTCGCCAGCCGGGCATCATGTATCTGGCCGAGACCCCGGCCGAGCTGGCCCAGCTCGAATCCTGGCTCGACCACGCCCGCCAGTACCAGCTCGACACCCGCGTCATCACCGCCGCCGAGGCGGGCGGGCTGATGCCGGGCCTGACCGGCAACTGGGCCGGCGCGCTCTACACCGCGAGCGACGGCAAGGCCGAGCCGCAGCGGGCAGCACCCGCGATCGCCGAGGCGGCGCGGCGGCACGGCGCGGCGGTCATGCAGCCAATGCGCGGTGCGCGGCATCGAGACCGCGGCCGGCCGGGTCGCCGGCGTCGTCACCGAAAAGGGCCGCATCGCCTGCAATTCGGTGGTGCTCGCGGGCGGCGCCTGGTCGCGGCTCTTCTGCGGCAATCTCGGCATCAAATTGCCGCAGCTGAAGGTGCTGGCCTCGGTCATGCGCACCGACCCGATCGAGGGCGGGCCGGAGATCTCGGCCTCGGGCGGCCTCTTCGGCTTTCGCAAGCGGATGGACGGCGGCTACACGGTGGCGACGCTCGGGGTGCGCACGATCGACCTCGTCCCCGACAATTTCCGGCTGCTCTTCGACTATCTGCCGGCGGCGCGGCTGCACTGGAAGAAATTGCGCTTCCGGGTCGGCCGCCGCTGGGCCGAGGAGTGGCGCATGCCGCGGCGCTGGGCGCTCGACGACCGCCTCGCCGTTCGAGGCGGTGCGCACGCTCGACCCCGACCCCGACCCGTTCGTCATCGACCGCGCGCAGAAGGCCGTCAAAGAGGCCTTCCCGACGGTCTTCCGCGACATGCGGGTGGCCGAGAGCTGGGGCGGCATGATCGACGTGATGCCCGATGCGATCCCGGTCATCTCGCCGGTCGAGAGCGTGCCGGGCTTCTTCATCGCCACCGGCTTTTCCGGGCACGGCTTCGGCATCGGCCCCGGCGCCGGCAGGCTGGTCGCCGACATGGTGGCCGGCGACCCGACCCTGGTCGACCCGGCCGCCGTTCCGCCTGTCGCGCTTCACCGACGGCTCGAACCCGCAGCCGCACCCGCTGGCGAGCTGACGTGGCCAAGGCGGCGGGCTTTCTCGGCACCGATGTCGGCGGCACCTTTACTGACCTCGTCTACTACAGCGGCGCGGGCGAAGTGCGCTGCTTCAAGGCGCCGAGCACGCCCTCACAGCCGGGCGCCAGCATCCTCAGCGGCATCGACGAGGTCGCGGCGACCCTGGGTCTCACCGGCGAGGCGCTGGCCGATCTCGTCCACACCCACAGCAGCACGGTCGCGACCAACGCGCTGATCGAGCGCCGCGGCGCCCGCATCGGCCTGATCGTCTCGTCCGGGTTTCGCGACCTCTTCGAATTGCAGCGGCTGGCGATCCCGCACCCGATGCGGTTCGATTCGCGCCGGCCGCAGCCATTGGCGCCGCGCGCGCTGGTGCGCGAGGTCGGCGGCCGGCTTGGCGCCGACGGCGGCGAGCTCGCGCCCTTCGACGCGGACGGCATGGAGAAGGCGGCGCGCGAGCTCGCCGGGCTCGGTGTCGAGATCGCGGTCGTCGCCCTCCTGCACAGCTACCGCAATCCCGCGCACGAGCGGGCGGCGCGCGCGGTCGTCGAGAAGCGCGCCATCCCGCTGCGGCTCGAATTGTCGAGCGAGGTGTGGCCACAGGCGCGCGAATACGAGCGCGCCGTGCTGACCGCGATCAACGCCGCGATCCGCCCGATCGTCGAGGGCTATGTCGACCGCCTGGAAAAGGGGCTGGCCGAGCGCGCGATTGTGACGCCGGCGCGGGTTGCGCGCTCGAACGGCGGCGCCGAATTGGCGCGCACGATGCGGCAGCGCCCGGTCGTGGCGCTTGCTGTCGGGGCCGGCCGCCGGGGTCGCGGGCGCCGCCGTCGCCGCCGAGGACGCCGGCTGGCAGGCGGCCGATCTGATGACCCTCGATGTCGGCGGCACCAGCGCCGATATCGGCGTCGTGCGCGACGGCCGCCCGGTCTTGAGCGCCGAGGAGCACATCGCCGAGTTTCCGCTGCTGCTGCCGACGATCGCGGTCTCCAGCATCGGCGCCGGCGGCGGCTCGATCATCTGGCTCGACCCGGCGGGCTCGTTGAAGGTCGGGCCGAGGAGCGTCGGCGCCGATCCGGGGCCGGCCTGCTACGGCGGCGGCTCCCTGACCCCGGCCTTGACCGACGCGTTTCTTATCGCCGGCCTCTTGGCGCCGGGGCAGCTTCTCGGCGGCAAGCTCGCCTTGCAGATGGAGCCGGCGCGGCATGCGCTGGGCGCGATCGGCGACGCCCTCGGCCGCAGCGTCGAGGAGGTCGCCGACGGCGCGATCCGCGTCGCGATCGCCTTGATGGCGGCCGAGGCCACCAGCGTGCTGGCCCGCCGCGGCGTCGACGCGCCGCGATTTCGGATGGTCGCGTTCGGCGGCGCCGGGCCGCTGCTCGGGGCGCTGCTCGCCGAGGAGCTGGCGATCGACACGGTGCTGATCCCGCCCTTTCCGGGCGCGCTCAGCGCTCTCGGCGCCGCCCGCGCCGACCTCGAAGGCGACCTCGTCGAGCCGGTCTACGAGCGCCTCGGCGCGCTCCCCGCTCCTGCCCTCGCCGCCGCCGGCGACCGGCTGCAGGCGGCGGCGCGCGGCTGGCTCGCCGAGCAGACCGCAGCGCTCGCGGTGACCGAGGCGCGGGTCGAGATCGCCGCCGACATGCGCTATGACGGCCAGGGCTACGACGTGACCGTGCCGCTCGCGGCGCAGTGGCTCGCCGAGGGCGATTTTCCCCGGCTGCGCGCCGCCTTCCACGCCGCCCACCGCGCAACCTACGGCCATGCCGACGAGACGGCCGAAATCTGGCTCAAGGAGTTGCGCGCCCACATCACCGGCGCGACGCCGAAGCCGCGCATCCTGCCCGCCGCCCCGGCCGGCGGCGGCGCCGCCGCCGCGACGTCCCGCACCCTCCGGCTCTTCGGCCGCGAATTCGCCGCCGCGGTGCACGAGCGCGCCGGCCTCGCCGCCGACCAACGCATCGCCGGACCGGCGATCGTCGACCAGATGGACACCACCACCCTGATCCCCGAGGGCTGGCAGGCGCACCCCGTCGCCTCGGGCGCCCTCGTGCTCGAACGGGGCCGCAGCTGATGAAAACCCTCGGGAACGCCTTTTGTCGGGTTCGTCTTCCCGGCGAAGGCCGGGACCCATCCATCAGCGTGCGAGGTGGTGGAGAGGTGGATCCCGGCCTTCGCCGGGATGGCGTGTAATAGACGCCGGTGCAGAACGTTGCCGAGCTTTTGCCGAATGGAGCCAAGTCATGACCGAACATAGCGCCGCCCGGCCGGACGCCGTCGAGGTCGAGGTTTTCGCCAATCTCTTCAAGGCGGTGGTCGACGAGATGGCATGGATCGTGCTGCGCTCGTCGCACACGACCTTTGTCAAGGAGACGCAGGATTTCGGGGTGGCGCTGGTCACCCCGGAGGGCGAGATGTTCGCCTACCCCTACGGCAGCGGGGCAACTCCGCTGATGGGGGTCGAGATGCACACCGCGACCAAGGCGGTGACGTGGGAGCCGGGCGACGTGCTGATCACCAACGACCCGTTTGCGACGCGGGGGATGGTGATGCATCTGAACGACATCTACCTGTTCCGGCCGGTCTTTGTCGAAGGCGGGCTCCTCTGCTTCGCGTGGTCCTTTATCCACTGCACCGATGTCGGCGGCTATGCGCCGGGCAGCATCGACATGCAGAATTCGGAGGTGTTTCAGGAAGGGCTGCGGCTGCGCCCGGTCAAGCTCTTCCGCCGCGGCGAGCTGAACCACGATGTGTGGAACATCTTTGCCGACAATTGCCGCATCCCGTCGTTGAACTGGGGCGACATCACCGCCTGTGTGGCGGCGCTGACCAAGGCCGAGGCGCGTCTCGCGCGGCTCGCCGAGCGCTACGGCCGGGCCGAGGTCGCCCGCGCGATGGCGGGCACGCTCGACCGCACCGAGCGGCTGACCCGCGGCGTGCTGGCGCAGATCCCGCCCGGCAAATACCGCTTTACCGAATATTTCGAGGACGATTACGTCAGCGACCTGCCGGTGCGGCTCGTGGTCGAGCTGACCTCGCGCGGCGACGGCACGGTTCTGCTCGACTATACCGGCTCCGACCCGCAGGTGCGCGCCGCGCTGAACCTGCCGACCGGCTCAGCGCCGCGCCACCCGTTCCTGGCGATGGCGCTGGTAAATTTCGTCGTCACCCGGTCGGAGGCCTTGCACATCAACGCCGGCATCCTGCGCTGCATGGATCTGGTATTGCCCGAGGCCTCGGTCGTCAACGCCGCCTTCCCGGCCGCCTGCGGCATGCGCTTTACAACCGCGATGCGGGTGCACGACCTGGTGCTCGGCGCCCTCGGCCGGGCGATCCCCGGCGAGGTCCCGGTCGGCGGCTCGGGGGCGCTGGTCGTGACCTACGTCTCGACCTCGGAATTGGGCGGGGCCGGCCGGGTGGTCGTCGCCAACCCGGTCTCGGGCGGCTCCGGCGCCAGCGCATGGCTCGACGGCATCTCGGGCACCGAGATGAGCGTCGCCTTTCTGCGCAACGTCCCCGTCGAGATCCTCGAAGCCGAGGCCCCGGTCGTCGTCCACCGTTTCGCCCTGACCCCGGACAGCGAGGGACCCGGCAAGCATCGCGGCGGCTTCGGCGTCGAGTACGAGCTCGAAATCCGCCACCCGAGCGCGGTCGTCGTGATGCGCGGCAAGGACCGCCATCGTTTCACCTCGTGGGGTGCGGCGGGCGGCGGCGCCGGCGCGACCAGCGGCTGCATCGGCATCAGGCGGGGCGAGGCGCCGCACGACATCGGCAAGCGCACCGTCTACCGCGCGGCACTCGGCGAGGTGATCCGGGTGTGGGGCGGCGGCGGCGGCGGCTTTGGCGACCCGTTCGAGCGCGACCCTGCCCTGGTCGCCGCCGATGTCGCCGCCGGGCTCGTCTCGCCGGAACGGGCGCGCGACGCGTACGGGGTGGCGCTCGCCGGCGGCGCGGTCGACGCGGCGGCGACCCAGGCGCTGCGCACCCGGCCGGGCCGGGCGCCGGTGCGCGATTTCGATTTCGGCGCCGCGCGCGAGGAGTGGGAGCGCACCCATGGCGAGGCGGCGCAACGGATCGCCGCGTGGCTCCCGACCCTGCCGGCCGGGGTGCGCCGCTACGCCCAGGCCGAGGCCTATCGCCATCTGCACGCGTCGGGCGGCGGCCCCTACCGTAGCGCCGCAATCGCCGCGGCGACGGCGAAAGTCGGCGAGGCTCTCGGCCGGCCCGCGGAGCGGCTGGCGCAGGCGGCGGAGTGACCCGCGGCGTCAGAGCCGCCACATTTGCCGACGCCGAGCCGCTCTTCGCGCTGGCGGAGGAATTGGCGACCTCGTTCCGACCGGAGCGCGAAGCATTCGATATCGGCGCTGAGCGAAATTATTGCCGACCAGTCGGCCTGGCTCGGCGTCGCCGATCACGCCGGCGCCGTCGTGGGATATTGCCTCGGCTTCGACCATGTCGCGTTCTACGCCAACGGCCGGGTCGCGTGGGTCGAGGAGATCGCGGTCCGGGCGGACGCGCGCCGGCAAGGGATCGGCGCGGGCCTGATGGCGGCGTTCGAGGCCTGGGCGAAAGACCGCGGGTCGCGCGTCGCAGCGCTCGCCACCCGCCGCGCCGCGCCGTTCTATGCCGCCCTCGGCTACACGGAATCGGCGGCCTATTTCCGCAAGCTGCTGTGAACGGCGCCGCCCGCCGCATGGCAGGCGCCCCCGGCCCCTTCGGCTCGCCGATGGCGGATGCCGCGGCGACGCCCCAAATGTCGGCTCAGCCGCACAAAGGCCGGCGAGCTTGGGAGCGCGATGCCGTGGCTGCAATTCCCCGCTACCGACCGCAGGCCGGCCCCGCGATCCTGTCGGCGGGGTTCCGCCCGTTCTTTCTGCTGTCGGCGCTGTGGTCGGCGATCGCGATCCCGCTGTGGCTGATGTTCTACGCCGGCGAGGCGACGGTCCCGACGGCGCTGCCGGCCGCGATCTGGCATGTCCATGAGATGGTCTTCGGCTTTGGCGCCGCGACCGTCGCCGGGTTCATGCTGACCGCGATCCCGAACTGGACCGGCCGCATGCCGCTCCAGGGCGGCCCGCTCGCCGCGCTGGCGCTGCTGTGGGTGGCGGGACGGGTCGCGGTATTCGTCTCGGCGCGGATCGGGGCCGAAACCGCGATGCTGGTCGACTTGGCCTTTCCCGTGGTTTTCCTGGCCGCGGTCGGCCGCGAGATCGTCGCCGGGCGCAACTGGCGCAACCTGCCGATGCTGGGCGCGCTGTCGCTGCTCTTCGCCGGCAATCTCCTCGTCCATCTCGAAGCGGTCGGGGCCGCGGCGACCGCGGCCCTCGGCAACCGCATCGGCGTCGCCACCTTGCTGCTGCTGATCAGCCTTGTCGGCGGCCGCATCGTCCCGAGCTTCACCCGGAACTGGCTGTCGAAACAGCGGCCCGACATCGCCTCGCCACAGTCGTTCGGCGCGATCGACCGCGTGGCCCTCGGGTTGACCGCGCTCGCCCTGGCGGTTTGGGTCGTGGCCCCCGAGGCCGCGGCGGCGCCCTGGGTCGAGCTCGCCGCCGGCGTCGCCCTCGGCGTCCGCCTCGCGCGCTGGCGCGGGCAAGCGGCCTGGCGCGAGCCGCTGCTCCTGGTGCTGCACCTCGGCTATGGCTGGCTGGCGCTCGGCTTTCTGCTTCTGGCGATCGACGGGCTGACCGGTCTCGCGCCGCAGACGGCGGCGCTGCACGCGCTGACCGTGGGTGCGATCGGCACGATGACCCTGGCGGTGATGACCCGCGCCACGCTCGGCCATACCGGGCGTCCGCTCGCCGCCGGCCCCGGCACGGTCACGATCTACGCCTTGGTCACGCTCGCCGCCCTGCTGCGCCTGCTGGCCCCGCTCGCCGGGGCGGAATACCTCTTGGTCCTGTCGCTGGCCGGGGCGGCGTGGAGCGGCGCCTTCGGGCTCTTCGCCCTCCTCTACGCGCGCCCGCTCGCCCTGCCGCGAGCGACGGCGGCAGAGGCGCGGCCGATCTGAGCCGTTCGCGCTTTGCCGGCTCTGTCTCTTATGTGACGATGGGTACAAACCGTCGCAGCGGAGGCATCCCACCATGAGCACGGGCGCCGGCGACCCGATCTGCAAGACCGGCGAGGAGCATCTGCGCTCGCTGCGCGACGGCCGCGCCGTCTACATCGACGGCGAGCGCGTCGCCGACGTGACCACCCACCCGGCGTTCCGCAACGCGGTCGCCTCGGCGGCGGCGCTCTACGACTTCCAGGCGCGTCCCGAAAACCTCGAGCGGATGACCTTCGCCCCGGCCCCCGGGGCGCGGCGGATCAACCGCTGCTGGCAGATGCCGAGGAGCTGTGACGAGCTGGTGCAGCGCCGCCGGGCGCTTGTCCTCTGGGCCGAGCAGTCGGGCGGCTTTGTCGGCCGCTCGCCGGACCACGTCGCCTCGAGCCTTTTGGGCCAGGTGATCGGCATCGACGTGTTCCGCCGGCACGGCGAGGCGCGGGCGAAGGCGCTCCTCGACTATTACGACCACGCCAGCCGCAACGACCTCTTCCTGACCTATGTGATCATCAACCCGCAGGCCGACCGCGCCAAGTCCTGGGGCGCGCAGGACGAGGAGCTGGTCGCCCGCCTCGTCGACGAGGATGCCGGCGGGATCACCGTGCGCGGCGCCAAGATGCTCGGCACCAGCACGATCATGGCGAACGAGATCCTGGTCGCCAATCTGCAGCCGCTGCGGCCGGGAGAGGAGGATTTGGCGCTGTCCTTCGCCATCCCGATCGCCACCCCGGGGCTGAAGCTGCTGTCGCGCAAATCCTATGAGGCGGCCGCGGTCTCGGTGTTCGACAACCCGATCTCGGCGCGTTTCGACGAGAACGACGCGCTCGTCTGGTTCGAGGACGTAAAGGTGCCGTGGGAGCGCGTCTTCGTCTACCGCGACACCGACATGTGCCGGGCGCAGTTCCACGACACGCCCGGCCATGCCTTTCAGAACTACCAGGCGCAGATCCGGCTCAGCGTAAAGATCCGGCTGCTCGCCGGAATTGCGCGCCGCCTCGCCGACACGATCGGCATCGGCTCGATGGCGCCCGTCCGCGAGGAGCTCGGCTGGCTCGCCGCCCAGGCGGCGATGGTCGAAGGGATGGTCGCGGGGATGGAGGCGGCCGGCCATATGGAAAACGGCTGCTGGGTCCCCGACAAGCACATGATGTATGCCGCCCAGGTCCTGACCCAGGAGGTCTATCCGCGGGTCGTCGACAAGATCCGCAGCCTCGCCGGCGGCGCGCTGATCATGCTGCCCTCCTCGGCGCGCGATCTCGCCGACCCCGAGCTCGCCGCGATCATCGAGCGAACCCAGCGCTCGCCCGTGGCGGCGCCGCGCGAGCGGGTGGCGTTCTTGAAGCTCGCCTGGGACGCGATCGGCTCGGAATTCGGCTCGCGCCACACCCAATACGAGATGTTCTACGCCGGCGCCCGGTTCGTCAGCTGCGGCCACAGCTTCCGCACCTACGACTGGGCCGCCGCCGACGGTCTCGTCACCCGCCTTTTGCGGCCCGACCGGGAATGAAGCTGTCCGGCTCGTGTCTGCTCTCCATCCGCTCAATGGACAAAGAGCTTGACGAGGATCGCGATCAAGAGCGCGGTGTTGATGCCGATCTGCCACTGCAAGAACTTGATGTCTCCCTTGTCGCGCAGCGCGCGCGCCAAGCGAAGCGTGTCGATGATCGCCATGCCGGATAGATCGGCCTTCCGATTTCGATATCCAAGCTGTCCGACGCAGAAAGAAAAAGCGCCTCGACCGCAGCGCGGGATCGGCCGCTATCCGCCAGGCGGGCGGTAGGTGACGCTCTTTTCAAGGGCCCGGTCGGTCTCCTCGACGGTCAAGAGCGCCGTCGTCCGGGTGCGCACGAGCCCGCTGCTCGATGCGGCGACGCCGATCGCCGCGGCGCTGGCGTTGTCGGGCAAATCGACGATGATGTACACATCATCCGCGCCAAGCGCGTTGTAGAAGCACTCGACCTTGCCGCCCATTCCCTCGACCGCCGTGGTGACCGCGGCTCTGCGGCCGGAGGCCTTGTCCTTTTGCAGGCCGCGCAGGCCTTCGGCGCTGTAGGACGCCGAAATCAGATATTTGGGCATCATGCCCTCCCTGAGATCGTCCGCTTTTGGCTGCGGACGCGGCCCGCAGCCTACCACCAGCCGGCGGCGGCGGCGAGGCCGAACAGCGCGCCGCCGGCGGCGAACAGCGCCAGCGGATGCAGCTTCGGCCGCCACAGCAGCAGCGCGGTCGCGATCCCGGCCGCAGCCCATACCGCGGCGCCGCCGGGGGAGGCGCGCAGCACCGCAATCCCGCCCGACAGCACCAGCCCGGCGGCGATCGGCGCGAGCCCGCGCTCGACTGCGGCGTGCCAGACCGAGCCGCGCCACCTGCCCCAGACGCGGGCGAGGCCGTAGACCAGCAGCGAAGAGGGCAGGTAGAGCGCCGCCGAGGCGGCGACCGCTCCGGCCACCCCCGCCACCTTCCAGCCGATCAGCGCCGACAGCATCGTCCCCGGCCCCGGCGCGGCGCGCGAAATCGCGAACAGGTCGGCGAACTCGCGGTCGGTCGTCCAGCCGTGCACGACCACCGACTGATGCGCGATCTCGGCGAGGAGCGAGGCGCCGCCGCCGATCGACAACAGCGACAGCGGGCCGAAAACAAAGGCCAGCGCCAGCAGCGGGCGGAAATCCTCAGGCATCGCCGCCCTGCCGCTTCGCGCGCAGCAGCGCCAGGCCGATGCTGACCGGCGCGAGGCCGAGCACGACCGGGATCATCGGCCAGCGCAGCGCCCCGACCGAAACCACGGTGGCGAGCGTCACCGCCAGCGGCGCGGCTCCCGCCCGGCCGCGCGGCGCGAGGCTGAGCCCGGCGGCGAAGGTCAGGCCGACCGCGGCCGCCCCGACCCCGTCGAGCACCGCGTGCAGCACCGGGCCCGGCCCGATCCGCGTCCAGGCCGCCGCCAGCGCCAGCACGATCGCCAGCGGCCCCGAGAGGAGACCCAGCACGGCGGCGACGGCCCCCGCGGCGCCGCGCAGGCGCTGGCCCGTCTGGACCGTCAGATTGACCCCGCCCGAGCCCGGCAGCACCCGGCCGAGCGCCAAATCCGAGGCGAACGCGGCATTGTCGATCCAGCGCCTTCGCTGCACGATCTCGCGATAGAGCCAGGCCGCGGTGCCGCCGCCGAAGCTGGTGACCCCGAGCCGAAAGAACGCCGCGAAGATCGCCCCCAGCCCGACCCGTTCCGCCCGCCCGATATCCGCGCCGGCCTCGGCCATCACGTGATCTCCCTCGCCAATCCGTTGCAAAAAGCCGGGCAAACGTCCCGCCGAAGCCGGGCCCTGCCGCCGAGGATCGGGCTTTGCCGCGGCGTTGCCAAGCGCCGCAGGCGGTGGGCCGAGCCCGAAACGGCGGCTGCCGAGACGCAACCGATGGGCTAGGCCTCCGGCGCCGGGTCCACTTCTGCAGCGGGTCAGCAGCGAGATTTGTCTCACAGGTTGAATATCTTCTGAAACAGCGACGCGGGGCCCAGCCCGCGGAGCAATCCCGGACCTGATCGGAAGCCGAGCTGGAGCATGATCCCATGAGGCTGAAGCGCATGGCTCCCGCGGTCCCGTGGGCCTTCAGCCCACGGACTTGATCCGTGGGGAAAGCCGGGACGCACGCCGGCCGCAGGCGCCATAGCTTCTCCTGCGAGCGGTCGAGCGGGGGAAAGGTGGGTCCCGGCTTTCGCCGGGACAGCGGAAAGAGGCATTGACGGAGCCTCTTCAGAACGGCCGCTCGATCAAATCGGATCGTGCTCTGAATGTCAGACGCCGACCTGACAGCAGCTCTTGGCTGCCGCGACCCGGCGCCGCGCGTCTCGGCCTGCCCCGCCTTCGAGGCGCGCCCCGGCGGCGGTGACGAAACTCCCTCGACCATCGACATCTCCACAATCGTCGGGCCGGGAGCATGCCATGCGAAACCGGCATTTTTATGGTAATGGCAATATCCGGTCATCCGATCCCGGCTAAGGAGGGTCCGGCTGGATCGCGCCTCGACCCGGCGCAGCCCAAACGCTCCGTCGCAGA
>CAVQSZ010000005.1:0-21717 GCA_963716115.1 uncultured Alphaproteobacteria bacterium
ACCAAACAAATCAAAGGCTCGGCCGGAAGCGGCCGGGCCTTTTGGTTTTGCGAGCGCGGCGTTTGCGGATTGGGGCGCGCGACGCGCGACCAATTGTTCTACATAAGGACGAATATTGCGGGTATGGGGTCGCCGACCGGCGTCGCGCCGTTTCAGGTCGCCTCCGGCATCGACGCGGTGACGGCCGATGTCGCCCTTGGGGCCGATCTTCTGACCAGCAACCGATGGGGGCTGAAGCTGGCCCATAATGTCATTACGGGCGCGGGTGCGCAGCGCCGACTTTTCGTTGAAGGCCGGCATCCTGAAATCTGCGGCGGCCGCGGCCCGAGACGCTTCCATTCCCGCGAATCTCTGCTAACTCAGGGTCATCAGTCCCGGCAATCGGAGGGGGCGATGCGTTTTTCGCCGAGGGTCGAGCGCCTGTCGGGCCCGGGGGCCGGCGTGTGGGGTGTGCACGCCGAAGCGGCGCGGCTGCGCGACGCCGGGCGCGACGTGATCTTTCTGACTGTCGGCGATCCCGACCAGGCGCCGCCGGCGGCGGTCGTCGAGGCGACGATCGCCGCGCTGCGCCGCCACCGCACCGGCTACGCCCCGACCATCGGCGATCCGAGGCTGCGCGAGGCGATCGCGGCGCGCTGCCGCCGGCGCACCGGCCAGCCCTGCGGCGCGGACAACGTCGTCGTCACGCCGGGCGCGCAAGGCGGGCTGTTCTGCGTCCTGCAATGCCTCGCCGGGCCGGGCGACGAGGTCATCGTCCCGGAGCCGGCCTACGCCACCTACGAGGCGGTCGTCGGGGCCAGCGGCGCGCGGATGGTCAGCGTGCGGTTGCGCGCCGAGCGCGGCTTTCACCCCGATCTCGACGATATCGCCGCCGCGGTGACGCCGCGCACCCGCGTCATCTGGATCAACAGCCCGCACAACCCGACCGGCGCCGTGCTCACCGCCGAGGAGGTCGCGGGGATCGCCGAGCTCTGCCGCGACCGCGATTTGTGGCTGCTCTCCGACGAGGTCTACGAGGATCTCGCCTTCGCCCGGCCGCATGTCAGCCCATGGTCCTTGCCCGGCATGGCCGAGCGCACCGTCGCCGTCTCCAGCCTGTCGAAATCGCATGCGCTGCCGGGGTTTCGCCTTGGCTGGGCGATCGGGCCGCCGGCGCTGTCGCGGCGCCTCTTCGACCTCTTGCTGTGCGCGTTCTTCGGCGCCCCGCCCTTTATTCAAGACGGCGCCCTGGCGGCGCTGGAGCACGACCTGCCGGAGGCGGCGGCGCTGCGCGAAGCTTACCGCCGCCGCGCGCTGATGGTGTCGGGGATCCTGGCGGAGGCGCCGAATTGCCGGGTGACGCCGCCCGAGGGCGGCATGTTCGTGCTGCTGGACATCCGCGGTACAAGGCTTGCCGCCGAAGAGTTCGCCCGAGCCCTGTTGGAGCGCGAGCAGGTCGCCGTGCTGCCCTGCGACGGTTTCGGGCCGAGCGCCGTCGGCCACCTGCGGATCGCGCTCAGCGCCCCCGAGCCGCGCCTCGAGGAGGCCGCCCGGCGGATCGTGCGGTTCGCCGGCGCGCTCGCTGCGGCGCGGCCCGATGCAAGGTGACCGCGGCATGGCCCGAGCGATCGTCATCGACACCGATCCCGGCATCGACGACGCCATCGCCCTGCTGCTGGCGCTGGCGGCGCCGGAGGAGCTGACGGTTCTCGGCGTCGTCGCGGTCGCCGGCAACCTGCCGCTGCCCGAGGCCGAGCGCAATGCGCGGCGGGTCTGCGAGCTGGCCGGCCGCGCCGATGTGCCGGTCTACGCCGGCTGCGCCCGGCCGATGCTCCGCCGCGGGCGCGGCGCGGCGGCGATCCATGCCGAGGGCGGCCTCGGCGGGCTCGCCTTGCCCGAGCCGACGATGCCGCTGCAGCCGCTTCACGGCGTCGATTTCCTGATCGACACGCTGCTGCGCCGCGCGCCGCGCAGCGTCACCTTGTGCGCGCTGGGGCCGCTCACCGACATCGCGCTGGCGCTCGTCAAAGCGCCGCAGATCGCCGAGCGGGTCGGCGAATTGGTGATCATGGGCGGGGCCGGGTTCGAGCTCGGCAACGTTACGCCCGCCGCCGAGTTCAACATTCATGTCGACCCGCACGCGGCGGCGCTCGTGGTCGACAGCGGCATCCCGATCGTGATGATCCCGCTCGATGTCACCCATCGGGTGCTGAGCATCCCGCCGCGCATCGCCGCGCTGCGCGCTCTCGGCAATCGCTGCGGCGAGGCTGCGGCCTCGATGCTGGCCGCGTTTTCGTCGGCGCGCGCCGACGCCTTCGAGGCGCGCGGCATGGCCTTGCACGACCCGTGCGTGATCGCCTATCTGCTGCGGCCGGATTTGTTCGGGGGGCGCGAGGTCAATGTCGCGGTCGAAACCGCGAGCCCGCTGACCCTGGGCATGACGGTCGTCGACTGGTGGGGCGTCACCGGCCGACCGGCCAACGCGCGCTTTATGAATTCGATCGATGTCGAGGGGTTCTACGCTCTGTTGGTGGAGAAGCTGGCTCTGTCTGCCCTAGAAGGGAGCGCCAGCCAGCCGCTTGACCCCGTTCTCGTCTTCCCGGCGAAGGCCGGGATCCATTTCTGCCGTAGATATCGGCCGGAGCCTGTCCTCGGGCCGCGCACGAGCGCGGACCCGTGGGCCGGTATGACGGGGCAGGTGGCGCCATCTGTCAGGTGCGATCCACTAGCGCTCTGGCCCATTCAGGGGATGCATCACCGCTCTTCAACCGTCATGCCCGGACTTGATCCGGGCATCCACGGAAACCGGCGCGGCCATGCCGCTGAGCGGGGATGGCCGGGACAAGATGCTATGGGGGTGGGCGACCGCGGCATTGGCTATCTTGTCGGTTGTCCAAGACCGATAGACAGGAGCGATCCGATGCCGGAGCAATTCGACCCGCGCAACGCCGTGGCCGCCTATGATCACGATAGCACGCTGGTGGTGGCGCTGGAATTGAGCGGCAAGTCGTGGCAGGCCGGGGCGGTGACGCCCGGGGTGGCGCGGCGGCCGCGGCGGCGGCTGGAGCCGCGCGACATGGCGGGGCTGCTGACGGCCGTCGAGCAATGGACGGCGGAAGCGGCCGCGGCGGGGCGGACGGTGCGGCGGGTGGCGCTGACCCCCGCTTCCGCGGGGGCAGGCTCTACGAGGCCGGCCGCGACGGTTTCTGGATCGCGCGCTACCTGTCGGGGCGGGGGATCGAGGTGCAGATCATGCACCCGGCGAGCATTCCGGTGGAGCGCCGCGGCCGGCGGGTGAAGACTGACCGGATTGATCTGGACATGCTGTTGCGCACGTTTTTGGCCTGGCTGCGCGGCGAGCCGCGGGTATGCTCGATGGTGCGCATCCCCAGCGTGGCGGAGGAGGCGATGCGCCGGCCGGGGCGGGAGCGCGAGCGTCTGGTCGGCGAGCGGATCGGGCTCGAGAACCGCATCGAGAACCTGCTGTGCCTGCACGGGGTCGCCGGCTTCAGGCCGCGCCTGAAGAAGGCCATGGAACGGCTCGAGGCGCTGCACGACCCCCGCCTTCGCAGGGGCAGGCTTTGCCGGCGCGCCGCTGCCGGCCCAGACGATGGCCGAGCTGCGGCGTCTGATGGCGCGGCACCGTCTGCTGTCCGAGCAGCTGGCAGAGATCGAGGCCGAGCGCGACCGGGTGGCGACGACGGCGCAGCCGGACCGGGCCGAGCGGATGATCCGCGATCTCGCCCGGATCGTCGGCCTCGGCCTGGAGACCGGAACGCTGCTGGTCCGCGAGATGTTCTGCCGCGGGTTCCGCGACCGCCGGGCCGTCGCCGGCTTTGCCGGGCTCACCGGCACCCCGTTCCACAGCGGCGGCATGGAGCGCGAGCAGGGGATCGGCAAGAACGGCAACCCGCGCATCCGTCGCATCATGATGCAGCTGGCCTGGCGCTGGCTGCGCTTTCAGCCGCAGAGCGCGCTGGCCCGCTGGTTTGCCGCGCGCACCGGCGGCGCCAAGGGCCGCATCCGCACGATCATGGCCGTGGCTCTGGCCCGCAAGCTGCTGATCGCCCCCTGTTCCAGGCCAGGGGCAGGGCTGTGGCGCTTTGTCAGGGACGGCGAGCTGCCTGCCGGCGCCCGCGCCGCCGCTGCTTGAGCGCCGCAGACCGCAAAGATCGGGCGACCGGCGCCACATCGGCGGCCGAAGCCTGAACCGACCTGGGTGGACGGGATGCCGTGCCGGACTATGGCTGCAAGATGCCGCCGTCAAGATTGGTCCCGCCCTCTCAGGCTCCCAAGCGGCCCCGCGGCTGGGGCATCGTGGTGCGGAGCCGGCAGGCTCCACCGGATACGAGCTTGCAGGCCCTCGGGCCTGAGCACAGGGGAGCCGCCCAGGATGGAGACAGCAACGACCGCGCCACGCCGCCAACGTTCCCTCAACCGACCGAAGCCCGATGCAAACGAGCACGCTTGACAATCAAATCCCCATACGAGCCCGGCCATGACGACCAGGTGAGTCGGAGCACTAGCGCTTGCGGAACTTGTCGAGGGCTACGATCTCGGCCTTCGGGCGCTCCGGCGGGGTCTCGGCGGCGTCTGCGACCTTGGCCGGGAGGCCTGCGGCCGGCGGCCCCGCGCCCGCGTCGAAGCGCAGCCCGAAATTGACCGAGGGGTCGGCAAAGGTGGTGATCGCGGCGAACGGGATGGTCAGCCGCTCCGGCCGGTTCTGAAAGCGCAGCCCGACCGAGAACGCCCCGTCCTCGATTTCGAGGCCCCAGAACTGGTTCTGCAGCACGATCGTCATCTCGTCGGGGTATTTCTCGCTGAGGTAGCCGGGCAGCACGACGCCGGGGGCCGCGGTG
The DNA here is from genome assembly GCA_963716115.1 of uncultured Alphaproteobacteria bacterium. GTDB lineage: Bacteria > Pseudomonadota > Alphaproteobacteria > ATCC43930 > CGMCC-115725 > AP-15. The sequence continues at coordinate 4,839 of CAVQSZ010000005.1, forward strand.
CGAAAGGTGACATAGAAATGATGATCGCCGCGCAACCCGTCCCGCGCCGCCCGCCCCAGCGCCTCGCGCGCGACGCCGCGCAACGCGGCCTCGACCATCTTGGGGTAGTCGAAGAAATCCTGGGCCATCGGCGGCGGCTCGTTTCAGTTGGGGAGGGCGGTCGCGAGCGGGGCAGGATCGGGCGAGTGAGGGGCTTCTGTTGCCCGGTGCCCCTCGAACCGCGAATTGCTCTAGGCTTTTACCCCGCTAGGGGTTAGGCCGCGAGCGCCTCTGTTGCGAAGTTGTCGTTCGCAGCTAGGTTGTGACCCGATAACGGTGGTATCATGCCGGGCGACGGATCTTGCCTTTACCACGCGCGTCGAGCCTGTTTCGCCCCCTCGATCCGCTCCGGCGTTGGCCGGCGCGGGGGTTGGTGGAGGCGCCGGGTACCGCCCCCGGGTCCGCAACGCTTATTTCACAAGCCGTTTATCGCCATAGTCGGTTGCCCGACCCGGCAAATATAGGATCTTGCGAGCGGTCATGCAATGCCGAGAGGGAGCGGGGGATGCGGCTGACACCGGAGCAGCAGGCTGAGATCGACACAATGCGCGGCGAGACGCGGCCGACGCGGCGCGCCACCGTGCCGGCGCTGGAGGAGATCCTGTACCAGCCGCTGCCGGTGCTCGATCACGGCTTTGTCCGCGTTGTCGACTACCTGGGCGATGACGCGGCGGTGGTGCAGGCGGCCCGTGTCTCCTATGGACGAGGAACCCGCAGGGTCAGCGAGGATCAGGGGCTGATCAACTATTTGATGCGCCACCGGCATACAACTCCGTTCGAGATGTGCGAGATCAAGTACCATATTAAGCTGCCGATCTTCGTCGCCCGGCAATGGATCCGCCATCGCACCGCAAACGTCAACGAATACTCGGCTCGCTACTCGGTTCTCGACAAGGAATTCTATGTTCCCGCACCCGAGCATCTCGCGGCGCAGGCGACGACGAACCGCCAGGGGCGCGGCGCGGTGCTGGAAGGAGAGTCGGCGCGGCACGTCCTCGGCCTGTTGCGCGCGGACGCGGAGCGCGCCTACGCCGGCTACGCCGCGCTGTTGAACGAGGACGCCCCGGGTCCGCCTCGGGACCCGACTTCGACCCGGCCCGGCCCGGCCTCGCCCGCGAGCTCGCCCGCATCAACCTGACCCTCGGCTATTACACCCAGTGGTATTGGAAGACAGACCTGCACAATCTGATGCAGTTCCTGTCGTTGCGCGCCGACCCGCACGCGCAATACGAGATCCGCGCCTATGCGGAAACGATGCTCGGCGCGCTTGCGCGCTGGGCGCCGATGACGCACGCCGCCTTCCTCGAATATCGCATGAACGCCGCTACGATCTCGGCGAAGGGCCTCGCCGTGATCCGGCGGATGCTGGCGGGCGAGGCGGTCGACGCCGACGACAGCGGCCTGTCGAAGCGCGAATGGCGCGAGCTGATGCAGCTGCTCGGGCGCGGATAGACATCATCCCGGCCCCGGCCGTCAGGTCGCGGCGAGGCCGGCTTCGATGGCGCGGCCGCGGCGGCGGGTCGGGCCGCCCGCCAGGATCTGGACGACGCCGGCGCCAAACCCGACCAGCACCCCGATCTGCCAGGCGCGGTCGTAGGAGCCGGTCGTATCGAAGATCAGGCCGCCGCCAAAGGCGCCCAGCGACGACCCGACCTGGTGCATGACAAAGGAGATCCCGAGCAGGGTCGCCATGTAGCGGGTGCCGAACATCTCGGCGACAAGGCCGCTGACCAGCGGGGCCACGCTGAGCCACAGCATGCCCATCGCCGCGGCGAAGACGAGCGTGCTCGCCGGGGTCGGCGGCATGATGAAATAGGCGGTGAAGACAAAGGCCCGCAAAATATAGAGCAGCCCCAGCAGGATGTGCTTGGGGTAGCGCCCGCCGAGCCAGCCGGCCGCCAGCGAGCCGACGCAGTTCATGCCGCCGATCACAGCGAGCGCCTCGGCGCTCAGCATCGGATCCTGCCCGCAGATCGCGAGATAGGTCGGCAGGTGCGTCGTCAGGAACACGAGGTTCAGGCCGCAGACGAAATACGCCCCGGACATCACCAGAAACGGCCGGTGGCGCGCCGCCTGGCCGATCATCTCGCGCATCGTCGTCCGGCCGCCGGCAGGCGCGGGCAGCCGGTCGGCGCCGCCGGCCCAGAAGCCGGCCGGCAGCATCGCCAGCGCCAGGAGCAGAAAGAACAACGCGCCGAGCTGCCAGGGCTGGTGCGCCAGGATCGATTGCGTCGTCAGCGGCACCGCCAAGGTGCCGAGCGAGCCGGCGGCCGAGACCACGCCCAGCATCTTGCTGCGCCGCTCCTCGGAGACCGCTCGGGCGCAGGCGGTCAGGGCGAGCGACGAAGCGGTGCAGGAGAGCGCCACGCCGATCAGGACGCCGGAGACGATGAGCGCCGCGGCGCCTCCGGCGGCGGCCATGACGGCGAGCCCGACGACATAGACCGCGGCCCCGGCCATCATCGTGAAGCGCAGGCCGAAACGATCGGCGAGGGCGCCGACCGGCGCCTGCGACAAGCCCCAGACGATGTTCTGCACCGCGACGGCGAGGGTGAACTGCGCCGCCGTCACCGCCAGGTCGCGGGTCACCGGGGTCAGGAACAAGCCGAGGCTCTGGCGGATGCCCATGCCGAGGCTCAGAAGCACCGCGGCCCCAATCAGGATCAGCCGGGTCTGGCCGCCGCTGTCGCGTGAAATCATGATCCGGCCGGGTTCCGATGCTGGGCTGCCTGATGCGGGCGGCCACTCTGCCCGATCGGCGCGGTTTCCCGAACCCCGATCATCGCAGCTTGTCCCTGCGGAGAAAGCATGGGTCCGCGCCAAGGCGCTCGCGACGAGGGGCTCAGAACCCGCCGCCGCGCTCCATCGCCGTCAGCGCCGCCGCCGCGACCTGCGTCGCCGGATCGCCGTCGCCGTGCATGCGTCGGCGCAGCTCCACGACCTGAAGCTGGAGCTCGTAGCCCTCGTCGAAGGCGCCGTCCCGCCACAGGATTGCGGCGAGATTGCCCATCGCGGCGAGGCTGTCGGCGTGCTGCTCGCCGAATCGGAGGCGCAGCGCCTCGACTGTCGCTTCGAGAAGCCGCCGCGCCGTGTCGAGGTCGCCTTGCGCCGCGACGGTTCCGGCGAGGTTGTTGATCGCCACCAGCGTGTCGCGGCCGTCCTCGCCGTGGCGGCCGCGCATCGCCTCGACGATTTGCTCCTGGAGCTCGCGGGCCTGCGCCAGATCGCCTTGGGCGCCGAGGGTGACGGCGAGCCTGCCCATCGCCTTCAGCGTGTCCGGGTGGTCGCCGCCGAGAAGCCGGCGGCGGACCGCGACGACCTGCTCCTCGAGCCGGCGGGTCGCGATCAGCCGGCCCTGCGCCCACAGCGCCTCGGCGAGGTCGAGCATCGCGGCAAGCGTCTCCGGGTGCTCCTCGCCAAACGTTCTGCGCTTCTCGGCGAGCGCCCGCTCCCGCTGCTCGGACGCCGCCGACGCGGGATCAGCGCCGCTCATCGCCGCGATATCCATTGTGCCTCCCGTCTCGCTGATTCGGGGTTCCGCTGCGCCGCGTCTCGCCCGGTCAGCATTGGCCGCCTGCCGCCGCCGGCGCTTCGAGAAACGCCGCCAGCAGCATCCGCGCGGCGGCGGTGGGGGTGCGCGCGCCGGCGGCGACGGCGGTTTCGGCTTGGGCGAGGAGGGGGGCGACGGCGGGGGCGTCGCGAAAATGGTCGAGGAGGCTGTCGCCGATCTCGGACCAGAGCGCCGCGCGGGCCTGCTCGGCGCGGCGTCGGGACCAGGCGCCGGACGGCTCGAGCGCGGCGCGAAAGCGGGCGACATCGTCCCAGGTCTCGCCGATGCCGGTTCCATCGAGGGCCGAGACGGCGCGGACCGGGACCCGCCATTCGGGCCGCGCCGGCCGGATCAGCCGGAGCGCGCTGCGATAGTCGGCGGTCGCGCGGCGGGCCGCATCGGCGAATTCGCCATCGGCCTTGTTGACCAATATGAGGTCGGCGAGCTCGACGACGCCGCGCTTCAACCCTTGCAGCTCGTCGCCGGCCGCCGGCGGCAGGATCAGCACGAACATGTCGACGATCTCGGCGACCGCGGTCTCGGCCTGGCCGACCCCGACCGTCTCGACCAGGACCGCATCGAACCCCGCGGCCTCGCACAGCAGGATCGCCTCGCGGGTGCGACGGCCGACGCCGCCATGGCTGGCCCCGGCCGAGGAGGGCCGGATGAAGGCTCCCGGCGACCGCGCCAGCTCGGTCATCCGGGTCTTGTCGCCGAGGATGGCGCCGCCGCCGCGTTTCGAGGCCGGGTCGACCGCGAGCACCGCGATCCGCTGCCCGAGCCTCAGGCCCTCCAGGCCGAAGCGCTCGATGAAGGTCGATTTGCCCGCGCCCGGCGGGCCGGAAATGCCGATGCGGACGCTGGCGCCGGCATCGGGCAGGATCGCCTCGACCATTGCCTCGGCGGCGGCGCGGTGCTCGGGCCGGGTCGATTCGACGAGGGTCACGGCGCGGGCCAACGCCCGGCGGTCGCCGCGGCGCAGACCTTCGATCAGCGCCGCCGTCACTCCGCGGCGAGGGCGGCCTCGCGCCGCGCCGCCTCCTGCTGGCGCGCCCACATCGCGGCGTAGACGCCCTGATGCCGCAGCAGCGCCGCGTGGCGGCCGCGCTCGACGATCCGACCGCCTTCGAGCACCAGGATCTCGTCGGCGTCGACGATGGTCGACAGCCGGTGCGCGATGACGATCGTGGTGCGGTCGGCCGACACCTCGGCGAGGCTCGCCTGGATCTCGCGCTCGGTCTTGGTGTCGAGCGCCGAGGTCGCCTCGTCGAACACCAGGATCTTGGGAGCCTTCAGGATCACCCGGGCGATTGCGACGCGCTGCTTCTCGCCGCCCGACAGCTTGAGGCCGCGCTCGCCGACCATGGTCTGGTAGCCGTCGGGCAGGGCCGCGACAAAATCGTGAATTCGGGCAAGGCGGGCCGCCGCCTCGATCTCGGCGCGCGAGGCCCCCGGCCGGCCATAGGCGATGTTGTAGTAGATCGTGTCGTTGAACAGCACGGTGTCCTGCGGCACCACGCCGATGGTGCGGCGCAGGCTGTCCTGGGTCGCGTCGCGGATGTCCCGGCCGTCGATCTCGATCGCGCCCGCATCGACATCGTAAAATCGAAAGAGCAGCCGCGCGATCGTCGACTTGCCGGCGCCGCTCGGCCCGACGATCGCGAGCCTGGTGCCGGCCGGCGCGCGGAAATCGACATCCTCGAGGATCGGCCGCCTGGGGTCGTAGTGGAAATCGACGTGGCGGAAGGCGACCGCGCCCGGGCCGACGCCGAGCGCCGGCGCGCCCGGCCGGTCGGCGATCTCGGGCGCGACCGCCAGGAGCGTGGTCATCTGCTCGAGGTCGGTCAGCGACTGCTTGATGTTGCGGTAGACCATGCCGAGAAAGTTGAGCGGCATGTAGAGCTGTATGAGATAGGCGTTGACCAGCACGAAATCGCCGACGTTCATCCGGCCCGCCGCGACCCCGCGCCCGGCCAGGATCATAACGAGGACGAGGCCGGTCGCGATGATCGCGCCCTGGCCGAGGTTCAAGAGGCTCAGGGTCGTCTCGCTCTTGACCGCGGCGCGCTCATAGGCCTGGAGCGCCGCGTCGTAGCGGCGCGCCTCGTGCTCCTCGTTGGCGAAATACTTGACCGTCTCGAAATTGAGGAGCGCGTCGACCGCCTTGGTGTTGGCCTCGCTGTTGCGGTCGTTCATCTCGCGGCGGAAGCGCACGCGCCAGTCGGTGATCGAGAAGGTGTAGGCGATGTAGAGCGCGATCGCGGTGAAGGTGACCGCGGCGAAGGTCCAGTCGTAGAGCCGCCACAGGATGCCGCAGACCAGCAGGATCTCGAACAAGGTCGGGACGACGTTGAACAGCATGAAGGACAGCAGGAAATCGATGCCGGCGGTGCCGCGCTCGATCGCCCGCGACAACCCGCCGGTGCGGCGCTCGAGGTGAAAGCGCAGCGACAGCGCATGGACATGGCGGAAGGCGGACAGCGCGATGCGGCGCACCGCGCGCTGGCCGACCTTGGCGAAGACCGCGTTGCGCAGCTCGTTGAAGCCCTGCGCCATGACCCGCGCGAGGCCGTAGGCGACAATGACGGCCACCGGGGCGATCACCGGCGCCGCGGCCGCGGCGCCGCCCGGCGCCAGCGCGTTGACCGCGTCCTTGTAGAGGAACGGGACGGCGATGTTGACGAGCTTGCCGGCGATCAGGAAGGCGACCGCCAAGGTCACCCGCGCCCGCAGCCCGGGCGCGCCCTTCGGCCACAGATAGGGGGCGAGCGCCTTGAGCGCGCGCAGCTCGTCCTTGAGCCGGCCCTTTGGCCGTGGCGGCCCGACCCCGAGCGGGCGGCCGCGCGGGCTCATCGGGCAGGGCCCTCGGCGAGCTGCGCTGCGCCGCGCCCACGCGCCAGCTTCAGCGCCGCCAGCAGGGCGACGGCGACCACCGCGGCCCCCCACAGGAAGGCGGCGTTGCGGCCGAGCTCGGTGAAGAAAAGGCCGGCGGCGGCGGGGCCGAGGACGCGCGCGAGGCTGCCGACCGATTGCGACACGCCGAGCACCGACCCCTGCTCGTCGCGCCCGGCCCGGCGCGAGATCAGGCTGTTCAGCGACGGCTGGGTCAGGCCCATGCCGAGCGCCAGCCCGGAAACCGCGATGCCCAGGATCGGCAGGTCGCGGGCCAGCGGCAGCGCCAGCAGCCCGGCTGCGATCAGAACAAGGCCGCAGAGCAGCAGCCGCTCCTCGCCGAAGCGCCGGGTCAGCCGGCCGATCAGCCCGCCCTGCAGCGCCGCCGAGAGCACGCCGACATAGGCGAAGACATAGCCGATCTGGCTCGGCCCCCAGCCGAATTGCCGCATCGCCCACAGCGCGAAGGTGCTCTCCATGCCGGCGAAGGCGAGGATGACCAGAAAGAAAACGAGGATCAGCCGCGACAGCGCCGGTCGGCGCAACGCCTCGGCGACCGCGCCGAGGCGGCCGCGCGCCGGGGCGAGGCCGCGGCGCGCGGCAGGAAGGCTCTCGCGCAGCAGCAGGGCGACGCCGCCGAGCGCCACGGTCGAGAGCCCGGCGGCGATCCAGGCCGGCGCGGCGAGGTCGGCGGTGGCCGGGTCGGTCCCGGCGACAAAGCCGCCGAGCGCCGGGCCGATGATGAAGCCGAGCCCGAAGGCCGCGCCGATCAGCCCCATGCCCTTGGCCCGGTCCTCGGGGCTGGTGATGTCGGCGATATAGGCCTGCGCTGCGGCGATGTTGCCGGCGCAGGCGCCGGCGAAGGCGCGGGCGGCGAACACCATCCACAAGGCGGTGGCGCCGCCGAGCCAGAGATAGGCGAGCGCCGAGGCCGCCATGCTGACGATCAGCACCGGCCGCCGCCCGACCCGGTCGCTGAGCCGCCCCCAGAGCGGGGCCGTCAGCAGCTGCGCCGCCGAAAAGACCGCGAGCAGCAAGGTCACCTCCTGCGGCGAGGCGGCAAAGCGCACCGCGTAGAACGGCAGCAGCGGAATGACGAGGCCGAACCCGACGAGGTCGACAAAGACGATGAGAAACAGGGTGGGCATGTGCCGGCCTGATATCGCGCAGCGGCCGCGGCGGAGCAAGGGGCCTCGTCGCCGCGGCCGGCTCGCGCAAACGCGGGCTGGACGCCGGCGGGCGCGCTATTCACACTGGCCGCATCACCCACCCGATGGAGGAAACCGCGATGAACCTCGGCAGGCTCGGCGTTTGGGTCTCGATGGACGGCATGACCGCGGCGGATGCGGCGGCTTTCGCCAAACGGGTCGAGGAGTGGGGGTACGCGGCGCTGTGGATCCCGGAGAGTCGGGGACGCAACGCGATGGCGCTGTCCGCCTGGCTGCTGGCCAACACCGAGCGGCTCGTCATCGCCACCGGCATCGCCAACATCTACGCCCGCGACCCGATGGCGATGGCCAACGGCCAGCGCGGCCTCGCCGAGCAGTCGCACGGCAGGTTTCTGCTCGGGATCGGCGTGTCGCACGCCCCGATGGTCGAGGGGGTGCGCGGCCACGCCTACGGCAGGCCGGTGTCGACGATGCGCGCCTATTTGCAGGCGATGCGCGAGGCGCCCTATCAGGCGCCGGCGCCGAGCGAGCCGCCGCTGACGATCCTCGCCGCGCTGGGGCCGCGGATGATGGCGCTGTCGGCCGAGCTCGCCGACGGCGCCCATCCCTACAACACCGGTCCGGAGCATACGGCGCAAGCGCGCGCGATCCTCGGCCCCGGCAAGCTCCTCTGCCCCGAGGTCTGGGCGCTGCTCGAAACCGACCCGGCGACCGCGCGGGCCGCGGCGCGCCAGGCGCTGTCGCGCTACCTGCAGCTCGAAAACTACGTCAATGGCTGGCGCCGCCAGGGCTTTGGCGACGCCGACCTCGCCGGCGGGGGCTCCGACCGCTTTCTCGATGCGATGGTCGCCTGGGGCGACGAAGACACGATCCGCGCCCGCATCGGGCAGCATTGGGACGCCGGCGCGGACCACGTCTGCATCCAGTCGATCGCGCCGCAGGGGTCGGGCCGCGCCGCCGATGAGAAGCTCCTCGAGCTCTTGGCGCCGGCGCGCCGATCTTGACGCACTCCGGCCCCCGACCGACATTGTGAGCAAAGCAACCGCGGCGGCGCGCCGGCAAAGCGAGGGCCTTCAGTGACCTATTCCGAAACGACGCGATCGATCAAGATCACGGTCAAGCCCTACTACCTCGAGGACCAGTCCTCGCCCGCCGAGGATCATTACGTCTGGGCCTACCACGTCCGCATCGAGAACCGCGGCGAGGAGACCGTCCAGCTGCGCCGCCGGCACTGGAAGATCACCGACGGCCGCGGCCAGATGCAGGAGGTGCGCGGCCCGGGCGTCGTCGGCGAGCAGCCGGTGCTGGGCCCCGGCGAGAGCTTCGAATACACCAGCGGCACCCCGCTGCCGACCCCCTCGGGCATCATGGTCGGCGCCTACGAGATGGAGACGCGGGGCGGCGAGAGCTTTTCGGTGCGCGTCCCCGCCTTCTCGCTCGACAGCCCCCACCAGCCGGTGCGGCTCAACTGAGCGCGCCGCGCGACCCTTCGCCTTCCCCCGTCAAGCTGAAAAGAAAGAGAGTTTCGATGTCGAGTGTGCTCGCCCCGTCCCTGGTAGCGCCCGCGACCCGCCCCAACGGGTCCGCCGCCGTCCCGCGGCCGACCCGCGCCGAGGCGGAGGAAGCGGTGCGCACCTTGATCCGCTGGGCCGGCGACGACCCGGAGCGCGAGGGGCTGCGCGGCACCCCCGATCGGGTCGCGCGCGCCTACCGCGAGTTTTTCAGCGGCTATGACGAGGACCCGGTGACCTTGCTGCAGCGCACCTTCGAGGAGACCGACGGCTACGACGAGATCGTGGTCCTCAAGGACATCCGCTTCGAATCGCATTGCGAGCACCACATCGCCCCGATCATCGGCAAGGTGCACATCGCCTATATTCCGAGCAACCGGGTGGTCGGCATCTCGAAGCTGGCGCGGCTTGTCGAGGTCTACGCCCGGCGGCTGCAGATCCAGGAGAAGATGACCTCGCAGATCGCCAACACGCTCGACGAGGTGCTGCAGCCCAAGGGTGTCGCGGTGGTGATCGAGGCGGCGCACCAATGCATGACCACCCGCGGCGTGCACAAGCCGGGGGTGACCATGGTGACGAGCCGCATGCTCGGCGCCTTCCGCGACGACCCGACCACCCGGCGCGAGGTGCTGGCGATGATCGGCACCCCCGGCGGCGACAGGCTCGCCAACGTCTGAGCCGACGGCTCGAAGCCGGTCAGCGCCCCCGCTTAACCGCGTGCTCGCAGGCCCTACGCCACCAGGCATCGCCGAAGATCGCGGCCTTCCGCCTTTCTGAGGCCGACTGTTTCTGTCGGCCTCAGAAGACCCCCTTCCTACGGAGCGCAGTCCTGGGCGACGCTGCCGGGGCATGCCTCAAACATCGACCACACAAAGTCACGCCGAATCCACGCCTTGGACGGCAGCGGCTTGGGCGCGCCGACCGGGTTCGACGTCAACAACGTGATGCCGTCGGCGCCATCGGTCTTGATCGACGAAACGGCGTGGCACGAGATGCAGGATGCTTGCGACAGCGACATCCCGACGTTTTCCCCCTCGATGATCGAGTTGCCCAAGAGCCCGGGCGAGTAGAAGCCTGTCTGCACGGCGTCGAGACGGTAGTTAAACCACTCGGGCGCGAGATTGGCCGCAACCATCAGGTTCTTCAATCTCGCGGTCTGCTGCGTATTCGGCCCATCGGTCATGGCTGGGCTCGAGCCAAACGTATCGATGCAGCCCAGAACCCTGCAGCGAGACGGATTGGTTTTAGAGAATTGCGGCTCGAACGTCGCCCATATCCATTGAGTCCGCAGCTTCGAGATCAGGTGCATTCCCGCCAGGGCAAAGCAGTTTCCGTTTACCATCTCGACATGGATGCTTGTTGCAAACCCGGCCGGAAGCTTGGAGCAATTGGAGCTGAGACCCGGAATGGTTGAGGTTTGGATCCAGTCGGCTTTGATTTCCACCGCCGGCGCCGGAAACTGGATGTCGTCGCCGGAGACCGCCGCCAGCGCTTGGCCGCCCCGGTTCCAGAAACCGTTCGCCGCAATGTAATCCTCGGTCGCTCCGTTCAACCGGACCTCTTCGCAGATCACCAGGTCGGGTTGCGACTTCGGCGGCCTTCCGGCCTTGTTGCAGTTCTGGTCGGCTGCGCCGAGCAGTCCGGGCACCACCTTCGTCAAGCTCGGGTTCCTCGCCACGGCGAACGGGCTGCCGTGCAGAAGATGGGTCGCGGTCGTCTTCTTTGCCTCTGCGTTCGGCACAAAGAGACCCTTCGCCGGGTCGAGCGGGTACATTTGCGCCTGTTCGATCCAGTTTTCCCAGACCACGAACGGGTATTTGGCGGAGTTGACCGGACAGGTAGCGGCAACCCAGAGCTCCCAGGCCGTTTCGTTGATGTTCGCGCTGACCTGGGACGGCGGGGCGCAAGGATTTCGCGTCGGATCATCCGCCGCGCCTGCGGCCGACGCGCCGAGCAGCGGCCCGACGCCGCCCGGGGTGCTTCCCGGCATTATTCCGGCCGTCAGCAGCAAAGCCGCGCCCAGCATGATCGCGATCTTTTTCATTGCGCTCCTCCTCGAAGCCGCCACCGACGCGGCGGCCTCCGGAGCTGTAATCCCCGGCCGTCAATAATCCGTCAAAGAGCCATTGCGGGCGCGCCGTCGCGATCCCGTTCGGCAAGCCGACGCATGTCGATCACGGGGCCGGGTTTGTGCCTGCCCGCGCCTCGCGGATCGCGCGCCAGACGCGCTCGGGGGTGGCCGGCATGTCGATGTGGCGGACGCCGTATTCGGCGAGCGCGTCGACGAGCGCGTTCATCACCGAGGGCAGCGCGCCGGCGCAGCCGGCCTCGCCGCAGCCTTTGGCGCCCAAGGGGTTGGTCTTGGCCGGCACCGGGTGGCTCCCGCTGGTGAACATCGGCGCATCGTCGGCGCGGGGCATCGCGTAATCCATGTAGGAGCCGGTCAGGAATTGGCCGTGCTCGTCGTAGACGGTGCGCTCGCGCAGGGCCTGGCCGATCCCCTGGACGATGCCGCCATGCGCCTGGCCGGTGACCAGCAGCGGGTTGATGACGACGCCGAAATCGTTGACGAAGCTGTAGCGCGCGACCGCGACGACGCCGGTCTCGGGGTCGACTTCAACCTCGGCGATATGGCAGCCGTTGGGGAAGGCCGAGGGCGGGCCGTCGCTGACGTTCGACACGTCGAGGCTCTGCGGCAGCCCCGGCGGCAATTCGAGGCCGGCGTGGATCTTTGCCGCCAATTCCATGATGCCGACCGAGCGGTCGGTGCCGGCGATGACGAACCGGCCGGCGCGGAATTCGATATCGGCCGCCGCCGCCTCCAGCACATGGGCGGCGATCTCCTTGCCGGCTTCGATGCACTTGTCGGCGGCCTCGACGATCGCCTTGCCGCTGGTCATCATCGATTTCGAGCCGCCGGTGCCGCCGCCGGCGATCAGCGCGTCGCTGTCGCCCTGCAAGAGCCTGATGCGGCGGAACGGGACGCCGAGCCGCGCCGCCAGCACCTGGGCGAAGGGCGACCAATGCCCCTGGCCGTAATCGAGGGTGCCGGTGATCAGGGTCACGTCGCCGTTCTCCTCGAAGCGGATGCCGCCCATCTCGCGGCCGGGCGGGCCGGTCAATTCGAGATAGTCGCTGACGCCGCGGCCGCGCAGCCGGCCCTTCGACCGGCTTTCCGCCTTGCGCGCGGCAAAGCCGTCCCAATCGGCGAGCGCCACGGCATCGTCGAGCAGCCCGGTGAAATCGCCGCTGTCATAGGTCGCGCCGTTCGGCGCCTTGTACGGCATCGCCCCGGCGGGGATGTGGTTGCGGCGGCGCAATTCGATCCGGTCGATCCCCATTTCGGCGGCGGCGGCCTCGACGAGCCGCTCCATGTAATAATTGGCCTCGGGCCGCCCGGCGCCGCGATAGGCCCCGACCGGGGACGTGTTGGTGAAGACGCATTTGGTCGAGACCTCGATCAGCGGGGTCTTGTAGACGCCGAGCGTGTTCCTGACCGCGTTGCGGGTCGCCGGGCCGGGCGCGCCGTAAGCAGCGCCGAGATTGCCCCAGCCGGTGAGCCGCACCGCCAGGAAATTCCCCTCCCGGTCGAGCGCCAGCTCGGCCAGCATGTCGTGGTCGCGGCCGTGGCTGTCGGAGACAAAGCTGCCCGAGCGCTCGTCGGTCCATTTGACCGGGCGGCCCAATTCGCGCGCCGCGTGCAGGATGCAGTAATATTCGGCATAGGTCGGCTGCTTCATGCCGAACGAGCCGCCGACCCGGTCGGTCAGCACCCGCACCTGGTCGCGCCCGAGCCCGAAGACCTGGGCGAGGTAGTTGCGAAAGCCGAACACCCCCTGGCAGCCGACATGCAAGGTCAGATGCCGCCGCTCGGGATCGTATTGCGCGAGCGCTGCGCGCGGCTCCATCGCGTTGACGACGATGCGGTTGTTGCGCAGCCGCAGCCGCGTCACATGGGCGGCCGAGGCAAAGGCGGCGGCGACCTTGTCGCTGTCGCCGAAATGGAAGTCGAGCCCGACATTGGCGGGGACCTCGTCGTAGAGAACGGGCGCGTCGGCGGCGTCGGCGAGCGCCGGCTCGGTCACCGCCGGCAGCGGGTCGATGTCGAGGACGACCATCTCGGCGGCGTCCTTGGCCTGGGCCACGGTCAGGGCGATCACCGCGGCCACCGCCTCGCCGACATGGCGGACCTTGTCGGACGGCAGCGCCTGATGGGTCGGGGTCAGCATCGGCGTGCCGTCGCGGTTGCTCATGACCTGGCGCGGCGGCAGCGGGCCGATCCCGCCTGCCGCGAGGTCGGCCGCGGTGTAGACCGCCGAGCACCCCCGGCATCGCGCGCGCCGCGGCGGCATCGATGCCGCGGATGACACCGTGGGCGTAGGGGCTGCGCACCATCACCGCGTAGGCTTGGCCGGGGAGGCTCACATCGTCGGAATAACGCCCTTCGCCGCGCAGCAATACCGGGTCTTCCGAGCGCGGCACCGGCTGGCCGATCGCAAACTTTTCTTCAGGGCCGAGCAAGGTCGGGTCGATGTAGTCGTCCATCGGTTTTCCTTCGCGCATATGCCGCTGGTTTGCTTCAGGATATAGGCAACCCTGCCATCGCCGGACGGAAATCGGGATGACCGACGATAAGCCGCAGCTCTACCGCGATCTCGCCGCGCAATTGGCGGCGCTGATCGACGGCGAAAGCGACTTGGTCGCCAACGCCGCCAATGCCGCGGCGCTGATCTTCCGCGGCCTGCCGGATGTGAGCTGGGCCGGCTTCTATTTCCGCCGCGGGCCGGAGCTGGTGCTGGGCCCGTTCCAGGGCAGGCCCGCCTGCGTGCGCATTCCGATCGGCACGGGCGTCTGCGGCGCGGCGGCGGCCCGCCGGGAGACGGTGCTGGTCGCCGATGTCCACGAATTTCCGGGCCATATCGCCTGCGACCCGGATTCGCGCTCCGAGCTGGTCGCGCCGCTGCTCGAGGACGGCGACGTGCGCGGCGTGCTCGACCTCGACAGCCCGCTCGTCGGGCGTTTCGACGAGGCCGACCGAGAGGGCTGCGAGCGGCTCGTCGCGCTGCTTGCGGGGCCCTACCGCGGCACGGCGGCCGCGGCCGACGACATCGATCCGCAATCCGGCTGCCGCCTGCCGGCGCCGCGGCGCGAGGACCTCGACGAGGCGGGGCGGCGGACCTACGACCGGCTCGCCGACCCTGCCGGCGGGAGCCTGCGCGGCCTCAGGGGGCCGGGCGGCATCCAGCTGCACAGCCCGGAATTGTCGCGGCGCTCGCAGCCGGTCAACCATTATCTGCGACACGAGGCCGGGCTTGGCGGGCGGGTCCGCGAGCTGGCGATCCTCGTCACCGCCCGCGAGCTCGACAGCGCCTTCGAATGGGCCGCGCACGAGCCCGAGGCGCTGGCCGAGGGAGTCCCGCGCGAAATCGTCGACATCGTCCGGGACCGCGGCGAGATCGCCGGGCTCGCCGAAGCCGACGCTGTCGTCATCGAGCTCGGCCGCGAGATTTTCCGCGAGAGGAACGTAGCGCCGCAGACCTTCGCCCGCGCGTTGCGCCTGTTCGGCCGCGGGAAGCTCGTCGATCTGGTGGCGCTGATGGGCAACTATGCCGCCACCGCGGCGCTGCTGACCGCCTTCGACATGCAGCTCGACCCCGGCCGGGAGCCGTTGCCGCGGCTGTGAGGTTGCCGCATGTCGCGGCGAGCGCGGCGCGACCGGCCACTTCCCCCTGTTTGATCTGGTCGAGATCAGGCGTCGGCGCCTTCCGCGGCCCAAGCGCGCCCTCCCGCTTGCTGCCTCCGCAGCAGATTTGCAGCAATCTGCATCCCCTTTCCGGCAGCCCGCCTTGCCTCGTCCCGATCGCGACCCGATTACGATGAGAATATGGCAATTATAGCGTCGACATCTCCAGTGGGCATGGCTCCGACCGCGACGTGCGGCCCGTTCAAGTAAAGTAGGATGGGTTGAGCGCAGCGAAACCTATCCACTCACCGCAGGTAGAACGCCTTGATGTCCGTCGGGGAGTTGATCACGATGCTTGTTTTGGGGAGCCGCAGATGAGCCGGATCGCTTCGGTCACGACGCATATGATTTCGGTTCCGCGGCCGCAGCCGGTGTGGACCGCGCATGAGCAGAACAAGGCGTGGAACGTCATCCTGACCGAGGTGCGCACCGATGACGGGCTCGTCGGCCATGGCCAGATCCACGGCGCGCCGATGCCGCGGATCTGCGAATGGGTCGGGCGGTTCGGCGAGATCGTCCGCGGCATGGATGCGCTGGCGCATGTCGCGGTGTGGGAAAAGCTGTTCGCGCTGACCTCGCCGCGGCCGGGCGGGATCGAGGGCAGCGACGGGCTGCCGCCGCCGATCGCGCGCGGCGAGCGCACCCAGGCGATGGCGGCGATCG
Source organism: uncultured Alphaproteobacteria bacterium (assembly GCA_963716115.1). Taxonomy (GTDB): domain Bacteria; phylum Pseudomonadota; class Alphaproteobacteria; order ATCC43930; family CGMCC-115725; genus AP-15. The sequence goes on from CAVQSZ010000005.1 coordinate 20,406, forward strand.
CCGGCATCGACATCGCGCTGTGGGACATCAAGGGGAAGGCGGCGGGGTTGCCGGTGTACCGGCTGCTCGGCGGCGAGAACCGCCCGCTCTTCACCTACGCCACCGGCGGCTATTACCGGCCGGGCGCGACCAACGCCGATTATGCCGGGGAGATGGCGGCGATGCTGCGGCACGGCTACCGCGCCGTCAAATTGAAGACCGGGGCCGGCGGGATCGCCGAGGAGGCGGAGCGGATCGCCGCGGTGCGCCGCGAGATCGGCGACGAGCCGTTGCTGATGCTCGACATGAACGCGGCCTACGACCTGCCGGACTGCATCGCCTTTGCGCAGATGGTCGAGCCGTCGCGGATCTTCTGGCTCGAGGAGCCGCTGCATTGGTATTTGCAGCCCCATGATTTCGCCCGGCTCGCGGCGGCGACCCCGATCCCGCTGGCGCATGGCGAGCGCGAGCTGACCCGGTTCACGATCCGCGATTTCATCGTGACGGGCGCCATCCGCTATGTGCAGTTCGACGCGACCCGTGCGGCCGGCTTTACCGAGGCGCTGCGCATCGCCCAATTGGCCGAGCAGCACGGGGTCATGGTCGCGCCGCACACTGCGCCCGAATTGCACGGCCATCTGGTGCTGGCGGCGCCGCGCTGCGCCTTTGGCGTCGAAGGCCATGGCGGGCCGCAGGAAGACCCGCTGGGTCACGGGCTGTTCCGCGAGCACCCGCAATTGCGCGACGGCCATCTCCATCTCGGCGACAAGCCCGGCTTCGGGCTCGAAATCGACTGGGCGTTTGTCGACAGGCATCGGGTCGGCTAGGCAGGGATAATCACGGCAATTATCACCCTCTCCCCGCCAGCGGGGCGAGGGAGCATTCCGCGCTCTGCGATCGCCGAGACCGCACCTCGCCGTCCGCGCATAGCCTCCGCAGCCGGGCCGCCCCCGACCAGTTTTGCCTGATTGATCACGTCGAGATCAGGTGACCGGCTCCCCAGACAGGCGGGCGGCGCGGTTGCGGCCGGCGCCGCCGCAAAGCCGGCTCGTCTGCCGCGGCGGCCGGCAAAAAGCTCCTTCCTTGCGCGACGCCGGCCCGCTCCCAAAAGATGTATGGGGCGGCATTATGGAATGCGAATATGGCAATTGCGTGGTTGTCGGAGCTTGTGGTCGGGCAACAGGGAGCGGAAGCAATGTTCGAGCCTTCGCGAAGCCTGAAGCTCGGCTTGCGTCAGCAGCGACCCACGAGCTTGCTGCATGACTACGAAAAAGTCGGGATCTGTTTACGGCTTTGGCCTGCCGTGGCGTTCGAGGTACGACCCAAACATTAA
>CAVQSZ010000006.1:0-498163 GCA_963716115.1 uncultured Alphaproteobacteria bacterium
GCAGTCCTCCTCGCGGCGGAACGGCGAGTATTCCGAGAGCCCCTCGATCTTGCGCTCGACCATGTCGCGCTCGCGCGCCAGGAACTGGGCGACGGCGCGGCGAAAGCCGGGGTCGGGGATCCAGTGGGCGCTGTAGGTGGGCGCCGGCAGATAGCCGCGCTGGATCTTGTGCGGCCCCTGGGCGCCGGCCTCGACGCGCTGCAGGCCGTGGGTGATGGCGAACTCGATCGCCTGGTAATAGCAGCATTCGAAATGGAGGAATTTGTACTCGCCGTAGCTGCCCCAGTTGCGCCCGTAGATCGTGTCCTTGCCCAAGAGGTTCAGCGCGCCGGCGACGTATCTGCCGCCGCGCTTGGCCATGACCAGCACGATCCGCTCCGGCATCCGCTCGCCGATCATGTTGAAGAACTTGCGGTTGAGGTAGGCCGAGCCCCATTTGCGGTCCGTGGTCGCCAGATAGAACTCGTAAAAGGCGTCCCAATGGCGCGTCTTCAGGTCGCCGCCGGTCAGCACCTCGATCTCGAGGCCGGGGGCCAGCGCCTCGCGCCGCTCCTTCTTGACCGCCTTGCGCTTGCGCGAGTTGAGCGCGGCCAGGAAATCGTCGAACCCGGCGTAGCCGCCGTTCGTCCAATGGAATTGCTGCCCGATCCGCTGCAGGAAGCCGGCTTGGGTCAACGCCGCGGCGTCGGCGTCGTCGGGAAAGTTGACGTGCAGGGACGACAGCCGCCGGCGCTTGGCCAGCTCGACCATGCCGGCGATCAGCTGCCCGCGCAGCTCGGGCGGCGCGCCCGGCCGCAGCAGCAGCCGCGGCCCCGGCACCGGGGTGAACGGCACCGCGCTCAAGAGCTTCGGGTAATAGCGGCCGCCGGCCCGCTCGTAGGCGTCGGCCCAGCCGTAGTCGAACACGTATTCGCCATAGGAATGCGTCTTGGCGTAGAGCGGGACGACGCCGGCGACCGCGCCGTCGGGACCGGCGATCGAGAGGTGCTGCGGCGTCCAGCCGGTGCGCGCCGTGGTCGAGCCGCTTTCCTCCAGAGCATTCAGAAAGGCGAAGGAGACGCTCGGGTTCACGTCGCCGGCGCAGGCGTCCCACGCGGCTTGCGGGATCTCGGCGATCGCCGGATGGACCCGCACGGTGATCGCGCCGTCGCTGTCGTTCATCGCCGGCTCGCGGCCCAGCCGGCCGGGAAGAGCGCTGTAGTTGGTGGCTGCATTTGCGTCGCCCTGCATCGCGGGTCAAAAGTTTCGCCAAACCCAAGGATAGGCGTTGGGCAGCGCCTGTCCAGCGCCGCGAAACCGCCGCATTCGCTGTCTAACAGCCGCCGGCTTCGCTGCCGAGGATCATCATGCGTCCGCCCTTGATCGCCCTGATCCCGTTCGTCGCGCTGCTGGCGGGCGCGCCGGCGTCGGGCGAGACCCTGGGCGACCCGCAAATCGGGTTCAGCGCCGACCGCGTCCTCGTCCTCGACGGGAAGAGCTATGTCGGAAAGATGTGGAACATGCCGGGCGAGCAGCGGCACGAGCAGGAATTGCCGGCCTTGAAGCCGGTGTTCATCCTGCGGGCGGACAGCGGGATCGGCGATGTCGTGCTGCCGCAGCTGCATACCGTCGTCGAGCTCGCCCTGCCCAAGGCGCTGTCGGTGCTGGGCAAGCCCGGCCTCCTCGGCAGCCCGGTCGGGCGCGAGACCGTCAACGGCGTCGCGACGACAAAATACGCCGTCGACCGGGATATCCCCGACGGCCATGCCGCGGGCTCGCTGTGGCTCAGCGGCGACGGCATCCCGATGAAGGCCGAGGCCAGGTTCACCGACCATAAAGGCAAGGTCTCGACGATCTATTGGGAATTGCGCAACGTCAGGATCGGCCGGCAGGACGCGGCCTTGTTCGAAGCGCCCGCCGGATACTCCAAGCTGCCGCCCGAAGCCGCGGCCCAGCTCCTCGGCCTGCGTCTGGCGCCGCATCACGGCAAATAGCGCCTCGCCCCTCACCCGCCGGCGGGCCGCGCCGCCGATCGCGGCCGCGCCGTCGGCGCCGCCTCCAGATGGCGGCGATAGGCCTCGAGCAGCGCCGGCTCCTCGCGCTCCCAGCAATAGGCGCTGCGCAGCCCCGAGGCGGCGATGTGCGAGCGCAATTGCGCCTGCGCGGCGATCGCCGCGCGCAAGGCGTCGGCGAGCGCGCCTGCGTCGTCCGCGGCGAACACATGTCCGACGCCGTTCCGGCGCACGAAATCGGCCATCGAGCGGCAGTCGCTGACCACCACCGGCAGCCCCGCGTGCAGATAGTCGAAGAGCTTGTTCGGGAGCGCCACCTCGGCGTTTCCGTAACGTCTGAGCGGATGCACCCCGACCGTCGCGTCGCGCAGAAAGCTCGCGATCCGGGCGGGGTCGACATAGGGATGAAAATGCAGCCTTCGGGCGCAGCCCTCGGCCCGGGCCTGGTCGAGCAGCGACAGCGCGTAGGCGGTGCGCGCCTGCGCCAAGAGGACGAGATGGGCGTCGGGGAGGCGGGCGAGCGCGGCCACCAGGGTCTCGATGCCGCGGTGCGGCGTCAGCCCGCCGGCATAGACCAGCAGCGGCGCATCCCTGCCGATCCCGATCGCCCGTCGCACGGTGAGCCGGCCGGCCGCGTCGAAATCGCCGGCGCGCGGCGCGTTGAGCAGCACCGTCGGGGCCGGGTCGAGCCCGTAATCCCGGGCGAGCGCGGCGGCGAGGGCCGGCGACACGGTGAAGGCGTGGTCGGGGTGGCGCGCGTGCGCGGCTTCGTGGTTCAGCACCACGCGGCGCCACTCGACATCCTCGGCCGCGCCCGCGGTGCGGTCGTCGGAGAAGCTGTGGCCGGCGGTGTATTCGGAAAAGTCGTGAAACCAGGCGGCCTCGCCGCCCTCGGCCCGCAGGCGGCCGCGGAAATCGCGCCCGAGCCCGATCGCCGCCGCGTTGAAGGTGTGGATCGCCCGCGGCCGGATCGCACGGACATAGGTCCACATCGCGGCGTTCAGGTAGTGCACCATCAGCGGCCAGTTGAGCGCCGGCGCGCGGACCTTCGCCGCGCGCAAAAATACGTGGGCGTCGGGAAAGTACAGCACCGGGCAGCCCAGCGCCTCGCCGACCCGCACGTCCAACCCGCGATGCCGCGGCGAGAGCTTGCTCATGAACGCGACCGACAGGCCGGCGTCGAGCAGCGACTGCCCGATCTTCAGAACCCGCGACCGGTTCGCCACCCCGCTCGGGTGGATCAGCACAACATCGCGGCGGTCGAGCGCGCGGGCCGATCGCGCGACCGGCTTCAATCGTCCGAGGCCGGGCGGCCCGGGCAGCAGCAGCCGGGCGCCGCTCCACCCGGTCGCCTCATAGAGGCGTCGGCCGATGCGGTCTAGAGGCAACGCCGCCGCCGTCCTCCGCCGGGGGCCGCGCGACCGCGCCGCATCGGGCGGCTCGCATTCCGGCCGGCGCGCCGGTCAGGACGATCCGCGGCGGTCAGCCGCGTCGCGGACAAGCCCGCCCGAGGGGAGTGATCGGTTAGGCTCACGGCGTTGGCGCGGCCCGCTGTCAGGTCTTGATCGTGAGGTCCTCGAAGGGGGCGGTGTACGGGAAGCCGGCGATGCGGCCAAAAGTCGATTCGCCGACCCGGGGGCCGACGCCGTTGAGGAACGCCAGCAGCCAGAGCGGCGCGTAGATCGCCTTTTCGTGCACCAGCTGCTGCATCTTTTCCAGGATCGCGGCCCGCTTCTTCGGGTCGAGCTCATCGGCCTGCTGGGCGTAGAGCTCGTCGATATCGGGATAGCTGCCGTAGACGTAGGCGCCGCCCTTTACGGCGAACGAGGCCAGCCGGGTCGCGGCGTTGCCGAAGGCGCCGCTCGCCCCGCGCAGCACCCCGTGATTGTACTTCTTGCCGCCATATGCCGCAAGAAAGCCGGCCCGCTCGATCGGCTGCAGCTTGGCGCGAATCCCGACCTCCTGGAAAGAGTTCACCGCCACCTCGCCGATGTTCGCGTACGAGCTGTCGCAATAAAACAGGCCGGCATCGAAACCATTGGGATGCCCCGCCTCGGCCAGCAGCTGCTTCGCCTTGACAGGATCATAAACAGCGGGAGGCGGCTGCCAATAATATTCGAAGCTGTCCGGGACGATGCTGTTGGTAATTTTGCATTTGCCAAGGAACAGCGCCTTGTTCATCGAGTCGCGATCGAGGGCGAGATTGGCCGCCTGACGCACCCGCAGATCATGCCATGGCGATTTCGGGTCCCACTGCTCGGGGAAATAGATCCAGTTCGGCGCCTGCAGGACGACCGCCTTGATGCTGAGCTCGGGCATGCGCTCCAATTCCTCGGCCAGCTCGCCGCGGATCGAGTAGGCGATGTCGACCTCGCCGGCCTTCAACGCCGCCAGCCGCGTCGACTCGTCAGGGATCACCCGCATCACGATGCGCTTGACGGCCGGGGTCTTGCGCCAATACCCGTCGAACGCCTCGAGCACCAGCTCGACCCCCGGCTTGAACGACACGAATTTGTAGGGGCCGGCGCCGATCGGATGCTTGCTGAAGCCGTCGTCGCCGACCTGCTCGACATATTTTTTGGGAACGATCCACCCGGCCCCGCTGGCGGTCGAATAAAAGGTCAGAAAGTCGGGCCAGGGCCTCTTGAGCCTAAAGCGGACATGCCGCGCGTCGGGGATTTCGATCGCCGCCACCTTGTCCTTCATCAGGTCTCGGGCGGCGCCGCGGTAGCGCTCGAACGAGAACTTCACGTCCTCGGCGGTGACCGCCTCGCCATTGTGGAATTTGGCGCCCTCGCGCAGCACGAAATCATAAGTCAGGTAGTCCTCGGAAGTCGACCAGGACTCCGCCAGGCATGGCGCTTGCAGCTTGCCCGGCATCGGCTTCGCCACGGCGTCGTGCAGCGCGTAAAGCACCATGAAGGGCGTGATCAGCGCCTGCGTGTCGGCCGGATCGAACCAGGTCGGAGCAAGCGAGACGTGGACCGCCCAGGTCAGCTGGCCTTGCGGGGCGGCGGCGTACGCCGCTCCCGGAAGCGCCGTCGCCGCGCCCAGCGCGGCCACCGCCAGCAGATCGCGCCGCGTCAGCCGGATCTCGTCCGCCAAGCCGTCAGAACCCCTTCCGGGGCGGGGCGAGGTCATCCTGCGTGTCCTCCTGCAGCCGGTGTTCTTCAGGAATTTCCGCTGCACCCTAGACCCGCGACGGCGAAATGTCTTGCCCGTCCGAAGGGAACGCTGCGAGGCAGCGTCATCCGCCCCGGCCTTGTCGGGCTGCCCGTATCGCTCGACATCAGCCGGGCGGGCTCCCGGAACGCTCCCGCAGCGAGGACGCCAGGGCGGCCGCGCAGCGCCGTTCCAGGCTCTGCGCCGAGGCGAAGAAATCGGCGCCGAGGTCGAGCGCCGCGGCCGGTTGGTCGGTCTCGAAGCGCACGCCCTCCCGCCGCGCGATGTCGGCGAGGCGGCGGGCGACATCGGCGCGGCCGGTGAAGACCACCCCTTCGACCCGCGCCCGGATCGCCGCGAGCGCCGCTCCGGCCGCGTCGCCGCAATCGAGAAGGACACGGCAACGGGCGTCGGGGACGGCCTCGCGCGCCGCCGCGGCGAGCGCCGCGAACCAGCCGCCGCCGGCATAGGCGCCCGCGTCGGGCGCGCTGGCGAGAACGACGCAACAGCCGGCCCGCGCCGCCGCGGCGAGCGCCGCGACCGCATGGGCGAGCGAGTGGACGATGAAGACGGGGGCGCCTGGGTGCGGCATCTCTCGCATCTCGAGAGAAGAAGGATCGCCGCAAATCTCGAGCGGTGGAAGGGCGACGAGCGACCCCCGGGGAATGGCGGCGCGCGGGCCGGGCGATGCGGGGCGGGGCGATGGGGGCGGGGCGATGGGGGGCCGCGGCGACCGCCGCTCGCCGGGCGTGCCCCGAGAGAGGGCTATGCCTGCCCCGGCGAGGCCGCCATAGTCCCCGGCGACGAGCAGCCGCGGAGCAGCAGCCATGGGCATCATCCTCTACGACCTCGCCGGCGCCGAGCCCGACCGCCGGTTCAGCCCGTTCTGCTGGCGCGCCAGGATGGCGCTCGCCCATAAGGGGCTCGCGGTCGAAACCAAGCCGTGGCGGTTCACCGAGAAGGAGAAGCTGCCGCAGCCGAACGCCGGGCGGGTTCCGGTCGTCGTCGATAACGACCGCGTCGTGCACGATTCCTCGGCGATCGCCGATTATCTCGACATCCGCTACGCGGACCGCGCCCCGCTGTTCGGCGACGAGAGCGCCAAGGCGCTGAGCCGGTTTGTGCAGAACTGGACCGAGACGGTGCTGCAGCCGGCGCTGATCGGATTTGTCGTGCTCGACATCTGGCGCCATGTCGCGGTCGAGGACCGCGCCTATTTCCGCCAATCGCGCGAAGAGCGGTTGGGCCGGCCGCTCGAGGACGTGGTTGAGGACCGAGGCGCGCGGCTGCCGGCGTTCCGCGACAGCCTCGCGCCGCTGCGCCGCACCCTCGAACGCCAGAAATTCCTCGCCGGCGACGCCCCCGCCTATGCCGATTACATCGTCTTCGGCGCCTTCCAATGGGCGCGCGCGATCAGCGACTTCGAGCTGCTCGCCGGCGACGATCCGGTCGCGGCCTGGCGCGGGCGGCTGCTCGACGCCTTCAGCGGCCTCGCCCGCAAATCCCCCGCCTATGGCGGCTGAGCGATGATCGCGGGCGCTGCCGCAACCACCGTGACCGCGCTGATCCTGCACATCCTGGCGGCGGTGGTGTGGGTCGGCGGCATGTTCTTCGCCCATCAGGTGCTGCGGCCGGCCGCCGGCGCGCTCGATCCGGGGCCGCGGCTGCTGCTGTGGGAGCGCGTGCTCGGCCGGTTCTTCGCCTGGGTCGTCGCCGCGATCGCGCTGCTGCTCGCCAGCGGCTATTGGATGGTGTTCGCGACGTTCGGCGGGTTTGCCGCGATCGGCCTCTACATCCATCTGATGCAGGGTCTCGGCATCCTGATGATGCTGTTGTTCTTCCACCTCTATTTCGCGCCGTGGCGGCGCTTCCGGGCGGCGGTGGCGCGGCGGGACTGGGCCGAGGGCGGGCGCCAGCTCGGCCAGATCCGCATGCTGGTGACGATCAACCTGGTGCTGGGCCTGGTCACCGTCGCGATCGGCGGCAGCGGCCGATATTGGGGCTGATCCTGGCGCGTGACCCCATGAGGCTGAACCGCATGGCTCCCGCTGTCCCGTGGGCCTTCAGCCCACGGACTTGATCCGTGGGGAAAGCCGGGACCCACGCCGGCCGCAGGCGCGCTCGTTCCTCCTGTTCGTTCGTCGACCGATGACAGTAAGCGCGAGCAGGCGGCCGAGCGGTGAAAAGGTGGGTCCCGGCGTTCGCCGGGACAGCGGAGAGAGGCAGTGCCAGAGCCTCTCCAGAACGGCCGCTCGATCTGATCGGATCGTGCTTTAGCTAGCGCGCCGCGGTGCGGCGCGGCAGGCGCGACGGGTCGACCGGGCGCAAAAGGGCGGCCATCGAGGCTTTGCCGTCGGCTGCAATCCAGGTGACGCCGAGCCCGCCATTGCCGCGCGGCCGGCAGCGCAGCGTGCTCTTGCCCTTCTCGGCGAAGACCAGCTCGTCCCCGACGATATGGCCGTTGCGCCGGCTCCATTCGGCGGGCTCGTCCTGGTCGATGCCGGGGCCGATGGCGTAGACCGCGCCGAGGTCGCGCCCGCGCGCTCTGTCGATGGCGATCAGCACCTCCCTGCCGTTCGGGTAGAAGCCGTACCACGAATGGCCGACCGGCCCGGCGCCGCCTTCCGCCGGCGAGGCGGCGGCCGGGGCCGAGGCCCCGACCGCCGGGAGCACGGCGCGCGCCGCCGCCGGCGGGCGCAGCAGCTCGTCGGGCAGGCGAAGCTCGGCGCTGGGCCTGTCGCCCCAGACCGGCGCGCAGGCGAGCTCGCCCTTCAGCCTGTCGGCCTCGGCGAAATCGCGGATGCAGCCGCCGAAACGGCGCAGGAAGAGGCCGGTGGAGGCCGCCCAATGGCCGACCAGATAAGCCGGCTGATCAATCACCGCGAAGCCGACCGCGCGCGTCGCGAGGATCGCGCGCGACCGCTCGCCCCGGCCGCCGGGATCGAAATCGTCGTCGTGAAAGAAGAACAGCATGACGCGCGCCCGCCTGACCCGTTCCAGGAGCGGGAACAGCCGGGTCGCGTTGAGCCGCCAGGAATCGTAGAACTCGTCGAAGCTGCCGAACGCCGCCGGCGCGGTGGCGACGACCGCATCGACATCGTCCGAGGCGTCGGCCGTCATCAGCGCCAGAAAGGCGCCGAAAGATTGCCCGGCAAGGACGATGCGCCGGTAGCCCCGGCGCTTCAGAGCGGCGACATGGTCGACCAGAAGCTGGGCGCTGCCGGCGAGCGTGTCGCCGTCGCGCAGCCGGTCGAAGCGCAGCACATCCCAGCCGGCGTCGCGCAAGACCCGCAAGAACGGCGGCGTCGGCGATTTCAAATCTTCGGCCGCAGATCGAGCGGCCGTGGCTCCAGACGACGACCCCGGCGGCGCGGTCCGGACCCAGCGCGTCACGGCGAAAAGCAGGGTCGAGCCCCGCCGCTCTCGCCGACGGATTGGCCAGCGCCACGATAACGCAAGCCAAGGCGCATGCGTTCGCCACAACGAGCTTGCGCATTCCTGGACCCCCCACCCCTCGCCTCGGCCGAGGCTGCGGGGGGAGTTTAGCGACGCGTTTCGCCTTGTGTCACTTCACAAGCGTCGCGGCCGGCCCGGAGGGGGCGGCGAACCGGCGCAGCGCGGCCGCCGGCTATTCCTCGCGCAGGGTCATCAAGACGCCTGCGGCGAGCAGCACGCCGAACGCCTCGAAGCCGGTGTTTATCTGGCCGAGGGCCATGCTCAGCAAGGTGGCGGCAGCGGTCGCGGCTCCGATCAAGAACGGCATGGGGAGGTTCCGGCGGTTGCTTTTGGGGCAAATACGCCGGTGGAACGGGCGAGGGATCGCGGTTATTCCTGACGCCGCAGACGGGAGAGCGCGAATGGCCGTCCTTTTTGTCGCACGCAGCCCGAGGCTCGGCCGCTGGGCCTCGGATGTCGGGCTCGGCAGGCACGTCTACAAGGTCGGCGTCGCCGAGGGTGACCCAAGGCCGCTCGCCGCCGCCGGCTGGGCCGGCGAGGCCGACTGGACGGTGGTGCGCAAGCGCGAGGTCGAGGGGCTCGGCGAGGAGGAGGCGATCTCCAGGCTCGCGCGCAAGGAAAAGATGATCGACCCGAACCTCTATCCCAAAGCTCAAGGGCGCGATCGGCGTCTTCCGCCTGACGCCGACGCGGGTCGAGAACCACATCATCGTGACCCGCGCGCTGGCCGGCCAGAGCGACCGCGCCGAGCTCAAGCTGAAGCCCGCCGACTTCGCCGACTACCTGATCCACAACGCGTTGCGCTGACCCCGAGGGGCGTCGACAACGGGTCCGGCGATAGCCTGACGTTGACCCGTCAGCCCGGCTGAGCGCCCGCGACCGGCCCGCATTTGACCTCTTTGACGAGGATTGCCTTCAGCCGGGCCATGCCGCTCTGCCACGATTTCAGGGCGGTTTGCGAATCGACCAGCAGCCCGCGTTCGCTGCGCGTAAAGGTCTGCTGGGTCAGCATCGCGGTGATCTGCTTCATCAGCGCGGCAGCGGTTTGACCGTTGTCCAGGACATCGACGCACAATGTCTGCAACGCTTTTTTGTCGAGCGAGCCCTTCTCGCCGGCGTCCACCGCATCGATGCCCAGCTGGGCGGCGTCCTCCTGGATCCTCACCGAGCCGTCGGCGAACCGGTTGAGGCTCGCGCCCAGCGCCGCCAGCCGGGGATGCTGCTCCATCGCGCCGGCCGCGTCCCGGACCTTTTGCACCGCAGGAAGAAGCAGCCCGATCAGTATCGCAATAATTGCGATCACCACCAGGAGCTCGATCAGCGTAAACCCGGCCTGACCGCGAGCCGCGCCTAATGCTCTCATCGCCTTCCTCCCTCGCCGGGCGCTGTGCTTCGCCCGCTCGATCGCGCAAAAATAGCAGACGCGGCGTGGTAAGACAAGCTTAAGCTTGGCGCGCCACCAGCTGCTGCGGTCTCACGGCCGCGGATCAGGCACCGAATCCGGCTCTACGAGGGAACAGCGCCTCAGCAAGGCGTCAGAGCGGCTCCGTCTATCGAGCACCTGCGTCAGGCTGTTCGACGTCTGTATCGGGTTAGTAGGAATGCCAAAGCATGTAGAGAATGGTCATCACCTCGCCAGATTATCAATCGGAGGATTCGGAAGCAGAATCTGGGTCTTCGTCACCCCATAGAGTAACAAATCCGTCCGTCATGTAGGTCTTGTCCAATATTAAGTCATTTATCTCAAAACCATCAGGAAGGTCACGAAAGCCCGGTTTGTCCTGGAGCAGCGCGCGCCCTTCCTCGGCCTTTTCTTGTGTTGAGTAAACGCCGAGTAACTTGTCATGATCTCTCCCCTCATCGTCGATTCTGCAGTGCCACAGGGTGTATATTCGGATCATTTCGATCACCTGGTCATATTTGATCGCGGTCTGGGAGGAGAATCGTTTTCGGGTCGCGAAATCGACGATCTCCATATTTCTGGATCTGTTTATATTCTGGACTGCCTTGCTCCCAGTTCCCGCGCCCATATTGCTCGTCCATGAGCCGCTTTGCGAAATCGCGGCCGTTCTCCCCTACATAGGGGCGTTTGCCACGAGCCCAACTTGGCGCGTCCTTGGCGCCTTCCTTGCCGCTCAGCTTCGGGATCGGCTCTTTGAACGGCCGGAACGCCTTCGGCGGATCCTCGAGCAGAAATGGAGGCCGCGCAGCAAACGGCAAGAGGATTTCCTGGACCGGGATCAGCGCAGGATGATCCTCTTGGCTCGTCCCCTGACTTGCACCCGGGCGCGGGTTGTGCGCTGCCGGGATCGGCGTAGGATGGTCCTCGCGCGTCGCCTCCCTCGGATCAGCGCCACTCTCGCTTGCAGTCCACCGGCCGTGCCAGTCGCGCGGCTGCGCGGGATTGAAGTTGCGCTTTGCGAACTTTTCGATCCGGGTGAGACCGCCGGACGATACGGGACCCAGCCGCGCTTGCACCGCCAGGATCGAGGCCTTGCACACATCGCCCTGCTGCAGGGCATCGCGGATCAGCTACAGCCGTGGCAGGAGCCCTGCGGTCGCCTCATCCGGCTCATACGCGGCGGCGAGCAGCATGACGATCTCGTCTTGCGCCCGTAGCCGATACTCGTCGCCGACACGCTCGATCAGCGGCCCCGGCCCGAGGAACAAGCCCTCGCGCCCGCAATAGAGCCCGGCATCGCCGCCTCGGGTGAGGGCGAGCTTGAACATAGCGGCTTTCCCGGCAGCAAGGACAGTCGCCTATAATACACAAACCGACTATATTGTCAATATAGTAATTACGAATTGGCGGCGGCCGGCTTGCCCTTCTCCCGCAGCGCTTCGAGCGCTTCGGGGGTGTCGATGTCGACAAAGATCGCGTCGTCGTCCATCTCGACCTCGGCGACGAGCTCGGCGTGCTCGCCGATCAGGTGCCGGGCGCCGACATCGCCGGCGAGCGCCGCCATCTCCGGGAAGAAGCGGGTCGACCACAGCACCGGGTTGCCGCGCTTGCCGCGGCGCGTGGGCACGACGATGGCGCGGCCTTCGAGCGGGTTGAAGGCCGCGATCAGGCGGTCGAGATGGCGGCCGGAAATCAGCGGCATGTCGCCGAGGCAGACGAGCACGCCGTCGAGATCGGCCGGCAGCGCGGCGATGCCGCGCTTCAGCGAGGTCGAGAGGCCTTGCGCGAAATCGGGGTTATGCACGCGCTCGATCGGCAATTTGCCGAGTGCTGCGTCGACCGCCTCGGCCTCGTTGCCGAGCACCGCGACGATCGGGCGCGCCCGCGAGGCGAGCAGCCGCCGCGCCACCTGCGCCGCCATCGGCGCGCCGGTCCCCGGACTTGATCCGGGGATCTCGGCCAGCATCTTGTTCGGGCCGCCCATGCGGCGCGACTGGCCGGCGGCCAACAGCAGCGCGCCGATCCGCGGCCCGCTCGGCGCTGGCCGCGGCTTCGCCTCGGACTCGGGTCTCGCCTCGGCGCGCGGCAGCGGGCGCGACGGGATCTCGGCGAGGAGGCCGCCACTGCCCATCCGCATGATCTCGGCCGGCCCCATCGGCAAGCCGGCGACCAGCCGCTCCAATACCCAATCGAAGCCGTTGACCTTGGGCGAGCGGGCGCAGCCCGGCAGCCCCAGCACCACCCGCCCCTCGACATGGCCCAGCAGCAGGAGGTTGCCGGGGTCGACCGGCATGCCGAAATGGTCGATCCGGCCGCCCGCCGCGACGATCGCCGCCGGGATCACGTCGCGCCGGTCGAGGATCGCCGAGGCGCCGTGCACCAGCACGATCTCGGCGCCGCGGCCGATCGCGTCGCGGATCAGCGGCGCGAGCTCGCCGGCGGCATGGGCGCAGCGCTCTTCGTGGATCAGACGGCAGCCGAGCGCCCGGAGCCGGCCCTCGGTCACGTCGCGGGTCTTGTCGAGAATGCTCTCCTTGAGGCCCGGCAGCCGCGTCTGGACGAGGCCGACCGCGAGCGCCCGGAACGGGGCGACGCGCAGCAGCTTCTCGCCCGACATCGCCAGATCGACGCAGCGCGCGACCGCCGCCTCGGGGGCCGCGAACGGGATGATCTTGACCGTGGCGACCATCATCCGCGGCTCGACCACGGCATAGGGCGGCAAGGTGCCGAACGTAACCGCCTCGTCGACAAGGTTGAGCCGGTCGAGCCGCTCGCGGTCGAACACCAGAACCCCGCGCGCCTTGGCGAAGAGGTTGGCGCGGCCGGTAAAGGGGGTGGCGGTCTCGATCTCGGGGCCGGCGACCGCGACGGCGACGCGCCCCGCCGCCTCGTTCTCGACGACATCGCCCGGGTCGAGCCGGGCGACGACGATCGCGCGATAGCCCGGCCTCGGCGATCAGGTCGAGGTCGGCGCGCGACAAGACCCGCGCCTTCTTCAGCGCGGTCGTCCCGAGCCGCAGGCTGTGGGCGAGGATCGCGCCCTCGGCCTCGGCGACCGGGACCTCGCCGAACCTCATGCCGACCGCGGCCTTCTCGCCCTGCCGCAGTACCTGGGTCATCTGCGCGACGATCGAGACCGCGACCTCGGCCGGCGACACGCCGCCGATCGAGAGGCCGATCGGGCCGTGGATGCGGGCGAGCTCGGCGTCGCCGAAGCCCAGCTCCTTCAGCCGTGCGCAGCGCCCGGCATGGTTGCGGCGCGACCCGAGCGCGCCGATGTAGAAGCATTCCGAGCGCAACGCCGCGGCCAGCGCCGGGTCGTCGAGCTTGGGATCGTGGGTCAGCGCGATCACCGCCGAGCCGCGGTCGGGCCGCAGCCGTTCAAGCGCCTCGTCCGGCCATTCGGTGACGAGCTCGACACCCGGAAACCGCGCCGCGGTCGCAAAAGCGCCGCGCGGATCGATGACCGTCACGGCGTAATCGACCATCGCCAGCATCTGCGCCAGCGGCTGGGCGATGTGCACGGCGCCGACGATAAAGCACCGGTGCGGCGGTGTGAGCACCTCGACAAAGACGCGGCCGTCCGGTGTCTCGATGGTGCGGTTGCGGCCGGAGCGCCAAGCTTCGCGCACCCGGTCGAGGGAGGCGTCGTCGAGCGTCAGATCGCCTTCCGCCGCGCCCGTGTCGAGCACCAATTGCCGGCCGGTGGCAAGATCGGTCGCCAGCGCCACCGAGCGGTGCTCGCGGGCGGCGGCGACGACCCGATCGAGGAGGCGGCCCTTCATTCGACGCGCTCGACAAAGATCTGGATCTTGCCGCCGCAGGCGAGGCCGACCTCCCAGGCCTGGTCGTCGCTGACCCCGAAATCCAAAAGGCGCGGCTTGCCGTCGCGGATCGCGGCGAGCGCCTCTTCGACGACGGCGCCCTCGACACAGCCGCCCGAGACCGAGCCGACCATCGCGCCCTTGTCGTCGACGGCGAGCTTGGCCCCGACCGGGCGCGGCGAGGAGCCCCAGGTCGTCACCACCGTCGCCAGCGCCACCCCCGACCCCGCCTCGCGCCAACGCGCCGCCTGCTCCAGGATTTCCGCGGTATCGCTCATGCTGCCCTCTCCTCATTGCGCCGCCAGGCCGCGGCCCCGCGGCGCGCGTAAGGCGCGCTCAGCACCGCGATCAGGTCTTCGAGGCTTTCGAGATTATGCACCGGCCGAAACTCGTCGACATGCGGCATCATCGCCCTCATCCCCAGTGATTTTGGCTCGAACCCCTCGTAGCGCAACAGCGGGTTCAGCCATAGGAGCCTGCGGCACGAGCGGTGCAGGCGATCCATCTCGCGCGCCAGCCCGGTCCCGGCGTCGCGGTCGAGCCCGTCGGTGATCAAGAGCACGATCGCGCCCTGACCCAGGAGGCGGCGCGACCACAGCCGGTTGAACTCGGCGATCGAGTGACCGATGCGGGTGCCGCCCGACCAGTCGGCGACCGCCTCGCCGACCCGCTCCAGCGCCAAATCGACATCGCGATGGCGCAGATAGCGGGTGATGTTGGTGAGCCTGGTGCCGAAGACGAAGGTGAAGACGCGGTCGCGGTCGTTGGTGACGGTGTGCATGAAATGCAGAAAGACCCGGCTGTAGCGGCTCATCGAGCCCGAGATGTCGCACAGCACGACCAGCGGCGGCGGGCGGCGGCGCGGGCTTCTGCGCTTCAGCTCGATCAGCCCGCCGGAGCGCAGCGCGGCGCGCATCGTCGCGCGCAGATCGGCGCGGGCGCCGCGCCGGTCGGGCGCATAGCGCCGGGTCGGGACATCCTGCACCGGCAGGCGCAGCCGCGCGATCGCCGCCTTGGCGCGGGCCAGCTCGTCGAGCGACATCTTCTCGAAATCCATTTGGCGCAGCTGCTCGCGGTCGGAAAAGGTCATGACCGCGTCGATTTCGGTCTCGACCTCCTCGGGCTCGCGTTCCGGCTCCCGCCGGCCCGGGTGGAGCGCCTCGGCCAGCCGCCGCGCCATCTCTGTGCCCTTGTCCGCCTCGCTCTCGACCCGCATTTCCGGCAATACCAGCGCCATCATCTTTTTCAGCAGATCAGGGTTGCGCCAGAAGACGTGAAAGGCCTGGTCGAAGATCAGCCGCTGGTCCGGCCGGTTGACGAGCACCGCGTGCAATGTCCAATAGAAATCGCGGCGATCGGTGATCCCGACCGTCCTGACCGCCTGGACCGCGTCGATGACCTTGCCCGGCCCGACCGGCAGCCCTGCCGCCCGCAGGGTGCGCGCGAAATGCATCAGATTGGCGAGCAGCGACCCGCCGGTCTCGGGCATTGCGGCTGCGTCCCGCTGGGCGGCGCCCCTCACCCGCGGATCGGGTCCGGGGCGGGCCCTCCCGCCGCGCGGGCCCCGGCCGCCTCGGCCTTGACCTGCTCGAGCAGCCGCGCCGCCTCGCTGCCCTGGATGCGGGCGATGTCGTCCTGGTATTTGAGGAGCACGCCCAAGGTGTCGTTGATCGCGTGCGGCGTCAGCTCGAGCACGTCCAATTGCATCAGCGCCTCGGTCCAGTCGATGGTCTCGGCGATGCCGGGCAATTTGAACAAATCCATCGTCCGCAATTTCTGGACAAAGCCGACGACCTCGCGCGACAGATGCTCGCTCGCTCCGGGCGCCTTGCGCTTCAGGATTTCGAGTTCGCGCGCCGCGTTCGGGTAATCGACCCAATAATAAAAGCAGCGCCGCTTCAGCGCGTCGTGGATTTCGCGCGTGCGGTTCGAGGTGATGATGACGATCGGCGGCGCGTCGGCGCGGATCGTGCCGATCTCCGGGATCGTCACCTGAAAGTCGGACAAGAGCTCCAACAGATACGCCTCGAACGGCTCGTCGGTGCGGTCGAGCTCGTCGATCAGCAGCACCGGCGCGCCGCCGATATCGGGCTCCAGCGCCTGCAGCAGCGGCCGTTTGATCAGAAACCGCTCGGAGAAGATCGTGCCCTCGATTTCGCCGCGGTCCTCCCTGGCCGCCTCGGCGAGGCGGATCTCGATCATCTGCCGCGCGTAATCCCATTCGTAGACCGCCGAGGCGACGTCGAGGCCCTCATAGCATTGCAGGCGAATGAGCCGCCGGCCGAGCGCCGCCGCCAGCACCTTGGCGATCTCGGTCTTGCCGACCCCGGCCTCGCCTTCGAGAAACAGCGGCCGCCTCAGGCGCAGCGCCAGATGCACCGCCGTCGCCAGGCTGCGGTCGGCGATGTAGTCGGCGCTGCCGAGGAGCGCCAGGGTGTCGTCGACGGTGGCGGGGAATGTGGCGGCGGCTGCGACAGCGTCCATCGAAAATGGTCCCGATCAACAAAATCCCCCTCCCGGCGGGAGAGGGCGGGCAGGCCGTGCGAGCCCGGCGATCGCGGGCTCGACCCCCGATATCTAATGCGCCGGCCGCGCCCGCGCCACCCCGGCCGCGCCCGCTCGACGGCCGGCCGCGGCGGGTCTAAGGCGGAAGACGATCCCGGGCGCGCCGTCCGTCAGGTCGCCGCCTGGATGACCTGCTTGCGGCGCAGCTCGTCGATCTCCTCGACGGTGTAGCCGGCGAGGCTGCGCAGCACGTCGGCGGTGTGCTCGCCCATCAGCGGCGCGCGCGCGGCGGCGGCCGGCGAGTCCGAGAGGCGCAGCGGGCAGCCGATCACCGAATACCGGCCGCGGGTCGGGTGGTCGAGGTCGAAGATCGTCTCGCGCTCGCGCAGATGCGGGTCGGCCAGCACCTCGGCGGTGTCGAGCACCGCGCCGCAGACGATGCCGCGGCCGGCGAAGGCCTTCATGACCTCGTGCTTCTCGCGGCTCGCGGTCCAGCCCTCGATCTCGGCGGTCAGCGCGGCGCCGTTCCTGGCGCGCGCGGCCGGCGTCGCGAAGCGCTCGTCGGTGCGCAGATCGGGCCGGCCGATGACCTCGGCCGCGGCCTCGAACATCTCCGGGTTGTCGGGCGGCACGATCATGTAGACGTAGTCGTTCTTGCCGCTGCCGGCGCAGCGCACCAGATCCGACCAGCCGCCGGTCGCCGAGCGGTTGCCGGTGCGGTCGAGCGGCGTCCCGTTGGCCAAGGTCTGGGTGTATTTGACGCGGGTCAGGTTCAAGACCGCCTCCTGCATCGCCACCTCGACGAGCTGGCCGCGGCCGGTGCTTTGCCGCTGGACGAGGGCGGCGAGGATGGCGATCGCCAGATGCATGCCGGTGCCGGAATCGCCGATATTGGCGCCGTTGACCATCGGCGGGCCGCCCGCCTCGCCGGTCACGCTCATCGCCCCCGAGGTCGCCTGCGCCACCGGCTCGAAGCATTTGAAGCCGCTGTAGGGGCCGTACGAGCCAAAGCCCTTGACCGAGGCGTAGATCGCGCGCGGGTTGAGCTCCTTGACCGCCTCCCAGCCGAGGCCCAGCCGCTGCATGACGCCGGGGCCCAAGTTCTCGGCGACGATGTCGGCGTTCTTGATCAGGCGGCGGGCAATCTCCTTGCCCTCCTCGGTGCGCAGATTGACGACCGTGCTGCGCTTGTTGCTGTTCAAGAGCAGAAAGAAAAAGCTGTCGACATTGGGGTTGTCGGCGTTCCACAGCCGCCGCGCGCGGTCGCCATAGGGCGGGCGCTCGATCTTGATCACATCGGCGCCGAGCCAGGCCAGCATCTGGGTGCAGGACGGGCCGGCCTGGTCGTGCGTGAAGTCGATAACTCTGATCCCGGAGAGTGCTGTGCTCATTTCATTCTCCACTGGTTGACGGTTATCCGGATCGGAGGGTGCGGCGGACTCGCGCTCATGCCGCTTCGCCGGCCGCTTGCTCGCCCCGGCGCAGAGACCTGCGTCATCTGCGCCGACGATCGAGACCGCGACCTCGGCCGGCGACACGGCGCCGATCGAGAGGCCGATCGGGCCGTGGATGCGGGCCAGCTCGTTGTCGCCGAAGCCCAGCTCGTTGAGCCGTGCGCAACGCCCGGCATGGGTGCGGCGCGAGCCGAGCGCGCCGATGTAGAAGCATTCCGAGCGCAGCGCCGCGGCCAGCGCCGGGTCGTCGAGCTTGGGGTCGTGGGTCAAGGCGACGACCGCCGAGCCGCGATCCGGCTTCAGCCGCTCGAGCGCCTCGTCCGGCCATTCGGTGATGAGCTCGACACCGGGAAAGCGCGCCTCGGTCGCGAAGGCGCCGCGCGGATCGATGACGGTCACGGCGTAATCGGCCATCGCCAGCATCTGCACCAGCGGCTGGGCGATGTGCACCGCGCCGACGATAAAGCAGCGGCGCGGCGGGGTGAACACCTCGACAAAGACCCGGCCGTCCGGTGTCTCGATGGTGCGGTTGCGGCCGGAGCGCCAAGCTTCGCGCACCCGGTCGAGGGAAGCGTCGTCGAGCGTCAGATCGCCTTCCGCCGCGCCCGTGTCGAGCACCAATTGCCGGCCGGTGGCAAGATCGGTCGCCAGCGCCACCGAGCGGTGCTCGCGGGCGGCGGCGACGACCCGATCGAGGAAGCGGCCCTTCATTCGACGCGCTCGACAAAGATCTGGATCTTGCCGCCGCAGGCGAGCCCGACCTCCCAGGCCTGGTCGTCGCTGACGCCGAAATCGAGGAGGCGCGGCTTGCCGTCGCGGATCGCGGCGAGCGCCTCGTCGACGACGGCGCCCTCGACGCAGCCGCCCGAGACCGAGCCGACCATCGCGCCCTTGTCGTCGACGGCGAGCTTGGCGCCGACCGGCCGCGGCGAGGAGCCCCAGGTCGTGACCACGGTCGCCAGCGCCACGCCCGACCCCGCCTCGCGCCAGCGCGCCGCCTGCTCGAGGATTTCCGCGGTATCGCTCATGCTGCCCTCTCCTCATTGCGCCGCCAGGCCGCGGCCCCGCGGCGCGCGTAAGGCGCGCTCAGCACCGCGATCAGGTCTTCGAGGCTTTCGAGATTATGCACCGGCCGAAACTCGTCGACATGCGGCATCATCGCCCTCATCCCCAGTGATTTTGGCTCGAACCCCTCGTAGCGCAACAGCGGGTTCAGCCATAGGAGCCTGCGGCACGAGCGGTGCAGGCGATCCATCTCGCGCGCCAGCCCGGTCCCGGCGTCGCGGTCGAGCCCGTCGGTGATCAAGAGCACGATCGCGCCCTGACCCAGGAGGCGGCGCGACCACAGCCGGTTGAACTCGGCGATCGAGTGACCGATGCGGGTGCCGCCCGACCAGTCGGCGACCGCCTCGCCGACCCGCTCCAGCGCCAAATCGACATCGCGATGGCGCAGATAGCGGGTGATGTTGGTGAGCCTGGTGCCGAAGACGAAGGTGAAGACGCGGTCGCGGTCGTTGGTGACGGTGTGCATGAAATGCAGAAAGACCCGGCTGTAGCGGCTCATCGAGCCCGAGATGTCGCACAGCACGACCAGCGGCGGCGGGCGGCGGCGCGGGCTTCTGCGCTTCAGCTCGATCAGCCCGCCGGAGCGCAGCGCGGCGCGCATCGTCGCGCGCAGATCGGCGCGGGCGCCGCGCCGGTCGGGCGCATAGCGCCGGGTCGGGACATCCTGCACCGGCAGGCGCAGCCGCGCGATCGCCGCCTTGGCACGGGCCAGCTCGTCGAGCGACATCTTCTCGAAATCCATTTGGCGCAGCTGCTCGCGGTCGGAAAAGGTCATGACCGCGTCGATTTCGGTCTCGACCGCCTCGGGCTCGCGTTCCGGCTCCCGCCGGCCCGGGTGGAGCGCCTCGGCCAGCCGCCGCGCCATCTCTGTGCCCTTGTCCGCCTCGCTCTCGACCCGCATTTCCGGCAATACCAGCGCCATCATCTTTTTCAGCAGATCAGGGTTGCGCCAGAAGACGTGAAAGGCCTGGTCGAAGATCAGCCGCTGGTCCGGCCGGTTGACGAGCACCGCGTGCAATGTCCAATAGAAATCGCGGCGATCGGTGATCCCGACCGTCCTGACCGCCTGGACCGCGTCGATGACCTTGCCCGGCCCGACCGGCAGCCCTGCCGCCCGCAGGGTGCGCGCGAAATGCATCAGATTGGCGAGCAGCGACCCACCGGTCTCGGGCATTGCGCCTGCGTCCCGCGGGGCGGCGCCCCTCACCCGCGGATCGGGTTCGGGGCGGGCCCTCCCGCCGCGCGGGCCCCAGCCGCCTCGGCCTTGACCTGCTCGAGCAGCCGCGCCGCCTCGCTACCCTGGATGCGGGCGATGTCGTCCTGGTATTTGAGGAGCACGCCCAAGGTGTCGTTGATCGCGTGCGGCGTCAGCTCGAGGACGTCCAATTGCATCAAGGCCTCGGTCCAGTCGATGGTCTCGGCGATGCCGGGCAATTTGAACAAATCCATCGTCCGCAATTTCTGGACAAAGCCGACGACCTCGCGCGACAGATGCTCGCTCGCTCCGGGCGCCTTGCGCTTCAGGATTTCGAGCTCGCGCGTCGCGGTCGGGTAATCGACCCAATAATAAAAGCAGCGGCGTTTTAGCGCGTCGTGGATTTCGCGCGTGCGGTTCGAGGTGATGATCACGATCGGCGGCGCGTCGGCGCGGATCGTGCCGATCTCCGGGATCGTCACCTGAAAGTCGGACAAGAGCTCCAACAGATACGCCTCGAACGGCTCGTCGGTGCGGTCGAGCTCGTCGATCAGCAATACCGGCGCGCCGCCGATATCGGGCTCCAGCGCCTGCAGCAGCGGCCGTTTGATCAGAAACCGCTCGGAGAAGATCGTGCCCTCGATTTCGCCGCGGTCCTCCCTGGCCGCCTCGGCGAGGCGGATCTCGATCATTTGCCGCGCGTAATCCCATTCGTAGACCGCCGAGGCGACGTCGAGCCCTTCGTAGCATTGCAGGCGAATGAGCCGCCGGCCGAGCGCCGCCGCCAGCACCTTGGCGATCTCGGTCTTGCCGACCCCGGCCTCGCCTTCGAGAAACAGCGGCCGCCTCAGGCGCAGCGCCAGATGCACCGCCGTCGCCAGGCTGCGGTCGGCGATGTAGTCGGCGCCGCCGAGAAGCGCCAGGGTGTCGTCGACGGTGGCGGGGAATGTGGCGGCGGCTGCGACAGCGTCCATCGAAAATGGTCCCGATCAACAAAATCCCCCTCCCGGCGGGAGAGGGCGGGCAGGCCGTGCGAGCCCGGCGATCGACGGGCTCGACCCCCGATATCTAATGCGCCGGCCGCGCCCGCGCCACCCCGGCCGCGCCCGCTCGACGGCCGGCCGCGGCGGGTCAAGGGGGAAGACGATCCGGGAGCGCCGTCCGTCAGGTCGCCGCCTGGATGACCTGCTTGCGGCGCAGCTCGTCGATCTCCTCGACGGTGTAGCCGGCGAGGCTGCGCAGCACGTCGGCGGTGTGCTCGCCCATCAGCGGCGCGCGCGCGGCCGCCACCGGCGAGTCGGAGAGGCGCAGCGGGCAGCCGATCACCGAGAACCGGCCGCGGGTCGGATGGTCGAGGTCGAAGATCGTCTCGCGCTCGCGCAGATGCGGGTCGGCCAGCACCTCGGCGGTGTCGAGCACCGCGCCGCACACGATGCCGCGCCCGGCGAAGGCCTTCATGACCTCGTGCTTTTCGCGGCTCGCGGTCCAGCCCTCGATCTCGGCGGTCAGCGCGGCGCCGTTCCTGGCGCGCGCCGCCGCCGTCGCGAAGCGCTCGTCGGCGCGCAGATCGGGCCGGCCGATGACCTCGGCCGCGGCCTCGAACATCTCCGGGTTGTCGGGCGGCACGATCATGTAGACGTAGTCGTTCCTGCCGCTGCCGGCGCAGCGCACGAGATCCGACCAGCCGCCGGTCGCCGAGCGGTTGCCGGTGCGCTCGAGGGGCGTCCCGTTGGCCAAGGTCTGCGTGTACTTGACGCGGGTCAGGTTCAAGACCGCCTCCTGCATCGCGACCTCGACGAGCTGGCCCCGGCCGGTGCTTTGACGCTGGACGAGGGCGGCGAGGATGGCGATCGCCAGATGCATGCCGGTGCCGCTATCGCCGATATTGGCGCCGTTGACCATCGGCGGCCCGCCCGCCTCGCCGGTCACGCTCATCGCCCCCGAGGTCGCCTGCGCCACCGGCTCGAAGCATTTGAAGCCGCTGTAGGGGCCGTACGAGCCAAAGCCCTTGACCGAGGCATAGATCGCGCGCGGGTTGAGCTCCTTGACCGCCTCCCAGCCGAGGCCCAGCCGCTGCATGACGCCGGGGCCCAAGTTCTCGGCGACGATGTCGGCGTTCTTGATCAGGCGGCGGGCAATCTCCTTGCCCTCCTCGGTCCGCAGATTGACGACCGTGCTGCGCTTGTTGCTGTTCAAGAGCAGAAAGAAAAAGCTGTCGACATTCGGGTTGTCGGCGTTCCACAGCCGCCGCGCGCGGTCGCCATAGGGCGGGCGCTCGATCTTGATCACATCGGCGCCGAGCCAGGCCAGCATCTGGGTGCAGGAGGGGCCCGCCTGGTCGTGCGTGAAGTCGATAACTCTGATCCCGGAGAGTGCTGTGCTCATTTCATTCTCCACTGGTTGACGGTTATCCGGATCGGAGGGTGCGGCGGACTCGCGCTCATGCCGCTTCGCCGGCCGCCTTGCGGGCGATCAAGAAGAGCCGGCGGATGCGGCTGAGCGGGTCACCGCTCATGTTGACGCAGGGCAGCACCGCGATCGACGGCTTGTCGCACAGCGGCGGGGCGGTTCCCTCACCCGCCTCGCGCCGCCGGCGCTCGGCCCCCTCTCCCGCATTGCGGGAGAGGGGGGGCCTCGGCGCGTCGTGAGCCTTCAGCCCGCGGACTTGTTCCGCGGGGTCGGGGTGGGTGAGGGGGCCTTCAGGGTGAAGCCGGTAGACCCGCACCGGCCTTACGAAGTTCTTGACCTGCTGCTTGCCCATATCCTCAAAGGCGAGGTCGAGCTTGTCGCGCACCTGCTCGTGCGCCGCGCCGCCGAGGCAGATGCCGCCGGGCTCCGCCAACGCCTCCAGCCGCGCCGCGACCGTCCGTCGCCGATGATGTCGCCGAGGTTGACCCCGATGCGAAGCTCGATGCGCTGCTCCGCCGGCACGTCGGCGTTGCGCTCGGCCATTGCCCGCTGCACCGCGACGGCGCAGCGCGCCGCATCGACGACGCTGGCGAATTCGACCAGCAGCCCGTCGCCGATGGTCTTGACGGTGCGGCCCCTGTGCTCGGCGATCTTTGGATCGAGAAGCTCGCGGCGCAGCGCCTTCAGCGCGGCGAGCGTCCCCTCCTCGTCCGCCCCCATCAGGCGCGAATACCCGGCGACATCGGCGGCCAGGATCGCAGCGAGGCGGCGTTCCGCCCGTTGTCGCCCGTGGGCATGCATGAGAGCGATCATAGCCGGTGCGTTGCTCGTATGACAGCAAAGCCCAAGCCGCGTTCGAAGAAGTGGCCTGGCACGATGGCGCTGCGGAGGAACGAGGCAACGCGGCTGATGATGCGGTGCTTGCGCCACTCTGCCATATTTGCCATCATTGCCATCAGCAATGGAGGGCATAATGTCGGGCAGCCTCAGCGTCCGGAACCTCGACGATGATCTGATCTTGCGCCTTAAGCGTCGGGCGGCGCGGCATGGCCGCTCGGCCGAAGCGGAGCATCGCGAGATCTTGCGTCAGGCGCTCGCCGGCGAGGCCGGGCCCAGCTTCGATGATTTGGCGGCGGAGCTGCGCGAGCTCACTCGCGGTCGGCGGCACACACCCTCGGAGGTTCTGCTGCGCGAGGGGCGTGAGGATCGGTGAGCGCGCTCGTCATCGACGCCAGCGTCGCGGTCAAATGGGTCGTCGAGGAAGAGGGCACGACACAAGCTCTGGCGCTGCGCGGGCGGGCTCTGGCTGCGCCCGATCTGCTGATCGCGGAATGCGCGAACATCCTGTGGAAGAAGGTGCGCCGCGCCGAGCTTTCGCAACAAGAGGCGGCATTCGCCGCCGGTCTTCTCGCTCGCGCCGACATCGAGCTGGTGGCGATGCGCCCTTACCTCGAAGCGGCAACCAGGATCGCCATCGCGCTCGATCACCCCGCATATGACTGCGTCTACATCGCGCTCGCCGAAGCGGAAGGGCTCCGGTTTGTAACCGCCGACGCGAGCTTGGTGCGCAAGGTGGGGTTGCGGGCGGCGGGGCGCTACGCCGCCCGGGTGCTCGACCTGGCCGACGCGCCGGCAGCGTAGAAATTCGGGCCGGTCGAAAGCGCTTTATCCTTCGGCGCCGCAGTCCACCGACCGATCGATCATGGCGACCATCTCGGCCGGGAGCGGGCCGGCTTCGGCGGCGGCGACGCATTCGGCGAGCTCGGCGCGGTTCTTGACGCCGAGCACCAGGGTATCGACGCCGAGCGACAGCGCATAGCGGTGGGCGAGGAATGCCGGGCTCTCGCCGAGCTCGGCGGCGAGGCGGCGAAACCCGGCGGCGCGCGCATAGTCGCGCATCTCCGGATGATCGGCCGGCAGCGGCCGGTCGATGCACGCTGGTCAGGGCGCCCGCCTGCACCGCGCGGATGCCCATGACCCCGACCCCCGCGGCGCGGGCGGCGGCGATCACCGCGCGCGGCTTGGCCGGGCCGTCGAAGAATTTGAGGCCGCCCGGCGAATCCAAGAGGTTGGCGATGCATTGCACCGCCGCCGGGGCCGGGGTTTCGCCGAGAAGCCGGATGATCGTGTCCGGGTGGCCGATGCCGGTCAGGCCCCAGGCGCCGATGACGCCTTCGCTCGACGAGCCGCTCGAACAGCGGCCGGACGTGCCGGACAAAGGTCTCGTAGAGGGTCATCCGGCTCGCCGCGTCCGGGCGGCGGGCGATGTGCGCCGCATCGGGAACCACGTTCGAGTGCAGAAAAAAGAGGTCAAGCCGCGACAGTCGCAGCCGTTCGAGGCTGCCCTCGATCGAGCGCCGCACGATCCCCTCGATCTCGTCGGAGGGCGGCTCGCCGAGATTGCATTTGCTGGTGACGCGGACCCCGGCCGGGAGCCGGCCGCCGAAGGCCTCGCCGACCACCGTCTCGGCCTTGCCGTCGCCATAGCGCGGGGCGAGATCGATCAGGTCGATCCCGGCCTCGACCGCGGCGTGCACGGTGGCGAGGCATTCCTCGAAATTGGTCTCGCCCCACAGCATGCCGAGCCCGCCGCCGCCCAGGGTCAGGGCCGAGACCGGGGGCAGCCGGCCAAAGCGGCGCTGCTGCATCGGCCTATTCCGCCATCAGCTGCTTTCTCGCCTGCTCGGCGAAATGCTGGAGCTCGAAGCGGACGCGCGCCTCGGTCATGCCCGGGTCCTTGGCGGCGAGGTCGGCGACGAGCTTGTCGACGACGTGCTGATCGCCGCCCGTGCTGGAACTGGGCGTCGACCATCTCCTTGGCATAGGCTTCCGCCGCCTCGCCGCCGAGCCCCAAGAGCCCGGCCGCCCACATCCCCAGCATCCGGTTGCGCCGCGCGGTGGCCTTGAAGCGCAGCTCCTGATCGTGCTTGAACCGGGCCTCGAATTCCTTCCCACGGTCGGCGAAGCTGGTCATGGCGATCTCATCCCGTGTTCTGTCGCAGGCAAGGCGCCGCAGCGCCGTTGCCGCCCTTGGCGATATGGCCTGCGCAGCGTCATCGCCGCAAGCCGCCGGGCCGGTGAGCGAATGTGCACGCTTGGTGATCCTGCGCCGCCCCGACCATCGCTGGCCGGTGCTGATCGGCGCCAACCGCGACGAGATGATCGACCGGCCATGGCTGGCGCCGGGGCGGCACTGGCCGGACCGGCCGGAGGTGGTGGCCGGGCTCGACATGCTGGCCGGCGGGTCGTGGCTCGGGATCAACGATTGGGGGGTCGCCGCCGCGGTGCTCAACCGGCACGGCTCGCTCGGCCCCGATGCGAGCCGCCGCTCGCGCGGCGAGCTGGTGCTCGAAGCGCTCGACCATGCCGATGCGGTCGCCGCCGCCGAGGCGTTGTCGCACCTCGACCCGCAATCCTACCGCACCTTCAACCTGATCGTCGCCGACGAGCGCGACGGGTTCTGGCTGCGCCATGCCGGCGGCCGCCATATCGAGCTGCATCCGTTGAAGGAAGGCCTGTCGATGATCGCCGCCGGCGATGTCGACGAGCTCGGCACGCGGCGGCTCGAGCTGGCGTTGCCGGCGTTCCGCGCCTGGCCGGCGCCGGAGCCCGACCGCGGCGATTGGGCCGCCTGGCAGGATCTCCTCGGCAGCACCCGGGCGCCGCCGGGCGAGCCGGCGACCGCGGCCATGCGGTTTCGCACCGACGGCTACGGCACCGTGTCGAGCGCGCTGATCGCGCTGCCGGCGAACGACGAGCCCGACCGCCGGCCGGTGCTCCGCTTCGCCGGATGGCTGCCCGAGCCCGCGCCGTGGCGCGAGGTGAGCCTCGGCTAGCATCGCGCCGGCCGCGAGCCCGGCGGCCGCGCCGCCGCCCGCAACGCTGCAGCCCCGGTCTGCCGCGCCATCGGGGAAGGAAAAGCCGGCGGTTGCACGGGGTGCGGGGCTGTGTTACGGAAAGCCCGGCCCTGTGCCACGGCGGCCGTGCTTCGCCGTGCTCCGACATCAACGAGGGAAATGCTGCTGCGGCCCTTGCGCCGGCGCGGCCATCGAGGACCATCGTACATTGGCTTCCGCAACGACCGGCGTGTCCGCCCTGGCTGAGCGTTATGCCGCGGCATTGTTCGATCTCGCCGATGAGGAGAGGGCGCTCGACGCTGTCGCCGGCGACTTGCGCCAGCTGCGCGCAATGCTGAGCGCCAGCCCCGACCTGTCGCGCCTGCTGCGCAGCCCGGTCCTGTCGCGCGAGACGCAGGGCAAAGCGATCGCGGCGCTCTGCGCCGAGGCCGGGCTGTCGCCCCTGGTCAGGCGTTTTCTCGCCGTCGCAGCGCGCAACCGGCGCCTCTTCGCCGCGCCGGCGATGATCGAGGCCTTTCTGACAAAGCTCGCCGAGCGGCGCGGCGAGGTCACCGCCGAGGTCACCGCCGCGCAGGCGCTGAGCGAGCCCCAGCTCGGCGCCCTGAGCGAGCAGCTGCGCCGCACCATCGGCCGCCGGGTGTCGGTCGATGTCCGGGTCGACCCGGCGCTGCTCGGCGGCATGATCGTCAAGGTCGGCTCGCGCATGGTCGACGGCTCGCTGCGCAGCCGGCTGCACCGGCTGCAATTGGCGATGAAGGGCCTTGCCTAGCAGAGCGCTCCTCTGCGCGGCGGCCGCGGGACGAAATTAGCCCAGACGACGGGACGAAAGGGTTTCCATGGAAATTCGTGCGGCGGAGATTTCGGCGATCCTGAAGCAGCAGATCGCCGATTTCGGCAACGAGGCGGATGTCGCCGAGGTCGGCCAGGTGCTGTCGATCGGCGACGGCATCGCCCGCGTCTACGGCCTCGACAAGGTCCAGGCCGGCGAGATGGTCGAGTTCCCGAACGGGGTCCGGGGCATGGCCCTCAACCTCGAAAGCGACAATGTCGGGGTCGTCATCTTCGGCGAGGACAGCGGCATCGGCGAAGGCGACATCGTCAAACGCACCGGCGCCATCGTCGACGTGCCGGTCGGCCGCGGCCTTTTGGGCCGCGTCGTCGATGCGCTCGGCGAGCCGATCGACGGCAAGGGGCCGTTGACCGACGTGACCCGCGCCCGGGTCGAGGTCAAGGCGCCGGGCATCATCCCGCGCCGCTCGGTGCACGAGCCGGTGCAGACCGGGCTGAAGGCGATCGACTCGCTGGTGCCGATCGGGCGCGGCCAGCGCGAGCTGATCATCGGCGACCGCCAGACCGGCAAGACCGCGCTCGCGATCGACGCGATCCTCAACCAGAAGCAGGTCAACGCCGGCGACGACGAGAAGAGCAAGCTTTACTGCATCTACGTCGCGATCGGCCAGAAGCGTTCTACGGTGGCCCAGATCGTCAAGACCTTGCAGGATTACGACGCGCTCAAATACTCGATCGTCGTCGCCGCCACCGCCTCGGAGCCGGCCCCGCTGCAGTTCATCGCACCCTATGCCGGCTGCGCGATGGGCGAGTATTTCCGCGACAACGGCATGCATGCGGTGATGATCTACGACGACCTGTCGAAGCATGCGGTCGCCTACCGCCAGATGTCGCTGCTGCTGCGCCGCCCGCCGGGCCGCGAGGCCTACCCGGGCGACGTGTTCTATCTGCACTCGCGGCTGCTCGAGCGGGCGGCGAAGATGAACCAGGACCACGGCAGCGGCTCGCTGACGGCATTGCCGGTGATCGAGACGCAGGCCGGCGACGTCTCGGCCTATATCCCGACCAATGTGATCTCGATCACCGACGGCCAGATCTTTCTCGAGACCGAGCTGTTCTATCGCGGCATCCGGCCCGCCATCAATGTCGGGCTGTCGGTCAGCCGGGTCGGCTCGGCGGCGCAGATCAAGGCGATGAAGCAGGTCGCCGGCCGCATCAAGCTGGAGCTCGCGCAGTACCGCGAGATGGCGAGCTTCGCCCAGTTCGCCTCCGACCTCGACGCCTCGACGCAGCGCCTGCTGGCCCGCGGCGCGCGGCTGACCGAGCTGTTGAAGCAGCCGCAATTCGCCCCGGTCCCGGTCGAGGAGCAGGTGGTGTCGATCTTTGCCGGCACGCGCGGCTATCTCGATACGATCGCGATCGGCGACGTGGTCCGCTTCGAGGCGGCGATGCTGAGCGAGATCCGGGCGACGCGGCCCGAGCTGCTCGACGCGATCCGCAACGAGGGCGAAATTTCGCCCACCGCCGAAAAGGCGCTCGGCGAGGCCCTCGACGGCTTCGTCAAGACCTTCGCGTGATCATGAAGCTGGCGCAACGTACTCCCCCTCTCCCCCCGGCGGGGGGAGAGGGCAGGGTGAGGGGGGCCTCTCCGGCCGCGGCCCCCCCCCTCACCCCATCCCTCTCCCCCCATTGGGGGAGAGGGGGAATGATCGAGGGCGGCTTCGCGTCTCGCTTGGAAAGCGGCGCGCATGCCGAGCCTGAAGGACCTGCGGGTCCGCATCCGCAGCGTCCGGTCGACGCAAAAGATCACCGCGGCGATGAAGGTGGTGGCGGCCTCGCGGCTGCGCCGCGCGGTGGAGCAGGCCGAAGCCGCCCGCCCCTACGCGCAGCGGATGGAGCGCGTTCTGGCCTCGCTCGCCGGCCGCATGGCCGCGATGCCGGGGGCGCCGCCGCTGCTCGTCGGCGCCGGCCGCGACCAGACCCATCTGCTGCTGGTCGCGACCTCGGACCGCGGCCTCGCCGGCGGCTTCAACGCCTCGATCCTGCGCGAGGCGCGCCGCCGCATCCGCGACCTCGAAGCGGCCGGCAAGACCATCATGATCCTGACCATCGGCCGCAAGGGGCGCGACGGGCTGCGCCGCGACTATGGCCGCCTGATCCATGACAGCCTGACCGAGATCGGCCGCCGGCGGCTCTCTTTCGACGAGGCGCGCGACATCGCCGAGCGCGTCCTTGTGCTCTACCAATCGGGCGGGTTCGACGTCTGCACGATCGTCTACAATCGCTTCCGCTCGGCGATCACCCAGATCGTCACGGCGCAGCAGCTGATCCCGTTCGCGCCGGCCTCGGCCGCCGCCGAGCCCGAAGCCGGCTTGGCCGCGGGCGCGGTCTACGAGTTCGAGCCGTCGGAAGAGGAGATCCTCGGCGAGCTGCTGCCGAAGAACCTCGCGGTGCAGATCTACACGGCGCTCCTCGAAAACGCGGCGAGCGAGCAGGGCGCGCGGATGACGGCGATGGACAACGCCACGCGCAACGCCGGCGACATGATCGACCGGCTCACCCTCAACTACAACCGCACCCGCCAGGCCGCCATCACCAAGGAGCTGATCGAGATCATCTCCGGCGCCGAGGCGCTGTAGAGCGGCATGAATTCGGATTCCACCCGACGTCCTCCCTTATCGTCATGGCCGGGCATGTCCCGGCCATCCACGCCTTACCGCAACCGGAGTGCGTGGATGCCCGGAACAAGTCCGGGCATGACGAATGAGGGGAGGCGACATCGGATTTCATAGGGACTACTTGAGCATGGCCAGGAACACCATCGGCACCATCACCCAGATCATCGGCGCCGTCGTGGACGTGCATTTCGACGGCGAATTGCCGGCGATCCTGAGCGCGCTCACCGTCGACCACGGCGGCCGCACCCTGGTGCTCGAAGTGGCGCAGCAGCTCGGCGAGAACACCGTGCGCACGGTTGCGATGGACACCACCGACGGGCTGGTGCGCGGCGCCCAGGCGGTCGACACCGGCGCCCCGATCATGATGCCGGTCGGCCCCGAGACCCTGGGCCGCATCCTCAACGTCATCGGCGAGCCGGTCGACGAGCGCGGCCCGGTGGTGACCCAGCGCCGCCTGCCGATCCATCGGCCGGCCCCCGAATTCATCGACCAGTCGACCGAGGCGCAGATCCTGATCACCGGGATCAAGGTGGTC
The DNA here is from genome assembly GCA_963716115.1 of uncultured Alphaproteobacteria bacterium. Taxonomy (GTDB): domain Bacteria; phylum Pseudomonadota; class Alphaproteobacteria; order ATCC43930; family CGMCC-115725; genus AP-15. Next base: position 30,323 of record CAVQSZ010000006.1, read on the forward strand.
GACCTGCTGGCCCCGTACGCCAGGGGCGGCAAGGTCGGGCTGTTCGGCGGCGCCGGGGTCGGCAAGACCGTCATCATCATGGAGTTGATCAACAACATCGCCAAGGCGCATGGCGGCTACTCGGTCTTCGCCGGGGTCGGCGAGCGCACCCGCGAGGGCAACGACCTCTATCACGAGATGATGGAATCGGGGGTCATCACCAAGGACGGGCCGGGCTCGAAGGCGGCCCTCGTCTACGGCCAGATGAACGAGCCGCCGGGGGCGAGGGCGCGCGTCGGCCTTTCGGGCCTCACCGTCGCCGAATACTTTCGCGACGAGGAAGGCCAGGACGTGCTGTTCTTTGTCGACAACATCTTTCGCTTTACGCAGGCGGGCTCGGAAGTCTCGGCGCTGCTGGGCCGCATCCCCTCGGCGGTCGGCTATCAGCCGACCTTGGCGACCGACATGGGGACCTTGCAGGAGCGCATCACCACGACCAAGAAGGGCTCGATCACCTCGGTGCAGGCGATCTACGTGCCGGCCGACGATCTGACCGACCCGGCGCCGGCGACCTCCTTCGCCCATCTCGACGCCACCACCGTGTTGTCGCGGCAGATCGCCGAGCTCGGCATCTACCCGGCGGTCGACCCGCTCGATTCGACCTCGCGCATGCTCGACCCGCGCGTCGTCGGCGACGACCACTACCAGGTGGCGCGCGACGTGCAGCGCGTGCTGCAGACCTACAAGTCGCTGCAGGACATCATCGCGATCCTCGGCATGGACGAGTTGAGCGAGGAGGACAGGCTGACCGTCGCCCGCGCCCGCAAGATCCAGCGCTTTCTGTCGCAGCCCTTCCATGTCGCCGAAGTCTTCACCGGCACGCCCGGCGTCTTCGTCAACCTCGACGACACGATCCGGGGCTTCAAGGGGATCGTCGCCGGCGACCATGACGACATGCCGGAGAGCGCCTTCTACATGGTCGGCACGATCGACGAGGCGGTCGAGAAAGCGCGCAAGATGGCGGCCGAGGCCGCCTGATGCCGGTCGCGCTCGAGCTGGTGACGCCGGAGCGGCTGCTGCTCTCCGAAGAGGCCGACATGGTGGTGGTTCCCGGAACCGAGGGAAATTTCGGCGTCCTGCCGGGCCATGCGCCGCTGATCTCGACGATCCGCCCGGGGACCATCGACATCTATCAGGGGCAGACGATCGCCAAGCGCATCTTCGTTATCGGCGGCATCGCCGAGGTGACGCCGGAGCGCTGCACGATCCTCGCCGACGAGGCGATGCCGCCCGAGGATCTCAACCGGGGCGCGGTCGAGGCGGAGCTGCAGGTGATCGAGGGCAACCTGCCGAGCCTGCGCGAGCAGGTCGGCCGCGCCGCGGGCGTCGACCGCGACCGCCTGCTCGCCGAGCTGCGCGGCCTCGAGCGCGACCGCGCCGTCGCCCAGGCCAAGCTCCAGGCGCTGTCGGCGGGCTCGGGTCACTGACGCGTCCCGGCGCGCCGCCGCCAGCTCTCCCAATCGACCGGCTGCGTTTCGATCAGGGCGAGGACGGGCGCCCGCTCCACGAAGACGACCAGATTGGCGCAGCGAAACCGCGCATTCGGGACGATGAGCCCGTCGAATTCGAGGAAATTGGCGGCGGCGGCGACCGCCTGAGTCGCTCCATACTCGAACGTGCGATAGCGCGCCGGATCCACGCCCAGAGGGGCGAGACGAACTCGGATCGGCAAAGCGCAGCGTCCGTTCGGCCTCGACCGAGATCGCGTGAATTTCGTGCTCGACGCGGCTGGGCCAAAGCGGCTCTAAGGACAGACGGTAGCCGATCTCCGCAAGAGCCCCGTCTCGTTCCAAGCTGGTGCAGAGGACCTCGAATTCCCCGCTCGGGCTCCAGCGGCCGTGTGCGGCCGCGCCGCGCAAGGGTTCGCGGCCCTTTCGGGTCACCCGCCACACAATGCCGCGGAAAGGCTCAGGATCGAGAGCTTCGAGCAACATGACATCTGTGCCGCTGCGTTCAAGAACGCGCCATATAAATAGGAGATTAGATGGCGGCATGGGCGAGATTAAGTCACGGCTCCGCCTCAGATACGTTGATCCCCTCTCGAATAAATGAGGGGTAGAAATAGAGCTTATCGCGAACTAAACGTTTGCCATTCTCGCGGAAGCGGGAACCGACCGCGACAAAGTCGGGAATTGATCCTCTTCAAGCGCGTCCAGCACCGTTCGGTCGTGGATTAGCGGCCGCCCTCTGCCATGCTCAGGTATAGCTGCTCTGGTCGAGGCGATCGATTACCGCCAGCACCTCGTCCGCCCGTCCCCGATGAATCAGATTGATTGCCCGCTCGCCGTCGAGCAGCCGGTGCTTCGAATAGACGCCAGATGCGCGTATTCTTTAGGGGAGTAGATTTCCGCCAACCGGTCGACGACATAGCGCAGATCGGATATCAGTCGCTGAGCCGTTGGATGGGGTAGGGCGCTTCAACCCGAGCTCCCATTGCGACACAGTGGACGGAGATACCGCGGCAAGGTTGGCAACGTCGGCACCCTTCAACCCGCCGCGCTGCCGCAGGTCGTCGAGGATGTTCGCAACCGTGCTTGCCATGCTGTCGACCGATGGTTGCTGGCCATTTCTGAGATGGCATTTCATGAAATGTCGATCCTGAAACCGAAACGTCGATGCCTCATACCAGCGCACGTGCTCGCAACCTGTCGCGTGGGCCGGTATATAAGGGGCTCGAGAGGCGGTTGGTGCAGAGGAGGCGGCATGGGCTGTTGGACGCTCGATGACATTCCTTGGGATCGGTTCGACCGCGGCAAGGTCGATCCGGAGATCGTGCGGCTGGTCAAGGCGGCGAGCCTTGTCGAATTGAACGGGGCCGCCTATGCCGGGCACCTCTGCCGGGTCTTCGCCGACGACCCCGGCTTTCAGGAAACCGCGCGGCGCTGGGGCGCGGAGGAGGTTCAACATGGGCGGGCGCTGGGGCGCTGGGCCGAGCTGGCCGATCCCGAATTCGATCTCGAGGCCGCCTTTGGCCGCTTTCAGGCGGGCTACCAGGGCGATTTCGACAGCGCTGTCTCGCGCCGCGGCTCGCGCGCCGGCGAGATGATTGCGCGCTGCATGGTCGAAATCGGCACCAGCTCCTACTACGCCGCCCTGCGCGACGCGGCGCGCGAGCCGGCGCTGAAGGAAATCTGCCGCCGGATCGCGGGCGACGAGATCCGCCATTACAAGCTCTTTCACCGGCAGCTGGGGCTTTGCGTCGAACGCCAGCGCTTCGGGTTGTGGCGACGGCTGCGCGTCGCCATCGGGCGGGTCGCCGAAACCGATGACGACGAGCTCGCCTGCGCCTATTGGGCCGCCAACGACCACGTCCTGCCCTATGACCGTCGCCGCTGCGGGCGCGCCTATGCGCGCCGCGCCTTGGCGCTTTACCGCGAGCGCCACGTCGCCCACGGCGTCGCCCTGGCGTTCAAGGCGCTGGGCCTGCGCCCGCACAGCCGACCCGCGCGCGCGGCGGGCCGGCTCGCCTGGCGGCTGCTGCGCCGCCGGGCGGGCCGACTGGCCCTGGCAGCCGGCGCGTCGTCGGCTCGCGCGGAGCGCGGCGCGCTTCGCCGCCTTCGCGGGTGACCGATGTGACGGGCGCTGTCGTGGGACCGCGAGCCGCGGACGCCGCCGCCTCGCCCGGCGCCCGCGGGCTGCCGCACAGCGCGCACTGGGGCGCGTTCTCGGTGGTGCTGCGGGAGCCCGGCATCGAGGTCGTGGCGCATCCCGACGACCCCGACCCGTCGGCCTTGCTCGGCAATATTCCGGCCTCGCTCGCGCACCGGGCGCGGATCGCGCGGCCGATGGTTCGGCGCGGCTGGCTGGAGCGGGGCGCGGGCCCCGACCGGCGGCGCGGGCGCGACGAATTCATGCCCGTGTCGTGGCCGCAGGCGCTCGACCTCGTCGCCGCGGAATTGCGGCGCGTCTATGCCGCGCACGGTCCGCGCGGGGTCTTCGGCGGCTCCTACGGCTGGGCCAGCGCCGGCCGCTTCCATGACGCGCAGTGCCAGCTGCATCGGTTCCTGAACCTCACCGGCGGCTATGTCCGGTCGGCCGGCAGCTACAGCTCGGGTGCGGCATCGGTCATCCTGCCGCATGTCGTCGGGCCGCAAGGAGCGGTCGCCGGCAACAACGTCAGCTGGGCCGAGCTGGCGGCGGAGAGCGCGCTGGTGCTGGCGTTTGGCGGCATGGCGCTGAAGAACAACGAGGTCGGCGGCGGCGGCTCCAGCCGTCATGTCGCGCGCGGGCACCTGCGCGCCGCCGGCCGGCGCGGGGTCGAGCTTCACCTGATCGGGCCGCTGCGCGACGATCTGCCGGCCGAGGCCGAAGCGGTCTGGCATTCGATCCGCCCCGGCGCCGACGTGGCGCTGATGCTGGGCCTGGCGCACACGCTGGTCAGCGAGAACCGGCACGACCGCGCCTTCCTCGACCGGTATTGCGTCGGCTGGCCGGCGTTCGAGGCCTATCTCCTCGGCCGCAGCGACGGCCGGCCGAAGGACGCCGGCTGGGCCTCGGGCATCTGCGGCATGCCGGCGGACGAGATTGCGGCGCTCGCGCGCCGCGCCGCCGGTCGGCGCACCCTTGTCACCTGCTCGCAATCATTGCAGCGCGCCGAGCACGGCGAGCAGCCGGTATGGATGGGACTCGCGCTGGCGGCGATGCTCGGCCAGATCGGCCTGCCGGGCGGCGGCTTCGCCTATGCGCTGGGATCGAGCTCGAACACCGGCAAGCCGCCGCTGGCCGTGCCGGTGCCGACCCTGCCGCAAGGGCGCAACAGCATCGACGCGTTCATCCCGGTGGCGCGCATCGCCGACATGCTGCTCAATCCAGGCGGGTCGTTCGACTACAACGGCCGGCGGCTGACCTATCCCGACATCAGGCTTGTCTATTGGGTCGGCGGCAACCCGTTCCACCACCACCAGGACCTGAACCGGCTGCGGCGCGCCTTCGCCCGCCCGGACACCGTGGTCGTGCACGATTCGGTGTGGACGGCGAGCGCGCGCCACGCCGACATCGTGCTGCCGGCGACGATCACCCTCGAGCGCGAGGACATCGGCGCCGCCGCCGGCGACCCGCTCCTGGTGGCGATGCATCGCGCGGCGCCGCGCCACGGCGAGGCGCGCGACGATTACGACATCTTTTCCGGGCTGGCGCGGCGCCTCGGCGTCGCCGAGGAATTCACCGAGGGCCGCTCGGCGCGGGACTGGCTGCGCCATCTCTATGAGCCGATCCGGCGCGCGGCGCAGGGCCCCGGCTTCGAGCAGTTCTGGGAAGCGGGCGAGCTGGCGCTGCCGACCCTGCCCTGGGACGGCGGCATGGTCCGCGCCTTTCGCCGCGACCCCGAGGCCGCGCCCCTGCCGACGCCGAGCGGCAGGATCGAGATCGCCTCCGCGACGATCGCCGCCTTCGGCTACGACGACTGCCCCGGGCATCCGAGCTGGCTGCCGCCGAGCGAGGGTGCGGGGTCACAAGCCGCGGCGCGCTTTCCGCTGGCCCTCGTCGCCAACCAGCCGGCGACCCGGCTGCACAGCCAGCTCGATTTCGGGGCGACGAGCCAGGCGTCGAAAATCCGCGGGCGCGAGCCGGTGCGCATCCACCCGCGGGACGCCGCGGCGCGCGGCATCGCCGATGGCGACATCGTGCGCCTCTGGAACGACCGCGGCGCCTGCCTCGCCGGCGCGGTGTTGAGCGAGGCGTTGCGCCCCGGCGTCGCGCAGCTCGCGACCGGCGCGTGGTACGACCCCGAGGACCCCGCGGCCGACGCCCCGCTTTGCGTTCACGGCAATCCGAACGTGCTGACCCGCGATATCGGCACCTCGCGCCTGGCGCAAGGCTGCACCGGCCAGCTCTGCCTGGTCGAGATCGAACGCTTCGACGGCCCGCCGCCGCCGATCAAGGCCTTCGACCCGCCACCCGGCTGACCGCGAACCATCGCCGCGCAACGGGGTCAGACCACCTCGAAATCCGACAGGCGCATCGAGAAGGTCACGCCCGGCGGCATCTGCGACGGATCGAGGACCTTGCCGACGATGTTGAGCTTGTCCGGCAGGAACCGATGCGGGATCCGCAGGAACGGCAGGAAGCCGCGCCGGCGGCTGTCGACGCAGAGCAGCGCGTTGACGCAGGGGTGACGGTCCCGCAGGTAACGGGCCAGCCTGATCCATTCCGACAAGGCCAGAGGAGCGGCCTCCATGATGAAGCACACACAGCGCCCGCCATATTGCATGACGCGGTAGATCGCGAACTTCCGGCCCATCACCGCGCAGCGATAGGCGGGCGAGCCGTAGCGGCGGCGAAGAAAATCGGCATCGCGCCGGCGGTGCGCCTCGCTCGCCGACGGCGGCTCGCTCGGGAGAAGCTGCTCGACCTGCGTCAACGACGCCTCGGCGAACGAGCCGCCGCCGGTAGACGCCAGCGCGATGATCGCGAGCCAAGGGAGGTCGAGCCACGCCAGGCGGCGGTTGATCCCCCGAAACAGCCGCAGCGGCAACGCGTACGCGTTCAAACTTCCGATATCGCCGAGGCCAAGCAGCTTTTTCAAGTAAAGGTAGGAGTTCTGGTTCGGCTTCGTAAAAATAAAGACGCAGCCTCTTTTCAGCAGATCTTCGGTCAGAAGATTGTGCAGCCGGGTCAGAGTCAGGAAACTGCCTCTGTGCCGATCGTCGATCATGCCGTCGACGGTCAGGCCGAACGTCAGCGGTCGCCCTCGCCACGCATAGCGAACCTCGATCGCGCCGACCGAACCGACGATGCCGTGCGCTTCGTCGACCATTAGGGCAAAGTAGCTGGCGTCCCCGAATTGCCTAGAAAACTTAAAATAAAACTCATCGACCGTCAGATTTTTTGAGAAAGTATTATTGAAGAGCGTTATATATTGCTGCACCTCCAGGGCCGACATTTGATCGACTGCGCGGACGAGATATTGCATTGCTCCGGAACCGCCGGGCGATGAGGCTCAGGGCTGCTCCAGCCGGGCGAAGAGCCCCATCAGGTCGCGCAGGGTCGTCACGTCCCCGATCATCGGATCGATCTCGAACACCGCCAACCCGGTGTCCTGCTCGACGGCCATCATGACCGCGATGACGCCGAGCGAATCCAGGCCGAGATCGTCGCGCAGCCTCGCCTCGGGCCCGACGGCGGCGCGAACGGCCGGCTTCACATTGCGGCGCACGATGTCGAGAAACCGACTCTCGATCAGCGGCACGATGCCGTCTCCCAGCAAAGCCTCGCGCCCGCCCGGACCGGGATCAACATCCGAACCGGTCTCGAGCCGATGGGAAAATACATTATCCGGCTCGGAACGGCGACGCCAGGGCTAGCTGATTTGCCGGCTGCAGCCATGTCTGGCCGCAGCCGGCCGCCCCAAGGAATTTTGCTGTCGCGGCGGTCGAGGCTTGGGAGGCCTGACGGCGCTCCGCTTCAGTCGTCGGCCGCAGCGCTCTGCGGCTGCCGCTCCCAGCGGCGGGCCGGGGTGTTGACCGGCTCGCTGAGCTCGGCGGCGCCAAATGAGGCGGCGCGGCGGGCGGCGGGCGCATCGGCGTAGAGCGTGGTGCGCTGGCGCGGCCGCCGGCCCAATCCGCGGATCACCTTCTCCATGCTCTCGGGCGGCATCTCCTGGCCGTGCACGGCGCCGGCGGCGCGGGTGATGCTTTCGTTCATCAGGGTGCCGCCGAAATCGTTGGCCCCGGCGTTCAGGCAAAACGCGGCGCCGCCCTCACCCATCTTGACCCAGGAGGTCTGGATGTTGGGGATCAGCGGGTGCAGCGCCAGGCGCGCCACCGCATGCATCAGCACCGCCTCGCGCCAGGTGGCGCCGCGGCGGGCGCGACCCTTCAAATAGATCGGCGTCTCCATCGGCACGAAGGGCAGCGGCACGAACTCGGTAAAGCCGCCGGTCCGGGCCTGCAAGGCGCGGACGCGCAGCAGGTGGCGCGCCCAATGCCGGTAGCGGTCGACATGACCGTACATGATCGTGACGGTGCTGCGCAGGCCCACCGCATGCGCCGCCTCCATGACCTCGAGCCACTCCCCGGTCTTGATCTTGTCGGGGCAGATGATGGCGCGGACCTCGTCGTCGAGGATCTCGGCGGCGGTGCCGGGCAACGAGCCGAGGCCGGCCTCGCGGAGCTCGCCCAGAAAATCGGGCACGGTGCGGCCGAGTGTTTTCGCGCCCTGCCAGATTTCGAGCGGGGAGAAGGCGTGGACGTGCATGCCGGGCACAGCCTCCTTGATCGCCCGGCAGATCGAAAGATAGGTCGCTCCGGTGTATTCCGGGTGGATGCCGCCTTGCAGGCACACCTCGGTGGCGCCGCGCTCCCAGGCCTCCTCGACCCGCCGCCGGATCTCCGGAAGATCGAGATTGTAGGGCCGGCCGCGCAAATTCTCGCTGAGCTTACCCTTGGAGAAGGCGCAGAACTGGCAGCGGAAATAACAGATGTTGGTGTAGTTGATGTTGCGGGTCACGACATAGCTGACGGTGTCGCCGTTGACCCGCCGCCGCAGCCGGTCGGCCGCCTCGCACACCGCGGCAAAGGCGTCGCCGCGCGCCGCGAAGAGGGCCACGATGTCGGCTTCGCGGAGTGTTTCTCCGGCAGCCGCGCGGTCGAGGATCGACAACAGTCGCCCCTTCTCCCTCTCCCCGCGCGCGGGGAGAGGGCCGGGGTGAGGGGCCGCAGGCGGCTCGCTGCCGGAGCCGGCGATCCACTCGTCAGGGCGGGCGAAGCCTTCGGCGTCGATCGCCCGCAATACCGCCGGGCGCACCGCCGGGTCGAGCCAGCGCTCCGGCTCTCGCGTGTAGGCCGGGTAGACCGCCGTCCGCTCGACCAGCAGCTTGCCGGCGGCGGCGGTGTCGCGCGCCAGACGGTCGAGCGCCGGCCACGGCGCCTCGGGGTTGACGTGGTCGCGGGTCACCGGCGACACCCCGCCCCAATCGTTGATCCCGGCCGCGATCATCTCGCCGAGCCCGTCCGGGTTCAAATTGGGCGGCGCCTGGATGTTCATCTCGGGGCCGAAGATCAGCCGGGCGGCGGCGATCGTCCACAAATGGTCGTCGAGGTCCGGTTCGGGCGCCTGCGCCATTCGGGTCCCGGGCTTTGCCCGAAAGTTCTGGATGATGATTTCCTGAATGTGCCCGTAGCGTTCATGGAGGCCGCGCAGCGCCAGCAGCGCCTCGATCCGCTCGCGCCGGGTCTCGCCGATGCCGATCAGGATGCCGGTGGTGAACGGCACCGCCGCCTCGCCCGCCGCACGGATCGTGTCGAGGCGCACCGCCGGATCCTTGTCGGGCGAGCCGAAATGCGGCCCGCCGCGCCGGCGCAGCCGCTCGGCCGCACTTTCGAGCATGATCCCCTGCGACGCCGACACCCGGCGCAGCCCGTCGAGATCGGCCCGCGTCAAGACGCCGGGATTGAGATGCGGCAGCAGGCCCGTTTCGCGCAGCACCAGCGCCGCCATCTCGGCGAGGTAGGAGAGCGTCGTCTCGTGGCCGAGCCGCGCCAGCGCCTCGCGCGCCGCGCCGTAGCGCAGCTCGGGCTTGTCGCCCAGGGTAAAGAGCGCCTCATGGCAGCCGGCGCGGGCGCCGGCGCGGGCGATCGCCAATACCGCCTCGGCATCGAGATAGGCAGGTTCCCCCGGCCGCGGCGGATGCGCGAAGGTGCAATAGTGGCACACGTCGCGGCACAGCTGGGTCAGCGGGATAAACACCTTGCGCGAATAGGAGACGAGGCCGCCATGCCCCTCGTCGCGCAACGCCGCCGCGACCCGCATCAACGGCCGCGGGTCGTACGCCTCGGCCAGCGTCAGAGCCTCGTCGGCGGAAAGACGCCGACCCGTCCGGGCCTCTTCCAGAACCCCCTCGGTGGTCATCCTCGAAGCTCTCCTATCGGTGCGCCGGCGCGGAACGGCGACGGCACCATAGCATTCCCGGCGAGGAGCGCACGCGTGCGCGTCGGCGACGGCAGACGCGCGAAGGCTGCCAGGTCCTCGGGATTGTCGATGTCGAGGGCGATGCCGGGCAGCCGCACCACGGTAGGGCGGATGCCCAGCGCCTCGGCGGCGCGCAGATGCGGGAAGAAGCTGTCGATGCCAAAGCGCAGCGGCACCGCATCGGGCGGCGAGCACAGGACCGCGTTCGACCCGCCCTCGTCGTGCGACGGGACGATCGTGAACGCGGGGGCCGGGCGATGCGCCGCCAGGAGACGCGCGATCTCGTCCGGCGTCACCAGCGGGATGTCGCCCGGCAAGGCCAGCATCCCGGCGCGGCCCTCTTCCGCCAGCAGCCGCGCCGCCGCGGCGACCGCACCGGTATGGCCGTCGCGGGCGCCGTCTTCGACGAGGCGCGCGCCATAACGCCGCGCGAGCCGGCCCGCCTCCGGATCGACGGTCACCACCAGCAGCCCGGCGAGGTCCGCAGTGGCGGCGAGGGCGCCCAGCACATCATCGAGCATCGCCAACGCCAACGCCCGGCGCAGCTCGTGCGGCAGCGCAAGGGAAAGGCGTTCCTTGGCCCCGTCCAGCTCCTTGACCGGCACAACGGCCCACAGGTCCATGTCACAACCGCTGCGCTGCCGCCGCCAGCACCCGGCGCGCCAGCGCCTCCTTGTCGGCGAGGCTGTGCATCAGGGTCGGGGCCAGGACGACCGGCAATCCCAGGCCGCGGACCTCGTCGGCGTCGGCTTCGTCGGCGACATAGAGGTCGAGGATGTCGCCGTAGCGGCGGGCGACCGCCGCCGCCGCGACCGGCAGCCCGAGCTCGGCCATCAGCTTCGCGGTCGGGCCCTTGACCGCCTTGCCGCCGATGATCGGCGACACCGCGGCGACCGGCGCGCGGCAGGCCCGCAGCGCCTCGCGCACACCGGGGAGAGCGAGGATCGGGTCGATGCTGATGAACGGGTTCGACGGGCAGATCACGACCAGCCGCAGATCGTCGTCGGCGAGGGCGGAGAGAAATTCCGGCTGCGGCAGCGCGTCGCCAGCGCCGGCGAAGGCGATCTCATGGACCACCGGGGCGCAGCGCCGCGCCACGAAATAATCCTGGAAGTCGAGCCAGCCCTGGTCGGTGCGCAGCCGGGTGCGGACGCGCCCGTCGCTCATCGGCAGGATCCGCGCGGCGATCCCGAGCCGGCGGCGGAAATTCTCGGTGACCGCCGACAGGCTCTCGCCGGCAGCGAGGCGCCGAGTGCGCTCGACATGGGTGGCGAGGTCGCCGTCGCCGAGCTGGAACCAGGTCTCGCCGCCCAATTGCGCGAGTGCGGCCATAAAGGTCCAGGTCTCGCCGCGCCGGCCCCACCCGGTCTCGGGGTTGTCGATGCCGGCGAGGGTATAGAGCAGCGTGTCGATATCGGGCGAGACCGAGAGCCCCAGATGCTCGAAATCGTCGCCGGTGTTGGCGACCACGGTCAGCGCGTCGGGCGGCAATACGCGATAGAGGCCGAGCGCCAGCTTGGCCCCGCCGATCCCGCCCGACAACGCGACGACCTTCATCGGAAGAGGTCGTGCTCGGCCGGGCGGACCAGATACGACGCCGGCACGTCGGGCGTCGACCAGCCGAGGCCGCGCACCAGCACCATCGGCACCGCCTCGTCGGCCTGGCCGGTGACGAGCGAGGCGGCGGCGGCGATCTCGTCGGCAAACGCGGTCTCGGTCACCTTGAGCTCACGGCCGAAGAGGTCGGGATGGCCGCGCAGATCGACATAGGCCGGCAGCCCCGCCGCACCCAAGGCGATGCCGACGATGCCGCGGCGCCAGGGCCGGCCGAAGCTGTCGCTGATCACGACGCCGAGCCCGACCCCGTAGGTGGCGGCCAGACGACGCTGCAAGGCGAGGGCCGAGCCGTCCGGGTCGAGCGGCAGCAGCAGCACCCGCTCGACGCCTTCTTCGGCGGTGATGTTCGAGCGGTCGATGCCGGCATTGGCCATCACGAAACCGAGCCGGTGCTCGACGATCAGCAAACCCGGCCGACGCCGCACCACGCGTTTGGATTCCGACAGCACCACCTCGACAAAGCGCGGGTCCTTGTCGACCTCCGCCGCCAGCGCGACGGCGCGCGCCGACGGCCGGACATCGGCCAGATCGACATAGCGCCCCTCGGATTTGGAGACGATCTTCTGCACCACGACCAGCACGTCGCGGTCCCGCGGCGCGAGCCCGTTCGCCGCCAGCGCGTCCGCGGCGATGACGGCGAGATCGTCGCCCGGCTCGACGAGCTTGATGCCGGAAAGCGGCGTCAGCGTAATCCCGGCGGCAGGCATCGGCGCTTCCGTATGGTGATCGCGCGGGACCGATTGCCACCTCGCCGCCTTTCACGCAAGGGCCAGGATCAAGCGCCCCCAAGCCGGTGCGATTGCGCGGGCGGAAACGGCAATGCCAAAATCTCCTACCGGAATTGGGAGGCGCGAGATGGCCGCGACCGAAACCCGCTATGTCGGGCGTTCCATGCTGCGCCGCGAGGATCGGCGGCTGCTGACCGGCGAGGGCCGGTTCATCGCCGATCTGGTGCTGCCGCGCATGCTGCACGCCGTCTTTGTGCGCAGCCCGCTTGCGCATGCCCGCATCCGCGCCGTCGATCTGGCGCCGGCGAGGGCGGCGCCGGGCGTCGTCCTGGCGCTGAGCGGCGGTGAGCTGCTGCGCCTGCTGCCGCCGGTCCCCGACGCGCAGCTGTCGCTGCCGCGGAAATGGACGAGCCTCGTGCAGCACAGCTTTCTGAACCCGCAGCAGCCGCTCCTGGCGCACGACAAGGTGCGGCATGTCGGCGAAGCGCTCGCCGTGGTCGTCGCCGAGAGCCGCGATGCGGCCGAGGACGCCGCCGAACGGATCGGGCTCGACCTCGAGCCGCTGCCGGCCGTCATCGACCCCGAGGCGGCGATCCGCCCGGATGCGCCGATCCTGCACGAGCGGCTGCTGACCAATTTGATCGGCAGCTTTGCGATCGCCAAAGGGAATGCCGAGGCGGCGCTCGCCGCGGCGCCGCATCGGCTGCGGCGGCGCTTCTACCACCATCGCTACGCGGCGATGCCGATGGAGTGCCGCGGCGTCGTCGCCGATTACGATCGGCGCACACATTCGGCGACGATCTGGTCGGCGACCCAGATCGTCCATTGGGTGCGCCGCGAGGCCGCCCATATTCTCGGCCTGCCCGAGGCGCGGGTGCGCGTCGTGGCGCTCGATGTCGGCGGCGGGTTCGGCGGCAAGGGCCATGTCTACCCCGAGGACCTCTTAATCCCGTTTCTGGCGCGCGCCGCCGGGCGGCCGGTGCGGTGGATCGAGGACCGCCGCGAGCACCTGTTGAGCGCCACCCATTCGCGCGACCAGATCCACGATGTCGAGATCGGCTTTGACGACGACGGCCGGCTCCTGGCGTTGCGCGACGATTTCATCCTCGATTGCGGCGCCTGGAACCCGATCGGCCCCGGCATCGCCTACAACACCGCCGCCCACCTGCTCGGGCCCTACAAGATCGAGAATTACGCCGCGAGCGCGCGCATCGCGGCCACCAACAAGACCCCGAACTCGGCCTATCGCGGCGCCGGGCGCCCGGAGGCGGCCTTTGCCACCGAGCGCGGCATCGACCTCGTCGCGCGGGCGCTGGGGCTGGAGCCGGCCGAAATGCGGCGGCGCAACATGGTCCGCGCCGACGAGATGCCCTACCGCGTCGGCATCCCCTATCGCGACGGCGAGCCGATCGTCTACGACAGCGGCGACTATCCCGAGGCGGTCTGCGGATGGCGCTCGATGCGGTCGGCGGCCTCGCGGCATTCCGCCTGCGCCAGGCGGCGGCGCGGCGGGAGGGGCGGCATCTCGGCCTCGGCATCGGCTGCTACGTCGAGGGGACCGGGGTCGGGCCGTTCGAGAGCGCCCTCGTCCGCGTCGACCCGTCGGGCAAGATCCATGTCGCTGCGGGCGCCTGTCCGCAGGGTCAGGGGATGGAGACGGTCTATGCCCAGATCGTCGCCGACGCCTGGCGGGTTACCCCCGACGATGTGGTGGTGGCGCTCGCCGACACCGCCGAGATCGCGGTCGGGTTCGGGACGATCGCCAGCCGCAGCACCGTCACCGTGTCGGCCGCAATTCACCATGCGAGCGAGCGGCTGAAGCAGAAGGTCCTGGCGATTGCCGCCAACCTGCTCGAATGCGCCGCGGCCGATCTCGAATTGCGCGACGGCGGGGTCGGCGTCGTCGGCGTGCCGGAGGCCGCGGTCAGCCTTGCCCGCATCGCCGCGGCGGCCCGCCCGGGCTGGGACCACGGCCGCCCGGCCGAAATCGAGGCCGGGTTGGAGGAGGTCTATTACTGGGAGCCGCCGACGGTGACCTGGAGCTCGGCCACCCATGTCGCGATCGTCGAGGTCGATCCCGAGACCGGCCGGGTGGCGATCGAGGACTATGCCGTCGCCCATGACTGCGGCAACGTCGTCAACCCGATGCTGGTCGAGGGCCAGATCGCCGGCGGTGCCGCCCAAGGCATCGGCGGCATCCTGCACGAGGCGATCTGCTACGATACGGAGGGCCAGCTCTTGTCCGGCTCGCTGATGGATTACGCGCTGCCGGCCGCGAGCGACATCCCGGCATTCCGGATCGCGCACCAGCACTCGCCGTCGCCGCTGAACCCGCTCGGCGTCAAGGGCGTGGGCGAGGGCGGTGCGGTCGCGCCGCCGGCGGCGATCGCCAATGCGGTGTGCGACGCGCTGGCGCCGTTCGGCGTCGAATTCAATTCAACGCCGATCACCCCGGAGCGGATCGTGCAGCTGCTGCGGCGCGCGCCTGGAACCTCCCTCGCCCCGCTTGCGGGGAGAGGGTCGGGGTGAGGGGCAGCCTCGCAAGCGCAAGGATCGGGCGTTGCGGCGCAAGGATCAGCAGCGCGCAGAGCGGGAGCGATCGTGATCGCATCTGGAACAACGATGTCATCGAACGGGGTTCTGCAAGCGCTCCTTGCCGAGCTCGAAAGACAGCCCTTCACCCCGTCCCTCTCCCCGCAAGCGGGGCGAGGGAGATAATTCTTGTATGAGATATCGGGGCTGGCGGCTGACGGCACGGCTCAGCCCTCTTCGCGCAATTTGAAGCGCTGGATCTTGCCGGTGGCGGTCTTCGGCAGCTCGTCGAGAAAGCTGATCCAGCGCGGGCATTTGAAGGGCGCGAGCAGGCTCCTCGCATGCGCTTCGAGCGCCTGGGCCAGCTCCGCATCGGCGGCGATGCCGGGCTTCGCCACGACAAAGGCCTTGGGCTTGGTCAGGCCGTCGGCGTCGGGCGCGCCGACCACGGCCGCTTCGAGCACGCCTTCGTGGGCGACGAGCGCCGCCTCGACCTCGGCCGGCGAGACGTACATGCCGCTTACCTTCATCATGTCGTCGCTGCGCCCGCAATAGACGTAATAGCCGTCCTCGTCCTCATAATATTTGTCGCCGGTGCGGGTCCATGGGCCGGCGAAGGTCGCCCGGCTGCGCTCGCGGCTGTTCCAGTAGCCGGCGGCACTGGTCGGGCCGTCGACCAGCAGGTCGCCGATCTCGCCGCGCGCGACCCGCCGGCCCGCCTCGTCGACAATCTTCAGCGCATAGCCTGGGACAGGCTTGCCGGTGGCGCCGTAGCGCACGTCGCCCGGCCGGTTGCTGAGAAAGATGTGCAGCATCTCGGTCGAGCCGATGCCGTCGAGGATATCGATCCCGATCCGCGCCGACCATCGCCGACCGATCTCGTCCGGCAGCGGCTCCCCGGCCGAGACGCACCGGCGCAAAGCGAGCTCATCGGGGACCGGCAGCTCGTTGCTCGCGAGCAGCGCCACGTAAAGGGTCGGCACGCCGTAAAAGATCGTCGGCCGGTGCTCGCGCAACACCCGGCTGACCGCCGCCGGGCTCGGCCGCTCTGCCATCAGAACGCTGGTGGCGCCGACCGCCATCGGAAAGGTCAGTCCATTACCGAGCCCATAGGCGAAGAACAGCTTCGCCGCCGAGAAGCTGACATCGTTCTCGGCGATGCCGAGCACCGGACGGGCATAGAGCTCGGCCGTCTGCACAAGGCTCGAATGGATGTGGACCGTGCCCTTCGGCCGGCCGGTCGAGCCCGACGAATAGAGCCAGAAGCAGGGCTCGTCGGGATGGGTCGGCGCGGCGGCGGCGGCGGCCGGGGCAGCGGCGAGCAGCGCGTCGAGGTCCCCGCCGGAGACGATGACCCGCGGTTTCGGCTCGGGGAGAGACGCGATCGCCGCCTCGATCGCCGGCAGCACCGGCGCCGACACGACGACCAGGCGCGCCCGGCTGTCGGCCAGCATGAAGGCGAATTCCTGCGCGCCGAGCTGGGTGTTGACCGCGACCGGCACGACCCCGGCGGTGATCGCGCCCAAGAACGCGGTCGGGAAATCGATCCCGTCATGCAGGCACAAGAGGATGCGCTGCTCCGGGTGGAGGCCGAGCCGGCGCATGGCGTTGGCGAACCGCCCGACCCGCTCGGCAAGGTCCGCGTAGCTGTACCGGCCGCGATCGTCGATAAAGGCGGTCTTGCCGCCGCGCCCGGCGGCGAGGTTGCGCCCGATCAGATCGGCGGCGGCGTTGTATGTCGATGCGCCCTCCATCCGCCCACCTCCCCATCAGAGAACCGGAATAAAAGCATTTCGGGGCCGTCCCCGCTATGATCACCGCAGCAGGAGGCTCAGAGCCGGCCCAGGTGTAATGATGCAGCCCCTACCGTCGCCCCCGCGAAAGCGGGGGCCCAGAGCAACCGTCTGGACCCTGGCATCCCTGGGTTCCCGCTTCCGCGGGAACGACGAGCATGCCGCTCGGATCGCGCAACATCGATGATCACATTCGACACCGATCCAGCTCGCTATCGCCACTGGCGGCTTGCCTGCGACGGGTCGATCGCGACCCTGACCCTCGATGTGCAGGAGGACGGCGGCCTCGACCCCGGCTATCGCCTCAAGCTCAATTCCTACGATCTGGGCGTCGACATCGAGCTCGCGGACGCCTTGAACCGCATCCGCTTCGAGCACCCGGAGGTGCGCGCGGTGGTCGTTACCAGCGGGCGGGAGCGGGTGTTCTCGTCGGGCGCCAACATCTACATGCTGGGCCAGGCGAGCCATTCGCAAAAGGTCAATTTCTGCAAATTCACCAACGAGACCCGAAACGGCATCGAGGATTCGAGCGCGCATTCGGGGCTCAAATTCCTCGCCGCGGTCAACGGCGCCTGCGCCGGCGGCGGCTACGAGCTGGCGCTCGCCTGCGACGAGATCGTCATGATCGACGACCGGTCGAGCACGGTGAGCCTGCCCGAGGTGCCGCTCCTGGGCGTGCTGCCCGGCACCGGCGGGCTGACCCGCCTCGTCGACAAGCGCAAGGTGCGCCGCGACCTCGCCGATGTGTTCTGCACCACCGCCGAGGGGGTGCGCGCCGACCGCGCCAAGGAATGGGGCCTCGTCGATCGGACGGCGCCGCCTGCCCGCTTCAAGGAGCTCGTCGCGGAGCGCGCGCGGGCGCTCGCGGCCGGCAGCGACCGCCCGGCCGATGCCGAGGGTGTCGCGCTGCCGCCGCTCGACCGCCGGATCGACGCGGGCGGGTATCGTTACCGCTGGGTTACGGTCGAGATCGCGCGCGCCGAGCGGACCGCGACGGTGACGGTCGCCGGGCCGCGCTCCGAAGACGTGCCGGCCGGTCTCGCCGGCATCCTCGCCGCCGGAGCGCGGTGGTGGCCGTTGGCGATGGCGCGCGAATTGGACGACGCGCTGCTGCTGCTGCGCGCCAACGAGCCCGAAATCGGCACCCTGGTGCTGAAGACAGCGGGCGATGTAGAGGCAGCGCTCGCCTGCGACGACGCGATGACCGCGCATCGGGATCACTGGCTCGTGCGCGAGACGATCGGCCTTCTCCGCCGCACCTTGCAACGGCTCGACGTCTCCTCGCGCAGCCTCTTCGCGGTGATCGGCGAGGGCTCGTGCTTTGCCGGCAGCCTCTTTGAATTGGCGCTCGCCGCCGACCGCAGCTACATGCTGGCCGAGGGGCCGCGGATCGCCCTCGGCGCGATGAATTTCGGCGGCCTGGAGATGGTCAACGGCCGCACCCGGCTGGCCGCCCGCTTCAACGACGACGATGCGCCCGGCCGATTTGCCGCCGGATCGTTCGACGCCGCGGCGGCGCTCGACCGCGGGCTGGTGACCTTCGCCCCGGACGAGCTCGACTGGGAGGACGAGATCCGCCTCGCGGTCGAGGAGCGCGCCAGCCTGTCGCCCGACGCGCTGACCGGCATGGAGGCGAGCCTGCGCTTCGCCGGCCCCGAGACCTGGGCGACCAAGATCTTCGCCCGGCTGTCGGCGTGGCAGAACTGGGTCTTTTCCCGGCCCAACGCGACCGGCGAAGAGGGCGCCCTGAAGCTCTACGGCAGCGGCACGGAAGCCGCGCTTCGACTGGGAGCGGGTGTAGGAGGCGTGATGGCGATCGACTATCTGGAGCGGATCCCGAACAACGTCGATCTCGGCGGCAACCGCGCCTTGCAGCGCGCGCTCGAGCACTGGCAGCCGCGCTTTCTGGACTGGTGGCGGGAGATGGGGCCGACCGCGTTTCAGGGCGCCGATGTGTATCTGCGCACCGCGACCTCGGTCGACGCCGCCGGCTGGGCGAGCTTTGGCCGGGTCAAGATGCCGGATTACCGCTGGGGCATCTTTCTCGCCGACGCGGTGCCCGACCGCCGGATCGGCTTTGGCGACGCACTGTGGCGAGCCGGTCTGGCAGCAGGTGCCGGGCGAGCACCGCTCGACCCTGCGCCGGCTGATCGTGACCCAGGGCGACACCGAGCCGGCCTCGGTCGAGCAGCAGCGCCTGTTGGGCCACACCGCGCCCTCGCTCTACGATTTGCGCAACCTCTTCCAGGTCAATGTCGAGGAAGGCCGGCACCTCTGGGCGATGGTCTATCTGCTGCACGCCTATTTCGGCCGCGACGGCCGCGAGGAGGCCGAGGAATTGCTGGTGCGCCATTCGGGCGACCCCGACAAGCCGCGCATCCTCGGCACCTTCAACGAGCCGATCGAGGATTGGCTGAGCTTTTTGATGTTCACCTTCTTCACCGACCGCGACGGCAAGTTCCAGCTGAAGTGCCTGGCCGAGAGCGCCTTCGACCCGCTGTCGCGCACCTGCCATTTCATGCTGACCGAGGAGGCGCACCACATGTTCGTCGGCGCCACCGGCATCGCCCGCGTGATCCGGCGCACCCTCGAAATCATGCGCGAGATCGGCGGCGACGACCCCGCCGCGGTGCGCAATGCCGGCGCCATCGACCTGCCGACCCTCCAGCGCTACATCAACTATTGGTTCAGCTCGTCGCTCGACCTCTTCGGCGCCGAGATTTCCTCGAATGCGGCGAGCTATTTCGCCAGCGGCATCAAGGGCCGCCCCGACGAGCGCCGGTTTCGCCGACCACCGCGCGCTCGACGAGGTTCTGTCGATCGAGACGCCGGACGGCAGCGAGGACGTGCCGCTGCGCAACGCGATGAACGAGGTCGACCCGCCGCGCCTATATCCACGAATGCGACAACGCGGTGCAGCGCTGGAACCGGCTGATCGAGGCCGCCGGCTGCGACTTCCGCCTCACCCTGCCGAGCCCGCATTTCCGCCGCGCCATCGGCGCCTGGGCCGGGGCCCACGCCGACCCGCAAGGGCGGCCGATCGGCGTCGAGGCATGGCGCGCCTGCCAAAACGACTGGCTCCCTTCCGCCGCGGACCGAGACTTCGTCAAGAGCCTGATGCGGCAGGTCATCGAGCCCGGCCGGATGGCCGGCTGGATCGCCCCGCCCGAGCGCGGCGTCAACGAGCTGCCGATCGCCTACGAATACGTCCGCCTGGGCTGAGCCCCCTAAAAGCCAATCTCAGCGGATGACGGCGGCGGGCTTTGCTCTGCCGAAGCAAGTTCAAACGGTTGTGCGGTCGCCGGGCCGCTGGCGCGCCAGCCAAGCGATGTCGCGGGATTGCTGGGATTTGTGCGACACGAGGACGTCCCAGCTCCGCTCGACACGCCTTGCATAGATGCGACCGGAATCGTCCTGGCCGTCGGAAATGTGCCGCTCCCACCAGCCGGACGCGCCTTGGATCTTTTTCCACGACCGATTGAGGGCTTCGGGGTTGATTTCGATCAGGGCACGATAGAAGCCGCGCCGATCGGCGAACTCGGCGGCGACCACCGTCAGGCAGTCGCGCAAGAACCGAAGATCGGGCCGAAAGCTCGCCAGCGAGAGCCTGATCTCGTCATGAAGCCGACCGGCGGCGCGGTTCGGCTCGGGGCGAGTGGGAACGGGCTCGGCCAGTTGGCGCTGAAGCTCGGCATTTTCTTGCAGCAGCGCAGCGTTTTCCCGCTGCACGCGAGACAATTCCGTCTCAGCCTCGGCGGAGGGCTGCGCCTCACGTGGCGCCGTCCGGGCGCGTGCGAGCGCAGCGCGCGCTTCCATCAATTCGACCGTCAGGGCCAGCGCCCGCTCTACGGGAGTCTGTGCAGACGCCGGATTGACGCTTTTTTGCAGAATTTTTGCTATGGCCTCGCGCAGATCGCTCGCCGGAGGCCGAATAAACCGGATGAAACCGCTGCCGACGACACCATCGACCGGGTCGCCGAGCCACGGGCCGCTGCGCAAGACGGTGACGCCGGCTTCGCGCAACGCGCCCGCGGCGGCATCACGCACCGTCACCGATCCGTCGAGCACCAGCCACGCCTCCTCCTCGCCCTCGACCAAGCCAAAACGCGGGCCGGCCGGCGGATCAGGCGAAAGCAGCGGAAACGCCCGCCCGGCAATATCGATCGTGTCGCCCGCACCGATCGGCCAAGCCAAACCGCGCCACAGCGCCCCCCGCGCGCCATCCGGCAATTGCACGAGACGGCATCGCCGCGTCTCAACCACTTGGTTTGACTCGACAATTGCGACCATAATGAACTCGCTGGCCATTGCCGCACCTTACGGTCTTGGAGTCTGAGGTGGATTTCGCCTCTGTCGTGTCGGATTGGCGCACGATCGCTGCGGTGGTCGGTGCACTTTTGTTATGGGCCGTGTGGTCGGGAGCCTCGCTTTATACGCGGACCAGGCGCCTGATCGCAATCCTTGGGCGTGGCCGCGGGCTCGTCGAGGAGGCTGCCGATCCCCGCGCCTTCGCTGCGAGCTTCGAGGCAACCGCCCGGCAGATTGCCGACCTTCCTGTGCTCAATGGCCCGTGGTCGGCTTACCGCGACACCCTGATCGTCCCCGACGATGGGCCCCCTTCACGTCCGGTACGCAGCACGTTGCGGCCGGACCAGGTATTCGACCTCGGGCTGTTGCGCGCGGCGGGGCTCAGGCCGCGCTATCACGCCGCGATGCCGGGCTTGCTGGTCGGCGCCGGCCTGCTCTTTACGTTTTTAGGCTTGGCGGTGGCGCTTGCGGCTGCGGGCGGCGTCGTCGCCGGTGGCGATCCGGTGCAAAGCCGCCAGGAGCTGCACAAGCTGCTGGATGCCGCGAGCTTCAAATTCATCACCTCGCTCGCCGGCCTCTTTCTCTCGATCGCCTATACCCTGGTCCGCAACGGTCGTATCCGCGTTGTCGAGCAGGCGCTGGATGCGTTCAACGCGGCGCTCGACCGGCAGATGCCGCTGGCGACGCCGGCCTTTCTGCAACACGAGGCCAACGAGACGCTGCGGGCGCAATCGGCGACGCTCGAAACCTTCGGCACCGAGCTCGCCGTCAATATCGGCCAGGCATTGGACAGCGCCTTCGACAAGCGTCTCGGTGAGCATATCGCGCCGTTGACCGAGGCGATGCAGGCGCTCGCCGACCGCACCAGCGACGCAAAACCAGGATGCGGTGCAGCAGATGCTGCAAACCTTCACCGACCGGCTTTCGGGCGGCGCGCGCGACCACATGGCCGGGGTCGCCGAGAATCTGGCGGCCCTCGGCACCCGCCTCGAAGGTCTGCAAACCGGGCTCGGCGACGCCTCGGTGCGCATGGCGCAATCCGCCGAAGCGATGGCCGCGCGCATGGGCGAGGGCGCCGAGGCGGCCTTGACCCGGATCACCGACCAGATGGGCGGGCTGATGGAAACCCTGCGTGCTGTAACCGCGCAGACCCGCGAGGCGGGCGCCGAGGCGGCGCAAACCCTCGCCGCCCGCATCGAGGGCGCGGCCGCGGGCTTTGAGGCGATCGGCGATGCGCATGACCGAAACGCTCGCCCAGGCCGCGACCGGCACTGGCGAGGCGCTCGCACGCGGAGCGGGCGAAGCCGCCGCAGGGCTGGGCGCCGCCGCCGCCGGCATGCGCGAGATGCTGGAGAGCACCGGCGAGGCCCTGGCCCGGCAGTCCACCGCGCTTGCGGCGACGGCCGAGGCGCTGGCTGCACGGGTGGCCGAGCTCGATCGCGCAACGCGGGAGGCGGTTGCACCTTTTGCCGCAGGCGCCGCCGAGCTGCGCCGGACCGCGGAGGCGGCGCAAGCGGCCACCGCACCGCTCCGCGCGGTTGCCGGCAGTCTCGGCACGGCGGCCGAGCAGATGAACGGCGCCGCGCAGCGGTTCGAAGCGGCACAGGCCGGCGCCGCTCGGTTGTCCGCGGACATCGCCGCCGCGGCGCAACGTTTCGAGGGTGTGGACAGCAGCCTCTCGAGCACCCTCTCGCATCTGAGCGAAGCGCTCGACGAGTTTCGTCGCAAGATCCAGGAATTCGTAACCAATACCGACGGGAATCTGTCAAAAGCGGCGACACATATTTCGAGCGCGGTCATCGAGCTCGGCGAGACGCTCGAAGATTCACGGCCTCCACCGGCAGTGAGGCGGAACGATGGCGCTTCGCGACCAGGAAGAGGAAGGCGGCGAAGGCTACTTCGCCTCGGTCAGCGACCTGATGGTCGGCATTCTGTTCGTGTTTCTGCTGATGCTGACTGTCTTTGCTCTGAATTATCGAGAAGCAGAGAAGAGTCAGGATGACACACGCGCCAAATTGGAAGCGGCGGAAGAAGCAGGCGGACCGCCTGCGCAGTCTGCTGGAACAGGCTGCCGCTCAACTGCAGCAAGACATCGAGGCGAGCTCCAAGGCTCGCGACCGCCTGCTGACGACACTGGAGACGACCTTGTCGCAGCGCGGCATCCGGGTCTCGGTGGACCGGCAGGCCGGCATCCTGCACCTGCCGGGCGATCTCCTGTTCGGCACCCTCAGCGCGACACTCGCACCCAGGCAGCGCGACAGCGTCGATATCCTGGCCGACGCGCTGGCACAGACTCTGCCGTGCTTTACCCCGATTGCCGACCGGACCCATTGCGATCCCGCCGATCTGCCGATCCTGGAGACGGTTCTGGTCGAAGGGCATACCGATCGCCGGCCGATCGGCATCGTCGGCGCCGGCTTTCGCGACAACGACCAGCTTTCGACCGAGCGGGCGCTGGCGGTCTTCGCCGAGCTTCGCCGCGTGCAGCCTGGCCTCGACGCGCTGCGCAACGCCGACGGGAGCTATCCGCTGCTCGGGGTTTCGGGGTTCGGCGACCGCCGGCCGCTGCCGCAGGCGCAGGGCGATACCGAGAACGATTACGCTCTCAACCGGCGCATCGATCTGCGCTTTCTGCTGGCCCGCACCGCCGAGCTCGAACGGTTGCGCAATCAGATCGAGACGGCGCTCAAGGAGAGGCGAAAAATGACGCTCGCGGATGATTAGGCCGATGCGCTCGACACCGGCGCCTGCGAGCGAGACCTTGGCCGCCATCCAGGCGCTGCGGTTTGCCGCAGAGCGGCTTTTGCCGCGCAACATGACCTTGCCGGATGAGCCGGAGAGCGCGCGGATGCTGCGCGCGCTCGCCGCCGATGGAGGCATCGCCGGCCCCGCCGCCCGCCGATTTCCTCGAAGAAGTTGCGCCGCAATCTGGTCGCCTTGAGCCGCTCCGGGCGGATCGCCGAGCTGCCGCGAAAAGAGCTGCGTTACGCGCCCTGGCTGCTGTGGAACGGCGAGCCGCCCGCCGCCGGGCTTCCCGGCCTGCTCCCGATCCTGCTCGACCAGGCGCGCGCCTCCACCTCGACCCTGCGGCGGCTGATCGGCGCCTATCTGCGCGATTTCGACCCGCAGGCGCCGGGGATAGACGAAGCGGCGGCGTGCATCCGCAGATTGCTTGCCGGGGCCGGACCGCGTTTCGACCTTTGGCGCACCGCGCAGAGCGAGGTCCACCTGTTCGAGCCCACGCGGGGACCTGCCGCCTTGGCCGCGCGCCTGCTGGCCGACGAGCAGCCGGCTGAAACCCTGGCGCGCTATAAGCTCGACGACCCGATGCTCTCCGTCGGCAAATACCTAATGGCGGTAGAGGAAGCCGTTCGCGCCGCGGCGCCGCAAATGTTGCGCAACCAGCGTCAGACGGGCTTGGAACGGGTTCGGCGGGTCGTCGCGCCGTCAGGGGCGCTTCGGTTCGAGGCGCAAGCCGGCGCTACCGGCCGAGCCGTGCTGCGCGCCTGGCTCGACGGCGGCCCCGAGCCTGAGCCCGCGCTGCAACAGCCGGTTCGGGAAATGCTGCTGCGGTGGCTCGGCGACCCGCGGCTGCGCCCACAATCATGGGCGGGGGTCGGCGAGCAGGAAACGTCATTGATGCGCCGTTGGCTGACGCGCGCCTCGCTCGATTTGTTCTTCAAGCTGATCGACAGGCACGCGCTCGATCAGCACTGGCGCTATCGCCACGCCTTCTGGCTGACCTGTCTGGAAAAAGGCGGGATCGCCGATGCCTGGTTGGCGCTCGGCAGCCAGACGTTCAGCGAAGCGGGAACGATACGCGATCTCGGCGGGGCTTATGGCCGATTGAAAGGGGGCGCCGCCGACCAATCGGCGCTGCTGCTTCGGGTTGGCCCGTTGGTCATCGGCGAGTTCACCCATAACGGGAGCCTGCGGGCCTGGCCCGCCGACTGGCCGGAGGCGCCGAGATTAGGCCAGAGCGAGTATGCGAGCGCGAAGGCTCAAGCGGCCGTGTCTTCCCTTCCCGCCCAATCCCTATTGGGGCAAAGGGGGCGAGACGACGGGGAAAGGCCTGTCGCATATCAACAGTTCCGCCGGCTACTGGCAGGGCAGCGCCGCCGCGCTGATCGAGCGCCATGCCGGGGTCAGGATCACGCCTTCTGATTGGCGGCCGAAATGACGCACCGTTTCTCATTCACCGTAACCCCCGACGAGACCGAGCTCTGCCTCAGTGGCCCTGACGGCCCGCTGCCGGTCGATCGCTGGCCGGCCGAAGCGCCCGCCTCGTTGCGCCCCGGCGTCGATCTCGCCCAACGGCTGGAGGCGGCGGACAGCGCCACTCCTGTAGACACGACGCTCTTCATCAAGCACTCGGCCGTCGCCGGGCTCACCGCGCACGAAGCAGCGCTGCTCGGCCTGCCGCCGGCTGCTGACGCCGTCGCCGTGATCGCCACGAAGGGCATCGTCACCCAGCCCAATTACGAGGTCACCTTGCGCTGGCAACGGCCGACCGGCCAGGCGATTGCCGGCGCCAAGCGCACCGGGGCTTGGCTGGAGATCGGCGGGCAGTGGCATCGACTGCCGGACCCGCTGTTCAGCCTGGCCGAAGCGGTCGATGGCGCGCAGCAGGCCGGGGATGACGTCGGGCGCGCGCCTGACCGCGATCGCGCATCTTCTGGAGCTGTTGCCCGGAGCCGCCCAAGAGGCGCAGGCGACCGGTATGCTCGGCGCCATCACCGTACATGTCGCCGACGCATTCTCGCTCGATCTCGAAGGCGACGGCGATAATGCGCGCCTTGTTCCGGTGCTGCACCGCGCCGGCGGCGATCCGGCGGCGCCGCTGCTCGCCGGAGCCACTGCACGACGCCTTTGCCCGCCGGCAGTTCAACGGCTTCAGCGACGCCCGCACGGTTTATACGCTCGCCAACGGCAACATGCTGGTGCTGAGCCCGCCCTTGCGCCGCGCCCTGTCCGTGGTCCGGCGACTGCAATCGGCCGCCCCCGCCACCCGCCGCGACTTGTTCGCCAATCCGCGGGCCTATCTGCGCGAAGCGCTCGGCGACGATGACGAAACCCTGATCGAAAACGTGTTTTGCGACACGCCGGCCTATTCCGAGCGGGTGAAGGGGCTCGGCCTGTGGCAGCCGCGCGTGGTGCCCTGGGTCCGGGTGGCGGCAACCGATTGGTTCGCGGGCGCGGACGGGGCGGCGAAACCCGGTTCGCCCGCGCCGACCGCATCGGCCGGGATCCGGGTCGGGGACGCGCAGGTCGAGCTGACCCCGGCCGAGGCGGACGATTTGCGAGGTCGGGTGGAAGCGGGCGATCGGCGCCGGAGAGCCGACCGTGCAGCTGTCGCGCCCCGAGGGTCCGCTGTCGATCCCGGCCACGCACGAAACCCTCGGCGCTCTCGCCCGCCTCGAAGCGGTGCGCCGGCAGCCGGCATCGGGTGACCCGTCGACGCCCCTACCGCCGGCGGAAGTGCTGCTGATCCACCCGAACGAAGAGGATCTGGCGGTCGAGGCGCTGGTCCGAAATCGTCCAGCCCCGGCGCCCGGCACGCCCGCGGCGCTCGTCACCCCGCCGATGCAGCATCAGTCCGAGGGGCTCCGCTGGCTGCAAAAGGCGTGGGCCGAGGGGCTGCCCGGCGTCCTGCTGGCCGACGATATGGGGCTCGGCAAGACCTTGCAGGGGTTGGCGTTCCTGGCTTGGCTGCGGCAGGGGATGGCGGCGGGGATCATTCCGCGCGAGCCGCTGCTGATCGTCGCCCCGACCGGGCTGCTGGCCAACTGGCGCAAGGAGCATGCCGACCATCTGGCCGCACCCGGCCTCGGCGAATGCGTCGCCGCCTACGGTCAGGGTTTGCGGGCCTTGCGCCAGGGCGGAGCAAATGGGCGTCCGGCGCTGAATGTCGACGCCTTGCGCCGCGCCGACTGGGTGCTGACCACCTACGAGGCGCTGCGCGACTACGATCGCGATTTCGGCCAGGTGCGCTTCGCCGCGGCGGTGTTCGACGAGACGCAAAAGATCAAGACACCGGGCATCCGCCTGACCGACGCGGCCAAGGGCATGAACGCCGGCTTTCGCATCGCGATGACCGGGACCCCGGTCGAAAACCGGCTGTCCGATCTCTGGTGCATCGTCGATGCCGCGAACCCCGGTTGTCTCGGCGATCTGAAAAGCTTCAGCCGCGAATACGAGAACAGCCCGGACCCCGAGCGCCTGGCACGGCTGCGAGCGACGCTCGACCGCCCGATCGGCGGCCGGCCGCCGGTGATGCTGCGGCGTCTGCGCCACGAGCGGCTGCCGGACCTGCCCCCGTTGCACGAACGGGTCGACGAGCGCGCGATGCCGCTGCCGCAAGCCGAGGCCTATGCTGCGGCGATCGCCCAGGCGCGGGCCGGCGGGCGGGGCGACGTGCTGGCGGCGTTGCAGCGCCTGCGCGCGATTTCGCTGCACCCGCAGCCCGATGCGGCGCCGGACGATGAGGCCTTTATCGCCGCTTCGGCGCGGTTTGTCGGCGCTTTCGCCACCCTTGACGAGATCGCGGCGAAGGGCGAGAGCGCCCTGATCTTCCTCGAGGATCTGGACCTCCAGGCGCGACTGACCGGGGTGATCCAGCGCCGCTACAGGCTCGCCGCCGCTCCGGTGCTGATCAACGGGACGGTCATTGGCGCTGACCGGCAAAGGCGGGTGGACCGCTTCCAAACAGCAATTGGTGGCTTCGAAGTGATGATCCTGTCGCCGCGCGCCGGCGGTGTCGGGCTGACCCTGACGCGCGCCAACCATGTCATTCATTTGAGCCGATGGTGGAACCCGGCGGTCGAGGACCAGTGCAACGGCCGCGCTTTGCGTATCGGCCAGACCCGGCCGGTCACCATCCACATCCCGCTCGCGACGTTGCCGCCTCCCGGCCCCTCCTTCGATCAGAATTTGCACGCGCTGCTGACGCGAAAGCGCCGACTGACGCACGAAGCGCTGCTGCCGGCGGAAGCGACCGAATCGGAGCAGCGGCAGCTGCTCGAGGAAAGCCTGGCCGGCGTCGCAACCTGATTGCTGCGGGCAGGGCGGTCCCGACCGAGCCGGACAGCCCCCCTCATCCGCGATATCAGGCGGGCGCGCGATGCTCCTCGGGGGCCTCGGGCCGGCTCAAGGCGACTTGTCGGCGCTCTGCGACAACAGGTCGACCTTGCGGTTCAGGGCCATGATCAGGCCGTCGACGCCGTCGCGCCGCAGGATCGAATAGAATTCCGAGCGCTGCGTCGCCAGCTGGCTGATCATGCCGTTGAGATAGACGTCCGTGACCTGCCACTGGCCGCCGTTGTTGCGCATCAGGTAGCCGATGGCGACGGGATCGTCGGTCGATTTGGCGATCCGGGTCTCGACGATGATTTGATTGTTGTAGGGCTTCTCGCCGGTAACCTCGAGCCGCTCGCCCGAATAGCTGTCGAACCGGTCGGCGTAAGTGGCCGCGACGTAGTGCCCGAAGGCTTCGGTCACGCGCTGCTGCTGCGCCGGGGACAGGTTCGCCCAGCTGGGCCCGACCGAGAGGCGGGCCATCAGGGGAATGTCGAAGACGCGGCCGACGACCGGCGCCAGCCTGGCGTAGCGCCCGCTCTGCCCGAGGGCGCGGCCGTCCTTCATCGTCGCGAGCAGGGTGTCGTAAAAGCCGTGGATGGTGTCTTTCGGCGCCGTGGTCAGGGCATCGGCGCCGGTGGCGAAGATCCCGGCCGCGAGCGACAGGGCGAGGGCCAGCCGCGCCGCCCTTGCCCGCCATGTCCGTAGCGCTGCGCCAGTGCTCATCACGCTTCTCCTGTCCTCGTCAGAGGCAGGTAGGGCGTTCAGGCGGCCCGCACAACCCCATATTACGCGCGCCTCGCCACCCGCGGTTTCGCAGCCTCCCGATCCTGACTAAGATCGCGCAAAAGAGGCGGCGGCGGCGGCGGATCGCGCGCCGGGACAGCTCGTTATCGATCAAGTCAGAGGTTCCCCAGGCGGCGTGAGGACGCGAGGATGCAATCGAGCCAGCGAATCGAGGATTACGCATTGATCGGCGACTGCACGACGGCGGCGCTGGTCGGGCGCGACGGATCGATCGATTGGCTGTGCCTGCCGCGGTTCGATTCGCCCGCCTGCTTTGCCGCCCTGCTCGGCGAGCCCCGGCACGGCCGCTGGCTGATCGCGCCGGCCGCGCCCCCCGCCCGGGTCGAGCGCCGCTATCTCGACGACACCCTGATCCTGGCGACGATGTTCGAGACCGCCGAGGGGGCGGTCGAGCTGATCGATTTCATGCGGCCCCACCATTCGCCCTCCCACCTCGTCCGCCTGGTCCGCGGCCTGCGCGGGCGCGTGGCGATGCGCACCGAGATCGCGCTGCGCTTCGAGTACGGCCTGGTCGTGCCTTGGGTCGAGCGCCTGCCCGAAGGCGGCGTCTTGGCGATCGCCGGTCCCGAGATGGTCGTCTTGCGGACAGCGACGACGCTGCGCGGCGAGAACCTGAAGACCGTCGGCGAGTTTGTCGTCGGCGCCGGCGAGACGGTCCCGTTCACGCTGAGCTATGGACCCTCGCATCTGCCGCCGCCGCGGCCGATCGACCCCGAGCGGGCATTGGCCGACACCGAGGCCTTTTGGCGGCGCTGGTCCGGCCGCTGCGCCCCGGCCGGCCCCTGGAGCGACATCGTGAAGCGCTCGCTGATCGTGCTCAAGGGGCTGACCTATGCGCCGACCGGGGGCATCGTCGCCGCGCCGACGACATCGCTGCCCGAGCGCCTCGGCGGCGCGCGCAACTGGGACTATCGCTACTGCTGGCTGCGCGACGCCACGTTTACGCTGCTCGCCCTGATGCACGCCGGCTATTCCGACGAGGCGGGGGCGTGGCGGGACTGGCTGCTGCGCGCGGTCGCCGGCAGCCCCGACCAGCTGCAGGTCATCTACGGCGTCGCCGGCGAGCGCCGGCTGGCCGAGTGGGAGGCGCCGTGGCTGCCGGGATACGAGGGGTCGCGCCCGGTGCGCATCGGCAACGCCGCCGTCGACCAGACGCAGATCGATGTCTTCGGGGAAATCTTCGATGCGATGCATCAGGCCGGCCTGCGCGGCCTGCCCCCGGTCGATCGCGAGCTCGCCATCGGCCGCGTCATCCTGCGGCGCCTGGCGCGGATCTGGGACCGGCCCGACGAGGGGATCTGGGAGGTGCGCGGGCCGCCGCAGCATTTCACCCATTCGAAGGCGATGGCATGGGTCGCCTTCGACCGTGCGGTCAAATTCGCCGAGCGGCTCGACGCCGGCAACGCGGTCGAGCCGTGGCGGCGCATCCGCGACCAGATTCACGCCGATGTCTGCGCCAAAGGGTTCGATCCCGAGCTCGGCAGCTTTGTCCAGGCCTACGGCTCGAAGGCGCTCGACGCGGCCGTGCTGCTGCTGCCGCTGGTCGGCTTCCTGCCGCCGCAGGACCCGCGCATCGTCGGCACGGTGAAGGCGATAGAGGAGCGGCTGATCGTCGACGGGCTGGTGCTGCGCTACGACACCGGCGGCGGCGTCGATGGGCTGCCGCCCGGCGAGGGCGCCTTTTTGCCGTGCAGCTTCTGGCTCGCCGACAACTACATTCTGCAAGGCCGCATCGCCGAGGCGGCCGAGCTGTTCCAGCGGCTGGCGTCGCTGGCCAACGATGTCGGGCTGCTGGCCGAGGAATACGACCCGCGCGCAAAACGCCAGCTCGGCAATTTCCCGCAGGCGTTCTCGCACGTCGCGCTGGTCAACACCGCGTTCAATCTGACCCGGGCGCGAGGGCCGGCGGAGCAGCGCGCCTCCCGCCCCCGGGCGCGGCGGCAGGAGGCTACGGCCGCGCCGTGAGCAGCCCCGCGCGCAACGCCGCGGCGCAATCGCCGAGCGCCCGGCGGGCGGTGGCGATCAGCCTGCCATAGCGGATAAAGCCGTGGTTGAGACCGTCATAGACCGAGAGCGCGCACGGCACGCCGGCGGCCTTCAGGCCCGCCGCCAGCCGGTGGCTGTCGTCGAGCAGGGGGTCGAGGGCGCCGACGATCAGATGCGCCGGCGGCAGCCCTTTGAGGTCGGCCAGGATCGGCGCCGCGCGCCAGTCGCCCTGCTGCTCCGGTCTTTCGAGGTAGGTTTCCCAGATCCAGCGCATCTGGGTCTGCGACAGGCCGGCGCCCTTGCCGAAGCGCTGCCAGGACGGGCTTTCGCTGTCGGCTGAATAAACCCCGTAGATCAAGAGCAGAAAGCCGAGCGCCTGCTCGCCGGCGTCGCGCAGCGCCGCCGCGGCGGCGAGCGCCAGGTTGCCGCCGGCGGAATCGCCGCCGACCGCGATCCGGGTCGGGTCGACGCCGAGCCCGGCGCCCTCGCGCGCCACCAGGCGGATCATCGCCACGATCTCGTCGAACGCCATCGGGAAGCGATGCTCGGGCGAGAGCTTGTAGTCGACCGACAGCGCCGCAACCCCCGACTGGCGGACGAGCTCGCGCAGCATCGCGTCCCAGGAGGGCAGGCTGCCCTGCATAAAGCCGCCGCCATGCGCGTAGACGATGACCGGCGGCCGTTCCGCGCCGTCGGGCAGATAGAGCCGGCACGGCGTCTGCCCGTGCGGGCCCGGCAGGCTCAGGTCGCGCTCACGGCGCAGCGGGACCGAGCCCTCGCCGAGAAACCCGCCGATCCGGTCGACCGCGGCGCGCACCTCGGAAAGCGGGGCCTGCGTCCGGTCCGGGGCGACGAGGCCGCGCTCTTGCAGCAGCCGGCCCGCGGCGGCGAGCTCGGGGTCGACCCATGGCGTCGCGTCGTTCATCGCCCTCTCCCGTCCTTGTCTGCCTGCGATTTAACCGCGCCGCCCAACCACCCCGCAACCCTTCGCTCCAAACGCCCGCCCTGCGCCCCGCCGCCCAGGATCGGCGACGCGGATCACGCCTTGCGGCGGCGCCTCGGGGCGGCGGGCTCGGCTTCCGCTTCGGGAGTCGGTCGGGCGGAGGCCGGGGCCTTGGCGCGGCCGCCGCTGACCGGCAGCAGCAGGCTCGGCTGGGCGCGGGCGGTCTTGGCCGCGCGCGCCTTGGCCGCAGGCGGCTTGCGGCCGGCAGCCGCGGCCGCCGGCGCGCCCTCCTCGGCGAGGCTCTTGCGCAGCGCGTCCATCAGGTTGATGACCTGCGCCGGCTTGCGCTCGGGCGGCCGCTCGGAGAGCGTGCCGGCGAGCTTCTCGTCGATCAGCTCGCGCAGCGCCGCCTGGTAATGATCGACGAACTTGGCCGGTTCGAGCTTGCGGGTGCGGCGGGCGATGATCTGGCCCATGATCGCGAGCTCGTCCTCGTCGACCTCCGCCTTGGCGATGCCCGAGAAGAACTGGTCGGCGGCGCGCACCTCGTCCTCGAAGCGCAGCGCGTTGACCAGGAGACCGTCGCCATAGGGGCGGATCGCCACCACCCGCTCGCGCGCGTTGATCACCACCTGGCCGACCGCGACCTTTTGCGTCTCTTGCAACGCCTCGCGAAAGACGCGGTAGCCGGCCTCGGCGATGCTCCCGTCCGGAACCAGGTAATAGGGATCGGCGAGGTAGACCGGGTCGAAATCGCCCTCCTCGACAAACTCGGCGATGTCGATCGTGTCGGTCGTCTCGAGCCGCAGCTTTTCGATGTCCTTGGCCTCGACCGTGACGTAGCGGCCCTTTTCAAATTCATAGCCCTTGACGATCTCGTCGCGCTCGACCGGGCCGAGCCCCGGCACGATCGTCTGGGTGCGCACCCGCTCGCCCGAGGGCTCGTGGATCATGTGAAAGCGGATCCGCTCCTTCTCGGTCGTCGCGGTGTAGAGGCGCACGCCGATCGTCACCAGCGAGAGCTTGAGAAAGCCGGTCCAGTAGGGTCGGGGGGCGGCGGGCATGTTCCGGTCTCCTGCGATCCTCGGGTAAACGGCCGAGGCGGGCCGCGCGTTCCGGTTGCGAGGCCGGGCGCGAACGGTCATTCTAGCCGAGCCGCCCATGACCCGTCGATCGCTGAACCTCACCGACCCGCTGCGCGAGCCGCCGGTCTTCGCCCGGCTGCGCCGGAAAACCGCGCGGATGCCGATGGCGATCATGCAGAGCGCGCCCGAGCAGGGCCGGCTCCTGGCGCTGTCACTGCGATCTGAGATTGTCATGGCCGGACGCGATCCGGCCACCCACGGAGGCAGGTGCGGCGCTGGAAGGCGTGGATGGCCGGATCAAAGTCCGGCCATGACGATTGTTTGTTAGGTTGGATAACCAAATTTCAACCGGCTTTTGTTTCTCGGACAGCACCGCGCTTTCGCGGGAATGACGAGCAGCCTTGCGAAACAGCGAGGGGGGTTGAGATGGATCTCGGGTTGCGCGGACGCAAGGCGCTGGTGACCGGCGCCTCGCGCGGCATCGGCCGCGCCTGCGCCGAAATCCTGGCCGGGGAAGGCTGCGACGTGGTGCTGGCAGCGCGCACCGCGGCCGACCTCGAAGCTGCGCGGGCGGCGATCACCGCCAAGCACAATGTCGCGGTGCGGGTTTTTGCGCTCGACCTCTCCGACAGCAAAAATGTCGACAGGCTCGCCGCCGAATGCCCGCAGACCGACCTTTTGATCAACAACGCCGGCGCCATCCCGCGCGGCGCGATCACCGAGATCGACGAGGCGCGCTGGCGCGAGGCGTGGGATCTGAAGGTGTTCGGCTACATCAACATGACCCGGCGTTTCTATGCGCTGATGGCGGCGCGCCGGACGGGCGTCATCGTCAACATCATCGGCGCCGCCGGCGAGAGCGTGCAGTCGGATTACATCGCCGGCTCGACCGGGAACGCCTCGCTGATGGCGTTCACCCGCGCGATCGGCGGCGCCGCGCCCAATGACGGGCTGCGCGTCGTCGGCATCAACCCCGGCCCGGTAGAGACCGACCGCATGGTCGGCCGGCTGCGGCGCGAGGCGCAGGAGCGATGGGGCGATCCCGAGCGCTGGCGCGAGCTGACGAAGGACATGTCCTTCGGCCGCGCCGCGACACCAAACGAGATCGCCTGGATGGCGGCCTTTCTGGCGTCCGACCGGTCGGGCTACACCACCGGCACGATCGTCACCGTCGACGGCGGCGGCGCCAGCCGACGCGCCGCGCTGTAACCGGTGCTCCCTCGCCCCGCTCTGCGGGGAGACGGGTCGGGGTGAGGGGCGCTTCTTACTGGAGGACGACATGGATTTGGGCTTGCGCGGGCGCAAGGCGCTGGTGACCGGCGCCTCGAAGGGGATCGGCCGGGCCTGCGCCGAGGCGCTGGCCGAGGAGGGATGCGATGTCGCGCTGGCGGCGCGCACCGCGGCCGATCTGGAGGCGGCGCGGGCGGCGATCACCGCCAAGCACAATGTCGGGGTGCGGGTGTTTCCGCTCGACTTGTCGGACAGCCGCAATGTCGACCGGCTCGCCGCCGAGTGCGCCGACACCGAGATCCTGGTCAACAACGCCGGGGCCATACCGGGCGGCGACATCGACACGGTCGATGAGGCGCGCTGGCGCGAGGCCTGGGATTTGAAGGTGTTCGGCTACATCAACATGACGCGGCGCTTCTACGCGCTGATGCGCGAGCGCCGGAAGGGGGTCATCGTCAACATCCTCGGGGCGGCCGGCGAGAACCCCGATTTCGACTATGTCGCCGGCTCTTCGGGGAACGCCTCGCTGATGGCCTTCACCCGCGCGATGGGCGGCGCCTCGCCGCGCGACGGGCTGAGGGTCGTCGGGATCAACCCCGGCCCGGTGCTGACCGACCGGCTGATCACCCTGACCCGGCACCGCGCGCAGCTGCGGCTCGGCGATCCAGAGCGCTGGCCCGAGCTGATGCGGGGCCACGCCTTCGGCCGCGCCGCCAAGCCCGAGGAGATCGCCTGGATGGCGGCCTTCCTCGCCTCGGACAAATCCGCCTACACCACCGGCTCGATCGTCACCATCGACGGCGGCGGCTCCAGCCGGCGCTAGCGCCGCGCCCCTCTGCGCCGGACCGAAAGCAGGCCCAGCGCCGCCGCCAGCAACGCCAGGCTCGACGGCTCGGGCACCGAGATCGAGGCGAAGAGCCCGTCCGCCTCGCCGTTGATGCCGTCGGTGAAGTAGAGCTTGCCCGGGTCGCCGTCGTTGCCGCCGCCGCCGAAGATCAGCGCCCACAGCCCGCCCGGCGTGTTGAGGGGCCCCGGGTCGACCGGGATGGCGCCCTCGAAGGCCCCGGTCGTCGGGTCGAAGGCGTTGATCTCGCTCGCGACAAAGCTGAAGTTGCCGACCAGCAGGTCGCCGCCGAACTGGCCGAAGGAGGCCGGCGCCAAAGTGACGCCCCAGGGCGAGGCGAGCTTGCTGCCGTCGATCAGCTTTTGCTGCAGCACCCCGTTTTCGTCGAAGATGGCGACGGCGCCGCTGCCCTCCGGCGCCTTGATCATGTCGGGGCGTCCCGGGACCGCGTAGGTCACATAGATCTTGCCGCCGATGTTCTGCACGTTGAACGGGACGAGGCCGGGAAACGGGTTGGCGAAGGCGCCGGCGCCGAGGGTCTTGGGGGCGAAGGCGCCGTCGAACACGTCGATCGTGCCGCCTTTGGTATTCGCCGCGTAGAGCATGGTCTTGGCGTCGTTGATGGCGAGGCCGGTGTAGACGGCGCCGGTCGTCGTGACCTCGGTGACCGCCGCGGTGCCGCCGGTCCAGGCGGAAATCGTGCCGTTCAGATTGGCGAATATGAACCGCGCCGGCGTGCCGCCGACCGGAAACAACGTGCCGCCGATATTCGTCACCTGGCCGGTGGGTCCTTGCGGCGGCCCGCTGCCGGTCATCGGGATGGACACCGTCAAGGCGGCCTTGCTGACGCCCGCGGCGGTCACATTGTAGAGAGTGGCGACGTTGGCGCCCTGGTCGGAGACCCAGAAGGGCGTTCCCGGTCCGTGCGAGACGCCCCAGGAATTCCTTAAATCCGGGTCGTGGAACGCGGCCAGACCCGCGATGTCCGAGACGAGGTTGGTCTGGATGTAGGGCCCGGCGGCAGCTCCCGATATGCCGAGGTAAAGCGCGCCGCGGCGATCGCAGCGCAGCGCGAGACTTTTCGAGAAGATCGGAAAACCTCATTGTCGGGCCCCCTCGCCGAGCATTGGCATGAGCGGATTGGCGACAGCCGCACACTCGATCAGTTCGAACTCGGCGCAGAAGGAGGGTTATTCCGCTGATCACGGTTAACGAAATCGTGATCGCGACGCCGTCGAGGCCCTTCATCGGCATCGCCGCCGCGTCGGTTCCTGCTTGACAAGCCGGAGCAGCGCATCGCGCAGTGCGGCATTCGGGAAGGAAACGCCATGTCGTTGAGCCGCGAATTCGCGCAATTTGTCGCCGGCCTCGCCTACGAGAACCTGCCGCCCGCGGTTGTCGATCGGGCCAAGGGCGTCACCTTGCAGGCGCTGGCCTCGGCGCTGGTGGCGCACGACATGCCGGCGCGCCGGCAGGCGCTGGCGCTGATGCGGGAGGAGGAGGCGGGCGGCGGCGGGGCCGCGAGCGTGCTGTGCGACGGCGGCAAGCTGACCAAGGCCGGGGCCGCGTTCGTCAACACCGAGACGATCTTCGCCGGCGGCAAATGGGACACCTTCCGCATGCTGACCCATCCCGGGACGGCGATCATCCCGGCGGCGCTGGCGGCGGCGGAGACGGCGGGGGCCTCGGGCAAGGCGTACCTGACCGCGGTCGCCGCCGGCTACGAGGTCATGGAGCGGATGGCCGCCGAGTTCATCCCGACGGTCATGTCGCGCGGCTTTCACGCCGGGCCGGTGTTCGGAATCTTTGGCGCCGCCATCGCCGCCGCGAAGCTCGGCGGCCTCGACGAGGACCAGGTCAACGGCGCCATCGCGCAATGCGTCAACCTCGCCGCCGGCAATCTCGAAGGCGCGCGCAGCGGCGGCCGTTCGTTGCGCGAAGGCGGCGCCGTGCGCAACGCGCTGCTCGCCGTGGCCTTGGCCCGGCACGGCACCCCCGGCGGCGAGACGACATTGGAAGGCGAGGCCGGCTTCTACCACGCCTATGCCGGCAGCAGCCGCGGCGAGCTGCGCTACAGCTTCACCGGCGACAACCGGACCGACCTCGCCCGGATCACCCAAGGCCTCGGCCGCGACTGGATCTTTCTTGAGACGCTCTACCGGATCTATTCGACCGCCGGGTACAACATCGCCCATGTCGACGTGACCGCGCGGCTGTGCGAGGAGCACGGCATCGCCGCCGCGGATATCGACCGCATCGAGGCGCTGGTCAACTGGCTCGAAACCGAATACCCGAGCCCCGCCTTCCCGACCCCGGGCAGCGACGGCAGGCCGCGGGTCGGCAGCACGCAGTATTTCACCGCCTGGGGCGCCGCCGAGCGCGGCTACCCGATGCTGCGCGGCGCCGCCCCCCGCCCCGGCGAGACCGACCCGCCGGCGGTCCTCGACCTGATGCACCGGGTGACCTTGGTCCCGACGGCGCGGCGCACCCTGTTCGGCCCGCGGATCACGGTCTTCACCAAGGACGGCCGGAGCTTCACCCGCGAGGGCACCGGCCGCGAGTTCATCTGGGATTTCGAGGAGGAAGCCCGGCGCATCCGCCCCGTCGCCCCTGGCCTGGCGATCTCGGAAGCGCAGTTCGCCGACCTGATCGACGCCTGCCGCCGCCTCGACACGCTCGACCGCGCCGCCGAGAAGCTGATCGCGCTGACCGTCCCCGCCTGACCTTCGATGCAGCCTTGCAGGTTGTCGGGCCCGGGCCGCGCCCGGGCAATCGAGGCCTGGGCGATCGAGCGGCCCTCGGGGCGGATGATTGTTGGGTTGTGCCGGACCTCGCCGGACGGATATCAGGTGACGCGCAGGAGCGACCCGAACGCCAGCCGGATGAGGGCCAGGTGAGCGATTTGAACGCCGATTACGCGATCGTCGGGGCCGGCTCGGCGGGCTGCGTCCTGGCCGACCGGCTGAGCGAGGACGGGGCTCGGGTGGTCCTGCTCGAAGCGGGCCCGCGCGACTGGCACCCGATGATCCACATCCCCGCCGGCGCCTTGCACCTGCGCGCCAACCCGCTGGTGAACTGGAACTATTACGCCGAGCCCGAGCCCGGCATCGACGGCCGCTCGCTGCATTGGCCGCGCGGCCGGGTATTGGGCGGCACCAGCTCGATCAACGGCATGCTCTATGTCCGCGGCAACCCCGCCGATTACGACGGCTGGGCGCAGATGGGCTGCCGCGGCTGGAGCTACGACGACGTGCTGCCCTATTTCAAGAAATCGGAGAATTACGAGCGCGGCGACCCCGAGTACCGCAGCAAGGGCGGCCCGTTGCCGGTCGAGGACTACCGCACGATCCTGCCGCTGACCCACCGCTTTGTCGAAGCAGCACAGCAGGCCGGGTTTGCGCTGACCGCGGATTACAACGGCGCGGTCCAGGAAGGCGTCGGGTATTCGCAGATGACGCGGCACGGGCGGTTTCGCGGCTCGACGGCGCAGACCTTTCTCGCCCGCGCCAAACGCCGCGGCAATCTGCGGATCGAGACCAAGGCCATCGCCACCCGGCTGCTGCTCGAGGGCCGCCGCTGCGCCGGCGTCGCCTATCGTCGGGGCGGAGCGGACCATCGGGTCATGGCGGCGCGCGAGGTGATCGTCTGCGGCGGCACGATCAACTCCCCCCACCTTCTGCAAATCTCGGGAATTGGCCCGGCCGGGCATCTGCGCTCGATCGGCGTCGAAGCAGCGCACGATTTGCCGGGTGTGGGCGCCAACCTCTCCGACCATATCGCCGCACGGGTGCAGCACCGCGTCAGGGACGAGGTGTCGGTCAACGAGCTCGCGCGAGGCCTGCGGCTGGTGCGCGAGATCGGCCGCTACGCCGCCACCGGCCGCGGCGCGCTGACCTTCGGCGTCACCACCGCGATGGTGTTCTGCCGCAGCCGCGAGGGGCTCGCGAGCCCCGACCTGCAATTGCTGTTCACCCCCGGCACCTACGACCGCGACACGATCGGCAAGCTGGAGCGGGAGCCCGGCATGACGATCGTCGCCTGCCTCGCGCGGCCCGACAGCCGCGGCACGATCATGGCCCGCTCCGGCGACCCGCTGGAGCGCCCCGCGATCCGCCCCGGCTACCTGTCGACGCCGAGCGACATGCGGGCGCTGCTGTCCGGCATTGCCCATGCCCGGCGCATCTTCGCCGCGCCGCCCCTGGCCCGGCACAGCGCCCTCGAAACCATGCCCGGCCCCGACATCGCCTCGGACGAGGCGCTGAGCGAGTTCGTCCACCGCGCCGGGACCAACCTGCACCACCCGGTCGGCACCTGCCGCATGGGCGAGGACCCGACCGCCGTCGTCGACGCCCGGCTGCGGGTGCACGGGATCGGCGGGCTGCGGGTGGTCGACGCATCGGTGATGCCGACCGTCACCACCGGCAACACCAACGCGCCGACGATCATGATCGGCGAAAAGGGCGCCGCGATGATCCGCGAGGACGCGGCGGCGGCTCTCGCGCGCCTGACAGGCGCCGGTCGCGGCGATCCTGCTGGCGCTGAGCTGGCGGACCGGGGTCGCCGCCACCGAAAACGATCATCCAGAATTCGCAGACCGTCACCAGCGGGTCCGGCGCCGCGTGCTGCCAGCTGGGCAACTGCGGCCGCCAGTGGTACGAGCCGGACATTAGAATTCGTGATTGCTTTCCCGTGGGCCTTCAGCCCACGGACTTAGTTCCGTGGGGAAGGCCCGGATCCATTGCTGCGATGGGCGCCGGCCTTCGCCGGTATGGTTCACGAGTGGGTGCGATCTGTCAGGTGCTGTCCACTAGTGTCTAATTGCGTTGGTGTACGATATTAAGTAGGGTGCCTCGGGTGAGCATACCATCTGAGGTGTCCGATGGCACGGGTCGCGGTAGTCCTGATCTGCACCGCCGAGCAGCGAGCCGAGCTGGCGGCTCTGGCTCGAAGTCGGACGGAGGAGGCCCGCCTGGTGGAACGGGCGAAGATTATTTTGGCTTGCCTGGACGGCAACCGAAACGACGCGGTCGGTCGCGAGCTGGGGGTGCGGCCGAATACGGTCGGCCTGTGGCGCAAACGCTTTGCGGCAAGCGGGCTGGCCGGGCTGCGGGATCGGGCGCGGCCGGGCAAGACCCCAAAATATGGCGCCGACTTGCGCCTGCGGGTTCTGCGCCAGCTGGAATTGCCGCCGCCCAAAGGGGTGGCCAGCTGGGACGGAGCTTTGGTGGCCGCGGCGCTGGGCGTCTCGGACGATGCGGTGTGGCGCCTGTTGCGCCGGGAAGGCGTGCAATTGCGCCGCCGCCGCTCGTGGTGCATCAGCACCGACCCGCAATTTGCCGCCAAGCCTGCCCCTGGCCCGAACAGGGGGCCGCCGATATTATCGGTCTCTACCTGAACCCGCCGGAACAGGCGCTGGTCTTGAGCGTCGACGAGAAGCCGACGATCCAGGCGCTGGAGCGGGCCAGGGGATATGTCCTGACCAGCAGCGGCAAGGTTGTTCACGGCCTCAAGAGCACCTACAAACGGCACGGCACGGTCAACCTGTTCGCCGCCCTCGAAGTGGCCACCGGCGTCATCCGGAAAAAGACCACGCAGACCAAGAAACGCCTCGATTTCCAGGCCTTCATGAGCGACCTGGTGGCGGCCCACCCGCCCGATCGGCAAATCCATGTCATCCTCGACAACCTCTCCACCCACAAGAGGAACGACGATTGGCTGGCGGCCCACCCCAATAGCCTGCCCCCTGCGAAGGCGGGGGTCACCTTTCACTTCACTCCGACCGCGGCAAGCTGGCTCAACCAGGTGGAAATCTGGTTTGGCATCTTCAGCCGAAAGGCCTTGGCCGGAGCCAGCTTTGCCAGCACTGCCCAGCTGGTCCAGGCGATCGGCGACTTCACCGAAGCCTACAACCGCAACGCCACACCCTTCGTTTGGCGCAAGCGCGAGGTCAAGGGCGCCCAATTGCGAAATACTATCGTTAATCTTTGCAATTAGACACTAGTGCTTAGACGCAATCAAATGATTCACCAGCCTGGCGCCGTAGGATGGGTTGAGCATCGCGAAACCCATCGCAATGACCGTAGAAGATGGGTTTCGCTCTCGCTCAACCCATCCTACGGGGCTGCACAGTTGAAATCATCTGAACGCACCTGCCCGCCCGGAAAGGCGGCTGTTTGTCAGTCCGGAACCGCGCCGGCGACCGACCGGCTCGGCCGAGCGCAATGCGCCCGGCCGACCTGCGAATGGCGGTGAGGTCCGCGCTCTCGGTCAGGTGTGTCCGGCGGCTCGCCTGCGCCGGCCGATCGTCAGGCCGATCAGGCCGACGCTCAACAGGCTCAATGAGGCGGGCTCCGGCACCGCCGTCCGGCTGTCGAGATAGGCCCAAACGCTGGGGTAGTTGAACACGCCGTCGCGTTCGGTCAGAGGCCCGGCGAGCCCGGAGGTCACGGTATCCCCGGCCGGCAGCACAAAGCCGCCCAGCACCATGGTGCTGAAGAAATCGCTGGAGGCGGGGAGCCCCAATGGCAGCCAGAATTCTCCGACTGCGGCGAGCTGCGTGTTCATGTAAAACGTGGTGTTCGCGGCGATATCGATCCCCATATTGACGGTGCCGTTGAATGAGTTTGCGGACGTATAGGTGTAATTATTAAGATATATACAATAATCGGTTCCGACGCCCGTATCGAAGCACGGGTTGCTCGCCGACCCGTCAGGGAGGTTGTCCTTGAAGAAATTCTGGGTGGTCGACGCCGGCTGGCTGCCTGTGGCCGCCTCGACTTGGACGGCGACCGTGAATCCAGCGGTACCCCCGCCGAATGGGTCGACGTGTCCCGCCGGGATTGTTCCATCGACCAAAAACGGCAGGGTCACATGAACGGACCCGGAAGAAGCGCTGCTGATGATGAAGCTGTCGGTAAAGGCGGCGTTTGCGACCTGATCCAGAGTGCGGGTCGCCGGGCCGGGTCCGTTAACGTTTGCCCTGGCGCGCAAGATGCCGGTGTCCGCGGCGGCACGTGATGATCCGTCCGCATTGCCGGCCTCTTCGTCCAACGGCGAGGCTGAGCCGTCGAACACATAGATTGGGGCGCTGAAGCTGCCATCCGAATTGATCACGGCCTGTTCTAAAGTAATCTCGTTGGGTGCGTGGGCGGCGAGCAGAGGCGCGGCGGCGGCCGGGGCGGCAGCCAGCATCGTTGCTGCAAGGCCGGATACGAGAGCGTGATTTCGGGTAAAGTGCATGCCACTCTCCTTGCGGGCAGGTTTCATCGCCATGTCATCAAGCAATTTTGATGCCATTTTAGATCCCCTTGATCGAATGAGCGTTTTTGCGAAATCCGACAGCCCTCCGAAAAGTTTTCCGACATTCCCCCCCCCCCGCGTTTTGTATATCTCGTCGAGCATTTTTCAATCGGCGAGCTATATCAATGGGATCGACCGGAGAAGTCACCGAAGACCGCCCGGCCTTGCACCGTAAAGTTTTCCGACAGGCACATTCGCGGCGCGTCATGCAGCCTATCGCGCAGCAGCATCGCCGGCCGACCGGCGTCTGCCCGTGGCTCCCGCGTGTTTAGAGCAATTTCCGATCGGGTCGCACCCTCCTCATCCGGCTCGGGGCAGGGTTCGGCCTTACCTCGCTAACGCGGGTTTCGACCGGGTCGACGCGCTCGGCGCGCATCACCCCCACCCCGACCTGCCCTCATCGAGGGGGCGGGAGCACAAACAGGAGTGCTGATGAAGGCCCTCCCCCTTGCATCCCTACTGATGCGATCCGATCAAAAACCGCTCCTAAAACTGCACCCGCTGGGTCAGCGCGCCGTCGATGATCAGATTGGTCCCGGTGATGAAGCCGGCGCGCGGGCTGGCGAGAAAGACGACCGCGTTCGCCACCTCCTCGGGCGTCCCCATCCTCCCCATCGGGTTGCGCGACAGCATGGTCCGGAAGAGCTCCGGGTTGTTCTCCTCGAGCGTGCTCCATACCCCGCCCTTGAAATAGACGTTGCCGGGCGAG
Organism: uncultured Alphaproteobacteria bacterium; assembly: GCA_963716115.1. Taxonomy (GTDB): domain Bacteria; phylum Pseudomonadota; class Alphaproteobacteria; order ATCC43930; family CGMCC-115725; genus AP-15. Next base: position 73,223 of record CAVQSZ010000006.1, read on the forward strand.
ACCATGTTGGCGCGCACGCCCTTGGCGGCGAGGTTGCGGGCGAGCGCCTTGACATAGGGCGCGAGCGCCGCCTTGACCGAGGCATAGGGCCGCGGCGCGCCGGCGATCTCGACGGCGCCCGTGGTGCCGATCACGACGATCGCCCCGGCGCCCGATTTTTCGAGGAACGGGATCGCCGCCTCGACCCCGGCGACGGTTCCCATGATGTCGATCTCGAGGCTGCGGCGCCAGGAATCCTCGTCCATCGCCTGCGCCAACGCGCTGACATTGGCGATAAAGATGTCAAGCCCGCCGAGCGCCCCGGCCGTCTCGCCGACCCAGCCGCGCAACGCCTTCGTATCCGCCACGTCGACGACCCCGCCATGCGCCCTGACGCCTCTATGGGCGAGCGCCGCCACCGCCTCGTCGACCCCGGCCCGGCCGCGGGCGCAGACCGCCACGTCGCAGCCCTCCTCGGCCAACAGATCGGCGATCGCCCGGCCGATGCCGCGGGTGCCGCCGGTGACGATCGCCTTCTTGCCGTTGAGGCCCAGATCCAAGCTCTTTCTCCTTTCCAAAGCCGATGACAAGATAGCCCATCGGCTGGCGAATTGCCTTTTCTGCGGCGGATGGCGAGACTGCGGCGGACAAGGGTCAGGAGGGTTCGATGCCTCTCGAAAACGAACGCGTCGCCTGGTTCAACGGCAGGATCGTGCGCGAGAGCGAGGTTATGATCCCGTTCCGCGACCAGGGGTTTCTGCGCGGCGACGCCGTTTTCGACATGACCCGCAGCTTCAACGGCGCCGCCTTTCGCCTGACCGAGCACGTGGCGCGGCTCTACCGCTCATTGAAATACCTCGACATCGACCCCGGCCTGAACCGGCCGAGATGGTCGCGATCAGCGAGGACGTGCTGGCGCGCAACCGCCACCTGCTCGGGCCCGGCGAGGATTACTGGCTCGCCCAGCGGATCAGCCGCGGCGTCCATCCGGTCGCGGGCGACAATTGGGATCACTACGGCCCCAACGTCATCGTCGAATGCGTGCCGCTGCCGCTGCGCGAGCGCGCCCGGCATTTCCGCGACGGCATCGAGGTGATCACCCCGTCGGTGCGCCGCACGCCGCCCGATGCGCTGTCGCCGCGCGCCAAGATGCACCAGTACCTGAACCTCGTCCTCGCCGACCGCGAAGCAAAGGCGCAAAACCCCGAAGCTTGGGCGGTGCTGCTCGACGCCAGCGGCAACCTCGCCGAGGGTTTGGGCAGCAACATCTTTCTGGTGCGCGACGGCGGCTTGGCGACGCCGCGCGAGCGCTTTGTGCTGCCCGGGGTCAGCCGCCAGGCGGTGATCGACCTCGCCCGAGGGCTCGGCATCGCGTCGGAGGAAAAGGACCTCGACCTTTACGACGCCTACACCGCCGACGAGTGCTTTCTGACCTCGACGAGCCTCTGCGTCTGCGGCGTGCGCAGCCTCAACGGCCGGAATTTCGCCGCCGGCGCGGTGCCGGGGCCGATCACCCGCAGGTTGATGGAGGCCTACAAGGAGCTGGTCGGCTGCGATTTCGTCGCGCAGTACCTGAACCGGCTCGACAGCTGATTTCGCTGTCGCGCATCGCCCTGCCGGCGCTGCTCGCGGTCAGCTCGCCGGCCGCCGCGCAGCCGCCGGCGAAGACGGCGACGCCGATCGAGCATCTGATCGTCGTCGTCGGCGAGAACGGCAGCTTCGACCACATCTTCGGCGCCTATGCCTCGCCGTCCGGAGCGCCGGTGCGCAACCTGCTGTCGCTCGGCATCGTCAACCCCGACGGCGGCCCGGGACCGAATTTCACGACAGCGGCGCAGCGCCGGGCCGAGGGGCTGGAGGCCTACGAGGTCACCCCGCGGATTATCGGCGCCTATGGCGAGCTGCCGCGGCCGGGAACCACTTACGCGGTCGGGCAGCCTGCCTATGTCGGCGACGAGCGCTTTCCGCCGCTGCTGCCGAACGGGCCCTACCCGATCACCCGCTGGGTCGACTACGCGGCGCATGTCGGCGACCCGATCCACCGCTTTTTCCAGATGTGGCAGCAATATGACGGCGGGCGCAACGACCTCTTCGTCTGGGTCGCGGAGACCTCGGGCGAGGGCTCGCGCAACCGCGCCGACCCGGCCTCGCCGACCAACCAGGGCGGTGTGGCGATGGGGTTCTACAACATGGCCGCCGGCGACGCGCCTTATCTGCGTCAGCTCGCCGACCGCTATGCGATGAGCGACAACCACCACCAGCCGGTGATGGGCGGCACCGGGGCCAATTTTCAGGCGCTGGCGACCGGGCACGCGATCGCCTACCGCCATGACGGCGTCCTCTCCCGGCCCCCCGCAAATCAGATCGAGGATCCGAACCCGCTGCCCGGCAGCAACAACCGCTATGCGCGGTCGGGCTATATGAGCGGTTCTTACGCCAACTGCTCGGACGCCAAGGAGCCCGGCGTCGCGGCGATCCGCGGCTATCTCGCGAGCCTGCCTTACGCGGCCTTCAACGACGGCGATTGCGAGCCGGGCGCCTGGTACCTCGTCAACAATTACGGCGCGGGGTTCGCCGCGTCCGGCGAGCCCATGGCGCTCGGCCCCGACCGCTTCCGCGCGCCGCCGCAGTCGCTGCGGACGATCGGCGAGGCGCTGGCGGAGAAGGGCGTCAGCTGGAAATGGTATTCGGGCGGACGCAGCGGGGACGGCGTGACGCGGGAATATTGCGGCGTCTGCGATCCCTTGACCTATTCGAGCGCAATCATGACCGGCCCGCTGCGCTCCAACCTGCAGGATCAGGCGGCGCTGTTCGACGACATCGGCCACGCCGGCCATATGCCGGCGGTCGCGTTTGTGATCCCGCCCAACGACGAATCCGGGCATCCCGCGTCGTCGACCGTGTCGCAGTACGAGGGCTTCCTGCGCAAGCTGATCGACAAGGTGCAGGCGAACCCGGATTTATGGTCGAAGACGGCGATCCTGGCGACCGTCGACGAGGGTGGCGGCTACTGGGACAGCGGCTACATCCAGATCGTGGATTTTTTCGGCGACGGCAGCCGCATCCCGCTGATCGCGGTCTCGCCCTTCGCCAAGCCGGGCACGGTCGACCATACCTACACCGACCACGTGTCGATCCTGAAGTTCATCGAGGCGAATTGGCGGCTCGGACCGTTGTCGGCGCGCAGCCGCGACCACCTGCCGAACCCGGTCGCCGGCCGCGACGACCCCTATGTCCCGGCCAACCGCCCGGCGATCGGCGACCTGATGAGCCTGTTCGCGTTCTAGCTGTACCAACCAGACGCTCAACTCCGTTCTTATCTTCCCATGGGCGTTCAGCGCACTGACTTAATTCCGCGGCGAAGGCCGGGAGCCATTGCTGGGATGGGCGCCGGCCTTCGCCGGTGTGGTTCACGAGTGGGTACGATCTGTTAGGTGTTATCCACCAGCGGGCTCGCGAGCGAGGCGCCCTATGACGCCACCCACTCGTCGGCTTCCCGGCGCGCGGCGAGGGCCGGCGCGGGGAGCGGCCGCGTCATCTGGCGCGATCTGGCCGGGTGCGCCCGGAGCGGCGATAAGCCGTCACCGGTCGATCGGGGCGTCGAGCGGGCGACGATCCAGGCCCGGCCTTCCTCGGTCTGGATCGTCGCGAATACCCGGATCTCGCTCGGGATCAAAAAGCGGATCGCCTTGACGGCGAGCCGGACCCAGGCGCAATCGGTCACGATGGCGACCCGCTCGCACCGCGACGCATGCTCGATCCCGAGGTCGAGATCGTCCCAGGCGGCGCCCGGAAACCGCGACCCGATCTCGTAATAGAGACGGATCTTCTCGTGCCGGCGGAGCGATTTTTCGATCGCCGGGGTCAGGACCTCGCGGCAGTCGCGCAGGGTCACCCGACCCTTGACGGCGATGCCGACGACATTGCGCGGGAGGCCCTCGACGATCTCGATCATGACGTGGACAGCCCCTGATGCCCGCGGCTAGAACTTGACCCGAAACTTGCTGATCAGCGCCTGGTCGGTGCCGAAGATGTTCGCCGCGACCTTGCGCTGGCCCCAGGTGTATTCGATGCCGGTGTCGATAAAGGCGACCGGGCTCCAGATCAGGTTGACGTGGATCGTCTGCAATTGCTTGTTCGCTGCCGCCGACTGCTGTGGCCCGAGCAGCTGCGTCGAGTAATCGTGCAGCTCGATGCCGTAGACGACATTGGAGCGCAGGTTCGGCAGCCACCAATGCTGGTAGCCGACCGTGGCGCCGAAGCCGAAGACCGGCTTGACCAGGATGTTCGAGCCCGCCATGGGGCCCGAGCAAGTCGGGGTCGGCGTCGCGCACCTGGTGGTGTTTACGAAATTCGTCACCAACGCCGAATCGGTGGTTTCGTTGATATACCGGCCGATGCCGTTGCCGACCGAGAACTGCCACGCAAAGTCGTCCTTGGCCCAGCCGAGCCAGCCGGGCTTGACATCGCCCGAGATGCCGCCGCCGTAGCCGACGAACTGCTTGTCGACAAAAGCGCCGTCGTTGACCTGGAGCGTCGGGCGAACGACCGCGCGGAAATCGAAATGGCCCCAGGGCTGCGACCAGTACGAGGCGAAGGTGACGTCCGGCGCCGAGCTCTTGGTCGGGTTGGCGCCCAGGCTGCACGGACCGGTGAAGGTCGTGCCGTTGGCGGTGCAGTTGGTGCCGCCCGTCGAAACCGGGTTCTGCCCGAGGTTGGTGTCGGATTGCACCTGGCCCGCCGGGGTCATCAGATCGGTCACGGGCGTTTCGAGCGAGGCTGACCAGGCGCTGCCCCAGGGGCCGGCGTAGGTGTAGCGGACCTGCGGGATGCGGACCACGCCGGCTTCGCCGACCGGGCCGCCGAAATCGAGCGTCTCGGGGTTGGCGTCGGGGTCGGAGAAGTTCGAGTTGGCCTGGCCGGCGAGGAAGCCGCCGAGGGTGGCGTAGGCGTAGCGCAGGCGCGGGATCAGGTTGTCCGACACATGGGTCAGGTTGTTGCCGCTGAAATTGTTGGTGCCGGCGAAGTCGAACTCGATAAAGGTGCGCGCCTCGCCATAGGCGGTCGGCGTGCGGGTCTCGACGTTGAGGCGCGTTTCCCGCGGGCTCATCAGAAAGACGCCGTTGCCGCGCGAGTGCTGGATGTTGACCGGGACGACAAAGTTCGGGGTGGTCTTCCCGGGCGCGTTCGGCACCGGCACCGTCTGCCCGTGGACGTCGAGCGGCATGCTCAGCACGTTGCCGTTTTCTTGCAGGGTCGTGCTTTGGTTGCCGTTGGCCGGGCCGTTCTGGATCCAGTAATCCATGGTCAGATCGGCAAAGCCGCCGACCCGGATCGAGGTGTCGGTGCCCGGGATCAGGAACGAGCGCGGGAAGCTGCCGCCGACCAGCGCCGCGCCGGGCACCGGGGCGGTGCCGTAGACGCTCGGCCCAGCGGTGCCGGGCGCGCCCAGATGCGACGGCGGCCCGCCTTGCGCGAGCTGCTCGATCCGCTGCTCCAGAAGCTGCTGATTGGCCTTCAAATCCGCCAATTCGTCGGCCTTGGCCGCAGGGAGATAGGCCAGCAGGGCGACCGCGGCGGTGAAACCGCCGATCGCCGCAAACATGCCGTTCCGACCTGTTCTCGTCATCGTCCCCCGCCCCTGTCGGTTTCCTAAATCAGTGGTTGATTTTGACAGAGTGGGAGAGCGAAGCTATCCATCCTGAGATTGAAATCGGATTGGGTCCGAGGTTTAGATCGATTGAAGGCAGGTCTAAACCTTCGCCCTCGATGCTGAACCCGCCCTCACAAGAATTCGCCCACCTGGCTTCGGCGGCGCACGTTCAGCTTGCCGAGCAGGTTGTGGACATGCGACTTCGTGGTCGCCAGGCTGACGTTGAGCTGGCGGGCGATCTCCTTGTCGCTGAGCCCGGTCCTGATCAGCTCGGCGGTCTGCCGCTCACGCCTGGTCAGCGTCGGCGGCGCGGCGTTGCGGTGGGTGTCGGGGGCCGAGCTGAGCGCGATCCGGCGGAGCAATCCGGCGGCGACCCGGCTCGAGCACGGCTGCCTTCCGTCGTGGATGTCCGCGACCAGGCGGACGAGATCGGCCAGGGCGGTGGTGCTCGGGATATAGCCGATCGCGCCCGCTTCCGCCCAAGCGATGATGTCGTCCTCGGTTTCCCGCACCGCGAATACGATGATGCGCATGCCGGGCGCCATCTCGATCGCGCGTCTGACGGCGGCGGCGCCTTCGGAAATCCCGACATCGACCAGCAGGACATCCGGCTGCAAGGTGGGGTTCAGCGCCGCTGCTTCAAATAGATCCGCCAAGTGCTTGACGACTCTCACAAGCGGGTCGCGCTCGAAGACCTCCGCGAGCGCCTCGCGCCGGAAGCGCACTGCGGAGACGATGACGATCCGCAGCCCCAGCGCATCGCCATCTGGCGCGACGGCGTGGCGCGACGCGATGTTTGCGTCCATGGCGCCTCCCTCCCGGCACGACACCCCGAGCCCGACCGGCGCGGGTGAAACCTTCTCTGATCAGGGATCGAAGCCTCAACCCAAGGGCGAACGCTCGGATCCCGTTGTCGCTGACGAGCCGGAGCGGATTTTTGTTTTTGGCGGCGGCCGCCCGAATCGTCTCGACTTATTGGCGCAGAAATATCCGCTCCCGGACGGCCTGTCCAGCATCATGTTATCCAATCTTCGGTTCAGTCGTGGTTCAGGACGGCGCTCGAAACCCGGGTCCGTCTCCGGTGCGGCGCCGAGGCCCGGCGCCCTGCCCATCGCAGCCCTCGCCCCCGGCGCCAGGGCGCCCTACTCTGTCTGCCGCCGCATGGACCGGGAGCAGCATCATGAGCGTCGAGGCGAAAACCGCGATCATCGAGCATCTCGGCCGGCAATATCAGGCGATGGTCGCCCTGCTCGCCGAGCTCGTGAACATCGATTCGGGCAGCTACAACAAGCGCGGCGTCGACGCCGTCGGCGACCGGCTGCGGGCCCTTCTCGAAGCCGCCGGCATCGCCTGCGAGACCTTCCCCAACGCTGCCTACGGCGACGGCCTCGCCGCGCGGGTTCCGGCCGATGGCGGCGGCCGCCCGATCGTGCTGATGGGCCATCGCGACACGGTCTTTCCCGACGGCGTCGCGGCGCAGCGGCCGTTCCGGATCGACAATGGCCGGGCCTCCGGGCCGGGCGTCGCCGACATGAAGGCGGGTCTGGTGATGAATGCCTTTGTGCTCGAGGCGCTGCACCGCTTTGGCGCGCCCTGCCCGTTGACCGGCCTCTTCACCGCCGACGAGGAGATCGCGTCCCCTTCCTCGCGCCCACTGATCGAGGCCGAGGCGAGGAACGCGCGCGCGGTGTTCAACTCCGAGCCCGGCCGGGCCAGCGGCAACCTCGTCTCACGGCGCAAGGGGGCGGCCTTCATCGAATTGGAGGTGACCGGGGTCGCCGCCCATTCGGGGGCCGCGCACGCCCAAGGGGTCAGCGCCATCGAGGCGATGGCCCGCAAGATCCAGCGCCTGCACAAGCTCACCGATTACGATCTCGGCACGACGGTCAATGTCGGGCTGATGCAGGGCGGCCAATCGGTCAACACCGTCGCCCCCCGCGCCACCGCCGGCATCGACGTGCGCTTTCCGACCCTCAACATCATGGAGAAGATCCTGGGCGAGGTGCGCGACATCTGCCTGTGCTGCGAATTGCCGGGCAGCGAGAGCCGTATTCTGCGCGAGGGCAACTTCCTGCCGCTGGAGCAGGACGAGGCGAGCCGGCAATTGCTCGAGGCCTACGGCCGCTCGGCGGCGGGGCTCGGGTTTCAGGTCTCGGGCGAGGCGACCGGCGGCTCGGCCGACAGCGGCTTCACCGCAGCGCTCGGCGCGCCCACCCTGTGCGGCACGGGCCCGGTCGGCGGCAACGCCCACACCGACGAGGAATGGTGCCGCATCGACACGATGGTGCCGCGCGCCCAGGCGCTGGCGCTGACCATCCTCGACGTGGCGGCGAGGTGAAGCGCGCTGATTTCAGCGCGCCGGCTGCCGCCGCCCGACGCGCATCTTTTGGCAATTCGGCTTCTGTCGTCCCGGCAAGCCTCGTCCAGCCCCTTCCCTCATAACGCCAATGGCGAATTGCCTTCTCCCCTCCGCGCCGCCGCCCGCTGATGGCGCCGGCTCAGCTGGAGCATCGCCGCCGATGCCGGATGGACCGCGCTACGAGGACGATTTCTACGCTTGGACCCAGCATCAGGCGGCAGTGCTGCGGTCCATGGGCGTGACCGACAACCGCTTCGACCGCGAGCACGTCGCCGAGGAGATCGAGGATTTGGGCAAGAGCGAGCGCGACGCGGTGCGCAGCCAGATCCGCCGGATCATCGAGCATTTGTTGAAGCTCCAGCATTCACCAGCCGAGTCACCGCGCTTCGACTGGATGGCGACGATTGCCGATGCGCGCGCCGCCCTCGGCGACAAGATCTCGCCGACATTGCGCCGGGATGCCGAGGCCACGCTTGAAAGGCTCTATCGCTACGGCCGGCGTCAGGCAGAGCTGGGGCTGCGCGGGTTCGGCGAGCATCCGGCGGCGGATCGGCTGCCATCCGATTGCCCCTATGCACTCGATGACATCTGCCGGGAGGACTGGTATCCGCCCGCTCCCGAGCCTCGATAGCATCAACGGATCGACGTCTCCGGTGGCCGGCTCCCGCCCGCGCCCGCTGGCGTCGGTTCACCTCGCCGGGCCGTTGGCGATGGGCTATGTCGATTTCTACACCTTCCTGATCCCGCTCTACGGCCTGTCGCTCGGGCTCGACGCCTCCGAGATCGGCATCCTGGTCGGCGGGCGCTCGATCGTCGCGCTGTTCCTGTCGATCCATATCGGCGTCCTGATGGACCGGTTCGGCACCCGCCGGGTCAGCCTGTTCTTTGTTTGCGCCGGGATGGCCCTGGCCCCGCTGTTTCCGCTGGCGTCGGGGTTCTGGGCCTTGCTGGCGCTGCAGCTGGTCAACGGCGCCGCCGTCTCCTTCGCCTGGTCGGGGGTGCAGACCCTGATCGCCCAGCTCGCCGAAGGCGACGCCGGGCACCTCGGCAGGTTCAGCTTTTTCGCCCGGCTCGGCTCGACGACGGCGCCGATCCTCGCCGGCGCCGCCTGGGATTTCGGCGGCGCCTGGCCCTCTTATCTGCTCGCCCTCGGCTGGGGCGGGGTGCTGACGATGGCGCTGCTGCGCGCCCCGGAGGCCGAGATCTTCGGTTCGGGCGGCAGCGGCCGGGTGCGGTTCCGCGCCCGCGACATCCTGCCCCGGGCCGCCGACTACATCGGCGCGATCATGCTGGTGGCGATCCCGGCGATCGCGATCTCGATGGCGATCATGGCGATGCGCAACACGACCTACAGCATCCAGACCTCGGTCTATGTCGTGTATCTCGACCGGGTCGGTCTGGTCGGCACGGCGATCGGCGTCCTGTTCGCGGCGGTCGAGATTTCGAGCGGCTTCGGCGCGCTGTTCGCCGGGCGGGCGATGCGGCTCGGCGACCCGCAGCGCACGATGCTGACCGGCACCCTCTTGTCGATCCTGCTGATCGCGGCGACACCGCTTCTCGGCGGGGTCTTCGTCCTGCTGCTGCTGGCGCAGGCGGCGCGCGGCTGGCTCGAAGGGGTGATCCAGCCGGTCGTGCTGTCGGTCCAGGCGCGGGCGGTCGGGCGCCATCAGCAGGGCGCGGTCGTCGGTCTGCGCCAGACCGGGCAGCGGCTTTCCTCGATCATGATCCCGCCATTGATGGGCTGGATCGCCGACCGCTGGGGCACGGGCCAAAGCTTCTTCATTCTCGGCGCGATGATGCTGCTGCTGTGCGCGCCGCTGGCGCTGATCATCCGCCGCGCCGGTCGGAACGCCGCGACGGCGAAGGCCGAGCCCACCCTGGCCGACTGATGTGCACTGTCACTCCCGCAAAACTCGTCGCCGCAGTATGATGGCGGTCATGCCGGACGGACCTCGCTACGACGACGATTTCTACGCCTGGACCCAGCACCAGGCCGCGGTGTTGCGCTCGCTGCCGGTCTCCGACAACCGGCTCGACCGCGAGCACGTCGCCGAGGAGATCGAGGATTTGGGCAAGAGCGAGCGCGACGCGGTGCGCAGCCGGATCCGCCGCATCATCGAGCATCTGTTGAAGCTCGCCTATTCGCCGGCCGAAGCTGCCGCGGCTGCGATTGGATGCAAACGATCCTCGAAGCGCGGCGAAACGCTGTCCGACAAGATGAGCCCGACCTTGCGGCGCGACGCGGAGCAGGCTCTCGACAAGCTCTACGCGGAAGGACGGCAAAGCGGGCCGCGGCGGGCGCTGCGCAGGCACGGCGAGCCGGGCGCCGCCGACGCGTTGCCGCCGGCCTGCCCCTATTCGCTCGACGACATTTGCCGCGAGGATTGGTATCCCAATCGGTCGGGAAGGAAGCCATGATATGCGACTTCGGGTCGCTATGCCGGCGATTCGCCCGTTCCATCCGATGCAGCCCCTCGTCGGGACACTTGGATTGACGGCCGATGCCTGACGGACCACGCTACGACGACGATTTCTACGCCTGGACCCAGCACCAGGCCGCGGTGCTGCGCTCGCTGCCGGTCTCCGACAACCGGTTCGACCGCGAGCACGTCGCCGAGGAGATCGAGGATTTGGGCAAGAGCGAGCGCGACGCGGTGCGCAGCCAGATCCGCCGCATCGTCGAGCATTTGTTGAAGCTCGCCCATTCGCCCGCCGAAGATCCGCGGCTGGTTTGGATGGAAACCATCGACGACGCGCGCGAGACGCTTTCCGACAAGCTGACGGCAACCCTCCGTCGCGACGCGGAGGAGACTCTGGATGAGCTCTACGCCGAAGGGCGGCGGCGGGCGCAGCGGGGGCTTCGCAGGCATGGCGAGCCCGGCGCCGCCGACGCGCTGCCGCAGGCCTGCCCCTATTCCCTCGACGACATCTGCCGCGAGGATTGGTATCCGGCGCCGATCGAGCAGCGGCCGGCTCGCTCGGGGTAGCTTACCCGCGCCCTCTCCCACGGCGGCTGATGCGGGCGTATGCTGTCGGCGTATTTTGGAATTGGTGGCCTCAGATGCCGCGCGGACCGCGTTACGACGACGATTTCTATGCCTGGACCCAGCATCAGGCGATGGTGCTGCGCGCGCTGCCGGTCGCCGACAACCGGTTAGACCGTGAGCACGTCGCCGAGGAGATCGAGGATTTGGGCAAGAGCGAGCGCGACGCGGTGCGCAGCCAGATCCGGCGCATCGTCGAGCATCTGCTGAAGCTCGCCCATTCGCCGGCCGAGCCGCCGCGGTTCGATTGGATGCAAACGATCCTTGAAGCGCGGCAAACCCTGTCCGACAAGATCAGCCCGACCTTGCGGCGCGATGCGGAGCAGGCTCTCGACAAGCTCTACGCAGACGGGGTCAAGCGGGCCGCTGCGGCGCTGCGCAAGCACAGCGAGCCCGGCGCCGCCGACGCGCTGCCGCAGGCCTGCCCTTATTCGCTCGACGACATCTGCCGCGAGGATTGGTACCCCAATCGGCCGGGAGGGAAGCCGTGACCCGCGACTTCGTCGGCATGCCGAGCGATTGGCCGGTTCTGAAGCTCGCCCATTCGCCGACCGAGCCGCCGCGCTTCGATCGGATGGCGTCGATCGCCGAAGCGAGAGCCGCCTTGGGCGACAAAATTTCGGCGACATTGCGCCGGGATGCGGAGGCCAGTTTGCCTAAGCTCTATGAGGACGGCCGCGAACAAGCTGTGCTGGGGCTTCGCGGCCATGGCGAGGCGGAGGCAGCCGGCAACCTGCCGATCGAATGCCCCTACACGCTTGGTGAGATATTCCGTCGCGGATGGTATCCCGACCGGCCTGGAGAAAAGCCATGACGCGCGACTTCGTCGGCTACGGCGCCGAGCCGCCGCATGCCGGATGGCCCGGCGACGCCCGCATCGCCGTCAATTTCGTGATCAATTTCGAGGAGGGCTCCGAGCTGTCCTACCCGGCCGGCGACGGCGTCTCCGAGGGCGGGCTGACCGAGATGCTGGGCAGCGACCTCGGCGTCAAGGGCCGCGACCTCGGCGCCGAGAGCATGTTCGAATACGGCGCCCGGGTCGGCTTCTGGCGGCTCTACCGGATTTTCACCCGGTTTCGCGCACCGGTGACGATCTTCGGCTGCGCCCGCGCCTTCGAGGCGAACCCGCCGGCGGCCGCGGCGATCGCCGCCAACGACTGGGACATCTGCAGCCACGGCTGGCGCTGGACCAACCACCCCGGGCTGCCCGAAGCCGAGGAGCGGCGGCAGATCGCCGAAGCCGTCCGGCTGATCCGGCAGACCACCGGCAAGACGCCGGCCGGCTGGTATTGCCGCTACGCGCCGTCGGAGAACACCCGGCGCCTGCTGGTCGAGCATGGCGGCTTTCTCTACGACAGCGACGCCTACAACGACGAATTGCCCTATTGGGTGCGGGTCGGCGAAAAGCCGCACTTGGTCGTGCCCTACTCGCTGACCACCAATGATTCCAAATTCGGCCGCGGCGTGTTCGGCTCCGGCGAGGACTTCTACGCCTTTCTGCGCGACAGCTTCGACCTCCTCTACGAGGAGGGCGCGGACCGCCCGAGGATGATGTCGATCGGGCTGCATATGCGGCTGACCGGCCATCCCGGCCGGGCCACGGCGCTGATCCGCTTTATCGAGCACATCCAGGCTCATGACCATGTGTGGATCTGCCGCCGCGAGGACATCGCCCGCCACTGGATCGCCCGCTTCCCCGCCCCGGGCTAGCCCAAGCGCCCGGCCAAGGGCGCTCAGACGCAATCGAAATGCGCGAAGCGCTCGCCGGCCCCGAGCCCCTCGTAATAGACCTTTCGCAGCTTCGCGGCCTTGCCGTAGCGGGTGCAGGTCTGCTGCGCGAGCCGGGTCGCCTGGTCGAGGCCGTTCATGACGCCGTCATAGCGGACCGAGACGGCGGTCGAGGAGCTTTCGACCACCTGCACGGCGTCGCAGGCGGCAAGCGCGAGCGCCCCCGCCACCAGCGCCGGCCGAGCGGCCCACCGACTAAGAAAAGCGATCATTGCGCCCCGATGGCCTGCCGCTGCGTCGCGCGCTATCCTCGGCCGATGCCGCCGATCGATCAACAGGTCGGGTTGGCCCGCAATCCGACGCCTCGGACCGGGGCGGCGGGAAGACGCGCGTGCGGGTGACCGCGCCGCGCCAGGTTCTGGTCCCGATGGTCGTCGCCTGCGCGATGTTCATGCAGAACCTCGACTCGACGGTGATCGCCACCGCCTTGCCGGCGATCGCCCGGTCGCTCGACGAGAGCCCGTTGCGCCTCAACGTCGCGATCACCTGCTACCTGTTGAGCCTTGCGGTGTTCGTTCCGATCAGCGGCTGGGTCGCCGACCGGTTCGGGGCGCGCCGCGTGTTCAGCGCCGCGATCGTCGTCTTCACCCTCGGCTCGATCGGCTGCGGCGTTTCCGGCTCGCTGCCGGCCCTGGTCCTGGCGCGCATCGTCCAGGGCATGGGCGGGGCGCTGATGGTCCCGGTCGGCCGCCTCGTGCTGCTGCGCACGGTGCCGAAATCCGATCTCGTGCGGGCCATGTCCTTTGTCAGCGTCCCGGCGCTGATCGGGCCGGTGATGGGGCCGCCGCTCGGCGGCTTCATCGTCACCTACGCGTCGTGGCGCTGGATCTTCTTCATCAACATCCCGATCGGCGTGCTCGGCATCGTGCTGGTCAACCTGCTGATCAGCGATCTTCCGGAAACCGGCCGCCGGCCCTTCGATGCCGGCGGCTTCGTTTTGACCGGCGTCGGGCTGGCGGCGGCGGCCTTCGGCTTTGAGAATGTCGGGCGCGGCGCGCTGCCGAGCCTGGCCGTGATGGCGCTCCTCGCCGTCGGCGCCGCCTGCATCGCGCTCTACGTCCGGCACGCCCGGCGCGTCGAGCATCCGGTCATCGACCTGGCGCTGCTGAAGATCCCGACCTATGCGGCGGCGACGACCGGCGGCTTTCTCTTTCGCATGGGGTTCGGCGCATTGCCGTTTCTGCTGCCGTTGATGCTGCAGGTCGGCTTTGGCCTCAGCGCGCTCAACTCCGGGCTGCTGACTTTCGCCAGCGCCGCCGGCGCGATGACGATGAAGATGACCGCGGTGCGGATCATCCGCACCCTCGGCTTTCGCCTGGTGCTGGTCGGCGACGCCGTGATCAGCGCCTTCTTTCTGTTCGGCTACAGCCTGTTCCGTCCGGACACGCCGCATCTCGTGATCTTTTTGGCGCTCTTGGCCGGCGGCTTTTTCCGGTCGCTGCAGATGACCAGCATCAACACCTTGAGCTATGCCGACGTCCCGCCGGCGATGCTGAGCCGCGCCACCAGCCTGACCAGCATGGCGCAGCAGCTCTCGCAGACCGTGGGCGTCGCGTCGGGCGCATTGCTGCTGCAGCTGGCGCTGCGATGGCGCGGCGGCGCGGAGCTGATCGCGGCCGACTTCTACCCGACCCTGGTCGGGATCGCGATGATCTCGCTGCTGTCGGTGCCGTTCTTCATGCGGATGGCGCCCGACGCCGGCGCCGAGGTCAGCGGCCGGCCGCCGACGCCGCGCCCATCGCCTTGAGCGCGCCCATCGCCTTGAGCGGCGCCGCCGAGCGGCGGTCGGCGTTGCCGACGGTTCGGTCAAGGTCTTGGTCGGGAGCCGCCGCCGCATAGGGGCCGCGCGCCGGCGCGGGCCGGATCGCGCTTGGCGCGGGACGGCAAGCTTGGCTAGGGTGCCCCGCGAAATCGCGGCGAGGAGGCGGGTCCGATCATGGAATTCGGCATGTTCCACGAGTTTCCGTCATTGCCGGGCCGGACCGCAGGCGAAGCCTTCGACGAGGCCCTCGAGCAGGTCGACGCCGCAGAGCGCTGGGGCCTCGACGTGATGTGGCTGGCCGAGCTGCATTTCGAGCCGCGCCGCTCGCTCTTGTCGGCGCCGCTCAGCGTCGCCAGCGCGATCGCCGGGCGCACCCGGCGCATCAAGATCGGCATCGCCGTGCAGGTGCTGCCGCTGTGCCACCCGCTGCGGCTGGCCGAGGAGGCCGCGACCGTCGACCAGCTGAGCCACGGCCGGCTGATCTTCGGCGTCGGGCGCAGCGGCGTGGCGCAGACCTACGAGGCCTACGGCGTGTCCTACGCCGAAAGCCAGGACCGCTTCCGCGAAATCCTCGACATCGTGCGGCAGGCCTGGACCGAGCCCAGCTTTTCCTATGAGGGCCGCTACCACCGTTTCAAGAACGTCTCTGTCGTGCCGAAGCCCTACCAGACGCCGACGCCGCCGATCCGCATCGCCGCCAGCACACCCGACACCTTTCCGGCGATCGGCCGCCGCGGCGCGCCGGTGTTCGCCTCGGTCCGCCACACCACCTGGGCCGAGCTGGCGAAGCAAATCCAGAGCTACCACGAGGCCTGGGAGGCCGCCGGCCATCCCGGCCGCGGCCAGGTTTACGTCTCGGCGCCGACCTACATCGCCGAGACCGACGAGCGCGCCCGCGCCGAGCCGCGCGACAGCATCATGCATTTCTACCACGAGCAGGCCGATTTGCTCGAAGGGGCGGCGAAGCTGGTCGATCCGGTCACGGCCGAGCGGCGCATGCAGCGGGTGCGTCAGCTGCGCCGCCGCACCTACGAGGACGCCCTCGACGCCAACGTGCTGATCGGCGCGCCCGACACGATCGCGGCCAAGCTGCGGGCGTTGCAGGCAGAAATCGGCCTCAGCGGCATTCTCGCCGAATTGAATTGCGGCGGCCTGATCCCGCACCCGCAGGTGCTGCGCGCGTTGCAGCTGCTGTGCGAGGCGGTCAAGCCTGGTTTCGCTGAGGGCAGGACGATCTAGTGTTCGCTCGTCGACCGGTCACAGTAAACGCAAGCAAACGGCCGAGTGGTGGAAAGGTGGGTCCCGGCGAAAGCCGGGACAGCGGAAAGCGGCATTGACGGAGCCTCTCCAGGATGGCCGCCCGATCTGATCGGATCGTGCTCCAATATCGGAGCTTCTATTGCAGAAAAATCTGCATGTTCTTGAAGTCGAATGTCACCGCATAGGGCTTGAAGAAATCGTGCCCGACCATGCCCGCAAGGAGGAAGCCGAACGTGTGCTCCCACGGGAACGGCCCATCGTAGAGGCCCGGGACGTTGTCTTCCCGTATGCTTCCAAAGGAAAGCCGGCGCACGGTGTACGGCACGATTTTCAGATTCCCGCCGCCCCCGGCCCCTTCGGACGCTTTGTCTTCCTCCAGCCTGATCCCGGCTTGGCGGATAACCGGCTCCGCCAATTTGACGCCCGCGCCCGCCAGCCCCGTGTCGACGAAGAGGAGCGCCGGCGGCAGCGCCTCGACACGACCCCAGCCCACCATGAAATGGTCGCTCGCGATCCAGAAGGGAACTGCGACCCTCTTGCCCCGCTCCAGGCTTTTGGCGTTCTTGCGGCGCAGGACGAGCTCGCCGTGCGGATAATCCATGGTGCTCAGGAAATGGTACAAGAGCGTGGTCCCGATGCATCCGTCGATGCGTTTCACGCCCAAGCCTTTCGAGAGCTGGCGCAGGGGAAGCATCGCCGTGGGCAGGTTCTTGATGGTCCAGTCGCCGATGGTCAGGGAGTCGATCCGCCCGTTCTCGACTTCGGCGTGCTGACCGCCGGAAAACGTGCCTTGCACCGCCCCGAATTGCGGGACGCCGAGCTCCCTGGCGAAGTCCGTATCGAGCGCGACCTCAGACGCCCCGGTATCGATGAAGAAGGTGACTTCGTCGCCACCGTTTATCCGCACCTTGACCAGCGGCAGCGGATCGGTTCTTAAGAACTTCAGGCGCATAATCGTTCCGTCGCCATGCACGTCATACGGCGTCTGGTCCTTGAAGCTCTCCAGCTTTGCGACATTCAGGGTCGGGTATTGCGAAATAATCAGCTTGTTGCTGCCGACGTCTACGCCATTCAGCGACGCCGCGGCCCTTTGGAAATCGTCGCGGCGATAAAACGCCTCGGCCAGCATGACCTTGACGTCGGCATCGCCCGGCCGCAGGGGCAAGGCCTGCTCCAGCCATTTCTGCGCATCGTCAAGCCGGTTCGAAAGCAATGCGATGCGGCCGAGCTGGAGTGCTGTCGAATAGTCCTTGGGATTTTGAGCGGCGATTTGCGAGTAGAGCTTCGCAGCTTCGACAAACCTCCCCGCCTGAAAGAGCCGATCGGCCGCATCGGTTTTTGATTGCCTGGGCTGAGATGTCGCTTGTCCCGAAAAGCTGAAGGACGCGAGAATCACGACAAGCGCGATGAGTGCCCTGGCAGATGTCATTTGGGATCCCGCGATCGGCGTTGCGGGCGCGCAACCCGCAAAGCGTATCAGAAGCAAAGCGAGCGGGCGAGTTGCGCGCCCCCGGGACGAGCGGTCAAAGCCGCACGCTGCGCAGGCGCAGCGCGTTGCCGATGACCAGCACCGAGCTCAGGCTCATCGCCGCGCTGGCGATCATCGGGTTGAGCAAGAGGCCGAAGGCCGGATAGAGCGCGCCGGCCGCGATCGGGATCGCCGCGGCGTTGAAGACGAAGGCGAAGAACAAATTCTGCCGGATGTTGCGCATCACCGCGCGCGACAGGCGCCGGGCGCGGACGATCCCTTGCAGGTCGCCTTTGACGAGGGTCACCGCGGCGCTCTCCATCGCCACGTCGGCGCCGGTTCCCATGGCGATGCCGACCTGCGCCTGCGCCAATGCCGGGGCGTCGTTGATGCCGTCGCCGGCCATCGCGACGAAACGGCCCTCGCCCTGGAGCCTCTTGACGGCAGCGGCCTTCTGGTCCGGCAAAACCTCGGCCACGATCTCGTCGATGCCGAGCCTGCGGCCGACCGCCTCTGCCGTCGCGCGGCTGTCGCCGGTCAGCATCACGACCCGGATATGCTCGTCGTGAAGGGCTCTCAGCGCGCCGGCGGCGCTCTCCTTGATCGGGTCGGCGACCGCGATGAGCCCGGCGGCGCGGCCGTCGACCGCGGCCAGCATTACCCCCTGGGCCTCCTTGCGCAGCGCCTCGGCGCGGTCGGGCAGACCCTCCGGATCGATCCCGAGCGCGGCGAAGAGCGCCCGGTTGCCGACCGCGACGCGCCTGCCGTCGACCGAGCCGACCACACCCTTGCCGGTCTGCGAGGTGAAATCCGCCGCGGCGGCGAGGGTCAGGCCGCGCTCCTCGGCGCCTTTGACGATGGCCGCAGCCAAGGGATGCTCGCTGCCGCGCTCGAGGCTCGCGACGAGGCGCAGCAGCTCGGCCTCGTCGATGCCGCCGACCGCGTCGACGCCGACGAGGCGCGGCCGGCCTTCGGTCAGGGTTCCGGTTTTGTCGACGACGAGCGTGTCGATCTTCTCCATCAGCTCGAGCGCCTCGGCGTTCTTGACAAGGACGCCGGCATGCGCGCCGCGCCCGGCGCCGACCATGATCGAGACCGGGGTCGCCAGACCCAGCGCGCACGGGCAGGCGATGATCAAGACGGCGACGGCGTTGACGAGCGCAAACCCCATCGCCGGCGGCGGGCCCCAGACCGACCACACGGCGAAGGAGAGCGCGGCGATGGCGACGACCGCCGGCACGAACCAGCCCGACACGGTGTCGGCGAGCGCCTGGATCGGCGCGCGGGACCGCTGCGCCTCGGCCACCATCTGCACGATCCGGGCGAGGAGCGTATCGCTGCCGACCCGCTCGGCGCGCATCACAAAGCCGCCCGTGCCGTTGACGGTGGCGCCGGTCACCTTGTCGCCGGGCGATTTCTCGGAGGGGATCGGCTCGCCGGTGATCATCGACTCGTCGACCGTGCTGCGGCCTTCGAGCACGACGCCGTCGACCGGGATCTTTTCGCCCGGGCGCACCCGCAGGCGGTTGCCGGGCACGACCGCTTCGAGCGCGATGTCGGCCTCGGCGCCGTCGTCGCGGACCAGGCGCGCGGTCTTGGGGGCCAGATCCAGCAATGCCCGGATGGCGCCCCCGGTCTGCGCACGGGCGCGCAATTCCAGCACCTGGCCCAAGAGCACCAGGGTGACGATGACCGCGGCCGGCTCGAAGTAAACGGGGACGCCGCCGTCCGGCAGGCGGAACGATTCCGGGAAAATCCCCGGTACAAGCGCCGCAACAAGGCTGTAGCCATAGGCGACGCCGGTGCCGAGCGCGATCAGCGAAAACATGTTGAGATGGCGGTTGACGAGCGAGGCCCAGCCGCGCGCAAAAAACGGCCACCCGCCCCACAGCACCACCGGTGTCGCGAGGACGAGCTGCAGCCACACCATCGCGCGCGGCCCGAGGAGCGCGTGCTCGACGACATGCTCGCCCATCACCAGCACGACGAGCGGCAGCGACAGCGCCACGCCGACCCAGAAGCGCCGCGTCATATCGGCGAGCTCCGGGTTGGCCGCCTCGCCGGCCGCGGGGATCATGGGCTCGAGCGCCATGCCGCAGATCGGGCAGCTGCCGGGCGCGTGGCGCACGATCTGCGGGTGCATCGGGCAGGTCCACAGCCCTTCCCCGGCCTTCGACCGTACCGGAGAGGGAGGGGCCGGCATCAGATAGCGCGCCGGCTCGGCCTCGAACCGCTCGCGGCACCGCCGGCTGCAGAAATAATAGGTGTGTCCCTCGTGCTCGCTGCGGTGCCCGGCCGTCGCCGGATCGACAGCCATGCCGCACACCGGATCGCGCGTCGCAGGGTCCGTCGCACTGAGGCGTCCGGCCGCGGTCATGGCTGCGCCTCGCTCGCCCTCGACTCAGATCACCCCGCCCTCTTTCAGCTCGGCAATCTCGGCGGGCGACAGGCCGAGCCAGGCGCCATAGATCTCGGCATTGTGCTGGCCGATGGTCGGGCTCGGGCCGGCTTCGACCAGGTCCGCGCCGTGCAGCCGCAACGGCGTCGCCGGCACGACGATCTCCCCCAGCTCCGGATGGTCGATCCGCTCCAGCATGCCGCGCCCGTGCATATGCGCGTCGTTCATGACCTCGGGCGCGGTGCGCACCGGCGCGCACGGGATACGGAATTCCTTGGTGCGGGCGAACACCTCCATCTTGCCCAGCGTGCGCGTCCACGCTTCGACCAGCCCGTCGGTTTCGTCCATGTTGGCGACGCGGCCGGCATTGGTCGCAAAACGCGGGTCGTCGGCCAAATCCTCGCGGCCCATCGCCTTCAACAAATTCTGGAAATGCGCCTCGGTCACGACATGGATCGCGACGTGTCCGTCATTGGTCGGGTACACGTTGTAGGGCGCGCTGTTGAGCCCGGCCTGGCGGTTGCCGGTGCGCGGCGGCGCCTGTCCGGTCCGGTAATAGTAGTCGAAGCTGCCGGCGAGGCTCGAATAGACCGTCTCCTGCATCGCCACCTCGACGAGCCGGCCCACGCCGCTGCGGTCGCGGTCGTAGAGCGCGGTCAGAACCCCGGCGTAGAGATGGATCCCGCCCATGAAGTCGACGAGCGTCGGGCCGGCCTTGACCGGCGGCCCGTCCGGGAAGCCGGTCACGCTCATGATCCCCGAGGCGGCCTGGATCGTCATGTCCATCGCCAGATTGTCGCGGTCCGGGCCGCTCAGCCCAAAGCCGGTGCCCGAGGCGTAGATCAGCCGCGGGTTCAATTCGTGCAACCGGCTCCAGCCGACGCCGAGGCT
The DNA here is from genome assembly GCA_963716115.1 of uncultured Alphaproteobacteria bacterium. Classification (GTDB taxonomy): domain Bacteria; phylum Pseudomonadota; class Alphaproteobacteria; order ATCC43930; family CGMCC-115725; genus AP-15. The sequence continues at coordinate 93,825 of CAVQSZ010000006.1, forward strand.
GTCCATCGTGCCGGGCGCGAAATTTTCCAGCAGCACATCGGCGCGCTCCACCATCCGGAACAGCAATTCGCGGCCCCGCGCCTCCTTCAGGTTGAGGGTCACCGCGCGCTTGTTCTGGTTCAGCATCGCGAACGGCAGGGTGGCGCTCTTGCCGGGATCGGCGCGGCGGCGGCCCGGCTCGCCCCGCGGCGGCTCGATCTTGATCACAAAGGCCCCGGCCTTGGCCATCAAGAGGGTCGCGTACGGGCCCTGAAAGATCTGCCCGAAATCGATCACCGTCACATCCGAGAGCGGCCGGTTCGCGCGCGCCTGGTCCATCGCCTCTATCCGCCCTTGCTGGAAATTTCGGTCGCGCTGGGTCTTCGCGCGAGTCATGCTAACGTCGGGCCCGCGCGGAGGATAGAAAATGAAATACGACGTGATCTCGGCCGATTGCCATATCGATCTGATCTGGCTGCCGCCCGACCTCTTCACCGCCAACGCGGCGGCGGCGATGAAGGATCGCATGCCCTACGTCGCCGACGGCGAGCGGGGCAAGGAATGGGTGACCAAATCGGGCGCGTCCTTCGGGCTGATGAACGGCATGGGCTCGGCCGGCCGGCTCTACGAGCCGGGCAAGATCCACCGCTCGGACCGGATGGCGTCGGAGGGGATCTACGCCGACGGCAAGAAAGGCGTCCGCCGCATGACCGACCCCGAATTGCGGCTCAAGGACCAGGACCGCGACGGCATCCAGGCCGAGGTGCTGTACGGCATCCTCGGCGCCACCAGCCGGATCAACGACGACGAGGCGGCCGGCGAGATGCTGCGCATCTATAACGAGTGGCTGGCCCGGTTCTGCAACACCCACCCCGAGCGCTTCGCCGGCCTCGCCTGCATCCCCAACCACGACATCGACGCCGCGGTCGGCGAGATCGAGCGGGTGGCGCGGCGCGGCGGCGTGCGCGGCCTCGAAATCTCCCGCCGGGGCGACATGACGCCCCTATGGGACCCCTGGTGGAACCCGATGTGGGACGCGGTCGCGGCCTCCGGATTGCCGGTGCATTTCCACACCATCGGCAGCGGGGTGCGGCGCGACTTCAGCAAATTCCCGCCGAAGGTGGCGCTCGCCGCCCGCGCTTCCGGCATCACCAGCTTTCAGATGTACATGTCGGACGTTCTGATGTCGGTGATCTTCGCCGGCGTGCTCGAGCGCCGGCCCGGCCTCAGGCTGGTGATCGGCGAGGCCGGCACCGGCTGGATCCCCTATATCCTCGAGCGCATGGACGCCGAGTGGGAGGACCAGTTCAAGGACCTCGACCTCAAGATGAAGCCGTCGGAATACTGGCGGCGCCAGTGCTACGCCACCTACCAGAGCGACCCGATCGGCGTGAAATTGCTCGACGAGCTCGGCGAGGACAACATCATGTGGGGCTCGGACTTTCCGCACCCGGACGGGATCTGGCCCGATTCGCAGGAATACATCGAGCGCGAGCTCGGCCACCTGCCCGCCGCCACCCGCAGGAAGATCGTCTGCGACAACGCCGCCAAGCTCTACCGCTTCGTCAATTAGGGCGCTCGCAACGACCGTCGCATCGATCGCCGCCGTCGCGACCGCCCGGCCGCGGCGTGCCGGCGGTGGTCATGCGAACGGGGGAACGCCCAATCGTATGATATGCGCCGCGCGCAGATGAAGGCCGCTCAGGCCAGATGGTCCCTGACCGTGTAGAGGACGAAGACGCTCAAGCACCAGGCGGCGCCGGCGGCGAGGAAGATGATGAAGACCGAGCTGAGCCGGTTCGGGTAGAGCGATGATTCGGCGAGCGTCGGCTTGACGAAGATCGCCAGATAGATCTGCCGTTCGGCCGCCAGCTCGTGCGCCCGCACCAGCGCGTTGAGCGCCTGGGTCAGCGCCTGCCCGGCGAAGCTCGCGTGCAGCTGGATCGACTGGAACTTGGCCAAGGCCTCGGGAGCGGCGTTCCTGGCCAGCGCGCGCGTATCCGGGGCGCTCTCGCCGACTTTGGGGATCTGCGCCTCCAGCGCCTTGATCTGATCCCGCAGCATCTGAATCTGCGCCGAGTTCGGCGCCAAATAGGCCGACATCGCCGTGTATTGCGTTTTCAGCTGATTAAGCTGCCCAAACAAATCAGCCGAGATTGCGGCCACTGCGTCGACCGCTTTGCTCGGATCGATCACCTGAAATTCCTGCTGGTATTTCAACAGCTCGGCCTGGGTCGACCGCCATCTGTCCTCGGCCTGGTCGAGGTCTTGGGCAGACTGCTTAACCAAGTCATTCTCGGCCTGGGCGTTGAGCGTGTTGACCATGTTGTCGGCGCTCTTGATGACGCCGTTGGCAAGGGCGAGCGACTCCTCGGGGCCAAAGGCGCGGACATCGACGGTGACGATGCCGGTCAGCTGGTCGAGCCGGGCGTCGACCATCTTTGTCCAGTACCGCTCCATCCTTTCGATCGGAATCTCGGGGTTGAGCCGGGCGATGAAATCGGCGCGCGGATCGGCGAACAGCTTTCTCGCGTCGATGTTGCTTTGGACGTCCTGGTAGCCCTGTCGGCTGGTGATGAAATCGGTGATGATGGTCGCGTCCTGCATGGTCTCGAGGCCGCCGCTGCCGCCGGGCATGCCGGTCAATGTCGACATCGCGTCCTTTGGCGCCGGCGCCTGTTGCGCCCCACGCACGGTGAATTTGAATTCGGTGACGTATTGATCAGCAGCGATCAGGCCGAAATAGAGCGACCCGAGCAATGTCGGGAGGCCGATCACGATCACCGCCGAGATCCCGAGCAGGCCGCCGAAGCGCCTGCGCGCGCGAGGCTGCGGCCAATCGAAGCTCGGCCCCGGGGTCTGCGGCGCCGGCCTTTGCGGTCGCGGCCGCTCGGTCGGCAACGGCGCGCCGCGCAGGACGACGATGTCGAGATCGGGCTTGGCCGGGGTTTCGCTGGTGGTCTGCATCCAGTGCTCCTCGGAAGCGGGGCGCCAGCGCGCCTCAGGCGGCCGCGTCCGGTCCGCGAACAATCTGCCCGTAATGCTCGTAGGCGGCGTCGAGCGTCGGAAACATGATCAATTGCCCCTCGTGCAATACCGCGCCAACCTGGCAGAACGATTTCAACGTGGCCGGCTGGTGGGAAACCATAATGATGTGCTTGTTGTGCCGCCGATCGGCAAGCGCCGCCTCGCAGCGCGCGGCAAAACGCGCGTCGCCGGCGGCCGTCGCCTCGTCGATCAGATAGACGTCGAAATCAACGCCGATGCTGACGGCAAAGCCGATCCTCGACCGCATCCCGGTGGAATAGGTTCGCACCGGCTCGTCGAAATACGGCCCGAGCTCCGAGAAATCATAGACGAACCGTATGAGCGACTCCGGATCGAGACCGTAGATTTGGGCGATGAACGTGACATTCTCCCGGCCGCTCAAGGTCGGGACGAAGGACCCCGAATAGCCGAGCGGGAACGAGACCCGGACATGGCGGCGGATGCGGCCGCTGTCCGGCAATTCCATGCCCGAGACGAGCCGCAGGAACGTCGACTTGCCGGCGCCGTTGAGGCCGAGGATCCCGAGGTTGACCCCGGTATCGAGCTCCAGATCGAGGTTATCCAGGATGACCCGCCGCCCCGCCTTGGTGCGGTAGGTCTTGCGGACGCGCTCGAACGAGATCATCCGGACGCCAGCATCGAGGTGACCCGCCGGCGCATGAAGCGCTCGAGGGCGAACCCGAGGAGGACCAAAGCCACGCCCCATTCCAGCAGATAGGCGCGGTCGAGGGAGTCGCGCGCGTAATCCACGAAGAAGGCGGTGCGAAACCACATCACGCAATGCGCGATCGGGCTCAACAGCAGGATGTCGCGAAACGGGTGAGGCACCCGGTCGATGTCGAAGAAGATGCCGGCCAAGAGGTATTGCGGCCGCATGACGACATGGAACAGGCTGTGCCACGAATGGAAGAGAGCCGACATGACCGCGCTGACGAGGCCGAAGCCGAAGCCCAGCAGCGCCGTTGCCGCTGTCGCGTAGGCGAGGCTCAGGGGCGCCCGCGGCGGGTCGACGAGACCTTGCGAGGCAAGCGCGACAAACAGGATGGCGGCGACGCAAAGCGACGTCAGCACTTCGAGCGCAGCGCGCGCCGCGATCGCATCGAAGGGCTTGACCAGCGGCATGTACAGCAAAGCCCGGTTGGCGATGATCGCCGACCCCATGAAGTTATGCATATTGGAGAACATCAGGTAGGGTATGATCCCGGTGAGGAACCAGAAAGCCAAATTGGTTCCCGGCACCGGGGAATGCCGGTGCAGCGCGAGAAACATCGCCGACCACAGCAGGACAAAGGCCATCGGCTGGATCAGCGCCCACAGATAGCCGAGCCTGGAAGCGCCGAAGCGGCTGCGCGTTTCACGAAACACCAGCGCCGTGATGATCCGCAGCTGCAGCAGCAGCGCGCCGCCAAGCGTTGTCGGCCAAGTATCCTCATAGTCGAAGGCGGTGGTCGTCAACGCGGTCCCATGCCCCCGTTCACACATGGCGCCTGACGCCAAGCGCCACGGAGGCTATCCGTTTGCGCCGCGCCTGTCAAAAATCGCGCGGCTGCAGGCGGGCAAGTGGAACCTCGGCCCATGCAGGCGCTTCCAAACGATTGTTGCCGATCGGCCTCGCATGAGGTCATGTGCCTTGCAGCCCGGCGGCGCCGCGCAGCTCCGGGCGGCGCCGCCGCCGTGACGCCGGGCCGGCCCGGCTGCAGCAACGGGCCGCTTCGATGACTCGCCAGACCAGTGAGATATGGCAAATAATAGGATGGACAGTTATCTTATTAACTTTAATATTGCTCATCGTTCCAACGATAGTCTCCGAAATTTCGCGATCCAATCCATATTCTCGACGGCGCCGGTTCCTGATCATATTGTCATCTTTGGTATTTTTTGCGATGCTGATTGCGCTTTCAGCGCTCTTCTTTATCAGAATCGTCGGGACCATCGTCGGGACGGTGCGGCCCGCCGCCCTCGACCGGCACGCGGCTGTCGCCAATTCGCCCGCGCCGCGGTTGGCGGGCAATCCCTCGGCGGCGGCGCGCCCGTTCAATCGCGGCGCAGCACGATAAAGCTGCTGGAATAATATTCCCGCGCCGGGACGCTCAACGGGTCTTCGGCCCGGCGCCAACCGGACACCTCCCGATACAGACAGGGCTCGCCGAGCGGCGCCAGCAACGCGGCGAGCTCATTCCGGCCGGGGGCCCCGCGACGGGCTCCGGGATCCGGCGGCGCGACGTCGTCGACGACAACTTCATTGACGATCACGATGCCGCCGGGCCTGAGCGCATTCCAGCAGCGCGCGAAGAAGGCCTCGCGCTGCTCGCGCGGCACCGTGAACACCGTCTGACAGAGCAGGATGATGTCGGCCGGCTCCTCGAACGGATAGCGATAGGAGGGTATCCTGGCCAGCAGCGCGCGTCGGTCGTCCCGACCTGCGACGAAGCTGCCCCACAGCTGCTGCGCGGCCAGCTCATGGCGCCGCATCGGATCGACCAGCATCACCCGACGCACCGCCCGACGCTCGTCAGCCGCGAGCAGCCAGGAGGTGAGCCCGACCCCGGCGCCCACCTCGATGATGTCGTCGCAGCGCCCACCCGAATGCGTCGCATCGACCAACCGTTCGATCGCGCCGGCGCTGTGACCGCCGCTGGTCAGGAATTGCTGCAGCTGGCCCGGCGTAATGGAGGGCTCGTCACCGGCGCCGGCCCGCGCCTGCGCAAGGATCCATCGGCATAGATGTGTCGCCGCGGCATCGGCGGTCTCGGGTCGTCGCAGATCCCCTTTGGCCTGAACCCACAGCCTCTGATGGTTTCCCGCGAGCCAGCCGCACAGCTCGGTAAGAGCGGCCGCCAGCAGCGGATGCAGATCGTCGGCGACCGATGCGCCGACGATGACGCGGCCCGGGCCTTGCCATAGCGGATCGTCGAGAACCCGGAACAAATTGCGGCCCAGCGCCTCGCCTTGCCCCAAGACGATTTGATGACGTATCGCGATATTCAGAGTCCGCAGATCGTTCGCCGCGGCGGCGATCGTCCGGGAGACGAGGATCGCGTCTGGGGTTCCGTCGGCGCGCTCGCGCACCCGACTGGCGGCGAGCTGCACCGCCTCGAGCATATCATGCAGCATGCGCACGATGGGTTCTCTCTGCCCGGGTCATTCATAAAATTGCGGATGCAGCAGCACCAGCGTGCTTGCCCGCCCGAAAATCCCGGCAGCCTCGCTCTGAAACGCCTTGTCGAGGTCGAGCCTGGCGGAAGACAGCTTGCGGCTCGGCAGGTGGGCGACCAGGGCGCCGGAGTTGTCGGTGACGTACACGACGCCGGATTTGCGCCGGCCCGCATCGTTGGGTTGCGAATCGAGCCAATAGCGGATGCCGAAGCGCTCGTGGATCTCGGCGAAGGAATAGGCGCCGACGAACCGACCGAAGCTTTCATTGTCTCGGGACGCGCCGCCGCAGGTCTCGCGAAAGAAATCGTAGCTTTGCAAATTGGCCCACCGGTAGCTGGTGTTGCCGTGGCAGTTCGCGGTCTCGATCGGGATGCCTTCGGCGGCGAATTTGCCCAGCATCGCCTCGAGGCCCCGGTAGAGATCCCCATGCTGCTCGATCGCGTCCATGACATCGAGGTGGTAGCCGATCGAATGCCCCATGCCGCGGATCCGCCGGATCGCCTCCCAGGTATAGGGGAGGTCGAAATAGGCTTGGTTCACCCGGCTTGGGCCCATCATGAAATAGACGCCGAAGACGCCGCGCTCGGCTTCCGCCGCCGCCATGCGGACCGCTCGGCGCAGATCGTGATGGATGTCATGCTTGAGCAGCGATACCGGCGGCGAGCCGCCATCCTCCAGCCGCGCGAAATATTCGGCGGGTTGAAGAAAACGGCAGACCTCGCGGTCGATCCCTGCGAGCCACGAGACGACCTCGTCCAGGCGAAACGCGTCGCCGCGCGGCAGGCGATAGGCCGCCGGCCCGCCGCATGTTGCGTCGGCGTCAGCCTCCTCGCGTCGGCGCAGAACCAGCCATGAGCGCGCGCTCAGCCCGCGCAGGCCCGGCAAGGCGTAGCCGCTGGGCAGGGCCGCGGCCCTGCGGCGCCATCGTCGCAACAGCAAGCGCCGGAGCATGACGGGCCAGGGGCGGGCGAACCACGCCGGCACAACGGCGACCGTCTCGTAGCCGCGCCGCTCGATCGGCTCCAGCAGCGCCGCCGGCTCGGGCTCCAACGTAGCGAAATTCTCGGCCAGGATGCGGTCGACCGCAAGCCGCGCAGCCCGCGGAATGTCCCGCAGCGTCTTCTCGCCGCTGCGGCTGCGGCACGGAACCCGGGCCACCACCCAGCCCCCCACCTTCAGCAGCGCCGGCGCGGTTTCGACAATCAGCGACAGGCTTTCGAAGATCTGCCTTGGATCGAGGTCGAGGCAGACGAGGTCGAAGCGGCCGTCCCGCCAATAGGCGGCGTCGGCGTGGTGGATCGCGACATGTCCCGGCAGCTCTTCGGGCGGGCCGATCCGCGCAGGATCCCGTTCGAGGCCGACGATCCTGCCCGGAACGAGCGCCGCGAGCACGCCGAGCGTCGATGTCGGAGCGACCACGCCGCAGCCGATATCGAGGGCGCTCGCCCCCGGCGGCAGCGCCAGCGCCTGCACGATCGCGCGGAACACGCCAATGCCGGAGCTGCTGGAGCGGCTCAGCGCGTCGCACACGGCGGCGCGGATCGCCTGCACAGCCTCCGACACAAGCTGCTCCGCCTCGGCAGCACGCAAAGTCGCGGGGGCGGATTTGGCCCTCGACGGCGACATCAGGGAGGCCGCGCCGCCTCGCGCAGCGCCGCCTCGTCCAGGTTTTCAACCGCGTCGAACAAGGCCCCTGCGAGGTTAGCTCCCTGAAAGCGGGCGCCGCTGAGGGATGCGCCGCCGAGATTGGCGCCCGACAGGTCGGCGAAGCTGAAATCGGCGTTGTCCATCTTCGCCTTCAGGAACAACGCGCTGCGCGCATCCGTTTCGAAAAAATTGGCGCCCTCTAAATTGCCGCCGGAAAAATCGGCCCGTTGGATCGACGCGCCGGCAAAGGTCGCCGCCGCGAAAGTGCAGTTGAGGAAGACGCTGGCGTTGAGCGACGAGCCTTCAAGATTGGTTTGAGCAAACCGGCAATCGATGAACTGGATGCCGTCAAGCTTCAGCCTTCTCATCGTCAGCAGCGAGAAATCGAGGCCGATGAATTCCACCGGCCTCGACCGCACGGTGCGGCTCAGCTCGCGTTGCGCGATGCGAAGAAGCTGTGGAATGACGTAGCGGTCTTCCGCGGCCCGCGGGTCTTCGCGCTCGATTCGGCGCGACAGGTCGGTAATCAGCTGGCGAACGATCATCGTTTTCGCCGTGGCGCTGAGCCATGCCGCGCCAAAGCGCGATTCGAACTCGAGGACGGCGTGCATCCGCCGATGCGGCGGCGCATCGACGATCGCCTGCGCCAGCCCATCCAGGCTCGCGAGGGAGCCCGGAGCAAGCGAGCTGCGCGCGAACCGCAAAAGGGTGTTCACGCCAGCGCTTTGTCGTTTCGGTCCAGCGGCGCCGGGGCGCGGAGCTTCTGGCCGGCGCTTTGGAGATCGGCATACATATGGACGAGACGGTCGCCATAAACCGTCCAGTTGTCCTCGTTGATAAAAGGCTCGCACCTAGCCTTGGCCGCGAGGATCTCGTCGTCCGTGATCTTCGCGATCGTCTTGGCGATGCCCTCCGGGGTCAACCGCAGCGGCAGCAGCCAGCCGACGCCATACCCCTCGATGATCTTGCGCATTTCCGGAAACGGGCTGGCCAGAATCGGCACCCCCGCATTGGGGTATTCCCAGAGCTTGTTTGGCGTGCAGAACCAATGGTTGAGGCCGATGTTTTCGTAGGGGATGACGCCGATCGTCGCTCCCGCGCTCCATCGCGCCAGCTCCTCCTGAGGCGCGCGTCCGACAAAGCGGACCCGACCGGGCGCGCGGTCGACGCGATGATAACGGCTGCGCTGGCTCCTGCGCGCCTGAATCGCGCCGGTGCGGGCGAGCCGCAGCAATTCGCCCTCAAACTGCCCCCACCCCATCATCACCAGAGTCCAGCCCTCGGGAAGCAGCGGCGCCGACTGGACCAGCTGGACGAGCCCGCGATGCCGCGCGAACCCGCCCTGATACAGCAGGATCTTGTCGTCCGGGGCAAGCCCCGCCGCCTGATGCAGCCTGCCGTCATACGCGAAAGCCGCAGCTTTGTGCACGGCGTTGCGGATCACCACCGGGGTCGGAAGAAACGGGAAATTTCGCCGGTAATAGGTCGCGATGCTGTCGTTGATCGTCACGAAGGCGTCGACCTGGTCGGCATAAAGCCGGGCGATGTGGCGATTGAGGCCTCGCTCCGCCGCGCTCGTCTGGGCCAGCTGGTCGTAGATCTCGTGGGCGTCGAAGACGAGCTTGCAGCCGATCGCTCTCTTGACCCGCGCCCCGACGGGGAGCGCGCCGATGTCATGGCAGTGAGCAATGTCGGGGCCGAGCGCGACACACAAATCGGCAATCGCGCGCTCGCGCTCGATCACAATCGCCTGCCGCGAGATCAAATCCGGACGGGACGGGTATTTGCACAGCAGGAACAGCCGCCGAGGCAGCCGCAGCAGCGGCCTTTTCGGTGTCGATTTGCTCGCCTCGGCCTCGAGCATCGGCAGCTGGACGGCGACCTCGCGCTCCTGCAGGTTCGCATAGGCGGCGCGGCGCGCGCGATAGCGCCGGTAGCTGCGCCAGCCGAAATAGAGAAGCGCCGCGGTAGCCAGGACCTGAATGGTCGCCAGCACCGGCAATTCCGCGGCGTAGCGCAACATCCGGCTGCTGTGGTCGGCGACAAACCGCCAGGAGCGCGCGCCGCCATCCGGCGGAATGGTCCATAAAGCCGCTGCCGCCGCCGCCAATAGGGCGAGCCAGGCGAAATGCCCGAGATACCGCGGCCGCGCGCTTCGCGCCCGCCATGCGGCGCGATAGATCTTGACGCCGTTTTTCAAGGCCTCGAACGGCGCGGTCTCGTTTGCGTCCTGGATGCCGACGACGGAGACGTCGTAGCCGGCCCTCGCCAGAGATTCGGCCTCCTTCAGCACCCGCGCATCGTGCGAGACCGAATTGATGACGATGGCGCAAACCTTTACCGGCATTTGCGTCTCGATCAGAAACGCCCGAGGCTGCGGGGTCGGGCAAGCGGGGCGCCGAGCCCTCCCCGGTTCATCCCGCCTTCCCCGGGGCGATTTGAAGGAGCGACGTGGCGAGGCAGTCCAACCGTCCGATGGCCGAGGACGATATCGCCGGGATGGACGCGTCAATGCGCCGCCCTGGACGGATCATCGCCGGGCCCAGCCGCCGGGCGCGGCGCAAGCTTCGACAAATCGGACACCGGCGCCGGCCATGCAGAAAGCTCCGATTTGGCCTCCCGACGAGCGAGTTCGGCCGCTGTTCGCGATGGATAGCACAGCAGGCGCCCGGCCTGGAACAAATTCCTGGACGGCGAAATGCGGCGCGCCGGCAGTGCGGCGAGCGACCCCGCCTCGGCGTCGGCCCGCGCGCCAGGCCGGCGCCGGCGCTGCGCGCCTCGCCGGGCTGGCTCCGCTGGAGGCTCCAGCCCATCGTCGGGCAACGGCTTGATCCGACTGCGGGGGGTGAGTATTATGGCGGGCTGAACCTTGGGATTCTTCGAGAGCTTGGCGGCGCATCCGTTTGCGTAAAGCCGGCCTAACGGGGGGGATATGCGTCGATCGCTGTGGCCCGGCTGCGTGGGAGAATGCAGCAGCAGCCGTCGATCCCGGCGTTTGGCTCATCTTCTCCTCTCCCGTCGTCATGCCCTCGGCAACGTCGGGAGCGAAGCCGTAAATGCCGCGTGACGCCGGTGTTTCCGCGCTTCTTCGGGCCGGTCTGGCGACTGTCGGATCGTGGGTCGGAGCTGACGCAGGGGCCGCGCCGGGCGCCACCCTGATCTCCCGCAACGACGCGCAGGTCGACGCCGACATCTCGCTGGGCCTCGGGCGGCCTCGCCGATCGCTGGTTCTTCAGGGCGGGCAGGTCGACATCGACGACGGGCCGGCAAACCTGTTCGACGTCATCGACGACAAGGACATCTGGAATGCCGCAGCGCCCGTAATCGTCGGCGCATCGGTGACCGAGGGACTGCATCCGGCGATGGCGGCCGCTGTCGTCGCGATCGCGGCGCGGCAAACCGGCAAGCCCCGGCAAGTGCGAGCGCAGCACGGCCGGCGGCTGGCCGCGCCCGGGCCGACTCCGCCATCTGCGCGACGCCTCGGCGATTGGCTGATCGAGCGCGGCCGGGCCGCCGATGGGCCGCCGCTCCCGGCGCAAGAGCTGCAATACTTCGTGGCGAGCGGCGGCTGGCGTGCTCTCGCGCTCTCGAAAACGCTGGACGCCGCGCGTCCCGAGCGGGCATTTCCCGAGATCATCGATGTCGGCGGCGGCATCGGGCTGATCGCGTGGCTTCTCGCCACCGAGGGGCCGCGCGAGGTGCAGCGGGTCACCATCATCGACCCTAACCCGCACTACCGGGAGCTGGCTGCCGACCTGTGGAGCCGGGGCGAGCATGGCGCCTTCAACGAGCGGCTGCGGATCGGGCAGACCACCGCCGACCTCTATCGGGCGGGTCGAGAGGTCGATCTCGTCCTGATGTGCCAGACCATCTACAACATCGCTCGCGAGGCCCGGCCGAGCGTCCTGGAGCGCTGCTGGGAGACGCTGAAGCCCGGCGGCTTGCTGGCCATCAACGAGATCGTGCTGGACGACGACGCGTCGGATGCCGAGGCGACCCGTCGCGCCCACCGCCAGTCGCCGAGGCGCGCCGAGATGATCGCCCTGCTGTCCCGGTTCGGAGCGCCGCAATTGTTCCGCGCTCATTCCGATTGGGGCCGCGCGGAGGACCCGCGGACGGTCGCGGCGCGCGACTGCGGGTCGGACAGCTTCCTCGTCGTCGGCAAGACCGCCGCCTGACCCGGCCGCCGCGGGAGCGGCGGTGCGGCCGGCTCGCAAGGCCGACCGGGCGGCGCGGGTCACCGGCGCGCTTCGGCGGCGGCCCGAATGGCGCGCCATACCCGCTCGGGGGTCGCCGGCATCTCGATGTGGCGCACGCCCAGCTCCGAGAGCGCATCCACGATGGCGTTGACCACCGCCGCCAGGGCCGGCGTCGCGCCGCCCTCGCCGCCGGAGCGCACCCCGAGGCGGTTCGTCGGCGCCGGCGTCTCGCTGAGCGCGGTCTCGAGCCGCGGCAGCGCGTCGGCCCGCGGCAGAGCGTAATCCATGAAGCTCGCCGCCAGCAGCTGCCCGCTCGCCGGGTCGTAATGGCTGCTTTCCAGCAGCGCCTGACCCACCCCCTGGGCAATGCCGCCATGGGTCTGGCCGTGCAAGATCATCGGGTTGACCGCGCGCCCGACATCGTCGACCGCGGCGTAGCCGACGATCTCGACCGCGCCGGTTTCGGCGTCGACCTCGACCTCGCAGACCTGCGCGCCGTAGGGGAAGCTGGCGACCGGCAGGGTCTGGTCGGAAACCCCGGCGAGCGGCCCGCAAAGCTGCTGCGGCAGGGCCCCGGCGGCGGCCGCGGCCGCGACCTCGAAGATGCCGATCTCGCGGTCGGTGCCGGCGACCCGGTAGCGGCCGCGCTCGAACTCGATGTCGGCCACGCCGGCCTCGAACAGAACAGCCGCGATCTCGCGCCCCTTGGCGATGACAACGTCGACCGCCTCGCCGACGATGGTGGCGGCGAGCTTCATCGAGCGGCCGGAATGGGAGCCGCCGCCGGCCGCCACCCGAAGGGTGTCGTGGGCGACGAAGTCGATGCTCTCGAACGGCACGCCGAGCCATTCGGTGACGAGCTGGGCAAAGCTCGTCTCGTGGCCTTGCCCCGAGGACATCGTGCCGATGACCAGCTCGACCCTGCCGTCAGGGAGCACGGCGATCTCGGCGCGCTCGCGCGGCGCGCCCGAGGTGATCTCGACATAATTGGCGACGCCCACGCCCCGCCGCCTGCCGCGCCGCGCCGACGCCTCGCGCCGCGCCGGAAAGCCGTCCCAATCGGCGAGCGCCAGCACCCTCTCCATCGCCTCCCCGTAGCGCCCGCTGTCGTAGGTGACGCCGAGCGGGTTGGCGTAGGGCTGCGCCTCGGGCGGGATCAGGTTGCGGCGCCGCAGCGCAACCGGGTCGACGCCCAGCCGGTCGGCCGCCAGATCGATCAGGCGCTCGATCACGAAGATGACCTCCGGCCTGCCGGCGCTGCGGTAGGGCGTGGTCGAGACGGTGTTGGTCACGGCGCCCCGGCCGCGGAAATAGGCGACCGGGATGCGATAGACGCTCGGCGTCAGGCCGAGCCCCTTCTGCAGCGACACGAAGGCCGCGGCGTGCCCGCCGAGATTGCTCAGGTTGGCGCCGCGCACGGCCAGGAAATTGCCCTCCCGGTCGAGCGCCAGCTCGGCCTCGACAGCCAGGTCGCGGCCCTGATAGTCGCTGAGGAAGGCTTCCGTCCGCTCGCAGGTCCATTTGACCGGCCGGCCGACCCGACGCGCCGCCCAGGCGAGGAGCGCATGCTCGGGATAGAAGAAGTTGCGGGTGCCGAAATTCCCGCCCATGTCCTTGCACAGCACGCGGACCTGCTCGGCCGGCGCGCCGAGCACCTGGGCGAGGTCGAGCCTGAGCTTGGCGACGCCGCGGCCGGTTCCGGAATAGAGCGTGTAAAGCGAGGTCGCCGGGTCGAAATCGGCGATGGTCGTGCGCGGCTCCAGCGGCGCGCCGGTGACGCGCTGCACCCAGGTGTCGAGCCGCACGACATGCGCCGCGCCGGCGAAAGCGGCGGCGGTCGCGGCCTCGTCGCCGACCTCGATCTCGATGCAGAGATTGCCGGGAGCCTCGTCCCACAGCAGCGGGGCGCCGGGCTTGAGCGCATCGACGGCGCGCGCCACCGCCGGCAGCGGCTCATAAGCGATGTCGAGCAGCTCCGCCGCGTCCTTGGCCGCGGCGATGGTCTCGGCGACGATCATGGCGACCGGCTCGCCGACAAAGCGCGCCCGGTCGGCCGGCATCGGGCGATGGCGGGTGGCGATCGGCTCCATCCCCCGCTTGCGCACCGCCACATCGGGGGGGCCCATCAGCCCGGCATTGTGCGGGATCGGGCCCAGCCCGTCGGCGATGTAGTCGGCCCCGGTCATCACCGCGAGCACCCCCGGCGCCGCGAGCGCCGCACCTTTGCCCACCGAGACGATCCGCGCATGCGCATGCGGCGAGCGCACCATGATCGCGTGCGCCAGCCGCGGCAGGACGAAATCGTCGCCAAAGCCGCCTCGGCCGGTCAGCAGCCGGAAATCCTCCTTGCGCCGCACCGGCTGCCCGATGCCGTTGGCGACGCTGTGGGACGAGACCATTCGCATTCCTCCACCGCCCGAGAGTTGATGATAGATACGCGCAATCCGGGTTAGAAAGCCGGGGCGCGGCCCGCGTTGGAATGGGGATCGGCGGTGGCCTCTCTTTCGCCTGTCATCGATCATGTCGTCATCGACGTGCGCGACCGCGTCGACGAGGCGATGCGCCGCTTCGCCTCGCTCGGCTTCGAGCTGACCCCGCGCGGCCATCACACCTTGGGCTCGCTCAACCATCTGGCGATGTTCGCGGCCGATTATCTGGAATTGCTCGGCTTTGCGGCGGGCGGCGCCGCGCGCCCGGAGCTCGCGCCTTTTCCGGTCGGCCTGAACGGCCTGGTGTTCAAGACCGCGGACGCGGCCGCGGCGCATCGCCGGGCGCAGGCGGCGGGCCTGCCGATCCTGCCGGTGCAGTCCTTCTCGCGCCCGGTTGCGATCGACGGCGCGACGCGGGACGCGCGGTTCCGCACCACCCGGCTCGATCCTGCCAAGGTGGCGATGGGCCGGGTCTATTTCTGCGAGCACCAAACCCCCGACCTCGTATGGCGGCCCGAGTGGCAGGCGCATCCGAACGGCGCCCGCGCGATCGCCCGCGTCGTCGTCGCCACCGCCGATCCGCGGGGCTCGGCACAGCTGTTCCGTGAATTGTTCGGCGGCGACGCCGTCGCCGATCTGGACGGCCGCCAGGTGATGGCCGCCGGGACGGCGCGGGTGGAGCTGGCCCCGCCGAATGCGGTGGCGGCCGAGCTTGGCGAGGCGGCGGCCGATCCGGCCGGGCGGCCCGAGCATATGGCCGCGCTGGGCGTCAGGGTCGCCTCCTTGCGCCAAACGGCGGAGCGGCTGCGCTCGGTTCCGGGGGTGCGGATCGAGCCGGGTCGGCTGGTGGTTCCGGCCGCCGCCGCATTCAACACGGCGATCCTCTTCTCGGAGTGAGCGATGGCGGTCGCGCCGCCGTCTTGCGACGGCGCGCAGCCGAAGCTTGCCTCCAGCCGCAGAAGCGCCGATTCCTTCCGCGTCTCGAACATCGTCATGGGAGATGCGCCGATGGGCAAGCTTGACGGGAAAGTCGCCTTGATAACCGGCTCGGGGCGAAATATCGGGCGTGCGACGGCGCTGAAGCTCGCCGCCGAAGGCGCCCATGTCGTCGTCAACGCCCGCAGCAACCAGGCCGAGGCCGACGCGGTCGCACGGGAAGTCCGCGATCGAGGGGTCAAGGCGCTCGCGATCATCGCCGATGTCGCCAGAAAGGATCAGGTCGACGCGATGACGGCGCGGGCGCTCGACGAGTTCGGCCGCATCGACATCCTGATCAACAACGCCGCGATCCGGCCGCACAAGCCGTTCACCGAGCTGACGATGGCGGACTGGGAAGCGGTCAGGGGCGTCGTCCTCGACGGCGCCATGTACTGCACGCGGGCGGTCATCGATTCGATGGTCAAGCACCAATACGGGCGGATCCTGTTCTTCACCGGCGACGGCGCCTTTACCGGCGGCCGCGGCCGCGCCCACGTCTCGGCGGCGAAGATGGGGCTCGTGGGCATGGCGCGGGCGCTCGCTTCGGAGTTCGCCGCGCAGAACATCCGGGTCAACGTCGTCTCTCCCGGCAGCATCGATACAAGGCGGGACAATCCCGAATGGTATCAGGGGCGGGCGCCGAGCGCGGCTGGGATCCCGCTGGGGCGCCAGGGCCATGTCGACGAGATCGCCGCCGCCTGCCTGTTCCTGGTCAGCGACGACGGCGGCTTCGTCACCGGCCAGACCCTGCACGTCAACGGCGGCGCGGCGTATTACTGAGCGCCGCCTCGCCGGCTCGGGCATCGGCGCAGCTCCTGGCAGGGGTCGGGCTGCCTCGACCGCGGCAGGGGACATGGCTTAGATTGCGGCCGCGTCCCTCGCCTCGAACCAGCTGCCGGGAGGATCCTGATGGAATACGGCCTCTTTACGATGCCCTCGCATCCGCCGGAGCGCAGCCTCGGGGACGGCCATCGCTGGGACCTCGACACCCTGCGCCGGGCCGACGAGCTCGGCTTTTCCGAGGCCTGGATCGGCGAGCACCACACGGCGCCCTGGGAGCCGCACCCCGCCCCCGACCTGCTGATCGCCCAGGCGCTGATGGAAACCAAGCGCATCCGCTTGGCGCCGGGCGGCTTTCTGCTGCCCTATCATCATCCGGCCGAGCTGGCGAACCGCATCGCGATGCTCGACCACATGGCGCAGGGCCGGCTCAATTTCGGCGTCGCCGCCAGCGGGCTGCCGAGCGACTGGGCGATGTTCAACGTCGACGGCAACGCCGGCCAGCACCGCGAGATGACGCGCGAGGCGCTCGACATCATCCTGAAGCTGTGGGCGGCGGAGGAGCCGTTCGACTATCCCGGCAAATACTGGAAGGTGACCAGGACCGATTTGATGCTGCGGACCTTGCGGCCGCACATCCGGCCGTTCCAAAAGCCGCACCCGCCAATCGGGGTGGCCGGCGTCAGCAAGGGCTCGGACACCTTGAAGCTCGCCGGCGAGCACGGCTTTCTGCCGATGAGCCTCAACCTGAACCAGACTTATGTCGCCAGCCACTGGGAGTCGGTCGAGGAAGGGGCGCGGCGCTCCGGGCGCACGCCGCGGCGCGCCGACTGGCGCCTGGTGCGCGAGATCTTTGTCGCCGACACCGACGCCGAAGCGTGGCGGCTGTCGGTCGGCGGCATGATGGGCCGCATGATGCGCGAATATTTTCTGCCGCTGCTGACCGATGTCGGCGTCGTCCAGTTCCTCAAGCACGACCCCGAGGTGGCCGACAGCGATGTGACGCCGGAATATTGCGCAAAACACAACTGGCTGATCGGGTCGCCCGCGACCGTCGTCGAGAAGATCGAGCGGATGTACGACGAGGTCGGCGGCTTCGGCTCGCTCTTGCTGTTCTGCTTCGACTACAGCGAGAACCCCGACGCCTGGCGCGAATCGATGCGCCTCCTGGCGCAGGAGGTCATGCCGAAGAGTCGCGCGCCTGCTGCCGGCAGCTTGATCCCTCGACCTGCCGCCGGATTAAGCCGCCGTCGTATCCCCGTTGTCGAGGCGCCCCACGGGTCGCTTATCGTGAGGGGTCAATCCGGGCCGAAATTCCGCCGCCAGAC
Organism: uncultured Alphaproteobacteria bacterium; assembly: GCA_963716115.1. GTDB lineage: Bacteria > Pseudomonadota > Alphaproteobacteria > ATCC43930 > CGMCC-115725 > AP-15. Next base: position 111,369 of record CAVQSZ010000006.1, read on the forward strand.
GGCGGCAAGCCGGGGCTCGGCCTCGATCGACAGCGCAATCGCGTGCAGCCGCGGGCAGGCGGCGGCAAACCATTCGCGCCGTGGTTCCCAGCGGGTCATCGCGCCGACATAGATGTCGAGCGCCGAGCGCCGGTCGCCGAGAAACCAGGGCCGCCCGGCGGCGTGCTCCGCTTGATCCCACAACCGCTTCGCATAGGCGTGGACATTGGCCTGAAACCCTTGCTGCGCCGTCTCGCCCGGCACGAAGCGGGCGGGGTCGTCGGCATAGGTGAAAGTCGGGTAGAGGTTGGCGACCAGGAAAATCAGCCAGCGCAAAAACGCCGGCCGCACCGCCTCGTCGGCAGCCGGCACGAGATCGGTCCGCCCGGCGACGTCCGCCAAATGGAGGGTGATTGCTGCGCTCTCGGTCATCACCTGCCCATCCGGCAGCACCAAGGTCGGCACTTGCGCCAGCGGGTTCACCGCCGCCAACTGCCGCCGCGCCTCGGCCGAGGCGAACAAATCGGCGACTTCCTCCAGCTCATAGGGAAACTCGTACCAGGCGAGCTGCGTCTCGACCAGCACCGAGCCCCACCCCGGCCGCGCGAACAGCTTGTACATGCCCGACCTCCCCGGCCGTCCGACAGCATAGCTCTCAGGCGCTCACGAGTCCCGGTGCCCCGGGCTGATCGCCGACCGGCGCGCACCGACACCTGGCACGAATTGATACGGCTGCCGGCCGATGAGGTGCGTCCGGCAGATACGCCGACGCCGTCACTCGTCGACCGCCTCGCGTCCGACATCCGGCCCCCAGTCTACGCCTCCCAAGAGTATCCCAAAGTCATTCCTGCTCGCTGGATTTGCCAACTGGCCGGCTGCCCGACCACCTTGAAAACTCGGCAGCAGCGTCAACCTTCGACGTAGACCATATCCCACCGCCGCGCTCGGGAAAGGGAATGGCGATGATCCCGCGATAGATGAGGGCCGCGTCCGGCGCGCGGCTCCGTTGCTTGCGCGCGGCAGGAGGGTGAGGCAGGCTGCCGCACCCGGAGCCCCGAGGTGCGATGCGGGAATGACCGATCGGGCGAAACGGGAGATGACGGTGGGCTCGATCGCGGGTATAAGAGAGCGCCGCTGCGGCGACGCGCCGGGCAGGCGGTGGTGAACAAGAGCCTGATGCGCCTCGGCGAGCGATAGCGGCAGGAACGAGAACGAACCTCTCCCGCCCCGTTCGCCAGGAGGAGCCTAGTGCAGCCGACCGATATCAGCGTCCCCGACTATTTCCACAAAGTCGTCGATTGCCAGTGGGCCTGCCCGTCGCATACGCCGGTGCCGGAATACATCCGGCTGATCGCCGAGCGGCGCTATGGCGACGCCTGGGCCGTCAATTGGGAGTCGAACGTCTTCCCCGGCATTCTCGGGCGCACCTGCGACCGCCCATGCGAGCCCGCCTGCCGGCGCGGCCGGGTCGAGAAGGAGCCGGTGGCGATCTGCCGGCTGAAGCGGGTCGCCGCCGACCACAAGGGCGACATCCGCCGCTATCTGCCGGCGATCCCGCCCGAGAAGAACGGCCGGCGCATCGCCTTGGTCGGCGCCGGCCCGGCCTCGCTGACCGTCGCCCGCGACCTGATGCCGCTCGGCTATCATTGCGTGCTGTTCGACGGCGACAGCAAGGGCGGCGGCATGATGCGCTCGCAGATCCCGCGCTTCCGCCTGCCCGAGACGGTGACCGACGAAGAGGTCGAGCTGATCCTCGACATGGGCGTCGAAACCCGCTTCGGGGCATTCGTCCCGAGCCTGAAGGCGCTCTTGGCCGAGCATTGGGACGCGGTCTTTGTCGGCAGCGGCGCGCCGCGCGGGCGCGACCTCGAGATCCCGGGCCGGCAGGAGGCGGCGGCCAATATCCATATCGGCATCGACTGGCTCTCCAGCGTCTCCTTCGGCCATGTCGACCAGATCGGCCGCCGCGTCGTCGTCCTGGGTGGCGGCAACACGGCGATGGATTGCTGTCGCTCGTCGCGCCGGCTCGGCGGAAAGGAGGTCACCGTCGTCGTGCGCAGCGGCTTCGAGGAGATGAAGGCCTCGTCTTGGGAAAAAGAGGACGCGACGCACGAAGGCATTCCGATCCTCAACTGGCTGACGCCGAAGGAATTCACCCATGACGACGGGCGGCTGACCGGGGTGCTGTTCGAAAGGGTCAAGGCCGAGTACGACGCGCGGGGCCGGCGCAACCTGGTCCCGACCGGCGAGCCCGACACCCATATCGCGTGCGACGACGTGCTGGTGGCGGTCGGCCAGGAGAACGCCTTCCCGTGGATCGAGCGCGACATCGGCATCGAGTTCGACCGCTGGGGCATGCCCAGGGTCGATCTGAAGACGATGCAGTCGACCTTGCCCACGGTGTTTTTCGGCGGCGACGCCGCGTTCGGGCCGAAGAACATCATCTGGGCCGTCGCCCACGGCCACGACGCCGCGATCTCGATCGACAAGCTCTGCCACGGCGAGGATGTCGGCGAGCGGCCGCCGCCCGGCGTGACGTTGGTCAGCCAGAAGATGGGCATCCACGAGTGGAGCTACGACAACGACATCTCGAACGATCTGCGCTACCGGGTGCCGTTGCGCGACACCGCGGTGGCGCTCGCCGACATCCGCGTCGAGGTCGAGCTCGGCTACGACGAGAAGCTCGCCTTTCTCGAAGCCGAGCGCTGCCTCAACTGCGACGTGCAGACCGTCTTCACCGGCCAGCTGTGCATCGAATGCGACGCCTGCGTCGACATCTGCCCGATGGATTGCATCACCTTCACCGACAACGGCGACGAGGAGGAGCTGCGCGGCCGCCTGATGGCGCCGGCGCTCAACCTCGAGCAGGACCTCTATATCGGCGACCGGCTCAAGACCGGGCGCATCATGGTCAAGGATGAGGACGTGTGCCTGCATTGCGGGCTGTGCGCCGAGCGCTGCCCGACCGGGGCGTGGGACATGCGCAAATTCCTGATCGACGTGACCCAGGCCGGTCCCGCATGCCGCAGCCGATAAAAGCAAGACTTAACGCTCAGGGCGCAAAGGATGCGCAACGGTCGCAAAGGAACCGGCGGCTTCGCGCCCTCGGCGCGTCCGTTGCGTCCTTTGCGGTAAAGCGTTCTCGAGAGGAATAACCGTGGCCGGATCGAGCCCACAAAGCATCGCAAGCGTCAACGACTTCGTCGTCAAATTCGCCAACGTCAACGGCTCGGGCTCGGCCAGCGCCAATGCGCTCTTCGCCAAGTCGATCCTGCGCATGGGCATCCCTGCCAGCTCGCGCAACATCTTCCCCTCGAACATCCAGGGCCTGCCGACCTGGTACGAGGTGCGGATCAGCCAGAGCGGCCATCTCGGCCGGCGCGGCGGCGTCGACATGATGGTGGCGATGAACCCGCAGACCTGGGACGAGGATGTGGCCGAGATCGAGCCCGGCGGCTATCTGTTCTACGATTCGACCAAGCCCCTGCCGCCCTCGAAATTCCGCGACGACATCACCGTCATCGGCGTGCCGCTGACCGAGATTTGCAACCGTGAATACAGCGACATGCGGCAGCGCCAGCTGTTCAAGAACATCATCTATCTGGGCGCCTTGTCGGCGTTGCTCGATATGGACGTGCCGGCGATCGAAAGGCTGATCGGCGAGCAGTTCCGCGGCCGGGACGCCTTGATCAAGCCCAATTTGCACGCGCTGCGGCTCGGCCGCGACTGGGCGCTCGCCGAGTTCGACTGCCCGATCGGCTTGCGTCTCGCAGCCGTCGACAAGGTCGGCGACCGCATCTTCATCACCGGCAACGACGCCGCGGCGCTGGGCTGCGTCTATGGCGGGGCGACGGTCGCGGCGTGGTATCCGATCACCCCCTCCTCCTCGCTCGCCGAGGCCTTCGCCAACCATTGCCGACGCTACCGCGCCGACCCCGAGACCAAGAAAAAGCGCTATGCGATCCTCCAGGCCGAGGACGAGCTCGCCTCGATCGGAATGGTCGTCGGCGCCGCCTGGAACGGCGCGCGCGCCTTTACCGCGACCGCCGGCCCCGGCATCTCGCTGATGCAGGAGTTCATCGGGCTCGCCTATTTCGCCGAGATCCCGGCGGTCATTTTCGATGTCCAGCGCGGCAGCCCGTCGACCGGCATGCCGACCCGCACCCAGCAGGCCGACATCCTCAGCTGCGCCCACGCTTCGCACGGCGACACCAAGCACGTGCTGTTGTTCCCCGAGGACCCGCACGAGAGCTTCGCCTTTGCCGCCGAGGCGTTCGACCTCGCCGACCGGCTGCAGACCCCGATCTTCGTCATGCTCGACCTCGACATCGGCATGAACGACTGGCTGTGCCGGCCGCTCGAATGGGACCAGAGCCGGCGTTACGACCGCGGCAAGGTCATGACCGCCGCCGAGCTCGAAGCCGGGGTCGATTTCGGCCGCTACCTCGATGTCGACGGCGACGGCATCCCCTACCGCACCCTGCCCGGGACCCACCCGACCCGCGGCGCCTTCTTCACCCGCGGCACCAGCAAGGACCGCTACGCGCGCTATTCCGAGGAAGGCTCGGACTACGTCGACAATATGCAGCGCCTGCTGCACAAGTTCGAGACCGCCAAGCGGCTGGCGCCGCGGCCGATCAGGCGCGATGCGCGCGAGCCGACCCGGTTCGGCGCGATTTATTTCGGCTCGACCGCGCCGGCGATGATCGAGGCGCTCGAGGCGCTCGAGGAGCGCGGCATCCATCTCGACACGTTGCGGGTGCGCGCCTTCCCGTTCCACGACGACGTGCTCGATTTCGTCGCCGGCCACGAGCGGGTGTTTGTCGTCGAGCAGAACCGCGACGCGCAATTGCGCACCCTCTTGATGAACGAGGGCGAGATCGACCCGGCGAGGCTCGTCCCGATCCTGCACTACGACGGCACGCCGATCACCGCGCGGTTCATCGTCAAGGCGATCGCCGACATGCTCGCCGTCGTCACCCTGGCGCCGCTCAAGAAGGCGCTGCCGTGATAAAATGTTCACCACAGAGGCACAGAGGACACGGAGAAGTAGGTTTTATTTCGCTGCTTCGCAGCGTCACGTTTACTTAGCTCTGTGCTCTCTGTGACTCTGTGGTGAATCCCTTATGAGGCCCGAATGACCTACATTACGAAGCCCCGGCTGCATCACCCGAAGCTGCCGACCAATGCGCTCGGCTATACGCGGCGCGACTATGAGGGGGCGGTCTCGACTCTGTGCGCCGGCTGCGGCCACGACTCGATCAGCGCCGCGATCATCCAGGCCTGCTTCGAGCTGAGCCTGCCGCCGCACAAGATCGCCAAGCTGTCGGGCATCGGCTGCTCGTCGAAGACGCCGACCTATTTCCTCGGCAAGTCGCACGGCTTCAACAGCGTGCACGGCCGCATGCCCTCGGTCTTGACCGGCGCCAACCTCGCCAACCGCGAGCTGATCTATCTGGGCATTTCCGGCGACGGCGATTCGGCCTCGATCGGGCTCGGCCAGTTCGCCCATTGCCTGCGCCGCGCCGTCAACATGGTCTATATCGTCGAGAACAACGGCGTCTACGGCCTGACCAAGGGGCAGTTCTCGGCCACCGCCGACAAGGGCTCGAAGGCGCGGCGGGGCGCGGTCAACACCGATGCGCCGATCGACCTGGTGGCGCTCGCCTTGCAGCTCGGCGCCTCCTTTGTCGGGCGCAGCTTTTCCGGCGACAAGGCGCAGCTGGTGCCGCTGATCAAGGGCGCGATCGAGCACCAGGGCGCGGCCTTCATCGACGTGGTCTCGCCCTGCGTCGCCTTCAACAACAACCCCGAATCGACCAAGAGCTTCGATTACGTCCGCGCCCACAACGAGGCGGTCAACCGGCTCGACGTGATCCTCGAGCGCGACGAGATCACCGCCGATTACGCGCCGGGGACGGTCGAGACCGTGCATCAGCACGACGGCTCGATCCTGCGATTGAGAAAGCTCGACCCCGATTACGACCCGCATGACCGGATTTCGGCCCTGACCTACCTCCAGCAGCGGCATGCGCTGGGCGAGGTCGTCACCGGCTTATTGTTCGTCGAGCCCGAAGCGGGCGACATGCACGACTTTCTCGACACGGTCGAGGCGCCGCTCAACAGCCTCGGCGAGGCCGAGCTCTGCCCCGGCCCCGCCGCCCTCCTTCAGTTCAACGCCGCGCACCGTTAGGCTGGGGCCGGCCCGCTCTCCCCTCGAGAGCCGAGGCCGGCGCGCCGAGGGCCAAGTTCTTCACGCGCGCGGCGGCGGGAACGACGGCTTCGCGTCGGTTCGGAGGCTCACAGAAAGCTGTAGGGGTCGATGTCGACCTGGACCCGCGCCGCGCCGCCGAGGCGGATGCGCGAAAGCCATTCGCGCAGCACCGCCTGCAGGCCGACCGTCCGCTCCGCCTTGACCAGGAAGCGGCGGCGGTGGCGGCCGCGCAGGATCGCCAGCGGCGCCGGGGCCGGGCCGAGCACGGCCACGCCGGGAAGCTGCGGCGCGGCGCGGGCGAGCGCGCGGGCGGCGAAGTCGCAGGCTTCGGCATCGGCGGCGCTGACGATCAGCGCCGCCAGCCGCCCGAAGGGCGGCAGCCCGGCGCCGCGGCGCGCCGCGGCCTCGGCTTCGAGAAAACGGTCGCGATCGCCGGCCGCGAGCGCTTGCATCACCGGCTGATCGGGCATCCAGGTCTGGATCAGCACCCGGCCCTTGCGCTCGGCCCGGCCGGCGCGACCGCCGACCTGATGCAGCATTTGGTAGGTCCGCTCGGCCGCCCTCAGATCGCCGCCGCCGAGCCCGAGATCGGCGTCGACGACCCCGACCAGGGTCAGCAGCGGAAAGTGATGGCCCTTGGCGACAATCTGGGTCCCGATCAGGATGTCGTAGCGGCGCTCGACCATGGCGCGGGCGAGCTCGGCGGCGGCGTGCGGGCCGGGCAGCAGGTCGCTGACCATCAAGGCCGCGCGCGCCGCCGGAAAGCGCGCCGCCACCTCCTCGCGCAGCCGCTCGACCCCGGGCCCGCACGGCACCAGGGTCCCTGCCGCGACGCATTGCGGGCACAGCGCCGGAACCGGCTCGGCGTGGCCGCAGTGATGGCACAACAGCCGGCGGGTAAAGCGGTGCTCGACCAGCCAGGCGGTGCAGCTCGGGCACTGGAAGCGGTGGCCGCAGGACCGGCAGAGGGTCAGCGGCGCATAGCCTCTCCGGTTCAGAAACAGCAGCGCCTGCTCGCCCGCCGCCAGGGTCTCGGCGACCCCGGCGACCAGCGGCGGCGACAGGAAATGCCCGCGCTCGAGCCGCTCCCGGCGCAGGTCGACGAGCCGCACCGCCGGCAGCTCGGCGGCGGCGTGGCGGCGCGGCAGCACGACCCGCTCGTAGCGCCCGCGGGCGACGTTGACGACGGTTTCGAGGGACGGGGTGGCGGAGGCCAGCACGACCGGGATTTGAGCGAGCGAGGCGCGCAGCACCGCCATGTCGCGCGCCTGATAGCAGACCCCGTCCTCCTGCTTGTAGGAGGGGTCGTGCTCCTCGTCGACGACGATCAGCCCGAGCGCGGGAAACGGCAGGAACAGCGCCGAGCGCGCGCCGACGACCACCGGGGCGCGGCCGGCGGCGACGGCCCGCCAGGTGCGGCGGCGCTCGGCTTCGCCGATATCGGAATGCCACTGCGCCGGCGGCGCGCCGAAGCGCTGGCTGAAGCGCCCCAGCCACTGCGCGCCCAATGCGATCTCCGGCAGCAGCACCAATGCCTGCCGCCCGGCCGCCAGCGCCGCCGCGACCGCGGCGAAATAGGTCTCGGTCTTGCCCGACCCGGTGACGCCGTCGAGCAGGGTTGCGCTGAACCCGCCCGCCTCGACCCGCCCGACCAGACGGCGCGCCGCGGCCGACTGGTCGAGCGACAGCGTGGGGCCGGACCGGCGCCAATCGGGCGTCGGCGCAACCGCGGGCTCCGCCGGGAGCAGCCGCTCGTCGACCAGCCCGGCGGCCATCAAATCGCGCACCACGCCCGGCCCACACCCGGCCAGCCTCGCCAGCTCGGCGGCCGGCAGCGGCGGCCCGCCGCCCAGCGCCTCCAAGACCCGCCGGCGCGCCTCGGTCAGCGGCTTGCCCGGCGGCGGCTTGCCCGGCGGCCCCTCGCCAAGGGCGGCGATCCCGGCCGCGGACACGGCGCAGAGGCGGCGTGGCCGCGGCGGCAGCAAGGCCTGCGGGATGCTCATCGCCATGCGCAGCACCGCGCCCGGCGGGGCCATTGTGTAGGCGGCGGCGCGCTCGACAAAGCGCCGCAGCTCGGGCCGCATCGCCGGCGCCGGCAATACCTCGATAAGCGGCTTCAGCCGGTCCGCCGGCAGGCTCTCGCCAGCCCCGTCCCAAACCACCCCGACGAGGCTGCGCCCGCCAAGCGGCACGCGGACAAAGCTGCCCGGCTCGGGCGGCGCCGCCGCCAGCGGGACGAGGTAGTCGAGCGTGTCCGGCAGCGGCAGCGGCAGCAGCACGCTGACCCGGCGCGGGACGTCGCCGGCGCATTGGGCGGCCGGCGCCGCGGCGGAACTGGCGTGAGGCTCGGGCATCGGCTAAACTCGCTCCGGAGCCGGCGCGCGGCAAGCTCTCTCGGGCAACCGCAGCGCGCCGTTCGGTAGGCTGGTTTCAGGTGTCCTGGGTATGATCGAGCACCGCTTCGCCGCTGTCTTTCCGCCGCATCCGCGCCTCGGCGCGGCAGGGCGAAGCTAGGAGCCGGCGATGGCCGACCGGCCGCAGGACCGGCCGAGGCCGCCGCGCAACAGCGGCGCGCCGCAGGACCGGCCGCCCGGCCTGGCGGCGCGCGAGGTGATCGCCTATCTGCGCGAGCATCCCGACTTTCTCGACCAGCACCCCGCCGCGCTCCAGCTGATGCGGGCGCCGGTGCGGCAAACCGACGACGATGTGCTTGATTTCCAGCATTTCATGCTGGAGCGGCTGCGCCTCGATCTGGGCCGCGCGCAGGACGAGCAGAAGACCCTGATCTCGACCAGCCGCGGCAATCTGACGAGCCAGTGCCGCGTGCACAAGGCGGTGCTGGCGATGCTGCGGGCGTCGAGCTTTGAGCATCTGCTGCAGGTCGTGACCACCGATCTTGCCGTGCTGATCGATGTCGATGTCGTCACCCTCGCCGTCGAGAGCGCCGCGTCGCGGACGACGCGCCTGCCGATGCACGGCATCCATCTGCTGCCGGCGGGAACCGTCGACGCCCTGATCGGCCCCGGCCGCGATGCGCAGCTGGGCGCCGACATCCAGGGCGACGCGACGCTCTACGGGGCCGCCGCCGGCTTGGTGCGCTCGCAGGCGCTGCTGCGGTTGTCGTTCAGCCGGTCGGCGCCGGTCGGCCTGATGTGCATCGGCACGCGCAATCCGGAAACCTTTGTTCCCGGCCTCGGGACCGAGCTTTTGGTGTTCCTGGCGCGCTCGCTCGAGATCAGCATCGCCCAGTGGCTCGATCGCGCCCGGTAGCGCCGGGCGGGGCGGCGTTTCCGGCGACCCCGGCGCCGACGCCGCTGGCGCGGTATCAGGCCGCCGAGGATCTGCGCGCGGCGATCGGGCTGTGGACCGCCTGGCTCGCCGGCGAGCGCCGCGCCTCGGCGCACACGGTGGCGGCCTACGGCCGCGACCTCGCCTTCTTTCTCGATTTTCTTACCGGCCATCTGGGCGGGCTGCCGAGCCTTGCGGCGATCAGCGGGCTGGCCGCGGCCGATTTCCGCGCCTATCTGGCGCACCGCGCGGGCATGGAATTGCAGCGCAGCTCGCTTGCCCGCGGGCTGTCGGTGGTGCGCGGCTTTGTCCGGTTCCTGCAGCGGCGCGGGCTCGCATCGACGAGCGCGCTCAGCGTGCTGCGCGGACCCAAATTGCCGGCGGGGGCGCCCAAGCCGCTCAGCATCGAGGATGCGCTCGGAGCGGTCGGAGCGGTCGCCGGCCTCGCCTCCGGCGCCTGGCAGGGCAAGCGCGACGCGGCGGTGCTGGCGCTCCTCTACGGCTGCGGGCTGCGCCTGTCGGAGGCGCTCGGCCTCTGCCGGGCCGCGGCCCCGCTCGGCGACATGCTGAGCGTCATCGGCAAGGGCCGCAAGCAGCGCCTGCTGCCGGTCCTGCCGGCAGTGCGCGCCGCAGTCGCCGACTATCTCGACGCCTGCCCGTACGCGCTCGCCCGGGACGGGCCGCTCTTCGTCGGCGCCCGCGGCGGCCCGCTCGGCGCGCGGCAGGTGCAGCGGCAAATGGCGGCGCTGCGCGGGTTTCTCGGCCTGCCGGAGACCGCGACCCCGCATGCCCTGCGGCACAGCTTCGCCACCCATTTGTTGGCCGGCGGCGGCGATCTGCGGGCGATCCAGGAATTGCTCGGCCACGCCAGCCTGTCGACGACGCAGCGCTACACCACGGTCGAGACCGAGCGCCTGCTCGCCATATACGGCGCCGCCCACCCGCGCGCCCGCGCAACGGCCTCATCGACCGGGTAGCCGGCTGACGCTATGCCGGCCGCGGGCGCGTGCTCTCGAGATAACGGCGCACCCGATCGATAAAATCGTCAAGCGACAGCGGCTCGTTTCCTTCCTCGCCGCTTGTACCGCACATCCGCTCGATGATGTGGCCGCCGAGCCCGCGGTAGCTCTCCATCTGCGATTCGCTGAACCATTGGTCGCCGGTGCCCTCGTGCGGGAACGCCTGGTGCAGTGCGGCATAGCTGCGGATGTCGGGCGGCTCGCTGCCGTGAAAGCCGGGCTTGACATAAACCAGGACGCCGCGCCTGGCCCCCGCCTCGGGGTAATCGATCCGGCCGAGCGCGCAATACGCGCCGTCGAGCGGCGGCTCGCGCCGCGCCGCCACATCGATCCGCTCGAACGCGATGCGGACGCCGAGGTCGATCCAAATCTTGCGCACGGCGTTGCCGAGGTCTTCGAGCGTGCATTTCGGGTCGGAGCCGGCGTCGCTGATCAGGATGAACCGGCAGCGGCGCCGGACCATCTCGTAGAGGCCGAGGTTCTCGAAATGGCCGCCGTCGGAGAGATAGATGTAGGGGCCGTCGTCGTTGGTCTGCCCGAGCAGCTCCTCGAGCACCGGCCAAATGCTCAGCCGCGGCCCGTCGCGTCGGTAGAAGCGCGAGCCCTTGCGCGGATTGCCGAGCCACCAGCCGAGCCGGACATTGAACAAGGTCAACAGCAGGCCGACGATCGGCGAGGAATGATAGCCCTGGTTCGGGCTGACCGCCGCGCCCGAGATCGCCATCGCGGTGCCGAGCGAGATCCCGGAGCGCGGTCCGCCGTAGAACCGGGCCGGCACGAACCCGACGAGGGGGTTGCCGCAGGCGAGCGGGGTCATCGCAAAGGGCTCGGCCTTGCGCTCCTGCCAGGCGAGGTTGGTCGTGGCGACGACGTTGAGCGTCGTGTTGACGACCGGGAAGAGGCGCCGCGCCCCTTCGTTGCCGCCCGCCTGCCAGAGCGCCGCAAGCGGCAGATTGTCGGCCTCGGCGAAGCCGGTGAACGGGTCGGGGCTGCTGTGCGTGCGCGTCTCTTCGCGATGGCCGGCGCGCGCCGCGCCGAGAAAGGCGCGGATCAGCCGGTTGCGGTAGACCGCATGCAGCGAGAAGCGGTTGACGTTGATCCAATAGGAGGCGAGCCCCGAGAAGAAGACCAGCGCCGCTGCGGCGACAGCCGAAACCAATGTCTTGGCGAGGCTGTTCGCCTCGATCCCGAGCACCGTTACCGCATATTCGAGCCCCGAGCGCAGCAGCCGCGACAACAGGATCGCCAGAACCAGCATGAAGACGAGGGTGGCGATGTCGACGAGGGTGGTGACCGAGAGCCGCTCCCCGGCCTGGCGCGCGACGGTGGCCGCGGTCTTGCCGCTGCCGCCGAGCAGCAATGTGACCAGTCCGGAGACGCCGCCCGCCGCGGTGAACGCCCAGCCGTTGAACAACGACAGCGCCCACGGCCCGTAGAGCACGATCGCGGCGAAGACGAGCCAGCCGATGGCGCCGGCGGCGAGATAGCCCGACATCCGAGCCGACCACTCGCGGTCGGCGTCGCCGTTGCGGTGGTAGCTCGTCAACCCGGTGAAGAGCAGGTCGGCGGCGAAGACGGCGGTCATCGTCCAGGCGACGCCCCAGGCGACGATCATCGAGATCCGGTTGTAGCCGCCGAAAAAGAAGGTCAGCAGCCGCGAGGCGTCCTCGGCCTCGGCCAAGCCCGACAGGCGCTGGTAGAAGGCGATGCCGATCGTGACGATGGCGCCCGCGGCGGCGCCGGAGATTGCGTAGCAGAGCAGCTCGGCCAGGGGCGGCACCGGGTCGCGCCGCCGCTTCCGCACCCGCCGCAGGTCGCGCCACCGGCCGCCGCCGGCGAAAAAGCCGATCAGCCAGGCCAGGGCGTAGACGAGGGCGCCGATCAAGGCCGGATAGAAGATCGGATAGAAGCGGAGGATCGGATAGAAGAAGTCCGGGCCGGTCTCGCCGAAGCGCAGGATCCCCCACAGGATGTCCCGCCGGTTGGGCGGCAGCCAGGCCGAAAAGATCGCGAGAAAGCCGGACGCGGCAAAGATCGGCAGGCAGATGAACAGGATCATCGCCCGCGTATTCGGCGCGAACGGGCGGTCGGGAAATCCGTTCGGGCGCACCCGGTCGCGCGCCGGGCGCCCGGCCACCGATACGGCGAGCCCGGCCAAGAGCAGCAGCAGGGCTGCCAGCAGCATCGCCCAATTGACGATGCCGACCAGATTGTTGAGCCAGATCAGCGCGTCATATGCCGCATGCGGGATCAACAGCAGGCCCAGGAACAGCGGCAGGAAGATGAACCAGTTGAGCAGCAGGTTGCGCAGATAGAGGACGATCGCGGTCCAGGTGTCGGCTGACAGCAGGCCAAGCTTCGGCGTCAAAAAATTGCTGTTGGCGCGCAATTCCGTAAGCTGCGGCGGCTCGGCGAACCCGGCGTCGCCGGCGCGCCCGACGAGGCGCGCGAAGACCCGATCGTCGTCGCCCTCGTGCCAGCGCCACGCCGAAAGCCAGGCGCCGATATAGCCGCCGCCCGATACGGTCGAGAGGTAATGGAACTGCGGCAGCAGCCGGCGGCGGGCCAGCGCCTGGATCACGCCCAGCGCGAAGGACGCGCTGCGGATGCCGCCGCCCGACAGGCAAAGCGCCGCGCGCGGCGGGTCGAGGTCGTGGATCTCGCGGTAAAGCCGCTCCAGCGTATCGCCGGGAGGCGGCAGGCCGGACCCGGCCCCGTGCAATTCCTCGAATTCCTGCCGCAGAACATCGAGCAGCGGCGACGGATGCGCCGGCGGGACGCCGCCCGCCTCGAACCGCGCCCTCACGCCCGCGGCTCCCGGTCGAGCGCCTCGGCGGCGGCGAGCCACTCGGTCTCCGCATGCTCGATCCGGCGAACCAGCTCGGCGCGGCGCTTCAGCGCGCTCGACACCGCGGCGCCGCCGGCGGGCTGCGGCGCGGCCAATGCCCGGTCGAGCGCCTCTCGTTCCTTGGTCAGGCGGGCGATCGTCTCCTCGTTCAACCGCGCCCGCTGCCGCAGCGGCTCGAGGCCGCGGCGGCGCTCCGCGGCGAGCCGGCGCGCGCGGCGCCGATCGTCGTCACCCGGCGGCTTGGCGCCGTTGCGCGGCGCCGCCGGCTCCAGCACCAGGCGCCGATAATCGTCGAGATCGCCGTCGAACGGCCGCGCGGTGCCGTCGGCGACCAGCCACAACCGGTCGGCGACCAGCTCGACCAGATGCCAATCGTGGCTGACCAGCACGACCGCGCCCGCGAAATCGTTGATCGACCGCACCAGCTCCTCGCGGGCCTCGATGTCGAGATGGTTGGTCGGCTCGTCGAGGATCAAGAGCGCCGGCGCATCGTGGGTGACGAGGGCGAGGTTCAATCGCGCCCGCTCGCCGCCCGACAAATCCTCGACCGCGACAAACGCCTTCTCCTGGCCGAAGCCGAAGCCGCCGAGCCGCGCCCGCACCGCCTCCGGCGGGGCCTCGCCCATCAATGCGGCGAGATGGTCGAAGGCCGAGGCTTCGGGCCGCATGTCCTCGATCTGGTGTTGCGCGAAAAAGCCGCAGCCGAGCTTGGGCGACCGGGTCATCTCGCCCGACATCGGCTTCAGCCGGCCGGCGAGGAGGCGCGCCAGCGTGGTCTTGCCGTTGCCGTTGGCGCCCAGGAGCGCGATCCGGTCATCGGGATCGAGCCGCAGATCGAGCCGCGACAGCACCGGCCGCCCGGCGGCGTAGCCGACGCTCGCCCGGTCGAGCGCGATCAGCGGCGGGCTCAGCGTCGCCGGCGCCGGAAAACGGATCGGCATCGGCGGCTCGTCGGCCGCCAGCGCGATCGGCTCCAGCCGGGCCAACGCCTTCAGCCGGCTTTGCGCCTGGCGAGCCTTCGACGCCTTGGCGCGAAAGCGGTCGACAAACGCCTGCATCTTGCGGCGCTGCCGGTCCTGCCGCTGCGCCAGCGCTTCGAGCCGCCGCGCGGCCTCGCCGCGGGCTCGCAGATAGGCGTCGAAATTGCCGGAATAGGCGGTGAGCCTGCCGCGATCGAGATGCAGGGTCGCGCCGGTCACCGCGTTCAAAAAATAGCGGTCGTGGCTGACCAGCAGCAGGGTGCGGCGGTAGTTGCGCAAAAACCGCTCGAGCCACAGTGCCGCTTCGAGGTCGAGGTGGTTGGTCGGCTCGTCGAGCAGCAACAGATCGGGCTCGGCGAACAGGATCGCGGCCAGCGCCACCCGCATCCGCCAGCCGCCCGACAAATCGCCGACCGGCGCCGCCTGCATCGCCGCGTCGAGCCCGAGCCCGGCGAGGATGCGCGCCGCCCGGCTGGGTGCGGAATGGGCGTCGATCTCAATGAGCCGCGTCTCGATTTCGGCGGCGCGCAGCGGCTCGACCCCGGTCTCGCGCTCGGCGAGCAGCGCCGCGCGCTCCCGGTCGGCGGCCAGCACGGTTGCGAGCGGCGGCTCGGCGCCGCTCGGCGCCTCCTGCGCCAGAAAGCCGATGCGATGGCCGCGCGGCAGCTCGATCGTCCCGGCGTCGGGCTGCAAGGCGCCGCGGATCAGGTCGAGCAGGGTCGACTTGCCGGCCCCGTTGCGGCCGACCAGCCCGACCTTGGCGCCGTCGGCGATCTGCGCGTTCGCCTCGGCGAGCAAGGTGCGCCCGGCGATGCGGTAGGTCAGGCCGGAAAGGGTCAGCATTGCATTCTCATACCACGCCCGGCGGGATCGACAGCGCCGCGTGTTGCATTTTGGCGCGGGCTGGGCAAGCCTCGGCCACCCTTTCGAGCTCCGGGAGATCGCGCGATGACGACACGTCCGCCGGCCGAGATCGGCATGCCGCTCGACGAGGTCGACACCCCCGCCCTGGTGATCGACCTCGACGCCTTCGAGCGCAATCTGCGCCGCCTGCCCGACCACATCGCCGGCAGCCCAGGTGCGGCTGCGGCCGCACGCCAAGACCCACAAATGCCCGGTCATCGCGCTGAAGCAGATGGCGCTGGGCGCCGTCGGGGTCTGCGTCCAAAAGGTCGGCGAGGCCGAGGCGATGGTCTATGGCGGGGTCGGCGACGTGCTCGTCACCAACGAGATCGTCGGCCGGCAGAAATTGCGCCGGCTGATGTCGCTTGCCTCGATGGCGCGGATCGGCGTCTGCGCCGACGATATGGGCCAGGTCCAGGCGCTGGAGGCGGCGGCCGGCGAGGCCGGGGTGACCTTGCCGGTCTATGTCGAGGTCAACATGGGCGGCAACCGCTGCGGCGTCGAGCCGGGCGAGCCGGCGCTCGACCTCGCCCGCCGCATCGCCGAGGCGCCGCATCTGAGCTTCGCCGGGCTCCAGGCCTATCACGGCTCGGCGCAGCATCTGCGCCAATGGGACGAGCGCCGCGCGGCGATCGCCCAGGCGACCGCCAAGGCCGGCCATACCCGCGACCTTCTCGCGCAGAACGGCATCGATTGCCCGGTGGTGACCGGGGCCGGCACCGGCAGCTTCGAGTTCGAGACCGCAAGCGGCGTCTATACCGAATTGCAATGCGGCTCCTACATCTTCATGGACGCCGATTACGGCCGGAACCTCGACCGCGGCGGCGGCCCGGCCCGGACCTTCGAGCCGAGCCTCTTCGTGTGGGCGACGGTGATGAGCCGCCCGACCGGGGAGCGCGCCATCGTCGACGCCGGGCTCAAGGCGCTGGCCTTCGATTCGGGCCCGCCCGCGGTCTGGGACGAGCCCGCCGCGACCTACGAGCGCGCCTCCGACGAGCACGGCCGCCTCGCCGTCACTTCGGCCACCAACCGTCTGCAGATCGGCGACAAGATCCGCCTCGTCCCCGGCCATTGCGACCCGACCGTCAACCTCTACGACTGGTATGTCGGCGTCCGCGCCGGCCGCGTCGAAGCAATCTGGCCGATCACCGCCCGGGGCGCGGTCTACTGAACCGACAGCCGCCGCGGCTGTGACAGCCGGCGGCGGCCGGCGCCCTCAGCCCCGCGCCGCGCGGATCGCGCGCCAGACGCGCTCGGGCGTGGCCGGCATGTCGATGTGCCCGATGCCGAGCGGGGCGAGCGCGTCGAGGATCGCGTTGATGATGGTCTGCGGCGCGGCGATGCAGCCGGCCTGGCCCGAGCCCTTGACGCCGAGCGGATTGGCCGCGGTCGGCGCCTCGGCGAGCGCGATGTCGAAATCCGGCAAATCGTCGGCGCGCGGCAATGCGTAATCCATCAGCGAGCCGCTCAAGAGCTGCCCCGATCCGTCGTCGTAGACGGTGTGCTCGAGGAGCGCCTGGCCGATGCCCTGGGCGACCCCGCCCTGGACCTGGCCCCTGGTCAGGAGCGGGTTGATCAGCCGGCCGTAATCGTCGACCGCGGTGTACCGCTCGATCGCGACCGCGCCAGTCTCCGGGTCGATCTCGACCTCGGCGATGTGGCAGCCGTTGGGAAAGGTGAAGACGTCGCAGCGGTTGAAGACATAGGTGTCGAGGCCGGGCGCCATCCCCTCGGGCAGGTTCGCCGGGTCGGCGGCGGCAGCGGCGAGCGCCAGCAGGTCGATCCCGCGTCCGCTGCCGCGCACGATGAACCGCCCGGCCGACAGCTCGATTTCGCCGGGGTCGGCCTGCAGGAGGTGCGCGGCGGCCCGGCGGCCCTTCGCGATCACCGCCTCGGCCGCCCTGACCAAGGCGGTCCCGCCCTGATGCATCGAGCGGGCGCCGCCGTGCCCGGCGCCGCTTCTGACCGTCGCGGTGTCGGCCTGGACCAGGCGGAACGCGTCGAGCGGCAGGCCCAAGAGCGCCGAGGCGATCTGCGGGTAGCTCGTCTCGTGCCCCTGGCCGTTCGACTGGGTGCCGAGGACGAGCGAGACCCGGCCGTCGGGGTCGAAGCGGATTTCGGCGCCCTCGTCGGGCGCGCCGCGGGCGGTTTCGAGAAACAGGCCGACCCCGAGCCCGCGCAGCCGACCGCGCGCCGCCGCCGCGGCGCGGCGTCCGGCGAAATCCGCCGCCGGCGCCTTTGCCGACGCGTCGTCGAGGTTGGCGGCAAACCGGCCGCTGTCGATCGCCATGCCCAGGGCGCTGCGGTGGGGGAATGCCCGGATCACATTTTGCCGGCGCAGATCGGCGGGGTCGCGGCCGAGCCGGCGGGCGGCGCGGTCGACCAGCCGCTCGATCAGGTAGTTGGCCTCGGGCTTGCCGGCGCCGCGATAGGCGTCGATCGGCGCGGTGTTGGTGAAGGCGCCGCGCACATCCATGAAGACGGCCGGGATCGCATAGACCCCGCCCATCGCGGTCGCCGGCGAGTTGGTCGAGCTGCCGGGGCCGTTCGACGACAGATAGGCGCCGAGATTGGCGACCGTCGCCACGTCGAGGGCGAGAAACCGGCCGTCCGCGTCGAGCGCGAGCCGCGCGCTCGTATGATTGTCGCGGCCATGGGTCCCGCTCAGGAACTCCTCGCCGCGCTCGGCGACCCATTTGACCGGCCGCCGCAGGCGCCGCGCCGCCCACAGCACCATGACCCATTCGGGATAGACGAAATTCTTCATGCCGAAGCCGCCGCCGACATCCGGGGCCCAAACCCGGATGCGCTCTTCCGGCACATGAAACACCGATTGCGCGAGCTGCCGGCGGATGCCGTGCACACCCTGGCCGGTCAGCAGCAGCTCGAAGGATCGGGCATCGGCGTCCCAGCTGCCGATCGCGGCGCGCGGCTCGATCGCCGAGGGCACGACGCGGTTGTTGACGAGCTCGATCTCGATCGCATGCGCGGCGCGGGCGAAAGCCGTCTCGACCGCACGTCTTGTCGCCGCGCTGAAAGCGGAAAGAGAGATTGCCCGGCGCCTCGTCCCAGATCGCCGGCGCGCCGGGCCGCAAGGCCGCCGTCGCCTCGACCACCGCGGCGAGCGGGCGGTAATCGACGGTGACCAGCTCGGCCGCGTCACGCGCCAGATCGCGGCTCCCGGCGACGACAAAGGCGACGGGATCGCCGACATGGCGCGCCCGCCCGCGGGCCAGCGCCCGGCGCGGCGGCACGATCAGCGGGTCCACGGTGGCGACCTGCGCGACGCAGGGCAGCGCGCCGATCCCGTCGGCGGCGAGGTCGGCCTCGGTGAAGACGCCCAGCACCCCCGGCAGCGCCCGCGCCGCCGCGGTCTCGATACCTTCGATCAGGGCATGGGCGTGCGGCGAGCGCACGACCTGCGCATAAGCCTCGCCGGGCAGGGTGAAGTCTTCGGTGTAGCGGCCCTGCCCGGTCAGGAACCGGGCATCCTCGAAGCGGCGCACCGAGCGGCCGAGCGTGTCTGTCGTCATCCAAGCCCTCCCGTCGCCGAGGATCGGCCATTGCCGCGGCGTTGCCAAGCGCCGGCGACGGCGGGCCGCAACCGCTGAGCGAGAGGTCGGCCTTCGGCGCCGCTTCTGCAGCGAATCAGCAGCCGGATCTCGCCGCCCGGTTGAACAGCCGCCAAAGGGGCATTTCTCTTCGTCATTCCGGCGCAGGAGCGTGTGAGGAAATTGCCGGGTGGACCATGCATTCCCCCGATCGTCGTTCCCGCGAAAGCGCAGGGCTGTCCGGGGAAAATCCGGCTGCACGCCGAGCGGGTTTTCAATCTCGGACCGAACCATGCGAAAGTTGTCTTGGCCGGGCTTGGCCCGGCCATCCACGCCTTCCGGCGTCCGGAGGCAAGACGTGGATGCCCGGCACAAGGCCGGGCAAGACGGCTATAGATTGTATTATGACAACGTCAAACTCGCGTAGATCGCAGACCGAAATTTCCCCGGACAGCCCTGCGCGAAAGCGGGAACCCAGAGATTTCAGCGGCTGACCCCGGTTCAGACCAGGGGCAGGTTCTGGACCCCCGCTTTCGCGGGGGCGACGAGTTGGCAGGCTGGTGAAATTCTTTCACACGCTCCTTCGCCGGGGTGACGGGCCCGGAGCCGCGGATTTCAAAGATCGGGATCCGGCCTCGGTCACGCATCCGGGCGGACACGCTCCTCGGCTTCCAGGACGGCCAGGCGCCGCTCGAAATCGCTCGTGTCGATCGCCCGCACAAAGATGTCGACGACGCGGGCCACGGCCTCGGCCTCGCCGGGGGTGATCCGGGCCGCGGCAAGTGCGGCGGTCACCGCCTTCATCGCGGCGGCGATGTCGGCCGCGCTCTCGATCGGCGGCAGCGCAAAGGCGACCGCGCGCTCGCGGCAGGGCGGCAGCAGGCGTTCCAGGCAGAGCCGCATCGCGCTCGGGTCGCCGGCCAGCGCGAGCTCGACGGCCTTGCGCGTCAAGGCCTCGGCCTCGCCTTCGAGGAGCGCTGCGGCGGCCAGCGTCTTCTTGTTGCGGCAGCCGTAGCGGCGGCCGGCCGGGTTGCCCGACCGCCCCTTGGCGAACGGCCGCCCCCGGCCCGGCGGTGGTGACGAAATTCCCTCGGTCATCGACATCTCCAAATCACCCGGCCGCCTCCCGGCAGCCGCTGTCGGTCCGGAGCATGTCATGCGAAACCGGCATTTTTATGGTAATGGCAATACCCGGCGCGGCGCGGCTTCCCTCCGACGAAGGGAGACCCGGACATCTAATTCGGGTATCGCATCTGGTGCATCTGGTCTTCAGACGCAATCACCTGATCCAGCAGCAAGGAGCCGTAGGATGGGTTGAGCATCGCGAAACCCATCGCAACCGCCGCAGCAGATGGGTTTCGCTGCGCTCAACCCATCCTACAGGGCAATAAAGTGTTCCCGCCATCCACGGACTTGGCCGGGGCGCCGGAAGGCGTGGATGCCCGTGACACGCACGGGCATGACGAGGGTGGTTCGAGGCCGGGCATGACGACCGTGCGGGGGCTGCGCCATCTGAATGCGCGCGGGCGGCGACGGCAGATAAATGTTGCCGAAGACGCGGCGCCGATCGCCTGCCGACGTGGCGGCCGATGGCCGGAAAGGTTTATGATCGGGGCGTCGAACGCGCAATCCGACATCGGGAGGGGCCAAATTGGCGGCGAGCGAGGAACGGGGCAGCTATCGCCGAGCGGGCTCGGCGGCGGGGGGCTCGGGCGGGGACGGATCGCCGGCCGCCGAGGCGGGCCGGCCGCTGCCGGCGGCGCTGCTCTACCGGCGCTGCGACCCGGCGGCGCTGCCCGAAGACCTTGACGGCGAGGTCGCGGACGCCTCCGGGCTGATCGGTCAGCACCGTGCGGTCGAGGCGGTCGAGTTTGCCGTGGCGATGCGCCGCAAGGGCTACAACGTCTACGCGCTCGGCCCCAGCGGCGCGGGCAAGCACACCCTGATCGACGACCTCTTGCGCCGCCGCGCCGCCGGCGAGCCGACGCCGTTCGACTGGTGCTACGTCAACAACTTCGAGGAGCCGCAGAAGCCGCATTGCCTGAAATTGCCGCCGGGCCGGGCGGCGAGCCTGCGCCAGGCGATGAAGCGGCTGGTCGAGGAATTGCGCGCGGCCTTGCCGGCGGCGTTCGAGCGCGACGACTACCGGGCGCGGCGCGAGGTCGTCGACCAGCAGTTCAAGGAGCGCAACGAAGAGCCGTTCGCCGAATTGCAGCGCCGCGCCGAAGAGAAGGGCATCGCCCTGATGCGCACGCCGATGGGGCTGGCGCTGGCGCCGCGGCGCGACGGCAAGGTCTTGACCCCGGAGCTGTTCGAGGCCCTGCCGCAGGCCGAGCGCGAGCAGGTGCAGCGCGACATGGCGGAGGTGCAGGGCGAGCTCGAGGCGGTCATGCAGAAGGTGCCGCAATGGGAGCGCGAGCACCGCGATGCGGTCCGCGAATTGAACCGCGAGACCACCGGCAGCGCCATCGCGCTGATGATGGACGAGCTGCGCGCCGGCTTTTGCGAATTGCCCGATGTGCCGGAATACCTCGACGCGGTCGAGCGCGACATCAAGGAGAACGCCGACGATTTCCTGACCCCGGCGACGCCCCCGCAACAAGGCGCGCCGGTCCCGCCGCAGCTCGAGGAGGCGATGAGCGAGGCGCGGTTTCGCCGCTATCAGGTCAACGTCATCGTCGACAACGGCGCGCAGCAGGGCGCCCCGGTCGTCTATGAGGACAATCCGACGCACCAGACCCTGGTCGGCCGCTCGCAATACATGGCGCGGTTCGGCGCCCTCGTCACCGACTTCAACCTGTTGAGCGCCGGCGCGCTGCACCGCGCCAATGGCGGCTATCTGATCCTCGACGCGCAAAAGCTGCTGACCGGCAGCCTCGGCTGGGCCTCGCTGAAGCGCGCCCTAAACGCCGGCGAGATCCGCATCGAGACCCTGGAGCAGCTGCTGAGCATGGCGAGCACGGTCGCGCTCGACCCGGAGCCGATCCCGCTCAGGGTCAAGGTCGTGCTCTTGGGCCCGCCGCAGCTTTATTACCTGTTGTCCTCGGTCGACGACGACTTCAAGGAATTGTTCAAGATCGCCGCCGATTTCGACGACCGCGTCGAGCGCTCGCCGGAATCGACCTTGCGCTATGCGCGCTTCATCGCCGGCGTGGTCCGCCGCGACAAGCTCTTGCCGTTCGACCGCGGCGCCGTCGCCCGCGTGATCGAGCAGGCGGCGCGGCTCGCCGGCGATTCCGACAAGCTGTCGACCGGCCTGCGCGACATCGTCGATCTCTTGCTGGAGACCGACCAGATCGCCGCGAGCGACGGCAAGGACGGCGTCTCGGCCGGCGAGGTGCAGCAGGCGATCGACGCGCAGTTCCGCCGCGGCGATCGCATCTACCGTCGTCTGCAGGAGGAGATCGGCCGCCGCACGATCCGCGTCGAGACCGACGGCGCGGTCATCGGCCAGGTCAACGGGCTGTCGGTGATCTCGCTCGGCGGCCTCTCCTTCGGCAATCCGAGCCGGATCACCGCGCGCGTCCGGCTCGGGCGCGGCGAGGTCGTCGACATCGAGCGCGAGGTGGCGCTCGGCGGCCCGCTGCATTCGAAGGGGGTGCTGATCCTCGGCGGCTTTCTCGGCGGCCGCTTCGGCCAGACCCGGCCGCTCTCTTTGAATGCGAGCCTCGTCTTCGAGCAGTCCTACGGCGGCGTCGACGGCGACAGCGCGTCCGCCGCCGAGCTCTTCGCGCTCCTGTCGGCGCTGGCCGAGGCGCCGATCAGCCAGTCCTTCGCGCTGACCGGCTCGGTCGACCAGCTCGGGCGGATCCAGGCGATCGGCGGCGTCAACGAAAAGATCGAAGGGTTCTTCGACGTGTGCCGGACCATCGGCCTGACCGGGCGCCAGGGGGTGATCATCCCGGCCAGCAACGTCAGGCACCTGATGCTGCGCCGGGACGTCGTCGCCGCGGCGGCCGAGGAGCGCTTCCGGGTGATCCCGATCGAGAGCGTCGACCAGGGCCTCGCGCTCTTGACCGGCATGCCGGCGGGCGAGCCCGACGCCGACGGCGCCTACCCCGAGGGCACCCTCAACCACCGCATCGCCGCCCGGCTCGACGGCTTCGCCGCCAAGGCGGCCGAGCTGGCGCGGCGCGCCGCCGCCCCAGCGCCGGCCCGGTCATGACCTTGCGGATCAGGCGGGTCGTCGTGCGGCTCGACGCCGCCTCGGAGAGCCGGCCCGGCATCGACACGGCGGCCTGGCTGGCGGCGCGCTGGCGGGCGCCGCTGCACGGGGTCTTTGTCGAGGACGAGGAGCTGCTGGCCCT
Source organism: uncultured Alphaproteobacteria bacterium (assembly GCA_963716115.1). Taxonomy (GTDB): domain Bacteria; phylum Pseudomonadota; class Alphaproteobacteria; order ATCC43930; family CGMCC-115725; genus AP-15. The sequence continues at coordinate 134,458 of CAVQSZ010000006.1, forward strand.
GGCCGGCCTGCCTTTCGCGATGCAGTTCACGCTCGCCGCCGGGCGCGGGGCGCGGCTGACGCGGGGCGAGGTCGAGGGTCATTTTCGCGCCTTTGCCGAGCGCTCGCGGCGCGACCTCGCGGCGGCGGCGGAGCGGCGCGGCGTCGAGTGGTCGTTCGCCGTCGCCCGCGGCCCGCTCGCCGACGAGGCGGGGGATTTCGTGGTCGCCGGCGCGGTGACCCGGCCGCTCGGCGCGCAGGCGCGGCTGCCGACCCGCTGGCGGCCGGCCGCGGCGGGCCTGCCGCACCCGCTGCTGTTGGCGCGGCGCGAATGGGGGACCGGCGGCTCGGTGCTGGTCATGCTGCGCCGGCGCGGCCCCGAGGCGGCGCGCCTCCTCGACATCGCCGCCGAGCTCGCCGAGCTCGACGGCGGCGGGCTGACGGTGGTCGGCGCTCCCGACACCGCCGGTCCGGACGATTTTCCGGCCTGGGTGGCGGCGCAGCTTCAGGGCCGCCCGCTGACCCTGCGGGCCGAGCTTGCGGCGATCGAGCCCGCCGCCCTGAGGCGATGGGCGGCCGAGCTCGATTGCCGCCTCTTGGTGCTGGAAGCCTCGGCTCCCGAGGGAGAGCTGCGCCAGCTCGTCGAGCGCGCCGCCTGCGACGTGCTCCTGGTTCGCTGAGCGCCCCGACGGCCGGCCTCAGTCGTCTTCGAGCGTGAAGCCGACCTTGAGGATGACCTGATAGTGCGCCACCTTGCCGTCCTCGACATGGCCGCGGGTCTGGAGCACCTCGAACCAGCCGACCTGCCGCAGGGTGCGCGACGCGCGGGCGACGGCGTTCTCGATTGCCGCCTCGATGCTCTTCTCCGAGGAGCCCGCAATCTCGATGATCCGGTAAACGTGATCTGGCATCTGGGGATTCTCCATTGGCGGGGACGGGAAAGCCGCGTCGCTTCATTTCGTGCCGCGGCGCGGCAATTAAAGAGGCGCGCGCGGCGCCTTCAGTAAAGGCTGCCGGCGGCGCGGTCGATGACGATGCCGAGGGCGAGGTCGACGACGACGATCAGCGCCGCGGCGGACCCGCTGATGTCGAGGGCGACGCGGGCGATGTACCATTCGTAGACCAGCACGGCGACGACGGCGGCGGCCTCGACCGCCTGCCCCGCCGGGGCGGGAAGCAGGCCGCCCGCCGATTGCAGGCCGACCAGCACGAACAGCAGGCTCTGCGGCAGCTGCCACCAATTGTAGGGCACCATGAAGTCGAAGTACCGGTTGGCGCGGCCGAGCCGGCGCGCCACCGTCAGCATCGCCAACGGAAAGGCGACCCAGGCGATGACATAGGCGATCGTCTCGACGGTGATGACGACGAAACCGCCGGCGGCCTGCCATTTGCTCAGGCTGACCCGCATCGTCAGCAGCGCCAGGTAGAGCGGGTAGCACAGCGCCGCGGCGCGGAACGAGCGCCAAAAGCCGTCGAGCGTGCGGTCGAAGCAGGACAGCCCGCCGCGGTCGCCGCGCGCCAGCCGAAACGTGCCGGCGAAGGCCTGCTGCACCTCGAGCCACGCCGATGTGGGCATCAGACGCCGGTCGGCAGACGCGAGCAGCAACCACCCCACGTCATGGCCGGGCTCGACCCACAGCTGTCCGGTTCACGAAATCGGGTTGTGAGGCCGAGCTTGGCAACTACCTGCGATCCCCTCGGCCGGGCTCGACCCGGCCGCCCACGCCTTCCTTCGGCGCGGTCGCAACCGTCGCAAGGGCGTGGATGCCCGGAACAAGTCCGGGCAAGGGGTGTCTGGGGTTGCGTAAGCCGATATCCGGAACACGCCCACATTGTGCAGAAAACTGAACCGGACAGCCGTGGGCTCGACCCGTGGGCCTTCAGCCCGCGGGATGCCCGGCTCAAGGCCGGGCATGACGAAAAAGATCGGGAATGCACCATATGAACGCGTCTGGACTTCGGTTCAGGGACGGTCGAAATAAAGGTCGAGAAAGGCGTGATAGATCTCGGTCAGGGCGGCGAGGTCGGCGAGCTCGACCCGCTCGTCGACCTTGTGCATGGTCTGCCCGACCAGGCCAAATTCGGCGACCGGGCAGCACGCCTGGATGAAGCGGGCGTCCGAGGTGCCGCCGGTGGTGCTGAGCTCCGGTACATGGCCGGTGACGCGCCGGATCGCCGCGTCGAGGCATTGGCTGACCCGGCCGGGCGGCGTCAGAAACGATTCCCCGCTCACCCTGACCTCGAGCGCGTATTTCCCGCCGCTGCGATCGAGCTGCTCGGCGAGCCATTGGCGCAGCGCGGCGCCGGTCCACAAATCGTTGAAGCGGATGTTGAAGACCGCCCGCGCCGTCGCCGGGACCACATTCGCCGCCGGATTGCCGATGTCGATTGTCGAGACTTGCAAGGTCGAGGGCTGGAAATGCCCGGAGCCCTGGTCGAGCTCGGCCGTGGTCAGCGCGTGCAGCATTTCGATCAGCCGGTGCGCGGCGTTGTCGGCGAGATGCGGGTAGGCGGTGTGCCCCTGCACGCCGTGCACGGTCAGCCGGCCGGTCAGGCTGCCGCGCCGGCCGATCTTGACCATGTCGCCCAGCTTCTCGGCGCTGGTCGGCTCGCCGACGAGGCAGCCGTCGAGGGCCTCGCCGCGGTCGGCGAGCCAATCGAGCACCTTTTTCGTGCCGTTGACCGCCTCCCCCTCCTCGTCGCCGGTGATCAGGAGGCTGATCGAGCCGGTAAAGCCCGGCCCGCGCTCGCCCAGAAAACGCTGCGCCGCGCAGACAAAGGCGGCGATCGCCCCCTTCATGTCGACCGCGCCCCGGCCGCACAGCGCGCCGTCGCGCAACAGCGCCGCGAAGGGGTCGAACGACCACGAATCGGCGGCGCCGGTCGGCACCACGTCGGTGTGGCCGGCAAAGCACAAATTCGGCCGGCCGACGCCGTAACGGGCGTAGAGGTTGCGGATCGGATCGCTGCCGCCGCCCTCGAAGGTCAGCGGATGGCAGGCGAAGCCCAGCGCTTCGAGGCTCGCGGCGACGACGCCGATGGCGCCCTCGTCCTTCGGGGTGACGCTCGGCCGGCGGATCAGCGCGGCGGCGAGCGCCGCCGGGTCGAGCGAGGTGTTCTTCATTCGCGCAGCAATTCGTTGATCGCGGTCTTGGCGCGGGTCTGCTCGTCGACGGTCTTGACGATGACGGCGCAGTAGAGGCTGGGGCCGGGGCTGCCGTCGGGGAGCGGGCGGCCGGGAAAGGAGCCGGGGACGACGACCGAATAGGCCGGGACGCGGCCCGACGTGGATCTGCCCGGTGTTGCGGTCGACGATGCGGGTGGTGGCGCTGATGAAGGTGCCCATCGCCAGCACCGCGCCCTCCTCGACGACGACCCCTTCGACGACCTCGCTGCGCGCGCCGATAAAGCAATTGTCCTCGATGATCACCGGCTCGGCCTGCAAGGGCTCGAGGACGCCGCCGATGCCGACCCCGCCCGAGAGGTGGCAGTTGGCGCCGATCTGCGCGCAGGAGCCGACCGTCGCCCAGGTGTCGACCATGGTGCCGGCGCCGACATGGGCGCCGACATTGACGAAGCTCGGCATCAGGACGACGTTGGGCGCGATAAAGGCCGAGCGCCGCACGATCGCGCCGGGAACGGCGCGGAAGCCGGCGTCGCGGAAGCGGTTCGACGACCAGCCGGCGAATTTCGACGGCACCTTGTCCCACCAGCGCGCCGCGCCCCGCTCGGGATCGACCGGTCCGCCCTGGATCTCGACCATGTCGTTGAGGCGGAACGACAGCAGCACCGCTTTTTTTAGCCACTGATGAACCTGCCAGCCGCGCGGCGTCTTCTCGGCGACCCGCAGCCGGCCCGTGTCGAGCCCGTCGAGCGCCGCCTCGACCGCGTCGCGCACCGCGCCCCCGGTCGCCGGCGACACCCCCTCGCGCGCCTCCCAGGCGGCGTCAACAGCAGCGGCGAGATCGGCGTCGGTCATGGCTTTTCCCGGAGCGGGTGGGCAGGGCGAGGGCGGCCGCACCATGATCGACCCGGCGCCGCGGTGTCAACCGGAGGCGCCGCGACCGCCGCAGCCGGCCCCCACCCCGTGGCCCCAGTGCTTAGATGCATTCACATGGTTCAACTCTATCACCCTGTAGGATGGGTTGAGCGCAGCGAAACCCATCGGCTGCGCGGGTTGCGATGGGTTTCGCCATGCTCAACCCATCCTACAAAGACTGCACGCTATGCGACGCGCTTCCGAGGAGCTGGAACAGAAGGGCCCGGAAGCCATGAACACGGCCCTCGCCGTAACGGTTGAGGTCGGTGTTCCTGGGTTCCGGGCCTGCCCTTCGGGCATCCCGGAATGACAGCCTTCGCACGGGCTTAGAGCAGGGCTACGCCGCCAGGTCGACGATCTCGACCCAGTTCGGCTGGGTTCCCATCGGGTAGTGCCCGACCGGCTTCAGCTCGCCGCTCGCCGGGTCGATCGCGTGCACCGTCATCGCGTTCGAATCCATGCCCACCGACAAGAGGAACTTGCCGCGCGGGTCGATGTTGAAGCCGCGCGGCGTCTTCTCGGTCGGCCACTTGCCGACCGCGGTCAAGGTGCCCTTGTCGGGATCGATCTTGTAGCCGTGCAGCATGCTGGTCGTGCGCACCGCGCCGTAGACGTGCTTGCCGTCGGGCGTGACGTGGATGTCGGACGCGAACGCCGAATCCTTGCCGTTGTAGTCGCCGGTCTCGACGAACGCCAGCTCGCTCAACGTGCCCTTGTCCTTGTCGATCGCATACGTGCCGATCGTCGCCGTCGTCTCGGTGATCAAATAGGCCCATTTGCCGTTCGGGTGGATCGTCAGGTGGCGCGGCCCGGCGCCCGCTTTGGTCTTGACGGCGGGCGGCGTGTTCGGCGTCACCGTGCCGTTTGCGGCGTCGTAGTTGAACTGCAGCACCTCGTCGGCGCTGAGCACCGGCACATAGACGTGCTTGTTGGCGGCGTCGATGAAGACGCAATGCGCCTTGGGCGGGGTGTCGACGATCTGCGATGCCTTCTCCTCGACGACATAGAGCGCGTCGATCGGGTAGATCGCCAGCTTGGCCCCGACATAGGACGCGCCGAGGAGGTGCTTGCCGGTGCGGTCGGTGTTGATGTAGGCCATCTGGTCGACCAGCGGCGTCGAATCCACATGCGTGAGCCGTCCGGTGGTCTGGTCGACAATGAAGGTCGAGACCGGATAGGGGGCGCCGCGCAGCTGCGCGTACAAGAAACGCTTGTCCGGGCTGGTCGCCATCGGCAGGCTCGACGGCGACTTGTCGGCGCCGGGCACCGGCGTCTTCTCGATCAGCTCGAGCGCGCCCGTCTGCCGGTTCATCGCCAGGACATAGACGTCCTTGCTGCCGGCGTTCGAGACATAGACGGCGGTTTCAGGGTTGCCGGCGGCCATCGCCTTGCGCGCTCCAATCAAGGGAAGGGTTGCGGCCCCGAGCCCGGCGATCCCGCCAAGCCCGAGCTGCAATACGCGGCGTCGTTTCATCGTGGTCTCCTCCTATCGTTGCAATTCGCGGGCGGCGCGGGCCGCCGGCCGCAGAGCGCAGCGGCCGAGCCAATCGGCGGCCTTCGGGAACGGCGCGAAGTCGATCCGGGCGGGCCGCGCCCAGGACAGAATAGCGGCGACGTTGAGGTCGGCGACAGTAAAGCCGTCGCCGATCAGGTATGGCGTTTTGGACACCGCGCCGTCGAGCACCCCGAGCGGGCGCTGGAGATCCTTCTCCGCCGCATCGGCCGCCGCCGCGTCGCGCTGGTCCTCGGGGAGAACGGCGCGGTTGAACATCGCGCTCAGCACATTGCGCTCGAGCTCGGTCATGCCCCAGAAGCTCCACTGCCAGGCCCGCGCCTCGTCCTCGAGGCGCCCCGGATAGAGCGTCCCGGCGCCGTGCTTCTTGGCGAGGTACAGGTTGATCGCCATCGATTCCCACAGGATGAAGCCGTCGTCGTCGATGACCGGGACATGTCCGTTGGGATTGAGCGCCAGGTGCGCCGGCGCGCGCGCGCCGCCATCGGCGAAATCGACCTTGACGTGCTCGTAGTCGAGCCCGAGCTCGTTCGCCATCCACAACGTCCGGAACGCGCGCGAGCGCGCCACGCCGTAAATCTTGAGCGCCATCGAATCGCCTCCTTCCTCCGGTTAGCCGTCAACCTCGCACGGACGGCGGGCGGGCGGAAGAAATTCGGCTGGTGAGGATGGGTTGAGCGGAGAGGCTGGGCAAGAATTCTTCGGCAACCGATCCACCCGTCTTCCCCGGCAAAAGCCGGGGTCCATCGTTCCGCCGCACGAGCTTGTGATCGTTGGTCGGGCGCTGCAATCGCCTGAGAAGCTCGCGGCAGCCGAGCCATGGGTCCCGGCTTTCGCCGGGACAGCGGGAGCAAAAGTCGCCAATTTTTCGTCTCTACCTGGATATTTGCACAACCTAGGAGCGAAACCCATCGCAACCGCAGCAGCAGATGGGTTTCGCTGCGCTCAACCCATCCTACAATTATTGAACGCTAATGCGACATCAGCACCGGCAGGGTCATGCTTTGCAGAAGCGTGCGGGTGACGCCGCCGAGCAGCAGCTCGCGGGCGCGGGAATGGCCGTAGGCGCCCATCACCAGCAGATCGGCCCCGAGATCGGCGGCGCGCGACAGCAGCACCTCGCCGGCCGGGACATCGGCCGAGACGGTCCGCTCGATCGTCGCCTTGACGCCGTGGCGCGCCAGATGCAGCGAGAGGTCGGCCCCCGGGACCTCGCCATGCCCCCCAGGGCCCTCGCGCGGGTCGATCGCCAGCACGGTCACCACCTCGGCCGCGGCGAGGAGCGGCATCGCGTCGGCGACGGCGCGGGTCGCCTCGCGGCTGGCGTTCCAGGCGACCAGCGCCCGCTTTCCGACGCTGGCAAAGCTGCCGGCGTAGGGCGCCACCAGGATCGGCCGGCCGCAGGCGAGCGCCACCTGCTCCGGCCGCGGCCGGATCGTCTCCGCGGCGCTGCGGTCGGGGTCGAGCTGGCCGAGGATGGTCAGGTCGGCGTAGCGCGCGTGCAGCGCCGGATCGGCGTCCGGGCCTTCCGGGATCGCCCGCCATTCGGCCGAGAGGCCGCGAAGCTGCGCCGCGCGCTCGAAGGCCTGGCGCGCCTCCTCGGCTTCCTCCTCCGCCTTGCGCCGCAGGTCCTGATACAACGGGTCGAGCAGCGCCGGCGCGAAATAGCCGGGCTGCGGCGGGGTCTCGAAATTGGGCAGCGGGTAGAGCGCGGCCAGATGCGCCGCGAACCGCTCGGCGAGCGCCGCCGCCAGCTCGATCCGCCCGCGCGCGGCCGGATCGGAATCGAGCACGACCAGGAGATCCTTGTAGCTCACGACCTGTCTCCTCGCCTCAGCGCCGGCGGATCAGTCGCCGCACTGCGCCAGCTTGCGCTGCGGCGGGGAATGAGGGAAGAGATATCAAAGCCGGCCAGGGGTCCCGCCCGATGCGTCTTGTCGTCATTGCCTGCCTCGCCCCGCTCTGCGGCTGTTTCTACGACAGCCCGGCCCGTGTGGTCAGCCTGGTTCCGGGAGAGGGCGGCAGCTTCACCTTCAGCGCCGCGACGAGCACGGTCATGACCGAAAACGACGACGGCGCGGCCGAGCGGATCCGACGCGACTGGCTCGCCGAGGCATTGCGCGCGCAGGCGGTGTGCGACGCCGGCTACGTCATCGAGCAGCGCCGCTTTTCACAGCCGGGCGACGGGCCGTTCGGCAATGGCGGCGACATCGTCTACGCCGGCCATTGCCTCCCGCCCGGCCCGATCTGACCGCCCGGCCCGATGTGACCGCCCGGCCCGGCGCTGCGCCGGGCCGCCTCGCGCCAGCGCTCGCGGATCGGCCCGGCTTCGCCGCCGACCGGGTCGAGGGCCGGCAGCGGCACCGCGGCGATGTCGGCGAGCGCGCGCTCGCGGCGGCGCGCGGCGGGGGTGCGCATGTCGGGGCTCTGGCCGCGGGGGTAGGCGCCGACGACGAGCAGGTCGGGGCTGGCGCCCTCGCTCTTGTGGGCGACGCCGGCCGGGATCACGACGACATCGCCGGCGCGCAGCTCGAGGGTCTTGCCGCCCTCGCCGCCGAGACGGACCCGGGCGACGCCCGACACGACGCCCAGCACCTCGTGCGCGGTGCTGTGGTAATGGTGGTGCGCGTAGATGCCGTTGCGCCACGCGCCGACCCATCCGTTGGCCGCGAACAGCGCCTCGCAGGCCGCCGCCGCGCCGGCCCCGGTTTCGAGCGCGCCGCGATAGAGCACCAGCGGCAGGACAGGGTTGTTCGGGGCCAGCCCGTCATCTTCGAAGAGATGCTCCTCGACCGCCGCCGGCTTCGGGGTTTCGCCCATGATCCGCCTCCTGACCCGTCGCGAAGGCCGATACGCTACGCCCCGGCGCAACAGCGGCCAAGTGAAATGGCGATGGGCGTCGGCCAATATTCGCGCTCGGGCGGCGCTGCGTTGTGTTAAGGACGATGGCGGTCGCGGCGCTCTTGCCGGATCGCTGCTCGTCGTGTATTGATAGCTCGCAGGGCAAATCGCGATATGCGCTATTTAGCGCCGAGCCGTTTTTAACGTCGAGCTGTCGAGGCGCGCCGAGCGATGGAGTATCCGGTCAGGACGGTGTGCGTTGTCGGCCTGGGCTATATCGGCCTGCCGACCGCGGCGACGCTGGCCAGCCGCGGCGTCGACGTGGTCGGCGTCGACGTCAACCCGCTGGTCGTCGAGGCCGTCAACGCCGGGCACCCCTATTTCTCGGAGCCCGACCTCGACATGCTGCTGCGGGCGGCGACGACCCTGGGCAAGCTGCGCGCGGCGCCGCAGCCGGCGCCCGCCGATGCGTTCATCATCGCCGTGCCGACCCCGTTCAACCCGGACCGGTCGCCGAACCTCGACTATATCGACGCGGCCGCCGATGCGATCGCGCCGGCGCTGATGTCCGGGAACGTCGTGATCCTCGAATCGACCTCCCCGGTCGGGGCCACCGCGCGGCTGGCCTGCCGGCTCGCCGGGCTGCGCCCCGATCTGACCTTTCCCCCGGCGCGGCGGGCCGAGCCGCTCGACATTCACGTCGCCCATTGCCCGGAGCGGGTGCTGCCGGGACGCATGGTCCGCGAGCTGATCGAGAACGACCGCATCATCGGCGGCATGACCGAGGCCTGCGCCGAGCATGCCGAGGCGGTGTACCGGGTCTTTCTGCAAGGCCAGGCGTTTCGCACCGACGCGGCGACGGCCGAGCTGGTCAAGCTCGTCGAGAACGCCTACCGCGATGTCAACATCGCCTTCGCCAACGAGCTGTCGCTGATCTGCGATCGGCTGGGCCTCAATGTGTGGCAGGTGATCGAGCTCGCCAACCGCCATCCGCGGGTCGCCATTCTGCAGCCGGGCCCCGGCGTCGGCGGGCACTGCATCGCCGTCGACCCGTGGTTCATCATCGCCTCGGCGCCGGATCAGGCGCGCCTGATCCGCACCGCGCGCGAGGTCAACGACGGCAAGCCGGCCTTTGTCGTCGCGCAGATCCGGGAACGGGCGGAGCGCTTCAAGCGGCCGGTGGTCGCCTGCCTCGGGCTGACCTACAAGCCCGATGTCGACGATGTGCGCGAAAGCCCGGCGATCGAGATCGTCTCGCAGCTGGCCCAGGGCGGGCAGCAGCGCGTCGTCGTCGCCGAGCCGAACCTGCGCGCGCTGCCAAAGCAGCTCGCCGCGACGCCCGGCGTCCAGCTGCGCGACACCCTCGAGGCGGTGCGCGAGGCCGACATCGTGGCGATCCTGGTGGCCCATTCGTCATTTCGCAAGATCCCGCGCGAGGAGCTGATGCGCCGCGTCGTCATCGACGCGACCGGCCTGACCCACGGCGGCGGCTGAGCGCGGCGCCGGGTTTGCGATGAAGCCGCAATCGCCGATCCGTCGCTGCCGCGCGGCGCGGCAGCGCCCGGACGCGCCCATCGGTCTGCCAGGCGGCGCCTGCCGGCGCGGGGACGCGGTGAAAATCCTCTTCGTCTTCGGCACCCGGCCCGAGGCGATCAAGCTCGCGCCGTTGGTGCGCGAGCTGTCGGCGCGGCCCGAATTCGACTGCCGGATTTGCGTCACCGGGCAGCACCGCGAGATCCTGGCGCAGTTCCTCGAGCTGTTCGAGCTGCGGCCGGACTGGGATCTCGCGGTCATGCGCCCGGATCAGGATCTGGCCTATCTGACCGGCGCCATCCTCTCCGGCGTCAGCGGCGTCCTCGACCGCTTTCGCCCGGACCGCGTCGTCGTCCAGGGCGACACCACCTCGACCCTGGCCGGGGCGCTGGCCGCCTTCTACCACAAGATCCCGGTCGCCCATGTCGAAGCCGGGCTGCGCACCGCCGACATCTATGCGCCATGGCCCGAGGAGGCTAACCGCAGGCTCGTCACCCACATCGCCGATCTGCATTTCGCGCCGACCCAACGGGCGCGCGACAATCTGTTGCGCGAGGGCGTCGAGCCCGGCCGGATCGCGGTGACCGGGAACACCGGGATCGACGCGCTCTTATGGATGGCCGGGCGGCTCGACCGCCGCCCCGAGATGGCGGCGCGGGCCGAGGCCGCGCTGGGCGGCCGGCTCGCCGGCAGAAAGCTCATCCTGATGACCGGCCACCGCCGCGAGAATTTCGACGGCGGTCTGGAGCGGATCGCGGCGGCGATGGCGCGGATCGCCGACCGGCCCGATATCGGCGTGGTCTTCCCGGTCCACCCCAACCCCAACGTGCGCCGCGCGATCGAGCCGCTGCGCCGGCATCGGAACGTCCTGCTGCTCGAGCCGGTCGACTATCCCGAGCTGGTCTTCCTGTTGCAGCGGTGCCGCCTCGTCGTCACCGATTCCGGCGGCATCCAGGAGGAGGCGCCGTCATTCGGCAAGCCGGTGCTGGTCACCCGCGAGACGACCGAGCGGCCGGAAGCGATGGAGCTGGGCCTGGCGAGGCTGGTCGGGACCGACGGCCGCCGCCTCCACGACGCGGTGGCGGCGCTGCTCGACGATCCCGAGGAGTACCGGCGGATGAGCCGGGTCGCCAACCCCTATGGCGACGGCCGCGCCAGCGGCCGGATCGCGGCGCGGCTGCTCGGCGGCGCGGCCGCCGCCTGACCTTCGCCGGCCCGGCCGCAAGCCGGCGTCGCCGGCGGTCGTCTGACGACAGCGGCGGGCATGACGGCCGAAGGCGACGCGATCGGCGCGGGGCTACCCCTGGGCGGGTAAAACCAGCGCCGTGACGGCCGCCCAGATCGCCGCCCACAGCCCGAGCGACAGCAGCAGCACCGCCAGCAGCGAGGCGCGCTCGCTCAGCCGAAGGCCGCCGGCCGCCGCCGGGTCGAGCCCGGCAAGCTCCACCCGAAGCCCCTCGCGCTCGGCGCGGCGGGCGCATCGCGATACCCCCTTGCTGTCCACCGGCTCCTCCCCAGGCAACCGATCCGGCTTTCCCGGCGACACGCATCTTCACGCAGCCTCGTCAAGCTGTTGTCCGGCCGTCGTCACAAGCTTTGTCCGCGGCGGTTCCGCTTGAGGATGGCCCGGTCGGCGGGCCGGCGCGAGCGGCACAGTCAACTCACGAAAACTCAAACGAATTGGCTGGCCCCGCCGACCGCCGGCGGCGAGGCCAGGCGCGAATCGGCGGCGAGGCCGTGGTCCAGGGCGCGACGGCGGGTCGACGATCGAGGCGGTGTCGCGAAAAATATCGGTAGAATGCAAAATACTGAACGTGCAATTACAATAAATCCGACATGATTGTCCTTGCCGCCGCCGCCGATAGAATCATATTGCCAAGCAACGGATCATGATGAGACGGGTGAACGCGATGACTGACGCCGATGCGTGCTGGAGCGGCGGGCCGATCGGGCGGCGGCCTGTACCGCTCGCGGATCGGGGGCCGACGCGCACCGCCCTCTTCGCGATCGCCGGACTGTCGCTGCTGGCGTGGACGCCGCTGGCGATCCCGCTGCTGTTGCTGCTGCGCTAATCCGTCGGGCTGCGATAGCCCCAGGCGCGGATCTTCGCGATCCCCGCCTGAAAGCCCTTCGGCGTCAGGCTGAACCGGAAGGTCGACCTCGCGGTCACTACATCGACAAGGACGAGCGAGCCCGACGCCAGCTGCCTGACGACGGCGAGCGCCTGGTCGGTCGGGAAAATGCAGTACTGGGTCTGCCGGCATTCGACCGGCGGGTTGCGGTCGACGCGCAGCACCGCCCTGACCGGCGGCGGCTGGCCGACGATGCCGATATTGCCGGTGTCGAGCATCACGACGAGCGCAAACGAGCCCTTCTGCCGGTTCTCGGCCTGCCAGAAGGGCACGGTGATCGAGCAGCCGCCGCCGCGGCCGCCGTCGCATTCGGTGATCCATTCGTCCGAGCGGAACTGCTGCGCGCCCATTGCGTCCGCCGCGGTCATGGCTTGCAGGCCAAGGCCGAGCAGCAGCACCAGGGCGCCGGGCCGGCGCCGGGCGGCCGCCCGCCGCCGCAATCCGGCCCGGTGAAGACGCGCGCGCGCCGCTCGGCGCGCCGGGCTCGCTTGCTCGGGGCAGCATCAATCCTCGCCGATGTCCTGCGCGATCCTGGCAAGCAGCGCGAAACGGTCAAGAGCGAAAGTGCGCTGCGCGCTGGCGGGCTGGCGGTCGCGGCATTGGCAGGGCTGCTGCGGCAGTAGCGCCATTGCCGGCTCCGGCCATTGTTAATGTTTGATGACGAGCCGCTTTTGCCGGCGTTAACCTTGATTTTGCTTTCGTTGCGACGCAAACCGAGCTATCTGTGATGCGACCGGCGGGGAGGGGCGAAGAGGCGGCGGGCGGCGTTTCATCGTGTGTCCTTTCACGGCGTGGCGGCGGCCCCGCGGAACCCAGACGACGGCATGACGTTTCCACAGACCGCGCGCCGGGGCGGCGGGGGGCGGAGCGTAATCTGTTCCGCGCCGCCGGCCACGGCTCCAGTAATCAATTCAAGGATGGCGGATGGCTCGTTATCTGGTGACCGGCGGCGCGGGGTTCATTGGCTCGCATCTCGTCGAGGCGCTGCTCGACCAGGGGCACAGGGTGCGGGTGCTCGATAATCTGTCGAGCGGCAAGCGCGAGAACCTGCCCACCGGGATCGACGAGCTGATCGAGGAGGACGTCGCCGACCCGCATTGGGTCGAGCAGGCGTTCGACGGCGTCGACGGCTGCTTCCATCTGGCCGCCGTCGCCTCGGTCGAGGAGTGCCACCGCAACTGGCTGCGCGCCCATCGCACCAACCTCACCGGCACGATCAACGTGCTCAGGCAGGCGGGCCGGCCGCGGGGCGGCTGCGCGGTCCCGGTCGTCTACGCGTCGAGCGCCGCGGTCTATGGCGATTGCGGGCTCAGCCCGGCCGACGAGGGCCGGCAGGCCGAGCCGCTGAGCGCCTACGGCGCCGACAAGCGCGCCTGCGAGCTGCACGCGCGCGTCGCCGGGGAAGTTCATCTTGTGCCGAGCGTGGGGCTGCGGTTTTTCAACATGTACGGCCCGCGCCAGGACCCGCGATCGCCCTACTCCGGGGTGATCAGCATTTTCGCCGACCGGCTGCTGCGCGGCGAGCCGGTGGAGATCTTTGGCGACGGCGGCCAGGTCCGCGACTTTACCTATGTCGCCGACGCGGTCTCGGCCTTGCGCCGGGCGATCAGCGCGGCGACCACCACCGCGCCGGTGTTCAACGTCTGCACCGGCCGCGGCACGACGGTGCGCGGCCTCGCCGAAACGATCGCCGCCCTGTGCCGGACCCGGCTCGTCGTGCAGCCGCGGCCGCCGCGGTGCGGCGAAATCAAGGTCTCGATCGGAGACCCGCGGCGCGCGGCCCGGCAGCTCGACTTTGTCGCCCGCACCACGCTCGCCGACGGCCTCGCCGAAACGCTCGATGCGCTCAGCCGCGGCGTCGCCGCGCAGGCCTGCGCCGTCGCCTGACCCTGGTGGCCTGACCCCTGTGGCCTGACCCCTGGCGGCCCGACCCCTGGCGGCCTGACCCCTGGCGACCCGACCCTTGCGGCGGCTCGCGCCGGCGGGAGCCGGCGGCCATCTGCCGGCGCCGGGCAGCGCAGGCGGGCGCGGGCGAGGCAAAATGGGGGCGCCCGATGAAAGGACCGTCGATGCGACCGTGGCTGATCGTCTCCGCCAGCCTCTTGGGTGCGGTCGTCGTCGCCGCCGCGATGGTCTGGCCCGAGCTGTCGGCTGTCCCGCGCGCCGATCTGGGCACCGGCCTGCCGACGCATCTGCCGGCGCTGGCGATCGCCTTTCTCGCCGTCTTCGCGCTCGGCGCGCTGCTGCTGACGACGGGCGCGCTGGTCGGCGCCGTCCTGCGGCTGCGCCGCCGCCTCGCGCCGATGGTCGCCTATCGCGGCCCGGCCCGCCCGGATTGGGCCGCGGCGTTCGAGGGGAGCGGCCTGCGGCGCCTGGCGCCGCCGGGTCGCGACGGCGCGCTGCCGCCGCAGCGCCGCCTCGATCCCGACCGGGTGCGCGGCGAGATCGCGCGGCTCGACTACATCGGGCTCGCGCGCGCTCATTTCTTCAGCGCGCTGATCGGGCTCGCGGCGGTGGTGGCGCTGGGCCTGGCCCAGGACCATGCCCGGTTTGCGTTGATCGCGCAGCCGATCCCGACCGTGTCGGCGGTGCTGATCCTGGTCGGCCTGATCCTGCTCGCCGCGCTGGCGCGGCTCGCCGTCGACGTGGCGGCCGAGCCCCTGGTCGAGACGATATCGCTGATCCCGGTCGAGCACCCCGAAGCCGGGCTTCTGCGCCGCGCGGTCGAGATTCTCGAAGCCGTGCGCCTGGCGGCCGCGACGCGCGGCGACGGCGCGCCGCCGCCGACGCCGCAGCTGCCGGACCGGCTCGTCGAAGCGATCGAGGACGGCCATCAATCCCTGGTCGAGGCGATCGGCCGCATGTCGGAGGCGAGCGATGCGCTCGGCGCCACGACGCGGTCCTCGCTCGAAGCCCTCGAGGCGAGCCTGCGTGCGGCCGAGGCGCGGCCGCGGCCGCCGGCCGAAGCGGAAGAGGCCGATGCGGCCGGGCTCGCCGAGCTGCGGGGCGCCGTCGAATCGCTGACCGCGCTGCTCGAACGGTTGTCGGCGTCGCGGCGGACCGGGGACGAGGCCTCGCTCGATATGGTCCCGACGATGCGTCCGGCGGCGATGGAGCCGCAGCTCGCCCGCGAGCTCAGGAAGCTCCTCCAGGAAATCGACGCCGAAGCTTAGTGTTCGGGCGCAATCACAAGGTTCAGCAGAAAGCAGATGTAGGATGGGTTGAGCATCGAGACTGGGCAAGTATTCAGGTCGAGATGAAAAATTGGCGACTTTTGCTCCCGCTGTCCCGGCGAAAGCCGGGACCCATGGCTCGGCTGCCGCGAGCTTCTCAGGCGATTGCAGCGCCTGACCAACGATCACAAGCTCGTGCGGCGGAACGATGGACCCCGGCTTTTGCCGGGGAGGACGAGTGGGCCGGTTGCCGAAGGATTCTTGCCCAGCCTCGCGCTCAGCCCATCGCTACAGGGCGATGGAGCTGAATCGTCGAGTTGATCCTGTTTTAAGAGATTATCATTGCGAGTTCCCCACCGGCCTGTGGCCGACCCGCCCTGGATGAAACCGAGGCGGCGCCCGGAGCGGCCCCCCTCACCCTTCCCTCTCCCCCCGATCGGGGGAAGAGGGTTGAGAAGGGTTGGCGAGGGGAACCCGAGCCTTACCCGGAGCTGGGTGAGGGGGGCTGCCCACCGCCGAAAGCATCTCTGTTTCTTGTTAGGAGCGCATCACGCGACGAAGCAATCCCGACCGGACGAGCGATGTCACGGTTCGGTTTGAATAAAATTTGCTTTAATGGTGCGATCCAAACATCGGAGTCGGTGATTGCTTTCCCCGCGAAGGCCGGGACCTGCGGTGGGCGCCGGCCTTCGCGGGTGTGGTTCGCGAGTGGTGCGATCTGTTGGGTGCTGTCCACTAGAACGGCAGCACCGCCTGGATCCCGGTGCGGTCGCCGAGGGTGTTGAGCCCGGCCATCGCCTCCTTCTGGGTGAAGGCCGCCAGATAGACCCAATAGCCGGGGTTGGTCACGTCGAGGTCGCGGTAGGTCATCACCCGCATCGACAAATCGGCGCGGGCGCGGATCGGGTTGAGCTTCTGGTCGAACGCCTCTTCCTTGATCGACAGGCTCTGGATCTGCACCGGCAGCACCCGGCGCGCGCCCCACACCAGCAACGTCAGCGGCGCCTGCTCGCTCAGGATGAAGGCGCTGCCGGCCAGCGCCAGCGCCTCGTTGGCGATGACCGCCGGGTAGGGCGGGAAGAGCAGCCTTTCGAGCGCGGCGATGATCGGATAGAGCCCGTTCTCGACCGTGACCGGGTTCTGCGCGGGCTGCTCCAGCTGGTCGGCCGCGTCGATCTCGATGGCGAAGGAGAAGGTCTCCTCGGGCGGCCCGTTGACCCGGTTGGCGTCGCCGCGCCCGCCGCCGCCGCCGGGCCGGCTTTGCAGCGCGTGCGTGACCTCGTCGGGGTTGTACTGGAAGGCGATGACGTTGGGCAGCAGATCGGGGAGCTGGTAGAAGACGATCGCACCCTTCTGCACCCGCGGCGAGCGGATCAGCCCGGTCGGCATGCCTTACCCCCTCATCCGGATCGCGGCGGCGATGGCGCGCCGCACCGCCTCGGCGATCTCGCCCGCGCCGGCCCCCGCGCGCAGGCGCACCCCGAGCCGCGGCAGCCGCAGAAGCCCGGACGGCGCCTGAACCGCCGCCGCCGCCGCGGCGAGCCCGTCCTGAGCGCCGCGGACGGCGTCGGCCGCCGCCGCGGCCGGGACGTCCGGCCGGCGGCGCACCGAGCCGATCGAGATTTGCGGCGGCCGCGACGAAAACTCATCCATGGCTCAGCGACCCTCGCTCCAGAACGGTCGGAACTCCTTGTCGAGCTTGCGGAGCTCGGCGCGCGCGGCGCGCGCGAGATGGGCCATGCCGACCGGCGTTCCGTCGGCCGCGGCGAGAAAGGCGGCATTGACCGCGATCACCGCGATGTTGCCGCCGGCGATCTCCATCCGGGCCAGCGCCCCGAGGTCGAGGCCGGCGGTCGCGGTCTCGGGCGGAAACGCGCGCGCCCAGATGCCGCGCCGCTGCGCCGCATCCGGGAACGGGAAATCGATGACGAAACGCAGCCGGCGCATAAACGCCGGGTCGAGATGGGTCTTCATGTTGGTGGCCAGCACGGCGAGCCCGGAATAGCTCTCCATCCGCTGCAGGAGATAGCTGATCTCGATGTTGGCGTAGCGGTCGTGGCTGTCCTTGACTTCGCTGCGCTTGCCGAAGAGCGCGTCGGCCTCGTCGAAGAACAGCACCGCGCCGCCGCCTTCGGCCGCGTCGAACACGCGCCTCAGGTTCTTCTCGGTCTCGCCGATATATTTGGAGACGACGCCCGACAGGTCGACGCGGCAGAGGTCGAGCCCGAGGTCGCCGGCGACGATCTCGGCCGCCATGGTCTTGCCGGCGCCGCTCGGGCCGGCGAAGAGCGCCGTGACCCCACGGCCGCGCACCAGCTTGCGGCCGAAGCCGCCGCGGCCGTAGACCTCGGCGCGGCGCCGGACCTGCGAGGCGACCGCCCGCAGCTCGTCAGCGACGCCGGCCGGCAGCACGATGTCGTCCCAGCCGAAGCGCGGCTCGACCCGCTCGGCGAGCGCATCGAGCGGCCGACCCGCGGCCTCGCGGCAGGCCGCCCACAACGCGGCCTCGTCAGCCCTCTGGCCGCCTGAGGCGATTGATGCGATCGATGCGATCGCGGCGGGCCCGAGCGGGAACTGCTCGGCCAGCCGCTCGCAGGCGCCGTCGAGCGCCGCCGCCGCGGGCCCCAGCGCGTGGCGCCACAGCGCCGCCCGATCGGCCGCGTCGATGGCCGCCAGGCGAAACTGCGGAGCGTCGGCGGCGAGCTTCTCGCGGGCGAGCGCCAGGATGCGGCCATCGAAATCGCGCAGCAAATCCGGGGCCTCGTCGCGCGCCGCGGTTTCGTCGGCGTTCGCCAACAGCGCATAGCCGCCGATCGCGGCCTCCCGCGCCAGCAGCCGCAGCGCCGCCTGCCGCGCCGGGCCGCGCTCCGGGAGCAGGGGCAGCCGCAGCTCGGCGACACCGAGACCGAGCCGGCGCGCCGCCGCCTGCGCCGCGGCGCCGCGGCCGCTGCCGGGCAAGCCGACGACGACCGCCGAGCGCCCGGAGCGCAGGCTCTCGGCCAGCGCCGCGACGGCCGGGCGGTGCCTCGCCGGGCAAGGCGAGGCGCGCGACCGGCGCCAACCAGCAGCCAATGCGAGGGTCGGGGTAATCATCGCCGGCCAGAAAGCGCGCGACCCGTTCGTCGGCCTCCATCGGCGCCCGCAGCGACGGATTGGACTGGTCGATCTCGATCAGGCCGAAGCGGCGCAGCGGCGCCGCGGGCGAAAGCCGTTGGAAGGCGAGCCGCGCCGCCTCGGGCTCGCGGCCCGCAAAGAGCGCGATGGCAAGCTGCGCTGTCGGAACACCCGGCTGCGGACGGTCGAGCGCAGCGCCGTCGAGCCGCGGCGCCGCGGCCAGCAGCAGGCAATCCTCATCGAACGGGCTCAGCCCAAACAGCCGCGACAGCCGATCGATCGCCGCCGGGGCCTCGCTCCGCCGCATCGCCGCGCGCCGGGCCTCATAGGCCGCCCGCGCAGCCGGCGCGTCGTGGTCGGACAATGCCGCCTGGAGCCAGGCGAGGCCGAGCGTCATCACCTCGTGGTTGCCCGTCTCCCAGGCCGGCTGCGGACCGCCTTCGTTCGACGCCTGCCGGATTGCGCTCATGGCTCAGGGGTCCAGATGAAAGCCGGCCGGGTCGCGGCTGCGCGCCCCGTCGACCTCGACCGCGACCGGGTAGGGCGGGTCGGCCGCCGCCTGCGCCGTCAGGATGCCGGCCGCGTCGGCCACCGGCGCCTGGACCTTGGTCGGCGTCGGCGCGGCCCAGGGATCGCCGATCCCGGGCGCGCGCACCGCCAATGCGGCATCGCCGATCACGATTTCGACGGCATGCGCCGCCGGGCTCCACAACCGCGTCCCGGTCACCGTCAGCACCGCCGATGCGGGGCCGCCGGTCGGCAGCACGCCCGTCACCTGCGGCACAAGCTGCAAGAGCGCGAGGTTCGAGGCATGGCGGCGCACCGAGGCCACCGCGCGGCCGTGGTCGAGGCCGCCCTCGACCCCCTCCTCGGTCGCCTGCGCCAAAAGCTGCACCGGGAGCGGCCCCGGCTGCAATTGCTGCGCCGGCGGGATCGGCCGCGGCAGCGGGTTGTCGAGGTCGGCCGGATAGGCGGCGTCGGGCAGCGCGATGCGGATCCGGCCCGCCGCCGCTATCACCCGGATCGGGTCGAGCCCGCCGAGCCTGACATAAAGCTTGTCCGCCGTCGTGTCGGCCGCCTCGATCGTGATTTCCTCGCCGATCCGCACCCGCAATTCGCCACTCGGCTGCGTCGGGGACACACTGACATACGCCGCCTCGATGACCGGCCGGCGGCGCAGGCTGGCGATGATCCGCCGGCGCTGCACCGGCAACGGCGCGACCCGCGGCGCCGGCGTTTCGATCTGCACCACCGTCGCCTCGTAGATCACCGAGCGGCGGAAATTCGCCTCCGGCAGGGCCGACCAGATCTTGACCAGATCGTCGATGCTGGCGGGCTGCAACGTCAGGCGCAGCCGCTCGAATTCGCCGGCCAGCGCGGGGTCGAGGATCGGGTCGCCGATTGTCCCCGCCGCCGCGTTGGTGACCGCGAGCGCATCGATCCGGTTGCCGAAATCGTGCAGCACCCGCATCGCGTCGCCAAGCAGGCCCTGCGCATTGAGGTCGGAATCGATCTGGTCCTCGGTCGCGCTGTAGCTCGTCATCAGATAGCGCAGGTTCAGCGACAGCGGCGGCCGGGCGTAGGCGCCGCCGGTAAACGGCGATTCCTGGTTCTTGAGCTCGGCGTTTTCGACGACGTGCAAGAGATAGAGGTTGACCCGCGCGCCGCCGACGCCGCTGACCGCGACATCGGGCGGCGCGATGGTCACCGCCGGCGCCGTGGCCATGCGGTCGAGCAGCAGGGTGCGCAACGTGCGGCTCACCGCGGCGATGGCGGTCTGGTCGGCCATCGCCTAGCGCGGCGACCCGCGCCGGGCGCGGGCATAGGCGGCAAAGCCGCTGCTGCGGGATATTGTCGGCGGGGCGGCGATCCGCGGCGGAGGCGGCGGCGCGAGCGCGATGTCGATGCGCTCGATGGCGATCGTGACCTGCGGCGCCGGCGGCTCGGGCTGAGGCCCGGCGATCGCATCGGGGCGCAAATCGCCCGCGGTCGGCGCGATCGGCGGCGCGGCGGGAGGCGGGGCGCGGTGAGCCGGCGCTTCGATGGCGGAGGGCTCGGCGCGCGTTTCCTGCGCCGTCTCCGGGCTCGGGCGGCTCTCGCGGCATGGTCGGCCCGGCGATGGCCGGCGGCGGCGCATTCGGGGCAAGGACAGGTTCAATCGGTGCGGCGACCGTCTCGCGGATAATTTCAGCGGCGACCGCCGCCGGCGGCTCGGAGGACGAGCCCGGCGCCGGCGGCGCAATCGACGGCGCCGGCGAGAATGCTCGCGGCGGCTCGGGTGGAGCGGGAGGGGCCTCGGCCGCTCCCGGCGCTGGTCGCAGCGGCGTCAGCGGCATGATCGCGTCGAGCGCAGGCGGCGCGGTGCGCTCCGCCGTTGTCGGCGACGGCGCGTCGACGGGAGCGACGGCGCCGCCGCCCTCAGCCTCGGGGAGGCCCGCGATCGGCTCGAAGCGGGCGCGCGGGCGCAAGCCGATCAGCGCTGCGCCGGGCTCGGGCGCGAGCCCGGCGCCGCGCCGCGCCAGTCCCTCGAAGAGCCCGGTCATGCCGCCTCCGCGCGGTCGAGCAGCGCCAGATAGCGCTGCCGGCGCGCCGTCGGCAGCGCCAATATCGCCGCTTCGCTCCAGTGATAGGCGCGGGCCAGACGATCGACATCGACGAGAACGCCGCCCGGCTGGCCCAGCCGCCCGGCGATCAGGGCCAGCGCGTCGAGCGCGCCGCGCACGCCCGCGCCGCAACTCGGGCAATTCGCCGCGACGATGGTTTCGGCCGCCGGGTCGAGACGGCGCAACGCGTCCTCCAGCACGGCGTCGAGCTTCTCGACGCCGGCCGCGCCGCCATCGATCGCGATCACGCAGGCGTTGCGCAAGGCGGCGGCGGCGCGATCCGGGCCGGTCGCGGCGAGGCGGGCGGCGCGCTCATGGTCGGCCCCGTCGGGCGCCCGATACCGCAGCAGCAGCGAGCCCGCCCTGATCGAATGCTCGGGCGCGCGCGCGGTGGCGACCGGCGCCTCGAGCATCGCGTCGAGGTCGAGCGGCAGCTCGATCGTCTGCCCGCATGCGCCGCAATCGACGACGGCGTCCGGCCGCGAGCCGAACGACAGCGCGTAAAGCGCCAGCAGCAGCCGCTCGCGGTCGCCGATCGACAGGCTCAGCACATGCGCGCGCGGCACCGGCGCAATCGCCCCGATCGCCTCGACCGTTGCGGCGAGCAGAGCCGTCGCCTGCATCGCCGGCCACGGCTCGGCCTCCGCCCAAAGGATTTCATCGGCGCCGGTCATCGGCCGCACCACCGCCCGGTCGTGGTGCGCGCCGTCCCGCCACAGCCCGTTCGCCAGCAGAATGCGGCGCTCGCCGGGCACGGCCCCTCGCACCGCCCGCCGCCCGGCCGTCAGCCCGGCGGCGCGGTGAAGGTCGGCTCGACCGGCTCGGCCACCGCGAGGTCGCGGTCCCAGCCCTCGTTTTCGAGCTTGATGTGCTGGATCGCCACCGCGTTGGCGTTGGCGTCGAGGTCGGGCAGCGCCTGATACTCCGATACCCAGCAGCGGTAGACGTTGTACGAGATGACCTTCTGGCCGGCCTCGTTGAAGACGTCGATGATCACATCCTTGCGAAAATCGGCGAGCGAGGCCTCCGACCCCGCCCCGGCCCCGAAATTCCACACCTTGTTCGCCCATTGCTCGAAGGCGAGGTCGTGGGTCACGCCGCGCTCGATCGTGACCGGGTCGTATTTCGTCCGGCCCGGCGATTTGCGCCCCGTGGAGGGGTCGCCGCCCTCGCGGTGCTCGACGACCTCGGTCGTGCGCTTCAGCGCCGAGACCTTGCTGACGCCGGCGACATAGCGGCCGTCCCATTTGACGCGGAACTTGAAGTTCTTGTACGGGTCGAAGCGGCGAGGATTGACGGTGAACTCGGCCATGGTTCCTCACACGGTCGCGCCGGGGGCGATCTGCTGGATTTGCAGGATGACGAATTCGGCGGGCTTCAACGGCGCAAACCCGACCTGGATGTTGACGACGCCGTTGTCGATGTCCTGCTGCGTCGTCGTCTCGCCATCGCATTTGACGAAATAGGCGGCGCCGGGGGTGGTCCCCTGAAACGCCCCCTTGCGGAACAGATCCTGCATGAACGAGCCGACGTTCAACCGGATCTGCGCCCAGAGCGGCTCGTCGTTGGGCTCGAAGACCACCCATTTGGTGCCGCGGAAGAGGCTCTCCTCGAGGTAGAGCGTGAGCCGCCGCACCGGCACGTACTTCCATTCCGAGGCCAGCGCATCGGCGCCTTCGAGGGTGCGCGCGCCCCAGCAGATGTTGCTGTAGACCGGGAAGTTGCGCAGGCAGTTGACCCCGATCGGGTTCAGCGCGCCGTTTTCGAGATCGGTCAACAGGTAGCCGAGGCTGGCGACATTGCGCAGCGCCGCCTCGGTCCCGGCCGGCGCCTTCCACACCCCGCGCTGCGTGTCGGTGCGGGCATAGAGCCCGGCGATCGTGCCGCTGGCGCCGATCGAGCGCGGCCGGTTCAGGTTCAGCGGGTCGGGGATGTTGGTGCGCGGGAAATAGACCGCGGCGTTGGGGTGGCGCAGGCTGTCGTTGTCGGCGATCCAGGTCTGCATCAGGTCGAGCCGGGTCACCGCCGGCGGGATGTCGACGATCAGCATCGCGCGGCGGCCTTCGACATAGGTCTCGGCCTCGGTGTAGAGCGCCTGCAGGTCGGCCGCCGCCATCGTCGCCGCCTCCGGGATGCACAGGATGTTGAACAGGTCGACATCCTCCAGCGCGTACATCCCGGTCTTCGCGGCGATCGCGCCGACAAAGAAATGCTCCGGCACCGGGCGAAAGCTGGTCCCGGCCGCCGGCGCCGGGCCGTCCGAGCCGCCGCCGAGCGCAACCTGCGCGACATTGGCCGCGACGTTCAGCAGCACGTTCGCCGCCGCGGCGGCGGTGTTGCCGAGCGTGATCGCGACCGCAGGGTCGAACGGGCGGGCGTTGCGCCCGACCCGGACATAATAGCGCGCCGGGTTGGCCGCCGCGCCCGAGCCGATCAGATCAACCGTGGCGTTCGACAGCAGCGGCTTCAATCCGTTCGGCACCGAGGGGTCGGCCGCGGCGGCGCGGATCGCGGCCTCGAGGATCGGGCGGAACTGGGAGAAGGTGAGGCTCGCGGGCTTGCCGCCGGGGCCGTAGGAAATCCCGCCGGCGACCGCGACGAGCCCGATGTCGATATGCAGGGCATCGCCCTGATTGGGAAAATCGGCGTCGACCGGCGCTGTCGGCAGCGCATTGCCGACGGTCCCGGTCGGCGTCGCCGGAACCACGAGCTCCACCGCATTGGCCGCGGCGGCGGGGCCGCTCAGGGTCAGCAGGACCGGGGCGCCCGAGGGGCTGGGATTGGCCCCCGCCAGGACCGAATAACGGTGCGGATCGGCCGCCGTGCCGGCCCCGATCAACGTAACCGCGGCATTCGCCAACAATGGCTTGAAGCGGTCCGCCACCGAGGAGCCGGCGGCAGCCGCACGAATCGCGGCTTCGAGGATCGGGCGGAACTGCGCGTAGGTGACGCCGACGGGCTTGCCGCCGCCCCCGTAGTCGATCGCGCCGTCGACCGCAACAAGCCCGATCCCGACATCGAGAGCGTCGCCGTCGTTCGGGAAGCCGGCGATCGCGGGGGATGCCGGCAAGGCGCTGCCGAGCGTCCCGGTCGGCGCCGGCCGCCCGGCGCCGACCATTGCGAGCTGGATCAGCCGCGAGCCCTGATTGACGACGTCGAGCGCATAATTGGGGGTGTTGGGGGTCATCGACAGATTGCGGTAGGTCTCGGCCTGAACCACGGTGGTGCGGTCGCCGTCGACGCTGACCTCGCTGACCGTCAGGTTGAACAGGCTCGTCGGGTCGGCCGTGGCGTAATCGATCTCGACCCGCAGATCGTTGCCCCAGGCCCCGGCGTCGACCCTCGCCACGCCGTTGACCAGACGGCCCGCGCCGACGCTCAGCACGGTCGCGCCGCCGCCCATCGGCGCGTCGTTGAGGGCCGCCGCCGCCGGCGCCGCCGGGGTTGCGGCGTCGGCCGTATCGGCGACGCGCACGACCCAGCATTGCTGGCCGCCATTGTTGAAGAACTGCTGCACCGCGTAGCTCGTCTCGCTGTTGCGGTCGAGCCCGCCGTATTCGCGCTGGAAATCCGACATGCTCAACAGCTGCAGCGCGGCGTCGAGCGGCCCACGATCGAAGGCGCCGACAAAGGCCGCGATCGAAGTGGCGACGCCGGTGATCGTATGGACGCCGCTCGGTATCTCTTCGATATAGACGCCGGGGTAGGTCGGCGTGACGGGCATGGCGGGCCTCCCGAACCTTGCAGCGGACTGAACTCTATCATCCCAGCCGGCGACGCCAAGCCGATAGTGCGGCGGCATGCCTGGCGGCTATCGTAGCGCGCCATTCCGCGCGAGGAGAAAGCAATGCAGATCGGCTTCAACCTGCCGAACAGCGGCCCGATGTCGGCGCCGGAAACACTGACGCGGATCGCGCGGGAAGGCGAGGCGCTGGGCTACGACTATCTGACCCTGACCGACCACCTGGCGCTGCCCAACGTCAAGTCTCCGGGCTACCCCTATTCCGAAAGCGGCGAGTTCCTCTCCACCGGGCCCGAGCGGCGGCACGAGCAGCTGACCGCGGCGGCCTACATCGCGGCCCAGACCGCGCGAATCCGGCTGGTGCTGGCGGTCATGGTCGCGCCGTACCGGCCGGCGGTGCTCGCCGCCAAGATGCTGGCGACGCTCGACGCGCTGTCGGGCGGGCGGCTCGTCGTCGGGATCGGGGCCGGCTGGCTGGAGGCGGAATTCGACGCCGTGGCGGTGACCCCGTTCGCGGCGCGGGGTGCGGTGACCGATGAATACATCGCCGCCTTCCGCGCCTTGTGGACCGAGCCCGCGCCGCGCTTCGCCGGCCGCTGGGTCAGGTTCAGCGACATCCATTTCGAGCCCAAGCCGACGCAGAAGCCGCACCCGCCGATCTGGATCGGCGGCGAAAGCGGGCCGGCCTTGCGCCGCGCCGCGCGCCTCGGCGACGCCTGGTACCCGATCGGCAGCAACAACCGGCATCTGCTCGACAGCCTGCCGCGCTACCGCGCCGGCGTCGCGCGGCTGCGCCGGCTGACCGCCGAGGCCGGGCGCGACCCGGCGAGCGTGGCCCTGACCTATCGCGTCAAGCGCTATGGCGCGGCGGTGCCGGACCAGGCTTCGGACGGCGAGCGCCGGCTCTTTTCCGGCGGCGCCGCCGACATCGTCGATGATTTGAAGAGATTGCGCGACCTCGGCGTCGCCGCGATCGACATCGATTTCGAGCGCCCCGACGCCGACGCCTCGCTCGCCGCGATGCGCCGCTTCAAGGACGAGGCGCTGTCCCGGCTGTGAGCCGGCGCGGCTATTGCAGCCGGCGCGGCCCCGGCTATTGCAGCTGGCGCGGCAGCGCGGCGATGGCCTGATCGATCAGCGCCGCGCCGCGCTTCTCGTCGAGCTCCGATCGGATCACGTGGCTGGCGGCGGCGATCGCGACATCGACGGCGGCCGCCCGGATCTCCGCGAGCGCCTTGGCCTCCTCCTGCGCGATCCGCTCCTCGGCGAGGCGCCGGCGCCGCTGCAGGGATTCCTCGAGGTCGCGCGCCGACTGCGCCGCGATGCGCTCGGCTTCCGCCTTGGCGTGGGCGACGATCTGCGCCGCCTCGGCCGCGGCCTCGCGCTCCTTTGCCTGGTACATGGCGAGCGCGCGCTGCGCTTCCTCGCGCAGGCCCCGCGCCTGCTCCAGCTCGTCGCGGATGCGCGCGGCGCGGCTGTCGAGCCCGCCGACCAGCATCCGCCGGGCGGGGATCCAAATCAGCGCGACAAACAGCGCAAAGGCGACGAGGATCCAGAATTCCGGGTCGGCGAAGAGATGCCCCATCAGGCCCCCCGCTGCGCCATTGCGCCCTCGACCGCCGCCTCGACGCGGCGCCGGTCGACGGCGGACCCGATCAGCTTGGCCGCGACCGAGGCGGCGGCCTCGGCGGCGATGCCGCGGATGTCGGCGACCGCGCGCTCTTTCGCGATGACGATCTGCCGCTCGGCCGCCGCGGTGTGCGCGGCGAGCGACAGGCCGAGCTGGCGCTGCCGCTCGGCCGCCTCGGCGGCGAGCCGGTCCGAGGTCTCCTTCATCGTCGCCTGCGCCTGCGCGCGCGCATCGGCCAGCGATTTCTCGTAAGCGGCCAGCACCTGGTCGGCCTCGGCCTTGATCCGCGCCGCGTTGGCGAGATCGTCGTCGAGGCGCCGGCGCCGCGCCTCGATCGCCGCGCCCACCCGCGGCAGCGCCACCGTCCGCATCAGGATCAGCAGGACGAGGAAAGTGACCGCCAGCCAGAACAGCTGCGGCGCAAAGGTCGCAAAATCGAGCTGCGGCATTGCGGCGGTCCGCCCGCGATCAGAGCACGAACAGCAGCAGCAGCGAGATGATCAGCGCGTAGAACGCCACCGCCTCGGTCAGCGCGAAGCCCAGCATGCCGATGCCGAAGACCTGGTCGCGCGCCGCCGGGTTGCGCGCGATCGAGGTCACCAGGGCGCTGAAGACATTGCCGATGCCGACGCCGACGCCGGCCAGCGCGATTGCCGCGAGGCCGGCGCCGATCATCTTGGCGGAGGTTGGGTCCATCGTATGCGTCCTTTCCGGGAGAGAGGGGGCAGGGGCCAGGCTGGCCGGTCAGTGCAGGTGGATCGCGTCGCTCAGATAGAGGCAGGTCAGGATCGCGAACACATAGGCCTGCAGGATGTTGATCACGACTTCGAGCGCGATCAGCGCGACGTTGAAGGTCAGCGGCAGAAAGCCGAACAGGCCCAGCGCCACGGTGAAGCCGGCGAAGACCGCGATCATCGTGTGCCCGGCCAGCATGTTGGCGAAGAGCCGCAGGCTGAGGCTGACCGGCCGGGTCAGGTAGGAGATGATCTCGATCGGCACCAGGAGCGGGGCCATGACGACGGGCGCGCCCGGTGGAAAGAAAAAGGTGAAGAAGCGAATGCCGTGGCGGATGAAGGCGATGACCGTCACGGTCGCGAACACGAACAGCGCCAGCGCGAAGGTGACGATGATCTGGCCGGTGAAGTTGAAGCTGTACGGGATCAGCCCAAGAAGATTGCCGAACAGGATGAACATGAAGATCGTGAAGACGAGCGGAAAGTATTTGCGGCCCTCGTCGCCGACATTCTCGCGCACCATCCCGGCGACGAACTCGTAGAGCAGCTCGACGACCGATTGCATTCGGCCCGGGACGAGCGCCGAGCGCGCCGTGGCCCCGACCAGCAGCACCGTCGTCAGCGCCACCGCGATCGTCATCATCAGCGCCGAGTTGGTGTACGAGATGTCGACCGAGCCGATATGGAGCGGGATCAGCCGCTCGATCGTGAACTGGTCCAGGGGTGAATGCTCAGCCGCCAATGTTTTCCTCGCCTAACGTCAGGTACCCGCCTCATTTGCGATCGGGACCGCGATCGCCGGCCGGCGGGTAGCCGTAGCCCACGCCTTTGGCGGCGCGGAAGACGTTGATCATGCCCGCCGCGATCCCGAGAAAGAAAAAGACGATCAGGCCAATGACCCCCCATGGCGCCGCCAGGAACCGGAAGGAAAGCCACCCGAACGCGCCGCCGACGCACAGCGCGGCGACGAGCTCGGTCGCGATCCGCAGTCCGAAGCCCAACGCCCCCCGCGGGGGCCCGCCGCGCCCATCCTCACCCTCCTGGAGCCGCGCCCGTCGCGCCTTGTCGATCCTGTCGCCAAGTCGCGCCAGGGGGTCCGGCGGCCGTTCCTCACTCATTCAGGAAAGCGCAGGCATCCGATACCCGTCCCAGCCGTATTGTGGCCAAAACGCGGCGCACCATAGTGGCGCGCCCGAGGCCTGTCAACGCGCCTCAGCCGGTTTGCCGCAGCGCCGCGGCGCGGCCGAAATCGACCGAGACCAGCTGCGAGACGCCGCGCTCGGCCATCGTCACGCCAAACAGGCGGTCGACCCGCGCCATCGTGATGCGGTGATGGGTGATCACCAGAAAGCGGGTGCCGGCGCTGTCGGCGATCTCGGCGACCAGCCGGCAGAAGCGGTCGACATTGGCGTCGTCGAGCGGGGCGTCGACCTCGTCGAGGACGCAGACCGGGGCCGGGTTGGTCAGAAACACCGCGAAGGTCAGCGCCAGCGCGGTCAGCGCCTGCTCGCCGCCCGACAGCAGCGACAGCGCCTGCAGCCGCTTGCCGGGCGGGCTCGCCATGATCTCGAGCCCGGCGACCAGCGGGTCCGGGTCGTCGACCAGGGCCAGCTGCGCCTTGCCGCCGCCGAACAGCCGCGCGAACAGCCGGGCGAAATGGCCGTTGACCCGCTCGAAGGCCGCGGCGAGACGCTGCCGGCCTTCCTCGTTCAATGCGGCTGCGCCGCGGCGCAGCCGCGCGATCGCCTCGGTCAGCTCGGCGCGCTCTCGCCGCAGGCCGCCAAGCCGCGCTTCGGCGTCGGCGGCCTCGCGCTCGGCCATCAGATTGACCGGGCCGACGCCGTCGCGCTCGCGGGCGAGCCGGGCGAGCCGCGCCGCCGTCTCGGCCGCGTCGGGCGGCGCCTCGCCCTCGGCAAGGCCGGCGAGCCCGGCCAGCGCCTCGGGCGGCGACGCGAGGCGCTCGCCGATCTCGCGCTCGAGCCGGGCCAGCGCGTCGGCCGCGCTGTCGCGCCGCGCCTCGAGCCGGGCGCGCCCCTCGCGAGCCTCGGCCAGCGCCGTCTCGGCCGCGCGGGCGCTGTCAGCCGCGGCGCGCAGCCGCGTCTCCCCCAGCGCCAGCGCATCGGCGGCGCGGCGCGCGGCGGCGGCAGCCTGCGCGATATCGGCGGCGAGGGTTTCGCTCTGCGCGGCGATCGCCGCCGGGCGGGCGGCAAGCTCGGCGATTGCCTGCCTCGGCCGCGCCGCGCCTGGCGATCAGCGCCGCGCGCTGCGCCGTCGAGCGCTCGGATCGCTGCCGCCAGGAGCCCTCGTCGCGGTCGATCGCCGCCGCGCGCTGCCGGCGCTCCGTGGCGGCGCGGCTCAGCCGCTCGGCCGCCGCCAGCGCCGCCGCCTCGCGCCGGCGGGCCGCGCCGGCCGACCCGCGCGCCTCTTCGAGCGCCGCCTTTGTCCCCGCCGCCTGCGGCAACCGCCCGAGCTCCCGCTCCACGCGGCCGGCGCGATCGTCGAGCTCGGCGAGGTCGGCGGTCAGCTTCCCGATCGCATCGACCGCCGCGGCGAGCTGCGTTTGCGCCGTCAGCATCCGGCGCGCGAGAGCGGCGTCGGCGTCGCGGGCGCGGGCCAGCTCCGCCTCCGCCTCGCGCCGCCGCGCGCGGGCGAGGCGGTCGGCTTCGGCGGCCTGCTCGCGCAAGCCGCGCGCCGCCGCGGCCGCTGCGGCGGCAGCCCGGCTGTCGGCTTCGCGGCTCGCGATCTCCTCGGCGAGAACGGCGAGACGGTTCTTGTGGCGGAAGAGGTGGGCGGCCGGCGACGGGCGCGGCGCAATGCGGGTGAAGCCGTCCCAGCGCCATAATCGGCCGGCGCGGTCGACGAGCCGCTGGCCGGGCCCCAGATACGGCTGCAATTCCCGCCCGGCCGCCTCGTCCTCGACCCAGCCGGTGAGCGCGAGGCGGCGGCCGAGAGCGGACGGCGCCGTCATCGCCTCGGCCAACGGGCGGGCGGCGGCCGGCAGTGGCGCCGGGTTCTCGAGCGCCGGCAGGTCCCTCCAGAAGCCGGCGGCGGAAGGCCCCGCGCCGCCGGTCAGCGGCGCCGACAGCTCGTCCGCAAAGGCCGCCCCGACCGCCGCCTCGAAGCCGGCGGCGACCTGCACCGCCGACCAGACCGGCTCGCCGGGCTCGGCGTCCGGCGGCGGCGCGAGCAGCGCCTCCAGGGCCGCGGCTTCGGCGCCGAGGCGGGCGAGCGCGGTATCGACCTCGCGCCTCGTGTCGAGCGCGGCGGCCTCCTGCGCCCGGCGCGCCGCGAGCCGCCGCTCGGCGGCCTCGACCGCGGCGCGGCTTTG
Organism: uncultured Alphaproteobacteria bacterium; assembly: GCA_963716115.1. Classification (GTDB taxonomy): domain Bacteria; phylum Pseudomonadota; class Alphaproteobacteria; order ATCC43930; family CGMCC-115725; genus AP-15. The sequence goes on from CAVQSZ010000006.1 coordinate 164,818, forward strand.
CTCCGCCTCGCGCGCCGCCGCGTCGAGCGCGCCGGCCGCCGCCGCGGCCGCCGCCGCGGTCGGAGCCTCGGCGGCGGCCAGGGTCGCGCGCTCCCGCTCGGCCTGCGCCCGGCGCGCGCGCAGCCGGGCGCGATGCTCGTCGAGGTCGCGGCGCCGCCCGGCGAGCGCGGTCCGGCCCGCCTCGGCGGCGGCGGCGGCTTCGGTCGCGCGCTGCAATGCCGCTTCCGCCTCGGCGAGACCCGCCGAGGCCGCTTGCAGCGCCGCGGCGGCGGCCTCGCGCGCCGGCCCGTCCTCGGCGTCGGCCCGGTCGAGCGCCCGGCGTTCCTGCGCGAGCCCGGCGAGCGCCGCCGCGGCGTCGGCCAGGAGCTCGTCCTCGCGCCCGAGGTCGGCGGCGAGGTGGACCAGCCGGCGCTCCGCTTCGTCGCGCTCCGCGAGCACGCGCCGCAATTCCTCTTCGAGCCCGTCGCGGGCCTGGGTCAGCCGTTGCAGCCCGGCGGCCGCCTCGGCGTCGCCGCGCCGCAATTGCGGCAGCGCCGCCTCGGCCGCCTCGCGCCGCCGGCGCTCGCAGAGCGCGCGCTCGGTCAGCCCGGCGACGGCCCGCTCCGCCGCGCGCAGCTCGCCGGCGCCGCGCTCGGCCTCGGCGACGGCGGCGGTCCGGCGGGCGTGAAACAACAGCGCTTCGGCCCGGCGGATATGCTCGCCGAGGCGGCGGTATCGCTGCGCCTGCCGCGCCTGCTTCTTCAAGGCCTCGAATTGCGCGTCGATCGTCGCGATCACGTCGTCGAGCCGCAACAAATTGGCCGCCGCCGCTTCGAGCCGCTGCTCGGTCTCGCGGCGGCGCGCCAGCAGGCCGGCGGTGCCGGCCGCGCCTTCGAGGAGGAGGCGGCGGTCGGCCGGCTTGGCCTCGATCAGCGCGCCGATCCGGCCCTGGCTGATCAGCGCCCCGGACCCGGCGCCGGAAGCGGCGTCGGCGAACAGCAGCTGCACGTCGCGCGCCCGCGCCTCGCGACCGTTGATCCGATAAGCCGAGCCGCCGCCGCGCTCGATGCGGCGGACGATTTCGATCCGGTCGCGGCCGTTGCCGGCGAAGGGCGCGTCGCGGGCGCTGTTGTCGAAGGTCAGCGCCACCTCGGCGAGGTTGCGCGCCGGCCGCCCGGCGGCCCCGGCGAAGATCACATCGTCCATGGCGCCGCCGCGCAGGCGCCGCGCCGAGGTCTCGCCCATGACCCAGCGCAGCGCCTCGGCGAGGTTGGACTTGCCGCAGCCGTTCGGGCCGACGATCCCGGTCAGGCCGGGCTCGATCGGCAGCTCGGCGCCGTCGACGAAGGATTTGAACCCGAGGAGGCGAAGCCGCTCGACCTGCATCGCCCTCCGTCCGTTCCCGGCCTAAACGCGATCGGACAATTTCAGGGGCTCGCTCGTCATTCCTGCGAAAGCGCAGAGCTGTCCGGGTCATGGCCGGACTTATTCCACGGTTGTCCGGCTGAGTCGTCGGCACAACGCACACGCGTACAAAATGCTATACGATATAACCAGAGATACCCCTTGCCCGGACTTGATCCGGGCATCCACGTCCTTGCAGCGGCCGCGGCGAAGGAAGGCGTGGACGGCCGGGTCGAGCCCGGCCGAGGGGATTTCAGGTTGTTTCGCGGCCCTGTCCCACAACACAATCTCGCGAACCGGACAGCTGTGGACTTGTTCCGGCCATCCACGGAGGCAGGTGCGGTTTCCCCGCTTGCGCGGGGGCGACGGCATCCGACTGAAACGGCGCGCTTCATCTCAGGTCAGGATTTCGGCGCGAGGGCGGTCAACTGCTTGTCGAACTCCTCGATCGTCGGGGCGCCGGCGAACTTGGCGCCATTGATGAAGAAGGTCGGCGTGGCGTTGACGTCGAGCTCCTTGGTGGCGACGAGCCTTCCCTCGACGATCTTGTTTTCGAGCGCGGTGTTCTTCAGGCAGGCGTCGAAATCCTCCTGGCTCATGCCGCCGAGGCGGGCGAGCCGCGCCAGCGCCTCCACGTAATCGCGCGACATCACCCATTTGTCCTGGGCGGCGAAGAAGGTGTCGATAAAGGCATAGAACCGGTCGGGCGCGGCGCAGCGCGCGACCATCGCCGCCCCCAGCGCCGGCTGGTCGAGCGGATAGTCGCGCAGCACCAGCCTGACCTTGCCGGTGTCGATCCATTTCTTCTTCAGCTCGGGCAGCACCTCGTTGGCGAAATGCGCGCAATGCGGGCAGGTCAGCGAGGCGTATTCGATGATCGTGATCGGCGCGTCGGCATTGCCGAGGATGCGGTCGTCCTTGGTGACATCGAGCAGGGCGCGCGAATCGGCGGTTGGCGCATCGGCGGCGGACGCCGCCGGAACCGCCAGGACGAGGCCATAAACGCCAACGAGCGCAAACCAGATTTTCCGCATCTCGAGGTTCCTTGATACAACATGTTGAAGCTAGCCGGTTCGGCGACAGCGCGCAATACCCGGGGCGGCGGCTCAGCGGCGGGCCCCGATGACCGCGCGGCCGAGCCGGGCAAGAACCGCCCGCAGCTCGGGGTCGGCGATGCCGGAGAGCCGCGCCTCGAGCGCCGCGGCCTCGCCGGCGGTGAGCGTCGGCGGCGGCGGGGCGGCCGGGGCGGCCGGGAGCGGCAGGGGTCCCTGCACCTGGGTCAGGCGGGTGACGACGGGGCGGCCGAAATAAAGGTTGATGCGCTCGATCAGGAGCGGCGCGCGGTGCTGCAGCTCGAGCGCCGCCGCCGGCGCGGTGCGCAGCTTCAGGACGCCGTCGCGGCCGAGCGCTGTGGGCCAGGCCACGGCGGCCCAGCCGTTGCCGACGATCGCCGTCCACTCCGACTTGAGGCGGATCAGGATCCCGCCGCCGCGCCTGGCGACGACGGGCGCGGCAAGCCTGGAGGCGGCGACGCCGACCGCGCGGAAGCCCTGCCGCCGCTCGCTTCCGGCGGCCGCGCCGGCTAGATTGGGGGCTGCTTTAAAGGTGTCGCGCTGCCGATTCGCCGCCATGGCATCGATCCGATCCGAACCCAATTCCGCGCCCGCCGCACCCGATCCGGCGGCGCTGCTGGCATGGTACGACCGCCATCGCCGCGATCTCCCCTGGCGCGCGCCGCCCGGCTCGCGTCCCGACCCCTACCGCGTGTGGCTCAGCGAGATCATGCTGCAGCAGACGACGGTAGCGACGGTGGGCCCGTATTTTGACCAATTCGTGGCGCGCTGGCCCGAGGTTTCGGCGCTCGCCGCCGCCTCCCTCGACGATGTCCTGCGGCTCTGGCAGGGGCTCGGCTATTACGCGCGCGCCCGCAACCTGCACGCCTGCGCCCGCGCCGTGGCCGAGCGCCATGGCGGCGTCTTTCCCGACGACATCGCCCGGCTGCGGGCGTTGCCCGGGATCGGCGGCTACACCGCGGCGGCGATCGCCGCGATCGCCTTCGACCGGCGCGAGGCGGCGGTCGACGGCAATGTCGAGCGCGTGGTCGCCCGCCTGCATGCGGTGCGCGAGCCCTTGCCGGCGGCGAAGCCGCGCCTCGAGGCGCTCGCCGCGGCGCTGGTCCCGCCGCTTCGGGCGGGCGATTTCGCGCAGGCGATGATGGATCTCGGGGCGACGATCTGCACCCCGCGCCGGCCGCGCTGCGTGCTGTGCCCGTGGCGCGATTGCTGCGCCGCCCTGGCCTCGGGCCTCGCCGAAGCGCTGCCGGCGCGCGCCGCGCAGCCGGAGCGGCCGGAGCGCCGGGGCGTCGCCTTTTGGCTCGTCCGCGCCGACGGCGCGGTGCTGCTGCGCCGCCGCCCGGAGAAGGGGCTGCTCGGCGGCATGGTCGAAATCCCGTCGACCCCGTGGCGGGCCGAGCCCTGGACCATGGCCGAGGCGGTTCTGGCCGCTCCGGCCGCCGCCGAATGGGCGGCGCTGCCGGGGACGGTGCGGCACGGCTTTACCCATTTCCGGCTGGAGCTCGCGATCGTCGCGGCGACCGGCGCCGCGGAGGGGATCTGGTGCCCGGTCGATCGGCTCGGCGAGCACGCGCTGCCGACCCTGATGAAGAAAGTCGCCCGCCACGCGATCTCGGCGCTGGCGGCCAAGCCTTACGGACGGGCTCGCCGCAAGCGCCGCGAGCAGCGGCAGCCCGCCGGCGACGGCGAGCCTGACCGGCGCGAACGAGCGGCGGTGATGCGGCGTCACGCCGAGCCGGTCGATCGCCGCGCCGTGCTCGCGCGTCGCGTAGCCGACATTGGTCTCCCAGCCGTACCCCGGATAGCGCGGCGCCAGATCGCGCATGATCCGGTCGCGGGTCACCTTGGCGACGATCGAGGCCGCGGCGATCGAAAAGCTCAGCGCGTCACCCTTGACGACGGTCTGCACCGCGCAGCCGACGGGCGGCGCGATGGTCCCGTCGACCAGCGCGACATCGGGGCGGACCCCGAGCCCGGCGACCGCGCGCGCCATCGCCAGCAAGGCCGCGCGCAGGATGTTGATGCGGTCGATCTCGCGCGCGCTCGCCGCGCCGACCCCGATGCGCGCGCCGCCGCGGTCGACGCAGCGCCACAGAACCCGCCAGCACGCCTCGCGCTGCTGCGCCGACAATGCTTTCGAGTCGTCGAGGCCGTCGCGCAGCGCCTTGGGCAACCGCCGCGCGTCGAGGATCACCGCGGCGGCGACCACCGGCCCGGCGAGCGGCCCCCGCCCGGCCTCGTCGACGCCGCACACGAGCCCCTTGCAGCGCCGCTCGATCGCGAAATCCGGCATCGCCCCTCCCGGCGCCGCTTGTGGCACGCCGCGGCCGATCCCGGCAAGCCGGCTCGGGATTGCGATGGCGGATGCGCCGAACCGCGCTATCGTGGCTCGATGACTGCATTGTGGCCTCAGCGAATCGCGGCGGCGGCGCTCGCCCTCCTGCTGCTCGCCGGGCCGCCGGCCCTGGCCTTCGACCTCTTCACGAAGCACGAGGTCACGGCCCAGTTCGCCACCCCCGACGGCAAGCCGATGGCGAACGCCGAGGTGCGCGTCTTCGCCCCCGGCGAGCCGGGCAAGGCGGCGGCGACCGGGCGCACCGACGCCGCGGGCAAGTTCGTCTTCGGCGCCGATCGGGACGGGATGTGGAGCGCCGAGGCGCGCAACGCCGACGAGGTGGCGCGGGTCATGATCCGGGTCGGCGGCGACCAGCAATCGTCGAGCCGGCTCCCGCTGCTGCTGATTATCGGCGCGCTCGCGGTGCTGGCGTTCGCGGTCGGCTGGCGGCGCCTGGTGAGCCAGGCCCGGGCGCGGCGGCCGAAGCCCTAGTGGTAGGAGCCCGACACTTGATTCCGTTCTTGCCTTCCCGGCGAAGGCCGGGACCCATCCTTGCCATGGGTACCGGCCTTCGCCGGTATGGTCGGTGGTTGGGTCACACCCGTCAGGCGCCATCCACTGGCTAAGTGACCATCAGCGCCTGGGGCAGGCTCGCGCTTCTGCCGAGGCCGTCGGTGACGACCACGTCCCACCGGCCGGTCGGGACATCGGCTGCGAGCAGCAGCCTGCATCTGATCATGCTGGCGTTGGAGACCACGTCGCGGGCCATGATCTGGCTCGACCCCGAGGCGATCTTGACCTCCTTTACGAGGTCGAGCCGATCGCCGGCGATTTCGAGATCGAGCGGGGCGCCGCCGCCGCGCGCCAGGCTCGTCGGGGCCACGCCGCGGATTGCCGGCGGCGCTCCCGGCGCGGCCCCGACGGGCAGTCTCGCTTCGACCGCCCTCGCGCCGAAATAAAAGCTCGCGACCGAGGTCACCAGGGTCCCGATCAAGACCAGGAGCTGCTTGGCGAAATCGTCGCTGGCCGGGTTGCGGTCGTGGAAATAGATGGTGAACGGGCCGTCGCCGCCCGCCGGCGAGACGGCGACGATCTGATCCTTGGGCAGGCTGGCGACGAAATCCGCGGTTTGCCGCTGCGTCAGCCCGGAGACCGAATTGACCCGGGCATTGGCCAGGCTGCCGTAAAGATAGACGGTCAGGACCGCGAACAGGACGATCAGCGAGAGCGCGATCACGGCCCGGATCGAGCCTTCCGGCAGGGCCAGCGCCTGGGTCTTGTCGTCGAGCCCGAAGACCGAGAAGGCGACCGACACCAGCGCCAAGGTCGCCAGCAGCAGCACCACCCCGGCGATCGCCAGCACCGGCAGCCCGATCTCGCTCGACACCCCCGCGAGGGAATATCTGAGGCCGAAGATCGCGCCGATCAGCAGGACCGCGACCACGACAATGACCGCGGCAGTCACCCGGTCGCCCTTCATCGGCCGCCTCCCCGATTCGCGATGCGACCGCGGAAATTATCAATTTCCGGTGTTGGACGCCATCGGCAATGCGCTACCCCCGCGTTTCAACAACCGTCGGGGATCACCGCGATGGCGCTGATCTCGATCAGGTAGTCGGGCGAGGTCATCTTCACGACCTCGACCATGGTGGAGGCCGGCAGCGGCTCGTTGAAGTATTCGCGCCGGACCCGATGGATGGCGTCGAAATGCTCCATGTTACGGATGTAGACATCGACCCGGCAGATGTCGTCCATGCGACCGCCGGCGGCCTCGACCGCCGCCTTGATGTTCTCGCACACTTGGCGGGTTTGCGCCTCGATGTCGCCCATCCCGGCGATCGAGCCGTCCGGCCGGCGCGAGGTCATGCCGGAGATGAAGACCAGCCGGCCGCGCGCCTCGATCGCGGTCGCATGGGAAAAATGCCCGCTCGGCTGCCGCAGCCGCGGCGACACGATCTGCTGCTTGGCCATTGCCGTCCTCCGGGGCTACCTTCGCCGATGATGGCAGCACCAGGCGGCGGCGTCGATGTCCCTTCCCCGCGATGTTCCGCGAAATATCGAAGATCGCCTGATCGTGGCGCTCGACGTGCCGACGATCGGCGAAGCCCGCGCGCTCGCCGCGCGGCTGGACGGGGTGATCTCGTTCTTCAAGGTCGGGCTGTGGCTGGCCTTCGCCGCCGGCTTCGACGGCCTGATCGACGATTTGCTGAAGCGTGACAAGAAGGTCTTTCTCGACGCCAAGATGTTCGACATCGGCGAGACGGTCAAGCAGGGGGTCGCCCGCGCGGCCGAGCGCGGCGTCAGCTTTGTCACCGTCCACGGCGACGGCGAGATCATGAAGGCCGCGGTCGAGGGCCGGGGCAATTCGCCGCTGAAGGTCATCGCGATCACGGCGCTGACCAGCCTCGACGAGGACGGGCTGCGCCAGCTCGGCTATCTCTGCGGCGTCGACGAGCTGATCCGGCTGCGGGTCGAGCGCGCGGTCGCCTGCGGCTGCGACGGGATCATCGCCGCCCCGCACGACAACCCCAACGAGATCCGGCGGCTCGCCGGGGCGCAGAGCCTGCTGGTCGCGACCCCCGGCGTCAGGCTCGCCGGCGCGTCCGCCGACGACCACAAGCGCGCCGGCACCCCGGCGCAGGCGATCGCCGCCGGCGCCGACTACCTTGTCGTCGGCCGTCCGATCGTCAAGAGCGACGACCCCGCCGCGGCCGCGCGGCGGATCATCGACGACATGGAGAGCGCGGCCTAGCGCAGGCCTAGCGCGCGGCCGCCAGTTTCCTCATTCCGCGGCGCGGGCCGGCTCGGCGGCTCCCGGCAGCATGCCGAGGGCGCGCTTGTAGACTTCGATGAGGCTCTCCTCCTCGTCGAGGTCGTCCTTGTCGCGTTTGCGGATCCGAATGATCTGGCGCATGATCTTCGGGTCGAAGCCATCCCCCTTGGCCTCGGCATAGACTTCCTTGATGTCCTCGCCGAGCGCGCGCTTTTCGTCCTCCAGGCGCTCGATGCGCTCGATAAAGGATTTCAAGCGCTCGCCGGCAATCCCCCCGACATCGGGCATGGCTCCCCCTTTTCGCTCGGTGCTGGCGCTCTCAGTGCTGGTGTTGGCTCAGTGCTGGTGTTGGGCGGCGTCGAAGGCGGCCTTCTGCTCGGCCGTCGCCTCCTTCTGGTGCTTCTTGCGCCACTCGTCGTACGGCATGCCGTAGACGATCTCGCGCGACTGCGGGTCCGAGAGCGCCAGGCCGCGGTCCTCGGCCTCGGCCCGGTACCATTTCGACAGGCAGTTGCGGCAGAACCCGGCCAGGTTCATCAGGTCGATGTTCTGCACATCGGCGCGCTCGCGCAGATGCGCGAGGAGACGCCGGAAGGTGGCCGCCTCGAGCTCGGTGCGGGTCTTGTCGTCCATCGGAACCTCCGTCTTGTCGTATGCCCCCTATGTAGCGCCGGATCGCGAGCGCCGCACCCCCCGATCATATTTCGATAATCCTCGAAAACTCGTTGACAAGGCGATCCGCCGCGCGTAATTTCGATCTTCGTTGGAATATGAGAGGATGAAATGGAGGCGAAACAGGCGATCGCGGCGCTCGGCGCGCTCTCTCACGAGACCCGGCTGGCGGTCTTCCGCCTGCTGGTGCAGCGCGGGCCCGACGGTCTCTCGGCCGGGACCATCGCCCAGGCGCTCGGCCTCCAGCCGTCCTCGCTGACCTTTCACCTGCAGCAGCTGACCCATGCCGGGCTGATCACCCAGCGCCGGTTGAGCCGCCAGCTGATCTACGCCACCGATTTTGCCGCGATGAACGCGCTGATGGGCTACCTGACCGAAAATTGCTGCGGCGGCGGCGCCGGCTGCGCCCCGGTCTGCCGCCCGCAGGCGGTCGCACACCCCGACAAGATATCGGCCTGAAGGAGGCAACCATGGACGACACGCAGGTCAAGGAGATGGTGCGGGCGCGGTATGGCGGCATCGCCGCCGCCGCCGACGGCGCGGCCTGCTGCGAGCCGGCGGCCTCAGCCTGCTGTGGTCCCTCGACCGGCGCGCCGGAGAAGGCGCTGCGGATGGGCTATTCCGAAGCCGATCTCGCCTCGGTTCCCGATGGCGCCAATCTCGGGCTCGGCTGCGGCAACCCGCAGGCGATCGCCCAGATGCAGGCGGGCGAGGTCGTGGTCGATCTCGGCAGCGGCGCCGGCTTCGACTGCTTTCTGGCGGCCCGCCAGGTCGGCGCGGCCGGCCGGGTGATCGGCGTCGACATGACCCACGAGATGCTGAAGAAGGCGCGCGACAACGCCGCCAGGATCGGCGCCGCGAATGTCGAGTTCCGGCTCGGCGAATTGGAGCATCTGCCGATCGCCGACAACACCGCCGACGTCGTGATCTCGAATTGCGTGATCAACCTCGTCCCCGACAAGGCGCAGGTGTTCCGCGAGGCCTTCCGCGTGCTGAAGCCCGGCGGTCGGATCGCGGTTTCCGACATCGTCAACACAAGGGCGCTCCCGGCCGAATTGCGCGCCGATCCCGCGCTGCTTTGCGGCTGCGTCGCCGGCGCGGCGCCCGCGGCGCAGATCGAAGCATGGCTGCGCGATGCCGGCTTTGCCGAGATCCGCATCGCCGCCAAAACCGAAAGCCGCGAGCTGATCGCGACCTGGGCGCCGGGACGCGGCATCGAGGATTTTGTGGCCTCGGCGATGGTCGAAGCCCGCAAGCCCGCGACCGCTTCGGCCGCTGCCGAGGCGTGCTGCGCCCCGTCCTGCTGCGCTTCGTAGCTGCCGCTGGTGACCGTCTCGGCTGGCGAGGCCCGCCGCGGGCGCGCGTCGCCGGCGCTGGGCATTTTCGAGCGCTGGCTGACCCTGTGGGTGGCGCTGTGCATCCTCGCCGGGATCGTGCTCGGCCGGCTCGCGCCGGAGCCGTTCCACGCGCTCGGCCGGATGACCGTGGCCGAGGTCAACATCCCGGTCGCGGCGCTGATCTGGCTGATGATCGTGCCGATGCTCTTGAAGGTCGATTTCGGCGCCGTGCACCGCGTCGCCGAGCAATGGCGCGGCGTCGCCGTGACGGTCGGCGTCAACTGGCTGGTCAAGCCGTTCAGCATGGCGCTGCTCGGCTGGCTCTTCATCGGCTCCTTGTTCCGCCCGTGGCTGCCGGCGGACCAGATTGCCAGCTACATCGCCGGGCTGATCCTGCTCGCGGCCGCACCCTGCACGGCGATGGTGTTCGTGTGGTCGAGCCTGACCGACGGCGAGCCCAATTTCACGCTGACCCAGGTCGCGCTCAACGACACGATCATGGTCTTCGCCTTCGCCCCGATCGTCGGGCTGCTGCTCGGCTTGTCCGCGATCGCGGTGCCGTGGACGACGCTGTTCCTGTCGGTCGTCCTTTACATCGTCGTGCCGGTGATCGCGGCGCAGCTCTGGCGGCGCTCGCTCTTGGCGCGCGGCGGCGAAGCGGGGCTGGCGCGAGCTCTGCGACAGCTACATCCGGTATCGCTCGTCGCCTTGCTGGCGACGCTGGTGCTGCTGTTCGGCTTTCAGGGCGAAGAGATCGTCCGTCAGCCGCTGATCATCGCCTTGCTCGCAGTGCCGATCGTGATCCAGGTCTATCTCAACGCCGGCATCGCCTACGGGCTCAACCGCGCCCTCGGCGTGCCGCACAACATCGCCTGCCCGTCGGCCCTGATCGGCGCCTCCAATTTCTTCGAGCTCGCGGTCGCCGCCGCGATCGCGCTGTTCGGCTTCCAGTCGGGGGCGGCGCTGGCGACGGTCGTCGGCGTGCTTGTCGAGGTGCCGGTGATGCTCTCGGTGGTGCGCATCGTGCTGCGCACCCGCGGCTGGTACCAGCGCGCCTGATCCTGGAGCGTGACACCACAAGGCTGAACCGCATGGCTCCCGCTGTCCCGGAGCTTCGCCGGGAGAGCGGAAAGAGGCATTGACAGAGCCCCTCCAGAACGGCCGCTCGCCCTGATCGGATCGTGCGCTAGACCGGATAGACCAGAGAGATCGGGACGGTCGTCGAATCGTAGACGCAGATCCGCTCGGCGAAGCGAAGCTCGCCGCCGGTTTCGACCACTCGGTCGTGGTATCGGCCGCAGAGGAACAGCGCGCTCGGCTCGTTGCCCATGGTCTGGCACAGGGCGAAGCTCGCGGTCAGGCGAAATCCATCCGGCTCGATCGCCCGCAATCGGATGCCGCTCGTCAGATGGCGGATCAGGCGCGGGGCGAAGAGCGCGGTCTCGCGCAGCGCCGTGACCCGGTCGAGGAGCATCGCGCGGCTCTCGCAATAGATCAGCGCCACCGGCAGCCCCTGCTCGAAATTGACCCGCGGGATCACCTTGTAGACGCAGTCTTCGGTGAAGAAATCGGGCCAGCGTTCGAGCTCGCCGTCATCGAGCGCGTCGGCATAGGCGCAATAAAGATCGGCGAGGCGCGCCCGCAATGCGAGCGGCGCATCGAGGCCGGGCGCCGCGATCATCCTGGCTCAGAGGTCCATCACCCGGCGGTAATGCCGGTAGAAGCCGCGGATCGCGGTCTCGGTCAGCATGTGCGGCTCGTCGCGCACCTCGCGACCGCCCATCTCGACCACGCACTCGGCCTCGTCGTTGCCGTCGATCCCGGCCTGCGAGAGCAGCATCGCCTCGCTGTCGTCGAGCGAGACGAGCCCCGCCGGCCCCATCAGATTGGCCTGGCGCAGCCGGCGCTGCCGCATCTCCGGGGTGTCGTCGGCGTAGCCGAAGAAGGTCCAGGCGAGATCGAAACGGCGCGCGTCGATCGGCACGATCTGGCGCATCGCCAGGGTGTTCGACTGCTGCTGCACGATCAGATTGGGCCACAGGGTCTGCATCACCACGGTGGCTTCGCCGGGAAACTCGCGCACCGGCTCCAGGAGGCGCGGGTCGCGCAAGGCGAAATCGGCCTTGAAGGCGCGCATCTGGCGTGTCGCATCGTTCTGCTGCTGGTCGCCGCGGCGGCTGACCAGCACGCCATGCCGGCCGGTCGGGTCCATCTCGATCGCCGATTGCTGGTCGAGGCGGAACAGGCCGAAGGTAACCAGGAACACGTGCAAGAGGCTGGCGTGGTAGGGATCCTTGATGTTCTCGAACATCAATTTCCAGTTGCTCGGGATGCGCTGGCGCAGATAGCCGAGCACGACCAGCTCACGGCCGGCGAAGACGCGGTCGAAATAGCCGAGCATGGTCGCCCCGAGATATTCCTCAAGGGGCTCGGTCTCAGCAGAAAAGCTGGCGAAGACGACGCCGTGGCGGCGGGCGACCAGGAGCCGCTGCAGCCCGTGCTCCTCCGGGCGGAAATCGGCCGGCATGCCGCCCTGCCCGCGATAGCCGCGGCGGAACGGAACGCCGAGCAATTTGCCGCCGAGGTCGTAGGTCCATTGGTGATAGGGGCACATGAACTCCTTGGCGGCGCCGCGGTCGGCCGTGCAGAACTGCATGCTGCGGTGGGCGCAGCGGTTGACCAGAACGTTGACCTCGCCCGCGGCGTCGCGCACCGCGACGACCTCCTTGGCGCCGAGCCGGCTGCGGCAGAAATCGCCCGGTTTCGGGATCTCGGCTTCGAGACAGACGTAGAGCCAGCCCGGGCCCTCGAAGATGCGCGCCTCCTCGCGGGCGAAAATTTCGGGATCGGTGTAGACCCAGTTCGGAACGCGCGAGGTTCCGTCCGCGGGCCAGCGGCGGCCCTGTCCGGCGTTGACGCGGGCGTCTGTCGGGCTAAAGGCGGCGCCGTCGTCTGGCGGCATGCGACCCTCCGTCGCTGATGGAGCTGCGCCTATTTCACACGCGTTCCCCGCCTCCTGCAATCGGCGGATCAGAATTCGCCGCTGCGATAGGCCTCGTCGAGCCGCCGGGCGTCTTCTTCCGAGGGCTCCTCCCAGGCCTCGCCGCGGCGGCGGAGCGCGCCGGTGAAATTCGCCGGGCGCTTGGCGTTGAACGCTAGGCGACCCTCCTCGCCGTCGGTCGTGGTTTGGATCAAGAGCGAGTTGATCAGGTTCTGGATGTGCCAGGCCTGGTCGGTCGGCAGGTCGCCGAACCGGACCACGAACTCCTTCATCATGCGCACCGCGACCGGCGGCAGGGTGACGATGTGGCGGGCGATCTTTTCCGCCCGCTCCATCAGCTGGGCGTGCGGCGCGACCTCGTTGACGAGGCCGATGCGCAATGCCTCGGCGGCGTCGAAGGGCTCGTCGGTCAACAGGATCTTCATCGCGTCGATGTAGCGCAGCTGGCGCGCGAGCAGGGTCGCCCCCGGCCCGTGCCCGAGCCAGCCCTGCGTCGTCAGCGCGAACTTGAAGCGCGCGTGCTCGGCGCTGGCGATGCGGATGTCGGTCGAGGCCAAGAGGATGTAGAGGCCCGGCGCCCGCCGCCCAGCCGTTGACCGCGGCGATGACCGGCTTCCACACCCGCGGGTAGTGGTCGCCCATGCGCCCGTCGACCCCGGTCTTCTGGCCGTGCACGGTGCCGGCGAGCGGCCAGAAGATGCGCTGCGTGCGCAGGTATTCGCGCTCCTCCTCGGTGATGCCGGGCCGCGGCGCGAGATTGTGGCCGCCGCAGAAATGACGGTCGCCGGCCCCGGTCAGGATCGCGCAGCGGACCTGCCGGTCTTCCCAGAGGTCGATCCACGCCTCGGAGATCGCGTTCGCGGTAGCCTTGTCGAGGATGTTCGCCTTTTCGGGATTGTTCAGAGTGATGTAGGCGACCCCGTCGCGTTTCTGATAGTCGATGGCCACAGCGGCCTCCTTCACCGAAAACGCCCGACCGCGGATCGTCGGGCGGCGCACGCTGTGCCGGAGGCCGCGGCCTGTCAATCGGCCCGACCGCCGGCCGATCGCGCCCGCGACCCGCGCGCCGCTAAGGGCGGCGGCGTCATGATCCGCCACCAGCGCGCGCAGGCGGGGGATCAGCTCCTCGCCATATTGAACAGCGTCCGGCCGGGGGTCGTAGCCGCGGATCAGGAGGCTGGTCGCGCCGAGCTTGTAGTATTCGAGCAGCGCCTTGGCGACCGTTTCGGGCGCGCCGACCAGCGCCGTCGAGTTTCCTGGCGCGCCGGTCGCCGCGGCGAGCGGCGTCCACAGGCAGGCGTCGTGCACCTCGGCTTCGGCGGCGGCCCGCAGCAGCCGTTCGGAGCCGATGTTCCGGCGCTTTGGGGCGGGAGCGCCGCCGCGATTGATCAGCACCCGGTCGAGGATCGCCCTGGCGCGGTCCCAGGCCTCGCCGTCGGTCGCCGCCAGGATCGGGCGGGTCGACAGGCTGAAGCTCGGGCGGCGGCCGCAGAGCGCCGCCTCCTCCCGCACCCGATCCATAAACCGCGACGTCGCCTGCAGCGGCTCGCCCCACAGCATGTAGACATCGACATGCGGGGCCAGCGCCCGGATCGCCGCGTCGGAGCCGCCGCCGCCGTAGATCGGGATGTGCGGCTGCTGCCGGCAGCGGATTTCGGAATAAGTCCCGCAGGTGCGGTAGAACTCGCCCGCGTGGTCGAACGGGGCCGGCTCGGTCCAGGTCCGGCGCAGCAGCGAGACGTATTCGCCGGCGCGGCGGTAGCGGGCCTCGTGGTCGCTCCAGTCGCCGTCCCTGGCCTGGTCGGCGTCGCTGCCGCCGGCGATGATGTGCGCCGCCAGACGGCCGTCGCTGAGCTGGTCCAGGGTCGCCAGCTTGCGCGCGGCGACCGGCGGGGCCACGAACCCCGGCCGATGCGCCAGCAGGAAACCCAGCCTCTCGGTCACCGAGGCGGCGTGCGCGCCGATCAGGAACCCGTCGGGCGCGTCCGAGAAGTAGCCGATCAGCACCCGGTCGAAGCCGGCCCGCTCGTGGATGCGCGCCGTCTCGGCGACCACCTTGGCATCAAACGGCGGCCCGGACGGCGGGACCAGCTCCGAGGAGACCCTGGGCGCGATCCAGCCGATCATTTCAACAGGCATGACGCCGCGCCTTTCCGAGCTGCAAATTCGCCAGCGCAGCCTCCGCCGCAAGCCGCCGCTGTCAAGCCGGCTGTTGGAAGCGTGTCAGCAAGCTGACGGTCGACGGCCGGACATATACCGCTGTCGCTTTTATTATCGAAAAGCTGCTATCAATGGCGCGACGAAGATCGAGACGACGGGACCGCGCATGACGAGAGCGCGCCAGGGCAATAACCCGAAACGGCGGATCGTCTCGGCTGGCGACCTCGATCTTGCGACGCGCCAAGCGCTCGCGGGTCGCCTTGCCTATATCGGGAGCAGCCACCACAAGCGCCGACCCGCGGATTACGGCTTCCAGCCGACGATTAACCCCAGGCCTTGGAAATCGGTTTGTGATGGTCTCCGGATTATCCCCAGACACGCAGCCGCAGAGCTGTTCCGGCTCGGCATTATGAAAGGGATGTTCAGCAAATTGTCGGATGACGGCGCCCCAAAATACGTTTGGGCAGTCGATGCGGAAGGCGAAGCCTACGAGGCAAAGATCGGCAACTCGGGGTACCACGGCTATCGCCTCGAAGAGGAAGACAATTTCCGTGAGCTTGTAATGAAGGAATGGAAACGGCGGTGTCCTGCGAATTGACGATATCGGCGGATTGGGAGCGGCTCGACGACGGCTCGCCCGAAGAGCGCGCCTGCTTCGCCGCCGTCGGAATCTACTTCGGTGATTCGTGTCTGAGCGAGGGGCACGACGGCTATGTCAAGCGGTTCCGCGCGGCCCCGCTGTTGTCGGCCTATCATCTTGCGGAGTGGCTCGCCTGGAACTGGTGGCGGTTGCGATGGGAGCCGGGACGTACGCCGATTGGCGATTGGCCCTCCGCGCATCGTTTGGCGACGATCGGCGGCGGCTATGTTTGGCCCAACATAACGATCTTCTCTGACGGCGAGCGCACGGCCCTGATTGCCAAGCCGACGCCCGAGCGGGCGAACACGCCTTTCCGCTACATCGGCGACACGGCAGCAATCGTTCCGTCTCGGCAATTAGAGGGCGCGCTCGATGAATTCATCGAACAAGTGCGCGGTCAGCTGCGCGAAGAGAAGGTTGCCGAGACCAACCTCGATCGCATCTGGAACGACGTGCGGGACGAACGACATGAGGCCGGAGTGGCGCAGCGCAGAAAGCTCGAAGCGTTGCTTGGTCAGGAGCCGGGCGAGGGCGATGAGGACGCCATCGAGCGCTTGGTCGAAGACGGCAAGGCGCTCGGCGGAACGGCAATGAGCGAGATCGCCGCCGATCACCCGCGAGGCGGTCAACTACTGACCGCGGATAACCTGCGGGACATCGCTGCAAGTTCGGGGTTCGATGCGATGCCGCGAGATGTCGTGGCGCTCAAGCCGGATTCCGGGTTGCCGGACGCGTCGGAAGTGCCGGCCCACCGGCTCGGCGCACTGGCTGCTCAGGCTCTTCGTGAGCAACAGCAGCTTGGCTCAACAAAGATTGATAACGAATGCTTAGCCAAGCTCGCCGGAGTACAAGCGCAAGCATTGGCTCCGCAAGCATTAGCCGATCGGCCGCAAATCTCATTCGCTCTCGATCAAGATCCGGCGAAGGGGCGCGTGGTGTTTCGCTCGAAATGGGAAGACGGACGGCGCTTCGAGCTGGCACGCATATTGGGTGACCGCATCGTCAGCCCATCAGGCAGCCGGCTGTTTCCGGCCACGCGGGCGCATACCTACCGCCAGAAAATGCAGCGATCATTCGCCGCCGAATTGCTGGCCCCGTTCGCCGCTGTGGATCAAATGTTGGAAGGCGACTACACGCCGGAAAACCAGCACGATGTCGCGGCGTATTTCGGCGTGTCGGAGGTGACGATCTGCACCTTGCTGGTCAACCATCATCGGATCTCGCGCGAAGAGCTCGATGGGGAGTTCGGACTCGCAACTGCGTGAAGCGAACAGCAAAAGATGCGCATGTCGGCGGGACCGCAACAAGCCGATCGCGTCGGGGATGGACCCCGGCGCGCGTCTGCGCTAACCATCGCGGCAGGGAACGGCCGCCGGCCGGGCGGCCCTTGGGCAACGACGAGGAGAAGCGGCTATGGCCTATGAAGGCATGATTGCGGAGACGATCTCGATCAGGGGCGACAAGGGCGAGCCGATCTCGGCCTATGTGGCGCGGCCGCTGGGCGCGGGCCCGTTCCCCGGCATGGTGCTGCTGCATCACGCGCCGGGCTGGGACGAGTGGTACCGCGAGGCGACCCGCAAATTCGCCCATCACGGCTATGCGGCGATCAGCCCCAACCTCTATCACCGCGCCGGCGAAGGCAAAGCCGACGATGTCGCGGCCAAGGTGCGCGCCGAGGGCGGCGTCCCCGACGCCCAGGTGATCGGCGACACCGAGGGCTCGGTCGCATGGCTGCGCGCCCAGCCCTGGCTCAACGGCAAGGTCGGGGTGTTCGGCACCTGCTCGGGCGGCCGGCAAACCTTCCTGTTTGCGTGCAGCACCAAGAACATCAACGCCGCCTGCGAGCTGTGGGGCGGCCGCGTGGTGATGAGCAAGGAAGAACTGAACCCGAAGCAGCCGACCGCTCCGATCGAGCTCACCAAGAGCCTGTCCTGCCCGCTCCTCGGCCTCTTCGGCAACGAGGACCGCTCGCCGACCCCGGAGCAGGTCAACGAGCACGAGGCCGAGCTCAAGAAGCACGGCAAAGACTATGAATTCCACCGCTATGACGGCGCCGGGCACGGCTTTTTCTATTACGACCGGCCGGCCTACCGGATCGAGCAGGCGGTGGACGGCTGGCAGAAGGTGTTCGGGTTCCTGCGCAAGCACCTGAAGGCGTAGCCGGCCGGCATGTGCACCTCGATCGTCGAAATCGTCGGCGCCGCCGGCGCCGGCAAGACTGGTGACGGGTGGATCGACCTGACCCATTCGGTCGTGTCCTACGACCACCCGCACCACGCCCTCCTGGAAGAGGCGATCACGATCGATTTCGTCAACGCCGCGCTCGGGCCGGACGCGCGCGTCGCGGTCGAGCTCACATTGGCGTCGGCCAAGGAGCTGAGCGGCGCGCTGGCGCGGGCGATCGCGGCGGCGGAGGTCGAGGAGAGCCACCGGCTGCGGCCGCGCGCCTGACCGGGCCGCCCTGCCCGGTCGGCCGGCTGCGAAGCCCGGCTTCCGACCACGATCGACGGCCGCCCGGCGCGTCGCGCGCAACAACATTCACGTGGCTTCGCAAACCCGCCGGAAGAGGAGAGCGACGATGACCGCACGCGTGCCGATGGCCGCCGCTGGAGCGCGCCCGCGAGCTCGGCGAGGCGATGGGGATGCCGGCGCGGCGCACCCAGAGCGAGGCCTTTCGCGTGGTCGCCAATAATCCCGGCGTCGCCCGCGTCGCCTTCGGCCAGCTGATGCAGCTGCTGGAGAACAACAAATTCGAAACCCGGCTGCGCGAGCTGATGATCATGCGGATCGGCTGGGTCACCGGCTCGGCCTACGAATGGACCAATCACTGGCGGGTGGCGACGACGGCGGGGATCGCGCCCGAGGACATTCTGGCGGTGCGCGACTGGCGGGATTCAGCGCGGCTGACGGCGGCGGACAGGGCGATCCTCGCCGCCACCGACGAGTGCCTCGCCGGCAAGTCGATCTCGGACGCCGCCTGGGCCGAGGTGGCCAGGCACGTCCCCGATCCGGGACATCAGGTCGAGTTCATCATCGCCATGGGCAATTGGATGATGTTTTCGCTCTTGTTCCGCAACCTGCGGATCCCGCTGGCCGATGGGGTCATGGTCTGGCCGCCCGACGGGCTGGCCTCGCCGGCGGCCCAGGGCTGGGGATAGGCTGCGCTGGGGATAGGCTGCGCTGGGGATAGGCTCCGCTGGGGATAAGCTCGGCCGGCCGTGTCCTGCGGGCGCTATTCCCATTCGCCGGGGGCGCCGACGGCCCAGGCCGCCACAGAAAATCCGGCCGTCGATCAGCTCGACCGCGACGCGTCCCGCGGCGCCCTCGTCGGGGGCCTGCGCCTTGCCGCTCTCCAGATCGATGGTCCAGCCATGCAGCGGGCAGGTGACGACACAGCCGCGGATGAACCCTTCCGAGAGCGGCGCGCCGCGATGCGGGCAGTGGTTGATCAGCGCAAAAACCCGGTCGTCGGCGGTGCGAAACACCGCCACCGGGTGCGGCTTGCCCGATCGCTTGACCCGCCGCGCGCCCTCGCGCGGTATGTCCTCGATCCCGCCGATCTCGACCCAGCGCTCGTCCGACATCGCTCAGCCCGCCCCCGCCCCAACGGGGCGCGCCAGATGGTTGCTCACTGTGACCCTCGCCTTCGATTTGCGCCTGACGTGCAGCATAGCGAACCTCGACGCAGGCGAAACCGCTTAATCCATCTGGCAGCATTGCAGCCCGCCGCACCCCCGCCGATGAACCGCAAATGCGGCCGATCCACCGGGTGCGCCGCGAGGCGGATTGCATCCGCCCTGCGTCCGGCTGCGGCCGGCCTTCCGCCTACGCGGGGGCAGAAGGCTTTTCCGGCCTCTCGACTGCTGCCGTCCGTGAGGCGGCTTCACGCTCGGACTGAGCGCGAAGCCGCCCCCGCGCCGGTGCGCCGACGATTACGGCGTCGGCCTTCAGATGGCCGTGCCGTGAAACGGGGTGACCGTGAAGAGCTCCTGCTGCCCGTATCGGAATTCGGGCACTGGAGAGAAATTGTGCGCGACGGTGATCCCGTGCGTGGCGACCGGAGCGAACGCCATTCTTGGCGCAAGGTTCGTAACCGGCAACAAAATCGTGAAGGTTGTCGAGCCGAAGTCGATCGTCGAAGTGAGCGTGACGCTGACCAGCGTTCCGAGATCGGGCGCTTCCACGACCCGCAGGTCGGGATCGTGGAAATCCCGGATCAGCTGGGGGTTCTGGTAGTGCAGGCGCCCCTCGACGCTGGAGTAGCGCAGCTGGACGTCTCCGCCGGCGAGATTCCAGACCGTAGGCTGGATCAATTGGGTTCCCGGCACGATCGTTGCTCCCGAATTTGGGCCGGCGCGGCGAAGCGTGGGCCCATGGATTGTGGGGCTGCCAGCTGCGGGCCGCCTGCTCCCACAAGCCGGCGGTCCTGTTCACCAAGATGCCGCCGATTGGAAGAGCGCCCGTGTGAGCGGGTCACCTGCCGACAGGAATTTGTCGCTTTTTCTTCGGGGCTGCTCGAAGCGCCGCGGCGGGAAGGCGTTGCGGCGGGGCGCGGGATGGCGCAGGCTGTGTCCCAGGAACTGCGCGCAGCGGGAGGAGCAAGATGAGCGACGTGACCCAGGACCTCAACTTTCTGCAGGGCGTCAAGGTGGTGGACTTCACCCAGTTCGAGGCGGGCACGACCTGCACCGAAGTGTTGGCCTGGTTCGGCGCCGAGGTGGTCAAGATCGAGAACCCGGGGCGCGGCGACCCCGGCCGCCGGCTGCGCCCCGGCAAGCCCGACGACGACCCGTGGTATTTCCACCAGTTCAACGTCAACAAGAAGTCGCTGGCGATCAATTTGAAGTCGCCGAAGGGGCTCGACCTCGTCAAGCAGATGCTGAAGCAGGCCGACGTCACGGCCGAGAACATGGCGCCCGGCACGATCGAGCGTCTCGGGCTCGACTACGAATCGGTCAAGAAAATCAACCCCGGCATCATCTATTGCCAGATCAAGGGCTTTGGCTCGGGCAGCCCGCATGAGAAGGGGCTGGCCTTCGACATGATCGCGCAGGCCGCCGGCGGCCCGATCAGCGTCACCGGCGAGCCCGACCGCCCGCCGGTCAAGCCCGGCCTCTCCTTTGGCGACACCGGCACCGGCATGCTGATGGCGGCGACGATCCTCGGCGCGCTGCACGAGCGCAACCGCACCGGCCACGGCAGGCGGCTGCAATTGGCGATGCAGGACGCGATGATCCACTACATGCGCACCTGCTTTTGCACGATGGCGCGCACCGGCAAGCCGGCGCGGCGCAACGGCGCCAAATCGGGCGGCGGCAACAACGCGCCGTCGGGGCTTTACCCGTCCAAGGGCGGCGGGCCCAACGACTATGTCTACCTGACCACCAGCCGGGCCAACCCGGAGCACTGGTCGCGGCTGATGAAGCTGATCGGGCGCGAGGAGCTGATCCAGGACCCGCGGTTTGCCAGCGGCGACGACCGCGTCAAGCACGAGAAAGAGCTCGATGCGATCATCGGCGAATGGACCCGCCAGCACGACAAGCGCGAGGCGATGGAGAAGCTGATCGCCGTGGGCGTGCCGTCGGGCGCGGTGTTCGACACGATGGAATTGCAGAACGAGCCGAGCTTCGAGGAGCGCGGCATCATGCAGACCGTGCACCACCGCCAAGGCGACTACAAGATGGCGACCTGGCCGGTGCGGATCGACGGCAAGACGGTGCGGCTGAAGCCGTCGCCGGCGCTTGGCGGCGACAGCGCCGAGGTATTGCACGGCTGGCTCGGCGTCAGCCCCGACGAGATCGAGGGGCTGCGCCGCGACGGCGTGCTCTGAGGCAAGCGAAAGCTCTGATCCCGGTCCTCTCCCCGCTCGCGGGGAGAGGCGATCTTCGCCCGCGCGGGGAGGCCGATGAAGCTGCGGCTCTACGAGAACCATCGTTTTGTGCTGTACGCGCCGTTTTACGCGGCGCATGCGACCGGGGCCTATGCGGCGGAGGGGCTCGAGGTCGAGCTGTCGCCGTCGCCCGGCATCGGGCTCGCCGAGCAGGCCCTGATCGACGGCGCCGCCGAAGTGATCTGGGCGGGGCCGATGCGGGTCATGAAGCACCATGACGACCATCCGGATTCGCCGCTTGTCTGCTTTGCCGAGATCGTCTGCCGCGACCCGTTCTCGATCGTCGGGCGCGACCCGAACCCGGATTTCCGGCTCGCCGATCTCGGCCATATGCGTTTCGCCACGGTCAGCGAGGTGCCGACCCCGTGGCTGTGTCTGCAGGAGGATTTGCGTCAGGCCGGGCTCGACCCCGCGCGGCTCGACCGCATCGCCGACCGCGGCATGGCGGAAAACCTCGCCGCGCTGCGCGACGGAAGCATCGCGGCGGCGCAATTGTTCGAGCCGGTGGTGGAAGATGCGTTGGCCTCGGGCGCGGGCCATCTCTGGCATGCCGCCAGCGCCCGCGGCCGCACCGCCTACACCGCGTTCGTGACGACACGCGAGCGGCTGGGCAACGACCCGGAGCCGCTGCGGCGCATGGTGCGGGCGATGCAACGCACGCAGCACTGGCTCCAATGCCAGCCGGCGGCGGAGATCGCCCGCGCCGTCGCGTCGTATTTCCCGGCGCTCGATCACGGCGTGCTGACCCGCGCCGTCGCGCGCTATCGCACGCAGGTCGTATGGGGCGGCGACCCGGTGCTGCCCGAGGACGGCTTCGACCGGCTGGCCGGCGGCCTCGTTTCGGGAGGGTTCCTGCGCCGTCCGCCGGTATACGCCGATTGCGTCGACAACCGCCTGGCGCATGAGGTTGCCGGCCGCCGCTGACATCGACGCAGTGGCCTGATGGTTAACGCCGACTGGCTATTGCGGCGCATTGGGCGCAGCGCGCGGCGCCGTCATTCAAACGGCGAGATTTTCGTGCGCCGGCTCCTTTTATTGGTCCGGCCATGCGCCATTTATCCGAGGATACCGGCGCAGCGCGGTATGGGGGAGCAGCGGAGGGAGACGGCGAATGGCGACGACGGAAGAGATCACACAAGAAAAGCAGCGCATCACGGAACGGCTGGCGCGGCTCGACGCCGATCGCGCCAGGCTGGCCGAGCAGCTTAACGAATTGGAGATCGCCGAGCGCGTGCTGTCGCGTTTCGGCGGCGCCGACACAATTGTTCGGCGCCGGCGGGGCCGCCCGGCGAAATCGCCGCCGGCCGTCGCCGTCGCCACCGGGCGCCGCGGCCGCGCCAGCCAGTCCCCGCAGGGGCTGTCGATGAGCGATGCGACATTAAAGGCCGTAGAGGCGCATGCCGAGGGCGCCACCGCGGCCGAGGTTCTCGGCTACCTGTCGCGCGAGCTCGGCCTGGCGGTGCGGCCGAACCATCTCGGCATTGCGCTTCAGCGGCACCGTCGCGCCGGCCGCCTGGAGCAGCGCGACCAGCGCTGGTTCACGCCGCGGCATCAACCGGAGCCGACCTCGCCGACGCCGTGCTGAGCCGGCCGGGCCCCATCGTCATTAGGGGATGATCCGAAGGGTCGGACCCGGGAACGCCGCGATACGGCGTTCCCGGGCTCCGCGCCCGCTTGCCGGCGGACTTGCGGCCCCGCGGCGGCCTCGAGCGCGCGACGGCTACATCTTCAGCAGCCGCTTGGCGTTGCCGCTCAACAGCTTGACCTGGTCCTCGGGGCCGAGCGGCAGGGTTTCCAGCCACTTCGTCCCCGGCGGGTTGTCGACGAACGGGTAATCGACCGAGAACAGGATCCGGTCGATCCCCATCTCCATCGTGCAGCACAGGAGCGCCGGGTCGGAGAAGAAGCCGCTGGTGGTGATGTAGAAGTGCTCGCAGAAGGTGTCGCGGAAGCTCCTGCCGCTCTTGCCGTCGCGGCCGAGCCCCATGCTGATGCGCCACAAATAAAACGGCAGGCCCTCGCCCAGATGGCCGAGGATGATCTTGAGGCCCGGATATTTGTCGAAGACGCCGCTCAGCACCAGGCGGATGCCCTGGGTCGCGGTCTCGACCGTGAACCCCCAGGCGGCCCGGATCAGCGACGGGTATTGCTCGACATAATCCTTGTAATAGGCCTCGATCACCGCCGGGTGCGGGATCGCCGGGTGCATGTAGAGCGGCACGTCGAGCGCCGCCGCCCGCTCGAAGATCGGCCAGAACCGCTTGTCGTCGAGAAAGACGCCGTTGGTCAGGCCGTTGACCAGCGCGCCCTTGAAGCCGTGCCGGGTGACGGTGCGCTCGAGCTCGTCGGCCGCCGCCTTGGGGTCCGGGGTCGGGATCGCGGCGAAGCCGGCGAAACGGTCGGGATGGCCGCGGACGATCTCGGCGAGCCGGTCGTTGGCGCCCTGCGCCAGCCGGACCGCGGTCTCCGCGTCCATCTTCTGCAGGCCGGGATTGGCGTGCGACAGCACCTGCACGTCGATGCCGGCCTCATCCATCTCCTTGAGCCGCAATGCGCCGACATCGTCGAGCCGCTCCAGGATGCGCGGCGCGTGCCGCGCGTCGATGCCGGTGAAATGCTGCTTGACCTCGGGATCGAGGTAATGCTCCTCCAGCGCGATGATGTAGGGCTTGGTCGCCATTTTACGCCTCCTGCGACAGACGAGGCCGATTTCTAGCCGGCCGACCGCAGCCTGTCACCCGCGGTCATTCCAGAAATTCGCGCACCAGCGCGTTGACCCGCTCCGGCTCCTCGACTTCGGGCAGGTGGCCGCAGCCTTCGAGCATGACCAGCCGGGCCTGCGGGACCGCGCGCGCGAGGAGGTCGGCATTGGCCGCGGCCGGGGTTACCCGGTCCTCCCCGCCCTGGATCAGCAGCAGCGGCATGTCCAGCCCGGCCCCAAGCGGCGGCATGGCGCCGCCGGCGATGAACCGCGCCGCCTGCATAAAGCCCTTGGGGTTGGTGGCGCGCACGGTGGCGCGCACCAGCGCGAGCGTTGCGGCCGAGGCCCGCGGGCCGAGCAGCGCATTCGCCCGCTCGCCGAAGGCGTAGCCGCCGCGGGCGATCATCCGCGCCCGGCCGTCGAGGGTGCGCGCCCGCTCCTCGGGCAAGGTCCCTTGCGCGATGCTCGCGCCGGTGAAGACGGCGCGCCCGATCCGGCCCGGATGATAATGGGCGAAGCACTGCGCCACCCGCGTGCCGAACGAATTCGCCAGGATATCGAATCGTCCAATACCGAGCGCGGCGAGGAAATCGTCGAGCGCGGCGGCCCAGTCGCGCCCGGTCGGCGTCTCGGCCAGCAGATTGTCGCTCAGCATGTAGCCGGGGGCGTTCCACGCGACCACCCGAAAACGGTCGGCGAGGCCGGCGAATTGCCGGCGCCAATGCATCGAGCTGGCGCCGACGCCGTGCAGCAGCGCCAATGGCGGCGCGCCGCTGCGGCCCGCTTCCATAAAGCTGAACCGGTCGCCGGCATAGCGGTTGCGCGAGCCCGACGGGATCTCGGCGAATTGCAATTCGGGCAGCGGCGTCAGCGCCGCGGCCTCGGGCGGCGTTTCGCGGCGGGATTTGGCCGTGGTCCTGCTCCCCTCCCGGCGCCTCAGCTTCGCCGCTGCTGCCGGCGCAGAAAGTCGATGAAGATCGCGGCGAGCAGGCCTTCCTTCGCGTCCCAATCCTCGATCGCGATATCGAGGTCGGGCCGGTCCTCGGCCAACACCTCGTGGTATTCGCTGTTCGGCATCAGCCGGTGCGCGGTCTGGCCGGCCGAGCGCAGGTGCACCCGGTCGTTGCCGGGGATGATGCAGGCCGGCATCGTCAGCGAGCCCAGCTCGGCCGGGCCGAGCCCGATCACCGGATGATCGGCGCCCTCGTTGAAGGCGCGGCGCCAGGCCTCCATGACCGCGACGAAACCCTCGACCCCGATCGCGGTCAGCCGGGCGCGGTTCGCCGGGTTGGCCCTGATCATCTCGGCAAAATGCTCGCTGTGGCAGACCGCCTCGATGCCGCCCGCCCGCGCCATCTCGATAAACTGCGTGTAGTAGTTGTGCGCCAGCTGCTGCGCCGCGTAGGGGCCGCCGGTGACCCGCCACAGCAGCAGCCCGCGCACCGCGGCCGGATGGCGCAGCGCCAGCACCAGCGCCAGCCGGCAGCCGGACGAGCTGCCGCCGATAAAGGCCGGCAGCGCGTCGAGCCCGGACAGCAGCTCGCGCAGATCCTCGGCCCAGACCTCGTTCTCGGAATTGCCGCCGTCGAACGAGACGCCCGACGCGCCGGTGTTGCGCCGGTCGTAGATCAGGACGCGGTGGCCGGCCTCGGCGATCTTTTCGGCCAGCGGCTCGACCCCGACGAGGCCGCGCCGGCCGCCCGGCTGCAAGGCCACCCACGGGCCGCGCCCGCCGAGGACCCGGTAATTGATGTCGACGCCGCGCACCCTGGCGACCGGCATGGCTAAGCCTCCCCGTGGTCAAACATTCGCAATGCCGCCATCCTAGCCGATCTGCCCTCGACAGTGGAGGAATCGACACGGAGGGGGCATAGTGCCCACTCCGATCGGCATCAGGGGCCGGACAGCATGATCCGCGAGGAGCTGATCTTTGTCGCCACCTGCGACATCTCGGGCCACGCGCGGGGCAAGGGGTTCCCGGCGCGCGAATTGCCCTTGCGGCTGAAGAAGGGGGTCGGCTGGACCGGCAGCAACCTGATGATGTCGCCGCAGGGGCCGATCTGGGACACCCCGTTCGGCACCGCCGGCGATCTGATGATCGTCCCCGACCCCGCGGCCGAGGTGCGGGTCGATTTCGCCGACGGCTCGGCGGTCGAGCATTTCTTTCTCGGCGACATCCGCACCACCGACGATGCGGCTTGGGAATGCTGCCCGCGCGATTTTCTGCGCCGCGCCGCGGCGGAGCTGGAGGCGGTCGCCGGGCTGCGCGTCCAGGCCGCGTTCGAGCAGGAATTCGTCCATGCCGGCGCCGTCGACCGGCCCGGCGACGCCTATGCCCTCGGCGCCTTCCGCCGCCAGGGCAGCTTCGGCGAAAGCTTTATCGCCGCCCTGCGCGCGGCGGGGCCGGCTCCCGATACGCTGCTCGCCGAATACGGCGCCCGCCAGTTCGAGGTCACAATCGCGCCGCAGCCGGCGCTGACCGCCGCCGACCATGCGGTCATCACCCGCGAGATGGCGCGCGCGACGGCGCACCGCTTCGGCCAGCGGGTCAGCTTCTCGCCCAAGCCCGACCCCGACGGCGTCGGCAACGGCGTCCACATCCATATGAGCCTGTGGGACGCGGCCGGCCGGCCGGCGACCCACGCCGCCGGCGAGCCCTTCGAGCTGAGCCCGGCGGCGCAGCATTTCTTCGCCGGCGTGCTGCGCCACCTGCCGGCGATCTGCGCCGTCACCGCGCCGTCTCCGGTATCCTATCTGCGGCTCGCGCCGAACCGCTGGGCGCCGACCGTGATCGACCTGGCGCGGCAGGACCGCGGCGCCAGCCTGCGCATCTGCCCGGTCTTCGCCGCCTCCACCCCGGAGGAATATTCGCGCCAATTCCATGTCGAGTTCCGCGTCGCCGACGGCGCCGCCAGCCCCTATCTGGCCTTGGGCGCGGTGATCTTCGCCGGGGTCGACGGCATCCGGCGGTCGCTGCCCCTGCCGGCCGCCGGCGCGACGCCCCCGGCCCTGCCGCACGCCCTCGACGCGGCGCTCGACCGCCTCGCCGCCAGTGAGGACGCCGCCCGATGGTTCGGCCCGACCCACCTCGACGCCTATCTGCGCTTCAAGCGGGTCGAGGCCGCGAAGGTCGCCGAGCTCTCCCACTCGGATCTCTGCGCCCAATACTTCGAGATTTATTAAGGCAGCGCCAACGCGTCACCGTGAACGAAGCAATCCGGGGAGGCCCGGACGCCCGCCCCGACGGGATCGCTTCGCCCGAATGACGAGAAAGGGAATTTGCGCCGTGGCAGCGGAAGACGCCCCGCTCATCGAGCCCGACGAGCCCGACCCGGCGGCCCTCGACAACGAGGCCGGCCGCTCGCCCTTCTTCCTGACCTGCGACCATGCCGGGCGGGCGATCCCGCGGCGCCTCGACGGGCTCGGCCTGCCGGAGCGCGAAAGGCTGCGCCACATCGCCTGGGATATCGGCATCGGCGCGGTCGGAGGCGAGCTGTCGCGGCTGCTGGACGCGGCGGTGATCCGGCAGGTCTATTCGCGCCTCGTGATCGACTGCAACCGCGACCCCGATGTGCCGAGCTCGATCCCCGAAATCAGCGAGACCACCGCGATCCCCGGCAATCGCGGGCTGAGCGAGGCGGCGCGGGCGGCGCGGCGCGACGCGGTCTTCCGCCCCTACCACGACCGCATCGCGGCGGCGCTCGACCGGCGGGCGGCGGCAGGGCGCGCCTCGGTGCTGGTCGCCCTGCACAGCTTCACCCCGGTCTTCAAGGGCGAGGCCCGGCCATGGCACGCCGCGGTGCTGTTCAACCGCGACCCGCGCCTCGCCCGCATCCTGGCGCGCCTGCTGCGGGCCGAAGGCGGCCTCACGGTCGGCGAGAACGAGCCCTACGCGGTCAGCGATCTCTCCGACTACACCGTGCCGGTGCACGGCGAGCGGCGCGGCCTGCCCCATGTCGAGATCGAGATCCGCCAGGATCTCCTCGCCGACCCGACCGGGCAGGCCGCCTGGGCCGGGCGCCTCGCACGCCTGCTGCCCGCCGCCTACGCCGAATTCCTGCGCGCGCCGCCGGGCGGATGACCGCGCCGGCGCAGCGCAAGGGCGGCGACGCCCTCTTGCTCGTGGTATAAGGGCGCAGCTGCCAGGGGGTGCGCGTGCCGACCGTCTTTGTCCTGAACGGCCCCAATCTGAACCTGCTCGGGGTTCGCGACCCGGCGCAATACGGGCTCGACACCTTGGCCGATATCGAGGGGCGTTGCCTCGCCCGCGCCGGCGATCTCGACCTGCAGGTCGATTTTCGCCAGACCAATCACGAAGGCCAGCTCGTCGACTGGATCCAGGAGGCGCGCGAGGCGGCGGACGGCATCATCCTGAACGCCGGCGCCTTGACCCACACCTCGGTCGCGGTGCTCGACGCGCTGCTCGCCGCCGACCTGCCGGTGATCGAGGTGCATCTGTCGAACATCTTCCGGCGCGAGCGCTTTCGCCACCATTCCTATGTCAGCCTGGCGGCGCGCGGGGTCATTTGCGGGCTTGGCGCGCAGGGCTACGAGCTGGCGCTGGAAGCGATCGCGAGCCTGATCGAGAGCGGGCAGGACGAGGCCCCTCAGTGAGGCTCGGCGGCCGTCGCCCGCCCCCGTCGCCCGACCTCGAGCTGATCCGCCGGCTCGCCGCGCTGCTCGCCGAAACCGGCCTGACCGAGATCGAATACGCGATCGGCGACCGCCGCATCCGGGTCTCTCGCGGCGCCGTCGCGGCGAGCGCGGCCGCACCGTCCGATCCGCCGCCGGTTGCGGCCGCCGCCCTCGGCGAGCAACCCGGCGCGGTGAACGCGCCGATGGTCGGCACCGCCTATCTGGCGGCGCAGCCGGGCGACCCGCCCTTCGTCCGCCTCGGCGACGCGGTGGTCGAGGGCCAGCCGCTGATGATCATCGAGGCGATGAAGGTCATGAACGAGATCCGCGCCCCCTGCCCCGGCCGCGTCGCCCGGATCCTGGTCGCCGACGCCCAGCCGGTCGAATACGGCGCCCCGCTGATGCTGATCGAGTGACGTCCGGCCAGTCAAAAATAGGCTCGTCCCTATGCCGATCGAGCGATTTTCTCCCTCTCCGCCCCCTGGGGGCGGAGAGGGTCGGGGTGAGGTGGGGGATGCTCAGGCGCCGCACAATTGTCGCAAGACGCTTGCGGCGAAACACGACAGAAGCCGAAAAAAGGCTCTGGCGGGGACTGAGAGAACTTGAGCTGCCGGTTCGATTTCGCCGACAGCATCCGATCGGGCAATACGTCGCGGACTTCGCCTGCCCGAGCGCCAAGCTCGTGATTGAATTGGATGGAGGCCAGCATGCCGCGCAAGCCGACGCGGACGACGCTCGCACCGCATCGCTCGTCCGCCACGGCTATCGCGTGATCCGTTTCTGGAACAGCGACGTGATGAGAAACCTCTCAGGCGTCTTACATGCGATCTCAAACGAGATCGCACCGCCGCACCCGCCTCACCCTCCCCATCGCTGCCGCGACGGGTCCCCTCCCTCTCCCCCTCGAGGGGGAGAGGGCCAGGTGATTGCTGGAGCGATGTTCGAGAAGGTTCTGATCGCCAATCGCGGCGAAATCGCGCTCCGGATCCATCGCGCCTGCCGCGAGATGGGGATCAAGACGGTGGCGGTGCATTCGACCGCCGATTCGCCACGCGATGAATGTCCGGCTTGCCGACGAGACCGTCTGCATCGGGCCGCCGGCGGCCCGCGACAGCTATCTGAACGTGGCCGCGATCCTGTCGGCGGCGACGATCGCCGGGGCCGATGCGATCCATCCCGGCCTCGGCTTTTTGGCCGAGGACGCCGATTTCGCCGCCGCTGTCGAGGAGCACGGCTTCACCTTTATCGGCCCCGCGCCCGAGCACATCCGGCTGATGGGCGACAAGGTGGCGGCGAAGGCGGCGGCGCAACGCCTCGGCATCCCGACGATACCGGGCTCGAAGGGTGTGGTGCGCGACCTCGCCGCCGCCGAGGCCGCGGCCGACGCGATCGGCTACCCGGTCCTGATCAAAGCGAGCGCCGGCGGCGGCGGGCGCGGCATGAAAATCGTGCGCGACCGCGCCGAGCTCGCCCGCATGCTGCCGTTGGCGCAGCGCGAGGCGGTCGCGTTTTTCGGCCGCGGCGATGTCTATCTGGAGCGCTGGCTCGAGCGGCCGCGCCATATCGAGATCCAGGTTCTCGGCGACGGCCAGGGCGGTGTGGTTCATCTCGGCGAGCGCGACTGCTCGCTGCAGCGCTCGCATCAGAAGGTTCTGGAGGAGGCGCCCTCGCCGGCGCTCAACCCCGACGCGCGCGACCGCCTCGGCGCGCTCGCGGCGACGGCGTTGCGCGAGCTCGGGTACCGGAGCGCCGGCACGATCGAATTCCTCTATCAGGACGGCGAGTTCTTCTTCATCGAGATGAACACCCGGCTGCAGGTCGAGCACCCGGTCAGCGAGATGATCAGCGGCATCGACATCGTGCGCGAGCAGCTGCGCATCGCCGCCGGCGCGCCGCTCGGCTACCGCCAGGCCGAGATCAGATTGTCCGGCCACGCCATCGAATGCCGCATCAACGCCGAGAACCCGGACACCTTCCGGCCGTCGCCCGGCCGGGTCGCCGACTACCACGCGCCGGGCGGGCTCGGCGTGCGGGTCGACAGCGCGCTCTATCAGGGCTACGAGGTGCCGCCCTATTACGACAGCCTGATCTCCAAGCTGATCATCCACGGCAAGACCAGGAACGAGTGCCTGATGCGGCTGCGCCGGGCGCTCGAGGAGTATGTGATCGGCGGCATCGAGACGACGATCCCGCTGCACCAGCGCCTCGTCGACAACGCCGATTTCATCGACGGGGCCTACGACATCCATTGGCTGGAGCGCTTCCTCGGACGCCCGCCGTGATGCCGCTGACCCCGGAGGTCCTGCTCGCCGCCTATGCCGCCGGCGTCTTTCCGATGGCCGAATCGGCCGACGACCCGGAGCTTTTTTGGGTCGATCCGCAGCGCCGCGGCATCCTGCCGCTCGACGCGTTTCACGTGTCGCGCCGGCTGCGCCGGGCGCTGCGCCGGGAGCCCTTCACGATCCGCTGCGACAGCGCCTTCGAGGCGGTCGTGCGCGGCTGCGCCGAGGCGACCGAAAAGCGCCCGAACACCTGGATCAACGACGAGATCGTGCGGCTCTATGGCGCGCTGTTCGCCCGCGGCGCTGCGCACAGCGTCGAGGCCTGGCGCGAGGGCGCGCTCGTCGGCGGGCTCTACGGCGTCTCGATCGGCGCCGCCTTTTTCGGCGAGAGCATGTTCAGCCGGGCGACCGACGCGAGCAAGGCGGCGCTCGTGCACCTCGTGGCGCGGCTGCGGCTCGGCGGCTACCGGCTCCTCGACACGCAGTTCCTGACGCCGCACCTGGCGCGCTTCGGCGGCGTCGAGATCAGCCGCGCCCGCTATCGTCGGCTGCTCGCGCAGGCGCTCGGCTACCGCGCGTTCTTCCCCGGCGCGCTGCCCGAGGGCTCGGCCGGCGACCCGCTCGCCCCTTTGCAGTCGAGCACGTTGATGTCGTAGACCGGGTGCTCGAGCGCCGACAAGGCCGGGCTCGACGCGAACATCCAGCCGCTGAACCGCCTGACATTGTCCTCGCCGGGGCGGATCTCGTCGATTTCGAGAAAGGCCGCGCTCTCCGGCCGGTCCTCGGGCCGGCTCTTCTCGCAGTCGCGCACCGTGATCGACAATGTGCCGAACCGCACCGGGGTCCCGACCGGCGCCTCGATCGTCGAGACCCGCGCGGTGATCTTGTCGAGCCCTTGCAGCACGGCGATCGGCTCGGGGATCATGTCCGCCGCCGCCGGGGTCGACAGCGACGCCGTCAGGAGAGCCAAGATGACTGCCCACCGCACGATATTGCCCTCTCCGCCCCCGCCCCCTCCCTGACCCTCCCCCGCTTGCGGGGGAGGGAGATGCGGTTGACCCTCCCCCGCTTGCGGGGGAGGGAAGGGTGAGGGTGGGAGGGCGAGGCGGGTGTCGGGGAGCGCTCCAGCATCCCCCACCTTACCCCAACCCTCTCCGCCGCCAGGGGCTGAGAGGGAGAAATTCGAGCGGCGTCTCACTTTCGGTAGGGGTTGACGAGGGCGGCGACGATGCCCTCCAGAACCTCGCGCAGCTGCGTCTCGTCGCAGCCCATCAGCACCGCGTCCTCCAGCGCCTCCTGCGCCAGCTCGCGCAATTCGGCAAGGTTCTCGTTCAGCACCTTGATCTTTTCGACGCAGGAGACGGGCTCGCCTTCCGGGGTGCGCCAGACCGGGAAGTCCTTCGGCTCGCTCATGCCTCCGCCCTGCCCCGACATTGCGGCTTATTTGGGGGCACTCGGCGGCGCCTCCTCCCCGCCTTCGCCGGGCTTCTTCTGCCCGCCGGGCTGCGAGAAGATCATCTGGCCGATCAGGTTTTCGAGGCTGACCGGCGACTGCGTGTATTTGATCCGCCCGCCGGGCGCGATCATCTTGTCCGAGCCGCCGGGGACGAGGGCCATGTATTTGTCGCCCAAGAGGCTCGACGAGATGATCTCGGCCACCGTGTCCTCGGGCAGCTGGTAGACCGGGTCGACGCTCATGCGCACATTGACCAGATAGGTCTTCGGGTCGAGCGCTTCGGACAGGACCGAGCCGACCTTGACGCCGGCGATGCGCACGTCGCCGCCCTCGCGGATGCCGTCGACCCGCTCGAACTGGGCCGTCACCTGATAGCCCTGCACCGCGCGCACCTGGCTTGTCGAGTAGGCGAAGAACAGGAACAGCGCGGCCACGACCAGCACGACCGCGCCCATCACCGTCTCGATCACGTTCCCGCTCATCCGCGCTGGTCCCCGATCAGGCCGCCGCCCGCCCCTGCCTCATTCGGGCGTCCACGGCTCGTAATCGGCGGTCGAGGGCGCCCGCCTTCCGCCGCGCAGGATCGAGCCCGGGGGATGATAGGCAAGCGCGGTGCCGGTCAGGTTCGGCTCGTGCGCCTTTTCCCAGGGATGGCGGGCGCGGTCGTCGGGCCCGGGCGGGTCGTCGACCGTGTGGTGCAGCCAGCCGTGCCATTCGGCCGGCACCTTGGAGGCTTCGGGCTCGCCGCGATAGACCACCCAGCGCTTCTCGCGGCTGGCCCGCCCGCCGCCGCGCGGCAAGGTCCGCCGGCCCTTTTCGCGGTAGTAGCGGTTGCCGAAACCATCGGTCCCGACCAGCTGGCCGCAAAACAGGGTCAACAAGCGCGTGCCGATCGTCATCGCTCCATCCGTGGCAATTCCCGTCGCGGGCCGCAACGCGGGAGGACTATCGCATCACCGCCCCGACGGCAAGGGCGACGCATGGCGGGCGCTTGGTCCTGCACCCGCATCGCGCAATATGTTGTGTCGGTGGATCACTCAAGACCATATTGCTTGTTGACAGCCCGATAGCGAGACCCGACACTCCGAACGTCGGAAAGGCGTTTGAGGTCCGACGAGGGGGGAGAGGAATGCGCATTACCCGTCGCTTCACCACGGCCGGCCAGGATCCCTACGCCGCGGTTGCGTTCCGCACCGCGGCGAGCGAAATCCGCAACCCGGACGGCTCGGTCGTCTTCGAGGCCGAGGGCATCGCGGTCCCGGCCGAGTGGAGCCAGGTCGCGGTCGACATCCTCGCCCAGAAGTATTTCCGCAAGGCCGGGGTGCCAAAGCACCTGGCTCCGGTCGCGGAGGAGGGGGTCCCGGCCTGGCTGTGGCGCCATGTCCCGGACGAGGCGGGCCTCTCGGCGCTCCCCGAATCGGACCGCCGCGGGGCCGAGGCCGACGCCCGCCAGGTTTTCGACCGGATGGCCGGGACCTGGACCTATTGGGGCTGGAAGGGCGGCTATTTCGACGGCGAGGAGGACGCCCGCGCCTTCTATGACGAGGTCCGGCTGATGCTCGCCCGCCAGCTCGGCGCGCCGAACTCGCCGCAATGGTTCAACACCGGCCTCCATTGGGCCTACGGCATCGACGGCCCGGCGCAGGGGCATTTCTACGTCGACTATCGCAGCGGCGAATTGCGCGCGTCCGACAGCGCCTACGAGCACCCGCAGCCGCACGCCTGCTTTATCCAGTCGGTCGCCGACGACCTGGTCAACCCGGGCGGGATCATGGACCTCTGGGTGCGCGAGGCGCGGATCTTCAAATACGGCTCGGGCTCGGGCTCGAATTTCTCGAAATTGCGCGGCGACGGCGAGCGGCTCTCGGGCGGCGGGCGCTCCTCGGGGCTGATGAGCTTTCTGCGCATCGGCGACCGCGCGGCGGGGGCGATCAAATCGGGCGGCACCACGCAGGCGCGCCGCCAAGATGGTGATCGTCGACATCGACCACCCCGACATCGAGGCCTTCATCGACTGGAAGGTGGTCGAGGAGCAGAAGGTCGCCGCGCTCGTCGCCGGCTCCCGGCTCGCCCGGCGCCATCTGAACCGGATCATGGCCTGCTGCCGCGACGGCGGCGCCGAGCCGGCGCGCAACCCGGGCCTGAAGCACGAGATCCGGGCCGCCCGCCGGGTCATGATCCCGGAAAGCTACATCCAGCGCGCGCTCCAGCTCGCCCGCCAGGGCCATGACGCGATCGACTTCCGCAGCTACGACGCCGACTGGGATTCCGAGGCCTATCTGACCGTCGCCGGGCAGAACTCGAACAATTCGGTGCGGGTCTCGGACGGGTTTCTCGAAGCGGTGCGCGCCGACCGCCCCTGGCGCCTGGTCCGCCGCACCGACGGCAAGCCGGCCAAGACCCTGCCGGCGCGCGCGCTGTGGGACAAGATCGGCTACGCCGCCTGGGCCTCGGCCGACCCCGGCCTGCAGTTCGACACCACGATCAACGACTGGCACACCTGCCCCGAGAGCGGCCGGATCGACGCGTCCAACCCGTGCTCGGAATATAATTTCCTCGACGACACCGCCTGCAACCTCGCCTCCTTGAACCTGATGGCCTTCCGCCAGGGCGACAAGGGGTTCGACGCCGCCGCCTTTGGCCACGCGGCGCGGCTGTGGACGATCGTCCTCGAAATCTCGGTCATGATGGCGCAGTTCCCCTCGCAGGAGATCGCGCGCCGCTCTTTCGCCTTCCGCACCCTGGGCCTCGGCTACGCCAATCTCGGCGGCCTCTTGATGTCGATGGGCGTCCCCTACGACAGCGCCGCCGGGCGCGCGATCGGGGCGGCGATCACCGCCTTGATGACCGGGGCGAGCTATGCCGCCTCGGCCGAGATGGCGGGCGACCCCGGCCTCGTCCCGCCGGGCCCGTTCCCCGGCTTCGCCGAGAACCGCGAGGCGATGCTGCGGGTGATCCGCAACCACCGCCGCGCCGCCCACGGCGAGAGCGCCGGCTACGAGCAGCTCTCGGTCCCGCCGACGCCGCTCGACGCCGCCGGCTGCCCTGACCCGGTCCTGGTCGCGGCCGCCCGCGCCAGCTGGGACAGGGCCCTGGCGCTGGGCGAAAGGCACGGCTACCGCAACGCCCAGGCGACGGTGATCGCGCCCACCGGCACGATCGGCCTCGTCATGGATTGCGACACCACCGGCATCGAGCCCGATTTCGCGCTGGTCAAGTTCAAGAAGCTCGCCGGCGGCGGCTATTTCAAGATCATCAACCGCGCCGTGCCGCAGGCGCTGGCCGCGCTCGGCTACAGCGCCGACGAGATCGCCGCGATCGAGCGCTATGCGCTGGGCCGCGGCACGCTTGCCGAAGCGCCCGGCGTCAACCACGAAACCCTGCGCGCCCGGGGTTTCGACGAGGACGCGCTGGCCGCCGCCGAGACCGCGCTCGCCACCGCCTTCGACATCAAGTTCGCCTTCAACAAATGGACCTTTGGCGAGGCGTTCTGCGCCGAGCGGCTCGGCATCGCGCCCGCGGCGCTGGCCGACCCCGGCTTTGACCTGTTGACCGCGCTGGGCTTTACCCGCGCCGAGGTCGACGCCGCCAACGCCTGGCGCTGCGGCGCGATGACCTTGGAGGGCGCGCCGCACCTGAAGCCCGAGCACCTGCCGGTGTTCGACTGCGCCAACCCGTGCGGCCGCACCGGGACCCGCGCGCTGTCGGCCGAAAGCCACATCCGGATGATGGCGGCGGCACAGCCCTTCATCTCGGGCGCGATCTCGAAGACGATCAACATGCCGAACGCGGCGACCGTCGAGGATTGCAAGGAGGCCTATTGGCTCTCCTGGCGGCTCGGCCTCAAATCGACGGCGCTCTACCGCGACGGCTCGAAATTGTCGCAGCCATTGGCCTCGAGCCTCATGGGCGATGACGAGGAGGCCGAGGACCGCGCCGCCGAATTGTTCGCGCAATCGCCGGCGCAGCGCGCCCCGCTGGTCGCCGAGCGAATCGTCGAACGGATCGTCGAGCGGGTGGTGGAGCGCGTCGTCCAGCGCGGCGAGCGCCGCCGTCTCCCCAACCGGCGCAAGGGCTACACGCAAAAAGCGACGGTCGGCGGCCACAAGGTCTATCTGCGCACCGGCGAGCACGAGGACGGCCGCCTCGCAGAGGTCTTTATCGACATGCACAAGGAGGGCTCGGCCTTCCGCTCCTTGATGCACAATTTCGCGATCGCGATCTCGATGGGGCTGCAATACGGCGTGCCGCTCGAGGAGTTCGTCGAGAGCTTCACGTTCAGCCGGTTCGAGCCCTCGGGGATGGTCGAAGGCAACGACACGATCAAGATGGCGACCTCGATCCTCGACTACATCTTCCGCGAGCTGGCGATCTCCTATCTCGGCCGCGGCGACCTCGCCCACGCCGAGCCCGGCGACCTGTTGCCGGACACCGTCGGCAAGGGCGAGGCGCAATCGACCCTGCGCGACCCGCCCGAAGTGGCGGCGATCGTGCAGCGCGACGTGTCGAACGGCTTCATCCGCAACAAGCTGACGGTATTGCACGGCGGCCAGTCCGCCGCCGCCCTCGCCCTCGCCGCGGAAGACGAGGAGGAGGAAGACCCCACCCGCGCGCTGCGCCTCGAACGCATCCGCGCCGCCCGCATCAAAGGCTACGAAGGCGACAGCTGCGCCGACTGCGGCAACTTCACCTTGGTGCGCAACGGGACATGCCTGAAGTGCGACACGTGCGGGGCGACGAGCGGGTGTTCTTAGAGCAGCTTCCGATCAGGCAACGAAAAGATAAAGGGTTTCAAGTCGGAATGGTCGGGATGGTAGCGCGATATGTCTGGTCCCCGCAGCCCAAAACGGGGATGTATGATCTCGGTAAATAAAGGAGCATGAGAATAATGGCCAACCGAGTTCAAGCTTCCCTGGTCCAGAGGGGTCTAACCATTGCGCATCTGAAGCAAGGTCTTGGCGCGGTGAGGCCGACGGTGAACAGCGGATCCTCTGGCAACAGTCCTGCAACGCCCAATCCCGGGGCGGCCCCTCAATCGAGCGGCTCCCAGAACTCTTCTCAAACTTCGCAATCCGGCCGAGGCTCGAAATAATTTCCTCCGTTTCGGTCGGCGACATACTGACGATCACCGGCATCGTTGTTGCCGTCGGTGGGGTGTGGTTCACATGGTATAGCGTTAGCGTATACGTGGAAATCGCAATTCATCTGCTGCGTCATTGATTGAGCTCAATGAGGCATGGCGGCAAGCGTGGGAGCGATACCTCTCGGCCGAAGGAGAGGTAGCCAAACAATACCAGTTCGCCGAACTATTGAATATATTGGAAATATCCTGCGCGATGAAAATCAAACGAGTGTCTCACCGGAATTGCGCGAGAACTGCTGACCGAATACCTCGACGGCGCTTTGGCTCTTCTAAATGGCAACAACGACGCCCGTTGTCGCTTGGGCAGCCTCATCCACTCGCCTACCACGTTTAAATACATCGAGCGATATTACCGGACGATGCGAAATATAGCTGGGTAGAGCTCGTAGGATGGGTTGAGCGCAGCGAAACCCATCATTGCTCGGCCGACGTATTCGACGGGTGATGGGCCGTCGGCGGGGTTGCGCCAAATTGTGATGGGTTTCGCTGCGCTCAACCCATCCTACGACGCCGCGGCGCGGGTGGGCGCCGGTGAACCCGCCGCATCGGAAACGCCATCATCGCTCGCCGAAGCCCGTTTCCTCGTCGTCGGAGCCGCCGGCCCAATCGTCCGGGTAGATCCCGAGCCGCACCATTCGATGAAACGAGGAATACGGCCAGTCCTTTACGCGCTTAACATGGCCGTGCTTGACCGGATTGAAATGGATGTAATCGATGTGTCGGGCGAAATCGTCGTCGTCCCGCAGCGTGTGCTCCCAATAGCGGCGCTGCCAGATGCCGCGCTCGCCTTTACGCCCGCGACTGGCCGAGACCCGTTCCTCCGCCGGCAAGCCGCGGGTGAAGCTTGCTTTGATGAGCCGCCACCGGGCCGCAAAACCGTCGTCGCCTGCGGGCAATGTCCAAACCGCATGCAGATGGTCCGGCAGCACCGCGATCGCATCGATCGTCAACGGGCGCCGCCGTCGAACGGCGCGGAACGCCGCCCGCAGCAATTCGATGTTGTCGGTGAGCAGCCGCCGCCGGCGCTCGGCCAGATTGACCGTGAAGAAATAGGAGCCGCCGGCGACACGGTTGCGGCGATAGCCGGTCATCGGCAGCCGGACTGCTGCGGTTGCGATGGTTTCGCGGCGCCCGGCCGATCGGACGGATCAGAAGACGCCGGCGCTGCAAAACCGCCACGTCGCGCCGTCGAGCGCATAAAGCAGCCCCAGGCGGTCGTTCCCGGCATGGGCGACGACGAGCTTGAAATGCTGGCCGGCGCAGGGCGAGGCGGCGGCCGCGGGGGCCGGCAATTTCTTGGCGGCGGCGCAGGCGAGCGCGGGCTCGGGCATTGTCGCCGGGGCGGCGGCGAGGCGCTTGCCGCCGGCGACGACGAAATAATCGACGGGCTCGCCCTGCTTGACCTCGGCGTGCAGCTCGATCCTGCCGAAGCGGGATTTGTAGAGGCCGGCGGTCTGCTCGCCGTCGGCCATGCCCGAAGGCAACGGCCGAAACGCGATCGCCGCGCAGGTCGGCGGCCCCTTCGCCGGCGCCGCCTTGGCCGCGGCGTGCGCCGCCGGCCCGGTGACGCCGGGCGCCGCCAGGACGAGCGCCAAGCCGATCCCCACCGCGATCCCGCTTCTCATGATCCCCTCCCGCAGACGCCGATGCCGATGCGCCGGCTTATAGCGCCGGAAATTCCCCGGCAGTAGATTGCATCGCCATGCGGTTCCCGGCTGTCGGCCTCGGGGCGCTCGCGGCCGTGGCGCTCGCGGCGTTTCGGGCGCACGCGGCGGCCCTCGCCCTGGTGCTCGCGATCGACGTGTCGGCCAGCGTCTCGGCCAATTCCTACGTGCTCCAGCACGACGGCATCGCGCGCGCCTTCGAGGACCCGCGCCTCGCCGCCGCGATCGCCGCCGCGGCCGGCGGGATCGAGGCGCTGGTTCTCGAATGGTCGGACCCCGACAAGATCGCGGTCAGCGTCGACTGGACCCCGATCGCCGACGCGCAGAGCGCCCGCGCCTTCGCCGCGGCGGTGCGCGCCACGCGGCGCAGCTCGAGCGGGATCACCGCGATCGGCCCGGCGCTGCTCGCCGCCGCCGCCCAATTCGACCGGCTGCCGCAGCCCGCCCTGCGCCGGGTCATCGACATCTCCGGCGACGGGATCGCGAATTTCGGCGGGCCGCCCGCGGCGGCGCGCGACCGGGTCGTGGCGCAGGGGATCGCGATCAACGGGCTCGCGATCCTGACCGAGGAGCCCTGGCTCGACGGCTATTACCGGCGCTATGTGGTCGGCGGCCCGGCGGCCTTTGTCGTCGCCGCGCGAACCTTCGACGATTTCGCCGAGGCGATGCTGCGCAAGCTGGTGCAGGAGATAGCCGGCGCGCCGCTACCGCGCCAGCCGCACCGGCGGCACGTCGCGCGGGACGATCAGCTTGCAGCCGGTGGCGGCCCTGACCTCGTCGACGGTGACGCCGGGGGCGATCTCCTTGAGCGCCATCCCTTCTTTGGTCACCTCGAACAGGCCGAAATTGGTGACGACGAGGTTGACCACGCCGCGGGCGGTCACCGGGATCGCACAGCGCTCGACGATGCGCGGGCCGCCGTTGCGGGTCTGGTGCTCCATCGCGACAAAGACATGCCTGGCGCAGGCGGCGAGGTCCATCGCCCCGCCGATGCCGCCGCCCTGCTGCCCGGCCGTTTTCCAGTTGGCGAAATCGCCGTTCGCGGCGACCTCGTAGGCGCCGAGCACGGTCACGTCGATCCGGCCGCTGCGGATGATCGCAAATGAATCCGCGTGGTGGACGATCGCCGCCCCCGGCTTCAATGTCACATGCTGGCCGCCGGCGTTGACGAGGTGCAGATCCTCCTCGCCCGAGGGCGTCAGCGGGCCGTAGCCGATCACCCCGTTCTCGGCGTGGAAGATGATCTCCCGGTCGCCGAAATCGCAGTTCGAGCACAGGGTCGGGATGCCGATGCCGAGATTGACGATCCAGCCGTCGCCGAACTCCATCGCCAGCCGGTCGCACATCTGCTGCCGGGTCAGGCCCTTGGCGCGTTCGCTCATCCTCACCTCCGAAGGTAGTTCTCAACACGATGGAACGCGAAGGGCGCGCAACGATCGCGAAGACTCAGAGACCATTAACCAGCCTCACGATACCCTCGCGCATATGCGCGACATGGAAATTCAATAGAAATCCAAGCTTGTAGCCGCCGAGACGGAGGTAGCTCAGGAGCTGGCCTCGATGCACCGGAAGGATTGCCGCGACGGCTTTGAGCTCGACGACAACCAAATCTTCAACCAGCAGATCGATGCGATAGCCGTTGTCGATCGTCAATCCCTCGTACTTGATTGGAATTAGCGCCTGCCTGCGCAGGCGCAACCGCTGTTTTTCCAGCTCGTAGCCGAGACACGCTTCATAGGCGCTTTCCAGAAGTCCAGGACCGACCGCCGAGTGGACTTTCAGCGCCGCGCCGATGATTGCGTGGCCGACCTCCTCCTCCGTCACCGCGCGTCCTTCGGGTATCCTTTGCGCCCTTCGCGTTGATTCTTATCGCACTACCCCCGGGCGCTGCGGCCACCAGCC
This sequence comes from uncultured Alphaproteobacteria bacterium, assembly GCA_963716115.1. Classification (GTDB taxonomy): domain Bacteria; phylum Pseudomonadota; class Alphaproteobacteria; order ATCC43930; family CGMCC-115725; genus AP-15. The sequence continues at coordinate 205,865 of CAVQSZ010000006.1, forward strand.
TTCAGGCGGCGGCGGGATCTTGACGAGGCGGTGAACAAAAATTCCCGACGTGTGCACGTCGTCGGGGTCGATCGCGCCCGTTGGCAGGATGTCCTCCTCGACCTCGACGATCGTGACCCGCGCCGCCATCGCCATGATCGGGTTGAAGTTGCGCTGCGAGCGGCGGAAGCGCAGGTTGCCCGAGGCGTCGGCCTGATGGGCGCGGATCATCGCGTAGTCGAGCGGCAATGCGTGCTCCAAGAGGTATTCGCGGCCGTTGAAGATGCGGGTCTCGCGCCCCTCGGCGAGCTCGGTGCCGACCGCGGCCGGGGTGTAGAAGGCCGGGATCCCGGCCCCGGCGGCGCGCATCCGCTCGGCCAGGGTGCCCTGCGGCGTCAATTCGGCCTCGATCAGGCCCTTCTCGACATATTCGGTCAGGACCAGCTTCTGCGAGGCGCGGGTGGGCGCTGTAAAGGCGCAGACCACCTTCTTGACCTGCCCGTTCCTGATCATCTGGCTCATGTCGGGGGCGTCGGCCGGCAGGGTGGCGCCGCCGCGCGTCGAGTTCGACACGCAGGTCAGGCTCTTGGCCCCCTGCCGCGCGACGGCCGCGTAGAGGTTGACCGGCATGCCGACCACCGCGAACCCGCCGAAGCCGATCACGGCCCCGTCCGGGATGTCTCGAACCGCCTCGTCGAAGCTCGAGAAGATTTTGCTCCTGGCGCTCATTCCCCCGACCGCTCTTGTTTGCCTGCCGGCATCATGCGGCAGGCCCGGCGCGCCGACAACCCGATCGAGATGGCTCGGCTTCCCCGCCTTCAGCCATGCGCCTCCGATTTCCTCGTCATGCCCGGCCTCGAGCCGGGCGTCTCCGGAACCGGCGATGCCCCCGGCGGCTGCGACAGACGGCCGGGTCGAGCCTGGTCGAGTCCGGCCATGACGATTGAACCTGATGTTGCGGGTGACCCGCCGACCGCGGCTAGCGCAATTGCCGGCCCTCGGCGGCGCCGGCGAGGAACTTGTTCGGCTTCAGAAAGACCGACAGCACCAGCGCCCCGTTCGGCGAGCGCGCGGCATGGCGGTTGCCCTTGGGCCGCCACACGTAGTTTCCGGCCGTCACCTCGCCTTCCTCGTCGACGAGGCTGCCCTCGATGACAAAGGTCTGCTCGATCTCGACATGCTCGTGCAAGGTGAGCTCGGCTCCCGCCCGCCAGCGGAAGAGCGCCGTCAGGAGGCCGGTTTCCGGCTCCTCCATCAGAATCTTCATGTCGATCCCGGCGCACGGGGTCGGCTTCCACGGCAGGGCCTCGACCTCGACATAGCGCGAGGCCAGCGGCCCGAGCTTTTCGGCGTTCTGCAAGAAGGGGGTAGCGGCCGTCATGGGTTTCCCTCCGTTCCAAAGGGCTCAGCATACCGCAAAAACCGGACGGCTCGTCGAGCTTGGCGGGCCGGCCGGGGAGCGCCATCGAGGAACGCGTTGCCGCTTTTTCGACTCAGTCGTTTCGCCCGGCCAACCGTTAGACGAAAGCGAGCCGTAAGCCGCGGCCGTGCAGCAGGGATCATCGCCGATGCGCCGCCGAACCATAGGATCAGGGCTGCTGATCGCCGTTTGCGTGGCGATGATCGCTGCCGCCCGGCCCGCCCAGGCAGGGCGCGACCACGAAGAGGGCCACGGCCGGCACGGCGGCGGGGGTGATGGAGGAGGCCGGCGCATGGCGGCGGCTGGCATGGCGGCGGCGGATGGCATGGCGGCGGCGGGGGCGGCTGGCATCAGGCCGGCGGCTGGCGCGGGCGCGGCGACGGCTGGCGCGGCGGCGGGGGATGGCACGGCGGCGGCTGGCATGACGGGGGACTGGCATGGCGGCGGATGGGCCGGTCATGGCTGGCGCGGATCGGGGGTTGTTGTCGCCGGCGGCGGCGATTGGTCCCGTCGTTGGAACCCGAGCTGGGGTTGGGGCTGGGGCCCGAGCTGGGGCTGGGGCGCGGGTTGGGGCGTCGGCGCGTGGCCCTGGGGCGGCTTCGGGATCGGCGTGTCGTTCGGGGTGATCGCCGCTCCTCCCCTGATCATCGCGCCGCCGCCGATTTATGCGTATGTGCCGCCGATCGTCTTTGGGCCGCCGGCGATTTCGCCGCCGCCCTTCGCCGCGGCGCCGCCACCGGCAGCCGCCGTCCCACCGCCGCCTTCGTCCGGCGCGCTGCTCGGCGCCGCGGCGCCGCCGCCGATCGTGGTCCTGCCGGCCCCGATGATCGTCGCAGCGGCCGGACCGCCGCCGGTAATCTTTGCGCCGCCCGCCTTCGCGCTCGTCGTGAGCCCGGTTTCCCTGGCGTTCACGACGATCGGACCTCGTTGGTGGAGCGGCGGCTTTATTACCGGCGGCTTCGTGAGCGCCGCCGCCGGGCCGGCGTTTGTGCATGTCGGGCCGGGACATGGATTCATGGGCGCACCTGTCGGGTTTCGCGGCCGGCCCGCCGGCCGGTTTGCTGCGGGGCGCGCCTGGGGAGGGCGCCGGGGCGGCGGATGGCATGGTCCCGCCTTTGACGATTGGCACGGACCGAGGGAACGCATCGGCTTTGGCGGCTGGCAGGAAGCGCGCCATGGCTCCGGCCGCTGGCGCGGCCGCTAACCCGACCGAGGACTGACATGATCACATCATCGGTTTTGCGCGGCGTCGCCCTGGCGACGGTTCTGCTCCCCTCGATCGCTCTTGCCCAAGCAGCCGCGCCTGCGGCGCCGGCCCCGGCAGCCGCAGCGCCCCCGGCGGCGGCGCCCCTGTCGGCCGCCACCCAGGCAGCCGTCGACCAGCGCATCCGCGCGCTTCAGTCGCAGCTCGGCATCACCCCGGCGCAGATGCCGCTGTGGTCCGCCTTCGCCCAGGCGATGCGCGACAACGCCGCGAGCAACGAGGCGCTCTTCGCCCAGCGCGCCGGCAGCGTCTCGGCGATGAGCGCACCCGACAACATGCGCTCCTACGCGCAGATCGCCCGCGCCTACGCCGACGACACCGAGCGCCTGGCGACCGCGTTCGACAGCCTTTACGCGAGCCTCTCCGACACCCAGAAGCAGGCCGCCGACACCCTGTTCCGCCAGCAGGCGACAGCCGCCGCCCAGCCCCGCCCCCACCGCTGACGCCGGCCAGTCCGCGCTGGCAATCGTCGCCCGCCTCGGCGATGATGCCGCGGGCTGTTGGGAGGAAGCGATGGCGAAGGGCATCCTGATCGCGGCGATGGATTTCTCGGCCGCGCCAGAGGACGAGTTTCACGACTGGTACGATCTGGAGCACGTCCCGGAACGGCTGCGGGTGCCGGGGTTCATCAACGCCGACCGCTGGATCGGCACCGAAAACCCGAAAGTTTCGGTCGCGACCTACGACCTCGACAATGTCGGCGTATTGCACAGCCCGGCCTACATGGCCGTCGGCGGCGACAACGGCTCGCCCTGGACCAAGCGCACCGCCAGGTTCCGCAAGGGCATCCTGCGCTACGAGGGCGAGCAGCTCTTTCCCGGCGACAAGACGGCGCCGCCGCAGGCCGCGGCCTTGCTGCTGATCGGCATGAACGTCGGCCCCGAGCACGACCACGAATTCAACGAATGGTACAATACCGAGCACGTGCCGGCGCTGGGCTCGGTCGAGGGCGTCGTCTGCGCGCGGCGCTACCGCGGCGTGGGCGGGACGCAGCGCTACGTCGCTCTCTACCACCTCGAAGCGCCCGAGGTGATCCGCTCGGAGGCGTGGCGCAAGGCCGCCGACACGCCCTGGACGCAAAAGCTGCGCCCGCATTTCCGCGACCATCTGCGGATCGAGTGCCGGCGCTACCAACGCGCGGCGTAGCCGTCGAGATGGCGGCCGGGATCAAAATCCACCCCGTCGCCGGCGCGATCGGCGCCGAGATCCTCGGCGTCGAGCTGTCGCGCGAGCTGCCGGCCGAGGCGGTCGCCGAAATCCGCCGCGCGCTGCTCGACCATCTGGTCGTGTTCTTTCGCGATCAGGTTCTGAGCTCGGCGCAATTCCTGGCCTTCGCCCGGCGCTTCGGCGAGCCGGTCGAATACCCGTTCGTGCGCGGCCTCGACGGCTTTCCGATGATCACGCCGGTCGTAAAGCTGCCGCACGAGACGGTCAATTTCGGCGGGGTCTGGCACGCCGACACGACCTATCTCGCAGAGCCGCCGATGGCGACGATGCTGTTGGCGCGCGAGGTCCCGCCCTATGGCGGCGACACCCTCTTCGCCAACATGCAGCTCGCCTACCAGACCCTGTCGCCGGGCCTGCGCGCCTTGCTCGACGGCCTCGTCGGGGTCAGCGACTCGGCCAAGGCCGACGGCTCCAAGACCCGCGAGGACCGCGCCCGCGACCACCCGACGGCGCACGCGGCCGACGCGGTTGATCGCCGAGCACCCGGCGGTGCGCACCCATCCCGAAACCGGCCGCAAGGCGCTCTACGTCAACAGCGCCCACACCGCGCATTTCAAGGACATGACGGCCGAGGAGAGCGCGCCGCTGCTGGCCTATCTCCACCGGCATCAGCAGCGCCCGGAATTCACCTGCCGCTTTCGCTGGGCGCCGGGGTCGCTCGCCTTCTGGGACAACCGCGCGGCCCAGCACAACGCGGTCAACGACTATCACGGCTTTCGCCGCGTCATGGAGCGGATCACCCTGAAGGGCGACAAGCCCCGGTAATCCGGCACAAGCCCGCGCTCCGTCCGGGCTGCGGCGGCGGGCGCGGTTGACAGCCCTTGCCGCGGTCGATACCAAGGCTGCACCAAGCGAGAACAGAATGCGCGTCGCGGCGCGAACAGGAGGAGCCGCCGGCTTTGCCACCGCTGTTGGAAGTCAGGGATCTGCACACCGAGTTCCGCACCGGCGCGGGGATCGTGCGTGCGGTCGACGGCGTCTCCTACTCCGTCGACCCCGGCGAAACCATCGCGATCGTCGGCGAAAGCGGCTCCGGCAAATCGGTCGGCGCGCTGTCGATCCTGCGGCTGATCCCCGACCCGCCGGGGCGGATCACCGGCGGCCAGGTGATGTTCGCCGGCCGCGACCTGATGTCGCTGGGCGAGGAGGCGATGCGCGAGATCCGCGGCGGCGACATCGGCATGGTGTTTCAGGAGCCGATGACCTCGCTGAACCCGGTCCTGACCATCGGCCGCCAGATCACCGAAACGGTCGAGCAGCATCGCGGGGCCGACCGGGCGGCCGCGCAGAGGCGGGCGGTCGAGCTCCTCGGCCTGGTCGGCATCGCCGACCCGGAGCGGCGGCTCAAGCAGTATCCGCATCAGCTCTCGGGCGGCATGCGGCAGCGGGTGATGATCGCGATAGCGCTCTCCTGCGACCCCAAGCTGATCATCGCCGACGAGCCGACGACGGCGCTCGACGTGACCATCCAGGCCCAGATCCTGCAGCTGATGCAGGAGCTGACGCGGCGGCTCAACGTGGCGCTGATCATCATCACGCACAATCTGGGCGTGGTCGCGCGCTATGCCCACCGCGTCAACGTCATGTACGCCGGCCGCCTCGTCGAAAGCGGCGCCGCGGCGGCGATCTATCACGACCCGCGGCATCCCTACACGATGGCGCTCCTACGCTCGGTGCCGCGGCTCGACCAGCCGCGCCGGGCGCGGCTCGACCCGGTCGAGGGCCAGCCGCCCGATCTGACCCGGCTCGACGCCGGGTGCTCGTTTCGGCCGCGCTGCCGGTTCGCGATCGACACCTGCGCCCGCTCCCGGCCGCCGCTGGAGCCGGCCGGCGGGGCCGCCCATCTCTCGGCCTGCTTCCGCAGCCACGAGATCGGGGCCGCGATGGAAGCCGTGGCGTGAGCGCGGCTGCGGCCAAAGAAGCCCGGCCCCTGGTCGAGGTCAGGGGGCTGCGGATGCACTTCCCGATCACCGAGGGCGTGCTCGTCGGACGCAAGCTCGGCGAGGTCAAGGCGGTCGACGGCATCGACTTCACAATCGCGCGCGGCGAGACCCTGGGGCTGGTCGGCGAGAGCGGCTGCGGCAAGACCACCACCGGCCGCTGCATCCTGCGGCTCGAAACCCCGACCGACGGCGCGATCCTCTACGGCGGCGTCGACATCGCCAAGCTGCCGCGCAGGGACCTGCTGGCGTTGCGGCGGCGCGTCCAGGTCATCTTCCAGGACCCCTACAGCTCGCTCAACCCGAGGATGAAGGTCGGCTCCATCCTTGCCGAGCCGATGAAGGTGCACGGGATCGGCAAGGATCGCGCGCAGCGCGATGCGCGGGTGCGCGAGCTGCTGACGGTCTGCGGCCTCAACCCGAGCTTCGCCGACCGCTACCCGCACGAGATGTCGGGCGGCCAGCGGCAGCGCGTCGGCATCGCCCGCGCCTTGGCGCTCGAGCCGGAATTCATCGTCTGCGACGAGGCGGTCTCCGCCCTCGACGTGTCGATCCAGGCGCAGGTCGTCAACCTGCTCGAGGATTTGCGCGAGCGCTTCGGCCTCACCTATCTGTTCATCGCCCATGACCTGTCGGTGGTGCGGCATCTGTGCCAGCGGGTCGCGGTGATGTATCTGGGCCGCATCGTCGAGCTCGCCGAATGCGACGCGCTGTTCGACAGCCCGCTCCACCCCTATACCAAGGCGCTGCTGGCGGCGGTGCCGGTGCCCGACCCGACGGTCGAGGCGACGCGCGGCTTTCAGCCGGTCGCGGGCGAGGTGCCCAGCCCGATCAACCCGCCCACGGGCTGCGTCTTCCATCCGCGCTGCCCGATCGCGGTTCCGCGCTGCAAGGAGCTGCGGCCCGAATTGCGCGAGCTGCGCCCCGGACACTGGGTCGCCTGCAGCGAAGTCAATTGAAAAACGCGGCCTTGCGCCGCGAACGACGACAAAAAGCAGTGGAACGGGAGGAAGAGATGACGATCCGAGCAGGATTGATGGCGGGCGCTGTCGCCGCCGTCCTGGCCGCGCCGGCGCTGGCCGATGAGGAGACGCCGAAATATGGCGGCGTGCTGACCTACGTGATCCCGGCCGACGCGCCGCCGAGCTTCGACGCGCACCGCGAGACCACCTACGCGACGATCCACTCGGCCGCGCCGTTCTACAGCGTGCTGATCCGGGTGAACCCGAACGACCCGGCCTCGACGACCGACCTGGTGTGCGACCTGTGCACGGTAATGCCGGAGCCGACCGACGACGGCCGGACCTATGCCTTCAAGATCAGGAACGGGGTCGAGTTCCACGACGGCTCGCCCTTGACCGCCGCCGACGTGGCCGCGAGCTGGAACCACATCATCCACCCGCCCGAGGGGGTCCTGAGCCCGCGCCAAAGCCATTACCTGATGGTCGACACGGTCGAGGCGCCCGATCCCTCGACCGTCGTGTTTCATCTGAAATTCGCGACCAACGCGTTTCTGCCGGCGCTGGCCGACCCGTACTCGTGGATCTACGAGAAGAAGAAGCTCGACCAGGATCCGCACTGGTACGAGAAGAACATCATGGGCTCGGGCCCGTTCAAGTTCACCGGCTACGAAATCGGCCAATCGATCAAGGGAGTGCGCGACCCGGATTACTACCACAAGGGGCTCCCTTATCTCGACGGGTTCGTCGGCATTTATGCACCCAAGCAGTCGGTGCAGATCGACGCCATCCGCGCCGACCGCGCCGCGATCGAGTTCCGCGGCTATCCGCCGTCGGCGGTCGACCAGCTCAAGCAGGAGCTCGGCGACAAGATCGTGGTGCAGCAGGGTGACTGGAACTGCGGCACCTTTGTCGAGATCAACCACAAGAAGAAGCCGTTCGACGACCCCCGCGTGCGGCGCGCGCTGAGCCTGGCGATCGATCGTTGGCATACCGCACCCCAGCTCGCCAAGATCGCCATCGTCCACACCGTCGGCGGCATCGTCTTTCCCGGCTCGCCATTGGCCGCGACCAAGGAGGAATTGCAGCAGATCGCCGGATGGCAGCCCGACATCGAGAAATCGCGGGCCGAGGCGCGGCGGCTCCTAAAGGAGGCGGGGGCCGAAGGGCTCAGCTTCGAGCTTTTGAACCGCAACGTCGACCAGCCCTACAAGTACAACGCCAACTGGGTGATCGACGACTGGGCCAAGATCGGCCTTCACGTCACCCAGCGGGTGCTGCCGACCGGCCCCTGGTTCCAGGCGTTCCGGGAAGGGAAGTTCGACGCCGGGATCGTCGGCAATTGCCAAAGCGTGGTCAACCCGCTGCTCGACGTGCAAAGATACCTGCCGGTCTCGGTCTACAGCGGAAATTACGGCCAGTTCGACGACCAGCAGGGGGTCGAGATCTACAACAAGATGCTGCGAGAGACCGATTTCGGCAGGCAGCGGGCGCTGATGCGCTCGTTCGAGAAGCACGTCCTCAACGATCAGGCGCACGAGCTTTTTCTGTTGTGGTGGTACCGGATCGTTCCCTACCGCTCCTATGTAAAGGGCTGGAAAATCAGCCCGAGTCATTACCTCAATCAGGACTTGGCAACGATATGGCTGGACAAGTAAAAAGCAAATTTCTGTTGGCGGCGGCCGCCGCATTTCTCGGCTGCGCCACCGCCGCCGCGGCCGACGAGGAAGCCCCGAAGCGGGGCGGCGTGCTGACCTACATGATCCCGGCCGACGCGCCGCCGAGCTTTGACGGGCACCGCGAAAGCACGTTTGCGACCGTGCATGCGTTCGCGCCCTTCTACAGCGTGCTGGTCCGCATCAACCCGAAGAACCCGGCCTCGACCACCGACATCGTCTGCGATTTGTGCGCGGCGATGCCGCAGCCGACCGACGACGGCCGGACCTGGGCCTTCAAGATCCGCGGCGACGTCAGGTTCCACGACGGCTCGCCGCTGACCGCGGACGACATCGCCGCCAGCTGGAACGAGATCGTCCATCCGCCCGCGGGGGTGCTGAGCGCTCGCGCCAGCAACTATCTGATGGTCGACACGATCGAGGCCCCCGACCCCGCGACCGTGGTGTTTCACCTGAAATTCGCGACCAGCGCCTTTCTGCCGGCGCTCGCCAACCCGTTCAACTGGATCTACGAGAAGAAGATCCTCGACCGGGATCCGCACTGGTACGAGAAGAACGTGATGGGGACCGGCCCCTTCAAGTTCGCCGGCTACGAAACCGGCCAATCGGTCAAAGGGGTGCGCAACCCCGATTACTACGACCACGGCCTGCCGTATCTCGACGGCTTCACCGGCATCTTCGCCGCCAAGCAGGCGGTGCGGGTCGAGGCGATCCGCGCCGACCGCGCCGCGCTCGAGTTCCGCGGCATGCCGCCGGCGGCGCGCGACGAGCTGTTGAAGGCGCTCGGCGACAAGATCGCGGTGCAGGAAGGCGATTGGGACGTGGCCAGCGCGGTGACCCCCAACCACCAGAAAAAGCCGTTCGACGATCCGCGGGTGCGGCGCGCGCTGACCCTGGCGATCGACCGCTGGGGCGGGGCCCCGGCCCTCTCAAAGATCGCCATCGTGCGCACGGTCGGCGGCCTCGTCTTTCCGGGCTCGCCGCTGGCGGCGACCAGGGAAGAGCTGCAAGGGCTCGCCGGCTACTGGCCCGACATCGAGAAATCGCGGGCCGAGGCGCGGCGCCTCTTGCAGGAGGCCGGGGCCGAGGGGCTCTCCTTCGAGCTGCTAAACCGCAACGTCGACCAGCCCTACAAATACGTCGCGACCTGGCTGATCGACCAATGGAGCAAGGTCGGGCTCCATGTGACGCAGCGGGTGATGCCGACCGGCCCCTGGTTCGAGGCGATGCGCAACGGCGATTTCGATGTCGTCGTCGAGGCCCCCGGCTACGGCATCGTCAACCCGGTGGTCGATGTGCAAAAGGTGCTGCCGGCCTCGGTCGACGGCGAAAACTACGGCCACTATGAGGACCCGGCCGAGGTCGCGATGTACGACAAGATGCTGCGCGAGACCGACCCGGCGCGGCAGCGCGTGCTGATGCGGCAATTTGAAAAGTATGTGGTGGATGACCAGGCGCACGAGATCTGGGTATTGTGGTGGCGGCGGATCGTGCCGTACCGGTCCTATCTGAAGGGGCTGAAGATCGCGCCGACCCATTTCGTCAATCAGGATCTGGCCCGGCTCTGGCTCGACCAATAAGCGCCGATGGAGGGAGTTGAACATGCAGATCAAAAGGCTCGTGCTGGCCGCCGCGCTGGCGGCGGCGGCGGCGATGCCGGTCGCGGCCGACGAGGAGGCGCCCAAGCGGGGCGGCGTTCTGACCTATCTGATCCCGGCCGACGCCCCGCCGAGCTTCGACGGCCAGCGCGAGGAAACCTACGCGACGATCCACTCGGCGGCGCCCTATTACAGCGTGCTGATCCGCGCCAATCCGATGGACCCGGCCTCGCCGGTCATGGTCTGCGATCTGTGCACCCAAATGCCGACGCCGACCGACGGCGGCCGGACCTACACCTTCAAGATCCGCCAGGGGGTCAAGTTCCACGACGGCGCGCCGCTGACCGCCGAGGACATTGTGGCGTCGTGGCGCAAGATCGTGTTCCCGCCGCAAGGGGTGGTCAGCCCGCGGCAGAGCAACTTCGTGATGGTCGACACGATCGAGGCGCCCGACCCGTCGACCGTCGTGTTCAAGCTCAAATTCGCCACCGACGCGTTCGTCCCGGCATTGGCCGATCCCTATGCCTTCATCTACAGCAAGGCCAGGCTCGACAAGGACATCCACTGGTACGAGAAAAACATCCTCGGCTCGGGCCCGTTCAAGTTCGTCAAGTATGAGACCGGCCAGTCGATCGAAGGCGTGCGCAACCCCGACTACTATCACAAGGGCCTTCCCTATCTCGACGGCATCAAGGGCATCTTCGCCGACCGGCAGGTCACCCGGCTCGATGCGCTGCGCAGCGACCGCGCGGCGATCGAGTTTCGCGGCTTCCCGCCGAGCGTGCGCGACGAGCTGAAGGCGGCGCTCGGCGACCAGCTCGCGGTGCAGACCAGCGACTGGAATTGCGGCGGGCTGATCACCCCGAACCACAAGCGCAAGCCGTTCGACGACCCGCGCGTGCGCCGCGCGCTGAGCCTGGCGATCGACCGCTGGGGCAGCGCGGCGGAGCTGTCCAAGATCGCCATCGTCCATACCGTGGGCGGCGTCACCTTCCCAGGCTCGCCGCTGGCCCCGAGCAAGGAAGAGCTCGAAGAGATCGCCGGCTATTGGCCCGACATCGAAAAGTCGCGGGCCGAGGCGAGGCGCCTGTTGAAGGAGGCCGGGGCCGAAAATTTGAGCTTCGAGCTGCTGAACCGATCGACCGACCAGCCGTACAAGTATTACGGCATATGGGTCGTCGACCAGTGGAGCAAGATCGGGGTCAAGGCGACGCAGCGGGTGTTGCCGACGGGTCCCTGGTTCCAGGCGATGCGCGACGAGAATTTCGACATGACGGTGGAGGGCAACTGCCAAAACGTGGTCAATCCGCTGGCCGACGTCGGCAAGTATCTGCCGCATACGATTTCCGCCTCGAACTACGGCAACTTCGAGGACGAGCACGAGGTGCAGCTCTATCAAAAGATGCTGCGCGAGCTCGACAAATCGAAGCAAAAGGCGATGTTGCTCGAGTTCGCCAAATATGTGCTCGACGACCAGGCTCACGGCATCTTCCTGCTGTGGTGGCAACGGATCGTGCCGTATCACTCCTACGTAAAAGGCTGGAAGATCGGCCCGAGCCACTATGTGAACCAGGATTTGGGCACGGTCTGGCTCGACAAGTGAGGGCGGTCCCAAATGCGGCGCGCGGCGCGTCTCCCCCGCAGAGCTTGCTCCGCCCAGGCGGGGATCAGGAACGACTTGTAAAGTCAAAGGAATGATTTCTTGTGGCGCAACAATAGGACGCGAACGATGAACAGGAGTTTCAAGCTGCCGGCGGCCGGGCTCGCCCTGCTGCTGGGCGCCGCGATGCCGGCGCTGGCCGACGAGGAGACCACCCCAAAGCGGGGCGGCACCTTGACCTACGTGATCCCGGCCGACGCGCCGCCGAGCTTCGACGGTCATCGCGAAACGACTTACGCGACGGTCCACACGGCGGCCCCCTACTACAGCGTGCTGATCCGGATCAACCCGCAGAACCCGTCCTCGACCACCGATTTCGTGTGCGACCTGTGCACGACGATGCCGGAGCCGACAGACGGCGGCAAGACCTTCACCTTCAAGATCAGGGACGGGGTCAAGTTCCACGACGGCTCGCCCTTGACCGCCGCCGACGTGGCCGCGAGCTGGAACGAGATCATCTTTCCGCCCAAGGGGGTGCTGAGCCCGCGCTCCAGCAATTTCATGATGGTCGACAAGGTCGAGGCGCCGGACCCCACGACCGTCGTCTTCCACCTGAAATTCGCCACCACGGCATTCCTGCCGGCGCTCGCCGACCCGTTCGCCTGGGTCTACTCAAAGAAGATCCTCGACAAAGATCCGCACTGGTACGAGAAGAACATCATGGGCTCCGGCCCGTTCAAGTTCGTCAGCTCCGAGATCGGCCAGTCGATCAAGGGCGAGCGCAACCCCGATTACTACCACAAGGGGCAGCCTTATCTCGACGGGATTGTCGGGATCTATATGCCGAAGCAGGCCGCGCGCATCGACGCCATCCGCGCCGACCGCGCCGCGATCGAGTTCCGCGGCTTCCCGCCCGCCGCCCGCGACCAGCTGAAGCAGGAGCTGGGCGACAAGATCACGGTGCAGGAGAGCGACTGGAACTGCGGCAGCGTCGTCACCGCCAACCACAAGAAAAAGCCGTTCGACGACGTGCGCGTGCGCCGCGCCCTGACCCTCGCGGTCGACCGCTGGGGCGGCGCCCCGGCCCTGGCCAAGATCGCCGATGTGCGCACCGTCGGCAGCATCGTCTTTCCCGGCTCGCCGCTGGCGCCGAGCAAGGCCGAATTGCAGACGATCGCCGGGTTCGGGCCCGACATCGAGAAATCGCGGGCCGAGGCGAGGCGTCTGTTGAAGGAGGCCGGGGCCGAGGGGCTCAGCTTCGAGCTCTTAAACCGCAACGTCGATCAGCCCTACAAATATGTCGGCACCTGGCTCGTCGACGAGTGGAGCAAGATCGGCCTGCACGTGACGCAGCGCGTGGTGCCGACCGGGCCATGGTTCGAGGCGATGCGCAGCGGCGGCTTCGATGTGGTGCTGCAGGCGAACTGCCACAGCGTCGTCAACCCGGTGCTCGACGTGCAGCCCTATCTGCCGCCGTCGGTCAGCGCCGAGAACTACGGCTATTACGAGGACCAGAAGGAGATCGACCTCTACAACACGATGCTGCGCGAAACCGACCCCGTAAAGCAGCGCGCGCTGATGTTCGACTTCTCGAAATACGTGATGGACGACCAGGCGCACGCGCTGATGGTCCTGTGGTGGTACCGGATCGTCCCCTACCGGTCCTACGTCATGGGCTGGAAGATCAGCCCCAGCCACTACATCAACCAGGACCTGGCCAACATCTGGTTGAACAAATGACGACCGCGATTGAGAAATGAGGGCTGCTAGCCGGCAAGGCGCGCCGTCATCCCCGCGGTCCCCGGACGGCCCGCATGGGCCGCCCGTCCGGGGAGGGGCCGGATTGCCCGCTGCCGCGGGACGGACGCGCAAGCTATTGCGGCGCGTCACCGAACAGAGTTCTAAAAGAAGCAACAAGGACGGAAAATGAAAAAGAAATATCCCGAGCTGCTGGCGGCGGGCGTCGCCGTTCTCCTCGCCGCGGCGGCGCCGGCGCTGGCGCAGGAAGAGACGCCCAAGCGCGGCGGCGCGCTGACCTATATGATCCCGGCCGACGCGCCACCCAGCCTCGACGGCCACCGTGAGACCACCTATGCGACGATCCACTCGGGCGCGCCCTTCTACAGCGTGCTGATCCGCATCGACCCGGAGAACCCGGCCTCGACCACCGATTTCGTCTGCGATCTGTGCACGGTGATGCCCGAGCCGACCGACGGCGGCAAGACCTACGCGTTCAAGATCCGGCAGGGGGTCAAGTTCCACGACGGCTCGCCGTTGACCGCGCAGGATGTGGCGGCGAGCTGGAACGAGATCGTCTTTCCGCCGCAGGGCGTGCTGAGCCCGCGCGCCAGCAACTACATGATGATCGACAAGATCGAGGCGACCGACCCTTCGACCGTCGTCTTCCGCCTCAAATACGCCACGACCGCGTTTCTGCCGGCGCTGTCCGATCCCTTCGCCTGGATCTACGAGAAGAAGATCATCGACAAAGACCCGCACTGGTACGAGAAGAACGTCATGGGCTCCGGCCCGTTCAAGTTCACCGCCTTTGAAACCGGCCAGTCGATCAAGGGCGAGCGCAACCCCGATTATTATCGCAAGGGGCTGCCCTACCTTGACGGCTTCACCGCAATCTATGCGCCAAAGCAGGCGGTCCGGGTCGATGCGATCCGCAGCGACCGGGCGGCGATCGAGTTCCGCGGCCTGCCGCCTTCGGCCCGCGACCAGCTGAAGCAGGAGCTCGGCGACAAGATCGCGGTGCAGGAAAGCGATTGGAACTGCGGCAGCGTCGTCACCATCAACGAGCAGAAAAAGCCGTTCGACGACGTGCGCGTGCGCCGCGCGCTGACCCTGGCGGTCGACCGCTGGGGCGGGGCGCCGGCCTTGGCCAAGATCGCCAATGTCCACACCGTCGGCAGCATCGTCTTTCCGGGCTCGCCGTTGGCGCCGAGCAAGGCCGAGCTGGAGACGATCGCCGGGTTCGGGCCCGACATCGAAAAGTCGCGGGCCGAGGCCAGGCGCCTGTTGAAGGAGGCCGGCGCCGAGGGGCTCAGCTTCGAGCTGCTGAACCGGGCGGTCGACCAGCCCTATAAATATGTCGGCATCTGGCTCGTCGACCAATGGAGCAAGATCGGGCTCCACGCCACGCAGCGCGTCTTGCCGACCGGCCCGTGGCTGCAGGCCGAGCGCACCGGCGACTTCGCCGTCGACCTGCAGGCCAACTGCCACAGCGTCGTCAACCCGCTGATCGACGTCCAGCCCTATCTGCCGAGCTCGGTCAGCAAGCAGAATTACGGCAATTACGAAGACCCGCAGGAGATGAAGCTCTACGAGGCGGCGCTGCACGAGACCGATCCCGCCCGGCAGCACGCCCGCATGCTCGACTTTTCGAAATACGTGATGGACGACCAGGCCCACAAGCTGATGCTGTTGTGGTGGTATCGGATCGTCCCCTACCGTTCTTACGTAAAAGGGTGGAAGATCAGCCCGAGCCACTACGTCAACCAGGATCTGGCGACGATCTGGCTCGACAAATAAGAACCCAGGAGGAAGCGATGGAAGCGAGGCGACGGTGGCGGGGGGCGGGGCTGATCGCGCTCCTCGCGGCGGCGGCCCCGGCGGCGGCGCAGGAGGAGGCCCCCAAGCGCGGCGGGACGCTGAACTACATGATCCCGGCCGACGCGCCGCCGAGCCTCGACGCCCATCGCGAGGGGACCTTCGCCACCCTGCATTCGGTCGCGCCCTTCTACAGCGTGCTGATCCGGGTCAATCCCGAGAAACCCGTCCTCGACCACCGATTTCGTGTGCGATTTGTGCACGGCGATGCCGGAGCCGACCGACGGCGGCAAGACCTACACCTTCAGGATCCGCGAGGGCGTGAAGTTCCACGACGGCTCGCCCTTGACCGCGGCCGACGTGGCGGCGAGCTGGAACATGATCATCTTTCCGCCGGCGGGCGTGCTCAGCCCGCGGCAGAGCTGGTACATGATGGTCGACAAGGTCGAGGCCCCCGACCCGACGACGGTCGTCTTCCGCCTCAAGTTCGCGACCAGCGCGTTCCTGCCCGCGCTCGCCGACCCGTTCACCTTGATCTACGAGAAGAAGATCCTCGACCAGGACCCGCACTGGTACGAGAAGAACGTGATGGGCTCGGGGCCGTTCAAGTTTGTCGAATACGAGACCGGCCAGTCGATCAAGGGGGTGCGGAACCCCGACTACTACCGCAAGGGGCTCCCTTATCTCGACGGGTTTGCCGGCATCTACGCGCCGAAGCAGGCGGTGCGCATCGATGCGATCCGCAGCGACCGCGCGGCGATGGAGTTTCGCGGCCTGCCGCCCTCGGCGCGCGACGAGCTCAAAAAGGAGCTCGGCGACAAGATAGCGGTGCAGGAAAGCGACTGGAACTGCGGCAGCCTGGTGACCGCGAACCACCAGAAGAAGCCGTTCGACGACGCACGGGTGCGGCGCGCGCTGACCCTGGCGGTCGATCGCTGGCACGGCGCGCCGGCGCTCGCCAAGATCGCCAATGTGCGCACGGTCGGCGGCATCGTCTTTCCCGGCTCGCCGCTGGCGGCCAACCAAGGAGGAGCTGGAAAAGGTCGCCGGATTCTGGCCGGACATCGAAAAGTCGCGCGCCGAGGCCCGGCGCCTGTTGAAGGAGGCGGGGGCCGAGGGGCTCAGCTTCGAGCTTCTTAAACCGCGGCGTCGACCAGCCCTACAAATATGTCGGCACCTGGCTCGTCGACGAGTGGAGCAAGATCGGGCTCAACGTCAAGCAGAAGGTGCTGCCGACCGGCCCGTGGATCGAGGCCATGCGGCAGCGGCGATTTCGAGGTCGTCTCGCAGGCCAATTGCCACGGCGTGCCGAACCCGCTGCTCGATGTCCAGCCCTACCTGCCGGCCTCGGTCTACACGGCGAACTACGGACATTTCGAGGATCCGCACGAAGTCGACCTCTACAACCGGATGCTGCGCGAGACCGATCCGGCGAAGCAGCGGGCGATGATGCGCGAGTTCGAGAAATACGTCGTCGATACCGAGGCCCACGAGATGTTCGTGTTGTGGTGGTACCGGATCGTCCCCTACCGCTCCTATGTCAAAGGCTGGAAGATCAGCCCCAGCCATTTCATCAACCAGGATCTGGCGACGGTCTGGCTCGACAAATAGCGCGCGTCGACGGTGCCCCTCATGCAATCGCAATCATTCATTCGTCTTTCCCGCGAAAGCGGGAATCCAGGATTGCAAGGGCTCGAACGGTTGCTCTGGACCCCCGCTTGCGCGGGGGCGACGGGTATCAATTGGGAGACGGCCGGCTTCAACCCGGGTCGGCTCTGAGGGAAGGCGATGTACAGATATATTGTGAAACGGCTGCTGCTGCTGGTCCCGACCCTGCTCGGCGGCGCGGCGCTCGTCTTTATGATGATGCGCCTCATTCCGGGCGACGTCTGCCTGGTGCGGCTCGGCTCCGGCGGCACCACCTTCACCGCCGAGGCGCTGGCCGCCTGCCGCACCGAAGCCGGGCTCGACCGCTCGATCCCGGCCCAGTTCGTCGACTTCATCTGGGGCCTGGTGCGCCTCGACCCGGGCATCTCGATGTGGTCGGGCAAGCCGGTCATTCAGGAGATCGCGACCCGCTTCCCGGTCTCGCTCGAGGTGGCGATCGTCGCGACCGTCATCGCGACGCTGATCGCGATCCCGCTCGGCACCATTTCGGCGCTGCGGCAGAACACCTTGATCGACCTCTTTGTGCGGACCTTCTCGATCGCCGGCATCGCCACCCCGTCCTTCTGGCTCGGGATCATCTCGCTCCTGGTGGTGCTCGACCTGACGCAGCTCTTCCTCGGGCATCCGTGGATGCCGCCGATCGACTATGTGCCGCTGTGGCAGGACCCGATCCGCAACCTGTCGATCATCGCGCTCCCGGCGATCACCGTCGGCTATCGCTATGCTGCGGTCTCGATGCGGATGACGCGCTCGGCGATGCTCGAAGTGCTGCGCGAGGACTATATCCGCACCGCCCGCGCCAAAGGGCTGATCAACCGCATCATCATCAATCGCCACGCGCTGAAGAACGCGATGCTGCCGGTGGTGACGGTGATCGGCATCGAGTTCGCCTTCCTGATCGGCGGCCTTGTCGTGACCGAGCAGGTGTTCAACCTGAACGGCATCGGCCGCCTGATGGTGCTGTCGGTGCAGAACCAGGACTACACCCTGACCCAGGCGCTGGTGATGCTCGTCGTCGTCATCTCCGTGCTCGCCAACCTCGTCGTCGACCTGCTCTACGCGTGGCTCGACCCGCGCATTCGCCTTCGTTGAGGTGACCTCGCCATGACCGTTGCCGCACCCGATCCCATTGCCGCCGCCGCGTTCGAGGATGTGGGGGAAATCCGCCGGTCCGTGTTGGGCCGCGTCCTCGAATTCGCCCGCCGACAGCCGCTCGGCACCTTCGGCATGGTTCTGACCTTGGTGGTCGCGATTGCCGGCCTCGGCGCCGATTGGCTGGCGCCCTACAATCCGACCGCCAACGACTTTGCCGCGATGATCGAGCCGCCGAGCTGGGCGCACTGGCTCGGCACCGACCAGTTCGGCCGCGACCAGCTGTCGCGGATCATCTTCGGCGCCCGCACGGCGCTGATCGTCGGCCTCTCCGCGGCCACGCTCGGCGGCTTTTCGGGGCTCGTGCTCGGCGTCGGCAGCGCCTATTTCGGCGGCCGGATCGATCTCACCGTGCAGCGCATCCTCGACATCGTGATGTCGTTCCCGCTGATCATCATGGCGCTGGCGGTGGTGTCGATCTTCGGCACCGGCGTGCACAACGTCATCGTCGCGATCACGATCCCGCTGATCCCGCGCTGCGCCCGCGTGGTGCGGTCGAGCGCCTTGGCGATCCGCGAGATCCCCTATGTCGACGCCGCGCGCGCCTGCGGCTTCGGCCACGCGCGGATCATCCTGCGCCACATGGTGCCGAACGTGATGGCGCCGTTTCTGATCATGATCACCTCGTTCGTCGGCCAGGCGATCCTCGCCGAGGCGGCACTCTCCTATCTCGGCCTCGGCGTGCAGGAGCCGGTGCCGGCCTGGGGGCTGATGCTGCAGGGCGGGGCCGAGGAATACGCCTCGACCGCACCCTGGATCGCGATCTTCCCGGGCCTGGCGATCCTGGTGACGGTGTTCGGCATCAACATCTTCGGCGACGCCTTGCGCGACGCGCTCGACCCCAAATTGCGCGAGCGCTGAACGCTGTCGCCTCGCCCTGAAATCGGCCGCCAGCCGGCGCCGGGACGACGACCGAGGCCACCACGACAATACCGATTGGTTTCCGGCCCCGGCTGAAATTTCAGCCGTCGCGATGACAGGGGCTCCGGGGGACTGGGGCCGGCGCGCCTCGGTCATCCGGCCGTGGCGCCGGCCTCCCCATCTGCCCGGTGGCGGCGGTCGCCTTCTCTCCCCATCCTTCTCCCCATCGCGACGGAGGAGAGGACAATGCCCGACAATTTGCAGGATGCCTTGACGCAGCTTTCAGCGGCGCTGACCGAACGCGTCGCATCGGCCCGTGCGCTGGTGGCGGGGATTGCCGTACGGGGGCGGCCGGCGCGCTCCGGGACGCTGTGGCGCGAGGATGTCGTGGTCGCCTCGGAGCAGGCGCTGCCGGATGGCGACGAGGCCGAAATCCGTCTGGGTGACGACAGTGTCGTTCAGGCGCGGATCGCCGGGCGCGACCCCGGCACAAACATCGCCGTGCTGCGGCTCGAAGGCGGCGCCGCGTCGGCGCTGCCCGCCGCCGCAGAAGCGCAGCCGGGCGCGCTCGTCCTGGCCTTGGGCGTCGATGGCGCGGGCGGCGTCGCGGCGCGGCTGGGCATGGTTCATTCGGTCGGCCCGGCCTGGCGCAGCCGCGCCGGCGGCCGCATCGACCGGCGCATCGGCCTCGACATCAGGCTCGCGAGCCGCGAGGAAGGCGGGCCGGTGCTCGACGCCGCGGGCGGGCTCCTCGGCATCTCGACCCTGGGGCCGCGCCGCCGCGTGCTGGTGATCCCGGCCGCGACCGTCGAGCGCGTCATCGACCCGCTGCTGGCCAAGGGCCGGATCGAGCGCGGCTGGCTCGGTACGGCGGTGCAGCCGGTGCTGCTGCCGGACGCGCTGCAGGCTGAGGCCGGGCAGTCGCTCGGGCTGATGATCATCGGGCTGACCCGCGACGGGCCGGCGGCGAAAGCGGGGGTGCTGGTCGGCGACATCCTGATCGGGGTCGGCGGCGCCGCGGTCGGCAGCGCTTCGCAGCTCGCCGAGGAGCTCGACACCGAGGCGGTCGGACGACAGGTTCAGCTGCGGCTGATCCGGGCCGGCAAGGCGCACTCCGTCGACGCTGAGATCGGGGCGCGGCCGGCGCGATGAGCGGCGCGCCGCTGCGGCTGCGCGTCGCGGTCGCCGCCGCAGACCCGGCGACGGCAAACCGGCTGGCGACGCTGGTCGGCCGCAGCGGCCATGACCTCGCGGCGGCGGGCGAGGCTGCCGACGTGGTCCTGACCGACGGCGCCGCCGGCCGGGCGGACGCGCCGACCGTCGCGCTGGGCGCGGCGGCGGGCGGGTTTGCCGGGCAGCTCCCGGCGTCGGCCGGGCCGGTTCAGCTCGATGCCGCGCTGCGCGCCGTCGCCGCCGGGCTCGTCGTGCGGCCGCCCGATCGCGGCGCCCGGTTCGGACCCTTGCCGGAGGCGCTGCCGCAGCCGCTGACGCCGCGCGAGATCGAGGTCTTGACCGCGCTCGGCGAGGGATTGAGCAACAAGGAAGCGGCGCGGCGGCTCGGCATCTCGCCGCACACGGTCAAGTTCCACGTCGAGCAGCTGTTCCGCAAGCTCGGCGCCGCCTGCCGCGCCGAAGCCGTCGCCAAGGGCCTGCGCCGCCAGATCGTCGAGTTTTGACCGACGAGCGCGGCCCCCGGGGCTACATCCCTTCGCGCACCACCGGGTTGCTCAGGGCGCCGATGCCGGTGATCTCGATCTCGCAGGTGTCGCCGTGCTTCAGGTTCTCGGGCGCGCCCTCGGTGCCCATCCACACCACGTCGCCGGGATAGAGCGTCAGGTACTGCGACATCCGGCTGATGAAGGCGGCCGGGCCGAACAGCATATGGTCGGTCTTGAAGCGGAACTTTTCGGCGCCGTTGACGCGGATGATCGTGTGCGCCGCGTCGAGGTCGAAATCGGTCTCGATCCACGGCCCCATCGGCTTGAAGGTGTCGGTGTTCTTGGCCCGCCACAGGGTGCGGTCGCCGGCCTGCCAGGTGCGCTCGCTCATGTCGTTGCCGATGGTCCAGCCCAAGACGCAGGAGAGCGCGTCCTTCTCCGAGAGGTGCTTCGCCTTCTTGCCGATGACGGCGACGAGCTCGCCCTCGTACTGCACCCGCTCGGTCGCATCCTTGGGAATGACGATATTTTCGCCGTGCGCGACGAGCGCATTGTTGGCGCGATAGCCGATATCGGCGGCCTGCGGCAGGTTCGGCTCCTGGCCGCGCTTCCTGGCCGCCTCGATCACGTGCTCGGCGTAGTTCAAGCCGGCGCAATAGAAGGTGCGCGGCTCGACCGGCACAAGCAATTTGACCGACGCCAGCTTCCGGCGCGTCGCCGTCCGCTCGTAGCCGGCGAAGGGGTCGCCCGTGACCTCGGCGATCGTGTCGCCTTCGAGGACCCCAAAGGTCGGGCGGCCGTTTGCTTCGTAGCGTACCCAGCGCATCTTTCCGTCTCCTCCAATCGTCAGGCCGGAACCTCGCCCTTCAGCATCAGGCGGTAGAGGTAGCGGCGCTCGTTCATGTCGTAGTCGGGGTTCGCCTTGTGGATGACGCTGCGGTTGTCCCAGATCACGAAGTCGCCGTAATGCCATTGGTGGCGGTACTCGTATTTCGTCTGGATCGCGTGCGCCATCAGCCCGGCCACCAGGTCGAGCGCCGCCTCGTCTTCCATGCCCTCGATCGCCTCGATCCGCACCGGGTTCAAATAGAGCGCCTTGCGCCGGTTCTCGGGGTGGGTGCGCACCAGGGGATGCACCCCCGGCGCCGGAACCTGCCGGGCGCTGTCCTCGCTCAACGGCCGCAACTCGCGCGGGCTGTATTTGCTCAGGTAGACGTGCACGGCCTGGAGCCCGTTGATCCGCTCCTTGGTCGCCTCCGGCAGATCGTCATAGGCGGCGTGCATGTTGACGTATTGCGTGTCGCCGCCACGGCTCGGCAGCGACACCGGGTAGAGCATCGTCGCCTTCGGTGGGGCCGGGTGGTTCGAGTGGTCGGTGTGAAAGGTCTCGCCCGAGATGTAACGCTTGCCCGGCACGGTCTGCTCATTCGAGACATAGTAGATCTGCGGGTAGCCGGGCACGTGCATTTCCCGCTTGTCGTGCTGGAACAGCTCGCCGAAGACCTGCGCCGCCGCGATGAATTGCGGCGGCGTGAATTCCTGGTCGCGGACCACCAGGACATGATGGTCGGCGAAGGCGCGGTTGAGCGCGCCGCGGGTTTCGGCATCGAGCGGCCGGGTCAGGTCGACGCCGCGGACTTCCGCTCCTGTGTGCGAAGTCAACGGGGTGATCGCGTATGCCATCGGCTGTTTCCTCCGCTCCGGCTCGGTCGTCGCGCCAGTATGGCGGCGCGGCCCAGGGTTTTGCAATCCCCCGCCCGGGCGGATGCGTCTGGCGCGGGGCGTCAATCCATTCAGCCGTTAATATATGTTGATATTTTTCAATTTACATTCTGGTAAGCCCCCAATTATAAGCGCCGACGTTCTGAACCGGTTCGCGGTGAGGTCGGCGGGTGATGGGGGACAAGGTAAAGCGGGTAGGGCGGGATCTGGGCAGGATTGCCGGGAATTTCGCCCCAGCGGTGCTGGCGTCGAGCCTGAGCCCCGAGGATATGGTCCTGACCGACCTGATCGATCGAGGCGCGCTGGCGATCGAGGTCTTCACCCTCGATACCGGTCGACTGCACCAGGAGACGCACGATCTGCTGCAGCGGGCGCGACAACACTACCGCGTTCCGATCAAGATCTATGCGCCGGACAGTGCCGATATCGAAGCTTATGTCGCCGCATACGGCCCGAACGGGTTCTATGACGGTGTCCCGTTGCGCCTGGAATGCTGTCGATTGCGCAAGGTCAAGCCGCTGAAGCGCGCCATCGAAGGCCGCCGCGCCTGGATAACCGGCCAGCGTCGCGGACAATCGGTCACCCGGGCGGCGCTGCCGCTCGAAGAGTGGGACGCCGACCATCGGATCCGCAAGTTCAATCCACTGGCGGACTGGTCCGAGGAAGAGGTCTGGGCCTACATCCAAGAGCGCCGGGTTCCGCATAACGCGCTCCACGCGCGAGGCTTCCCCAGCATCGGCTGCGCGCCCTGCACTCGAGCGATCGCTGCCGGCGAGGATATCCGCGCCGGCCGATGGTGGTGGGAAAATCCGGACCACAAGGAGTGCGGGTTGCACTCCCGGCGGGGCGCTCATGAATAACGCGGTGGACCGTGCGGCGGCTTCTGACGCCATCGAAACGGGCGGCCGCGGCTCGATGCTCTTTCCGGCGCGGCATCTCGACGAATTGGAGAGCGAAGCGATCTATATTTTGCGTGAGGCGGCGGCGGAGTTTGCCAAGCCGGCATTGCTGTTTTCAGGCGGCAAGGACTCTACGGTTCTGTTGCGCCTTTCCGAGAAGGCGTTCAGACCGGACAGGTTTCCGTTTCCGCTGCTCCACATCGATACCGGCCAGAACTTTCCCGAGGTCATCGCGTTTCGCGATCGCGCCGTCGCCGATCTTGGCGAGCGGCTGATCGTGCGTTCGGTCCAGGACACGATCGACCGCGGCCGCGCCCGCATCAGGAACGGCGACCCGGGTCGCAACGCCTTGCAGACCGTGACGCTGCTCGATGCCATCGCCGAGCTCGGCTTCGACGTCTGCATCGGCGGCGCGCGGCGGGACGAGGAGAAGGCGCGGGCCAAGGAGCGCATCTTTTCCTTCCGGAATTCCTTTGGCCAATGGGAGCCGCGCCGGCAGCGGCCGGAGCTGTGGCATCTCTTCAATACCCGGATCGAGCGCGGCGAGCACATGCGGGCCTTTCCGCTCAGCAACTGGACGGAGCTCGACGTGTGGCAGTACATCGCCCGCGAAGGCCTCTCTCTGGCGGAGCTTTACTACGCGCATCCGCGGCAGGTCGCGGTGCGGGGCGGAGCGCTCGCCCCGGTCTGCGACGCCTTCCCGCCGATCGACGGCGACGCGGTCGAGACCCGGATCGTGCGCTTCCGCACCGTGGGCGACATCCCATGCACCCTGGCGCTCGAATCCACCGCGGCGACCGTCGACGAGGTCATTGCCGAAACGCTGGCCGCGACGGTGAGCGAGCGCGGCGCCACCCGGCTCGACGACAGAACCTCCGAGGTCTCGATGGAAGAACGCAAGCTGGCGGGCTATTTCTGATGAAATCCCGCGGCGACGATATCGGCGCAGTGCTGCGCTTTACCACGGTCGGCAGCGTCGACGACGGCAAGAGCTCGCTGATCGGGCGAATGCTGCATGACGCCGGCGCGGTTGCCGGCGATCGGATCGAGGCCCTCGAGCGCATCGCGGCCCGTCAGGGCAAAGGCGAGATCGACCTGTCGCTGCTGCTGGACGGGCTCAGCGTCGAGCGCGAGCAGGGGATTACGATCGATGTCGCCTACAGCTACTTCTCCACGCCCCGCCGCAAGTTCGTGATCGCGGACACCCCCGGCCACGAGCAATACACGCGCAACATGGTCACCGGAGCGAGCACCGCCGACGCCGCGATCCTCCTGGTCGATGCCGTCCGCGGCGTTACCCTGCAGACGCGCCGGCACCTGCTTCTCAGCCACCTGCTGCGCGTCCCGCACCTGATCATCGCCGTCAACAAGATGGATTTGGCGGGTTTTGCCGAGGCGAGGTTCGATGACGCCGCCTTGGCGATCTCAAGCCTCGCCGCCGACATCGGGACGCCGGAGCCCCATCTGGTCCCGATCTCCGCCAGGCACGGCGACAATGTGGTTCGCGCGAGCGCCCGCATGGGATGGTATCGCGGCCCGCCTTTGCTGGCGCTGCTCGAATCGCTGCCCGAGGCGCGCAAGACGCGTGATGCGCCGCTTCGCCTCCCGGTCCAGCTCGTTCGCCGGATCGATGCGCCCGGCGGCCGCAGCAGGAGGCAGATCCTCGGGCGGATCGAATCGGGAGAGGTGCGGACAGGCGATCAGATAGCGGTGATGCCCGCGGGGACGGTGACGCGGGTCTGTGGAATTTCGACCTTCGATGGACCCTTGGATATCGCGGCGGCGCCAAAATCGGTAGCGATCGAGGTTGCCGGCGAGGTCGACATCGCCCGCGGCGATCTTCTGTCGGCGACGCCTGCCCGCCCCTTTGTCACCGACCGCGCCGCCGCGACGATCTGCTGGTTTCACGATCAGCCCTTTACCGGACACGGCCGCTACCTGATCAGGAGCGGCACGCGCCGGGTCGCCGGACGGATCGACGAGGTCGTCCACCGGCTCGATCCCGCAACGTGGCGGACGGAGCCTTCCCCGGCCGTTCTCAGACGCAACGACATCGCGAAGGTCCGGCTGCGCCTCTCGGCGCCGATCGCAATCGATGCGTATGAGGAAAACCGCGCGACCGGCGCGTTCATCGTGATCGATGAGCACGCAAATGCGACGGTCGCCGCCGGCATGTTTGCACGCCCGGAGACCGCCCACGGCCACCCGAGCCTCGGCGGTCTCGAACCGGCATCGTGACGGGCGAGAGGCGTTCGGATGGGCTCCATCCAGTCGATCGGCGTTCTCTATGCGCTGTCGGGCTTTTGCGTCGGCGCTCTGGTCGGCATGACCGGCGTCGGCGGCGGCTCGCTGATGACGCCGCTTCTGATCCTGTTCTTCGGCATTCACCCGGTCAGCGCGGTCGGCACCGATCTGCTCTACGCTGCGGCGACCAAGTCCGCGGGCGCCTTGGTTCACGGCCGGCTCGGGACTGTCGAATGGCGCGTGGTCGGTTTGCTCGCCTCGGGCAGCCTGCCGATGGCGGTGCTGACGATGCTGATTCTGTCGCGCTTCGACCTCAGAGAGGGCGCCGCCGTCGAGGTCGTCACATTCATGCTCGGCCTGGCCTTGCTGGCGACCGCCTTGTCATTGATATTCCGAACGCGGCTCGTGGCGCGCTACCGCATGCGCGGCGGTGGATTGAGCGCGGCGCGCGCCGCGATCCTGACCGTCGGCGCCGGAGCTGTGCTCGGCGGGCTCGTGTCGCTCACGTCGATCGGCGCCGGCGCCCTCGGCGTCGTCGCGCTCACTCTGCTGTATCCGCAGCTGCCGACGCCGCGCATCGTCGGCGCCGACATCGTTCACGCCGTCCCGCTCACGCTGGTTGCCGGTATCGGTCATTGGCTCACCAGCACCGTCGACGCCGGCATATTGGTGTCTCTGCTGGTCGGGTCGGTCCCCGGGATTGTGCTGGGCAGCTATGCCGCGGCTTATGTGTCGGACAGAGCGCTGCGCTTGACCCTGGCGACGGTGCTCGCGATCGTCGGCGGAAAGCTCGTCCTCTGACCAAGGGTCGATTGACGCGGCGGTTGGCTTTTGCCACATCTTCGCTCGACCGCCGTGACGAGAGGAGACGACCGATGGCCGTAGCCGCGATGAACCATTTCACCGTGCTGAGCGACGATCTCGAAGCCACCCGCCGGTTCTACTGCGACCTGTTCGGCTTCAAGGTCGGCTGGCGCCCGCCCTTCCAGTTCCCCGGCTGGTGGCTCTACGCCGATGACGACACGCCGATCCTGCACGTCATTCATCGCGATCCGCTGCCCAAGGAGCGGGCCGGCGTGCTCGACCACATGGCGTTCAGCGCCAAGGATCTGCCTGGCACGGTCGAGACCCTGAAGCGCGAGGGCATCGAATACGAGCTGCGCCGGCTGCCGGGCGGCGGCATCTGGCAGCTCTTCTTCAACGACCCGCACGGCGCCAAGGTCGAGTTCGACTTCGATAAGGACGAGAAGGCGCCGGCCGGCCACGCCGCGGCCTGATCCGCCTCTGCCGGCGGCTCCGCCGGCATCAGACTCAGATAAGGAACACAAGATGCTCGACCTGCATTTTTGGCCGACGCCAAACGGCAAGAAGGTCACGATCCTCCTCGAGGAGCTGGGCCTCAAATACAATCTCGTGCCGTGCAACATCGGGCGCGGCGACCAGTTCAAGCCCGATTTCCTGAAGATCAACCCGAACCACCGCATGCCGGTGCTGGTCGACCACGACCCCAAGGGCGGCGGCGCGCCGATCAGCATCTTCGAATCGGGCGCGATGATGATGTATCTGGCCGAGAAGGAGGGGCGCTTCTTCCCGCAGGATTTGCGCGGCAAATACGAAGTGACGCAGTGGGTGATCTGGCAGATGGCCAATCAGGGGCCGAAGCTCGGCGAATGCGGCCATTTCCGCCGCGCCGGACCCGACGCCGGCGACCTGACCTATGCGATCCGCCGCTTTACCGACGAGGCGAACCGCCTCTACGGCGTCATGAACAACCGGCTCTACGACCGCAAGTACCTGTGCGGCGACGAATACACGATCGCCGACATGATCTCCTACCCATGGACCGTCGGCTGGGAGGCGCAGGGCCAGGACATCGGCGAGTTCAAGCATTTCAAGCGCTGGTTCGACGAGGTCGGCGCCCGCCCGGCGGTCAGGCGCGGCATGGAGACCGGCAACAACCTGCGCGTCGACCCGGCGACCCTGACCCCCGGGCAGCGCGAGCAGATGCGCAAGATCATGTATAACCAGCGCGCGATCCCGGCGCCGGCGTAAAGATTGCGGCGCGTCCCCCCGCGACCGCCCTTTGGAGCTTGATGCGGCGGCGGCCCTGGCCGTGGCGTGGCGCAAACCGCGGTCCCGGCGGGCGGCCCCCGATACGCCGGGTTGCAGCATCGCGACGCCATGGTTGCCGGCCGGT
Organism: uncultured Alphaproteobacteria bacterium; assembly: GCA_963716115.1. Lineage (GTDB taxonomy): Bacteria > Pseudomonadota > Alphaproteobacteria > ATCC43930 > CGMCC-115725 > AP-15. Next base: position 233,484 of record CAVQSZ010000006.1, read on the forward strand.
TGCGCTTCTGGCATGTTCCGCCGGCCCCCCGTTGCATTTCGGATCAGACACTGAGGGAACTTTTCGGATGTCTCCTGTCTACCTGCTTGTCATCGGCTGCGGCGTGCTGGCGTTGCTCTATGGCGTGGTCACCAGCCGCCAGGTGCTGAGCGCCGATGCCGGCAACGCCCGCATGCAGGAGATCTCGAGCGCGGTGCAGGTCGGCGCCCGCGCCTATCTCAACCGCCAGTACCGGGCGATCGCGATCGTCGGCGTCATCATCCTGATCGTGCTCGGCATAGCGCTCGGGGTCCGCGTCGCGATCGGCTACCTGATCGGCGCGGTGCTGTCCGCATCGGCCGGCTATATCGGCATGAACGTCTCGGTGCGGGCCAATGTCAGGACCGCGCAGGCGGCCCGCAACGGGCTCAAGGACGGGCTCGCGATCGCCTTCAAGGCGGGCGCGGTGACCGGCCTCCTGGTGGTCGGGCTCGGCCTCCTCGGGGTCGGGATCTATTATTTCGTGCTGCGCGCGACGACCCCCGGCCCCGATCTGCGGCCGGTGCTCGAGGCGATGGTGGCGCTCTCCTTCGGGGCCTCGCTGATCTCGATCTTCGCCCGGCTCGGCGGCGGCATCTTTACCAAGGGGGCCGATGTCGGCGCCGACCTTGTCGGCAAGGTCGAGGCCGGCATCCCCGAGGACGACCCGCGCAACCCCGCGGTGATCGCCGACAATGTCGGCGACAATGTCGGCGATTGCGCCGGGATGGCCGCGGATTTGTTCGAGACCTATGTCGTGACCATCGTCGCGACGATGCTGCTCGCCAACATCTTCTTCGCGCCGCCGCTGCTCGACCGGGTGCTGCTGCTGCCGCTGGTCATTGGCGCGGTGTGCATCGTGACCTCGGTGATCGGCACCTATTTCGTCCGGCTCGGGGCCGACAACGGCATCATGAAGGCGCTCTACAAGGGTCTCGTCGTCACCGGCATCCTGTCCGTTCGTGGCGATCGCGCTGGTGATCGACTGGCTTTTCGACCTTACCACGCCGCTGGCGATGACCGGGGCGGGCACAACCACCGGGCTGCGGCTGTGGGGGTGCGCGATCGTCGGCCTCCTGGTGACCGGGTTTATCGTCTGGATCACCGAATACTACACCGGCACCGACTACCGGCCGGTGCGCAGCATCGCGCAGAGCTCGACGACCGGGCACGGCACCAATGTGATCCAGGGCCTGGCCGTGTCGATGGAGGCGACCGCGCTGCCGGTCATCGTGATCTGCGTCGGCATCATCGGCTCGTATCTGATCTCGGGCCTCTTCGGGATCGCGGTGGCGGCGACGACGATGCTGGCATTGGCCGGCATGATCGTCGCGCTCGACGCCTATGGCCCGGTCACCGACAACGCCGGCGGCATCGCCGAGATGGCCGATCTGCCGCGCGAGGTGCGGCGCACCACCGACCTCCTCGACGCCGTCGGCAACACCACCAAGGCGGTGACCAAGGGCTACGCCATCGGCTCGGCCGGGCTCGCCTCGGTCGTGCTGTTCGCCGCCTACACCGAGGATTTGAAGCACTATTTCCCGAGCCTCGATGTCCATTTCGGGCTGCAGGACCCGTATGTCGTGATCGGGCTCTTCATCGGCGGGCTCTTGCCCTATCTCTTCGGCTCGCTCGGCATGACCGCGGTCGGCCGGGCCGCGGGCTCGGTCGTGGTCGAGGTCCGCCGCCAGTTCCGCGAGATCCCCGGCATCATGCAGGGAACCGCCAAGCCCGATTACGGCCTCGCCGTCGATCTTCTGACGCGGGCGGCAATCCGCGAGATGATCGTGCCGTCGCTGCTGCCGGTGCTGGCGCCGATCGTTCTCTACATCGTCATTTCGCTGATCGCCGGGCGGTCGGCAGCCTTCAGCGCGCTGGGCGCGATGCTGCTCGGCACAATCGTCACCGGCATCTTTGTCGCGATCTCGATGACCTCGGGCGGCGGCGCCTGGGACAACGCCAAGAAATACATCGAGGAAGGCCACCACGGCGGCAAGGGGTCCGAGCCGCACAAGGCCGCGGTGACCGGCGACACCGTCGGCGACCCCTACAAGGACACCGCCGGCCCGGCCGTCAACCCGATGATCAAGATCACCAATATCGTGGCGCTGCTGCTGCTGGCGATCCTCGCCAGATGGGCGGTCTGAGCCTCGGAACCGATGGCAGGGCTAGTGGTTGGTGTCGTTGGGCTTCGGCCCCTGCCCGCCGCCGCCCCCGCTGCCGCCGCCGCCCCCGCCGCCGGTGTTGTTGAACTTGCCGAGGTTGCCGACCAGCTGCTCGAGGAAGGTCAGCTCGCGGCCCGGGGCCGGGGTGGTCCGCGCCACCGGGGTGATTTCCTTGCCGTCCTGCAAGGTCTTGTGATCGACCGCGCGGACCACGCCCTGATTGTCGAAATCGACGATCAGCACCTGCTGGTCGGTGGGGTCGGGCTTGAAGAAGGCGACCTGCTCGGTCCGCCGGCTGATGTAGTACCACGACTTGTCGTCGAAGACGCCGATGCTCGACGGGGTGCCGAGGATCTTGGTCACCTCCTCCTTGGTCGTGCTGCCGGGGTGGATCTCGGCGACCTTGTCGGGCGCGGGCAGATTGCCGCGCTGCTCGACGCTCGGCGCGCAGCCGGCGAGAATGGCGGCCGCGCCGAAAAGGGAGAGCAAATACCCGAAGGGTTGGGTTCGGTGGCTCAGCATGGGATCACGCAACCGGTCTGCCGTTGAAAGATGTCGGGGCCGCGCCCATTTCCGGGCCGCAGCTTTAGCCGGGAGCCGTTCGTTGTCAACGTCTTCGGCGTCGCGGCCAGCGCCGCGATGATCTCGTTCGTGCGACGCGGATCGGCCCGCGAGGCGGCCGGCCTTGCCTATCGGCGGGCGGTCGACCAGGCGCGGCAGCCGGCGTTCTTCACCGATTACGGCGTCCCCGACACCCTCGACGGCCGCTTCGAGCTGATCTGCCTGCACGCCTTCTTCTGCCTCCATCGGCTGCGCTCGGAGGGGGCGGCGGCGAGCCGCTTCGGCCAGCTCTTTTTTGATGCGATGTTCGCCGACCTCGACCGGACGCTGCGCGAGATCGGCGTCGGCGATTTGAGCGTCGGCAAGGGGGTGAAGCGGATGGCGCAGGGCTTCTACGGCCGGGTGCGGGCGTATCAGGAAGGGATCGCGGGCGACGATCCGGCGCTGGCCGAAGCGCTCGCGCGCAATCTCTACGGCACGGTGCGCGAAGGAGCCCCGCCGGTCGCCGCGATGACCGCCTATGTCCGCGACGCGACGGCGCTGCTGCGCGCGCAGCCGACGGCCGAGCTGCTCGCCGGCCGGATACGGTTCGATCCGCCGCCGACCCGCGGCCGCCCGGCCGAGGCGGGCCCGCGATGAGCGGCGCCCCGCCCGAGTTTTCGCGAAGCGTGCCGTTGTCCCGGCTCGGCCCCGGCCGCTTTCGCCAGGGCATCGAAGCCACCGCGGCCGAGCGCGAGCGGCTGGCGCGCCGCTTTGGCCTTCTGGCGCTCGATCGCCTGACCGCGACGGTGGAGCTGCGGCGCGAGGTCGGCGGGGCGATCCGGCTCGACGCCGCGTTCGAGGCCGGGATCGTGCAGGAATGCGTCGTCAGCCTGGAGCCGGTCGCGACCGCCGTCGCCGAATCGTTTTCGCTGCTTTACGGCCCGGCCGCCGCCGCTCTGGACGAGATCGAGCTCGACGCCGAGGCGGCCGCCTTCGAGCCGCTCGACGGCGACGCGATCGACATCGGCGAGGCGGTGGCCCAGGAGCTCTCGCTGGCGCTGCCGCTGTCCCCGCGCGACCCGGCGGCGACGATCGAAGGCGACGCGCCGGCGGCGCCGGAGGCCGGGCCCTTCGCCGCGCTGGCGTCCCTGGGCAGGCCGGCCAAGGGCTGAGCCCGGATCGCTGTTGCCGCCGCGGCGGTTTTTGGATATTGACCAGCGGTCCTTGCGACGCTGTCGCCGAACACGAGCTTGCCATGGCCGTCCCGAAAAAGAAAACCTCGCCATCGCGCCGCAACATGCGGCGCTCGCACGACGCCTTGAAGCCGTCGGCCTATGCCGAATGCCCGAATTGCGGCGAGCTCAAGCGCCCGCATCATCTGTGCCACGCCTGCGGCTATTACGACGGGCGCGAGGTGACCGCGCCGCGTTCGGAGACGGCCTGACGAAGGAAATCCGGCGCGGAGGCCGCGCAGTGTGAGCCAGGCGATCACGATCGCGCTCGACGCCATGGGCGGCGCCCACGCCCCCGGCAGCGTGGTCGACGGCGCCGCGATCGCGCTGCGGCGCCACCCGGAGCTGCGCTTTCTCTTGTTCGGCGACGAGGTCCTGGTCGCGCCGCTGCTGGCGCGGCTGCCGCTGCTGGCGGCGGCGGCCAGCCTGCACCATACGAGCGAGGTCGTGCTCGACGACGCCAAGCCGTCCTTGGCGCTGCGCGCCGGGCGGCAGTCGAGCATGCGGCTGGCGATCAACGCGGTCGCCGACGGGCGCGCCGACGGGGTCGTCTCGGCCGGCAACACCGGCGCGCTGATGGGGATGGCGAAATTCGTGCTGAAGACACTGCCGGGCATCGACCGGCCGGCGATCGCATCGTTCTTCCCGACCCGGCACGGCGAAAGCGTGATGCTCGACCTCGGCGCCAATGTCGAATGCGACGCCGACAATCTGGTGCAGTTCGCGCTGATGGGCGATGTCTTCGCCCGCACCGTCCTTGGCCTGGTCGAGCCGACCGTCGGCCTATTGAATGTCGGCTCCGAGGATCTGAAGGGAAACGACGCGGTGCGCGGCGCGGCGGCGCGGCTGCGCGGCGGCCTGACGCCGATCCGCTTTCACGGCTTTGTCGAGGGCGACGACATCGCCGCCGGGACGGTCGATGTCGTCGTCACCGACGGCTTCACCGGCAATGTCGCGGTCAAGACCGCCGAGGGCACGGTCAAGCTGTTCGGCGAGTTTCTCGAGGGCGCCTTCCGCCACTCGCCGATGGCGCGGATCGGCTATCTGTTCGCCCGCCGCTCGCTGAGGAAGCTGTGGATGCGCATCGATCCGCGGCTCTACAACGGCGCCATTTTCCTCGGGCTCGGCGGCATCGCGGTCAAGAGCCACGGCTCGACCGACGCGCTCGGCTTCGCCAATGCGATCGGCGTCGCGGTCGACATGCAGGCAAACGGATTTCTCGACAAGATCCGGGTCGAGCTCGCCCGCCTCAACGCGGCGCAGACGGCGCCGCAACCGGCGGCGCTGTAAGCCGCCTCGCGATGGAGCTGCGCTCACAGGTCATCGGATGCGGGGCTTATCTGCCGGAGCGCATCGTCACCAACGACGAGCTGGCCCGGCGCCTCGACACCTCGGACCAATGGATCCGCCAGCGCACCGGCATCGGCGAGCGCCGGGTCGCCGCCGCGGGCGAGCTGACCTCCGATCTTGCCCTGCGCGCCGCGCAGCGGGCCTTGGCCAGCGCCGGGATCGGCGGCGGCGATCTCGATCTGCTGGTGCTGGCCACCGCCACCCCCGACAACACATTCCCGGCGACCGCGACCAAGGTGCAGGCCCGGCTCGACATGAGGCGGGGCGCGGCCTTTGATGTTCAGGCGGTGTGCGCGGGCTTTATCTTCGCGCTCTCGGTCGCCGACAACGCGCTCAGGCTCGGGCAGGCGGAGACGGCGCTGGTCGTCGGCGCCGAGACCTTCTCGCGCATCCTCGACTGGGAGGATCGCGGCACCTGCGTCCTGTTTGGCGACGGGGCCGGCGCGGTGGCGCTGAAGGCGGTCCCCGCGGCGAGCGCCGACGGCCGCTTCATCCTGTCGACCCATCTGCATTCCGACGGCCGGCAATACGACATCCTTTATGTCGACGGCGGCCCGTCCTCGACCCGCGAGGCGGGCTTTCTGCGCATGGAGGGGCGCGAGGTGTTCCGTCAGGCGGTGCAGCATTTGAGCGAGGTGGTCGACGAGGCGCTGGCGGCGAACGGGCTGAGCGCCGAGGACATCGACTGGCTGGTGCCGCATCAGGCGAACAGCCGCATCATCGACGGCGTCGGGCGAAGGCTTGGCCTGTCGCCGGACAAGGTCGTCGTCACCATCGAGCGGCACGCCAACACCTCGGCCGCCTCGATCCCGCTGGCGCTCGAAACGGCGGTCGCCGACGGGCGCATCAAGCCCGGCCAGCTGGTGCTGATGGAAGCCCTCGGCGGCGGCTTGAGCTGGGGCGCGGGGCTGGTGCGCTGGTAGCCGCGGCGGCTGGGCAACACTTTGGAATTTGACGTGATTTTCCGGCGGGGCTAACCTTCGGCGAAAGCGGGGGAGGGCTCTCTATGGCCGGGCATACGGTAACGCGCGCGCAGCTCAGCGAGGCGGTTTATCAAGAGATCGGGCTGTCGCGCAACGAATCGGCGGAATTTGTCGAATCGGTGATCGCCGAGATCTCGGGAGCGCTGGCGCGTGGCGAGATGGTCAAGATTTCCTCGTTCGGCAGCTTCGCCGTGCGGCAAAAAGGCCGGCGCGTCGGCCGCAACCCCAAGACCGGCCAGGAAGTGCCGATCAGCCCCCGCCGCGTCCTGGTGTTCCGCGCCTCGCATACGCTGAAGGACCAGATCAACGGCGGCCTGGCCAATTCGCAGGATGGCCGGAAGGCGGCGGCCAAGGCGCCGTCGAGCTGATGTGACGCAGGCGGAGGAGACGCACGCAGCCGGCCGCAAGGGGAAATCGGCTGCGGCCTTTCGGACGACCGGGGAAGTCGCCGATGAGCTCCGCCTGCCGGCGCATGTATTGCGCTTTTGGGAATCCAAGTTTCCGCAGGTCAAGCCCTTGAAGCGCGGCGGCGGCCGGCGCTACTACCGGCCGGAGGATGTCGATCTGCTGCGGCGGATCCGGCAATGCCTCTATCAGGACGGGTATACGATCCGCGGCGTGCAGAAGCTGCTGCGCGACGGCGCCATGCGCAGCGGCGAGCCGGTGCCGCCGCCGCCCGGCGCTCTCGAGGCGCCCTCGACCCTGTTCGCGCTGGAGCCGGCAGCCGGGCCGCCGCGCGCAGCCGCGCCGGCCCCCGCGCGGCAGGCCATGCGCGCTGCGCTGGAAGAGGTGCGGCGCCAGCTCTTGGAGATCCGGGCGCTGCTCGATGAGCTCGCCTCACGGTGACACGGCAGGATAAGCCGCGATTTAATGCACCTGAGCTTCTATCTCTGAAAGACCGCTCTCGGCCTCGGCGATTTGCCGGGCCAATCGAGCGTTCCTGGCTAAAGCGCGTCCCCTGGTGCTCAGACGCGATCACATGATTCAGCAGACAATAGATGTAGGATGGGTTGAGCATCGCGAAACCCATCACCCCTTCGGCGCACCGTGATGGGTTTCGCTGCGCTCAACTCATCCTACAGGCCGATGGGGCTGAATCATCTGAATTTATCTAAGCACCAGAGAGGGGTAGGTTCAGGATATTCGATGTCCGCCATATTCGGTCTCCGCTTGTGAGTCGTCAGGACAAACTTTCGGCCACTGGATCATGTTCGACGAATCCCAACCTTATCGTCACACCGGCGAAGGATTTTCAGGCGGCGCCAGCAGCCGATTGCGCGGCCGCGGGCGGACGGCTATGATCGCGGGCGCAGGCGACAACCCCCGGTCGGAGCGTAGCGCAGCTTGGTAGCGCATCAGCATGGGGTGCTGAGGGTCGTGAGTTCGAATCTCACCGCTCCGACCAACCCTACCCTCCCGGCCGCCGGCCGCGATGCGCCGCAGAGGAGGCAGGGATGAACGCAGTCAGCCCCGAGCTCGAGCCCTGGCAGTGGCCCGAGGAGGAATGGCGCCGGCGGGTCGACCGGGTCCGGGCCGGGCGCCGGCTGCGGCCGGCCGAATGGCCGGGCGGCGCGCGCTGCGCGGTCGCGCTGTCGTTCGACTGCGACCACGAAACCAGCGATCTGCGCGACGGCGGCAAATCGATCGGGCGGCTCGCCTGGGGCCAGTTCGGCGCCCGGGTCGGCGTGCCGCGAATTTTGAAGCTGCTCGAAAAACACGGGGTCAAGGCCAGCTTCTACGTGCCGGCGGTGACCGCCCTGCTGCACCCCGACGAGCAGCGCCGCGTGGTCGCGGAAGGCCACGAGATCGGCATCCACGGCTGGATCCATGAATTGAACTCGGTGCTGCCGCACGAGGCCGAGCGCGATTTGATGCAGCGCTCGGCCGATGCGCTCGAAAAGATCGCCGGCGTGCGGCCGGTCGGGCTGCGCACCCCGTCCTGGGATTTCAGCTGGCACACCCTCGAAATCGAGAAGGAGATGGGGCTCGCCTACGATTCCTCGCTGATGGCGGACGAGGATTGCTACGAGCTGATGCTCGACGGCGCGCCGGCGGGGGTCGTCGAATTGCCGGTCGAGTGGGTGCGCGACGACGCCGTATATTTCATGATGAACCGGTTCAGCGCGCTGCGCCCCTATACGCCGCCCGCCGACGTGCTCGACATCTTCCGGCGCGAGCTCGACGCGGCCTATGACGAGGGCGGCATCTTCCAATTGACCATGCACCCGCACGTGATCGGCTACCGCTCGCGGATCTGGATCCTGGAAGAGGTGATCCGGCACGCCAAGGCGAAGGGAGGCGTGTGGTTCGCCACCCACGCCGACGTGGCCGCCTGGGCGAAGCAGCACGCGGCTTGACCGCCGAAGCGCCGCCGCCGCCCGCCCGCTGCGGCTATGTGGCGCTGATCGGGGCGCCCAACGCCGGCAAATCGACGCTGCTGAACCGGCTCGTCGGGCACAAGCTCGCGATCGTCACGCCAAAGGCGCAGACGACGCGCAGCCGGCTGCTCGGCATCGCGATCGAGGGCGCGACGCAGATCGTCTATGTCGACACCCCCGGCATCTTCGCGCCGCGGCGCCGGCTCGACCGGGCGATGGTGGCGGCCGCCTGGTCCGGCGCCGAGGACGCCGACCAGACCGTGCTCCTGGTCGACGCGGCGCGCGGCCTCGACCGCGATGCCGGCCGCATCCTCGATCGCCTCGCCGGGCGCGGGCGCAAATCGATCCTGGCCCTGAACAAGGTCGATCTGGTGCGCCGCGACCGGCTGCTCGGGCTCGCCGACATGCTGTCGCGCAAAGGCGGCTTCGAGCCGGTGTTTATGATCTCGGCCCTGACCGGCGACGGGGTCGGCGACCTGAAGCGGCACCTCGCGGCCGCTTTGCCGGAAGGGCCGTGGCTCTTCCCCGAGGACCAGCTTTCGGACATGCCCGAACGGCTGATCGCCGCCGAGGTCACCCGCGAGCAGGTGTTTCTGCAATTGCACGACGAGCTGCCCTATTCTTCGACGGTCGAGACCGAGAGCTGGCAGGAGCGGCCGGACGGCAGCCTGCGGATCGAGCAGGTGCTCTATGTCCAGCGCCAGAGCCAGCGCGCGATCGTGCTCGGCGACAAGGGGCAGCGGATCAAGTCGATCGGCGCCCGCGCCCGCGCCGAGCTCGAGCGCATGCTGGAGCGCCGGGTCCACCTTTTCCTCTTCGTCAAGGTGCGCGAAGGGTGGGTCGAGGACCGCGAGCGCTTCGCCGCGATCGGCCTCGACTACGACGCCTGATGCAGTGGGACGACACCGGGTTTGTGCTGGCGGCGCGGCGGCACGGCGAGAATGCGCTGATCGTCGAGCTGTTGACCCGCGAGCATGGGCGGCATCTGGGGCTGGTGCGCGGCGGGCAGTCGCCGCGGCTGCGCGCGGTGCTCCAGCCCGGCAACGAGGTCGCGGCGTCCTGGCGCGGGCGGCTGCCCGAGCATCTGGGCTCCCTCCGCTGCGAGCTGCTGCGCGCCCATGCCGCGCGCTTTCTCGACGACCCCGACCGGCTCGCCGGTCTCGCCGCGGCGGCGGCCCTCCTCGCCGCGGCGCTCCCCGAGCGCGAGCCGCACGCCGATGTCTGCGCCTCGTTCGCGGGGCTGCTCGACGCCCTCGATGGGCGCGCCGACTGGCCCGCCTGCTACGTCGCCTGGGAGCGTCATCTCCTCGCCGCCCTCGGCTTCGGGCTTGATCTGAGCTGCTGCGCCGCGACCGGGGCGACCTCGGACCTCGCCTATGTCTCGCCCCGCACCGGGCGCGCGGTGTCGCGGGCGGCGGGCGCGCCCTACCGCGACAAGCTGTTGTCATTGCCCGAATTTTTGTGGTGCGACGCGCCCGCTGATGGAGGCCAGATTACCCTCGGCCTCGCTCTGACCGGCCACTTCCTGCTCCACTGCCTGCTGGCGCCGCAGGGCCGCGAGATGCCGGCCGCGCGATCCCGCCTCGCCGACCGCATGCGGCAGAGGCCCTCGATCGTGCCCCAGATTGCGGCCCAAGTGAGGTAGCACGCCTCCCGGTCCCGCCGGTAGAATGCCTCATGGCGCGGGCCTTGTGCCGCGCATCCACGGAAACCGGCAGGCTTTGTGCCGCGAATCGTGGATGCCTACGGATCAGGTCGGTGGGCTGAAGGCCCACGGGACAAGCCCGGCCATGACGGTTGAGCGGATCTTATGCCTTCGTCTGAGCACTAGGGGATCGCCATCGGCCCTGCCGCAGCGGTCTGACCCGCCCGTCTGCGGCATGACGCATCCGAAGGTCGGCGGACTCTTGCTGTCATGACAAGGGCGGGCAAGCCGCCGAAGCGCCGGTCAAAGAGGCGGGGCGGCGAGGCCGCCGCGGACCTCGTGCACGACGACCCCGGAGAGCCGCGACGGCGGCGCCAGCCAGCGCGGCTGGGCCAGGCTCGTCGCCACGTCGCTCTCCCCCGCGGTCCATCGCCGCGCCACCGCAGCGGCGGAAAAATCCTCGATCTTGGCGGCCAGGTCGTCGGCGTCGCCCTCGTGCACCAGGTGCAGGATCGTCATCGTCGCGTCGCTCGCCTCGGCGAGGCAGCGGCGGATGTCGACCTCGCCGCGCAAGGCCGGCGGCAGGCGCTCGCCCAGCAGCGCGATCCGGCGGCGCAGATCGTGGGTGCGGCGCATCGCGGCGATCTCCCGCGCGGTGCGGCTGATGCCGCCATGGCCGCCGGGGGCCGGGTCGAACCCGTCGACCGCGAGGCACAGCGTGTCGGCCGGGCGCGCGTCGTCCAGGGCCGACACCGAGACCGCGCTGCCCGCGAACAGCTGGCGCTCGATCATCACCGGCGGCAGGCCCGGCAGCGGCGTGCCGGCCAGCACATGATCCGGCCCCAGCACGTGGCGGTCGTTGTCGAAGAAGGTCTCGGCCCCGGTCGCGAGGTTGACCGCGCCGAGGACGACGCGCACCGCCCCCGAATTCACCCGGTCGAAATCGACCACCTCGCCGAGGAGGCCGCGCAGCTCGGCGGCGGAAACCGCCGAGCGCAGCCGCGGCGGCAACGGGCGGCGCGCTGCCGCCGCCTTCAGCCACCGCGCCGGCCATGACGGGCGGCGCTGCGCCGCCCGCCGGCTCAGCTCGCGCCAGAAATGGCGCAGCCGCGAGGCGCGGTCGTGCGGCAGGTTGCCGGCGATGATCGCGGCGTTGACCGCGCCGATCGCGGTGCCGGCGATCCAGTTCGGCCGCACCCCGCATTTTTCGAGCGCGGCGCAGGCTCCGGCCTGGTAGGCGCCGAGGGCGCCGCCCCCCGACAGCACCAGGGCGATCCGCTGAAAACGGGCCAGGCTCCTGTCCGATCGCCCTCGCGCCAAGCGTCGCTCCCGCCTACCGGGCCGGCGATCTCGCGCCGACGGGGCTGCCCGGGCTCATTGCGCGCTCCTCTGTCGACCGGCGAACCGTCATCATAGCCCGTCATCATAGGAAGTCCCCGCCGAGCGTCCAGCCTTGAAACGCCCGACCACTGCGGCCTTTGCCGCGGCGCTCGATAATGCGAAGCTCGTCCCGGGATCGGCGGGCGCCAGGGGAACGCGATGAAGCTCGGCTATATCGGATTGGGCAATATCGGCGGGGCCTTGGCCCGACGGCTGCTGCGCGAGCGCCCGTGGCTGGTCAGGCTGCTCGAGAAGAACGCCGGCCTCGCCATCGCCGCGAAAAGCTGAGGAGGCCGGGAAATGCGGTTCACCGACAAGGTCGCGCTCGTCACCGCCGTCGCCAGCGGCATCGGCCGCGCCACCGCCGACATCATGGCGCGCGAAGGCGCGATCGTCGTCGGCGTCGACAACGACCAAGGCCGGCTCGACGAAACGATTGCGGCGTTGCGGGCGGCCGGCGGCCGGGCATATGCGCGCCGCGCCGACGCCCTCGACCGGGCCCAGGTCGAGGCGCTCGTCCCCGCAGTGGCGCAGGAGCACGGCACGATCGACATTCTGGTCAACGCGGTCGGCGGCAGCACGATCATTCCGCATCCGGGCGCGACGGTGGACCAGCTGACCCTATCCGATTGGCAGCGGCTGATCGCCTTCAACCTCGACGGCACGTTTTTATTCTGCAATGCGGTCGTGCCGATCATGAAGCGCCAGGGCCACGGCAAGATCGTCAACCTCTCCTCGATCGCCGGCCGCGGCCTCAGCGAGTCGAGCAGCGCCGCCTATTCCGCCGCCAAGGGCGGGATCATCGCCTTCACCCGCAAGATCGCATTCGAGCTTGGACCTTACGGGATCAACGTCAACGCGATCGCGCCCAGCCGCACCCTGACCGAGCGCATCCGCCCGCGCTGGGAGCAGCAGAGCCCGGAGGACCAGGCGGCCGAGATCGCGCGCACGCCCTTGCGCCGCATCGCCGAGGCGCCCGACCAGGCCAGGGTGATCTGCTTTTTGGCTTCGAGCGACGCCGATTTCGTCACCGGCGTCACGATCGACGTGACCGGCGGCAATTGATCGGCCACGCCACAAAACCCGCAAAGGAGATTGGGAAATGTCCGATGTGAAACCGTCATGCGCGGGCTCGACCCGCGCATCTCCGCCGGCGCCGCCAACGGTTGAGCCGCCGGCAGATTGCCGGGTCGCGCCCGGCAATGACGAGATTGGGGGCTGAGCCAATGTCGACATATGTGCTGATCCACGGGGCGTATCAGGGCGGCTGGATATGGGGGCCGACCGCGGCGCGGCTGCGCGCCGCCGGACACAGGGTCTATGCGCCCTCGCTCGACGGCTGCGGCGAGCGCCGCCATCAGCTGCGCCCCGGCATCACCGTCGAGAGCCACGCCCAGGACATCGCCGAGCTGATGTTCTACGAGGATTTGCGCGATGTCGTGCTGACCGGCACCAGCTCGGGCGGCATGGTGCTGTGCCGCGCGGCGGAGATGGCGCGCGAGCGGATCGGCCGCATTGTCTTTGTCGACGCGCTGGCGCTGCTCGACGGCGAGCGGGTCGGCGAGATCGTCAACCGGCCGACGCCGCGGGTCAGCACCGCGCTCGCCGTCGCGCCCTCGCGCGAGGACGCCGAGAACCGCAGCTTCGCCGACCTCGAGCCTGAGGCGCGCGCCTTTGCGCTTGCCCGCTACACGCCGCACCCGATCGCCGCGATGGAGGAGCCGGCGTCGCTGAAGAGCTTCTGGGGCCAGTCCTGGCCAGGGACGATCGTGATCCGTTGCCGTCGCGCCGCCAACCCGCCCGAGCCGCACCAGCGCCGCACCGCCGAAAGGCTCGGCGGCAAATACCTCGAGATCGACGCCGGCCACTACCCGATGCTGTCGCACCCGGACATCTTGGCGCCGCTCTTGATGCAGGGCTGAGGCGATGGCCGGCCCCGCCGTCGCGCCCGGGCCGATGACCGGGCGCCGCTATGTCGAGAGCCTCAAGGACGGCCGCGAGGTGTGGATCGACGGCGAGCGGGTCGACGACGTGACGACGCACCCCGCCTTCAAGGACATGATCGCCGAGCTGGCGCGGGTCTACGATCTGCAGAACGGCCCGCGCCACCGCGACGAGATGACCTGCGCCGACCCGGAGAGCGGGCGGCGCATCAGCGTCAGCTGGCTGTTGCCGCGCTCGGCCGCCGACCTCAGGCGCAAGCGCCGCAACAGCGAGCTGTGGAACGAGCTGACCTGGGGCCAGCTCGGCCGCAGCCCCGACATCCTGGCGCCCTACATCATCTCGGCCCTGCACCTGAAGGATTTGTTCAGCGCGGTCAAGCACCCGAAATGCGATTTTGGCGAGAATTTGCAGAACTACTACGAATACTGCAAAAGCCATGATTTGTTCCTGACCCACGCGCTGGGCGACCCGCAGGTCGACCGCAGCGCCCAGCCGCAGAACGAGCAGCGCACCGCAGCCGAGGATTCGGAGGTCGCGCTGCACGTCGTCGAGGAGACCCGCGGAGGGCGTCGTCGTCACCGGCGGCAAGCAGCTCTCGACCGCCGCCCCGCACAGCCACGAATGCTACGTCTCGCTGTCGGCGACCTTCGCGCGGCGCAGCGACCCGCAAATGCGTGCTGGCGTTCTCGATCCCGATCGACAGCCCCGGCCTCAAGATCCTGGCGCGCGAGCCGGTGTCGCGCTGGCGGGGCTCCTGGGGGCACCCGTTGCGGATGCTCGACGAGCAGGATTGCATGCTGTTTTTCGAGCGCGTGCTGGTGCCGTGGGACCGGCTGTTCATGCTCTACGACCCGACCCCGATGGTGAAGATGCTCGGCGCCGACGGCAGCGGCGTCGCCTTCAACTTTCTCGGCTGGGCCAATCTCTGCCGGGTCGAGGTCCGCATGCGCCTGATGACCGCGGTGGCGACGATGGCCGCCGAGGCGATCGGCGTCATCGACTACCGCGAGGTCGCCGCCAAGCTCGGCGAGATGGCGACCTATTGCGAGGTCTGGCGGCACGCGATGGAGGGGGTCGAGCACGAGGCCGGGCCGACGCCGAGCGGGCAATGGACATTGGGGCCGTCGCGCGCGCTCCACATCTGGTTCACCCAGGTGTCCGGCCGCATGGTCGAGATCCTGCGCGAGATCTGCGCCTCGGGGATCATCATGCAGCCGAGCGAGAAGGACCTGGCGCATCCCGAGATCCGCGGCTACCTCGACCGCTACATGCGCGGCAAGGATGTCGATGTCGAATACAAGTCGCGGCTCTTCCGGCTGGCGCACGAGCTCGCCGCCTCGTCCTTCGGGCTGCGCCAGGAAATTTACGAGTACTGGCACGCCGGCGACCCCAACCGCAACCGCGTCAACCTCTTACGCAGCTACGACCAGAGCGCGATGAAGGAGCGGATCAGGGAATTGCTGCGGCAGCCGCCGCAATCCGGCGAGGCCTGAGCCCGGTCTTCTCCTTCCTCCCGCCCGCGCCGGCGCGAGGCACAAGGTCCAGCCGCCCGCAGGATGAAGCCCAGAGCACGATCCGATCAGATCGAGCGGCCGTTCTCGAGAGGCTCCGTCAATGCCTCTTTGCGCTGTCCCGGCAAAAGCCGGGACAGCGGGAGCCATGCGGTTCAGCCTGATCGGGTCATGCTCTAATTGTTGATCCACTCCTTCATGAAGCGGGCGTAGCACTCGCGCTCGCCGGGCATCTTGACCCAGCCGGCCAACAGGCGCGGGCTGGCGAGCAGCAGGCGGTCGCGCAGATGGGTCGAGTTGCGGCCGTATTCCTCGAAGCTCGAGATCGTGATCTTCTGGTTGTGCGGGTCATCCTGAAAGCGGCAGGCGGCCACCGCCACGGTCTCCTGGTAGGGCCGGCGGTCCGCCCCCGAGCGCAGATAGGCGTCGGCGACGGCGGTCGTGCGGGGCGCGTCCAGCGCCATGATCGCATCGTCCAATTCGCGCAGCAGCGCCTCGGGCGCGCGCCCGGCACCGTCGAACCCGGCGCGCTCGGCTTCGAGCACCGGATTATAGAGCTTGTTCTCGTGCGCCACGTCGTTGATGAAGCTCGCCATCAGATAGAGGATGCGCGGACGATAGGGGCTGTCGCTGCGCCGCAGCCAGTTGTTGGCGACATTGCAATAGTCGAACGGGTGCTGGCCGTTGGTGAACTGACGCGCCACCGTGGTGCGAAGGATCAATTCGGCGGCGGCGATCTGGATCGCGTCGCCGAGGCTCGCCACCGACCTGCCGTTTTTCAGATGCGCGGTCAGCAGGTCCCAGACCGTGGCGGAATCGGCGGTCATCAGCGTGTCGACCAGCGCCTCGACCTCGACCGGGGCGAGCGGCGTGCGGTTCTCTTCGGCGAGGCTCTTGCCGGCGTCCGGGAATTCGGCGGCGACGCGCACGCAGACGGCGTCGTAGAGCGAGTAGTAGAGCGGGCCGATCGCCATATCGGGCACGCCCATGTAATAGACGCCGTGCGCCTCGTCCCAGCCGATCAAATCGGCGAGATCGTTGACGGCGCGCGCCCGGATCGCCTTGTGGCCGGTGTTGCGCGCCTTGCGCCCGACCACCGTGTCCTGCAGGTCGATCAGCCCCAGATATTCGAGCTGGTCGCGCAGCCGGGGACGCGCCTCCTCGTCCTCGGCGAGACCGAGGAAGAGGCCGTAGGAGCGCCGCGAATCGCCGCTCACGGTCGCGATCATATGGGCGTGCAGCCGCTCGGCGACTGTGCCCTTCTCGCGGATCGGGGGCTGGTCGTCGTTCCACACCACCGGGCCGTAATCGGGCGGCGGCACTGCCATGCCCTTCATCGTCGCGTAGCGGCCGGGATACTTGCCGCGCAGCTGGTTCCAGATGTCGAGCCCGGCCGGGATGTACCACACGCTCTGCAAGAGCGGCAGCAGGCGGTACTTCTCGGGCAGATAGGGCGTCAGGCAGGCGGAGGCGCGCAGCCCCAGGATGGTGTGGTCGTTGTTGATCAGGGTGATCTGGCCGTCGCGCACGTCGATATGGCTCGGCACCTGGACAAAGGGCGCCTCGGCCGCCGTCACCACGGCGAGCGCGTCGCCGATCGAGCGCCCGTCGCGCGCCACCATTTGAAAGAACAGATCGGTGGTCCGCGGCTGATCGCGCTCCAGGATCGCCTCGGTCAATGGACCGAAGGATTTGTCCTGGCTGATTTCCGCGCGGTTTCTGAGCATCGTTGGACCCCATCGATTTTTGCTGGCGGTTATGGTCAGCCTAGCGCTGCAACCGGCGCTTCGTAAAGCAGCGGCGCCATCATTGGTGGCATGCGTCGCGGCCGAGAGCGACGCCGGCAGACCGGGAGGTGAAAAATGCTCGACATCATCGAATGGCTCGCCGGCGACGCGTGCCACGCGCTCGACGAGGCGGGGCTCGCCGCGGGGTTGGGGGAGCGGCTGCGCGCGGCCGGGTCGCCGCTCGACTGGCTGTCGCTGCATCTGCGCGCCTTGCACCCGGAAATCCTCGGGCGGATGCATTCCTGGGCGCCGGGGTCGAGCGGCGCGGCCGGCGCTTACGAATTCGGGCTCGATCAGCTCGCGTCGCTCTCCGGCAGCCCGGTGCGCCGGGTCATGGAAACCCGGGAATGGCTGCGGGTGCGGCCGGACAGCCTCGATGGCGGCTCATGGCAGGCGTATCTCGACATATTTCTGCGCGCCGGGATCGCCGAGCTGGTCATCGCGCCGCTGCCGATGGGCGATGGGCCGGTCAGCGCCGCGGCGTTCGGCACGCGGCGGCCCGACGGCTTTTCCGGCGGCGAGCGCGCCGCGCTGGAGCGGCTGGCCCCGGCGGTGCGCGGGGCGTGCGAGCTGCGGGTGCTGCGTCAGGTCGAGGCGACCCTGCTCGACACCTATGTCGGGGCCGGGGCCGGGCGGCACATCCTGGCCGGGCAGATCCGGCGCGGCGATGTCGAGACGCTCGAAGCGGCGCTGATGCTGTGCGATCTGCGCGGCTTTACCGCGCTGTCGAACCGGCTGCCGGGCAAGCGGGTGCTCGAGCTCTTGAACCGCTATTTCGACCAGGTGGTGCCGGCGATCGCCGCGTCGGGCGGCGAGGTCCTCAAGTTCATGGGGGACGCGGTGCTGGCGTTCTTTCACCGCGACGGCGGCCCACGGCGGAGCTGCATGGCCGCCTTCGAGGCGGCCGGCGCGGCGCTGGCCCGGCTCGCCGCGGTTTCCGAGCCCGACGCCGAGCTCCATGCCGGGATCGCCCTCCACCATGGCGAGGTCGCCTACGGCAACATCGGCTCGGGCCGCCGGCTCGACTTCACGCTGATCGGCCGCGACGTCAACCTGACGAGCCGGATCGAGACGGTGTGCGCGGCGACCGGCCATCCGCTGCTGATGTCGGGACGGTTCGCCCGGCTCCTCGACCGGCCCGGTGCCGTCTCCGTCGGCCGACATGCGCTCAAAGGCTTCGACGAGCCGATCGAGCTCTTCGCCCCGCCCGCAACCGCGGTTCCCTGACCCGCGGCGGCCGGCGGTCAGGCCGGCAGCGGCCTGATCCCGGGAATGACGGTAATTCGGCCTTTTTCCGCACCCTGCTAACCTAAAGCAGCTTCCGATCGAGTTGACCCTATTTTGAGAGATTGTCATTGCGAGGAGCGCATCGCGCGACGAAGCAATCTCGACCGGACGAGCAATGTCGGCCCGAGATTGCTTCCCCGCGGGCCGACCCGTGGGCTCGCAATGACAATCACGCGACGCGGTTCGATTTGAACGAAATCGGCTCTACTCGGCGTGGACCCCGGCCTCCTTGGCGACGCGGATCCATTTCGGGATCTCCTCATGGATCAGCGAGGCGAGGATCGCGGGCGAGCCGCCGACCGGCTCGCCGCCGATCGCGGCGAAGCGCTTGGCCACGTCGGGCGCATGCACGACGCGGTCGAATTCGGCGCTGAGGCGCTTGACGATCGCCTTGGGCGTGCCGGCCGGGGCCAACGCCCCGTACCAGGCGACCGCGGTGAAGCCCGGCAGGGTGTCGGCGATGGTCGGCAGCTCGGGGGCCGCGGGGGCGCGATGCCCGCCGGTGACCGCGAGCCCGCGCAGCTTTCCCTCGCGGATCATCGGGACCGCGCTCAGCAGCGGCGCCAGCATCACCTGCGCCTTGTTCGCGGCGACCGCGTCGAGCGCCTGCGCGCCGCCGGCGAAGGGAACCCCGACGATGTCGACCCCGGTGGTGATCTTGAACAATTCGAACCCGAGCTGGCTCGGGCCGCCGACCCCCGCCGCGGCGTAGCGCAGCTTGCCGGGGTGGCTGCGGGCGTAGTCGATCAGCTCCTCGACCAACTCGACCGGGAGCGCCGGGCTCACCACCAGGGCATATTGCGCGGCCAGCAGCAGCGAGATCGGGGCGAACGCCTTTTCGGTGTCGTAAGGCAGCTTGCCGTAGGTGCCGGGATGGATCGCCAGCGAGCTCGGCGCGATCAGCAAGGTGTAGCCGTCGGGCGCGGCCTTGGCCACCATGTCGGTGCCGACGATGCCGTCCTGGCCGCCGACATTGTCGATGACGACCTTTTGGCCGAGGCGCTCGGCGAGCTTTGGCGCGACGATGCGGGCGACGACGTCGACCGGGCCGTCCGCCGGAAACGGCACGACGATGCGGATCGGCCGGTCGGGGTACGCCGCCGCCCCCGCCACGCCGGAAAACCCGAGCGCGGCCAGCAGCAGGCAGAGCCGGATCGACGCTTTCATGATGTCTTCTCCTCCGGCGGACGAGCCCGCGTCAGGCAATCTCGCGCCGCGCCGGGGCCGGCGCAACCTCCGGCCGCGGCGGGGCGGCCCGCCCGCGCGCCGCGGCATCGCCTTGCGCGGCGCCCGGGCTTAATCTGCGGCGAGCCGAGCCGCCATCCCAGGGGGAGCAAGATGACCGACCTGCCGGCCACGGTGGCCGCCGCAATCCGCGACCCGCTGGTCGGCGCGCTCCTCCTCCTCGTGGTCGCCGGCGCCGTCACCCATTTCCTGTTCCGCCGGCGCCCGGTGGGGCGGGCGGTGGTGCGGGTGATTTTTCTGGTGGTCCTGACCATCGCCCTGCTGCGCGCCGGCGTCGTCCCCTATCAGAAGCTCCAGCCGACCGGCACGCCGTTCCGCGACGCGGTCCACGGCATCCTGAAGATCGCCTGGTGGCTGTGGGCCGCCTGGTTCCTGGTCGGGTTCCTGCGCGCCTTCGTGATCACCGAGCATCGGCCGCGCGAGGCGAAGCTGGTCCAGGACCTGCTCGCCGGCATCATCTATCTGGCCGCGGCCTTCGCGGTCGTTTCCTATGTCTTCGATCTGCCGGTGCAGGGGCTGCTCGCGACCTCGGGGGCGATCGCGATCATCCTCGGGCTGGCGCTGCAGAGCACGCTGGCCGACGTCTTCTCCGGCATCGTGCTCAATTTCACCCGGCCCTATCGGCCCGGCGATTGGATCGCCCTCGACGGCGGCACGGATGGCCGGGTGATCGAGATGAACTGGCGCGCGACGCATGTGCTGACCGCGCGGCGCGACCTCGCGATCGTCCCGAACAGCACGATCGCCAAATCCAAGATCGTCAACGCCAGCTCGCCCTCCGGCGTCCACGGCATGAGCGTCACGGTTCAGCTCGACGCCGAAACCTCGCCGACGAGCGGGGCCGAGATCGTCGGGCATGCGGTGCTGAACTGCCGGCTGATCCTGGCGGCGCCGGCCCCCTCGATCGTCGTCAAGTCGATCAACGCCGCCTCTATCGAGATCGAGGTGACGTTTTTCGTCGAGGAGCTGGCGCTCGCCAGCCGGGCGCAGAACGAGCTCTTCGACCTGATCTACCGGCATTTGGCGGCGAGCGGGATCGGCCTCGCCTCGCCGCTGAACCAATCCTACCAGCCCAAGGACGGCCGCGACCAGGCGGCCAAGACCGCGCCCGAGCGGCTGATGGATCTGGTCGCGATCTTTTCGACCTTGACCGCCGCCGAGCGCAAGGCGATCGCCGGCAAGCTCACGGAGAAATCCTACGATCGCGGCGAGCTGCTCCTGGAGCCAGGGCAGGTGCCGCAAGCCTTCTCGATCATCGGCAGCGGCGTCTTGTCGTTGACCGAGGACACCCCCGAGGGCGAGATCGAATTGATGCGGCTGGGACCCGGCGATCATTTCGGCGAGATCGGGCTGTTGACCGGGGCCGCGGCCAAGGGACAGATCGCCGCCCTTGTGCCGTCGACCGTCTATCAGGCGACCAAGGCCGATCTGGCGCCGCTCCTCGAAGCGCGGCCCGCGGTCGCGCACGAGCTGTGCCGCGCGCTCGCCCGGCGGCAGGCGGCGGGCCAGCTGATCGCCTCGGCCGAGATCGACAAGACGGTGCCGGCGAGCCGGGTCACCAGCTGGTTTTCCGAACGGATCCACCGGCTGTTCGACCTTGCCGGCGGCGAATGAGCGCCCCTGCCCGCCCGGCCGCCGGCGTCGGCCTCTGGAACGCCGAGGACGCCCCGTGCTATTGCGCCGGCGCGGCGCGTCGCCGTCGATGCGGAGGGTGCGGGAGATGATCAGCGACCCGGTCGAGCTCGAGCTGTTCAAGAATTCGCTGCTTTCGATCGCCGACGAGATGGCGCTGACGATCTTCCGCACGACCTATTCGGGGGTGCTGAAGGACAACATGGATTACTCGACCGCGATCTTCGACGGGTCGGGGAACCTGGCGGCGCAAGGGCTGACCCTGCCGGGACATCTGGGCTCGATGCCGACGGCGATGGCGGCGGTCGAGGCGGCGTTCGCCGGAAACATCTGTGACGGCGATGTGTACATTTTGAACGACCCGTTCCAGGGCGGCATGCACCTGCCCGATATTTTCGTGTTCAAGCCGATCTTTTGCTGCGGCGCGCCGATCGCCTGCGCCGCGACCGTCTGCCATCACACCGACGTCGGCGGCCGGGTGCCGGGCTCGAACGCTTCCGACTCGACCGAGATCTACCAGGAAGGGCTGCGCATCCCGCCATTGAAGCTGTTCGACCGAGGCGTGCGCAACGACACGCTCTACGCGCTGATCGAGCGCAACGTGCGGGCGCCGGTCAAGGTGTTCGGCGATCTGCGCGCCCAGCTCGCCGCCTGCCACATCGCCGAGCGCTCGCTGCTCGAGCTGGCCGCGCGTTACGGGGTCGCCGGGGTCGAAGGTTATATGATCGAGCTGATCGACTATTCGGAGCGGATGACGCGCGCCGCGATCCGCGACTTGCCGGACGGGACGTTCCGCTTTCTCGATCACATCGACGATGACGGCGTCGATGTCGGCCGGCCGATCCCGTTGCAGGTGACGATCGCCAAATCGGGCGACCATATCGTGGTCGACTGGACCGGCTCGTCGCCGCAGGTCAAGGGCGCGATCAACAACACGTTGTCGTTCACCAAATCGGCGAGCTATTGCGCGATCCGCTCGATCCTGCCGGGCGACATCCCGAACAATGACGGGGTGTTCCGCGCGATCGAGGTCACAGCACCGCCGGGGACCATCGCCAACGCCGTCCTGCCGGCCGCCTGCGCCGCGCGCGGCCTGACCGGCTTTCGCATGGTCGACTGCATGTTCGGCGCGCTGGCGCAGATGCTGCCGGACCAGGTGTTCGCCGCCTCCGACGGCGGCAACACCGGCGTCTCGATCGGCGGCTGGGACCGGGAGCGGCGGCCCTTCATCTATGTCGACTTCACCTGCTGCGCCTGGGGCGGGCGGCCTTATGGCGACGGCCTCGACGGCAACTCCAACATCTACGCCAACATGGCCTCGCAATCGATCGAGGTGACCGAGAGCGAGCAGCCGATCCAGATCACGGCCTACGAGTTCATCGCCGACGCGATGGGGCCGGGCAAGTTCCGCGGCGGCGCGCCGTTCCGCCGCGATTACCGCTTTCTGGCCGAGGAGGGCATCCTGCAGGTGCGCTCCGACCGCCGCGACTTTCGCCCCTACGGGCTCTATGGCGGCGGCCCCGGCAAGCCGTCGATGAACTACCTGAACCCGGACGGCGAGAACCGGCCGCTGCCCTCGAAGCTGACGATGACGATCCGCCGCGGCGATGTGTTCCGGCACGAGGTCGCCGGAGCCGGCGGCTGGGGCGATCCGCTGGAGCGCGACCCGGCGATGGTGCTGCGCGACGTGCGCAACGAGCTGGTCTCGCCCGAGGCGGCGCGCGCCGATTACGGCGTCGTGCTGGCCGGCAAGCCGCTTGCTGTCGATGCGGCGCGAACCGCCGCATTACGTCGGCAAATTCAAGGGCAGCGGCGCTCGAATGAGACGCCGGTCTACAATTGGGGGGAGAGCCTGGCAGCGAAGTAGCGCCCGTTGCGGGTGCTCGTTTTTGCTGCCACAATAACTGGTGAAGATCGAATTCGATTCGGTCAAGGACCAGATAAATCTCAAGAAGCATGGCGTGTCCCTGGCGGCAGCGACCGAGATCGATCTGGACCGGGCGATCGTGATCGAGGACCGTCGGTTCGACTATGGTGAAGCGCGCTTTCTCGCCTATGGGCCGATCGGTGGCCGGCTTCACGTTGTGTGGTTCACGATGCGCGGTGCGGTGCTTCGTGCGATCGGGCTGAGAAGGGCAAATCGGCGAGAAAGGCAAAGGTATGAGCGAGCGGGTTAGGAAGCCGCCGGAGATCTCGCAGGAGGATTGGGATTCGGTGGATGTGCCGGAAATGACCGATGCGGATTTTGCGCGTGCCAAACCGTTCAAGGCGGTCTTCCCTGCGCGATATAAGGAATGGAAAAAGCTGGGCCGGCCGCCGGTCGAGGCGCCGAAAATCCAGATCGGTTTCCGGCTCGCGGCCGATATCGTCCACGCGATCCGAGCAACAGGCCGCGGCTACAACGCCCGCGTCGAGAAGGTGCTGCGCGACGCTCTGGCGAAGGGCAAGCTGTGAACTTACGGGATGTTCAAAACCTTGCGCCTGAGTATCCACTGGAGCAATAAATGGCCCACTTGATCTATTGGATCTCGCGTAGCTAGAATATGTCAAGCTAGAAGATGAACAAACAAAGCGTATCGGTTTTCGCAACGTCTCCCAGATTGACATAACCTGATGCGAAGCTTCCGCGCCGGCGTCGATATCGGCGGCACCTTCACCGACATCGTGCTGCTCGGCGAGGACGGCGCCCGGTGGACCAAGAAGGTCCCGTCGAGTGTCGACGATTACGCCCGCGCGATCGTCGAGGGGCTGTCGGCGCTGCTCGCCGAGATCGGCGCCGAGGCCGGCGGCATCGTCGAATTGCTGCACGGCGCCACGGTCGCCTCGAACGCGATCCTCGAGTTGAAGGGGGCGCGCACCGGGCTGATCACCACCCGCGGCTTTCGCGACGTGCTCGAAATCCGCACCCTGCGCATGCCGCGGCTCTACGATCTGTCGTGGACCAAGCCGCCGCCCTTGGTCGAGCGCCATCTGCGCGTCGAAATCGACGAGCGGATCAACGCCAGGGGCGAGGTCGAGCGGCCGCTCGCCGAGGCCGATGTCGAGCGCGCGATCGGCAGGCTCTTGGCCGAGGGGGTCGAGGCGATCGCCGTCTGTCTGATCCACTCCTACCTGAACCCGGCGCACGAGCGCCTCGTCAAGCAGGTGGCGGCGCGGCTGGCGCCGGCGACGACCCTGTGCGTCAGCTCCGAGGTGCTGCCGGAGATCAAGGAGTACGAGCGCACCTCGACCACCGTCATCAACGCCTATGTCCGGCCGATCGTCGAGCGATACCTGTCGCGCCTGAGCGCCGAGCTCGGCCGCGCCGGGGTCGCCGCCCCGCTCCTCCTGATGCAGTCGAACGGCGGCCTGACCACGGTCGAGGCGGCGTGCGCGACCCCGATGAACATTATCGAATCGGGCCCCGCCGCGGGGGTCGTCGGGGTGCAGGCGCTGGCCCGGCGGATCGGCGTCGGCAAGGCGATCTCGTTCGACATGGGCGGCACCACGGCGAAGGCCTCGATCATCGAGGACGGCGAGGTGACCCGCGCGCTCGAATATTCGGTCGGCGGCGGCGTCATGATCGGCTCGCGCCTGCTGTCGGGCGCCGGCTACGCCTTGAAGGCGCCGGCGATCGATCTGGCCGAGGTCGGGGCCGGCGGCGGCTCGATCATCTGGATCGACGCCGGCGGCGCCTTGCAGATCGGGCCGCGCAGCGCCGGCGCCGCCCCGGGCCCGGCCTGCTACGGTCAGGGCGGCGAGGAGCCGACCCTGACCGACGCCAATGTCGTGCTCGGCTATCTGAACCCCGAGCATCTGGTCGGCGGCGCGGTCAGGCTCGACGCGGAGAAGGCGCGCTCGGTTCTGGCTGAAAAGATCGCCCGCCCGCTCGGCGTCAGCCTCGAGGACGCCGCCCGCGGCGCCTGCCGGATCGCCGCCTCGAACATGATCCGCGCGATCAAGGCGGTGTCGAGCGAGCGCGGCCGCGACCCGCGCGAATATGCGCTGGTCGCCTTCGGCGGCAACGGGCCGCTGTTCGCCGCGGCGATGGCCGAGGCGTTGATGATCCGCCGGGTATTGGTGCCGCCCTCGGCCGGCGTCTTCTCGGCCTTCGGCCTGCTTTATTCGGAGGTCGCCTACCACTTCAGCCGGACCCGCAAGGCGCTGCTGGCGGATATCGACCCGGACGAGGTCGGCGCGATCCTCGACGGGCTCGAAGCCGAGGCGCGGGCGCGGCTCGTCAAGGACGGCTTCGCGCACGATCGCATCGAGCTGACGCGCCGCGCCGCGCTGCATTACCAGGGGCAGTCCTTCGAGCTGGAGGCGCCTGTACCGGCCGGGGTCATCGACCGCCAGGCGCTCGCCTTGATCGCCGAGGCGTTCGCCGCGGAGCACGAAAAAACCTACGGGCACCGCGCCGGAGCCGAGGAGCCGGTCGAGCTGGTGACGTTGCGGGTGGTCGGCCGCGGCGTCCCCGAAGAGCCGCGCGCGGCGCTCGCCGCCAAGGCTGCGCCGGTACCGGGCGTCGTCATCGCGCAGCCGGCGCGGCCCGCCTATTTCGGGCCGCAGCACGGGTGGCGCCAAACCCCTGTCTTCAACCGCGCCGACCTCGCCGAGCCGCGCCATGGCCCGTGCATCGTCGAGGAGTACGATTCGACCTGCGTCGTCCCGCCTTGTGCCCGGGCGAGCCTCGACCGCTTCGGCGACATCGAAATCGATCTCGCGCCGACGGGATAGACGCCCGGCCGAGAGCGTTGACGAGGTGGCTTGGAGGGTGACGATGCGCTCCGATCGCGACGTGCTGCTGGTCGTCGACGTTCAGAACGATTTCTGCCCCGGCGGCGCGCTGGCCGTGCCGGAGGGGGACGCGATCGTCCCATTGGTCAACCGCCTCGCGGGCGGGTTCGCCCATGTCGTCCTGACCCAGGACTGGCATCCGGCCGGGCACGCCTCGTTCGCCGGCGCGCATCCCGGCCGCCGCCCGTTCGACGCGATCGAGGCATCCTACGGGGCGCAGATCCTGTGGCCCGACCATTGCGTGCAGGGGACGCGCGGCGCAGCCTTCCACCCAGGGCTCGACATCCCGCACGCCGAGCTGGTGCTGCGCAAGGGCTTTCGGGCGGAAATCGACTCCTATTCGGCGTTCCGCGAGAACGACCGGCGCACGCCGACCGGACTTGCCGCCTATCTGCGCGAGCGCGGGCTCGCCCGCCTGACCCTGTGCGGGCTCGCCACCGATTTTTGCGTGCTGTTCTCGGCGATCGACGCGCGCGAGGCCGGGTTCGAGGTCAACGTCATGACCGCGGCCTGCCGCGGCATCGATGTCGACGGCTCGCTGGCCAGAGCCATGCGGGCGATGGCCGACGCCGGGGTCGGGATCAGCGGCGGGTGATCAGGGCGGCGAGAAGCGGCGCGGCAGCGAGCGGCGCTCGACCTCGAAGGTCGGCTGCTTTCTCGGCCGGTATTGCGCGGCATAGCCGTCGCCCGCCTCGTGCTCCTCGAACACCCGCGAACGCGGCGGCGGCCGGTCGGAGGCGTGGCGCGGCGACAGCGCGGGGCGTGGCGGCTTCTTGCTTTTCGCCGGGCGCTCGCTGATCCGCACGTCGAGCTTGCGCCCGTCGACCTCGGCGCCGTTCATCGCCTCGACGGCGCGCTGGGCGGCGCGCTCGGTGGCGATGTCGACAAACCCGTAGCGCAGCCGCTTGCCGGTCGCCGGGTCGCGCGCGACCGACGCGCTCAGCACCATCCCATAGGAATCGAAGGCCTCGGCGAGCTGGTCGTCGGAGAACTCCGGCGGCAGGTTCGCGACAAAGACGTTGCCTCGGAAATACTGCAATCGCATCGGCTCCACCCTCCCGGCTCGGCCATCCCAACCCGTGAATTGCAACAGCGAAGATGTCCGCTGGCGGCGTCTGCCGGGAGTGTTGACTTTGCACTGCTGCAATGCAGCAGCTTCGGGGGTCGGCAGCAGCGGTCCGGGCGCTCCCCGATCGCCGGCGGCTCGGCGGCCGGGCTCGCGCGTGCTCTCAGCCTCTGGCGCGGCGGGAGACACCGAGGCAGAGCAGGGCGGTGCCAAGGAGAGCCAGGCTTCCGGGCTCCGGCGTCGGGTTGGGCAGCGTGTGGTCATGCGCCGGCAGGTTCGCTATCGTCAACGTGGTCAGGTCCTCGCCAAACGCGGTGCCGGGCAGATAATCGAGGCCGCCGCTCAGCCCGGTTCCCACCAGGGTACGCCCGCGGAAGTCGGGCAGCGCAAAGGTGAGCTTTCCATCGCCGCCGTATTGGTTGCCGAGGAGGAAAAAGAGCTGAGTGTTCGCCGCAATCGGCAGCAGCTGTCCGTCCGCCAACGCCCACCCATGCGGCGCGAAGTCGCCGGCGAACTCGGTGATTTCGCCGAGGGTCGGCACCGTCGGATCGAACCCGGCGCCCGAGCCGCGCTGTGGGAAATTGCCGCTGGTGGCGATCAGGTAGTTGAGCGCCAGCGACGGCTGGTCGTTGGTTACCGGCTGACCGCCGCCGGTCATGCCGGTGGCCCCGCCGCCCGGCAGGCGATGAATGTGCGGCGGCAGCTGCGCGGTTGTCAGGTCCGTAGCTTCCTCTCCGAAGCGGGACCCGAGCGGCTTTGCCGCATCGACGCCGACGGCGACCCGGCCGCGCAGGTCCGGCAGCCTGAAGGTTGCCTTGCCGTCGCCGCCGTAGGTGGTTCCCAGGATCGAGAACAGGGCTGTGTCGGCCGAAATCGAAAGCAGCTGGCCGGCGGCATCCGCCCAGCCCGACGGGACGGTCGTGCCGGCGAAGGTCGCCACCTGACCGAGAAAAGCGGCGTTCGACCCGGTGTCGCGCGACGGGAAGACGCCGCTGGTGGCGATCAGCGCATGCAGCGGCAGCGACGGCTGCATATTGCTGAAGGGCCGGCCGCCGCCGGTCAGCCCGGTCGCGCCGCCGCCCGGCAACGTGTGGCTGTGCGGCGGGATCTGCGATGTGGTCAAGGTGACGGAAGCGGACCCGGTCGCCGCGCCCAGCGTCCGCGGCGACAGGCCGGGTCCGGTGCCGGCGCCCAGGACGGCGATGGCCTGAAGATTGGGCAGCCCAAAGTTGCTGAAGCCGTTGCCGCCATAGGTCGTGCCGAGCAGGCTAAACAGGACGGGGTTCGGCGCTATCGGCAGCACCTGGCCTTGCGCCGCAAAGCTCGTTCCCGGCGCAAAATTGCCACCGAAGGCATAGATGAAGCCCAGGGTGTCGCCGGAAGCGGCGCCGCCGGGGAAAAGGCCGATCGTCGGGATTGCCTCGGTTACGGCCAGGGAGGGCTGCCGGTTGTCGAACGGCAGGCCGAGGCCGGTCAGCCCGGTTGTGGCCCCCAGGGCGATGGTGGACGTCGATGCAGCGACGAAAGCGGCGGCGGAAAGCAGGAGGTTTTTCATTTCTTGGGCTCGTTTCTTCGGGCTTGGACACCGGCAGCGTCGCCGCGAACCTTTCAGACGTTTTTTCACGGCACCGGGCAGTCAACTTGGCGATGACGTAGCAGAAGCTCGATGCGGAGAGCAACTGTCGATTGGGCCGCCGTCGATCGCCGGCCGGCAAAGGCTTGCGCCCGTGGGCCGCTCCGCGTCAGCATGGCGCCGGCGGCTGGGTTCCGAGGAGGTGAGCAATGGCGAGCGCGAGCCCGATCCCCGACGCGGCGATTCAGGCGGTCGAGGCGTCGGAGGCGAAAGGATGATCCCGCGCGAGCGCAGCCCCTATTCGGCGATCGTCGACCGGCCGCCGCTCAAATTGCCGGATGGCGCCCGCATCGTGATCTGGACCATCGTCAACCTCGAATTCTGGTCGATCCGGCGGCCGATGGCGCGGCAGGTGCTGCCGGCGCCGACCGGGCAGGCGCTGCAGCCCGACATCCCGAACTGGGCCTGGCACGAATACGGCATGCGGGTCGGGGTGTGGCGCTTTTTCGACTTGTTCCGGCGGCTCGGCATCCGCCCGACCCTGTCGATCAACGCCCGCGTGTGCGAGCAGTACGAGCGGGTCGCCGGGGCCGCGCGCGAGGCCGGCTGGGAGTTCATGGGCCACGCCTGGGAGCAGATGCCGATCCATCAGGTCGACGACCAGAAGGCGATGATCGCCAAATCGCTCGACACCCTGGAGCGCTTCGCCGGCGCGCGGCCCAAGGGCTGGCTCGGGCCGGGGCTGACCCAGACCCTCGAAACGCCCGAGCTCCTCGCCGCCGCCGGGGTCCAGTACATCGGCGACTGGGTCTACGACGACGAGCCGACCGAAATCCGCACCGCGCGCGGGCCGCTGGTGACCTTGCCTTATTCGGTCGAGCTGAACGACATCCCGATGATGCTCGTGCAGCACCACGAATCGGCCTACTTCACAACGCGCTGCATCGACAGCTTCGAGCGGCTCTACCAGGAGGGGGCGGAGCGCGCGAAAATCATGGCGATCGCGATCCATCCCTACATCAGCGGCCAGCCGCACCGGATCAAATACCTCGAAGCGGTCTACGACCACATCAACCGCCATGCCGGCGTCCTGCATTGGAACGGGGTCGAGATCCTCGACTGGTATCTGAGGTCCAAGGGGAGGGCGTGATGCTGCCGACCGAGCGCCTCGACTATTCGCCGATCACCGAGCGGCGGCCGCTGGTCCTGCCGGGCGGGGCGCGGATGGCGGTCTGGGTCATCGTCAATGTCGAGGAATGGGACCCGACCGAGGCGATGCCGCGCACCGTGATCACACCGCCGGCGGGCGGCGCGCCGATGCCCGACATCCCGAACTGGGCGTGGCACGAATACGGCAACCGGGTCGGGTTCTGGCGGATGCTCGACGCGCTCGACCGGCAGCAGATCCGCGCGGTGCTGGCGATCAACGGCGCGGCCATCGCGGGCTATGCGCCGATCGTCAGGGCGGCGGTCGAGCGCGGCTGGGAATTCATCGGCCACGGCTTTACGCAGAAGAACATGCAGAAGGTCGCCGACGAGCGCGACGACATCCGCCGGACCGCCGCGGCGATCCGCGACGCTGCCGGCAAAAACCCGCGCGGCTGGCTCGGCCCCGGCCTGACCGAGACCTGGGAGACGCCCGACCTCCTGGCCGAGGAAGGCTACGATTATGTCTGCGACTGGGTGCTCGACGACCAGCCCGTCTTGCTGAAAACGCGCACCCGGCCGATCGTCAACCTGCCCTACACGCAGGAATGCAACGACGTGGCGATGATGCTGATCCAGCATCACAAGGCCGGCGAATACTACGACCGCGCAATCGACCAATTCGAGCAGATCTACGAAGATTCCGCCCAATCGGCGCGGATCATGGCGCTCGTCGTCCACCCCTACATCATGGGCGCCGCGCACCGGCTCAAATATTTCCGCATGGCGCTCGCCCGCATCCGCGAGCGCCGCGACGTGCTGTTCTGGACCGGCGAGGAGATCCTCGACTGGTATCTGCGGGAGGCCGGACCAGGGTCCTGACCGGGATCGCCTCGCCCCCAGCCGCTTCGCTCACGGCGACGCCCGCGTCAGAGACAATGGCGCAGAAAGGCCGCAATCATCGCGTTCACCGGGTCGGGCCGCAGCCGGAGCCGAAGAAATCCTATTTTAAGAGGCTGTGATTGCGAGGAGCCCATCGCGCGACGAAGCAATCTCGACGGGACGAGCGATGTCGAGCTCGAGATTGCTTCCCTGCGGATCGAGCCCGCGGGTCGCAATGACAATCACGCGACGCGCTTCAATTTGAACGGAAATTTGTTCTGGAGCACGATCCGATCAGATCGAGCGGCCGTTCTGGAGAGGCTCTGTCGACGCCTCTTTCCGCTGTCCCGGCGAATGCCGGGACCCACCTTTCACAACTCGGCCGCTTACTTGGGTTTACTGTGGTCGGTCGACGAACGAACGGGATGAGCGATCTCGCCTGCGGCCGGCGTGGGTCCCGGCTTGCGCCGGGACAGCGGGAGCCATGCGATTCAGCCTCATGGGATCACATTAGAGTCCGTGATTGCTTTCCCGGCGAAGGCCGGGACCCATTTCCACCGTAGATACCGGTCTTCACCGGTATGACAGGGAAGGTGGGCGCCATCCGCCGGGTGCGCTCGCGCTCGCTCGATATCAAACCCGGCGGTCGCGCCCGGCCCAGTAGGGCTCCTTGACCTGGCGGCGCAGCACCTTGCCGACCGGCGACAACGGCAATTCGGCGACGAAGGCGATCGGATTTGGGCGCCTTGTAGCTGCCGAGCCGGGCCTTGACGAAATCGATCAGCTTGTCGTCGGCGACGCTCGCCCCGTCGCGCAGGTTCAAAGCCGGCGGAGCAGGCGTCGCGCTGCGGAGCCCGGTGGCGAAAGCCGCCGCTCGCGCTGCTTCCCTTTTAAAATCGCCGAGCGCCGCAACAATCAGGGCGGCGGGCGGCGCCCGCCCGGCGCGTCACTCCGCGGCGCGGCGCGCCGGGGCGGGGTCGGTCGGGAGAAAACGGTCGAGCACCCGGCCGGGGCCCTTGGCGAGGGGGCGATAGTCCTTGCCGTCGAACACCTCGACGCCGTTGACGAAGACGCCGTGCACGCCCAGCGGGTCGCGGATCGTGCGCGGCCCGCCGCCCGGCAGGTCGTTGACCCGGCGGGCCGGCGACACGCCGACGCTCGCCGGGTCGAACAGCATCAGGTCGGCGAAGGCGCCCGCCTCGATCCGGCCGCGGTCGGGGATGCCGTAGAGGCCCGCCTGATGGCTGGTCAGGCGGCGCACCCCTTCGGCGAGGTCGAAGACGCCCCGCTCGCGCACCCAATGCCCGAGAGGTAGAGGCCGAACCCGGCGTCGCACAGGTACACCAGATGCGCGCCGGCGTCCGACAGCGCGACCACCCCCGCCGGATGGCGCAGCAGCTCGGCCACGCCCTCGTCGACGGCGTTGAAGAAGCGGCCGAGGAAGGCGGTCTGCAAATCCTCCTCGAGGCCGAGGTCGAGGAACAGATCGAGCGGGTCCTGCCCGCGCTCGCGGGCGATGCCGGCGATGTCGCGGTTGGCGAGGGCCGCGTTCTTCGCCAACGCCGGCGCGGCGACGACAACGCGGTCCCAATTGCCCTGAAACACGGTTCCCGGCCGCGGCTCGCGCAGATTGCGGCGAAACCGCTCGCGAAAGCCCGGGTCGCGGAACACCGGCTTGAGGTCTTCCGGCGCATACGCCTTGATCGGCTCGAAGGCCTCGTGGCTGTAGAACGGGTAGGCGCTCTCCAAGGTGAAATCGAAGGACAGCGGCTGGCAGGTGATCTGGATATGGACGCCGGCGCCGCGCGCCTGGGCGGCGCTGCAGGCCTCGAACATCTCGATCGCGCGGCGCGGGTATTGCTCGTTGTAGAGCGCGAGCGCGGTGCTCATGAAGATGCGGCGGCCGTGGCGGGCGGCGATCGCCTCCATCTCGGCGACGGTCTTGGCGCCCGAGGAAATCTCGACCACACCCCGGCCGCGCCCGCCCATGGCGCCGACCAGCGCGTCGAATTCGGCGAGGCTGCTGATCGTCGACGGCATCGGCATGCCGCCCCAGCCGGAATGGTTGAGCGAGTAGGAGGCGCCGAGGCCGATGGCGCCCGCCGCCATCGCCTCGGCGACGAGCCGCTTCATCTCGGCAAGCTCGGCCGCGGTCGGGTCCTTGCGCACCGAGGCGTCCTCGCCCATGACCGCGGTGCGCACCGCCGAATGGCCGACGAAGACCGCGAGGTTGGCGTAGGGCGCCCGCCGCCGCACCGCCGCCAGGTACTCCGCGAAGGACTGGAACTCCCAATTGACGCCGGCGCGCAAGCGCGTCGAGGTCCATGCCTTCGACGATTGCGAGGTTGCGCATGATCAGGTCGCGCAGCGCCGGCGGGGAGGGGACGATGCCGAAGCCGCAATTCCCCATCACCGCGGTGGTGACCCCGAGCGCGGGCGACGGCGACAAGGTCGGGTCCCAGGTCACCTGGGCATCGTAATGGGTGTGGATGTCGATGACGCCCGGCATCAGCGCGAGGCCCTGGGCGTCGACGACCCGCCCGGCGTCGCGGCCGACCTCGCCCACCGCCGCGATCCGGCCGTCCTTGACCGCGACATCGGCCCGCCGCGGCTCGGAGCCCAGCCCGTCGACGACAAGCGCCCCGCGGATCACCAGATCGTGCATCGTCCTTCTCCTTCGGCCGAGGCCTCCGGCCGCCGCGGCCAAAGGCCTTGCCCGCGCCGGACAGGGGAGCACATATTTGCGCCCGCCGCGAGCCCTGTCGCCCGGACGGGCTCCCAATTCAGGAGGCGAGAGGTGGACACCGTGGCCGAGACCGACATCGAGGGCGCGCTCGTCGCCAAGGCGAAGCGGGTGCTGCCGGGCGGCACCTTCGGCAATCTCCCGGGCGATGTGGTGATCCGCGAGGGCACGCGGCGGCCGGGTGTGGGACGAGAACGGGCGCGAATATGTCGACTTCCTGCTCGGCTCCGGGCCGATGCTGGTCGGCCACGCCCACCCCGAGGTGACCGCCGCGGCGCAGGCGCGGATCGCCCAGGGCACGACCTTCTTCGCCAACAACCGCTGGGGCATCGAGCTCGCCGAGGCGATCGTCGAGGCGGTGCCGTGCGCCGAGCAGGTGCGCTTCGTCTCGACCGGCTCGGAGGCGGACCTCTATGCGATGCGCGCCGCCCGCGCCTTCCGCCGGCGCGACAAGATCCTCAAATTCGAGGGCGGCTATCACGGCATGAGCGATTATTCGCTGATGAGCCTCGCGCCCGAAGCGGCCCGGCAACTTCCCGCAGCCGGTCCCCGATTCGGCCGGCATCCCGAAGAGCCTGCGCGACGAGGTGCTGATCGCGCCCTTCAACGACGCCGAGGTCGTCGCCGGGCTGGTGCGCGAGCACCGGGACGAGCTCGCCGGCGTCATCGTCGAGCCGTTCCAGCGCATCATCCCGCCGGCCCCGGGCTTTCTGCAGGCGCTGCGCAAGATCACCGCCGATAACGGCGTGCCGCTGATCTTCGACGAGGTGGTGACCGGCTTCCGCCTCGCCTATGGCGGGGCGCAGGAATATTACGGCGTCGTCCCCGATCTGTGCACCTTGGGCAAGGTGATCGGCGGCGGCT
The DNA here is from genome assembly GCA_963716115.1 of uncultured Alphaproteobacteria bacterium. Taxonomy (GTDB): domain Bacteria; phylum Pseudomonadota; class Alphaproteobacteria; order ATCC43930; family CGMCC-115725; genus AP-15. The sequence continues at coordinate 267,634 of CAVQSZ010000006.1, forward strand.
TCCCGCTGGCGGCGATCGCCGGGCGCGCCGACATCATGGCCCATTTCGACCGCAACACGGTCGGCGACGAAGGCTTCCTGATGCAGATCGGAACGCTTTCGGGCAACCCGGTGGCGGCGGCGGCGGGGCTCGCGACTCTGGAGATCCTGCGCCGGCCGGGCGCCTATGAGCGCCTCTTCGCCACCGGGCGCGAGCTGATGGAGACGCTCGCCGAGCTGCTGCGGCGCAAGCGGGCTTCCGGCCCAGGTCACCGGCGAGCCGCCGTTGTTCGATGTCGTCTTCAGCAGCGAGCCGATCCGCGACTACCGCGGCGTCCTGCGCGGCGACGCGGAGAAGATGCGGCGGTTCAACGCGCTGCTGCGCCAGCGCGGCATCCTCAAGGGCGAATCCAAATACTACGTGTCGCTGGCGCATACGCCCGAGGACATCGCCCATGCCCGCGAGGCCTGGGCCTCGGCGCTCGACGCGCTGGCCGCCGGCTGAGGTCGGGCGGCGTCGGCCCGTTGCGGGTGAAGCAGCCGGGCTCGGGGGGAGAGGCGGAGGCCGCGCATGTCCTTTGAAACCCGGCCGCTCGACGGCGGCTTCGCCCGCGAGGTCGTGGGGCTGCGCCTGTGGGAGCCGATCGCCGAAGAGGCCATCGCCGAGCTGCGCGCGTTGTGGGCCGCCTGCCCGGTGCTGGCGTTCCGCCGGCAGGCGCTGTCCGAGGACGAGCTCGCCGATTTCAGCGCCCGCCTCGGCCCGCTTGGAGCGGGTGGTCCGCACCGAATGGGCCTCTCCCTCGCGGCCGGAGGTCGGGCTGATCTCCAACCTGCGGGACGGCCGCTCGAACCCGATCGGCGGGCTCGGCGACGGCGAGCTCAAATGGCATTCGGACCAGTCCTACATGATGAGCCCGGCGACCGGGGCGATGCTCTACGCGCTCGAGTTGCCGCCGGCGGGCGGGACCACCTCCTGGGTCGATCTGGCGGCCGCCTATGCCGGCCTGCCCGACCGGCTGAAGCGGGCGATCGCGGGCCGGCGCGGGGTTTTCGACTATTCCAAGCGCCTCGCCGGCTATCAGGGCGTCGACCGGACGATCTCGGAGGAGGCCAGGCGCAAGACCCCGCCGGTGCTGCATCCGCTGGCGCATCGGCACCCGGCGACCGGCCGCATGGCGCTCTATCTCGATTCGACGACCACGGTCGGGATCGACGGCATGGCCGATGCGGCCGGCGCAGCCCTGCTCGACGAAATCTACGCGCTGGCGACGCGCGAGGAGTTCGTCTATCGCCACCATTGGCAGGTCGGCGACGCGGTGCTGTGGGACAACGGCTTTACGATGCATCGCCGGGAGCCGTTCGACCCGCTGGCGCGCCGGCTGATGAAGCGAACGACGATGTTCCTGCCGCGCGAGCGCCACATCGTCCCCGACGGCAGCCTCGCCGCGCCGGCGGAAGCCAGGAGATGACCCGATGCGCATGAGAGCGCTGCTTGTCGCCGCCGCGCTGGTGCTGCTTGCGGCCGGCGCCGGGCGCGCGCAGGACAGCCTGGTGACCCAGCCGCAGGTTCCGCTCGGCGGCAGCGACACCCGCAGCCTGCCCGGCCCGAGCCAGCTGCCGCCGATGTTCGGGGCCAACCTGTTCACCTCGCCGGTCACCGCCCAGACCTTCGGGGTGACGCCCGCGCCCGGCGGGACCCTCCCGGCCGGCGCGGCGGCGGCCCTGCCCGCCTCGGCCGCGGCCGGGCTGGCGGCGCTGGCGGCCGGCGGCAAGCAGGCGGCCGGCGGCCGGGGCCGCGGCGCAGACCCCGGTTGTGGCCCCCACCACGGTGCAGCCGCCGGGCGGGGTGCCGGCGTACGACCCCAACCACATGATCGCGCCCGGCGACGTGGTGCAGATCCATCTCTACGGCGCGACCACGCTCGATCAGCAGGCGACGGTCGACGGCAACGGCGAAATCTTTCTGCCCTCGGTCGGCCCGATCCATGTCGCCGGGGTCACGGCCGGCGACCTCCAATCGGTGGTGTCGGCCGCGGTGGCCTCGGTCTACCAGAAGAATTCGCAGGTCTATGTGACCTTGGCGACCGCCGTGCCGATCAACGTGTTCGTGACCGGCGCGGTCCTGTCGCCGAGCCAATATTCGCTGCCGTCGACGGCGAGCGTCATCACCTTTCTGCAGGCGGCCGGCGGGATCAACCCGACCCGGGGCAGCTATCGCGATATCCAGATCCTGCGCGACGGCCGGTCGATCGCGACCGTCGACCTCTATGACTTCCTGCTGAAGGGGCAGCTGCCGCCGGTGCGCCTGCGCGACCGCGACACGATCCTCGTCCGCTCGCAGGGGCCGACGGTCGCGGCGCTGGGCAACGTGCGCGGCGTCTTCCGCTACGAGATCGAAAAGCCGCAGACGGGCGCCCAGCTCGCGGCGCTGGCGCGCCCGCTGGCGGACGCCACCCATGTCAGCCTGCTCGGCATCCGCGGCGGGCGGCCCGAATCCTTTTATTTCACGCTGAGCGAATTTCGCAGCGTGGCGCTGCGCGACGGCGACATCGTCACCTTTTCCCCCGATGTGCCGACCGGCGTCATGACGGTCAAGGTCGACGGCCGCATCGACGGGCCGACCACCCTGGTGGTGACCCGCACCGCGACCCTGCTCGACGTGCTCTCCTATCTGCCGGTCGACAGCTATTTCGCCGACACCTCGTCGATCTACGTTCGCCGCCTCAGCGTGGCCCAGGCTCAAAAAAGGGCGATCGACGACACCCTGCGGCGCCTCGAAAACACCGTCGTCACCTCGCCGACGGTCACCGCCGAGCAGGCCCAGATGCGGCAGCAGGAGGCGCAGATCATCTTCCAGTTCGGCAAGCAGCTGGCCGACGTGCAGCCCGAGGGCCGGCTCGTCGTGTCCTATGACGGCCGCCTGTCGAATGTCCGCCTCGAGGACGGTGACGTCATCGTCGTGCCGTCGCGCACCGACCTTGTGATCGTCAGCGGCGAGGTGCGGGTGCCGCAGTCGCTGGTGTGGATCCGCGGCGCGACGGTCGATCAGTACATCGACACCGCCGGCGGGTTCACCGAGCGGGCGGACACCTCGAACCTTCTGGTGATCCGGCCGAGCGGGCAGACGATCGTCAGCCCGCATCCTCCGGTCCTGGCCGGCGACCGCATCATCGTGCTGCCGTCGCCGAGCAACTGGACCCTGCCGTTCATCAAGGACATCACCCAGATCATCTATCAGATCGCGGTCGGCGTCGGCGTGCTGCTGAGGCTGTAGCGCGCCGCCCCGCCGAACGGACGGGGCGGACATGGATCCCGAGCGCGTATCGGTCGAGCGGGCGGTCGCCTGGGTCGACGCCGCGACCGGCCGGCTGGGGACCGAGGAGGCGGCCGCGGCCGAGGCGTTCGGCCGCGTCCTGGGCGAGGATGCGCGCGCCTCCCGGCCGCTCCCGGCCGGCGACATCGCCGCCCTCGACGGGTTTGCGGTGCGGGCCGAGGACAGCCTCGGCGCCGGCGCGTACAATCCGCTCTCGCTGCCGCTGATCGCGGTGGCGGCGGGGGCGTTGATGCCGGCCGGGACCGACGCGGTGGCGCCCTTGGAGCAGGTCGAGACGCAGGCGGGCCGGGTCGTCCTGATCGCGCCGGCGGCGGCGGGCGACAATGTCGAGCGGACGGGCTCGACGGCCGCCGCCGGGGCGATCCTGGCGGCGGCGGGGACGCGGCTTCTGGCGCATCATATCGGGCTCCTCGCGGCGGCCGGCCGCCGTCGCGTCGCGATCGTCCGCAGGCCGCGGGTGCGGCTCGCGATCGCCGGGTCGGCTCCGCCGGACGGCGACGCCGATGGGCCGATGCTGCGCGCCCTGATCGCGCGCGACGGCGGGATCGTCGCGGCCTCCCCGTTGGCCGATGCGTTTTACGGCGATGGGGCCGATTTGGTTGTCGTCGCCGGCGGGACCGGGCCGGGCCCGGCGGACAGATCGGCCGCGGCGCTCGCCGAGGCCGGCGAGCTGGCGATCCATGGCGTCGCGTTGCGGCCGGGCGAGACCACCGGCTTCGGCCGGACGGCGGCCGGGACGCCGGCGCTGCTGCTGCCCGGCGCCCCGCCCGCCTGTCTTTGGGGCTACGAGCTGTTCGCCGGCCGCGCGATCCGCCGCCTCGCCGGCCTCGACCCGGCCCTGCCCTACCGCTCATGCCGGATGATCGCGGCGCGCAAGTTCGTCTCGGCGCTCGGGGCGACCGAGATATGCCCGGCGCGCCGCCTGCCCGAGGGCGGCATCGCGCCGCTGGCGTCGTTCGCCGAGATCGGGCTGATGGCCGCCGCCGCCGCCGACGGCTTTGTCGTCATCCCGGAGGCGAGCGAGGGCTACCCGGAGGGCGCGGCGATCACGGTATATTGCTACTGACCATCGTTGAGCGCCGGCGGAGGCGGAGCCGATGAACGACATTGCGACGAGCCTGCGCGATCTTGGCGCGGCAGGCGCAGTTTCTCGACGTGGTCGACCGCGACGAGGCGACCCGCCGCTTTCACCGTCATCTGGCGCTTCGGCCGCTCGGCGGCGAGACCGCGCCGCTGGCGCAGGCGCTGGGCCGGGTTCTGGCCCGGCCGGTGGTCGCCGAGATCGACGTCCCCGGCTTCGACCGCGCCAATGTCGACGGCTTTGCGGTGCGCGCCGACGACACCGCCGGGGCCAGCGAGCGGGCCCCGCGCCGCCTGACCTTGATCCCGGAAATCCTGACCCCCGGCAGGGAGCCGCGGCTGTCGGTCGGGCCGGGCGCGGCGGCGCTGATCGCCACCGGCGGCATGACGCCGCGCGGCGCCGACGCCGTCGTCATGGTCGAGCACACCGAGGCGGTCGAGGTCGACGGGAAGACCGCGATCGACATCCGCCGCGCCGCCTCGGCGGGGCAGCACATTTCCTTCGCCGGCAGCGACATCGCCCGCGGCGAGACCGTGCTGCGCGCCGGGCAGGCGCTGAGCTCGCGCGAGATCGGCATGCTGGCGGCGGTCGGCTGCGCCGCGGTCGAGGTCATGCGCCGGCCGCTTGTCGCGATCATCTCGACCGGCGACGAGATCGTCGCCCCCGGCGCGCCGATCCGCCCCGGCGCCGTCTATGATTCGAACGCCGCGATCATCGCCGCCGCGGTCGAGGAGGCGGGCGGCGTCCCGCACCCGCTTGGGATCGGGGCCGACGACGAGGGCGCGCTCGGCCGCCTGGTCGAGCAGGGGCTCGCCGCCTGCGACATCGTGGTGCTCTCCGGCGGCACCTCGAAGGGGGCGGGCGATCTGTGCTATCGCGCCGTCGCGCGCTATCGCGATCCCGGGGTGGTCGTGCACGGCGTCGCGCTGAAGCCCGGCAAGCCCCTGTGCCTGGCGGTCGCCGGCGGCAAGCCGATTATCGTGCTGCCGGGCTTTCCGACCTCGGCGATCTTCACCTTCCACGAGTTCGTCGCGCCGCTGATCCGCGTCTTCGCCGGCCTGCCGGCGGAGCATGCCGAACGGGTCGCGGCGACATTGCCGCTGCGCGTCGCGTCCGAGCGCGGGCGGACCGAGTATCTGATGGTGTCGCTGATCGAAGGCGCGCAGGAGGGCAGCCTTGCCGCCTACCCGACCGCCAAGGGGTCGGGCGCGGTGACCGCCTTCAGCCAGGCCGACGGCTTCATCGCGATCGGCCCGCAGACCGAGAGCCTCGCCGCCGGGACGCCGGTCGAGGTGCGGCTGATCGGCCATCCCCGGCTCGCCGACCTCGTCGTGATCGGCAGCCACTGTGTCGGGCTCGATGTGCTGGCCGGCCGGCTCCATGACGAAGGGATCGCGGTCAAGACGCTCAATGTCGGCAGCACCGGCGGGCTTGCGGCGGCCACGCGCGGCGAGTGCGACATCGCCGCCATTCACCTGATGGACCCGCGGACCGGCGAATACAACCGGCCGTTCCTGACCCCGGACCTCGAGCTGTGGCCCGGCTATCGGCGGCTGCAAGGGATCGTCCACCGCCCGGGCGACGCGCGCTTCGAGGGCCGCTCGCTCGCCGATGCGCTGGCCGCGGCGGCGGTCTCGCCCGACTGCCTGATGGTCAACCGCAACGCCGGCAGCGGCACCCGCATCCTGACCGACCGCCTGCTCGGCGGCGCGCGGCCGCCCGGCTACTGGTCGCAGCCGAAATCGCACAACGCCGTCGCCGCCGCCGTCGCGCAGGGCCGCGCCGACTGGGGGATCGCGATCGAAAGCGTCGCGCGCCAGTACCGGCTCGGGTTCATCCCGGCGCAGGACGAGCATTATGATTTCGTCGTGCCCAAGGCGCGGCGGGAGCGGCCGCCGGTGCGGCGGTTTCGCGCGTTGCTTGAAGATCAGTCGATACGAAACGCGTTATCCGCGCTCGGGTTCGGCGTCTGAACGCGCCCCCGGCGGCAGCGCCGAAAACGGTCGAATAAGTCGGGTACTTTTTCAACCGAATTGTCGTGCGAATTATGATGATTTTTCCTGCCGACCTGGGGTTTTATAAAATCTGTTAACGAACATTAACCGGCTTCAGCCGGATGACACCCAGGGGACCGACGGCTTCCCGGCCGTCTCGAGTGGGGGGCAAGCGATGCGATCGAAAGTGGAGCGGGGCCTCGTCTGGGGCGCCTTCAGCATAACATTGCTGCTGGCGTGGGGTGGACCGGCGGCCGCGGCCAACTGCGCGCTTTATGCGCGGGCCGAGACCGGCGTCTATCTTTACGGCGCCGCCGGCGGCTGGTGGGACGAGGCCGCGGGCCGCTACCAGCGCGGCCAGAGCCCGTCGATGGGCGCGATCCTGGTGTTCAAGCGCAGCGGCTACACGCCTTCGGGCCATGTCGCGGTGGTTTCCGGGATCGTCAGCTCGCGCGAGATCCTGATCGATCACGCAAACTGGTACCGCGGCGCGGTCACCCGCGGCATGTCGGCGATCGACACCTCGCCCAACAACGACTGGACCAGCGTCGCGGTGCGCGACCTGCGCTCGGGGAGCTACGGGCGCCACAGCCCGACCTACGGCTTTGTTTATCCGGGCACCGGCGCGCGGCAGGTGGTCGAGGCGCGCAATATCGTCGGCTACGACGCCGACATATCCGACGGTCGGCCGCCGGCGCGGTGGAGCCCGCCCGGGCGCTTTGTTCATGTCGCGCTGGTGACCGACGACCGGCGCCGCCGCGGCCACCGATCGTCGCCGACGCGCGCAAGCCACCGCAAAAGCGCGCCGCCGCATTCGGCTCACACCTCGTCCAGCGCGCGCGGCCATCAGCACCCGGCCCATTCCGGCAAGACGAAGACCGCCGAGATCAGCCGCGCCCGCGGCTAGCACAGCCGGCTGCCGGTCGACCCGGTTGACAGCAACGGCGGCGGCCGGCCTATCCTGACGCCCCATCCATTTCCGGCGCTGCAACCGATGTCGTCACCCGTCAACGATCCGGCCTTGCTGCCGGCCCACGCGCTGTCCGCCGAGATCGCCGCCCGGCGGCTGTCGCCGGTCGATCTGGTCGACGCCTGCCTCGCCCGGATCGCCGCCGCCGACGGCAAATTGCACGCCTTTGTCGAAGTCTACGCCGACGAGGCGCGGCTCGCCGCCGAGGCGGCGGACAAGGCGGTGCGGTCCGGGCACGCGGTCGGGCCGCTGCACGGCATCCCGATCGCGCTCAAGGATCTGATCGAAATCGAGGGCAGGGTCACCACCGGCGGCTCGCAGGTGTGGCGGCAGCGCCGCTCGACCCATACCGCCACCCTGGCGCGGCGGCTGATCGCCGCCGGGCTGATCGTGATCGGCAAGACCCACACGGTCGAGTTCGCGATGGGCGGCTGGGGCACCAACCAGCACCGCGGCACCCCGTGGAACCCGTGGGACCCGGCGGTGGCGCGCACCCCGGGCGGCTCCAGCAGCGGCTCGGGCGTGGCGGTCGCGGCCGGTTTCGCGCCCTGGGCGATCGGCACCGACACCGGCGGCTCGGTGCGCCTGCCGGCCTCGTGGTGCGGCCTCAGCGGGCTCAAGACCACAATCGGCCGGGTCAGCACCTACGGCATCCTGCCCTTGGCCCCGAGCCTCGACACGCCGGGCCCGATGGCCCGTTCGGTCGAGGACGCGGCCCTGCTGTACCAGGTCATGCAGGGCCCGGACCCGCTCGACCCGCGCACCCGCGGCATTGCCCCGGACGATCCGGCGCCGCTGTTGCGCCGCGGCGTGCGCGGGCTGCGGCTGGCGCGCATGCCGCAGGCCGAGCGCGACGGGGTCGCCGCCGAGGCGCTCGCCGCCTATGACGCGGCGCTCGACGCGCTGGCGCGCCTCGGGGCCGAGATCGTCGCGGTCGACCTGCCGTGCCGCTTTGCCGACTACACCGCCGCGACCGGGCGGATCATCGGGGCCGAGGGGTATTTCCTGGTCGGCCATCTGACCGACGATCCGAGCCTGCCGATCGACAGCGCGGTGCGCCCGCGCATCGGCCTTGGCAAAAGCATATCGTCGCGGGATTACCTGGGCGCGCTGCGCGACCAGGCGCAGGCCAAGGAGGCGTTCGCGGCGGCGTTCGCCGGCGTCGACGCGCTGCTGACGCCGACCACGCAAACCGCGGCGATCCCGGTCGCGGCCGTCGACCAGTCCTCGACCCCGGCGCATTTCACCCGCTTCGTCAACATCCTGGAGCTGTGCGCGCTGGCGCTGCCGAACGGCTTCACCGCGACCGGATTGCCGCTCTCGCTGCAGATCGTGTGCCGCGGCTACGACGAGGCGACCGCGCTGCGCATCGGCTGGGCCTATCAGCAGGCGACCGACTGGCACCAGCGCCGGCCGCCGGAGATCATCTCGACCAAGTAGCCCCTATGCGGCTGCGATTGCCGCAAAGAAGAACCGTACATGCGCTACACGGTTGTATTGGAGCAGGAATCCGACTTGCCCGAACCGGGCGCTGGCGCTTAGACGCATTCAGATGGTTCAACTCCATTGCCCTGTAGGATGGGTTGAGCGCAGCGAAACCCATCTGCGGCGGCGGTTGCGATGGGTTTCGCGATGCTCAACCCATCCTACGGCTCCTTGCTGCTGAATCAGGTGATTGTGTCTGAACACTAGGCGTAGAGCTCGGGCGCGAGCTGCGGGGCGGCGCGGCCTCTCGTGTGCAGATAGGACTGCCAGAACAGGCAGGCGGCGACCGTGCGCCACGGCCGCCAGCTCTCGCCGAGGTTGCGCAATTCGGGCTCGCCGGGTCGCGCCTCGAGGCCGAGGCATTCGCGTGCGGCGACCTGCAGGCCGAGATCGCCGGCCGGCCAGATGTCGGGCCGGCCGAGCGCGAAGATCAGGTAGATCTCGGCGCTCCAGCGCCCGATCCCCTTGAGCGCCACCAGCGCGGCGCGGGCGGCCTCGTCGTCGGCTTGCGCCAGCCGGGCGAAGTCGAAGCCGCCGGCGCCGACCTTCGCCGCCAGGTCGCGGGCGTAGCCCATCTTCTGCCGGCTGAAGCCGCAGGCGCGCAGGGTCGGATCGTCGAGCGCCAAAAACGGCTCCGGCGCCAGCGGCCGGCACAGCGCGGCGAGCCGGCGGTGCATCGCCGCCGCCGCGTCGATCGACACCTGCTGCTCGAGGATGATGTGCAGCAAGGTCGCAAACCCGTTGCGGCGCCGGCGAAAGCGCGGCGGCCCGGCCCGCTCCAGGATCGCGGCGAAGACCGGCTCGGCGGCGAGCGCGGCGATACCTTCGGCGAGGCCCTGGGGCGCGTAGACCGCCGGCCCGGCTTGCGCGTCCGGCGGCGGGGAAGCCTCGTTCAAGGGCGTCAACTCCACGGGCCGGGCGGCCGGCGATGGCGGCGTCCGGCGGATGGGACGGAGCCGCGGCCGATCAGGTTGCGCGGCCGCGTCACGGTGAAGACCGCGCTGCGCGGCTGCTGCAGCAGCGCCACACCGCTCGGGCGCAATGCCGCCACCAGCGCCAGCCCGGCGGCAAAGCCGCCGACATGCGCCCAGAAGGCGACGCCCGGCTTGCCGGCGGCGGCGCCGAGCCCGCTGAAAAGCTGCATGGCAAACCACAGCCCCAGCAATATCCAGGCCGGCACGCTGATGATCCAGAAGAAGATCACGATCCAGACAAAGCAGTACACATTCGCCCGCGGATAAAGCAGCAGATAGGCGCCGAGCACGCCGGCGATGGCGCCGCTGGCCCCGATCATCGGCACATGCGAGGCGGGGCTCGACAAGCCCTGAACCAGCGCCGCCGCGACCCCGGACAACAGGTACAGCAGGAGATAGCGCCAGCGCCCGAGCACGTCCTCGATATTGTTGCCGAAGATCCACAGGAAGACCATGTTGCCGATCAGGTGAAACCAGCCGCCGTGCAGAAACATGCTGGTCAGCACGGTCGCCCAGGCCGGCACGGCCCGCAGCGCCGGGGCCAGCTCGGCATTGCCGAACAGCACCGCCGGGATCATTCCGTAGCCGTAGAGGACCTGGTGCTGGCTCTGCCCGAGCTGCCACAGAAAGGCGCCGACGCACAGCCCGATCAACCCATAGGTGACGATCGGCGGGCGGACGATCGGGTTGTCGTCGTAGAGCGGGAAGGCGAAGACCACGCCCGATGCCCGCTATCGCGCCGAGCGGCGCCGCCGCCGCGTGCTCAGGAGCCGACGAGGCCGAGCTGCGGGCTCGACGGCTCGGCGAAGGTGCGCTTGGGGATGCGGCCGGCGAGCCGCGCGAGGCGGCCGCCCTCGACCCCGGCGCGCATCGCCGCCGCCATCCGGCGCGGGTCGTGCGACTTGGCGATCGCGGTGTTGACCAGCACCGCGTCGCAGCCGAGCTCCATCGCCAGGGCGGCGTCCGAGGCGGTGCCGACGCCGGCGTCGAGCACCACCGGGACCGGGCTCTTCGCGCAGATCAGCTCGATCGCCGCCGGGTTGGCGATGCCCATGCCGGAGCCGATCAGCGAGCCCAGCGGCATCACCGCGGCGCAGCCGACATCGGCGAGCTTGCGGCAGGCGACCGGGTCCTCGTTGCAGTAGGGCAGCACGGTAAAGCCCTTGCGCACCAATTCGTCGGCGGCGTGGACGAGCTGCTCGACATCGGGGTAGAGCGTCTCGCGGTCGCCGATCAGCTCGAGCTTGACCCAATCGGTCTCCAGCGCCTCGCGCGCCAGCTCGGCGGTCAGGATCGCGTCGCGCGCGGTGACGCAGCCGGCGGTGTTCGGCAGGAAGCGATAACGGCCGCCGAGGAGGTCGACCAGGCTTTCGGCGTAGCCTTCGAGGCTGATGCGGCGGATCGACACCGTGACCAGCTCGGCCCCGCTCAACTCGAGGCAGTCGAGCAGCACCTGCTGGTTCGGGTAGCCGGCGGTGCCGACGAAGAGCCGCGACGACAACGCGGTTCCGGCGATGACTAGCGGGTCGGTCATGGGCTTTTCCTGTTCAACTCCTGTTCGACGATCTACTCAGCCGCCCTGCAGCGGGCGCACGATCTCAACCGCGTCGCCGGCCGCCAAGGTCGCGGCGGACCAGGCGGCGCGGCGCACCACCGCGCCGTTGACGGCGACGGCGAGGAACCGGGCGTCGGGGTCGACGCCGCGAGCGGCGAGGAGCTCGAAGACCGTCGTCGCCGCGACCTCCTCCTCGACGCCGTTGATCTTGATCCGGGTCATCCCGCCTCCGCCGCCGCGGTCTGGCGCGGCTTCGCGGCGACGGCGGCAAACCGCGTCGGCGCAAACGGCCGGGCGATGTCGTCGAGCCGGCCGGTCAGGACATGGGCGCTGACCACGTCGGCGGTCACCGGCGTCAGCAGAATGCCGTTGCGGTGATGGCCGGTGGCGATGACCAGCCCGTCGATCCCGCTCGGCCCGAGCATCGGCGCGTCGTCGCGCGAGCCCGGGCGAAAGCCGACCCAGGTCTCGGCGATCGGCAATTCCTCGATCGCCGGGGCCGCGCGCCAGGCGCCTTCGAGCAGCGCCAGCAGGCCGCCCGCGGTCAGCCGGTCGTCGAAGCCGCGCTCCTCGACGGTGCCGCCGATCACCAGGCGCCCGTCCAGGCGCGGCGCCAGATAGCCCCGCGGCAGCCAGATCACGTGGCGCAGCAGCGGTGCGGCCGGGTCCATCTGCAGCGCCAGCATCTGCCCCTTGATCGGGCGGACCGGCGGCAGATGCTCGGGCGGGACGCCGCCGATCTCGCGCGACCAGGCCCCGGCCGCCAGCACGACGACATCGGCGGGCTCATGGCCGCGATCGGTGACGACCCCCGCCGCGCGACCGCCGGAAAGCTCGACCTCGCGCACCCGGCAATGCTCGTGCAGCGCGGCGCCGGCCCGCCGCGCCGCCGCGGCCAGAGCGGCGACGACGAGGCGGTTCTCGACCTGATGATCGCGCGGGCTGAACACCGCGGCGGGGATGCCGGGGCGCAGATGCGGCTCGCGGCGGCGCGCCTCCGTACCCGACAGCCACTCGAGGTCGAGGCCGAGGCGCTTCTGGAATTCATAGGTGAAGCGCAGCTGCTCGGCGTCGTCACGGGTCAGCGCGACGACGATCGTGCCCTCGCCGCGATAGCCGACCGAGATCCCGGCGGCGGCTTCGAGCTCGCGGGCGAAATCGGGCCATCGGCGCTGGCTCTCGAGGGTCAGGCTCAGCAGCGCTTCCTCGCCGGGCTCGGTCTCGACCGCGGCGGCGAGCATTCCCGCCGCCGCCCAGCTGGCGCCGCGCCCGGCCTCGCCGCGGTCGTAGACGGCGACCGGGCAGCCCGCCTGCGCGAGCCGCCAGGCGATGCCGAGCCCGATGACCCCGGCGCCGATGACAACGGTTCTCGGGCGGGACGACGATCCGATCGTTGACGCGGTGATGACGGACTCCCTTCGCCGGGCGCGCCCGACCAGGTTCAGTGGGTCTGATCTCAGCCGCTCCCGCCGGCATGGCGGGCGGCACCCCAGCCTCCCGTGGATTTTTGGCTGAAGGGGTTGCCGATGCAAGAATTTTGTTGAGCCGCGGGTCACCGCACCCGCCCGCGCGCGACCTCCAGCGCGTAGTCGAGCAGCCCGCGGCCAAGCGCATCGTGCCCGGCGCAATGCTGGTTTGCAGCCGGGTCGCGGCGCCAGCGGTCGAACAATTGCAGGAAGACGACCGCGGAGCGGAACAGCGACAGCACCCGGTAGAAGGCGAAATCCGGGGCCGCGCGGCCGCTCAGCCGCCGATAGGCGTCGAGCGCCCGCCGGCGCGGCCAGAAGCCGGGCTCGGCCGTCGGCATCTGCCCGAGCCGATGCATGCAGTCGGGGTCGCCGGGCTCGACCCAGTAGCTCAGCAGCACCGCGAGGTCCCAGAAAGGGTCGCCGCGCGTCCCCATGTCCCAGTCGATCACCGCGACCGGCGCCAACGCCGCGGGGTCGAGGATCATGTTGTCGAGCTTGAAATCGGAATGGATGAGGCTCGGCGGCGCGTCGGCCGGGACCCGCGGCGCGAGCCAGGCGACGATCTCGGCGAGGATGCGGGGATCAAAGAGGTCGGCGACCGCCGCGCCGCGCCGCGTCCAGCCGTCGAGGGTGCGGCGCAAAAACCCCGATGGGCGGCCGAGCGTGTCGAGCCCGACGGTTTGCGGGTCGACGGCGTGGAGCGCGGCCAGGCTTTCGATCAGAACGCGGCTCAACGCGTCGCCGATTTCGGGGCGGCCGGCGAGGCGCGGCGGCAGGGCGCCGCGGACGACGATCCCGGCGCGGTGCTCGATGATCTGGAACGGCGCCCCGAGCACCGAGGGATCGGCGCAGAAATGCAGGGCCCGCGGGGCCAGCGGATAGGCGCGCCACAGCCCCGAGAGGATGCCGAACTCGCGGGCCATGTCGTTGGCCCCCGGCGGCAGCATCCCCGCGGGCGGGCGGCGCAGCACCACCGGCCGGCCGTCGACCACGATCAGATAGTTGAGGTTGCCGAGCCCGCCCGCGAACTGGCGCGGCGGCGCGTCGCCGAGCGCCATCCCGCAGCGCGCGAGATGGGCGGCGAGCCGCTCCCAGGGCTGCGGCAGGGTCTCCGCCGCCAGCCTGAACTCGCTCGATCCCCAGCCCGCCGATGACATATCTTTAGCGATCGTGCTGTACGATGATGCCGCCCCGCAACGGATATCGGTCGATGAGAACAGGATTGCACCGCACCTCAGCCGCCATCGCGATCGCGGTCGTCATCGGGCTGGGATCGCCGCTGCGCGCCGCCGAGCCCGATCCCGAGCTCGATCATTTCAAGGCGGAGGTCCAGGCGCTGGTCGTCGGGCTCGCGCCCCTCACCGACGGCGCGCTCGAATGGGTCGTCGCCGATCCGTTCGACATCCGCCGCGACGGCGACAGCATGGTGGCGGTCATCACCAACGCCAAGCTCGCGCTTCACGCCGACGAGCTCATCCATGTCGGCTTCGACCGCCTGGAGGTTCGGCAGAAGGGGCGCCAGGACGGGACGCAGCCGGTGGAGCTGGCGATCCTGCTCCCGAAGGAATTGACGGTCGACGGGGCGGACGGCGCGGAGGCCAGGCTGACGGTGACGGACGGGCGGGCGAGCGCGGTCGTCGATCCGCGTTCGGGGCGCACGCGCGACATGGCGGTGGCGATTGCCGCCGCGCGCCTCGATCATCCCGGCAGCGGCGCGTCGCTCGATTTCGGGCCGCTGACGATGACCTCGAAGCTCGTCGCCGAGCCCGGCGGCGGGTGGAGCGCGCCATTCGACCTCGAGCTGAAGAAGGTGGCGTTTGCCGTGCCGCAGCAAGGGGCCGGCGCGATCGAGCGGATCGCCGTGACCGGGAAGTCGGCGGGGCCCAGGCTCGCCGAGCTCGAAAAGCTGCGCGACGACATCGACGCAGCGCAGAACGCCAAGCAGCTGTCGCCGGACGCGCGGCTCGCCCGCCTGCTGGCGATCCTGCCGAGGGTTCCCTCGGTGTTCGGGACGATCCGCGGCGAGGCCGCGCTCGACGGGCTCAAGGTGCGCGACGCGGCCGGCGGCCCGCTGGTCGCGCTGGCGAAGGCCGAGATCATGACCGAGGCGACCGGCTTCGACGGCGACAAGGGGGCGATCCGCGTGACCATCCGGCAGGATGGGCTCGAGGTGGCGCCGTCCCTGCTCGACCCGCGCCAGGCGCCGCAGCGGATCGTCGTCGATTTTGGGGTCGAGGATTTGAAGACCGAGGCGGTGCGCGCCCTGCTGCGGGCGCTGGGCGAGGCGGACGCCGCCGGCGAGGCGGAAAAGCAGCAGGCGGGCGAGCGCCTGCTCGGCGCGCTCGCCGGGCTCGACCCGACCTTCCGGATCTATGACGCCGCGATCGACACCCGGGAGATCGGCGCCGACCTGACGGCGGAGGCGAAAGGCTCGCCGCTCTCGCCCGCCGGCTATACCGCCCGGGGCGATCTGGTCGTGCGCGGCTTCGATGCGATCCCCGGCCTCGGGCTCGACTCCCTGGCCGAGTATCTGCCGCTGCTCAAGGAGCTGGCGGTCGACGACAAGGCGCCGGACGGCGCCCCGCGGGTCAGGTTCCGCCTGGCCTCGTCGCCGGCCAAATGGGCCACGGTCAACGGCAACGATGTCAGCCTGTGGTTCGAGTCCGCCGAGCCCGGCCCCGGCCGGCCGCGCCTGCTGAAGCCGGCCGACCCGCCGCTGCAAGGGGCGGACGTGACGAGCGTGCAGCGCGCGCTCGCCGCCGCCGGGATCGCGGTCGCGGAGGACGGCGTCTACCGCCCGTCGACCGCCGCCGCGGTCGCCCGCTTCCAGAAGCAGAAGGCGATCAACGTCAGCGGCGTCGTCGACGACAAGACGCGTCAGCTGCTCGGCGTCGCCGAGCCGGCGCCGCCTGAGCCAGGGAAGGAGCCCCGATGAACAAGGTCTATCCCGATGCGTCGGCCGCGCTCGCCGGCCTCTTGCGCGACGGCATGACGATCATGTCGGGCGGGTTCGGCCTGTGCGGGATCCCGGAGGCGCTGATCGCGGCGATCCGGGATTCCGGGGTCAAGGAGCTGACGGTGGTGTCGAACAACGCCGGGATCGACGGCGCCGGCCTCGGCGTGCTGCTCGAAAGCCGGCAGATCCGCAGGATGATCTCGTCCTATGTCGGCGAGAACAAGCTGTTCGCCGAACTCTATCTGAAGGGCGAGCTTGAGCTCGAATTCAATCCGCAGGGGACGCTGGCCGAACGGATCCGCGCCGGCGGCGCCGGAATTCCGGCGTTCTTCACCAAGACCGGGGTCGGGACCCTGATCGCCGAAGGCAAGGAGACGCGCGAATTCGACGGCGAGCGCTATCTGATGGAGCGCGGCCTCGTCGCCGACCTCGCCGTCGTCCACGCCTGGAAGGGCGACCGCGAAGGCAACCTCGCCTACCGCAAGACGGCGCGCAATTTCAACCCGGTGATGGCGACCGCCGGGCGCGTCACCGTCGCCGAGGTCGAGCACCTGGTCGAGCCGGGGGCGATCGAGCCCGACCAGATCCACACCCCCGGCGTCTTCGTCCAGCGGCTGGTGCGTCCGGCCTCGTTCGAACGGCGGATCGAGCAGCGAACGGTGCGCCCGCGCGCCTGAGGGAAAGGAGGCAAGAGACATGCCCTGGTCACGCGACGAGATGGCGCGGCGCGCCGCGGCCGAGCTCGAGGACGGCTTTTACGTCAATCTCGGCATCGGCATCCCGACCCTGGTCTCGAACTTCATCCCGGCCGGGATCTCGGTGCAGCTGCAAAGCGAGAACGGCATGCTCGGCATGGGGCCGTTCCCGTTCGAGGGGGACGAGGACCCGGACCTGATCAACGCCGGCAAGCAGACGATCACCGAATTGCCGACGACGAGCTATTTCGACAGCGCCCAATCCTTCGGCATGATCCGCGGCGGGCATATCGACCTGTCGATCCTGGGGGCGATGCAGGTGGCCGAGAACGGCGATCTGGCGAACTGGATGATCCCCGGCCGGATGGTCAAGGGCATGGGCGGCGCCATGGACCTCGTCGCCGGGGTCAAGCGTGTCATCGTGCTGATGGAGCACACCGCCCGCGGCGAGCCGAAGCTCCTGCGCCGGTGCACCCTGCCGCTGACCGGGGCCGCGGTGGTCGACCTGGTGGTGACCGATCTCGGCGTGTTCGCGATCGATCGGGCGGGAATGACCTTGACCGAGCTGGCCCCCGGCGTCGCCGTGGCCGACATCCGCGCGCAGACCGAAGCCGCCTTTTCGCTGAGCCCGGCTTTTCGCTGAGCCCGGCTTTTCGCTGAGCCCGGCTTTTCGCTGAGCCCGGGCCTCGCCTGAGAAGGCCGGCCCAGAAATGGAAAGAGCCGGTAAAACCGGCTCTTCCGGAGTCTCAAGGTTCTTGCGAGCCGTCACGCCGGAGTGTGGTTGCACCCTAACCCTTTTGGGCTATAAAGGCAAGACGTTTTTATGACACATTCTCGCCGCGGCGCGCCGCGGCGCGCCGGAGCCGATCGCCGTCAATGTCCCCGCCCGCCATGCCGGATCGCCAACAGCTCGACCAGCAGACGATCGCGCTCCGCCGCCAGCTCCTCGATGCTCCGCCCGGCGGCCTCGGCGGCGATGCCGGCGGCGATCTTCGAGCGCACCGCGGCGTCCAGGCGGGGCCGGCCCAGCGCATCCCACCAGCTTTCCATCGGGCCGGCGAACTGATCGAGAAAATGGTCGATGCCGCCGGCCCCGCCGGCGAGGTGAAAGGTCAGGTGCGGGCCCATCAGCGCCCAGCGCAGCCCCGGCCCCTCGCTGATTGCGGCGTCGATGTCGGCGACGCTCGCCACCCCCTCGGCGACGAGGTGCACGGCCTCGCGCCACAACGCCGCC
The DNA here is from genome assembly GCA_963716115.1 of uncultured Alphaproteobacteria bacterium. GTDB lineage: Bacteria > Pseudomonadota > Alphaproteobacteria > ATCC43930 > CGMCC-115725 > AP-15. The sequence continues at coordinate 285,359 of CAVQSZ010000006.1, forward strand.
TGCAGCCGGTTGGCGACGTGGCCTGGGACCTCGCGCCGGATATGGATCGGCCGCTTGCCGAGCGCCCGGTAAATTTCGAGCGCGCGCTCGACCGTCGCCGCGGCGGTGCGTTCGCCGGCGACGATCTCGACCAGCGGCACCAGGTGCGGCGGGTTGAACGGATGGCCGATCACGCAACGCCCGGGATGAATGCAGTCCGCCTGTAGATTGGTCATCAGCAAACCCGAGGAGCTCGAGGCGATGATCACCGTCTCCGGCAGCGCGGCATCGAGACGGGACAACAGGGCGCGCTTCAGCGCCTCGCGCTCGGGGGCGTTCTCCTGGACGAATTGCACGCCTTCGGCGGCCGCCTCGGGCTCGCCGTGGAAGGTGAGGAGATCCTGCGGGGCGGTTTGCGGCATCGGCTCCGAGCCGCCCAGCCGCCGCAGCGCCGGCCACGCCGTCTCGATAAAGCGGCGCATGAAGCCCTCCGCCGCAGGGGCCGGGTCGCTCGCCCGGACGATCAGCCCGCGGGCCAGGAAATACGCCGCCCAGCTGGCCCCGATGGTCCCGGCTCCGATCACCGCGACGCGGCGAATTGCGCTTGTCTCCATGTCAGCTCCTTCGAGACCGGGTCAGCCGCCCCGCATCGACGCGGCCGCGGACGTTTGCTACGCTGGCCCGGCCTCCGCCATGAAAAGCCCCAGCGTGCGTTCCCAGCCGCGCGATCTGCGCCTCGACTTTTTCCGCGGCCTCGCCCTCGTCCTGATCTTCATCGACCACATCCCCGAGAACGTGCTGAGCTACTTCACGCTGCAATCCGTTCAGTTCTGCGACGCGGCGGAAGTCTTCATCTTCATCTCGGGCTACACCGCGGCGCTCGTCTACGGGCGGACCCTGGCGGCCCAGGGGGCGCTCTACGCCTCGGCGCAAATCCTGCGCCGGACCTGGCAGCTCTATGTCGCCCATATTTTTCTGTTCATGATCTTCATCGCCGAAGTGTCCTATACGGTGATGCGGTTCAACAACCCGATGTACAACGAGGAGATGCGGGTCGGGGATTTTCTCGGCGAGCCGCACGTCGCCATCGTCAAGGCGCTGCTGCTGCAGTTTCAGCCGACCTTTCTCGACATCCTGCCGCTTTATATCGTCCTGCTGCTGGTCTTTCCGATCGTCCTGATCGGGCTGCGCCTGGCGCCGCTGCTGGTCATGATCCCGTCCCTTCTCCTCTACGCCGCCGTTCAGGTCGGCAATCTGTCGGTGCCCGCCTACCCCGAAGGCCATGTCTGGTTCTTCAACCCGCTCGCCTGGCAGCTGCTGTTCGTCGCCGGGGCCGCGCTCGGCCTCGGCCGGGTCAGGATCAGCTTTTCCTCGCGGCTCGGGCGCGTGCTGCTGGCGGCCGCGGCGGTCGTCGTCGCGGCCGGGTCGGTGGTCAGGATCAGCTGGACGATCCACGGGATCTGGGACCCCGTTCCGGGGATCTTTCTGAAGGAGCTGTGGCCGGTCAACAAGACCAACCTGTCGCCGGTCAGGCTGATCCCGTTCTTCGCCCTGGTCGCGGTCGTCGCGGCGGCGGTCCCGCCGGCGGCGAGGTTTCTGCGTTCGGCCGCGTCGCGGCCGCTCGTCCTGTGCGGCCAGAACTCGCTGGAGATTTTCTGTCTCGGGATCCTGCTGTCGGCGCTGGGGCATTTCGTGCTGTCGGAATACAGCTCGGCGATCCTGCCGCAGCTGGTCGTGAACGCGGTCGGCATCCTGACGATGTTTCTGATCGCCGGGCTGATCGAATGGTACAAATCGATGGGCCGCGCCGCCTCGCCGCAGGCGGCCGACGGAGCCCGGCCATGATCGGGCGCCGCCTCGGCGGGCTGGCGCTCGCCGTCGCCGGCGGACTGGCTGCGGCCGTGCTCGGCGCGCCGGCGGCCTTCGCCATGGCGGAGTGCGGCGTTCCGGCCGAGCTGATGGCGGTCGACGGCAAGCTGCCCCGGCTCGCCGACCGGCTGCGCGCCGGCGCGCCGGTCAAGATCGTCGCGATCGGCGGCGCCTCGACCCTCGGGGCGGCGGCGGGCGCGCCCGACCTCGCCTACCCGCGGCGGCTGCAGGAGGCGCTTGCCCGCGACTACCCGCGGGTCCCGATCACCGTCGTCAACAAGGGGGTGCCGCGGCAAACCGCGGAGCAGATGCTGGCCCGCTTTCCGAGCGACGTGCTCGCCGAGGACCCGGTCCTGGTGATCTGGGAGACCGGCACGACCGACGCCGTCCGCGGCCTCGATGTCGACGAGTTTGCGACCGCGCTGCAAACCGGCATCGACGAGATCAAGGCGCGAGCCATCGACATCGTGCTGGTGGATATGCAATTCTCGCATAGCACCGTCACCGTCATCGATTTCGAGCGCTATCTGCGGGCGATGCATCGGGTTGGCGACGTGAACGACGTGTACGTCTTTCCGCGGTTCGAGATGATGCGCTATTGGAGCGAGCAGAACGTGTTCAATTTCGACGGTGTGGCCAAGGACGAGCGGGCGAGCCTCGCCGCCGCCGTCTATGATTGTCTCGGCCGCAACCTGGCGGCGGCGATCCGGGTCGCCCTGCAATGAAGCGGCGGCTGGCGGCCGGGCTGGCCGCTGTCGTCGTCGCAGCGGCGGGCGCCGCACGCGCCGATCCGCCCGGCGCCGCCGCCGGCCCGGCCAATTGCGCAACGCCGCCGGGGCTCTCCGATATCGGGCCGACGCTGACCCGGAGCGCGGCGCGGATCGAGCGCGGCGAGCCGCTGACGATCGTGGCGCTGGGCTCCTCCTCGACCCGGGGAGCCGGGGCCAGCAGCCCGGCGATGAGCTATCCCAGCCGCCTCGAGCGCGGGCTCGAGAGCCGGTTTCCGGCGGCCGGCGTCCGGGTCGTCAACCGCGGCGTCGGCGGCGAGGATGTCCGCCTCGAGCTGGCCCGCCTCGACCGCGACGTGCTCGCCGAGCATCCCGATCTGGTGATCTGGCAGGTCGGCACCAACGCGGTGCTCCGCCGCGACGACGTGGGCGCCGACGAGGCGCTGATCGAGAGCGGCGTCGCGGCGATGAAGAAGAGCGGCATCGATGTCATCCTGATGGACCTGCAATATGCGCCGCGGGTGCTCGCGCGCCCGGCGCTCGGCGCGATGGAGCGAATCATCGCTGCGGCCGCCCACCGCGCCAATGTCGGCTATTTCCGCCGGTTCGAGATCATGCGTCTGTGGGATGCGGCGCGTCGGCCGGCGGCCGCGGCGCTGATCGGCCCCGACGGGCTGCACATGACCGACGCGAGCTACGGCTGCCTCGCCGAGCGGCTGACCGAGGCGATCGGCGCGAATTTGGCGGCGAGCATGAAGACCGCGCAGTCGATGGGCCGCCGCCCCGACGCGGTGGCCGGGCTCGGCGCGCCCGGCGGGCCGCCTGCCGCCGCCCCGCGGTCCCGCTAGCGCCCGGCGAATCGGGCGCGCCCGCGCCGGCCCACGCCGGTCCGGGATTCGCCCCGCGGCCCGCCTTCGATTGACGCGACGATGATGCGCGGCGTGAACAGTCGACGCCGCGCCGATCGCGCGCGTTAACCTAGATTTTGATTGGGATTTTCCGATACCATATATATCCTGATGAAGGCTGGGAAGGTCGCCACAAGATGTTGTTGATTTCCTCCAACGCCGCCGCATCAGAGGGGCCGCTCTCGACGGCCGCGCGCAGCGCCTTGCCGCCGGCCGCGGAGATCCGCACTCTCGCCACAATGCGTTGGCATAATGATTGCGTTTGGAAGACGGCGAGAAGGGCGCACGATCGTCGACGGTCGGCGCGCTCGCCGGCAGGGCGGGGGCGCCAAGAGGGTCGGTTGGAGGGATCGAGGCGAATTTTTTTCGTCGCGCGACGTTCTCTGATTGGAATGACGTGAAGCGGCATGGTTGAGCGCTGACGTCAGTCGAGGTGCAACATGGGATTTGACGACGGCATTTTTGGCCTCTATTCGCGGTTGTACGACAACCGGCGAGAGGTCGAGTACTCGCTCGAGGAGTACCTCGGCAAATGCTCGGACGACCCGAACTACTACGCGGGCGCGGCCGAACGGATGCTGAAGGCGATCGGCGAGGCGGAGATGATCGACACGAGCCAGGATTCCCGGCTCGGCCGCATCTTCATGAACCGCACGATCAAGGTCTACCCGGAGTTCGCGGATTTCTTCGGGATGGAGGAGACGATCGAGCGCATCGTCGGCTTCTTCCGCCATGCGGCGCAAGGGCTCGAGGAGCGCAAGCAGATCCTCTACCTGCTGGGCCCGGTCGGCGGCGGCAAGTCGTCGCTGGCCGAGCGGCTGAAGCAGCTGATGGAGAAGGAGCCGGTTTATGCGCTGAAGGCCGGCAACGAGGTCAGCCCGGTGTTCGAGAGCCCGCTCGGCCTGTTCGACGCGACGGTCTTCGGGGCCGAGCTCGAAAAGCATTACGGCATCCCGGTGCGCCGGCTCACCGGCACGATCTCTCCTTGGGCGGTCAAGCGGCTCGAGGAGTTCGGCGGCGACATCACCAAATTCACCGTGGTGCGTTTGCAGCCCTCGCGGCTGAAGCAGATCTGCATCTCCAAGACCGAGCCCGGCGACGAGAACAACCAGGACGTGTCGAGCCTCGTCGGCAAGGTCGACATCCGCAAGCTGGAGTTCTTCAGCCAGAACGACCCCGACGCCTATTCCTACTCCGGCGGCCTCAACCGCACCACCCAGGGCCTGCTCGAATTCGTCGAGATGTTCAAGGCCCCGATCAAGATGCTGCACCCGCTGTTGACCTCGACGCAGGAGGGCAACTACGTCGGCTCGGAGAACATCGGCGGGATTCCCTACCAGGGCATCGTGCTGGCGCATTCCAACGAGGCCGAATGGCAGAGCTTCAAGAGCAACAAGAACAACGAAGCGTTCATCGACCGGATCTCGGTCATCAAGGTGCCGTACTGTCTGCGGGCGGCCGAGGAGCGAAAGATCTACGAGAAGCTTCTTCAAAACAGCGAGCTGTCGACAGCGGCCTGCGCGCCGTCGACCTTGGACATCTTGTCGCGGTTCAGCGTGCTGTCGCGGCTGAAGTCGCACGAGAACTCCAACCTGCACTCGAAAATGCGGGTCTATGACGGGGAGAGCCTCAAGGACACCGACCCGCGCGCCAAATCGGTGCAGGAGTATCGCGACGCCGCCGGGGTCGACGAGGGGATGGACGGCATCTCCACCCGCTTCGCCTTCAAGGTGCTGTCGAGCACCTTCAACTTCGACACCCAGGAGGTGGCGGCCGACCCGGTTCATCTGATGTACGTGCTCGAGCAGGCGATCTGGCGCGAGCAGTTCCCGGACGATGTCGAAAAGAAATACCTGAACTTCATCAAGGCCGAGCTGGCCCCCCGCTATGCCGAGTTCATCGGCCACGAGATCCAGAAGGCCTACCTCGAATCCTACTCCGACTACGGCCAGAACCTGTTCGACCGCTATGTCGCCTACGCCGACGCGTGGATCGAGGACCAGGACTACAAGGACGCCGACACCGGCCAGCTGATGAACCGGGAGCTGTTGAACCAGGAGCTGTCGAAGATCGAGAAGCCGGCCGGGATCGCCAACCCGAAGGATTTCCGCAACGAGGTCGTCAAGTTCGCGCTGCGCGCGCGAGCCAACAATTCCGGGCGCAACCCGTCATGGACCTCCTACGAGAAGTTGCGCGAGGTCATCGAGCGGCGCATGTTCTCGCAGGTCGAGGATCTGCTGCCGGTCATCAGCTTTGGCTCAAAAAAGGATTCCGAAACCGAGAAGAAGCATGCCGACTTCCTGGAGCGAATGGTGGCGCGCGGCTACACCGAGCGGCAGGTCCGCCGGCTGGTCGAGTGGTACATGCGGGTCAACAAGGCCGGGTAGGTCGGGGATGACGCCCGGCCTGGAGGGAAGCCGATGAACATCGTCGATCGCCGGCCCAACCCCAAGGGCAAGAGCCTCAGCAACCGGCAGCGCTTCCTGACGCGGGCCCGCGCCGAGGTCAAGTCGGCGGTGCAGAACGCGCTCAAGAAGCGCAAGGTCGCCGATGTCGAGCACGGCGAGAAGGTGGCGATCCCGATGCGCGGGATCACCGAGCCGGCGTTTCACCACAGCCGCCGCACCGGCCGCACCGAGCATGTCGTGCCCGGCAACAAGGAATATCTGCGCGGCGACGAGATCCCGCGGCCGAGCGGCGGCGACGGGCGCGGCGGCTCGCAGGGCAGCCCCGACGGGTCGGGCGAGGACGCCTTCGAGTTCACCTTGTCCAAGGACGAGTTCCTCGACATGTTCTTCGAGGATCTCGAATTGCCGGACCTCGTCAAGAAGAGCCTGCGCGAGACCTTCGCCGTCGACCTGCACCGCGCCGGCTACACCGTCACCGGCACGCCGGCCAACCTCAGCGTGCGCCGGACCATGCGCAACAGCATGGCGCGGCGCATCTCGCTGCGGCGGCCCAAGCAGCAGGATCTCGAGGCGTTGCGCGAGGCGCTCGAAAACGCGCGCTCCCGCGGCGCCGAGGAGGAGGCGGAACGGCTGGCGCGCGAGCTCGACCGCCTCGAGCACCGCACCAAGATCATCCCCTACATCGACCCGCTCGACGTCCGCTACAACCGCTTCGAGCGCGTGCCGCGGCCGAACACCGAAGCCGTCATGTTCTGCCTGATGGACGTGTCGGGATCGATGACCGAGGCGATGAAGGACCTCGCCAAGCGGTTCTTCATGCTGCTGCACGTGTTTTTGATCCGGCGCTACCGGCATGTCGACGTCGTCTTCATCCGCCATACCAGCACGGCCGAGGAGGTCGACGAGGAGACGTTCTTCTACAGCCGCGAAACCGGCGGCACCGTCGTTTCGACCGCGCTCGAAAAGATGCTGGAGATCGCCCGCGCGCGCTACCCGACCGACCGCTGGAACATCTATGCGGCGCAGGCCTCCGACGGCGACAATTACGGCGCCGACAGCGGCCGCTGCGTGGCGCTCCTGGGCGGCGAGGTGCTGCCGTTGTGCCAGTATTTCGCCTATGTCGAGGTCGGCGACGGCATGGGCGGCAGCCTGACCGGCCTCGCGCGCGACAGCGATCTGTGGCGCGCCTACAGCGAGGTGGCGCCGGCGAACCCGCATTTCGCCATGCGCCGGGTCGGCGACCCGTCGCAGATCTTCTCGGTGTTCCACGAGCTCTTCGCGAAAGGGGGCGTCCGTGCCTGACATGCGCGCCGCGCAAGCGGCAAGGCTGGAGAGCGCGGCCCCGCTCTTCAGCGGCCCGAATTGGGATTACGGCTCGCTGCGCCAGACCTATGACGCGATCGAGCGGATCGCGCTCGACGAGCTCGGGCTCGATGTCTACCCGGTCCAGGTCGAGGTCATCACCTCCGAGCAGATGCTCGACGCCTACGCCTCGGTCGGCCTGCCGCTGATGTACCGGCATTGGAGCTTCGGCAAGCGCTTCGCCTTTCACGAGGCGCTTTATCGCCGCGGCCTGCAAGGCTTGGCCTATGAAATCGTGATCAATTCCAACCCGTGCATCTGCTACATCATGGAAGAAAACTCCATGACGATGCAGACGCTGGTCATGGCGCACGCCGCGTTCGGCCACAATCATTTCTTCAAGAACAACTACCTGTTCCGGCAGTGGACCGACGCCAACGGGATTCTCGATTATCTGAGCTTTGCCCGCGACTATGTCGCCAAATGCGAGGAGCGGCACGGGGCCGAGGCCGTCGAGCGCGTCCTCGACGCCGCGCACGCGCTCAAGGACCACGGCGTCAACCGCTACGCCCACCGCAGCAAGCCCAACCTCGCCGAGGAGCGGCGGCGCGCCGAGGAATGGCAGGCGAACGCCGAGGCGACCTTTAACGATCTGTGGCGGACCGTGCCGGGGGCCGGCAGGGACAAGGAGGATCCGGACGCCGCCGAGGCGCGGCTGCAGGAGATCAAGCGCGAGCTCGGCCTGCCCGAGGAAAATCTGCTCTACCTGATCGAAAAGCGGGCGCCCAGGCTCGAGGACTGGCAGCGCGAGCTGGTCCGCATCGTCCGTCTGATCGCCCAGTATTTCTACCCGCAAAAGCAGACCCAGATGATGAACGAGGGCTGCGCCACCTTCTGCCATTACGAGATCATGCGGCGGCTGCACGACAAGGGGCTGATCACCGAAGGCTCGATGCTCGAGTTCCTGCATTCGCATTCGAGCGTCGTCTTTCAGCCCGATTTCGACGACCCCCGCTTCAGCGGGCTGAACCCGTACGCGCTCGGCTTTGCGATGATGAGCGACATCCGCCGCATCTGCGAGACCCCGAAAGAGGAGGACCGCGAGTGGTTCCCCGACATCGCCGGCGGCGGCGACGCCTACGGGGTCTTGCGCCACGCCTGGGCCAACTACCGCGACGAGAGCTTCGTGCTGCAATATCTGAGCCCGGAGATGATCCGCCGCTTCCACCTGTTCCAGGTTTCGGACGACAGCGCCAAGCCGGCGCTGCGGGTCGAGGCGATCCACGACGATTTCGGCTATCGCCGGATCAGGAGCGCGCTGTCGCGGCAATACGACCTGTCGCGCCGCGAGCCCGACATCCAGGTCGTCGATGTCGATCTGAGAGGCGACCGTTGCCTCATTCTTGCGCATTATGCGCATGACGGCGTGCTGCTCGCCGAGAAGAGCTGCCGTGCGGTGCTGCGTCACGTGGCGGTGCTGTGGGGCTATTCGGTCAAGCTCCTGGAAATCGACGCCGCGACCGACAAGACGCTGAAGACCTACGAGGTCGCCCAGCCCGGCTGAGCAGGCTGGGGTGGCCGCATGCAAGGGCGACTCCGATAATTCGCGCCGTCCGGCGAAAGCAGGGACGCGACGTCCACTGTCCGGCCTTGGTTGCGGCGCGCGCCCGATGATCGTCCTCGGCATCGAAACCAGCTGCGACGAGACGGCGGCGGCGGTGGTCGCCGCGACGCCCTCGGGCCCGCAGATCCGCTCGAGCCTGATCCACGCCCAGCTTGCCGAGCACGCGCCCTATGGCGGCGTCGTGCCTGAGATCGCCGCGCGGGCGCATCTCGACCATCTCGATGCGCTGGTGGCGCGGGCGCTCGCCGAAGCCGGAATCGTGGTCGCCGGGATCGACGGCGTGGCGGCGGCGTCCGGCCCCGGCCTGATCGGCGGGCTGATCGTCGGAACGATGACCGCCAAGGGGATCGCCTGGGCCGCGGGCAAGCCGTTCATCGCCGTCAACCATCTCGAAGGCCATGCGCTGACCGCCCGCCTGACCGACGGCGTGGCCTTCCCCTATCTGCTGCTGCTGGTTTCGGGCGGACATTGCCAGCTGCTGGTCTGCGCCGGGGTCGGGCGTTATGTCCGCCTCGGCGCGACGCTCGACGACGCCGCCGGCGAGGCCTTCGACAAGACGGCGAAGCTCTTGGGGCTCGGCTATCCGGGCGGCCCGGCGATCGAGCGCGCCGCGGCGGGCGGCGAGGCCGGGCGGTTCGCCCTGCCGCGGCCGATGCGCGGCCGGCCCGGCTGCGACTTCTCGTTTTCGGGGCTGAAGACGGCGGTGCGGCAGGTCGTCGTCGAGCGCGGCCCGCTCGGCCCGGGCGAGACCGCCGATCTCGCCGCGGCGGTCGAGCTGGCGATCTGCGATGCGCTGCTCGACCGAACCGCGAACGCCGTCGCCTGGTTCCGCGCCCACTGCCCGGAGGGGGCGAGCCTGGTGGCGGCGGGCGGGGTCGCCGCCAACCTGCGGCTGCGCCGCCGGCTCGCCGCGCTGGCCGCGGAAGCCGGGCTCGGCTTCGTCGCGCCGCCGCCGGCCTTGTGCACCGATAACGCGGCGATGATCGCCTGGGCCGGGATCGAGCGGCTGCGCCTCGGCCTGAGCGACGGTCTCGATGCCGCGCCGCGCCCCCGATGGCCGCTCGACGCGGGGGCGCCGCCGCTGCCCGGGGCCGGGGTCAAGGCGTGAGACGGTGAAGCGTCTGGCGGTCATCGGCGGCGGGGCCTGGGGCACGGCGCTCGCGATCGTCGCCTGCAGGGCCGGCTCCAGCCCGGTGTTGTGGGCGCGCGACCAGACCGTCGTCGACGCGATCAACCAGCGGCGCGAGAACCCGCTGCTGCTGCCGGGGGTCGCGCTCGACCCGGCGATCCGGGCGACCTGCGACATCAAGGCGGCGACCGCCGACGCCGACGCGGCGCTGCTCGCCGTCCCGGCGCAATTCATGCGCGGCGTGCTGGAAGCGGCCCGCGACCGGCTGCCGGCGGGGCTGCCGGTGCTGCATTGCGCCAAGGGGATCGAGGCCGGCTCGCTCGCGACGATGTCGGAGGTCGGGCGCGAGATCCTGCCGTCCTCGCCGTTTGCGGTGCTGTCCGGGCCCACCTTCGCAGCCGAGGTCGCCCGCGACCTGCCGACCGCGGTGACCATCGCCAGCCATGATGGCGGGCTGGCGCGGGCCTTCGCCGCGGCGCTCGGCGGCAGCCGGTTTCGGCCTTACCGGTCGGCGGATCCGATCGGCGCCGAGATCGGCGGGGCGGTCAAGAACGTGCTGGCGATCGCCTGCGGGATCGTCGTCGGCCGCGGGCTCGGCGACAACGCGCGGGCCGCCCTGATCACCCGCGGGCTGGCCGAGATGGTGCGGCTGGGCGAGGCCAAGGGCGGCCGGGCGGAAACCTTTCGCGGCCTCTCCGGGCTCGGCGACCTCGTCCTGACCTGCGCCGGCGCGCAGTCGCGCAATCACGCGCTCGGCCTCGCGCTCGGCCGCGGGCAGGGCCTCGGCGAGGCGCTCGCCGGCCGCCGCTCGGTCGTTGAGGGGGTGGCCACCGCCGCCGCGGTCGGCGCCCTGGCGCGGCGGCTCGCGGTCGAGATGCCGATCAGCGAAGCGGTCGACGCCGTGCTGCACCACGGCCGGTCGGTCGACGCGATGACCGACCGGCTGCTGGCCCGGCCCTACCGGAGCGAATAGGTGGCGCCGCCGCCGGCCTCGGCCGCACGCATGCCCGACGCGGCGGAAAAGCCTTTTCCGGACTGGCCGAAAGCCAATATCATCGGGGGGCGAGCAGCGTCATCGGCGCGGATCGGGATGAGCGACAACGGAAAGCGCGGCGAGGAAGGACCGGGTACGGGCGTCGTCGTCAAGGCCAAGCCGAAGACGAAGAAGCCCTCCATGTACAAGGTTTTGATGCTGAACGACGATTACACGCCGATGGAGTTCGTCGTCCACACCCTGGAGCGGTTCTTCAACAAGAACCGCCAGGAGGCGACGCGCATCATGCTGCATGTGCATCGGCGCGGGGTCGGGATCTGCGGCGTCTACACCTACGAGGTGGCCGAGACCAAGGTGACCCAGGTCATGGATTTCGCCCGGCAGCACCAGCATCCGCTGCAGTGCACGCTGGAGAAAGATTAGCCCGCGGGGGAGAAGGATCAGCCCGCGGGCGGCGCGCGTGGGCATCGTGCGAGGGGTCAGCAGGAAGGAAGGCCGGGTGTGCTGTCACGAAATTTGGAAAAATCGCTGCATCGGGCTCTCGCTCACGCCAACGAACGCCGGCATGAATACGCCACGCTCGAGCATCTGCTGCTGGCGCTGACCGAGGACCAGGATGCGATCGCGGTGCTGCGCGCCTGCGGCGTCGACCTCGACCGGCTGCGCCGCGAGGTCCTGCACTATGTCGACAACGAGCTGTCGAACCTGGTCGCCGCGCACAGCGACGACGCCAAGCCGACCGCGAGCTTTCAGCGGGTCCTGCAGCGCGCCGCGATCCACGTGCAGTCCTCCGGCCGCGAGGAGGTGACCGGGGCCAACGTCCTGGTCGCGATGTTCGCCGAGCGCGAGAGCCATGCGGTCTATTTCCTGCAGGAGCAGGACATGACCCGGTTCGACGCGGTCAACTACATCTCGCACGGCATCGCCAAGGCGCCAGGCCGGTCGGAGACGCGGCGCGCGCAGGGCGCCGATGAGGACGAACGCGGCGAAAAGTCGCAGAAGCGCAGCCATGACGCGCTCGACGCCTATTGCGTCAACCTCAACAAGAAGGCCAAGGGCGGCAAGATCGACCCGCTGATCGGCCGCGAGGCCGAGGTCGACCGGACCATCCAGATCCTCTGCCGGCGGGCCAAGAACAACCCGCTCTATGTCGGCGAGCCCGGCGTCGGCAAGACCGCGATCGCCGAGGGCCTGGCGCGCCGCATCGTGCAGCGCGAGGTCCCCGAGGTGCTGCTGAACGCGACGATCTTCGCCCTCGACATGGGCGCGCTGTTGGCCGGGACCCGCTATCGCGGCGATTTCGAGGAGCGGCTGAAGGCGGTGCTGTCGGAGCTCGAGGCGCATCCGGGCGCGATCCTGTTCATCGACGAGATCCACACCGTGATCGGGGCCGGCGCCACCAGCGGCGGCGCGATGGACGCCTCGAACCTCTTAAAGCCGGCGCTCGCCGGCGGCGTCATCCGCTGCATCGGCTCGACCACCTACAAGGAATACCGCAATTATTTCGAAAAGGACCGGGCGCTGGTCCGGCGCTTTCAGAAGATCGACGTCAACGAGCCGACGGTCGAGGATGCGATCAAGATCCTGCGCGGCCTGAAGCCCTATTACGAGCGCCACCACAAGGTCCGCTATACGTCGGACGCGCTGCGCGCCGCGGTCGAGCTGTCGCACCGCTACATCGGCGACCGCAAATTGCCGGACAAGGCGATCGACGTGATCGACGAGACCGGGGCGGCGCAGATGCTGGTTCCCGAGAACCGCCGGCGCAAGACGATCACCGCCAAGGAGGTCGAGGCCTGCATCGCCACGATGGCGCGGATCCCGCCCAAGAGCGTGTCGCGCGACGACCGCGAGGTGCTGAAGAACCTGGACCGCGACCTGAAGACGATGGTCTTTGGCCAGGACACCGCGATCGAGACCCTGGTCTCGGCGATCAAGCTGGCGCGCGCCGGGCTGCGCGACCCGGAAAAGCCGATCGGGTCCTATCTGTTCTCGGGGCCCACGGGCGTCGGCAAGACCGAGGTGGCGCGCCAGCTCGCCCGCACCCTCGGCATCGAGATCACCCGCTTCGACATGTCCGAATACATGGAGCGGCACACCGTATCGCGGTTGATCGGCGCGCCGCCCGGCTATGTCGGCTTCGACCAGGGCGGGCTGTTGACCGACGCCATCGACCAGCATCCGCACAGCGTGCTGCTGCTCGACGAGATCGAGAAGGCGCACCCCGACCTCTTCAACATCCTGCTTCAGGTCATGGACTACGGGAAGCTGACCGACCACAACGGCAAGAATGTCGACTTCCGCAACGTCTTCCTGATCATGACCACCAATGCCGGCGCCTCCGACCTTGCCAAGCCGGCGATCGGCTTTGGCAGCGGCGTGCGCCAGGGCGACGACCACGAAGCGATCAACCGGATGTTCACCCCCGAGTTCCGCAATCGGCTCGACGCGATGATCTCGTTTGCCGCGTTGTCGCCCGAGACGATCGGCCGGGTGGTCGACAAGTTCGTCTTGCAGCTGGAAGTGCAGCTCGCCGACCGCAACGTCACGATCGAGCTCGACCCGGGCGCCCGCGCCTGGCTCGCCGAAAAGGGCTACGACCCGCTCTACGGCGCCCGTCCGCTCGCCCGGGTGATCCAGGAGCACATCAAGAAGCCGCTCGCCGAGGAGCTGTTGTTCGGCAAGCTGGCCAAGGGCGGGATCGTCCGCGTCGCCAAAAAGCCGGACGAGGATGCGCTCGCCTTCACCTTCGAGGAGGGGCCCGCGGCGCCGGTCCGGCCCAAGGAGCCCGAGCTGGTCGAATAGCCGCCCCAACGGGCGATCTCCTCCGACAACGCCGGCGCCGAAAAAAATCGGCGCGGCGTGTCGGGGCGATTTGCGGCGCTGCGGCATCCCTGACGGTTGCGCGCGCCCGCCCCGAGGGACTAAGACGCCATAACAACTCAGCGAAGGAGAGGCGGCGTGGCGCGCGGAGAAGAGCAGCACAAAAACCCGAAATCCAACATCGAGATCGCCCAGGAAGCGCAGATGCGCCCGATCGGCGAGATCGCCGGCGAGAGGCTCGGCATCCCGGCCGACGCGATCGAGCCTTACGGCAAGTACAAGGCCAAGATCGCGCTCGACTATGTCCGCTCGCTGCCCGAGCGGCCGGGGGCCAAGCTGATCCTCGTCACCGCGATCACGCCCACCCCGGCCGGCGAGGGCAAGACGACGACCACGGTCGGGCTCGGCGACGCGCTCAACCTGATCGGCAAGAAGGCGATGCTGTGCCTGCGCGAGGCGAGCATGGGCCCGTGCTTCGGCGTCAAGGGCGGGGCGGCCGGCGGCGGCTATGCCCAGGTCGTGCCGATGGAGGACATCAACCTCCACTTTACCGGCGATATCCACGCCATCGGCGCCGCCAACAACCTGCTCGCGGCGCTGGTCGACAACCACGTCTATTACGGCTTGGAGCCGCGCATTGACCCGCGCCGGGTGACCTGGCGCCGCGCCATGGACATGAACGATCGCGCGCTGCGCACGACGATCTCCTCGCTCGGCGGCATCGCCAACGGCTATCCGCGCGAGGACGGGTTCGACATCACCGCCGCCTCGCAGGTGATGGCGACCTTCTGCCTGGCGACGAGCCTTCAGGACCTGCAGCGCCGCCTCGGCAACATCCATGTCGGCCAGACCCGCGAGCGCAAAGCGGTGACCGCGGCCGAGGTCAAGGCGGCGGGGTCGATGACCGCGCTCCTCAAGGACGCTCTCGCGCCCAATCTGGTGCAGACGATCGAGCACAACCCGGTCTTCATCCATGGCGGCCCGTTCGCCAACATCGCCCATGGCTGCAACTCGGTGATCGCCACCACCTCGGCCATGAAGCTCGCCGATTACGTCGTCACCGAAGCCGGGTTCGGCGCCGATCTCGGGGCCGAAAAGTTCATCGACATCAAGTGTAGGAAGTCGGGCCTGCGCCCGGCCGCCGCGGTGGTGGTGGCGACGATCAGAGCGTTGAAGATGCATGGCGGCGTCGCCCTCAACGCGCTGCGCGAGGAGAACGTCGAAGCCGTCGAAAAGGGTTTTGCCAACCTGCACCGGCATCTCGCCAACATTCGCCAGTTCGGCCTGCCGGCGGTGGTATCGGTCAACCGCTTCAGCGCCGACACCGCGGCCGAGCATGCCCGGCTCAAAGAGCTGTGCGCGGCCGAGGGGGTCAAGGCGGTCATCGCCGACCATTGGGCGCAGGGCGGGGCCGGCGCGGTCGAGCTCGCCCGCGAGGTCGTCGACCTCGCCGAAAGCGGCGCTGCAAAGCTCGAGTTTCTCTACCCCGACGAGATGCCGCTTCTCGAAAAAATCCGCACCATCGCCCGCCGCGTCTACGGCGCCGACGACATCGAGGCGGCCAAGCCGGTGCAGGACCAGCTCGCCCAGCTGCAGGACCAGGGGTTCGGCCATTTCCCGGTGTGCATCGCCAAGACCCAGCTCAGCTTCACCACCGACCCCAACGCCAAGGGGGCGCCGAGCGGCCACACCGTGGCGGTCCGCGAGGTGCGGCTGTCGGCCGGCGCGGAGTTCGTGGTCGCGATCTGCGGCGACATCATGACCATGCCCGGCCTGCCCCGCGTGCCGTCGGCGAACAATATCGAGGTCGACGCCGAGGGCCGCATCACCGGCTTGTTCTGAGGTGGAGCCCTCCGAGGTCAAGGCCTGGCGCCGCGAGGAGCGCCGGCGCCTGCTGGCGGCGCGCGCCGACGCGCCGCCCGCCCGGCGCCGCGAATGGGGCCGCGCGATCGAGGCGGCGCTGCGGGCGATCCTGGCCGAGCGGCCGCGGATCACCCTCGGCGTCTACTGGCCGTTTCGGGCCGAGTTCGACCCACGCCCGCTGATCGCCCGGCTGATATCCGAAGGGTCGTCGGTGGCGCTGCCGGCCGTCGTCGACAAGAAGGGCCCGCTCGAATACCGCGCCTGGCGGCCGGGCGAGCCGCTGGTCGACGGCGTCTGGGACATCCCGATCCCGGAGAGGCGCAACCTCGTCACGCCGCAGGCGGTGCTGGCCCCGCTTGTCGGCTTCGACCGCGGCTGCTGGCGGCTCGGCTATGGCGGCGGCTATTTCGATCGCACCCTGGCGGCGTTGTCGCCGCGGCCGATGGCGATCGGCGTCGGCTTCGAGCTGTCGCAGATCGAGACCATCCACCCGCAGAGCTTCGACATCCCGATGGATTGGATCGCGACCGAGGCCGGGGCCCGCCGTCGACCCGTCGGCTGAGACCGCGCCGGGGCGGGCGCGGGATCGGGGATCACGATCCCTTGGCCGGCTCGATCAGGTCGCCGAGCCTGGTTTGCAGGGGCTTGGCCTTGTAGGACGGGATCTGGTAGACCCAGGGCGTCGCCTTGCCGTCGATCTGCTTGGCCTCGGCCTCTGATTTTCCGGCCCCGGCCGCCGAGATCGCGATCCAGCTCTCCTTGTCGCGCTCGAAGAGCCGCAGGCTCACCGTCAGCCCGTCGAAGGTCGTCAACGCGGCGGTCCACACCCCCTTGTCGGGGACCGGCAGCGCCGCCGCCGGCTTTACGTCGTCGAGGTCGAGGGTTTCGAGCGCCATCGCCGGCTCGCCCGCCGCCGTGTCGCTCTTGAGCCTGGCGTCGGCTTGCGCCCCCTCGATCGCGAATTTGGCGTCGGGGCCGGGGCGGCTGAGGGTCAAGGCGGCGCCCTCGGGCTGGGTCAGAACCACCTTCCGGATGCGCTTGTCGGGAATGTCGACGATGCGGCGGTCGAGCCAGCTCGACGGCGCGCCCGAGAGGTCGAGCGAGCCGCGGGCGAGCCAGGCCTCGCTCGTCGTCCGGCTTGCGCACGTAGACGCCGTCATTGCCGGCGCCGAGCCGGTCGTAGCGCCGCTTGCCGACGATCAGCCGGGCGATCGCCGCTCCGGTCTTGTCCTTCAACACCACGAGGGTCGATTTGCCCTTCGCCGGATCCTCGACCTCGAGCCGCGGATAGAATTCGGGCTTGCGCGTCTTGGGCTCGACCAGGACCATATCGGCCATCGCGAGCGCGACCTGGCGGATCTTGCCGTCGGCCGCGGGGTAGTCGCCCTTCTCGACGGCGAGCCAGCTGTCCCCTTCGCGCACAAAGGTCGCGGTGAAGCCTTCGCGCGAGAGCCCGACCGAGGCCACCTCGCCGAGCCTGCCGGCGAGCCCGGGGAAGGCCTGCTCGCCCGGCGCTGCGGCGCTGACGCCGCGCTCGCCGGCGGCGAGGGTCCAGACCGCCAGCGCCGCCAGGATCACGGCCCCGGCGGCGAGGAGGATCAGGCCGCGGCGCTGCATCTCCCAATCTCTGGCGCTCGGGGCGTGGGTCACGCTTCGGCCGCACGACGGCGGCGGCGGCGCAGCCGCAGCACCCCCAGGATCACCGCGGCCGCCGCGACGATAAGCGGGATCAGCGCGATATCGAGGAATTCGAGCCCGGCCTTAAGCCGCTGAATGTTGCTGCGCAGGGCCGCCTGCACGTCGCGCAATTGCCGGCGCGTCTGCAATATGTCGGTGCGGAACTGCTCGATCGCCGTCTCCTGATCGGGCGACAGGCTCGCCGGCGCGGCGCTCTGGTCCTTGCCGGTCAGGCTCGCCAGCTTGCCCTCGGCGTCCTTGAGCTTGTCCTGCAAGCCGCGCTCCTCGGCGCTGTAGCGCGCCTGGGCCTGGCGCTGAATGCGGTCGACCACCTCGAACGGCCGGGCCGCCGTGCCGCGGCTGCGCAGCCCGATCAGATCGTCGCCGCCGGCCAGCGCCTCGATCGCGTCGGCGACGAAATCGCCGTTGTTGGCGACCGGCGCGACGACCCGCCGACCGAAGAAATCCTGGCTCTGCACCCAGAGCCGGTCGTCAAGCATGTCGGTGTCGGCGACGACGACGAGGTTGATCGGCCGGGCCGCCTCTTTGACCGGCTCGGCGACGGGCGCGGCCGCGGCGGGTCGGGCTTTTGCTCGTTGCCAGGCTTGGCCGGCTCGGGCTTGTCTTCCGCGCCCGGCTTGGCCGGCGCGGCGGGCTTTGGCGGGCCGTCGGGAAATGCGGTTTCGGCCAAGCCGGTGACGTGGGCGGCGAGGATGTAGCGCTTGTCGTCGGGCTTGAACCCGGCGAGGAGGCCGGCCACGTCGGGCAGCCCGTCGATCTTGTCGGCCGGGATCCGGGTCGAATTGGGCGAGGTCGAGATCAGCGGCTCGATCTTTGTCTTGGCCCCCGCGACCGGCTCGATGATGCCGGCCGAGGCCATCGTCACGTGGCTGAGATCGGCGGTGATCATATCGTCGCGGCTCAAATTGTCCGCGGGCAGGTTGAGCCAGGCGATATAGTCGAGCGGCGCCCCCGACCGGCCGCGGCCCGGCAGGCTGACCTGCATCGCGTCGCGGCGGTCGCCCGCCACCGTGTCCGGCGCGAGCTCGAACCCCCAGGATTTGAACAGCCGGGCCAGGTCGCTCGCGGTCGAGGCGCCCGACGGGCTGCGCGGGTCGCGCCGCGAGGCCTGGAGCTCGGAACGGGGATCGACAAAGATCAGCGCCCTGCCGCCCTCGAGCACGAACCGGTCGATCGCGTAGAGCGTCGCGTCCGAGAGGTTCTGCGGATGGACCAGCATCAGCACGTCGATGTCGGACGGGATCGCCGCGACATTGGGGGCCAGCGGCTTGACCTCGTCGAGCTGGCGCAGCTGCTCGATAACCGCCATCGGCTGGGCCGGGCGGCCCTGCATCATCGCCGTGATGTCGCCTTCGAGCGGCAGGGTCGTCATCAGGCCGACCACGGTCTTTTTCGGAAAGGCCAGGCTGTGGATCAGCCGCGTCAGGTCGTATTCGAGAAAGCGCTCGCGCTCCGGGGCGAAGAACGCGATCACCTGCTGGTCGTCGGTCGAGTTGGTGGCGGCGAGGCCGAAATAGACCTGATCGCCGGTCCGGTCGAGCGGCGCGCCTTGCAGGCCGAAGGCGACGGCGCGGTCCTCGATGTCGGAGAACGGCTGCGGGTTGTAGACTTCGAGCCGCAGCTTGCCGTGCGCGGCGGCGACATACTGGTCGAGCAACTCGCGCACCCGCTGGGCATAGACGCCGTAGGCCGGGACCTCGTTGCCGAGCCGGGTCGAATAATAGAACCGCAAGGTGATCGGCTCGTCGATCCTGGCCAGGGTGCGCCGGGTCCCCGGCGACAATGTGTAGAGGCGCTCGGCGGTCAGGTCCGACCGCGCCGCGAAGAGCCGCGCGCTGACGATGTTGACCGAGACCAGCATCAGGCCGATGCAGACGATCGCCACGACCGCGACGGCCCGCCGCGACGACAGCAGCCCGCGACGGCGGGTGGGCGCAGGCATCTCAATCGGCCTTCTTCAGATCGACCAGGATCACGTTGGCGGCGAGAAAGGCGATGATGACCGACAGAAAATAGACGACATCGTGGAGATCGACGACACCGCGCGTGATCGCGGCGAAATGGCCGAAGATGCTGATCTGCGAGGCCGCGCGGAAGAGCCAGTCGGGCGCCCAGCCCTGCAGCAGCCCGAGCACAGCGGGCGAGCCGGCGAGGGTGAAGGCGAACGCGAGCGCCGCGGTGACGACAAAAGCGATCACCTGGTTCTTCGTCAGCGCCGAAACGCAGGCCCCGACCGCGAGCAGCGCGCCCGCCGTCAGCCAGCTGCCGACATAGCTCGCCATGATGACGCCGTTGTCGGGCCGGCCCAAGAGATTGACCGTGATCCAGAACGGGAAGGTCAGCGCCAGCGCGATCCCGGCGAGGCACCATGCGGCGAGGAATTTTCCGACCACCGCCTCGGTCATGCGGATCGGCAGGGTCAGGAACAGCTCGATCGTGCCGCTCTTGCGCTCCTCGGCCCACAGCCGCATCGACAACGCCGGGATCAGGACGAGGTACAGCCACGGATGAAGCATGAAGAAGGGTTGCAGGTCCGCCTGGCCGCGCTCGAAGAAATTGCCGACGAAAAAGGTCAGCATCCCCGCCATGGCGAGAAAGATGACGATGAACACATAGGCGAGCGGGGTGGCGAAATAGCCGCCGAGCTCGCGCCGGAAGATGATCAGGACGTTGCGCATCGCGGCTCAGGCGGCCTCGGCCGCCTGATCGGGGTTGGCCGGCGCTGTGGTGATCTCGCGAAAGACGTCGTCGAGCCGGCCGCGCTCGGCGCGCAGCAGGGCTGCCGGCCAGCGGTGGGCGCGGGCGAGGTCGGCGACCGCGGCGACGATCGAGCCGCCGTCGCGCGGGAACGCCATCAGCGCCTCGCCCTCGCCGTCGCTGACCGCCTCGACCGCCGCCACCCCCGGCAGCCGCAGCAATTCGGCGCGCGCCTGCGCGCTGTCGGCGGCGGCGATGCCGAGGCGCACGGCGTTGTGGTGGCGCGACCGGCGGGCGAGCTCGGCCGGCGTCCCGTCGGCGAGGATGCGGCCATGAGCGATCACGATCGCCCGGCTGCACACGACCTCGACCTCCTCGAGCAGATGGGTCGAGATGACGATCGCCTTCTGCGGCCGCATCGCCTCGATGATGCCGCGCATCTCGTATTTCTGGTTGGGGTCGAGCCCGTCGGTCGGCTCGTCCAGGATCAGCACGTCGGGGTCGTGCAGCAACGCCTGGGCGACCCCGACCCGGCGCTTGAACCCCTTCGACAAGGTCTCGATCGGCTGCTCCATGACCTCGGCGATGTTGATCATCTCGACGATGCGGGCGATCCGCCGCTTCGCCTCGGCGCCCCAGAAGCCGCGGATATGGGCGATGAAATCGAGAAAGCCCGAGGGCGTCATGTCAGGATAGGCCGGCGCGCCCTCGGGCAGGTAGCCGATACGCTTCTTCGCCGCGATCGGGTGCGCCGCGATGTCCCAGCCGCACACGATCGCGGCGCCCGCGGTGGGCGCCAGAAAGCCGGCGATCATCTTCATCGTCGTCGACTTGCCGGCCCCGTTCGGACCCAGGAACCCCAGCACCTCGCCGCGCGGCACCGTGAACGACACATCGTCGACCGCGACCAGGGGGCCGAAATGTTTGACCAGGTGTCGGATCTCCAGCATACCGGGGTGTCCTGGCTTGGCGGCGTCGTTCATGCCCTTTCCTGCCGGGTCGCGCACCGCGACGCAAGCGCGCAGGGGCGAGGCGCGCCGGCGCAACGCCGCATAAGAGGGCTCGGGGGCCAATGACAAGGGCTTTCGCCGTCGGCGGCGGCGGGGGATTGCGATGATCCGGCGGCTGCGGCTCTGCTCGGGCCTGGTGATGCTGTCGTATGTGGCGACGCATCTGTTGAACCACGCCACGGGCCTGGTTTCGCTGGAGGCGATGGAGGACGTGCTGTGGTACGTCTTCCGCTTCTGGTCGAAGACCCCGACGCAGGCGCTGCTCTACGGCGCCTTTCTCGTCCATTACGGGCTGGCGCTGTGGGCGTTGTGGCAGCGGCGGACCCTGCGCCTGCGCGCCTCCGAGCTGGCCCAGATCGTGCTCGGCTTCCTGATCCCGTTCCTTTTGGTCCAGCACGTCGTCGGCACCCGGATCTCCGACAATTTCTTCCACACCGACGAGGGCTACTACGCCTATCTGCTGTGGGTCTTTTTTGTCCGCTCGCCCGACCACGGCTATCTGCAGATGCTGGTTCTGGTCGTCGCCTGGAGCCATGCGATGATCGGGCTGCATTTCTGGCTGCAGGTGAGGCCGTGGTATGCGCGCCTGCGGCCCCTGGCCCTGGTCGTCGCGACCCTGGTTCCGGTGCTGTCGCTGCTCGGCATGATCGAGGCCGGCCGGCAGGTCGCGGCGCTGGCGGCCGACCCCCTCTGGACCGGCCGCGCCTTCGCCCGCATGACCCTGCCCTCGCCCGAGACGCAGGCGAGCCTGGACGCGATCACGGTCGCGCTGCGTTGGTTTTTCGCCGGCGCGATCGCCGCGGTGCTGCTGGCGCGGCTCGCGCGCCGCGCCTGGCGCCGGCGCCGCGGCCTGGTGCGGATCGGCTACCCCGACGGCCGCTTCATCGAGGTGACGCCGGGCACCAGCGTCCTCGAGGCGAGCCGCCTCGCCGGCATCCCGCACGCCTCGGTGTGCGGCGGCAGAGGCCGATGCTCGACCTGCCGGGTCCGGGTGCGCGGCGCGGTCGGCAGCGTCGATCCGCCGGCCGAGGCCGAGGCGCGGGTGCTGCGGCGCATCGGCGCGCGGCCCAACATCCGCCTCGCCTGCCAGCTGCGCCCGCGCGGCGCGGTCGAGGTGACGCCGCTGCTGCCGCCCTTCGCCGCGGCCGCGGACGGACGGCGCCGGGTCGATTTCGCCCAGGGCAGCGAGCGCGAGATCGCGATCATGTTCGCCGACATCCGCGGCTTTACAGCCCTCTCCGAGGGGCGGCTGCCCTATGACGTGGTGTTCGTGCTCAACCGCTATTTCGAATCGATGGGGCGGGCGATCGAGGCGGCCGGCGGGCGCGTCGACAAGTTTCTCGGCGACGGCGTCATGGCGTTGTTCGGGATCGAGAGCGGCGCCCGGGCGGGCTGCCGCGACGCGCTCGCCGCCGCGCGCCAGATGTCGCAGCGGCTCGGCGGCCTCAACGCCGCCTTGCAGGCCGAGCTCGACCGGCCGCTGCGGATCGGGATCGGCATCCACGCCGGGCCGACCATCGTCGGCGAGATGGGCTACGGCGCCGCCGCCGCGATCACCGCGATCGGCGATGCGGTCAATACCGCCAGCCGCCTCGAGGAGCTGACCAAGACCTTCGGCTGCGAGCTTGTGGTCTCGGAGGAGACGGTGCAGCGCGCCGGGCTCGACCTTTCGGCGTTCCCGCGCCAGGAGGCCGAGATCCGCGGCAGGCGGGAGATGCTGGCGGTCAGGACGCTCGCCCGCGCCGCCGACCTGCCGGCGCCCGACGCCGCCCCGGCCGAGGCCGCGCAGGCGGTCACCGCCTGAGCGGGCGGGGAAGCAGCAGCGATCACTGTTTCGGCTGCGTCGGGGCGGCCCGAGCATGCTCAATCGGCAGGGACGATGTGCAGCTCCGCGGCCACCGGCAATTCAAACAGATCGCTGCGCAAAAGCCGCGTCGAGAAGAACAGCACCTCGATGTTTTCGATCTCTCCGGTCTCGCGGTTGACAACGCAGCGATCTTGACCTGCGACTCGAAGCGACCGCTCTTCGGACTCGCGGTATCTCGGATCGGGCGGACAGTCGGCGATATGCGGAATATCCTCCTTGCCGATCAGGATACCTCGCGGCTGCTCAGGAACGAAGATCGTGGGTGGCGCTCGGCGATAGTGCTGCTCACGCTCCTGGGTCAGCTCGACCTCGCCTACCAGATAGGGGCAGGGGAAACCTGTCACCGATTGGGTGCGCAAGACCAGGCCGGCTCAGGCCCCGGCGACGGTCAGGTCGTCGATGCGCAGGGTCGGGGCGTCGCTGCCGGCCTTGAATTCGAGGTCGTCGGCGGCGACGAGGCGAAGGAACATCTCCTTCAAATTGCCGGCGACCGTCATCTCGCTGACCGGGAAGACGATCTCGCCCTTGTCGATCCAGAAGCCGGCGGCCCCCCGGCTGTAGTCGCCGGTGACCCCGTTGACCCCCATGCCCATCATCTCGGTCACGTAGAACCCGCTCTCGATGTCGGCGATCAGCTGCTGCGGGGTCATCGCACCCGGCTCGATCCACACATTGGTCGCCGACGGCCCCGGTGGCGAGGAGGCTCCGCGGGCGGCGTGGCCGGTGGTCTGGAGCCCGAGCTGGCGCGAGGAGCGCAGATCGAGGAGCCAGGTCGTCAGCACCCCCTGGTCGACCAGGGCGCGGCGGCGGTTGGCGATCCCCTCGCCGTCAAACGGCTTTGAGCGCAGGCCGCGCCGGCGATGCGGGTCGTCGACGATCGTGATCGCCTCGGGAAAGATGCGCTGGCCCAGCCGATCCTTCAAAAAGCTCGTGCCGCGGGCGATCGCCGGCCCCGAGATCGCGCCCAACAGATAGGAGATGAAGCCGCGGGCGACGCGCGGGTCGAACACCACCGGGCAGCGGCAGGTCGGCATCTTCTTCGCGCCCAGGCGCTTGACCGCGCGCTCGCCGGCGCTCTTGCCGATTTCGGCCGGGTCGCGCAGATCGGCGGCGTAGATCGAGCTGGCGTAGTCGTAGTCGCGCTCCATCCCGGTTCCGGAGCCGCCGATGACGCTGGCGCTGACCCCGTGGCTCGACCCGGCATAGGCGCCGGCAAAGCCGTTCGAGGCGGCGAGCGCGACCTGCGAGCGGCCCCAGCCGGCCTCGGCCCCCTCGGAATTGGTCACGCCGGGCACCGCCAGCGCCGCCTCCTCGGCCGCGCGCGCCCGCTCGATCAGCACGGCGGCATCGGGCTCCTCGGGGTCGAGCATGTCGAGGGCGGGCCAGCTCGGCGCGATCTCGGCGGGATCGGCGATGCCGCAATACGGATCCTCGGGCACGGTGCGGGCCATCGCCAGCGCGCGCTCGACCAGCTCCGACAGAGCGGCGGCCGACCAGTCGGTCGACGACACCACCGCCTGCTGGCGGCCGACGAAGACCCGCAGGCCGAGGTCGTGGCCCTCCGAGCGCTCGAGCTTCTCGGTCTTGCCGAGGCGGCGGGCATGCGACAGCGAGGCGCCTTCGAACAGCACCGCGTCGGCGGCGTCGGCCCCGGCGCGCCGCGCGCGGCCGATCAGGTCGTGCAAGAGGTCGAGCCCGGCGCCGGCTTCCTTGTCGATATCGGTCATGGTTTCTCCGGTCGTTTCCAGATCGGCCGGCCCGAGCCGGGCAGCCCGTAGCTCGCCCATTTTTGCGTCACCTCGGCGACGACCGCCTCGGCCATGTGGATCGGCCGGCCCCATTGGCGCTTTGTCTCGGGCGGCCATTTGCCGGTCGCGTCGAGGCCGATCTTGCCGCCGAGACCCGGCTTCGGGCGAGGCGAAGTCGAGATAGTCGATCGGGGTGTGGTCGACAAGGGTTATGTCGCGCACCGGGTCCATGCGGGTCGAGACCGCCCACATGACCTCCTTCCAGTCGCGCGCATCGATGTCGTCGTCGACGATTATGACGAATTTCGTGTACATGAACTGGCGCAGAAACGACCAGATCCCCATCATCACCCGCTTGGCGTGGCCGGGATAGGCCTTCCTGATCGCGACCACCGCGATCCGGTAGGAGCAGCCTTCGGGCGGCAGCCAGAAATCGACGATCTCGGGGAATTGCTGCTGCAACAGCGGGATGAACACCTCGTTCAGCGCCTCGCCGAGGATCGAGGGCTCGTCCGGCGGCCGCCCGGTGAAGGTCGAGAGATAGATCGGGCGCTGCCGCATCGTGATCGCCGAGAGGCGGAAGACCGGGAAGCGCTCGACCGCGTTGTAATAGCCGGTGTGGTCGCCATAGGGGCCCTCGTCGCCGTATTCGTCGAGCGAGACATGGCCTTCGAGCACGATCTCGGCCTGCGCCGGCACCTTCAGCGGCACCGTCTTGCAATCGACGAGCTCGACCCGGCGGCCGCGCAGCAGGCCGGCGAACTGGTATTCCGACAATGTGTCGGGGACCGGCGTCACGGCGGCGAGGATGGTCCCGGGATCGGCCCCGATGACCGCCGCCGCCGGCAATGGCTCGCGCCGCTCGGCGCCCCAGCGCCGGTGGTGCTGCGCGCCGCCGCGATGCGCCAGCCAGCGCATCAGGGTGGTGTCGCGGCCGGTCACCTGCATCCGGTAGATGCCGAGGTTGAAGCCGTCCTCGCGGCCCTCGCCCGGCCCCTTGGTCACGACCAGCGGCCAGGTGATCAGCGGCGCCGGCTCGCCCGGCCAGCAGGTCTGCACCGGCAATGCGCCAAGGTCGATCTCGGCGCCCTTGAGCACGATTTCCTGGCAGGGCGCCGCGCCGACCGTGCGCGGCCGCATCGCCATCACGGTCTTGAGCAACGGCAACAGGTCGAGCGCCTCGCGCCAGCCGCCGGGCGGCTCCGGCTGCTTCAAAAAGGCGAGCGTGCGGCCGATCTCGCGCAGCTCGCCGGGCTCGCGGTCCATGCCCCAGGCGACCCGCTCGACCGTGCCGAACAGATTGACCAGCACCGGCATCGGATATCGGCCGCCGTCGGCGCGGACGACATTCTCGAACAATGCCGCCGGCCCGCCCTCGGCCAGGAGCCGGGTCTGGATCTCGGTCATTTCGAGATGCGGCGAAACCGGCGCCGCCACCCGCGCCAGCCGCCCGCTCGTCTCGAGCCGGTCGATGAACTCGCGCAGGCTGGCGTAGGGCATGCCGGGCTATATGGGACCGCCTGCGCCGGTTGGCGAGCAGGGTCAGCCGGGCAGCACTTCCCAGACGACGGTTTCGCGGATGTCGCGATCTTCGAGCTCGCGGCTTGTCGGCACCAGGTAGCGCTCGCGCTCGCGCAAGCCCGATTGCGGCAGATAGGCGCGACCCGGGTCGCCCAGCAATACAAGACAGCCATTGCCGGCGAGCCCGCGCAGCCAAGGCGCCGCCCGCTCCGTCATCTCACGCTCGTAGCAAACATCGCCGGCGGTGACGACCTGCCAGCGCGGGTCGGCGGCGCCGACGACATCGGCCGTCGTCACCTCGACGGCGACACCGTTGAGCGCGGCGTTGGCGGCGATGGCGGCGGCGGCGAAAGGGTCGATGTCGGCGGCGACGACCGCGGCGGCGCCGGCCTTGGCGGCGGCGATCGCGACGAGGCCCGAGCCCGCGCCGAAATCGAGGACGGTGCGGCCGGCGACCGTTTCGGGATGATCGAGGAGGTAGCGGGCGAGCGCCTGGCCGCCGGCCCAGGCGAAGGCCCAGAACGGCGGCGGAACCGCGCCCTGCGCCAGGCTGTCCTCGGTCGCCTGCCAGATCGGGGTGATCTCGGTCGCCAGATGCAGGCGGATCTCCGGCGCGAGCGGCGGCGCCGCGATCGCGGTGTTGCGGCGGACAAAGAGGGCGGGGTCCGTCAAACGAGGCGGCCGGTGACGATCGCGGCCAGCATCAGCCAGCCGACCAGCGCGGTTCGAGCGGAATTTGGCGAGGCAGTCGAGAGGGTCGTCGATATCGACGCGCGCGGCCTGCCACGCCAATTGCAGCGCCGCCAGCGCCAATCCGGCCCAAAACACCGCCCCGAGGCCGGCGGCCCGGCCCGCCGCCGCCCACAGCAGCAGTGCGGCGCCGTAGAAGGCGAAGAGCCACGGCCGGGTGCGCCGGCCGAGCGCCAAGGCCGAGGATTTGACGCCGATCCGCACGTCGTCCTCCTTGTCCTGATGGGCGTAGATCGTGTCGTAGCCGATGGTCCAGAAGACGCCGCCGAGATAGAGCAGCGCCGGCGGCCAGGCGAGCCCGCCGGCGACGGCGGCCCAGCCGATCAGCGCTCCCCAGTTGAAGTTGAGGCCGAGGAAGATCTGCGGCCAGTAGGTGATCCGCTTCATGAACGGATAGGTGCCGATCAAGGCCAGGACCGCGACGCCGAGGAGGATGCTCGCCCGGTTCAGGCTCCAGCAGCACGGCCGCTCCGACCGCCAGCTGCGCCAGCAGAAACAGCACCGCCCCGCGCACGGTGACGGCGCCGCTCGGCAGCGGGCGCAGCCGGGTGCGGGCGACCTGCGCGTCGTAATCGCGGTCGGCGATGTCGTTCAAGGTGCAGCCCGCGCCGCGCATGACGATCGCGCCGATCGCAAACAGCGCCAGCAGCCGCGGGTCGGGCCAGCGCTCCGCCGCGAGTGCCGTCCCCCACCAGGCCGGAAACAGCAAGCAGCCAGGTCCCGATCGGCCGGTCGAGCCGGGCGAGGCGCGCGTAGGGCCGCGCCGGCGCCGGCAGCCAGCGCTCGACCCAATCGCCGCTGCTTGATGTCGCTTCGCCCCGCGGCGCCAAGGGGAGGCGGAGGCAGCGTGTTTCCCGGCGACATGGGCTGATCTTGGCGGCAGGATCGGCCGGGCTCAAGAACGACGGGAGCAGGCGATGGGCGAGCGCCGGGCGCCGCGCCTTTACATCGACGCCGGCCTCGCGCCGGGGGCCATGGTCGAGCCCGCCGCCGGGCAGGCGCATTACCTGCGCACGGTGCTGCGGCTCGGGGCCGGCGCGCCGGCAGCGGCGTTCAACGCCGCCGACGGCGAATGGCTGTGCCGCGTCGTCGAGCCCGGCCGGGACCGGCTGCGGCTGGCGGTGGAGCGCCTGATCCGCGCCCCCGAGCCGGAGCCGGACCTCTGGCTGATCTTCGCTCCGATCAAGCGCGCGCGCATCGACTGGCTGGTGGAAAAGGCGACCGAGCTCGGCGTCTCGGCGCTGCGGCCGGTGTGGACGGCGCGCACCCAGGTCGAGCGGGTCAATCTCGACCGGCTGCGCGCCCATGCGGTCGAGGCGGCCGAGCAATCCGGCCGGCTGTCGGTGCCGGAGCTGAGCCCGCCGGAGCCGCTCGACCGCGCGCTCGCCCGCTGGCCGGCCGGGCGGCGGCTCCTGGTCTGCGACGAGACCGGCGGCGGCGAGCCGATCGCCGCCGCCCTGGCGCGGCTGCCGCCGGGGCCGATCGGGCTGCTGGTCGGACCGGAAGGCGGCTTTGGCCAGACGGAGCTTGACGCTCTGGGCAAACTCTCTTTTGCTGCCCGGATCGGGCTGGGGCCCCGGGTGCTGCGCGCCGAGACGGCGGCGCTGGCGGCGCTGGCGGTGCTTCAGGCGATCGCCGGCGACTGGCGCCGCGCCCGATGACCGCGAGCGCCGCCGGGTGCGGCCGTCGATCCCTCAGGGCAGGTCTTCATTGGAGTCCCGACCAGCATGACCACCACGCCGAGCGAGCCCGGAGCGCCGATCGCCGACAAGCGCCAGCTCGTCGAATACCTCGAGTCGGGAAACAAGGAGCCGGCGGCGTGGCGGGTCGGCACCGAGCACGAAAAGTTTGTCTTTCGCCGCTCGGATCTGCGCCGCGCGCCCTATGCGGGGCCCGATGGGATCGCCGCCCTGCTGGGGGGGCTGACCCGCTTCGGCTGGAAGCCGGTGATCGAGAACGGCAATACGGTCGCGCTGTCGAACGACGCCCAATGTTCGATCACCCTGGAGCCCGGCGGCCAGTTCGAGCTCTCCGGCGCGCCGCTCGAAACCGTGCATCAGACCTGCGACGAGGTGCACGAGCATCTGCGCCAGGTCCGCGAGGTCTGCGGCGAGCTCGGCCTCGGCATGCTCGGCCTCGGCTTCGACCCGAAATGGCGGCGCGAGGACATCTCGTGGATGCCCAAGGCCCGCTACCAGATCATGCGCGACTACATGCCGAAAAAGGGCCGGCTCGGGCTCGACATGATGCTGCGCACCTGCACCGTGCAGACCAACCTCGATTACCGGTCCGAGCCGGACATGGTGAAGAAGTTCCGGGCGAGCCTGGCGCTGCAGCCGGTGGCGGTGGCGCTGTTCGCCAACTCGCCCTTCGTCGAGGGCCGGCCGTCGGGCGATCTGAGCCACCGCAGCTTTATCTGGACCGACACCGACCCCGACCGCTGCGGCACCCTGCCCTTCGTGTTCGAGCCGGGCTTCGGGTTCGAGCGCTATGTCGACTACATGCTCGACGTGCCGATGTATTTCGTCTACCGCGACGGCAGCTACATCGATGCGAGCGGGCAGTCGTTCCGCGATTTCATCGCCGGCAGGCTGCCGGCGCTGCCGGGCGAGATCCCGCGCCTCGGCGACTGGATCGACCATCTGACGACGGCCTTTCCCGAGGTCCGGCTGAAGACCTTTCTGGAAATGCGCGGGGCCGATGGCGGCCCGTGGCGCCGGCTGTGCGCGCTGCCGGCGCTGTGGGTCGGAATTTTTTATGATTCGACCGCGCTCGACGCCGCCTTCGACCTCGTCGCCGACTGGACCGAGGCGGAGCGCGAGGCGATGCGGCGCGACGTGCCGCGCCTCGCCTTGGCGACGCCGCTGCGGACGCGGACCCTGCGCGACGTGGCGCTGGAAATGCTGGAGATCGCCCGCGGCGGGCTGCAGCGCCGGGCGCGGCGCAACCCCCTGGGCGAGGACGAGACGCACTTTCTCGACCCGTTGCTCGCGATCGCCCAATCCGGCCGCACCCCGGCCGAGGATCTGCTCGACGATTTTCACAAGCGCTGGGGCGGCGCCATCGACCCGGTGTTCGCCGAGCACGCCTATTAAAGCGGCGCGGCGGGGCTTCCCGCGCCGGTCCCTGACCCCCCTGCCGCGGCTCAGCCCGGCGTGCGCAGCGGCGGCAGGGGCGCGGTTTCGATCATCTGCGTGCCGTCGCCGAGCCGCATCGCGCGCCACAGGGCGGGGCGGCTCATCGCGACGGCGGGCGGGCGGCCCGACAGCGACATCCAGCGCTCGCGGTGCCATGAGGTGATCGCGACCTCGGCGCGCAGCCGCGCCCCGCGCGCCGGCGCCGCCGCCCCCAGCGCCGACCACGGGATCACCATCTCGGCGGTGATGCGCGGCTGGTCGGCCCCGAAATAAACCGCCTCGGCCCCGGCGACCGGGGTGCAGCCGGCGGCGATCGCCGCCGAGGCCGGCCCGGCGCAGAGCTCGGCCCGCATCGGCGGGTGGTCGCGCACCTTGGTCTTGGGCGGGATGAAGAACAGGGTGAAGCGCCGCGGCCCGGCGCCGAGATCGACGCCGAGCTCGACCCGGTAGGCGTCGACGAGCGGGAAGGCGCCGTCATAGGCCAACAGGTCGATGTCGAAATAATCCTGCCCGATCGTGGCCACGGCGAGGCCGCGCTCGCTCCACGACAGATAGGCCTCGCCGAACTCGACCGCGCCCGCAGACGGCGTCAGCCGCGGCAAGAGGCTGGCGGGCTTTGGCCAGTCGGCGAGCGAGCGGTCTTCGGGCGCGATTGCGGCGTGCGGCAGCACCAGCACCCGCGCCGCCGTCGCCGGGGCCGCGACCGCCCGCGCGTGGATCCGCGGCGCGAGCCGGTTGGCGGCGCCGAGCGCCCGGGTCAGCTGCCGGTAAGGCTGGTCGTCGATGTCGACCAGCCCGAAATCATAATCCTCGCCATCGGGCCGGCCGCCTTTGGGATGGTCGTAGTACTGAAACCAGTGGGCGCCGACGACCTCCGGGATGGCGGCGAGGTTGGCGGTCGCAGCCGCCGCGCCCGCCGCCCGCTCGGCCTGGGTGTCGACGGTCATCAGATGGCCGTTGTTGCGGTTGCCGGTGCGGTTCTGGCGCGCCGCGAAGAACCATTCGGAGACCAGCACCGGCTTGCCGCCCGACAGCTTGCGCAGCCCGTCGAAGAAATAATCGGCGATCCAGCCGTCGCCGCTGTCGACGTTGTAGTTGGCGGCGATCGCGTCGACATGGCCGCGCCATCGCCCGGACCGCGGCCGGGTCGTAATAGATCGGCAGCCGGTCGCCGAAATAGAGCGCGTCGGGGTCGGCGGCGCGGATCGCCTTCTCGGCCAGCGCGTAATAGCGCTCGGCGACGATCCCGGTCCATTCGCGCACCGCGCCGATGCCGGCGCCGCCGGGCTTCATCCGCGTCATCGCGGTGGCGGCGAGCAGCGCGTCCCACGAGCCGACCCCCGGCGGCGGCAGCGAAATCGGCGGTAAAGCGCGCCCAGTCGCCGCCGTAATGCCGGCGCAGCATCTCGACCCAGCGCTGCTTGGTCGCCGAATCGGCCGGCTTCTTCGAGTAGAAGACGAAGAGCGCCCCCGACCACCATCCGACCTCGTTGTCCGAGAAATAGCCGATCCGGTAGGGGGAGCCGCGGTAGGGGGCGACGAGCTCGCGGGCGAGCGCCGTCATCCGGGCCTCGGTCTCGGGCGAAAACGGGTCGAACCAGTGAAAGCGCGCGCGGCGGCCGAGCTCGAGATCGATGATCGTCGGCAATTCGAGCTGCTGCGGCGGCAGCGACCAGCCGCCGGCGCTGTTGAACCCCCATGCGGCCGAGGCGCCGGCGGGTCGCCTCGACCCAGTCCGACAAGGTCGGCGCGAACGCCGTCCAGCTGTAATAGACCTTGCCGTCCTTCTCGCGCGCCGGATAGCCGCCGTCGAGGGCGTTGACGCCGAGGCTGAAAAAGCGGTCGCCGCACGGCGTCACCAGCCAGGAAACGCCGCCTTCCCTCGCCAGCGACCAGCGCGTCGAGGGCGCCTTGGCGAAATCGCCGCAGGCGGCGGCGCGATCGAAGGGCGCCGCCGCCGCGATCGCCGCGGCGAGGAGGAGCCCGCAGCAGCGCCGGAGCGCCGACGCCGGCCTCACGCGTTGGTGCCGCCGACCGTCAACCCGTCCATCCGCAGCGAGGGCTGGCCGACGCCGACCGGCACGCTCTGCCCGTCCTTGCCGCAGGTGCCGATGCCGTCGTCGAGGCGCAGATCGTTGCCGATCATCGTGACCTTGGTCAGCGCGTCCGGGCCGTTGCCGATCAGGGTGGCGCCCTTGACCGCGGGGCCGATCTTGCCGTTCTCGATCAGATACGCCTCGGAGGCCGAGAAGACGAACTTGCCCGAGGTGATGTCGACCTGGCCGCCGCCGAAATTGACCGCGTAAAGCCCGCGCCCGACCGAGCCGATGATCTCCTGCGGGTCGCGCTCGCCGGCCAGCATGTAGGTGTTGGTCATCCGCGGCATCGGCAGGTGGCCGTAGCTCTCGCGCCGGCCGTTGCCGGTCGGGGCCATGCCGAGCAGGCGCGCGTTCATGCGGTCCTGCATGTAGCCCTTGAGGACGCCGTCCTCGATCAAGACGGTGCAATGGGTCGGCGTCCCCTCGTCGTCGACGGTCAGCGAGCCGCGGCGGTCGGGGAGCGTGCCGTCGTCGACCACCGTCACCCCCTTGGTGGCGACGCGCTGCCCGATCAGGCCGGAAAAGGCCGAGGTCTTCTTGCGGTTGAAATCGCCCTCGAGCCCGTGCCCGATCGCCTCGTGCAGCATCACCCCGGGCCAGCCCGGCCCCAGCACGACGGTCATCTCGCCGGCCGGCGCCGGCGACCGCGCCCAGATTGACCAGCGCCTGGCGCAAGCGCATCGTCGACCTGGCCCTTCCATTGCTGCGGGTCGAGATAGCGCTCATAGGCGACGCGCCCGCCGGCCCCCGAAGAGCCGGTTTCCATGCGGTCGCCCTCGCCGACCACGATCGCCACGCCGAGCCGGACCAGCGGCCGGATGTCGGCGACGCGGCGGCCGTCGGCGCGGATGATCTGCACCGCCTTCCACACCCCGCTCAGCGACGCCATGACCTGCCTGACCCGGCTGTCGCGGCTGCGGGCGTAGGCGTCGATCTCGGCGAGGAGCCGCGTCTTGACCCCGAGATCGACGAGGCCGAGCGGGTTCTCCTCGGTGTAGAGGATGCGGTTGGTGCCGGCCGGCGGCGGCGCCATCGATCCCGAGTAGCCGGCGGCGACCGCGCGCACGGTCGCCGCCGCGCGGCCGATCGCGGCCTCGGAGAGCTCGGAGGCGTGGGCGTAGCCGGCGGCGTCCTCGGCCACGGCGCGCAGCCCGAACCCCTGGGTGGTGTCGAAGCTGACGCTCTTGATGCGGCCGTCGTCGAGCGAGAGGCTCTCGGACTGGCTGTATTCGAGGTAGAGCTCGCCGTCGTCCATCCCGGCGAGCGCGCGGCCGACCAGCGCCTCGACCCGCGACGGGTCCATTCCGGTGCGCTCGAAGAACAAGGCGTCGGTCACGGCAAGGTCGGTCATCGGCTGCTTCCTTTGCTGGCAGGCTGCAATATGGCCCCGCCGGCGCGTCGGCAAAAGGCGCGATCGCGCCCGGCGCGGCGCGCCGCCGAGCCCGGCGGCAGCGCCTGCGGCGGCTTGCCGCAATAGGTTAGGCCGGGGCTGAGCCGGTTGTCGCCCGTTCGGGCTTTGGTGTAGGTTCCCCCGGCTTCGCCGCCGCTGCGGGCGGCTTGCGAGTGGCTTGGCGGGCGGCGCGGACGAATTCGAGGCGGCGGGGACATGGGGCGGGTGTCGAGGTTCTTCAGGAATGCGCGGGCGGCCAGGGCGCTGACGGTGGCGGCTCTCGCCGTGATCGGCGTCGCCGCCGTCGCCGCGGTCGCCTGGTCGGCGCAGCCGCGGCCGTGGGAGCTCGGCATGCAGCCGCCGGCGACCCCGGTCAAGGAGCGGCTGTCGGCGTTCCACGATGTGCTGCAGGTGATCATCTTCTGCATCGCGTTGTTCGTGATGGGGCTGCTCGTCTATGTGATCGTGCGCTTCAACCACCGGCGCAACCCGGTGGCCTCGCACACCTCGCACAACGCCGCGATCGAGATGCTGTGGACCGTGGTCCCGGTGCTGATCCTGGTCATCATCGCGATCCCATCCTTCAAGCTGATGTATTACATGGACCGGGTGCCCAATCCGGACATGACGATCAAGGTCACCGGGCATCAATGGTACTGGACCTACGAGTACCCGGACCAGAAGGGCCTCAGCTTCGACAGCAACCTGATCCCCGAGGCCGATCTGAAGCCGGGTCAGATGCGGCTGCTCGATGTCGACAACCCGCTGGTGGTCCCGATCGGCGAAAACGTCCGGGTGCTGATCACCTCGACCGACGTGATCCACAGCTGGTTCATCCCGTCCTTCGGGGTCCAGGAGTACGCGGTGATCGGCCGGGTCAACGAGAGCTGGTTCAATGTCGAGCGCGAAGGCGCCTATTACGGCGAGTGCAACCAGATCTGCGGCGTCAACCACGCCTTCATGCCGATAAAGGTCGTCGCGCTGTCGAAGGATGCGTTCCAGAAGTGGCTGGTCGACGCGCAAAAGAAGTTCGCCCATGATCAAGAGGACGGCGACGCGGTGCGCGTCGCCGCCGTTCCGGCCCCGGCCGGCAACCGAGCGCAAGAGGGTCGGAAATAATGACGTACGAGCGCGAAGCCCACGGCGCCGAGGCGCACGGCTCGCATGCTTATGGCCACGACGGGCCGGGGTTCTTCACCCGCTGGCTGTTCTCGACCAACCACAAGGACATCGGCACGCTCTATCTGATCTTCGCGGTGATCGCCGGAGTGGTCGGCGGCACGCTCTCGGTGATCATGCGGGCGCAGCTGATGCACCCGGCCAACCACCTGATCGAGGACCATCAGGTCTACAACGTGATCATCACCGCGCACGGGCTGATCATGATCTTCTTCACGGTCATGCCCGCGATGATCGGCGGCTTCGGCAACTGGATGGTGCCGCTGATGATCGGGTCGCCCGACATGGCCTTCCCGCGCATGAACAACATCAGCTTCTGGCTCCTGGTGCCGTCCTTCTGCCTGCTGGTGGGCTCGACCATGGTCGATGGCGGCGCCGGCGTCGGCTGGACGATCTATCCGCCGCTGTCGGGAGCAACCGGCAGTCCGGGCCCGGCGATGGACATGGTGATCTTCTCGCTGCACCTGGCCGGCGCCTCGTCGATCATGGGCGCGATCAACTTCATCACCACGATCTTCAACATGCGCGCGCCGGGCATGACCCTGCACAAGATGCCGCTCTTCGTGTGGTCGATCCTGGTGACCGCGTTCCTGCTGCTGCTGTCGCTGCCGGTATTGGCGGGCGGCATCACGATGCTGCTGACCGACCGCAATTTCGGCACCACCTTCTTCGACCCGGCCGGCGGCGGCGACCCGCTTCTCTTCCTGCACCTGTTCTGGTTCTTCGGCCATCCCGAGGTCTACATCCTGATCCTGCCGGGCTTCGGGATGATCTCGCAGATCGTGTCGACCTTCTCGAGAAAGCCGATCTTCGGCTATCTCGGCATGGTCTACGCGATGGTCGCGATCGGCGTGGTGGGCTTTGTCGTCTGGGCGCACCACATGTTCACGACCGGCATCTCGATCGACACGCGCGCCTATTTCACCGCGGCGACGATGGTCATCGCGGTGCCGACCGGGGTCAAGATCTTCTCCTGGATCGCGACGATGTGGGGCGGCTCGATCGATTTCAAGACGCCGATGCTGTGGGCGATGGGCTTTATCTTCCTGTTCACGGTCGGCGGCGTGACCGGCGTCGTGCTGGCCAACGCCGGCGTCGATTTTGCGCTGCATAACACCTATTACGTCGTCGCGCACTTCCACTACGTGCTGTCGCTCGGCGCGGTGTTCTCGATCTTCGGCGGGTTCTACTATTGGATCGGCAAGATGTCGGGCCGGACCTACAACGAAACCTTCGGCAAGATCCATTTCTGGACCACCTTCATCGGCGTCAACCTGACCTTCTTCCCGATGCATTTCCTCGGGCTGGCCGGCATGCCGCGGCGGATCGCCGACTACCCGGACGCCTTCGCCGGCTGGAACTTCGTCGCCTCGATCGGCTCCTTCATCTCCTACGGCTCGACCCTGTTCTTCGTCTTCATCGTGTTCCACACCCTCTTCGCCGGCCGGCGCGTCGGGGCCAACTACTGGGGCGAAGGCGCAACGACGCTCGAATGGAAGGTGTCCTCGCCGCCGCCCTTCCACAGCTATGACGAGCTGCCGGTCGTCTCGTAGGGAGCCATCGCCTTCGTGTCCGAGCTGTCCGCCCCCACCTCCTCCGCCGCCCTGCCGCTGGCGGCGCCGCAAGGAGCCGCGGTCGGCGACTATGTCGAGGTGCTCAAGCCCAGGGTCATGTCGCTGGTGGTGTTCACCGGCCTGGTCGGGCTCGCCGTGGCGCCGGGGCATCTCCATCCGGTGCTGGCCGCGGTCGCGGTGCTGTGCATTGCGGTCGGCGCGGGCGCCGCGGGCGCGATCAACATGTGGTACGACCGCGACATCGACGCGGTCATGCGGCGCACCGCCGGCCGGCCGCTGCCGTCGGGCCGGATGATGCCGGGCGAGGCGCTGGGCTTCGGCAGCGTGCTCGCCGTGGGCTCGGTGGTGACGATGGCGCTGGCGGTCAATCTGCTGGCGGCCGGGCTCTTGGCGCTGACCATCGGCTTTTACGTCTTCGTCTACACGATCTGGCTCAAGCGCCGCACCCCGCAGAACATCGTGATCGGCGGCGCCGCCGGGGCGTTTCCGCCGATGATCGGCTGGGCCGCGGTCACCGGCGATATCGGCTGGGGGGCGGTGGCGCTGTTCGCGATCGTCTTCTTCTGGACGCCGCCGCATTTCTGGGCGCTGTCGCTCTATCGCGCCGACGACTACGCCGCGGCCGGCGTGCCGATGCTGCCGGTCGTCGCCGGGGCGCGCGAAACAAAGCGGCAGATGCTGCTCTACACCCTGGTGCTGTGGCCGGCGGCGGCGGCGCCCTGGCTGCTCGGCGTCGCCGGCCCGGTTTACGGCGCGCCGGCGCTGCTGCTGAGCGCCGCCTTCACCCTGTCGGCGGTCCGGGTCTGGCGCGACGAGAGCGACCGCAGCGCCCGCCGGATGTTCGCCTTTTCGCTCCTTTACCTGTTCCTGATCTTCAGCCTGCTGCTGCTCGACCATGCGGTCGGCTGGCCGCTTGGAGGCGGGCGTTGACGGCGACGATGGCCGCGGACCCGGACCGCCAGCGGCGGCTGCGCGCGCGCAACCGGGCGCTCGTCGCCGTGCTCTTGGCGCTGGCGGCGCTGTTTTACGCGATCACCATCGTTCGGATGGGGGCCGGTCCGTGACGGGGCCGGCGCGTCCCCCCAAAAGGCGCCGCAACGGGGCCACCGTGGCACTCCTCGTGTCGGTGGTCGCGGGCATGGTCGGGTTGTCCTTCGCGTCCGTGCCGCTCTACCGGATCTTCTGCGCGGCGACCGGCTTCGGCGGCACCACCCAGCGGGCCGAGGCCTTGCCGGGCCGGGTCTCGCCGGCGCTGGTCACGGTCTCCTTCAACGCCGAGACCGCGCCCGGCCTCGATTGGGAGTTCCGCCCGCTGACGCGCGAGATCGCGGTGCATCCGGGGGCGCAGAACCAGGTGTTTTTCCGCGCCGTCAACCACGCCGCCGTGCCGGTCACCGCGCGCGCCGTCTACAACGTCACCCCGACCAAGGTCGGCATTTATTTCGACAAGCTGCAGTGCTTCTGCTTTGAAAATCAGACCCTGAAGCCGGGCGAAAGCGTCGACATGGGCGTGGTGTTCTTTGTCGACCCCGACCTCTTGACCGACCGCAGCACCAGCGACGTGCGCGCGATCACCCTTTCCTACACGATGTTCCGGGCGGCCGAATCGTCGCCTGCGACCGCGTCCGCGGCGCCGTCGCGTTCCGTAAATTGACCCGTCGAGGCCCTAATCCATGAGCGAGACGCACGCGCACGCCGCGCCGAAGCATCCCTATCACCTGGTCGAGCCGAGCCCGTGGCCGATCGTCGGCGCGATCGCCGCGGGCGTCATGGCCGGGGGCGGCGTCCTCTACATGCACGGCCACGGCTGGACCCTCTTGATCATCGGCGCGCTGGCGGTGCTGGCGATCATGGCGGTGTGGTGGCGCGACGTGATCCGCGAGGCGACCTTCGAGGGCTACCACACGCCCGTGGTGCAGCTCGGCATGCGCTACGGCATGGCGCTGTTCATCGCCTCGGAGGTGATGTTCTTCTCGGCGTTCTTCTGGGCCTTCTTCACCTCGAGCCTGTTCCCGGTCGGCGGCGTCTGGCCGCCCGAGACCATCCATCCCTTCGACCCGTTCGAGCTGCCGTTTCTGAACACGTTGATCCTGCTGCTGTCGGGGACCACCGTCACCTGGGCGCATCATTGCCTGATCGAGGGCGACCGCAACGGCCTGTTGCGCGGGCTGGCGCTGACCGTCTTCCTCGGCCTCTGCTTCACCTCGGTCCAGGCCTACGAATACACCCACGCCTCGTTCCACTTCACCGGCGGCATCTATCCCTCGACCTTCTTCATGGCCACCGGGTTTCACGGCTTCCACGTGATCATCGGCACGATCTTTCTCGCCGTCTGCCTCTATCGGGCGTGGCGCGGCCACTTCAAGCCCGACCACCATTTCGGCTTCGAGGCGGCGGCCTGGTATTGGCATTTCGTCGATGTGGTCTGGCTCTTTCTGTTCGTCTGCATCTACTGGTGGGGCGAGGGGACCGGCGGCGCCGGCCCGGCCGGCTGAGGGCCCGTCCACGAATGAGGTGAGGATGCGCGATGGGTTCGTATCACCCTCTCCCCCCGCCGGCCGGGGGGAGAGGGCAGGGTGAGGGGGGCCGATGTGCCGGGCTGCCGCCCCACCCACCTCACCCTCCCACGCCTCCGGCGTGGGTCCCTCCCTCTCCCCCCTCGAGGGGCGGAGAGGGGCTCATCGGCCGGAGCTCAGTCGGCAGCTCGTTGCTCCGAAATCGTTCATTTTAAGCCGGGCTCTGAAGTGGGGCTGCTGCGGGGGCGATGACGAGCAACGGCCGCCGCGTCGACCATTACCCGCCGATCTCGCCGCTGCGCGCGGGTCTGGGCTGCCGCTGCCCGCGCTGCGGCAAGGGGGCGCTGTTCTCGGGCCTGCTGACCGTGCGGCCGTCCTGCGAGGTCTGCGGCCTCGACTTCTCCGCGCAGAACGCCGGCGACGGCCCGGCGGTTTTCGTGATCCTGGTGCTCGGCGTGATCGTCGTCGGGCTGGCGGCGCTGACGAGATCAACTTCTCGCCGCCGATCTGGGTGCATCTCTGCTGTGGACGCCGCTGATCCTGGCCGGAGCGCCGGCGCTGCTGCGCCCGTTCAAGGCCGGGCTGATCGCGCTCGAATACCGCCGCCATGCTCCTCGGCGCGCCGCCGACCCGCCGGGCGCGCGATGACCGGGTTTCGCCCGCGGTTCTGGCCGACGCTGTTTTCCGTGCCGGTGACGCTCCTGTGCCTCGGCCTCGGCTTCTGGCAGGTCGAGCGGCTGTTCTGGAAGCGCGGCCTGATCGCCGAGCGCCAGGCGGCGGTCGCGGCCGCGCCGGTCGCGGCGCCACCCGACCTCGCGCAGGCCGGGAAGCTCGAGTTCCACCACGTCACCGACGAGGGCGTCTTTCTCAACGACAAGGAAATCCATCTCGGCGCGACCTCGGAGCTCGGGCGCAACGGCTTCCAGATCCTGACCCCGATGCGGGAGGCGGGAGGGCGCATCGTCTTCGTCAACCGCGGCTTTGTCCCGGCCGAGCTCAGGGACCCGGCCAAGCGCGCTGCCGGGCAAATCGACGGCTCGGTCAAAGTGCGAGGCCTGCTGCGATTGCCGCCCGAGGGCCGGCCGAACTGGTTTCTGCCGGACAACCGACCCGACCTCAATTACTGGTTCTGGGTCGACCTGCCGGCGATGGCCGCGGCGGACAAGCTCGACGATGTGGCGCCCTTCTACATCGACGCCGATGCGGCGCCAAACCCCGGCGGCTGGCCAAAAGGCGGCGTCACCCGGCTCGACCTGCCGAACAACCACCTGCAATACGCGATCACGTGGTTTTCCCTGGCGGCGGCGCTGATCGTAATCTATGTCCTCTTTCATCGCCGCAACGCGGGCCCGGAATGACCGCCTATCAAGAGCTGGAATCGCGTTTCCATCGGATCGGGACGATCGAGGAGGCGATTTCGGTGCTCAACTGGGACGCCGCGTCGATGATGCCGTCGGGCGGGGCTGCGGCGCGGGCGGAGCAGCTTGCGACGTTGCGGCTGATCGCCCATCAGGAGGCGGTTGCGCCCGAGATCGACCGGCTGATCGACCAGGCCGAAACCGCGCGCGACGCGCTCGACCCCTGGCAGCAGGCCAATCTGCGCGAGATCCGCCGGCGCCGGGCGCATGCCGCGGCGCTGCCGGCGGCGCTCGTCGAGGCGCAGTCCCGCGCCTGCTCGCAATGCGAGGCGGTGTGGCGCAAGGCCCGCGCCGAGAACGATTTCGCGGCGGTGCTGCCGCGGCTCGCCGAGGTGCTGCGGGTGAAGCGCGAAATCGCCGCGGTCAAGGCCGAGCGGCTTGGCAAAAGCCCCTACGAGGCGCTCCTCGACCAGTGGGAGCCGGGCCTCGCGGTGGCGACGGTCGATCGCCTGTTCGACGAGATCGCGGCTTTTCTGCCCGATCTGCTCGCCGCCGTCCTCGACCGCCAGGCGGCGTCACCGCCGCCGCCAGCGCCGCCCGGCCCGTTCCCGGTCGACGCGCAGCGCCGGGTGGCGATGCGGCTGATGGAGCAGATCGGCTTCGATTTCGCCCATGGCCGGCTCGACACCAGCGCCCATCCGTTTTGCGGCGGCACCCCCGACGACGTGCGGATCACCACGCGCTATGACGAGGCCGATTTCGCCCGCGCGCTGATGGGCGTGCTGCACGAAACCGGGCATGCGCTTTACCAGCGCGGGCTGCCGGCGGCATGGCGCCGGCACCCGGTCGGCCGCGCCCGCGGCATGGCGGTGCACGAGAGCCAGTCGCTGCTGCTCGAGATGCAGGCCTGCCGCAGCCGCGCCTTTATGCGGTTCGCCGCGCCGATCCTGCGCGAGGCCTTCGGCGGCGACGGGCCGGGCTGGGACGCGGAGGCGCTCTACCGCCGGCAGACCCATGTGCGGCGCAGCCTGATCCGGGTCGACGCCGACGAGGTGACCTATCCCGCCCATGTCATCCTGCGCTATCGCCTGGAGCGGGCGATGATCGCCGGCGACCTCGCGCCGGCCGACCTTCCCGCCGCCTGGGCCGAGGGGCTGCGGGCGCTGCTCGGCGTCGCCCCCCAGAGCGACCGCGAGGGTTGCCTGCAGGACATCCACTGGTATGACGGCGCCTGGGGCTATTTTCCGACCTACACCTTGGGCGCCATGATCGCGGCCCAGCTCTTCGCCGCGTTGCGCCGGGCCGTGCCCGACGTCATGGCGGCGATCGCCGCCGGCGAGTTCTCGCCGCTCCTCGGCTGGCTGCGCGAGCACGTCCATGCGAAGGGGTCGCTGCTGTCGACCGAGGAGCTGGTCGCCGGGGCCACCGGCCGGCCGCTCGAAACCGCCAGCTTCGAGCGCCACCTGCGCGACCGCTATCTCGGCCAGCGCTCTGACGCATTGGGATGATTGAGCCCCATCGCTACAGCTGTTTGCCGCAGACTCATGCGATTACGTCGGAACACCGGCTTAGGGACGAAACCGTCGGCCCGGCGTTGACGGGGCGACGAATAAAGGCTGATTTGTATTGGACGCTCGTTCACATCAGCGGCTGATCCGTCATTCCCGCGAAAGCGGGAATCCAGAGCTGCAAGGGCTCGAACGGTTGCTCTGGACCCCCGCTTGCGCGGGGGCGACGGTTTACCCGATCGGATAAAGCGCCATCTAAGGTTGGGGGAGAAGTGCTCGACAATGCCGTGGAAGCCCGGGCGCAGGGCGACGACCGCCGCGCCGCGCTCGAAAAGTTCGAGGCGGTGCGGCGCGACAGCGAGGCGCTCGCCGCCAACCTCACGCCCGAAGACCAGTCGATCCAGTCGATGCCCGATGTCAGCCCGACGAAATGGCATCTCGCGCACACGACCTGGTTCTTCGAGACCTTCATCCTCTCCCGGCTCGACCCCGATTACCGGGTGTTCGACCCGGCCTTCGCCTACCTCTTCAACTCCTATTACGAGGCCGTCGGCCCGCGCCACCCGCGCCCCGAGCGCGGGCTCTTGTCGCGACCGGCGCTCGATGTCGTCGGGGCCTACCGCGACCATGTCGGGGCCGCCACCGCCCGCTTTGTCGAGCGCGCGGCCGAGGCGGCCTGGCGGGAGGCCGCCCCGCTCCTGGAGCTCGGCCGCCATCACGAGCAGCAGCATCAGGAGCTGATCCTGATGGACATCAAGCATGTCTTCTCGATCAACCCGCTGTCGCCGGCCTATCAGGCGCCGCAGCCGCAGGCGCGGGCGCCTGCCGCGCCGCTCGCCTGGATCGAATTTCCCGGCGGGCTCGCGGAAATCGGCCATCGCGGGGAGGGTTTCGCGTTCGACAACGAGACCCCGCGGCACAAGGTGTGGCTCGAGCCGTTCCGGCTCGCCTCGCGCCCGGCGACATGCGGCGAATACCTCGCCTTTATCGAGGATGACGGCTACCGCCGGTCCGAATTCTGGCTGTCGGACGGCTGGGCGGCGGTTTCCCAGCAGCAATGGGAGGCGCCGCTCTACTGGCGCCGCGAGGACCGCGAATGGTCGGTCTTCACGCTCTCCGGCCGGCGCCGGCTGAACCCGGCCGAGCCCCTGTGCCATGTCAGCTTTTACGAGGCCGACGCCTTCGCCAAATGGGCCGGCAAGCGCCTGCCGCGCGAAGCCGAGTGGGAAGTGGCGGCCGCGGGCTTGGCGATCGCCGGCAATTTCGCCGACCGCCGGGAGCTGCATCCCTGCGCCCTACGGTCGGCGGCGGGCGAGGGCGGCCCGCTGCGCCAGATGTTCGGCGATGTCTGGGAGTGGACGGCGAGCCCCTATACCCCTTATCCGCGGTTTCGCGCCGCGGCGGGGGCCGTCGGCGAATATAACGGTAAGTTCATGTGCAACCAGATGGTGCTGCGCGGCGGCGCCGCGGTCACCCCGGCCGGGCATGTCCGCGCCAGCTACCGCAATTTCTTCCCGCCCTCGGCGCGATGGGCCTTTGCCGGGTTGCGGCTCGCGGAGGATTGTTGATGCTGAACGACGCGCGAATTGACTTTCACGATCTGGCGCCCGGCGAGGAAAGCTTTCGCGACGCGGTGCTGAAGGGCCTCGGCGCCGCCCGCAAGTCGATCCCGTGCAAATTCTTCTATGACGCCCGCGGCTCCGCCCTGTTCGAGGAAATCTGCCGGCTGCCCGAATATTATCCGACCCGCACCGAGACCGCGATCCTCGAAGGCAACGCGGCCGAGATCGCGGCGCAGATGGGGCCGCACTGCCGGCTGATCGAGCTCGGCAGCGGCGCCAGCCACAAGGCGCGCATTCTGCTGGAGGCGCTCGACCGGCCGGCGGCCTATGTCGCGGTCGACATCTCGCGCGAGCACCTGCGCGAGGCGGCCACGAGCCTCGCCGAGGATTTCCCGCTGCTGCCGGTGATCGCCGTCTGCGCCGACTACACCCGTCCCTTCCCGATGCCGCCGTTGCCCGGCCCGCGCGGCAAGCGGGTCGGCTTTTTCCCAGGCTCGACGATCGGCAATTTCGAGCCCGCGCCGGCCGAGCGCTTTTTGGCCAATCTGGC
Organism: uncultured Alphaproteobacteria bacterium; assembly: GCA_963716115.1. Classification (GTDB taxonomy): domain Bacteria; phylum Pseudomonadota; class Alphaproteobacteria; order ATCC43930; family CGMCC-115725; genus AP-15. The sequence goes on from CAVQSZ010000006.1 coordinate 329,150, forward strand.
GCAGATCCTCGGGCCGGGCGGCGAATTGCTGATCGGCGTCGACCTGAAAAAGGACCCCGCGATCCTGGAAGCCGCCTACGACGACCCCGCCGGGGTCACCGCGGCGTTCAACCTCAACCTTTTGGAGCGGATCAACCGCGAGCTCGACGGCGACCTCGACATCGACCGCTTCGAGCATGTGGCGCGCTACAACGCGGCCGACGGGCGGATCGAGATCTACATCCGCAGCCTTGCCGACCAAGAGGTTGCGATCGCCGGGCGGCGCATCCGCTTTGCCGCCGGCGAGCTGATCCACACCGAGTATTCCTATAAATACGCGGTCGCCGAGTTTCGCGCGCTGGCGGCGCGCGCCGGCTTCCGCCCGGTCGACACCTGGACCGACCCGGCCGAGCTGTTCAGCGTCCACTACTTCCGCCTGCGCTGATCGCGGCAACCGCAAAATAGCCTCACTGGCATCGCATGCTGGCGGTCGATCGTGAACCGAGAACGGATGCCTGTTCAACCGCAGGGAGAAATTTCCCTGCTGATCCGCTGCAGAAGCGGCGGCTGACGACACCGCGGCAACCACAAGCTGAGACGATTTTCGATCGGATCGCATCGGTACGAGCAGCCCCCTCACCCTGCCCTCTCCCCCACTGGGGGAGAGGGATGAGAAGGGTTGGCGAGGCGAAGCCGAGCCTTACCCGGAGCTGGGTGAGGGGGGATGCAACCCGATCGGAAATTGCTCTAAGCTCTCGTCCGGCAGATGGAAGCTTGCAGACCTGGAGGGGCGGAGATGGATTTCGGCGTTTTGATGTTCTTCACCGACTACGCGATCTCGGCGGTCGACCTCGCCCGCGCGCTCGAGGAGCGGGGTTTCGAGTCGGTGTGGGCGCCCGAGCATTCGCACATCCCGACCTCGCGCAAGACGCCCTTTCCGGGCGGCGGCGAATTGCCCAAGCGGTACTACGACGCGATGGACCCGTTCGTCAGCCTGACCGCGGCGGCGATCGCCACGACGAAGCTCAAGCTCGGGACCGGGGTGTGCCTGGTGCAGCAGCGCGACCCGATCCAGACCGCAAAGCTGGTGGCCTCGGTCGACCAGGTCTCGAACGGCCGCTTTCTGTTCGGGGTCGGCGGCGGCTGGAACCGCGACGAGATGGAGGACCACGGCGCCGTGTTCGCGACCCGCTTCAAGCTGATGCGCGAGCGGATCGAGGCGATGAAGGAGATCTGGACCAAGCCGAAGGCCGAATACCACGGCGACATGGTCGATATCCCGGAGATGATGGCTTGGCCGAAGCCGGTGCAGAAGCCGCATCCGCCGATCCTGGTCGGCGGCGCCTTCCCGCAGGCGGCGCGGCGCGCGATCCGCTACGGCGACGGCTGGTGCCCGATCGGCGGGCGGCCCGGCTCGAGCCCGGTCGACGCGCTGGAGCAGTTCCGCCAGATGGCGCGCGACGCCGGGCGCGACCCGCAAACCCTGCCGATCACGATGTTCAACCCCGACGAGGACGCCGACCAGCTCGCCCGCTGGCGCGACATGGGCATCGCCCGCGCCGTCGTGATGCTGCCCTCGGAGGCGAGCGACAAGATCCTGCCGGTGCTCGACCGCTGGGCCGGGCTGATCCGCCGCACCGCGCATTGAAGGCCGGTGGGCGCAGGGCCAAAGGCTCACGAAGCAATCCCGACCGGACGAGCCTCTATCGTCGCGAGATTGCTTCCCCGCGGGTCAAGCCCGCGGGTCGCAATGACAACAACGCGCCGCGGCTCGACCTCAGTGTGAAATCGTCTCCCCGTGCGCCTTCAGCCCACGGTCATGTCCCGTGGGGAAAGCGGTGGTCCAGAGCCTGCCCCTGGCATGAACAAGGGGGTACCGGTCGAGCCCTTGGAGCACTGGGTTCCCGCTTTCGCGGGAATGGCGAACCTGTTGACATATAAGCCCGAGGAACTCACGGGCCGCGGCAGATCACGTTGAGCAGCGCTTGGCGCTTGTCGACGGTGACCGCCCGCAGCGCGCGGTCGAGGGCGGCCGGCAGCGCCGCCGGGTCCTCGACCCGCTCGCCATAGCCGCCGGCGGCGGCGCAGACCTGTTCGAAGGCGGGGAGCCGGTCGAGGTCGATGAGCGGCGGCTTGTTGCTGCGCATCGCCTCGCCCTGCGGGTACATGCCGGCGGTCGCCCGGCGCACCGCTCCCCACATCGAATTGTTCATGACCACGAACAGCGCCGGCAGGTCGTGCGCCGCCGAGGCATGGTGGACCGCGACCGGGTTGCCGAAGAGATGCGAGCCGTCGCCGAGGACGGCGATCACCGGCCGGTCCGGCGCGGCGAGCTTCGCGCCGAGCGCGGCCCCGCCGCCCCAGCCGAGCCCCGAGGCCGGGCTCGACGCGAAATAGCTGCCGGGCAGGGTCGAGCCGCAATGCTCGGGCATCAGCGTGTATTCGTTGACCAGGATCGCGTCGGCGGGCTTGGCGCGGGCGATGCAGGCGCTGGCCCAGGCCATGTCGATCGGCCGCATCGCCGCCGCCGCGTCGCGGGTCTTCCGCCACGCCGCCTGCTGGGCCTGGCGGCGCTCGTCGACCCGGCGCCGCCGCGCCGCGACGGCCGTCTTGCCGGCATGCTTCTCGATGGCCTCGCCGAGCGCGGCGAGCGCCGCCGCGGGCGCCGCGGCGATCGCAACGTCGCACGGAAAGCCGCGGATCGGGTAGCGCTGAAACAGCGGGTCGACGCCGAGATGGATCACCTTGCAGGCCGCGCCCGGCGCCGCGAGGCTCGGGACCCAGGGCACGTCGCATTCGAGCACCAGGATCGCGTCGGCGTCGTCGAGAAAGGGTGTGGCGTCGTAGCCCAGATGGCAGGGATGGTCGGCGGCGAGCGACATGTGGCGCGGCCGGTGCTGCACCACCGGGAACGCAAAGCGCCCGGCGAAATCAGCGAGCGCCGCTGCCGCGGCCGGGTCGCGGCCGGCGCTGGCGGTGACGATCAGCGGGTGCTCGGCCGCGGCGAGGATCCGCGCCGCCTCTTCGATCGCACCCATGTCGGGGCCGGGCGGGGCCGCGGCGACGCGGCGCGACGGGGCGTCGTAGGCGAAGCCCGGCAACGGCAGCGCCAGCACCTCGCGCGGCAGCGACAGATAAACCGGGCCGGCCGGCGCGCTGGTGGCGACCGCGAGCGCGCGGTCGACCACGGTTTCGAGCTGCTCGCCGTTGCGCAATTCGTAATCCCATTTGACCAGCTCGCGCACCATCCCGGCCTGGTCGAACATCTCCTGCGCCCAGTGGATATAGACGTCGCGCGCGCCGGCGAGCCCGGTCTCGGTCAAGGGCGAGCGTCCGGCGGTGACCAGCATCGGCACATTCTCGCGGGCCGCGTTGAAGACGCCGCACACGGCGTTGGCGGTGCCGACGCTGACATGGACCATGACCGCCGGCACGCGGCCGGTGACCACCGCCCAGCCATGCGCCATCGACAGCGCCAGGTTCTCGTGCGTCGCCAGCACCGGCCGCGGCGCCGGCGCGCCGGTCCGGGCCGACTTGGCGAGGGCCTCGACCAGCGGGGCGAAATCGGTGCCGGCGTTGGCGAACAGGCATTCGACCCCGCGCTCGGCCAGCAGCGCCAGATAAGCCTCCGCCACGCTGTCGACCGCCAGCTCCTTGCGCGCCATCGCACCATCCTCCGGAAGTGTTCTTAGTGATCCCGACTACACGCCCTCTAAGCCGCATCCGGTCGGGGTCACAGCTCCTCGCTCGCATGGCGCGGCAAGGCGCGGCCGTCCATCCCGGCCGTGGCCATGCCGAAATGCCGCAGCACGGTCGGCGCGATGTCGACGAGCGAGGTGCGGCAGCGACGGACGCCGGGAGCAAAGCCGCCGCCCGAGACAAAGAGGAACGGCCGCTGCTCGTTGTCGCCGAGGCCGCCATGCTGGCCAAAGCCGGTGACCTCTTTCGGCTCGAGCGAGTCGCGCACGATGTGGCTGTGGCCGGCGACGCCGTGCGGGTTGGCGCGGTCGTCGGCCGCCATCGTGATCGCGATCCGCGCCGGCGTGCCGGTCGGCAGGCCGGCCGCGGCGAGGCCGGACCCGGCAAAGACGCGGCCGACCCAGGGCTGGCCCTCGAGGAACCGCACGACCCGCCCGACGAGCGCGCCCTCGGGCTCGGTGAAATAAAGGAGCGCCGCGGTGCCGTTCGGGGCCACGACGACATCGGACGAGCCCGGCCCGCGCTTCAGCCCGGCCTCGACCAGGAGGCCGTCGAGGTCGATCGTCTCGTCGACCGTCTCCATGCCGTGGTCGGAGCCGACGACGAAGAGGATGCGCTCGCCGCCGGGGTCGAGTGCGGCGACGGTGTCGGCGACGCGGCGGACATTGGCGTCGGCGCTCGCGATCGCCGCCAAATGCGCCGGCGAGCCGAGCGGCGCATGGTGGCCGGTATAGTCGGGCTCCGACAGCCATAAGAGCGCCAGCGCCGGGGCGCGGTCGCGCAAGACCTCGGCGCAGAAGCGCTCGGCGACCGCATCGTCGCCCGCGGCGCCCTTGGCGACCGCGAGCCCTTCGGCTTCCGGCAGCGGGCGGCGGCCGGGGCCGAAGCTGCCGGCGGCGTTGTAGACCCAGCCGTAGCCGTCGGGATCGAGGAAATAGGCGGCCCCGGGCGACACGTTGGAGAAGGCGATCGCGGTCTGCCCGGCGCCGGCGAGCCGCTCGGCCATCGCCGGCATGTGCAGGGTGCGCCCGGTGGCGCGGTGCAGCCGGTCGCGGAAATCGGGCTTGCCGACCGACAGGCAGATGAGCCCGTCGCCCTCGTCGAGCGCCATCGTGTTGCCGAGCAGCCCGTGCCGCGCCGGCAGGCAGCCGGTGGCGATCGAGGCGGCGCTGGTTCGCGTCGTCGACGGAAACACGCTCGAATGCGCGGCAAAGCGCGCCGATCGCCGCCCCAGATCGGACAGGAACGGGGCGTCGCGGGGCGTGATCAGATCGTCCCGCAGGCTGTCGCAGATGACGATGACGGCGCGGTTCATTGGGTGGATCCTTGGCCGAGGGCGGGTTCGCGCGCCAGAATAGCCCGGCGCAGCGTTTGCGGCAGCGGCGTCTTCTCGCCGGTGGCGTTGACCATCAGGATCAGCGCCGCCCTGCCGATCGCGCAGAGCCCTTGGCGCCACACCGCATACTCCATCTCGAAGCTGGTATGCCCGAGCCGGACCGTGCGGGCGCTGACCAGGATCCGGTCGGCGTAGGCGAGCGGGCGAGCATAGCGGATGCCGGTCTCGGCGATGACCGGCCCCGGCGCCGCCGCCGACAGCGCATCGAGCCCGACCGCTTCGAGGTAGCGGTTGCGCGCCTCCTCGAACCATTCGAAATAGGCGCGGTGGTTGGCGTGCCCGAACGGGTCGCATTCGCTCCAGCGCACCTGGTGCCGGATCGTGAACGACCATCCCGGCTCGACCCCGAACCGCGCCAGCTCGGCGGCGCGTCCCTCGACCATCCCGATGTCGCTCGCTCGATCTGCCCGGTGCTTTGGTCGCGCGATCGTAAGCCTGCGCCCGATGCGCCGCAATGCGGGCAATGGCAGGCGCCCGACCCGACGCTGGCCGAAGACCGGCAGGATCGGGCATGATGCCGATCGTCGCAGCCGCAAGGACAGGAGGCGGACATGCTGTCGGGCGCTCGGATCCAACAAAGGCTGGCGCGGCGCGCGCTGGCGCTGGTTCTCGCCGGGGGCCGCGGCAGCCGGCTGAAGCAGCTGACCGACCGGCGCGCCAAGCCGGCGGTGTTCTTCGGCGGCAAGTTCCGCATCATCGACTTCACCTTGTCGAACTGCCTGAACTCCGGCGTCCGGCGGATCACCGTCCTGACCCAGTACAAGGCGCACAGCCTCCTACGCCACCTGCAGATGGGCTGGTCCTTTCTGCGTCCGGAGATGAACGAGTTCCTCGACCTCTTGCCGGCGCAGCAGCGGCTCGACGAGGCGACCTGGTACCGCGGCACCGCCGACGCGGTGTACCAGAATTTCGACATCCTGCGCGCGGCCGGGCCGCAATATTTCGTAGTCCTGGCGGGCGACCACATCTACAAGATGGATTACTCGAACATGCTGGCCGACCACGTCGACAAGGGCGCCGACTGCACCGTCGCCTGCATCGAGGCGCCGCTCGCGGAGGCCTCGGGCTTCGGGGTCATGGCGGTCGACGACTCGATGCGGATCGTCGATTTTCTGGAAAAGCCGGCAAACCCCCCGGCGATCGCCGGCAAGCCCGACCGCGCGCTGGTCAGCATGGGCGTCTATGTCTTCACCGCCGAGTTTCTCTACGCCGAGCTCGAGCGCGACGGCCGCGACCTCGCCTCGAGCCACGATTTCGGCCGGGACATCATCCCGAGCCTGGTGAGCCGCGGCCTCGCCGTCGCTCACTCCTTCGAGGAGAGCTGCGTCAAGACCACACCCGAGGCCGAGGCCTATTGGCGCGACGTCGGCACCATCGACGCCTATTGGGCGACCAATCTCGACCTCGTCTCGCCGGTTCCTTCGCTCGATATCTACGATCCCAATTGGCCGATCTGGACCTATCAGCAGCAATTGCCGCCGGCGAAATTCGTCTTCGACGACGAGGACCGGCGCGGCATGGCGGTCGATTCGATGGTGTCGGGCGGCTGCATCGTGTCCGGCGCGACGGTCAGGCGCTCGCTGTTGTTTTCGAGCTGCCGGCTCAATTCCTACGCCGAGGCCCGCGAGGCGGTGCTGCTGCCCGATGTCGAGGTCGGCCGCCACGCCCGCCTCGACAAGGTCGTCGTCGACCGCGGCTGCCGCATCCCCGAAGGGCTGGTGATCGGCGAGGATCCGGAGATGGACGCGCGGCGCTTTTACCGCAGCGACGAGGGCGTCACCCTCGTCACCGCCGAAATGCTGGCCGCGGTGGATTGAATGCACGGCCCACGGTGGCGCCCGACTACCTGCGGGTCGGCGGAATTTCAGTGTTCGGACGTAATCACATGACTCAGCAGAAAGTAGATGTAGGATGGGTTGAGCATCGCGAAACCCATCGCAACCGCCGCAGCAGATGGGTTTCGCTGCGCTCAACCCATCCTACAGGGCGATGGGGCTGAATCATCTGAATGCATCTAAGCACTCGCTGTCAGGCAATGCCGGCTTTGTCACATTCCGGTCGGTGTCTAAAAGCGGCTCGCCCGATCTGCTGGTTCGCGCGCCGCCCGGCGTGAGGCGCCGCGGCGGCGAGTGGCAGCCGGCTGACCGCGGAGAAATTCGATCTCGCCGGCGCGGGCGGGGCTCAGAACACCCTTGCCGTGCTCGCCTGATCCCTGACCCAGACCTGGGCCTCGCAGCCGGCCTGCATCGCCTCGCGGGCGGCGTCGACGGCGTCGAGCAACGCCTGCTCGCGATCGAGATAGGCGCCGTAGACGGCATTCCCGAGGGTCACCACCCATCGCGCTTCGCGGCCGCGCCGGCAAACATGGAACTCCTTGATGCTCATCCGGTACGCTCCTTGGGCGACAACGGCCGCCGTGGCGGGTCTCATCCCCGATGCCTTGTGCTCCCGGACGCGATTATCGCCGAGAAGACGCTTTGAATAAAGGCATTTTGTTACTAACTGACACAAAATATGGCGTCGATCGCGATTCCTGCCGCGAAATCGGGCGTCTGAGCGGGCGTGCGTCATTTTTCCTCGGCGGTGTAGACCCCGTCCCAGTCGGCCGGCGGGGCCTCGATCTGGAAGTGCGCGATTCGCCGGCGGTAGAGGTCGTAGACCGGCGCGAGATGGCAGGCGGCAGCGAGCCGGCCGTCATCGAGCAGGCGCAGCGCCGTCGACCATTCCTGCCGACGGTACGCCGTCAGGAGCGCCGAATGCGGGCCGGCGAGCTGCGCGTCCTCCCCCTCCTCGGGCGGCAGCGTGTAGATATGGCCGGCGCGGGTCTTGCCCTTGACCGCGACGAGGTCGACCTCGATCAGGCGGGAGCGGTCGAGGCCCAGCGCCGTCTCCTCGCCGATCATCAAATCGACGCCGTAGAGCTTGCCCAGGCTTTCGAGCCGCGCGGCGACGTTGACCGGGTCGCCGAGCAGCGAATAGTCGAAATGCTGCAGCGAGCCGAAATTGCCGACGCAGCATTCGCCGGTGTTGATGCCGATGCCCATGCGGACCGGCGCGAAGGGCTTCTCCGCCGCCTGCGCCTCGGCCTCCCAGCCGCGGTTGAGCTCGACGAGCTGGCGGCGCATCGCCTGGGCGGCGCGCAGCGCGTTCCGGGCGTGGTCGGGATCGTCGAGCGGCGCGTTCCAGAACGCCATGATGCAGTCGCCGATGTACTTGTCGATGGTCCCCTTGTGCCCGGTGATGATCTCGGTCATCGGCGACAGGAACGTGTTCATGAAATGCGTCAAGGTCTTGGCGTCCATCCCCTCGGCCAAGGTGGTGAAGCCGCGGATGTCGCAGAACATGATCGTCATCTGCCGCATCTCGCCGCCGAGGACCAGCTTTTCGGGATGCGCGGCCAGCTCGTTGACGTAGTGCGGCGACATGTAGCGGGAAAAGGCGCTGCGGATCTCGCGCTGGCGCGCCTCGGTGCGCAGATGGCCGAGCAATGTCGCCACCAGATAGACGAGCGTCAGCACGGCCCACGGATAGATCGGGTCGATCAGGAGCTGGGCGTATTTGAAGGCGATCCACGAGATCGCGAACGCGGCGGCCGCGGCCGCCGCGCCGAGGACGGCGCTGGGGAAGGCGCCGATCCGCGGCAGGCAAAGGATCAGGATGACGCCGCCCAGCAGCGAGAACAGGATCTCGGCCCCGACCGCCCAATCGGGCCGGTTCAGAAACGAGCCCTGCAGGATCTCGTCGAGCAGCTGGGCATGGATCTCGACCCCGGGCACGTCCGGGCCGATCGGGGTCGCCTGCTGATCGTTGATCACGCCGGCGGCCGAGGTCCCGATCAGGACGATCTGGCCCTTGAGCAGCGCGGGATCGATCTTCCCGGCCAGAAGATCGGCGGCGGAGACCGTCCGATCCGGCTGGCGCGGCGCGTAATGCAGCCACACCCGCCCGGCGGCGTCGGTCGGCACGGTCAGCGGGCCGATGCGCATCGCGGTCAATCCGGTGCTCTCGCCAAAGCTGCTCTCGCCGCTGGCCCCGGCGGCGCGCCCGACATAGCTTTTGCCGCCGAGCGCGACGCGAAGCACCTCGGCGACGAGCGAGGGATAGGGCTGGCCGCGGAATTTCAAGACCAGCGGCACCCGGCGGACGACATGGTCCCAATCGGCGTGCTGGTTGAGGAACCCGTTGCCGACCGCCGCCGCCTCGATGATCGGCAGGTCGGCCACGGCCCCCGCGAAATCCTCGACATGGCCTAGCGGGTCGCGCCCGGCGAAGGCGAAGCCGGCCTTCTCCGCCGGCGGCCGCGTCCCGCCGCGCTCGGTCAGGATGAAGCCGGTCACCGCCGGGACCGTGCGCAACGCCGCCGCCAACGCCTGGTCGGGATCGGGCAACGCCGCCAGCAGCCGCTCGGCCGCGCCGCCGCCGCCGTTGCGGGCGATCAGCGGCCCCAGGAGCTGGGGCGAGGTCCGGTCCGGCTCGGCGAAGTCGATGTCGAAGGCGACGACCGCCGCGCCGGCCGCCGCGAGCTTGTCGACGAGCTCGGCGACGACGGTTCGCGGCCACGGCCACTGGCCGATCTCGGCAAGGCTCTTGTCGTCGATGTCGACGATGCGGATCGGCGCCTCCCCCGGCTCGCGCGGATCGGCGCGCTGATAGATGTCGAAGGTGATCAGCGACAGCCGCTCGAGGAGCTCCGGCGCGAACAGACGCGCCGCGATCGCCACCGCCAGCACCGCGAGCGGCAACAGATAGATCGCGCCGCGGCGAAGGGTGGGATAAACCGACATGAGTGCGAAACGCTTGCATCGACGCGCAGGCGGGCCGGCCGCGTGCGGCGGCGATAATCGCCGAAGCCGGCCCGGCTTTCCAGGCCTGTCGGCGCATTAAGCATCTTGCTCGGGCGCGGCGGCGCGGCTTGTCAGAGGCGAGGACCGGGGATGGCTGGCACCACCGAGACGAAAAAGGCAAGGCTGGTCGAGAAGGCGTCGGCGCTTGCGGCCGAGACCCTCGACCTTGCCGACCTGCCGGCGGCGCAACGCTTCATTGCCGAATTCTATCGGCACGTGCCGCCCGCCGACCTCGCCGGACGCAGCCCCCGCGACCTGAGCGGCGGCGCGCTCTCGCTGTGGCGCCTGGCCCAGCGCCGCCGCCCCGGCCGGGCCAAGGTCCGCGTCTTCAACCCCGACCCGAGCGTCGACGGCTGGTCGTCGCCGCATACGATCGTCGAGATCGTCAACGACGACATGCCGTTTCTGGTTGATTCGGTGACCGGCGCGATCAATGCCGGCGACCGGGTGGTCCGCCTCGTCATTCACCCGATCCTGAGGGTGGCCCGCGACGGCGGCGGCCAGCTTCGCGAAGTCGCGCCGCCCGCGGCCTCGGGACCGAGCGAATCCTGGATGCAGATCGCGATCTCGCGCGAGGCCGACCCGGCCAGCCTGGCGCGCCTGGCGCAAATGCTGACCGGCGCGGTGGCCGATGTGCGCGCGGCGGTGACCGATTGGCAGGCGATGCGCGACGTGCTGCGCGAGGCGCGCGACGAGCTGGCCGCCGCGCCGCCGCCCGTGCCCCCGGCGCAGCGCTCCGAGGCGCAGGATTTTCTGCGCTGGCTCGCCGACGACAACTTCACCTTTCTCGGCTATCGCGAATACGTCTTCGAAGGGGCGGCCGAGCCGGCCCGGCCGGCGCTCGGGCTGTTGCGCGATCCCGACTACCCGGTGTTCGGCGGGCTGCGCAACCTGTCGGCGCTGCCGTCCGACGTGCAGGATTTCGTGCGCCGCCGCGAGCTCCTGGTCGTCACCAAATCGAACCGCCGGGCGACGGTTCATCGCACCGCGCACATGGACGCGGTCGGGGTCCGGCGGTTCGCCGCGAGCGGCGAGGTGGTCGGCGTCCGGCTCTTCCTCGGGCTGTTCACCTCGCTCGCCTACAGCCGCAGCCCGCGCTCGATCCCGCTGCTGCGCCTCAAGGTCCGGCGCGTGGTCGAGCGCGCCGGGTTCTCGCCGACCAGCCACGACGGCAAGGCGCTGCTGCATATTCTTGAGTCGCTGCCGCGCGAGGAGCTGTTCCAGGGCGACGAGGACTGGCTCTACGACACCGCGATCGGCATCCTCAATCTGCAGGAGCGGCAGCGCATCGCGCTGTTCGTGCGCCGCGACCCGCTGGAGCGCTTTGTCTCGTGCCTCGTCTACGCGCCGCGCGAGCGCTACGACACGGCGCTGCGACAGCGCTTCGGCGCGATCCTCGCCGAGGCCTTCGCCGGCCGGCTCTCCGCGTTCTACACCCACCTCGACGAGTCGGTGCTGGCGCGGATCCAGTTCATCATCCGCACCACGCGGGGCGCCGTGCCCGCGGTCGATGTCGCGGCCCTGGAAGGGCGCCTGGCCGAGGCCGGGCGGAGCTGGTCGGATCGCCTCGAAGAGGCGGCGGCGGCGGCGTTCGGCGAAGCCGAGGCGCGGGCCCGGCTGCACGCGCTCCAGGCGTTCCCGGTCGCCTACCAGGCGCGCACCGACGCCGCCCAGGCGGTCGCCGACCTGCCCCGGATCGAGGCCGTGCTGGCCGGCTCGCCGCTGGAGGCCTCGCTGCATCCCCGCGGCGAGGGCAGGGAGCGCGGCCTGCGCCTCTATCGGGCAAAGGAGCCGGCGGTCCTTTCCGACGTGCTGCCGATCCTCGAAAACCTGGGCTTGCGGGTGGTCGCCGAAGAGCCTTTCCGGATCGACGCCGAGGATGGCGGCGTGGTCTGGGTGCACGAGTTCCAGCTCGCCGGCCCCGCCGTCGCGGCGGCCAATTCCGCGGCCGACCGCGCCCGGTTCGAGGAGGCGCTGGTCGCGGCGTGGACCGGAAGGATCGAAAACGACGGCTTCAACCGCCTGGTCCTCGCTGCCGGCCTCTCGGCCCGGCAGGTGACGGTCCTGCGGCTCTACGCCAAGCTCTTGCGGCAGTCCGGGACCGCCTTCAGCCAAGCCTACATGGAGGGCGCGCTCGGCGGCCATCCCGAGATCGCCCGGCGTCTCGTCCAGCTGTTCGAGATCCGCTTCGATCCGGCGCATGCGGGCGATCGCTCGCTCGCCGCGATGGCCGAAATCCAGGCCGTCGACCATGCCCTCGACGCCGTCGCCAGCCTCGACGAAGACCTGATCCTGCGCAACTACCTGACCCTCGTCCTGAAGACGGTGCGCACGAACTACTACCAGCTTCTGCCCTCGGGCGAGCCCAAGCCCTACCTCTCGGTCAAGCTCGCCAGCGGCGAGATCGAGCTGATGCCGCTGCCGCGGCCGTTGTTCGAGATCTATGTCTACAGCCCGCGGGTCGAGGGGGTGCACATGCGCGCCGGCCGGGTGGCGCGCGGCGGCATCCGCTGGTCCGACCGGCGAGAGGATTTTCGCACCGAGATCCTGGGCCTGATGAAGGCGCAGACGGTCAAGAACGCGGTCATCGTCCCGGTCGGGTCGAAGGGCGGCTTCATCGTCAAGCAGCCGCCCGCCTCCCGCGAGCGGCTCGGGAGCGAGGCGGTCGAGTGCTACCGCACCTTGATCCGCGGCCTCCTCGACCTGACCGACAACATCGCCGACGCCGACGCCGCGGGCCATCAGATCGTCCCGCCGCCGCGGGTGGTCCGGCACGACGGCGACGACCCCTATCTGGTCGTCGCGGCCGACAAGGGGACGGCGACGTTCTCCGACCACGCCAACGCGATCTCCGCCGAATACGGGTTCTGGCTCGGCGACGCGTTCGCCTCCGGCGGCTCGGCCGGCTACGACCACAAGGCGGTCGGCATCACCGCGCGCGGCGCCTGGGAGCTCGTCAAGCGTCATTTCCGCGAGCTCGGGCGCGACCTCGAGAACGGCGAGATCACCGCGGTCGGGGTCGGCGACATGTCGGGCGACGTGTTCGGCAACGGCATGCTGCGCTCGCCGCGCCTGAAGCTGATCGGGGCGTTCGACCATCGCCACGTCTTCATCGACCCCGCGCCCGATGCGGCGCGCGGCTTTGCCGAGCGGCTGCGCCTGTTCGGGCTGCGGCGGTCGAGCTGGGCCGATTACGACCGCGCGCTGATCTCATCGGGCGGCGGCGTCTTCGAGCGCGGCGCCAAGTCGATCGAGATCAGCCCGCAGATCAAGCGCGCCTTTGCGATCGAGGCGGACCATCTGACCCCGGCCGAGCTGATCCGCAAGATGCTCGCCGCACCCGTCGACCTGTTGTGGTTCGGCGGCATCGGCGCCTTCGTCAAGGCCCCCGACGAAAGTCATGCCCAGGTCGGCGACCACGCCAACGACGCGCTGCGCATCAATGGCGACGAAATCCGGGCCAAGGTGGTCGGCGAGGGCGCCAATCTCGGCGTCACCCAGCGCGGCCGGGTCGCCTATGCGCTCGCCGGCGGCCGGATCGACACCGACGCGATCGACAATTCCGGCGGGGTCGACCTGTCGGACCACGAGGTCAACATCAAGATCATGGTCGACCGCGCGATCGCCTCGGGCGCGCTCGCGGCCGACGAGCGCGAGGCGCTGCTGGCCGGCATGACCGGGGACGTGGCCGCCCTGGTGCTGCGCGACAATTACCTGCAGGGCCAGGCGCTGTCGCTCGCCGAGGCGCGCGGCCTCTCAGACCTCGACCGGCAGCTGCGGCTGATCCACGAGCTTGAGCGTGCCGGCCGCCTCGACCGGGCGCTCGAATTCCTGCCCGACGACGAGACGATCGCGCGGCGGGCCGCGCACGGGCGCGGCCTGGTCCGGCCCGAGCTGGCGATCCTGCTGGCCTACGCCAAGATGTCGCTCGACGAGGAGTTGCTGCGCTCCGACCTGCCCGACGCCGCGGAGCTTGCCGACGAGCTGCGCGGCTATTTCCCGAAGGCGCTGCGCGACCGGCTCGGCCCCGGGATCGCCGCCCACCCGCTGCGCCGGGAGATTGTCGCCACGGTCGTCGCCAACGACCTCGTCAACCGCGCCGGCGTCACTTTTGTCCATGACATGCAGGCGCGGACCGGGCGCCCGGCGGCGGAGGCGGCGCGCGCCTATCTGATCGTGCGCGATGTCTTCGGGCTGCGCCCGTTATGGGCGGCGATCGAGGCGCTCGACAACAAGGTCCCCGCGCCGGCGCAGACGGCGATGCTGATCGCGGTCGCCGGGCTCGTCGAGCACGCCGCCGCCTGGCTGCTCCGCGCCCGCCGGCTCGACCTCGGCCGCGAAATCGCGGCGCTTGGGCCGAGCGCCCGCGGCCTCGCCGCCCGGCTTGGCGAGCTGTTGCCGGTCCGCGACCGCGATCTCCTCGCCGAGCGCGCCCGGCGCTGGCGCGAGGCCGGCGCGCCCGAGGACATCGCCGCCCGCGTCGGCGGCGCGGGCTTTCTCGCCTTCGCGCTGGAGATCGCCGACCTCGCCGCGCGCTCGGGCCGGCCGCTCGACCTCGCCGCCCGCGTCTACTGGGGCGTCGGCGCGCAATTCGCGCTCGACGAGCTGCGCGCCGCCGCGCGCCGGCTGCCGGCCGACACCTCATGGCAAAAGCTGGCGGTCGAGGCGACGGTCGACGATGTCGACGCGCTGCAGGCCGATCTGGCGTCGCGCATCCTGGCGGGCGACAGCGCCGCGGCGCCCGACCCGGTCGCCGCCTGGAGCGCCGGCGCCGCGGCGGGGCTGGCGCCGGTGGAAGCGCTCGCCCGCGAGCTGCGCGCCGCCGCGACGCCCGATCTGGCCATGCTCGTCGTCGCCGGGCGCCGGCTGCGCCATGCGCTGGGCTAGCTCGCGCCTCGGCGGCGAAGCAGCCTCCGCGCGGTCGGCGAGCCGGATCATTCGTTCGATCGGGCTGCCGGTCTGGATCCTGATCGGCGCCGCCGCCGGGATCCTCGCCGGCGTGGCGCTCGGCGAGCGCACCGCGATCCTGAAGCCGGTGGGCTCGGCCTACGCGATGATGCTGCAGGTGGCGGTCTACCCCTATCTCTTGTGCTCGCTGCTCTGGGGGCTCGGGCGGCTGAAGCCGGCGATGGCGCGACGGCTGCTCGCCGCCAGCTGGGGCGTCTATTTGTTCATGTGGTCGGTCACCTTCGGCGCCATCTGGCTGCTGTCGCGCGCCATCCCCGCGCCGCCGCCGCCGAGCGTGCTGACGCCGGCGACCGCGCAGCAGCACACGGGCTTCCTCGACCTGTTGATCCCGGCCAACGTGTTCGAGGCGCTGGGCCGGAATTTCGTCCCGGCGGTGGTGATCTTCGCCATCGTCTACGGCGTCGCGATGCAGGCGATCCAAAACAAATCGGCGCTGTTCGAGATCCTCGAAGCGGTCAAAATCGCCAGCGTCACGATCTGGGGCTGGATCGTGCGGCTGGCGCCGATCGGCGTCTTCGCGCTCTTTGCCGCCGCCGCCGGGACGATCCAGCCGGATCGGATGGGCGGGCTCCTGCTCTATGTCGGCCTCTTTCTGATCGGGACCTTGCTGCTCGCCTTTGTCGTATTGCCGGCGGTGCTCGCCGCGGTGGCCCCGGTCGGCTACCGCGAGATCCTGCGGGAGCTGCGGCCGGCCTTCGTGCTGGCGCTGGTGACGACCCTGTCGGTCGTCGCGCTGCCCTTTGTGCAGAAGGCGGCCGAGGAGGTCGCCGCCCGCGCCGGCTGCCCGGCAGGCGAGGAGCGCGCCGACATCATCCAGGCGAGCCTGTCCTTGAGCTATGTCCTGGCGCAGCTCGGCAACTACTTTCTCTATCTCCTGATGCTCTATGCGGCGTTTGTGCATCATGCGCGGCTGACGACCGGCGAGCAGCTGCTGCTCCCGTTCTGGACATTGCTGTCGGGCTTCGGCTCGCCGACCGCGACCGTCGACGGGGTCGCCTTTCTCGCCGGCTGGCTGCGGCTGCCGTCGGATGTGCTCGATCTCTTTCTCGAAACCTGGACGGTGACGCGCTACGGCCAGGTCGCGCTGTCGGTGATGGGCTTCGGGTTCGCCACGATCCTGGTCCCGCTCGTCTATTTTCGCCGGCTGCGGCCCCGAAGGCTGCGGCTGTCGGGCTCGCTTGGCGGCGAGCCTCGGGCTGCTCGCCGCGGTGGCGCTGGGCGGCGCGGCGCTGCGGCCCCTGCTGCTGCCCCAGGCTGCCAACGCGCTGCTGCCGTTGACCCTCGACCCGCAGCTCGTCAAAGGCTTGCAGGTCACGCTGCGCCGCGACGCCGGCGATCTCGAGCCCGCAGACGCCGCCCCGACCTTGTCGGCGATCCAGCAGAGCGGCGTGCTGCGGGTCGGCTACAATCCCAACGTGATCCCGTTCAGCTATTGGAACGACCGGGGCGAGCTGGTCGGCTACGACATCTCCTACGCCTATCGGCTGGCGCGCGACCTCAACGTCAGGCTCGATCTCGTCCCGTTCGCCTGGCAGGAGCTGGCCGACGATCTGATCCGGCGGCGGTTCGATCTGGCGATGGCCGGCATTTATGTGACCGACGACCGGCTGAAGACGTTGACGGTTTCCCACTCCTACTATCAAAGCCCGGTCGCGTTGATCGTGCCGTCCGCCCGCGCTGCGGGCTTTCTTGACCGCCGCGCCATCCTCGCGCTGCCGAAGCTGCGGCTGGCGGTGTTCGACGACCCGGTGCTCGCGCCGATGCTGAAGCGGCTGTTTCCGAACGCCGCGATCGAAATCGTGCCGAACTACAGCGTCCTGCCGCGGATCGCCGGCCGGGTCGACGGGGCGATCTGGACCCTGGAGCAGGCCGGCGCCTGGGCCGAGGCCCATCCCGGCTTTACCGCGGTCCAGCCGGCCGACACCGGCAGCCCGATCCTCCTTGCCTATATGCTGCCGCCGGGAGCCGAGGGTTTCCGGCAATATCTCGACCAATGGCTGGAGCTCAAGGCCAGCGACGGCTTCCGCGCCGCCCAGCTCGACTATTGGATCAAGCTGAAGCCGCGGGCCGAGCGCCGCCCCCGCTGGAACCTGCTCGATTGGCTGCTGGCGGGAAGGCGCTGAATCGGCGCCGTGCGTCCTTCGAGACGGCCGCTTTGCGCGGCCTCCTCAGGATGAGGCATTTCTAATGCCATCAAAGATCCACCCTCATCCTGAGGAGCGCCCAACAGGGCGCGTCTCGAAGGGCGTAGGACCGCTTTGCAGCCCTTCGTCTCAGTTCTTGCCCAACCTCGCCGTCACGCGCCGATGACCCGTCAATTCGTCAGAAAGGCCTTGGCCTCGGCCAGCTCGGGGCGCTCGGGCGCGCTGGGCTTGCTCAGCGCCACCAGCTTTTGATAGGCGTCGCGCGCGGCGTCGGCGTCGCCCGCCTGCTTGGCGGCGCGGGCCTTGCCGAGGAGGCTGCGGAAGCGGTTGGGGTCGGTGCGCAGCACCTCCGCGTATTCCTTCAACGCCGCGGCGGGCTGGTTGATTTCGAGCAGCAGGTCGGCGAGCAGCTCGCGCGCCGGGAGCACCGAGGCCGGGGTGGCCGGGTGCTTGTCCATCGTCGCGTCGAGATCGGCCGCGGCGCGCGCCAGCTCGACCGCCTTCTGCGTCGTCGCCCTGGACATGGGCGAGGATGCCGGCGGCTCCCAGGCGCTGGACCTCGATCTGGTTGGCCCAGTACGTGTCCTTGCCCTTCAGCTTGTCTTCGAGCGATTGCAGCTTGGCGATCTCCGCCTGGGCGCCGGCAATGTTCCCGGTGCGCGCGTCGCCGAGCGCGCGGGCGTAGGAGATCATCGCCTCGGCCCACGGGAAATGTTCGAGCGGGAACCCGATCGCCGGCGCCGTCAGCGAAGCGGCGGCCGGCCAGTCGCGGCGTTCGAGCGCGTAAGCGCACCGGGATCGCCGCGACGGCGTAAGCGGTGGGCAGGTTCGCGCCGGCGCTCTGGCGAAAGCTGGTCAGCTCGTCGACCACCGCTTTGGCCGGGCCGTCCTGCGCGGTCTGCAGATAGGCGTATTCGAGATAATCCATGGCATGGACGGTGTTGCTGTCGTAGCCGCCCGGCCCGAGGGTATTTTGGACATAGGCGAGCGCCGCTTTTTCTGCGGCGCGGTTCGAGTCGATCGATTGCTGCCACATGCCGAGCCGGGTGAAGATGTGCGAGGGCATGTGCAGCGCATGCGGCACGTCGGGCGCGATCTTGGCGTAGCAGATCGCCGCGTCCAGCCCCGCCTGCGGCAAATTGCGCCGAATCGTCGCTGTGGATCAGGTAATGCACGACGCCGGGATGGTTCGGCTCTTCCTTCCAGACCTTGTTGAGGATCTGCGCCGCCTTCTTTTGATTGGCATAGGTCTTGTCGGTCGGCAGCGCGGTCGTGTCGAGCGCCAGCGCATAGAACACCGCGGCCTCGCGGTCCTCCGGATAGCTCAGATAGACCTGCTCCATCGCCTTCTCGTAGGCGACGGCGCGGGTGCGGTGGTCGAGCTTGTCGTTGTCGCGGTAGAAGGCCGCGATCGCGGCGATGTAGGCCTGCTCGCGCTCGGTCTTGGTCGGCGCCGCCATCGCCATCGCCACCGCCTCCGAGCCCGCCTTCAGCGCCGGCCGGGGGCGGCGGATACCACAGCGGGTACCAATGGCTCATCGCGATGCCCCAATAGGCCATGGCGCAGCCGGGCTCGGCTTCGGCGACCGCGGTGAACTCCTTCAGCGCCTCGGGGTACCAGAACGAGTGCAGGGTCCACACCGCGTGCCGGAACGCCGGCTGCACGGCCGAGCCGCAGGAGATCGCGAAATCGACCTCCTCGACCGGCTTTGCGGCGCCGGCGTCCGCGCGCGCGCCAGCTGGAACCGACAACGCGAACAGCGCTGCGGCGGCGAAAACCACCTGAATCCGACGGCATGCCATGGCGATATCCTCCCAGATCCCGCTTGCTGACCCTATCAGTAAAGGACGCGATCGGCCGGGATGTGTGAAGCAGCTCACACTCGACCCGAAAGTTTTTCAGGATTTCCACGTACTCTACGTGTTGCGGAGGGCGGTCATGTCGAAAAAGCTGACGATCACGATCGATGACGAGGTCTATGACGGCCTGCACAATGTGGTCGGGCGGCGCCGGATCAGCCGCTTCCTGAACGACCTTGCCCGCCCGCATGTATTGCAGCGCGATTTGGCCGAGGGCTATCAGGCATGGCCGCCGACGAGGAGCACGAGCGGGAGGCCGGGAACTGGGTTGAAAATCTCGCGGAGACATCGCCGATGAGCCTCGAAGCCCGCCCCGGCGCGGAGCTGAGCCCGCAGGACATGGCGGTCGAGCTGGCGATTTGCCTGCAGCTCGGGCTTTGAGATCGCACACCGCAGCGTGCGCTGTCGCACCTCACCCCGACCCTCTCGACGCAAGCGGGGCGAGGGAGGGCGCGCGCGGGTCAGGAGGCGCGGTTCATCCGGTTGTCGACGAGCTCCTCGACGACGGTGGGGTCGGCGAGGGTCGAGACGTCGCCCAAGGCGTCGTGCTCGTTGGCGGCGATCTTGCGCAAAATCCGGCGCATGATCTTGCCGGACCGGGTCTTGGGCAGGCTCGGCGCCCATTGCAAGAGGTCGGGGGCGGCGATCGGGCTGATCTCCCGACGCACCCACGAGACGAGCTCCCGGCTCAGGTCGTCGCTCGGCGCTTCGCTGACCTTCAAGGTCACATAGGCGTAGATGCCCTGGCCCTTGATGTCGTGCGGGAAGCCGACGACCGCGGCCTCGGCGACCTTGGGATGGGCGACGAGCGCGCTCTCGATCTCGGCGGTGCCGAGACGGTGGCCGGCGACGTTGATCACGTCGTCGACGCGCCCGGTCAGCCAGTAAAAGCCGTCGGCGTCGCGGCGCGCTCCGTCGCCGGTGAAATAACGCCCCGGATAGGCCGACAGATAGGTCGAAATGAACCGCGGATGGTCGCCGAACACGGTCCGCATGATCCCGGGCCACGGCCGGGCGAGGCAGAGGTTGCCTTCGCCGGTACCCTCGACCAGGTTGCCGTCATTGTCGATGATGACCGGCTCGACCCCGAAGAACGGCCGCGTCGCCGAGCCCGGCTTCAGCGGCGTCGCGCCAGGGAGCGGGGTGATCAGGATGCCGCCGGTCTCGGTCTGCCACCAGGTGTCGACGATCGGGCAGCGCTCTTCGCCGACGTGGTCGTAATACCACAGCCAGGCCTCGGGGTTGATCGGCTCGCCGACCGAGCCGAGCAGGCGCAGGGAGCGCCGGCTGGTGCGCCGGACATAGTCCTCGCCCTCGCGCATCAGCGCCCGGATCGCGGTCGGCGCGGTGTAGAAGATGCGCACGTCGTGCTTGTCGACGACCTGCCAGAAGCGCGACGGGTCGGGGTAGTTGGGCACGCCCTCGAACATCAAGGTGGTGGCGCCGTTGGCGAGCGGCCCGTAGACGATGTAGCTGTGCCCGGTGACCCAGCCGACATCGGCGGTGCACCAGTAGACCTCGCCGTCGCGGTAGTCGAAGACGTATTCGTGGGTCATCGACACATAGACGAGATAGCCGCCGGTGGTGTGCAGCACACCCTTCGGCTGCCCGGTCGAGCCCGAGGTGTAGAGGATGAAGAGCGGGTCCTCGGCCGACATCTCAGAGGGCGGACAGTCGGGCGAGGCGGCGGCGCAGGCGTCGTGATACCAGATGTCGCGGCCCTCGGCCCAGTCGATCGCCCCGCCGGTGTTGCGCACGACGATCACGTCGCGCACGTCCGGGCAGCTTTTGAGGGCGGCGTCGGCATTGCGCTTGAGCGGCACCGGGCGGCCGCCGCGCCGGCCCTCGTCGGCGGTGATCAGCACCGTCGAGCGGCAATCGAGGATGCGCCCGGCCAGGCTGTCGGGCGAAAAGCCGCCGAACACGACCGAGTGAACCGCGCCGATGCGGGCGCAGGCCAGCATCGCCACCGCGATCTCGGGGATCATCGGCAGATAGATCGTGACCCGGTCGCCCTTCTTGACCCCGCGCGACTTCAGGACGTTGGCGAAGCGGCACACCGCTTCGTGCAGCTCGCGGTAGGTGATGCGGCGGGACTGGCCGGGATCGTCGCCTTCCCACAGGATCGCGGTCTGCCCGGCGCGGCGGGCGAGATGGCGGTCGACGCAATTGTAGGAGGCGTTGAGCGTCCCGTCCTCGTACCAGGCGATGCGCGCGTCGCCCGCGAACGAGCCGCTGCGGATCTTGGCGTAAGGCTTGATCCAATCGAGCCGCCTGCCGTGCTC
Source organism: uncultured Alphaproteobacteria bacterium (assembly GCA_963716115.1). Lineage (GTDB taxonomy): Bacteria > Pseudomonadota > Alphaproteobacteria > ATCC43930 > CGMCC-115725 > AP-15. Next base: position 350,325 of record CAVQSZ010000006.1, read on the forward strand.
GCCCCAAAACCCGTCCGGGTCGGCGAGCGATCGCCGGTACAGCCGGAAGTACTCGGCCTCGTCGATCTTGCCGATCTGCGGATGGGCGGAGACGGGGATCACGGCGCGGTCGGACATGGGTTGCAGCCTCCTCAGCCGGCCGCGCCTTCCGGCGCTCGCGCCGCGCCGAAGAGTAGGCTCGCCCGCTAGGCCGCGACAATAGTCCTTGCGTCGAACGGCCGCGACGTGCGGTCGCGCCTTGTGCCGGCGGTCGCGAGCAGCGCGGCCTGGGTGCGGTTGGCCACCTGAAGCCGCTTGATGATCTGCTTGACGTGCGCCTTGACCGTGCTTTCCGACATGGTCAGCGCGTCGGCGATCAGCTTGTTCGACTTGCCTTCCGAGATCAGCGCCAGGACATCGCGCTGGCGGCGGGTCAGCTCGCGCCACGGCGCATCCGCCGCCGGCCGCGGCCGCGCCGCCGGGGCCGGCTCGCTCAGCGCCAACGGCACATAGGTGCCGCCGGCGCGCACCCGCTCGAGGGCCGCGACCAGAACCTTGAGGCTGAGGCTGGCCGGCAGGAAGCCGCGGGCGCCGGCGCGAAGGATCGCGTGCGCCCGCTCCGGGTCGTTGCAATCGGCGGCGACCAGGATCGGGGTGTGGGGCGCCGCGTCGGCGAGCAGCTTCAGGTCGTCAAGCTCGATCTGCTCGCAGTGGCCGGCGCCGAGCAGGATCACCGCGAACCCCTCGCCCTGCCGCATCAGCCCCGCCAGCTCCGCCGCCCCGGCGACATCGGTCACCCGCCAGCGCCGGGGCTGCATACCGAGCGCGAGCTTGAGGCAGTCGCGGCGCAACCGGCTTTGGTCGACGATCGCGAGATGGCGCCGCGCCGCGTCGGCCGCCCCGACAGCGGCGCCTTCCAGAAAATCGGGCACGGCCTCGCCCGCCCACGCGGTATGCTCGATGCTGTCCAAGCCGATCTCCCGATTTGCCGGCGTTGCGAGCTGGAAGCATGAGCCTTGGGGCCGGCGGCGTGACGTAAATTTTTGTAAATCAAGGTAACGGCCGTCGATCCGGCGGCGGATCAATACGATCCAATATCCTCATGGATAAACCACGATACAACCAATAGAACTCATAATACGGTTTTTCGTGTTTTATGAAACTGGCAGCTCATCGAATCGATGCATCGTGGCTGCGGCCCGACCGAGGCCGACCACAAAATTGCCTCATCTCGGATAAGGGCGCGGCTCCCCGCCGCGCCGGCCGCGGCGCCGATCGCGATCATATTCCCTCCGAGCCAAATGTCCCTCGGCCTGCTACCGTGGCGGATCGGACGAATCATGCCGGGAGCCAGAAGATGCAGTTCGGGTTCAGCCTGCCGGTCGCCGGGCCGCTGTCGTCGCCCGACAATGTGGCGCGCATCGCAGCCGAGGGCGAGGCGATCGGGTACGACTTCGCCTCGTTCAGCGACCACGTCGTGATCCCGCGCGACATCGAGGCGAAATACCCCTACAGCGACACCGGCGAATTCCCCAGCGGCTCGCGCGTCGACCGGCACGAGCAGCTGACGACGGTGGCGTTTGTCGCCGGCAAGACCTCGCGGCTGCGCCTGGTCACCTCGGTCACCGTGGTCCCGCACCGCCCGGCGGTGCTGCTGGCCAAAATGCTGGCGACGATCGACGTGTTGTCGAAGGGCCGGTTTACCTTCGGCGTCGGCGCCGGCTGGATGAAGGAGGAGTTCGAGGCGCTGGGGCTGCCGCCCTTCCCCGAGCGCGGCGCGGTCACCGACGAGTACCTCCTCGCCTGCCGCGAGCTGTGGACCAAGGAGGAGCCGCGCTTCGCCGGCAAATACGTCAATTTCGCCAATATCCTGTTCGCCCCCAAGCCGGTCCAGAAGCCGCACCCGCCGATCTGGGTCGGCGGCGAGAGCGGGCCGGCATTGCGCCGCACCGCACGGCTCGGCGACGCCTGGTACCCGATCGGCACGAACCCGCAGCACCGGCTCGATTCGATGCAGCGGCTCGCGTCGGGGGTCGAGCGGCTGCGGCGGCTGACCCGCGAGGCCGGGCGCGACCCGGCGCAGGTCGCGCTGGCCTACCGCGTCTCGTCCTGGGGCAAGGCGCTGCCGGCGCGGGCCGACGACGGCGAGCGGCGGCTGTTCTCCGGCGAGACCGCGGAAATCGTCGGCGATCTGCGGGCGTTCCGCGATTTCGGCGTCGCCCATGTCGATTTCGGCTTCGCCGGGGCCACCGCCGAGGAGATGATCGCCAACATGCGCCGCTTCCGCGAGGATGCGCTGGCGAAGGCGTAGTCTTCCTCGGACCAATCCGATGAAAAGGAGCCAGCCGTGCTGAAGCTCGGATACAAGGCGTCGGCCGAGCAGTTCGGGCCGCGCGAGCTGCTGGAGTTTTCCTGCCTGGCCGAGGAGGTCGGGTTCAACTCGGTCTTTGTCAGCGATCATTTCCAGCCGTGGAAGCATACCGGCGGCCATGCGCCGAATTCGCTCGCCTGGCTCGGCGCTCTCGGCGCGCGGACCCGTCGGGTAACGATCGGCGCCAGCGTCGCCACCCCGACCTTCCGCTACCACCCCTCGATCGTGGCGCAGGCCTTCGGCACGCTCGGCGCGATGTTCCCAGGCCGGGTGGTGCTGGGCGTGGGCACCGGCAAGTCCTTGAACGAGGTCCCGGCGACCGGCATCAAATGGCCGGGAGCGAAGGAGCGGCGCGACCGCCTGCGCGAGGCGGTGCGGCTGATCAACAAATTGTGGACCGAAGACCGGGTCAGCTTCGAGGGCCAGTTCTACCGCACCGCCAACGCCACGATCTACGACAGGCCCGAGCATAAGGTGCCGATCTGGATCGCCGCGTCCGGCCCGCTCGCCGCGGTGATGGCCGGCCAGATCGCCGAGGGGTTCATCTGCACCAGCGGCAAGAACCCCCAGCTCTATACCGACCTGTCGGGGAAGGTCGACGAAGGGTTGGCGAGGGCCGGCCGAACCAATGCCGATCTCGAGCGGATGATCGAGGTCAAGGTGTCGTTCGACACCGACCCGGTGCGCGCCAAGGAGGATACGCGGCATTGGGCGGCGCTGGCGCTGACGCCCGAGGAAAAGGTCAGCGTCGAGGACCCGATCGAAATGGAGCGCCTCGCCGAAGCTCTGCCGCTCGACCGGGCCGCCAGCCGCTGGATCGTCTCGGCCGATCCCGAGGAGCAGCTCGCCAAGATCCGGCCCTATGTCGAGCTCGGCTTCACCCACCTCGTCTTCCACGCCCCCGGCCCCGACCAGCCGCGCTTTCTGAAGCTCTACGCCGAGCGCGTGTTGCCGCTGCTGCGCGCCAAGCTCGGCTGAGCCCGGCGCAAGGCGGTTCCGGCCGGTTTCGCGGGAGGGTAAGCTCGGGCGTTCGTTGAGGAGGAGCCGAGCCTATGAGCAGCATCGTGCGCGCCACCAGCCCCGCCGTGCCCGAGCCGCCGGCCGGAACCTGGTCGAACTGCCTGGTGGCGGGCGGCATCGCCTATATCGCCGGGATGACTGCCCGCGCCGCCGGCCAAGCGGGGGCCGGGGGCGACGAATACGAGCAGGCGAGGGCGATCTTCGCCAAGATCCGCCAGCTTGTCGAAGCCGCCGGCGGGACGATGGCCGACATCGTCAAGGTGACGATCTTCGTCACCGACATCAGGCAGCGCGAGAAGGTGTGGCAGGCCCGGCGCGAGGCCTTCACCGGCAATTTTCCGGTATCGACCCTGGTGCAGGTCGCGGCGCTGGCCGACCCCTCGCTCAAGGTCGAGGTCGACGCGATCGCTCATATCGGCGCCAGCCGGGGCTGACCCCGCCCCGGCAATCCGCCGCCCGCCAGCTCCGAGTCTGGTTATTCGCCATTCCGGCGAAGGCGCTAGGCTGTCCGGGGAAATCGTTGGCGCGATCTACGCATGTCTGGGCTCACCAGAAGACAACTCGAAGTTGTCTTGCGCGGACTTGATCCGCGCATCCACGTCTTTGTTTTCGGCTGCCGCAAGGACGTGGATGCCCGGATCAGGTCCGGGCAAGGGGTGTCTGAGGTTGCATGGGCCGGCATGTCGAGCCCGCCGACAGATGATCCGGACGCCAAAACGGGCCGGGCTTCCGCCGAGGCTCGGATTGAAAGCCATCGTCGACGGTCGCCGTTTCCCATTCGGCCATCTCGGCGGCCAGGGCTTCGTCACGCTCCACCGCGAGGGCCGCCTGGTAGAGGGGGTCGCTGTCGCTGACCTCATCCGGCGGCAGCGCCTGATCCAACAGCTGTTCGACGAATTTGCTGCGCAGCCGCGGGGCGACCGCTCGCCTGAACCGGCGAACCAGCGCTTCGGGAAGGTGCACGAGCAGCTGTTGCGTGGCCATGACCACCTGACTTACATATCGATATCAATATCGATATGTCGGAATGCCGTCAAGGCGGCGCCCTCGGGCAGAGATCTTGCCTGGCCTGACAAACAGCGCATAGGCTCTGCCGGCTCGCGAGCGCAGAGCAGGCCCAAGTCCGGGAACGACGCCATGCAGCGGCAATTGCACCTCAACCTGTTTTTCCACAGCCGCGGCCATCACGAGGCGTCGTGGCGCCATCCGGCGGCCTCGCCATTGGCGCTGACCGACATCCGCTATTACCAGGATCTGGCGCAGCGGGCCGAGGCGGCGCTGTTCGACTCGGTCTTTATCGCCGACCAGCTGGCGCTCGGCGAGGACGTAGGCGCAAGCGGCGCGCACCTGGCTCGAGCCGGTGACCGTGCTGGCGGCGGTGGCGGTCGCGACGAGCCGCATCGGGATGATCGCCACGGCCTCGACCACCTATACCGAGCCCTTCAACCTGGCGCGGCAGTTCGCCTCGCTCGACCACATCAGCAACGGGCGCGCCGCCTGGAACATCGTCACCTCGTGGCTGGCCACGGCGGCGCGCAATTTCGGCGGCGCGGGACAGGTCAGCCACGCCGACCGCTATGCCCGCGGCGAGGAGTTCATGGCCGTGGTCAAGGCGCTGTGGGACAGCTGGGCGGCGGACGCGGTCGTCGACGACCGCGCCGGCGGGCGCTATGCGCGCGCCGACCGCATCCGGCCGATCAACCACCGCGGCGACTTCTACCAGGTGGCCGGGCCGTTGAACCTGCCGCGCTGCCCGCAGGGGCGGCCGGTGCTGGTGCAGGCGGGCTCGTCCGATGCCGGCCGCCGCTTTGCCGCGCGCCATGCCGACGCGGTCTTCACCGCCCATGTCGAGAAAGCGGACGGCGCAGGAATTCTACGCCGATCTGAAAAGGCTGGCGGCGGCCGAGGGGCGGCGGCCCGATCAGGTGCTGATCCTGCCCGGCCTCAGCGCGATGATCGGCTCGACCGAAGCCGAGGCGCAGCGGCTGGCGCGCGAGGTCGACGACCTCGCCGACCCGGAAATCGGGCGCAAGCGGCTTTCCGGCCGGTTCGGCGGGCATGATTTCTCGCACCTGCCGTTGGACCGCGCGCTCGCGCCGGAGGATTTCCCCGACCCCGGCTACGGTCGAGGCGGCGCGCAGCCGCACCGAGGTGATCCTGAATTTGGTGCGGCGCGACCGCCCGACCTTGCGGCAATTGCTGGGCTACCTCGCCGGCGCCCGCGGCCATTTCGTCACCGCCGGCGCGCCCGAGCAGATCGCCGATCTGATCGAGGATTGGTTTTCCGACGGCGCTGCCGACGGCTTCAACATCATGCCGCCGCTGCTGCCGGCGCAGCTCGACGCGTTCAGCGCCGAGGTGATCCCGCTGTTGCAGCGGCGCGGTCTGTTCCGCACCGAATACGCGGGCGGCACCCTGCGCGAGCATTACGGCCTCGCCTGGCCGAGGAGCGCCTTCGAGCACGCCCGAGGTGAGGTGAGATCATGAGCTGGACGCCGTCGGAGGAGCCCGTTCTCGGCGACATGCGCTCCTGCGCCGCGCTGGAGATGGCGATCGAGCCGAGGCCGCGCGACCTCGGCGGGTTCGAGGTGCGTCGCGCGCTGCCGCATCGCCGGCGGCAAATGGTCGGCCCGTTCATTTTTTTCGACCATCTGGGTCCGGTCCGGTTTCCCGCCGGCCGCGGCATGGACGTGCGGCCGCATCCGCATATCGGCCTCGCCACCGTCACCTATCTGCTCAAAGGGTGCGTCCTGCACCGCGACAGCCTCGGCAACGTCCAGGAAATCCTGCCCGGCGCCTTGAACCTGATGACGGCGGGACGCGGCATCGCCCATTCCGAGCGCACCCCGCCGGCGCTGCGCCAGGCCGGCCACGAATTGTTCGGGCTGCAGAGCTGGGTGGCGCTGCCCCGCGCGCAGGAGGAGGCCGCACCCTCGTTTCAGCATATCGCCGCCGACCGGCTGCCGGTGGTCGAGAACCGCGGCATGCGCGCGCGGGTCATCGCCGGGTCGGCCTTTGGCGCCGCCTCGCCGGTCGAGCGGCTCTCCGACTGGCTCTACGTCGACCTGACGCTCGATGCCGGGGCGAGCGCCCCCTTCGACGCCGACTGCGAGGAGCGCGCGGCCTATATCGTCGACGGCGAGGTCGAGATCGCCGGCGTGCGGTTCGCCGCGCCGCGCCTGCTGGTGTTCCGGCCCGGCGACACGATCCCGATCACCGCCGTCCGGCGATCACGGCTGATGCTGCTCGGCGGCGCGCGATTGGACGGGCCGCGCCACCTGTGGTGGAACTTCGTCTCGTCGAGCCCGGATCGGATCGAACAGGCCAAGGAAGATTGGCGGGCGGGGCGCTTCGACCCGGTTCCGGACGAGACCGAGTTCATCCCGCTGCCGGAATGACCGCGCCGTCAGAAGCGGCCCGCTATAAAGGTGCGCCGCATCAAGTCGATCTAGGCAGCCTCGCGGATCAGGGCTTCGGCTGGGATATGCCACTGCCCGTGCAGGCGACGGATCATCGTCAGCGACAGTCGCTTGATCGACCCGTGCATGATCTCGGAAGCCCGGCTGCGGCTGCCGAGCAGTGCGGCGAGGTCGGTCTGGGTATAGCCCATCTGCTCCATGCGAAAGAGGATGGCGTCGATTGGCGACGGGGGATCGATCGGGAATGCGGAGCGTTCCCAGCGTTCGACCAGGATGCCGAGCACCTCCAATTCGGCCGCTTCCGGAGACCCTTGTTCGGCAGCCATGAGCTCGTCGATGCGAAGCAGCGCGGCCTTATGGTCGGCGGATGTCCTTATAGGATGAAGCATGTCTCACACCTTCGCCGCATCTATGCTGTCATACTCGCGATGGGCGCCGGCAAACCGTATACGAGCCACGCCGGCGCCATAATTGAATTGCACGACCAGGCGGTAGTTATTCCCGCAAATGTCGAACACGATCCGGCTGTTCCCGACCACATCGGCGGTGCCATAAATAGCTTTCACATCCGTTGGCCTTTTCCACGCCGCCCGCTCGACTTCCTGCTTCCAGGCGGCAATCCTACGGTCAAGGGTTCTGCCCTGCGCGGGCCGGACCCGCCTTTCACGTTCGATCAGGGCGGCGACGATGTCGAAACCGACGATGATCACTAAACATCATCGCATGTTCCGGAATTTGGAACAAGAGGAGACGGTCACCAGCCGAGTGCCCGGTGTGACGCGATGTTCCCCGCCTGGACGAGACGGCGCTGGTCAGAAGCGGCCGGCGCGATAGTCGGCGAAAGCCTGCTGCAGCTCGGCCTCGGTGTTCATCACGAAGGGGCCGTATTTGGCGATCGGCTCGCGCAACGGCCGGCCGGCGACCAGGATGAGCCGGGCGGGGTCCGACCCGTCGGCTGCTGCCGTGATCTCGTCGCCGGCCCCGAGCACAGCGAGCTCGCCGCGACGGACCGTCTCGGCGCCGATCCGGGCCGCGCCCTCGAGCACATAGGCGAAGGCGGCATAGTCCGGCGGCAGGTTGTAGGAAAAGCTCGCCGCGGCCGGCAACGATACGTCGAGGTAGGTCGGGTCGGTGGCGACGCCCTCGACCGGCCCGCGCAGGCCGCCAACCTCGCCGGCGACGACCCTGACCTGGACGCCGTCGTCGAGCATGACCGTCGGGATCGCCTCGGGCTCGATGTCCTGATAGCGGGGCGCGGTCATCTTGTCCGCCGCCGGCAGGTTGACCCAGAGCTGTAGCCCCCACAGCAGCCCGTTCTCCTGCTCCGGCATCTCGGAATGGACGATGCCGCGACCGGCGGTCATCCACTGCGCGCTGCCCGGCCGCAACAGGCCGACATTGCCGCGGTTGTCGGCGTGCCGCATCCGGCCGGCGAGCATGTAGGTGACGGTCTCGAAGCCGCGGTGCGGATGGTCCGGGAAGCCCGCCACATAGTCCGAGGCGTCCTCGGAGCGGAACTCGTCGAAGAGCAGGAACGGGTCGAGGTCGGGCAGCGCCGGCGTGCCGATGATGCGGCTGAGCCGCACGCCGGCGCCGTCGCTTGCCGGCGTGCCGCGCCCGATGCGCTCGACCGTCCTGACGGTCGGTCTCGCCGCAGAGCGCCGCGCCGTCGTTTGCATCCTCATGGCTGATCCTTGGAATAAAGGCCTGACAATGATATCGGTTCGCGCTCGCCCGGATTGAACCCGTTCAAAAGAAGGGCTGTGTTGCATGGGGATCCGCGTCGGGATCGGCGGCCCGTCTTTTCCCGGTGGCGCCGGACCTCCCATCCGCCGTGGCTGTGGCGCGGTGGGGCTGGGTTGACAGCCAGTTCGCAGCTTGCGAACAGGGCGCCTTGAAAATTGAAATCGGGCGCGAAGCGTTGAGGGCTCTTCGTCGCATGCAGCCGGCGAAAGCGCGAGATATCCGCCAGGCGATCGGGCGGGTCGCGGCCGATCCTCGGGCGCCAAGCAACAACCTCCGACCCTTGCGGGGGGTCTCGGAAGGGTTTCGACTGCGAGTTGGCGATTGGCGCGTATCGTATATTCTCGATCGCGCTGCCGGTGTCGTTCGAGTGTTCGAGATCGCGCCCAGAGGAGGCGCATATCGATGAGAGAGCACCTAAAGGCGCGGATCCGGGCGGGCGGAGAAGACGCCGCGGCGGTGAGGAGTTATCTGCGGGATAGAATCCCTGAAGCGGAGATCGTGAGTGAAGACGACCCCGCCGAGTTCGTGATGATGACAGTCGACGATTACGACGAGGCGCTCGAGGATGCGGCCGCCGCCGCCGCCTGTGCCCGCACGCGCGGCGAGGAAAGCCTCCCGATCGAGCTCGTCGACCGCCTGCTCGCCGGCGAAAGCCCTATCAGGATCTGGCGTGAGCACCGCAAGATGACCCTTGCCGGGCTCGCCGGAAATACCGGCATTGCCAAGGGGCATCTGTCTCAGCTCGAGAACGGCGAGCGCAACGGCACGATCGAAACCATCAAGAAGCTCGCCGCGGCGCTCAACGTCGATCTCGAAGACATCGTCTGATGCCAGGCAAAGTCCGCGTCGGCATCGGCGGCTGGGTCTTTCCGCCTTGGCGCGGGGCTTTCTATCCGCCGGGCCTGCGTCAGGCCGAGGAGCTCGGCTACGCCAGCCGGCACGTCACCGCGATCGAGGTCAACGGCACCTTCTACGGCTTGCAGAAGCCGGCGAGCTATCGCCGCTGGCGCGACGAGACGCCGGACGATTTCGTCTTTTCGCTGAAAGGGCCGCGCTTTTTGACGCATCGCCGCGACCTCGGCGCGATCGGCCCGGCGCTCGACCGCTTTTTCGCCAGCGGCCTGCTGGAATTACGCGAAAAGCTCGGCCCGATCCTGTGGCAATTCCCGCCGCGGGGGGCGATCGACGAGGAGGCCTTCGCCGCCTTTTTCGAGCTGCTGCCGCGCGAGATCGACGGCCGCCCGTTGCGGCACGTGGTCGAGATCCGCGCCCGCGGCGGCGTTCCCCAGCCGATCCTCGACCTGCTGCGGCGACATCGTGTGACCCTCGCGATGGTCGACGACGACAATTTCCCGAGCCGCGAGATCACCGGCGATTTCGTCTATGCCCGGCTGCGGCGCTGCGCCGCCGAGGAGCCCGCCGGCTATCCGCCGGACACTCTCGACGCGTGGGCCCACGAATTCCGCGAGCTGGCGGCGCAGGGTGAGCGCGATTGCTTCGTCTATTTCATCAACGGCGCCAAAATCCGCGCCCCGGCCGCGGCGCAGGCGCTGCTGCAACGGCTGGCGGAACAGTTGTAACGCCGCGCCGGGGCGGCGTATCGTCGGCGGGCGATGAGCGTCTTTCGCTTCGACCCGATCGAGCTGCCGCCGGAATGCGAGGCGTTGCGGGCCGAGGTGCGCGCCTTCATCGCCGAAGAGCTGGCGGCCGGGCGCTGGGTCCCGAACAGCGATTTCCTGGTCCACCGCTCGGCCGAATTCAGCCGGCGGCTGGGCGCGCGCGGCTGGATCGGCATGACTTGGCCCAAAGAGTATGGGGGCGGCGGGCGCAGCATGCTCGAACGCTATGTCGTGACCGAGGAATTGCTGGCGGCCGGCGCCCCGGTCGGCGCGCATTGGATCGCCGACCGGCAGAGCGCGCCCTTGATGCTGCGCTACGGCAGCGAGGAGCAGCGGCAGGAGTTTCTGCCCGGCATCGCGCGCGGCGAAATCTATTTCTGCATCGGGATGAGCGAGCCCGATGTCGGCTCGGACCTGGCCTCGGTGCGCACCCGCGCGGTCGCGGTCGACGGCGGCTGGGAGGTCACCGGGGCCAAGGTGTGGACGAGCTACGCGCATGAATCGCATTACGCGATCACCTTGGTGCGCACCGCGCCCGCCGAAGCCGACCGCCATGCCGGGCTGAGCCAGCTGATCCTCGACCTGCACGCGCCGGGGGTCACGATCAGGCCGATCATCAATCTGGCCGGCGACCATGATTTCAACGAGGTCGTGATCGACCACGCGTTTGTCCCGGCGGGCCGGCTGGTCGGCCGCGAAGGCGAGGGGTGGCGGCAGGTGACCAGCGAATTGGCGTTCGAGCGCAGCGGGCTCGAGCGCTTCATCAGCTCGTTTCAGGTGCTGGCCGAGCTGGTCCGCCGCGCCGGCGCCGACGCCGAGCCCGAGGTCGCCCGCGCGGTCGGGCGGATGACGGCGCATCTGTGGACCCTGCGGCGGATGTCGCTGTCGATCGCCGGCATGCTGCAGGCGGGCGAGACCCCGAACCTCGAAGCAGCACTGGTCAAGGATCTCGGCAACGCCTTCGAGCGCGAGGTCCCGGAGCTGGCGCGCCTGCTGGCGCCGGGCCGCCGCCGCGACCGCCGGCGACCGCTTCGAGGAGGTCCTCGCCGAGGCGGTCCTGCACGCGCCCTCCTGGACCCTGCGCGGCGGCACCCGCGAAATCCTGCGCGGCATCATCGCCCGCGGCCTCGGGCTGCGGTGACGGGCCGGAGCATGGCCGACACGATCCTCTACGACAGCGCGATGCGGCTGTTCGGCGACCTCGTCACCGCGAGGGTCCTGGACGAGGCCGAAACGGGCATATGGCCCGAGGCGCTGTGGCGGGCGGTCGAGGCGGCGGGCTATGGCGATGTCCTCGCCGACGGACCGTCGGGCGCGGTCGAGGCGGCGACGATCCTGCGCGCCGCCGGCTATCACGCCGCTCCGATCCCGCTTCCCGAAACCATGCTCGCCCGCTGGCTGTGCCGCGCCGGCGGGGTCGAGCCGCCGGCCGGGCCGCTGACCGTGGCGCCGGTCGAGCCCGAGGACCAGCTGAGCTTCGACGGCGCCGCCGTCTCCGGGCAGGCGGGGCATGTCCCGTGGGGCCGGGCGGCGGCCGCGGTGGTGCTGATCGCGGATCAGGCGATCGCCGTCGGCAGCGCGCGCTTCGAGGCCGGCAAGAACCTCGCCGGCGAGCCGCGCGACCATCTCGCCGCGGCCGGGCCGGGGCTCGCCGCGCACCAATTGCCGAGCGGGATCGACCGTCAGGCGGCGCAGCGGCTCGGCGCGCTGTTTCGGGCGGCGCAAATGGCGGGGGCGATGGAGGCGGCGCTGGCGCTGTCGACCGGCTATGCCAACGACCGCATCCAATTCGGCCGCCCGATCGCCAGGTTCCAGGCGATCCAGCAGCAATTGGCGTTGCTCGCCGAGGAGACCGCGGCAGCGCTGGTCGCGGTCGAGAGCGCCGCCGCCGCGGTGGCGGCCGCGCGCCCCTCGGCCGGCCTCGCCGTCGCCGCCGCCAAGATCCGCGCCGGCGAGGCCGCCGGCAAGGTCGCCGAGATCGCCCACCAGACGCATGGCGCCATCGGCTTCACCCACGAGCACCGGCTGCACCGCCTGACCCGCCGGCTGTGGTCGTGGCGCGACGAGCTCGGCGACGAAAGCCACTGGTCGCAGGCGCTCGGCAGAGCGGTGACGGCGTCCGGCGCCGAGGCCCTGTGGCCGACGATCGCCGGCGGCTGAACCCCGCTCCGGGTCGAGGCTCGATCCCGGCAAGCCCCCCCGGCCGCGGCTGGAGCAAGTCGCGTGATTGTCATTGCGAGCCCACGGGTCGGCGCGCTGCGCCGCCCGAGGACAGGCTCCGCGAAGCAATCTCGGGCCGACAGGGGCTCGTCCGGTCGAGATTGCTTCGTCGCGCGATGCGCTCCTCGCAATGACAATCTCTTAAAAACAGGGTCAACTCGATCGGAAACTGTGATCCGATGAGGCTGCTCCCGCTGTCCCGGCGAAAGCCGGGACCCACGCCGGCCGCATGCGCGGTCGCTCATCCAGCGGAAAGAGGCATTGACAGAGCCTCTCCAGATCGGCCGCTCTATCTGATCGGGAACTGCTCTAGGCCGGCGGCTCGCAGTTGACCATCCAGGGGGTGCCGAAGCGGTCGGTGCACATGCCGAAGCGCTCGGCCCAGAAGGTCTTCTGGATCGGCATGCACACCGCGCCCCCTTCGGCCAGGGCGTGAAAGACACGCTCGGCCTCGGCGGGGTCGTCGACGCCGAGGGTCACCGAAAAGCCCTTCATCGGCTCGCGGCGGTCGGGCGGGGCGTCGGAGCCCATCAGCACCCTGTCGCCGATGGCGAGGCGGGCATGCATGATCTTGCTGCGCCATTCGGGCGGCACGTGCTCCGCCGCGGGCGATCCCTCATGCGGGATCATCGCCACGATGTCGCCGCCCAGCACCTTCTGGTAGAATTTAAAGGCGGCCTCGCACTGGCCGTCAAAGGTCAGGTAGGGGTTCAACTGCATCGCGCGTTCCTTTGGCTGGGTTGTCGTGTGGCTGGATCGCCGCTGGCGCCTGCCGCGGTTTCGCCTTGACTAATAACGTTGATATCAACATAATGGCGTCATGTCAAGCACCATCGAGATCCCCCCCGAAACTGCCCGCGAGGTTCGCGACGCCTGCCTGTGTCTTCACCTGCGGCGGGCGGCGCGGGCGGTGGCGCGGCGCTTCGACGCGGCGTTTCGCCCGCTGGGGCTGACCAACGGCCAGTTTTCGCTGCTGATGTCCTTGAACCGGCCGCAGCCGCCGGGCATCGGGGCGGTGTCCGACGGGCTGGCCATGGACCGCACCACGCTGACCGCGAACTTGAAGCCGCTGGAGCGGCGCGGGCTGGTGCAGGTGACGGTCGACGACGCCGACAAGCGCAGCCGTCGCCTGAGGCTGACCCCGGCCGGGCGGGAGATGCTGGCCGCGGCTGTGCCGATCTGGCGGGAGACGCACGCCGGGATCGAGCGCCTCGTCACCCGTCCCAACCCGGCCGATCTGCGCGACGACCTGCGCGCGCTGTCGTGACCCCTTATCCGAACGCGCCCGACCGGCGCAGCCCTGCAATCTCACTGCCGGACAGGTCGAGCACTTCCTTCAGAACTGCCTCGGTGTCGACCCCAAGGTCCGGGGCCGGGGCGGCGGCGCGGCCGAAGCTCGCACGCCACGGCAGACCGGGAAGAACGCCGGCGCCGTGCGCGTCCCAGAAGCCGCGCTCTCGCAGATGGCCGCCGGCGGCCAGATCGAGCGAGGCGGCCAGGGCCGCCGACGGGATGCCGGCGGCCGACAGTTGCGCGGCTGCGGCCTCGGCCGGCCGAGGCCGCAGCCAGGCGGCGAGCGCCGCGTCGATCTCGGCGCGGCGGGCGACGCGCCCGGGAAGATCGAGCCCGGACAGCGGCGACAGCGCGGGCGCGAGGGCGCACAGGCGTCGCCATTCTTCCTGGTCGGCGACGGCGAGGGCGATCCAGGCGTCGTCGCCGGCGCAGCGATAGGCGTTGTGCGGGGCGCAGCCGGCAGCCTCGTTGCCCCGCGGCCGGGGCGGTGCGTCGAGCTGGGTCGCCAGCAACGGCTCGGCCATCGTCCACAGCATCGCCTCGATCATCGAGAAATCGATGCGGGCGACATCGCCGGTGGCTCGCCGGCGCCACAGCGCCGCGGCGGCGATGAAGGCGAGCATCAGCCCGCACATCGGGTCGAGCCAGGCGAAGCCGACCCGCGGCGCGGCGTCGGGGTGGCGGTTGAGCCCGGCGAAGCCGGCATAGCATTGCAGCAAGGTGCCGTAGGCGACCGCCCGCGCCTCCGGCCCGGCCCGGCCGAGGCCCGAGGCCGAGACGTAGACAAGGCCGGGGTTGAGCGCGCCCAATTGCGCTGCGCCGAGGCCCAGCCGGTCCATGACCCCGGTCGCGAAATTCTCGATCAGCACGTCGGATGCGGCCGCCAAGCCGCGCGCGAGCTCGGCCGCCTCGGGGTTTTTGAGGTCGAGGACGACACTGCGCTTGGCCTGGCCGAGGACGGTGTGCAGGTCGGAGGCGCGGCCCGGATCGCCGCGGCCGGGGGCCTCGACCTTGATCACCTCGGCCCCCATCGCCGCCAGATAGCGCGTCGCGGTCGGACCGGCGATGACCCAGCTGAAATCGAGGACGCGGATCCCGGAAAGCGGCAGCGGCCCGCGAGCGCGCTCCTCGCGGCGGGGGCCGGCCGCGAGCCGCAGCCCGAAAGGCGGCCCCGGGGCCTCGACCCGCCGCCCGCCGATCTCGACCGCGCGCCAGAAGCCGCGATGCCGCAGCTGCGGCGAGGCAAGCTGCTCGGCCGGCTCGCGCAGCGGGAAGCTCGGCACGTGGGCGGCCTGGGCCGCATCGGCGATCTGCTGCTTGTCGCGCCCCCGGCTCCACGCGGACATCAGCGCATAAAGCGCATCCCAGTTGGCGACCCGGTCGGATTTTTTGGCGAAGCGCGGGTCGGCGCCCCAGGCCGGCGAGCCCATCACCTCGAGCCACGACGCCCATTGGCGGTCCTCGCGCGGCGAGATCGCGGCGTAGCCGTCGCGCGCCGGCAGGATCGCGACGGTGGCGCCGTTGCCGTCCGCCACCCGCCGGCGCGGCCGGCTGCGGCCGTGCAGGCCGGCATTGGCCAGCTCGCCGACCGCCATCGTCGCCAGCGCCTCCTCGAGCGATACGTCGATGACGGCGCCGGGTCCGGCGGCCAAGACCGCATGCATGCCGGCGCAGGCCGCGGCGAGCCCGCCGATGAAGGCGGACTGCCTGCCGACCGGACGGATCGGCGCTTCCTCGAGGTCGTCGACCTGCCCGGTCAACAGCCGGGCGACGCCGCTCGAAAAGAGCAATGTCAGGTCCGAGGCCGGATCGTCCGCCTTGGGCCCGGTCTGCCCGAAGGGCGAGATCAATACGAGCGCCGCCGCCCTGTTGAGCCGGCGCAGGCTCGGCGCGTCATGCCGGCGGGAGCGCAGGTCGCGCGGCCGGCCTTCGCACACGATCAGCTCGGCCGCGGCGATCGCCGGCGCGGGATCGCCGGCGGCGACCGGCTTGGCGTGGTTCAGATATTGCGCGAGCGGGGTCGAGCCGTCGGGGCCGACGCAGACGACGCCGGCGCCGACATCGGCGAAGAGGCGGCCGCAGACGGCAGCGGCCAATCCGTCGCCGAGCTGAACCACCCGCAACCCCGCCAGCAGCGGCATCGGCGACGCTCCCGCCCGCGAAAGCGCCGGTTGTGGCCGATGGCCCGGCAAACCGCAATGGGGTTGGCCTCGTCCGATATGCGATGATCGACCGGCCCCGGTTTGTCGGAGGCCCTGGGGTTGTCGGAGGGAGGGACGGCGATGAGCAGGATCGGGATCGCGTTCTCGGGCGGCGCCAGCCCGCGCGAGATCGTCGAGTGCGTCAGGCTCGCCGAAGCGCTCGGCTACGAGTCGGCCTGGGTCGCCGAAGGGCATGGCGGGGACCAGTTCGCGGTGCTGGCCGCGTGCGCCGCGCAAACCTCGACGATCCGGCTGGGGACCGCGATCACCAGCGTCTTTGTCCGCACCGCTCCGACGATCGCGATGGCGGCGGCGAGCGTCGACGATATTTCCGGCGGCCGCTTCATCCTGGGGCTGGGGTCGAGCCACAAGGTTCAGGTCGAGCGGGAGCACGGCGCGCCCTACGGCAAGCCCCTGACCCGCGTGCGCGAGTTCGTCGCGATCATCCGCGCGCTGCTGCGCGACGGCGAGGTCAGCTACGCCGGCCAGACCGTCAGGATCGAGGGGTTCGATTTGTGGTTCACGCCGCAGCGCCCGAGCCTGCCGATCTACCTGTCGGCGGTTTTCCCCAGGATGCTCGCCCTGTGCGGCGAGATCGCCGACGGCGTGATCCTGACGCGCAGCTCGCTGGCGACGGCGGCGCCCGTCAGGGAGCGGCTGGCCGAAGGGGCCAACAGGGTCGGCCGGGATCCGAGCCGGATCGAGGTCGCCTCGCTGCTGCCGACCGCCGTCGCCCCGAGCCGTCGCGAGGCGCTCGACATGCTGCGGCCGGGGCTCGCCTTTTATGCCGGCTTCTTCCCGCGCTACAACCGGCTGATGGTCGAGCATGGCTTCGCCGCGGAGGCGGCGGCGGTCGCCGCGGCCTGGTCGCGCGGCGACCGCGCGGCGGCCGAGCGCGCGGTCAGCGACGCGATGATCGACGCCGCCAGCGTCGCCGGCACGCCCGAGGAGTGTCGCGAGCGGGTCGAGGCCTACCGGCGATCCGGCATCGAGCTGCCGATCCTGAGCCCGTTCGCCCGCGGCCCCGGCGCCAAGGCCAGGTTCGAGGCCGCGATCCGAGCCTGCGCCCCGCGCGGGTGACGGGCGCTCAGGCCGCGCGGCGCCAGCGCTGCCACAGCCACAGCGCGAGCAGGACGAGCAGCGACCCGACGATCGCGGCGATGACATCGCGCAACGAGATCGTGACCCGGTCGAGCGCGGGCAGCAGCCCCAGCGCGCGGAACAACAGCCCGCCGACAAAGGCGCCGACGAGGCCCAGCGCCAGGTTTCGGGCGACGCCAAAACCCTTGCGTTCGCCCTTGATGAGCAGCCCGGCGAGGCTCCCGCCAATCAGGCCGACGATGATCCAGACGATAAGCTGAGCGAGCGAGACCATTGGCGGCCTCCAGCGGTCGGGCGGAACCGAGCGGTCCGCCGCCGCATCACTACCCATCGGGAGGTTGGATTCAAGTCGCTTTGCGGGGCGCGGCGCGGATGCGCCGCGGCGGCCGGGATGCGGGCCGCGTCAGCCGAATGGTCGGGCTGCAAAAGCCCGCCGCGTCAGGACGCCGTCGCGGCAGGCGGCGTCATACGAGGAGCGCGGTTGCGCGCCGGGGCGGCGCGAAACAGCTGCAGCCGGGTGACGCTCAGCCCGGCCAGGCCGTGCGCCTCGGCGCCGCGCTGCCAGGAGAGAAATTCGTCGGTCGAGAGCTGATAGCGGCGGCATGCGTCGTCGCGGCTGATCGAGCCGCTGCGCACGGCCTTGACGACCAACGCCTTGCGCTGCGGCGACCAGCGCGGCGTGTCGATCGGCGGCAAATCGATGTCGGGGACGAAAGGCCCGGCCATTTTGTTCTTCCTCGCAAAAGCCGATGATTCGGCATCGAGGAGATGGACTGCGATCATTACGGCGGGATGTCGCGGTCGTGAATTCGCCGTAACCCGCCCCGGCCCCGATCGCCCCCCGGCCACGCGCCCGCCCTCGCGGCGGCGCGGGCGCGGCGACCGGCGTCAGGCGCCCGCAGCTCCGATCGGTTCGGGCGAGCCGTTGATCAGCCGCCGGCGAGCAAGCACGCCAAAGCCGAGCAGGCCGGCGGCCAGCAGCGCCAGCGAGCCGGGCTCGGGGATCGCGCCATAGGCCATGTTGTCAAACTCGAAATTCAGCTGCGAGGTGCTGAACGAGACCTGATTGTAGGCTTGGCCTCCGGAGAAGAAGAAATCGACGTATTCGTTCGTGGCCGCTGCGGTCTGGTTGCCGTCGGCGGGGGAAAAGTCCGCGCCGGTGAAGACGCCGCCGGCGAGCGGCGCGCCGTTCAGCAGGAACGTGATGGTGTTGTAGGCGTCGATCGAGCCCCAATACAGTCCGAAGTAGTTTTGCGGCGTCGCGCCGGGCACTGAAAACAGGTCCGACGCAGGGGTTATCGGCCCCGGCGCAGGGTTGAAGGCGACGGCGTAAAACCGGGTGGCGTCGGCGACCGGCGCGGCGTAGGCGCTTGGGTTGCCGCCGGCCGCGACCACGCCGCCGCCGGGGATCGAGCCGGTGGCCGGAGTAAAGTTCGCAGCCTGATTTCCGACAGTATCGGCGTCGAAGGTGTCGACGACCACGCCCGGAACGGTCGATGTTAGCAGAGTCGGAACTGTATTCGGCCGAGCGTGCGTGACGATCGTCGCCTGAGCCGAGGCCGCCATTGTCGATATCGCGACAGCGATACCGCCCGCGAGCCATTTATGCTGCGTCATTGTTAACCGCTTCGCTGTTGGATTGACGCTGTATATCCGATCGGCCCGTCAACGGTCAATCTTAAATCATCCTTAACAGGTGTATCGCCGATCAGGCGGCTCGAGCGCCTTCCGAAGCGAGCGCCAAGCCGGCTCGCCGATGCCGATATCGGTCATCGCTGCGATCCGCCACGATTGAGCAAGCCGTCACCGTAAACAGGTCGCCGTAATCGGGCTGTCTTCAAATATCGGCAAGAAATATAGTACTTTATAAATCGGTATGATAACGGGCGCAAAATTTACGTGCGTCCGCTAATTTTCCTATCTTAGTTTACGAATCCCGAGTCATGTACGGTTGTATTTCGCAGGCTGACGCCCCACGTAGCGGAATACGCGTTGGCACTCGCGTTCCGACAGTGCCAGCCATCCCGCAAATTCTGGTCCGAGGAGACCGTCGATGAAGCTGCGTCCGTTGCAGGACCGCGTCCTGGTCCGCCGCGTCGAGCCGGAGGCGAAGTCCGCCGGCGGCATCTTTATTCCCGACACGGCCCAGGAAAAGCCGACCGAGGGTGAGGTGGTCGCCGTCGGGCCGGGCCTTCGCGCCGAGGACGGCAAGGTGCACCCGCTCGAGGTCAAGAACGGCGACCGCGTGCTGTTCGGGAAATGGTCGGGCTCGGAGGTCAAGCTCGACGGCGAGGATCTGATGATCATGAAGGAATCCGACATCATGGGCGTGCTCGATCAGGCCGTCGCAGCCAAGAAAGCCGCTTAACCGAAGGATATCGAACATGGCTGCCAAGGAAGTCAGATTTGATGGCGACGCGCGCGACCGCATGCTGCGCGGCATCGACGTTCTCGCCAATGCGGTCAAGGTGACGCTCGGCCCGAAGGGCCGCAACGTCGTTCTCGACAAATCCTACGGTGCGCCGCGCATCACCAAGGATGGGGTGACGGTCGCCAAGGAGATCGAGCTTTCCGACCGGTTCGAGAACATGGGCGCGCAGATGGTCAAGGAGGTCGCCACCCGCACCAGCGATCAAGCCGGCGACGGCACGACGACCGCGACGGTGCTGGCCCAGGCGATCGTGCGCGAGGGATCGAAGGCGGTTGCCGCCGGCATGAACCCGATGGATTTGAAGCGCGGCATCGACATGGCCGTGGAATGGGTTGTCAACGACATCAAGGCGGTCTCCAAAAAGGTCTCGACCAATGCGGAGATCGCGCAGGTCGGGACGATCTCGGCCAACGACGACCGCGAGATCGGCGAGATGATCGCCAACGCCATGGACAAGGTCGGCAACGAGGGCGTCATCACGGTCGAGGAGGCCAAGAGCCTCGAAACCGAGCTCGATATCGTCGAGGGCATGCAGTTCGACCGCGGCTACCTCTCGCCCTACTTCGTGACCAATGCCGAAAAGATGATTTGCGAGCTCGAAAGCCCGCACGTCCTGTTGTTCGAAAAGAAGCTGTCCGGCCTCCAGGCGATCCTGCCCCTGCTCGAAGCGGTGGTCCAGAGCGGCGACCCGCTGCTGATCGTCGCCGAGGAAATCGAGGGCGAGGCGCTGGCGACCCTGGTCGTCAACAAATTGCGCGGCGGGCTCAAGGTCGCGGCGGTCAAGGCCCCGGGCTTTGGCGACCGGCGCAAGGCGATGCTCGAGGACCTTGCCGTGCTGACCGGCGGCCAGGTGATCAGCGACGATCTCGGCATCAAGCTTGAAAACGTCACCCTCGACATGCTCGGCCGGGCCAAGAGAGTCCGTATCGAGAAGGAAAACACGACGATCATCGACGGCGCCGGCAAGAAGGCGGATATCGAGGGTCGCTGCACGCAATTGCGCGCGCAGATCGAGGAAACGACCTCGGAGTACGACAAGGAGAAGCTGCAGGAGCGCCTGGCCAAGCTGGCCGGCGGCGTGGCGATCATCCGGGTCGGCGGCGCGACCGAAATCGAGGTCAAGGAACGCAAGGACCGGGTCGATGATGCGATGCACGCGACCCGGGCCGCGGTCGAGGAAGGCGTTGTCGCCGGCGGCGGCGTCGCGCTCCTTTACGCAGGCAAGCGGCTGGGCGGGTTGAACCCTGAGAACGACGACCAGAAAGCCGGCATCGACATCGTGCGCCGGGCATTGCGGGCGCCGGCAAGGCAGATTTTTGCCAATGCCGGAGAAGACGGCTCGGTCATCGTCGGCAAGCTGCTCGAGCAGGGCGACGCCAATCACGGCTTCGACGCCCAAAGCGGGGCCTATGTCGACATGGTCAAAGCCGGCATCATCGATCCGACCAAGGTCGTGCGCCTGGCCTTGCAGGGCGCCGCCTCCGTGGCCGGACTGCTCGTCACCACCGAGGTGATGGTCGCCGACAAGCCGCAAAAGGGTGCGCCGGCTATGCCGGGCGGCGGCATGGGCGGCATGGGTGGGATGGACGGCATGGATTTCTAACACCTCCAGCCGCGCCGACTGCTGGAACGGGCGACACCGCTTCCCAACGAGGGGAGAGGTGTTGGCCCGTCCACCACAGCGCATGTCGAGGAGCGATTTGCATGAAAAAACACCTGCTGCAAGCCGCCGAGCGCGGCGATGCCGAGGCGCAATTCAATCTTGGCGTCATCTATGAAAACGGGTCGGGTGACAGCCGGTACGTCGACGAAGTGAATCGGCCCGAGGCGGTGCGGTGGCTGCGGGCCGCCGCCGAGCAGGGCTTGCCCCGCGCGCAGATCAAGCTCGCGGAAATGTACGCCGGCGAGCCCGAGATACCGGAGAGCCAGGTCAAGGCTTGCGGGTGGTACCTGTTGGCGACGATGGGCCTGCGCGGCGCCCCTTTCGAAAAGGCTCAGTCCGCCTACCAGCGCGCTTCCTCCCGCTTGACTCCGTCTCAAATCGCGGAGGTCAGGCGTTTTGCGCAAGACTGGAAGCCCACGGCGCCGACCATCGGGGCAATGTCGGACCGGCCGGAAACGCCCGAGGGAGGAGGCCGAGCGTGATCAGATCCTGGATCGTTCCGCCGATTGTCGTTCCGATCCTGATCGGCCTGGGCTTGGCGGTATTCGTCACGCTTCGAGCGTTCCATTGAGCTCGCCCCGCAGACCGACGGTTTTGCCGGACGCGGCAATCGAAGAGATGCCGGGCATAACCGATGGCGCCGACGAGCCGTCGCTCGCCCGCGACATGATCGAGGTGCACGGGGCGGAGGCGGCTGCCGTCGCGCGGGGCAACGCCAGGGCTGCGGCGCTCGGCGGGCAGGCGCCGCGGGCGAAGTTCTGGATCAGGGTGCTCGGGATGATCCAAAGACAGCAGGCGTGCGCTGGCCTCGAGCCCTCAAGCTGACTTTGAAGAAATAACAAAATACCTTTGGCTGTGCTGATAAAATTGGTTCAAAATTATTTTTCTACAATTACCGTTTGCAACACCAAAGACATTCCCATATGCTCCTTGAAACATTTTCGAGAGGAAAGTGAAAATGGGTATCTTTCTGGCAGGCAGTCGTGCAAGCGGCTTCGAGAATTGGTCGCTCCTTCATCCACTGGGCAGCAACGATAATCATGAACCCGATGGAGCCACGCCGGTCGCCCTCGCCGCTGCCGACCTTAATGATCCGATGATTGCGCCGCCTGAACAGCAGCATTGCCCCTGGCTCGTGCCGGGCGTGGGTCGGCTGTAGAGCCGATTGCATCATCGTACTCACCACCGCGCGACGGAAGGGGCCGTTGCCGAGCGAGGATCATTGAGGATGGCAAAGCATAAGCATGTCTATGTGGAAGCCCTGTCGCCGGTCGAGGCCACGCGGCAAGCCGAGGCTGCCAAAACAACCCGTCTGCGCGCCCTCCGGCTGGCCAAGGAAGCTGCCGACAGGGATGCCGCAAGTCGCGCGACCGCTGTGAGCGCCGCGCCGCGCCGACGTGGTCGAGCGTCGCAGACCCCTTAGTGTCCGACCCGAAATGAAGCCGTTTATGTCAG
Source organism: uncultured Alphaproteobacteria bacterium (assembly GCA_963716115.1). GTDB lineage: Bacteria > Pseudomonadota > Alphaproteobacteria > ATCC43930 > CGMCC-115725 > AP-15. The sequence goes on from CAVQSZ010000006.1 coordinate 372,843, forward strand.
TGGGTTATCGTCGCCCCGTGCGCCTTCAGCCCACGGGCTTGTCCCGTGGGGAAAGCCGGGGTCCAGAGCCTGCCCCTGGCATGAACAGGGGGAACCGGTCGAGCCTCGGAGCACTGGGTTCCCGCTTTCGCGGGAACGACGAACCTATTGACATATAAAAGACTTCATTTCAGTCGTGCTCTTGGGCCCCGGATCGAACGTCGTCGCCACGGTTCGCCCCAGCGGAGACGATCGCAGCCCCGGCCCGAGGAAATCCGACAATCCCAACGTCACGGATGACATGAGATCAGAACCAGATCAGCGATCTCGCGGTCGCTTCAACGGAAACCGGCCACCCCAACGCCAGCAGGGAAGTCCCCAACGCTCCCAGATCTTTGACAGCAACGGTCCCGGCGTTCGCATCCGGGGCGCCGCCTCCCAGATATACGAACGCTACATCGCCCTGGCGCGAGAGGCGGCCACCAGCGACGATCGGGTCGCCGCCGAGAATTTCTACCAGCACGCAGAGCACTATCTTCGTATCGAGAACGCGCGCCGCGAGAACCACCAGCAGGGGATGCCGCCGCGGCCGGCGACGCCGGCGGATGTCGAGATGGATTCCTCCGAAGCAGGCTAAAACGGAGCTCAGGCAGGACGTTGATGATCCCGAATCCTCGGAAGCCTCTACTCGTTGAAGCAAAGCTCTGCGGCGATCCCATCGCGGGCTGCTCATGAAAAGCGACGGTCGATCGCCAAATCCTCGAAAGCAGCGGGTTGAGATACCCAACCAGCAGGCGCGCTCAAAAATGCTCACCCCGGTCCAGCAGCACGCTCTTGACGGCTTCGCCGAAAGTCTTTTGACGCTCGCCGACGATGCCTTGATCGATGCCTATCATCAGGCTTGGGAGGATCACCGGGACGCCTGCGCCGAGGGCAGCGACAACCTCGACAAATCCTGCGCGGAGAGTCTCGCGACCGAAGCGGCGATGCGGCAGCGCTTTGCGGATTATCAAAGCCGCTACAAGCTGCGGTACCCGTGAACCGGCTCGCAAAGCCCCGCGAGCAAGCGTGTCTTTCGCGGAAAGCGCGGAGAATGCGTTGATTGCCCGCCGCGCCGGACCGCCTCGGCCTGACCCGGTGCGCATCTTCGGATGCTTCAGGCGGGCGACGACCACGCATTTGGGCATGAACGGCGCGCTGTCGCGCTCGTCGAACGTCGTATCGTCGCCCAACTCCATCTGATAGCCGAACACCGCCGGATCCCATTTCAGCTCGCCGAAATGCCCTCTTGCATAGGGGTCGAGCAGCAGCTTGCTCGGGTTGAAGCGGTGACCCTGGTCCGGCTCGTAAGGGCCGTGCACGCGATAGCCGTAGATTGCGCCGGGCGCGACCCCGGGCAGGTAGCCGTGCCAGATCTCGTCGGTATATTCGGGCAGCTCGATCCGCACGGTCTCGCGCTCGCCTTGCTTGTCGAAAAGGCAGATCTCCACCCGGGTCGCGTGCGCCGAGAACAGCGCGAAATTAACCCCTTCCCCGTCCCATGTCGCGCCCAGAGGATGCGGCAAGCCTTCCCTGACCTGGATCTTATCCACCTCGACCAATTCCTTTTTCCAGAAGGCCCCGAGCCGCCGGCGCCGCAGCCCGGCCGCGGGGCGTCAGCCGTCGCCTTCATGGCTCGCAGAATTCACGACCGTGCCGATCGCGGTCTTCAACTCCCGGTGTGGCGCTCGGATTGGAGGCGTGCCACGGCCATGGGGATCACGATGTAAAACGAGACCGCCGACAAAAAGGTTCATTTCGCGTTTGGGCCGGCCCCGCGCCGACAGCGATCCAGAACTCGGCCAAGTGGCGGCTGGTGTTCGAGTTGTCGGCGCGGAACGATGCCCCCGCCCCCCGACTTCAGAGGCGGTAATGATCGGGGTATTGATCCAGTGCGTAGGATGGGCTTAGCGCAGCTAAACCCATCATCACTTAGCGGGAGCGATGGGTTTCGCAAGAACTCAACCCATCCTACGCCTGCTTACCCTTCGAGAACAGCTTTCCGCAGCTCGTCGCGCAACTGCTGGATGGCGTCAGCAAGCAGTATCTTAAATTCCAAGTCTCCTATTCACGACAGCAAAAGCTTTCCTGTCTTTAGGTCCAAGTGGAGCATAAAGCGATTGCCCGACAATCGATTTCCGCTCGGCGGAATATCCAAGCGGCAAAACGCCGAGCGATGGCGAACGCACAGGCGATCGCTAAAGCAGTATCGTCAATACCTTGCATTGCCGGGGGTGCGGGGGAAGGGGATCGCGTCGCGCACGTTGGAAAGGCCGGTGACGTAGGCGAGGGTGCGCTCGAAGCCGAGGCCGAAGCCGGCATGCGGGACCGTGCCGTAGCGGCGCAGATCGCGGTACCAGGCGTAGTGCTCGCGGTCGATCGAGCGCTCGGCCATGCGCGCGTCGAGCATTTCGAGCCGCTCCTCGCGCTGGCTGCCGCCGATGATCTCGCCGATCCCCGGCGCGAGCACGTCCATCGCCGCGACGGTGCGGCCGTCGTCGTTGACCCGCATGTAGAAGGCTTTGATGTCCTTCGGGTAGTTGATCACGACGACCGGCTTTTTCGCGTGCTTTTCGGTCAGGTACCGCTCGTGCTCCGATTGCAGGTCGATGCCCCATCTGACCGGGAACTCGAACTTCTGGTTCGCCCGCTCCAGCACGGCGATCGCCTCGCCGTAATCCATATGCACGAACTCAGAGCCGACGATCCCTTCGAGCTTCGCGACCAGCCCCTTCTCGATGCGCTGGTCGAAGAAGGCGAGGTCTTCGTGTCGTTCGTTCAGCAGCGCCGCGAAGGCGTATTTTAAGAGCGCCTCCGCCAATGCCGCATTGTCCGCGAGGTCGGCGAACGCGATCTCCGGCTCGATCATCCAGAACTCTGCCAGGTGGCGGCTGGTGTTCGAGTTCTCGGCGCGGAAAGTCGGCCCGAAGGTGTAGACCTTGGTCAGCGCCAGGCAATAGGCCTCGACATTGAGCTGCCCCGAGACCGTCAGAAACGCCTCGCGGCCAAAGAAATCCTGCGCGAAATCGACCTTGCCCTCGGGGGTGCGCGGCAGATTGGCAAAGTCCAGGCTCGACACCCGGAACAATGCCCCGGCCCCCTCGGCGTCGGAGGCGGTGATGATCGGCGTGTTGACCCAGAAAAAGCCGTTCTCGTCGAAAAAGCGGTGGATCGCCTTGGCCAAGGAGTGCCGCACCCGCGTCGCCGCTCCGATCACGTTGGTGCGCGGCCGCAGATGCGCCACCTCGCGCAGGAACTCCAAGGTGTGCGGCTTGGGCTGGATCGGATAGGTCTCCGGGTCGTCGACCCAGCCGATCACCTCGGACCGCGCTCGCCTGCATCTCGAAGGGCTGGCCCTTCGCCGGCGACGGCACGATCATGCCCGTCGCCTCGACCGCGCAGCCGGCGGTGAGCCGCAGCACCTCGCTCTCGTAATTGGGCAAGGTGTTCGGCGCGACCACCTGCAGCGGATGGAACGACGAGCCGTCCGACAGATGCACGAACGAAATGCCGGCCTTCGAATCCCGCCGGGTGCGCACCCAGCCCTTGACCGTGACCGGCGCGTCGGCGGACGCTTCGCCTCCCAGGATCCGGCGCACGCTGAGGCCGCTCTCGTCCATCCGCCGAGACTGACACCGGCGGCGGCGCCTTGTCCAGCCGGTCGGCGCCGGCGTCGGCCGAGATGGATGCCTCGACAGGCGCCCCCGTCCCTGGCCGCAACCCTGCGGCTCTTCGCCGACTGGCGAAGCCGCAAAGGACACCGATCGGGATCGCCGACCGCGCCGCTCACGAGGACAGCCCGAGCCTCGCGATGAACCTTCCGCTGAACTCCGGCTTCCTCTTGCAGCCAGTCGCGGAAAGCCGATAGCGCCTGGTCTTTGCTGCGCATCGGCCGATAGGCCAGATACCAGCTCTCGTATTTTTGTTCCGGTGATCGGAAACGGGGCAATCAGCTGGCCCGCCGACAGGGCGTCGCTGACGTACGGGAGCTGCGCGATCGCGACACCCACCCCGTCGAGGACGGCCTGCATCGCCATCGCCGAGCTTTCGAACACGACCTCGCCGGCCGGCTCGATCGGGGCGCTCAAGCCCGCCGCTTCGAACCACCACGTCCATTGCGCCCGCAAATGAGCCACAACGATCAGGGTTGCGCGCCGGAGATCCTCGGGGGACCGCAGCCCTGCCGCCGCCACGGCCGGCGTGCAAACCGGCGCCAGGGTCGTCGGGAACAGCTCCTCGGCGATGTAGCCGGGCCAGTCGCCGATGCCGCGACGCACGGTGCAGGTCCAATCGTCCCGCAAGGGGGACATCGCGCCGCCGGTAGCCACGCGCACCTCGACCTCGGGGTGGCGACGATTGAAGCGGGTCAGACGCGGGATCAGCCAGTGCAACGCGAAGGCGGGAGCGACGCCGACGGTGAACACCGAACCGGTCCGCATCGCTCCTGCCTGCTCGACGAGCTGCGCGATCGCGTCGAACGCCGCGGTCAGCCCGGGCTGGAGCGACCGGCCCTGATCGGTGAGCTCCAGCCTGTTGGCGTGACGCCGGAACAGCGCGAAGCCGAGGCGCGCCTCCAACAGCTGCACCTGCTGGCTGACGGCGGCCTGCGTCACGTGGAGCTCCGAGGCCGCCGTGGTGAAGCTGCCGCGGCGGGCCGCCGCTTCGAACGCGCGAAGCCCGTTCAAAAAAAGCAGATGCCGCGCCATCGTACCACCCCAAGCTCAGCTTAGGCTGAGCATAGGATAAAGCCGTTTGCGGCGCTACGTCTACCCGGCCAGGATCATCTTCGACGGATCAGCTTCGGGGAAGAGATAAATTGGCAAGCTCATCCCACGTCAAAATGATCCTCACCCTGTTGGTAGGAGCGTCATGCATGATCCGCGTCCAGATCGACCCGGCCCCGCTCGCGTCACGCGGCCTGACGCTCGAAGATGTCCGCGGCGCCGTCGTTGCCGCCACCACAAACGCCGCGAAGGGCGCGCTGACCACTGCGACGACGACCTACACGATCGCTGCCAACGACCAGATCACCGAGCCCGAGCAGTTCGACGATGTGATGATCGCCTATCGCAACGGCGCGCCGGTCAGGGTGCGCGATGTGGGGCGTGCCGTCTCCGCCGCCGCCGACCGCGGCGCCGCAGCCTTCCCGAACAACCGGCCAGGGCTTCTGCTCTCGGTCAGCAAGCAGCCGGGCGCCAACGTCATCGAAACGGTGGACCGGATCAAGGCGCAGCTGCCGAAGCTTACCGCCAGCATCCCGCCTGCCATAACGGTCGAAACCATTCTCGACCGCACGGTCACCATTCGCGCCGCGGTGCGCGATGTGGAGCTGACGCTCGCGCTGACGGTGTGTCTCGTCGTGCTGGTCGTCCTCGTGTTTCTGCGCAACCTGTGGGCCACGCTGATCCCCGGCGCCGTCGTCGTGCTCTCGCTGCTGGGCTCGTTCGCGATCATGTACGTGCTGAATTTCAGCCTCGACAACATTTCGCTGATGGCCCTGACGATCGCCACCGGCTTCGTGGTCGATGACGCGATCGTCGTGGTCGAGAACATCTACCGGCATATCGAGCGTGGGGCGCCCCCCTTCGAGGCTGCGCTCAACGGTTCCAGAGAGATCGCCTTCACCGTGCTCTCGATCAGCCTGTCGCTGGTCGCCGTGTTCATCCCGCTTCTGCTGATGGGCGGGATCGTCGGCCGCGTGTTCCGGGAATTTTCAATGACCGTCGCCGCCGCGGTTACGGTGTCGGCCCTGGTCTCGCTCACCTTGGCGCCCGTGATGTGCTCTCGCTTGATCCGAATAAATCCCGAGATGCCCGGGCGCGCATATCGTTTGGTCGAGGCTGCCTTTGCTGCTGTGCTGGCAGGATATAAGCGAACGCTCGACATGGCGCTTTCTCACCGAGAAATAACACTTGCAGTATTTTTCATAACGATGGCGTTGACTGTGACGATGGGTATTCAAATTCCCAAAGGCTTCTTTCCGATACAGGACACCGGGGTCATCTCAGGGCTGGCGGAGGCGGCCCAACGGGTATCGCCCGAGGAGATGATGCGGCTTCAGCGTGCGCTCGGCGAGGTAATCCGCGCGGATCCCGACGTTGAGGGGTTCGCGTCCTGGACCGGCAGCACGGGTGGCAACGGCAACGCGCAAACCGCAAATACCGCCCGCTTTTTGATCGCGTTGAAGCCGCGCGAAGAGCGTAGCCTGACAGCTTCCCAGATCATCGACCGGCTGCGGCCCGAAATCGCCGGGGTTCCGGGCGTGAAGCTGTTCTTGTCGCCGGCCCAGGACATTACCGTCGGCGGCCGGTCTTCGCGCGGCAGCTTCCAGTATACCTTGCGCGGTTCCGACATCGAGGAGCTGGCCCAGTGGTCGCAGAAAATGCTCGATAAAATGCGCACGCTGCCGGAGATCGCAGACGCGGCGACCGATCTTCTGGCAGAGGCGCCGCAGATCAAGATCGCGATCAACCGCGACCAGGCCGGGCGATTCGGCATTTCTCCACAGCTGATCGACGACACGCTCGACGATGCATACGGCCAGCGGCAGATCACGCAATACTTCACCCAGCTCAACACCTACCCGGTCATCCTCGAGCTCCCGCTCGAGCTGCAGAGCGATTTCTCCTCGCTGGACGACATCTATCTCAAGTCGCCGTTGACCGGCGCGGCCGTGCCGCTCGGAGTGCTCGTGACGCGCACAAGTGGGGTTGGGCCCTTGTCGATCACGCATCAGGGTCTATTCCCGGCGGTTACCCTGTCGTTCAATCTGCGGCCCGGCGTCTCGTTGGGCCAAGCCGTCGACGCCATCAGCCGGGCCGCGTCGGACATCGCCATGCCCGGCGCCGTGGTCGGCACGTTTGAAGGCAATGCCCGAGCGTTCCAGACGTCATTGTCGAGCATGCCGATCCTGATCGTCGGGGCGATGATCGTCGTCTATGTGATCCTGGGAATACTTTACGAGAGCTACATCCACCCGCTCACCATCCTGTCGACCTTGCCTTCTGCCGGCGTCGGCGCGCTGCTGGCGCTGCGCTTCGGGCATATGGACCTCTCGGTGATCGGCGTCGCGGGGCTCATCCTGCTGATCGGGATCGTCAAGAAGAACGGGATCATGCTGGTCGATTTCGCCATCGCCGCCGAGCGCGACCGGCAGATGAGCCCGGTCGAGGCGATTCGCGAGGCGTGCCTGCTGCGGTTCCGGCCGATCTTGATGACGACGGCCGCGGCGCTGCTGGCCGGCGTTCCGTTGGCGTTCGGCAGCGGCACGGGCTCGGAGCTGCGCCGGCCGCTCGGCTACGCCATGGTCGGCGGCCTCATCTTCAGCCAGCTGCTGACCCTCTATACAACTCCGATCATCTATATTTACCTCGATAGGCTGCAAACCCGGTTTCGCGGGAAACAGCCGATCGTCGACGTTGCGCAGGCGCCGCAACCCCGCCGCCGACAGGCGTTGCCCGGTGGCTGCTAACGCAGGCGCGGCCCCGGATCGAGCCCAAGATAGACGCGGCCGCCGATCGGGTACCACTCGGGCGCGATCGTGACCGTCTGGCCGACGACGTGCAGATCGCGCCAGCATTCGGCGAGGCGGCTTTGGCGCATGAACGAGGTGCTGCCGCCGTGGCGGTATACGAGGTCCATCGCCTGCCGCGCGCTGTCGGCGGCGTAGGTGGAGGCGAGCCGGCAGCGGGCGCGCTGCTCGAGGGTGGTCTCGCGGCCGGACGCGACCGTGCTCCACAGCTCGGCGATCATGGCGCTGCGGTAGGCGCGGCCGGCGTTCAGGATCGCATCGGCGCGGCCGACCGCATCCTGCACCTGCGGGTTGTCGGCGAGCAGCCCGACCGGGCGGCCGCGCGGCGTCTTGCCGCCGGCCAGCTCGATCAGCGCGTCGATGCCGGCCCGCGCGATGCCGGTGATGACGGCGCTGTGGTGCGGCCCGACCCAGCATTGCGTCGGCAGCGAATAGGTCACCCCGGGCCAGCGCCGCCACTGGTTGTCGAGCGGGGCGCCGGCATGGACCATGATCCGCCGCTCCGGCAGGAACACATCCGAGACGGTCCAGTCGAAGCTGCCGGTGCCGCGCAGCCCGGCCACGTCCCAGCTGCCCGGCACGATCTCGGCCTCGTCGCGCGCGAAAATCCCGCGCCAATAGAGCGGCCGGCCATCGGCCCCCCGCCGCGGCTCGCCGTCGTCGAGGATCTGGAAGCTGCCGAGCATCCATTGGGCTTCCCGGCAGCCGGTGCCGAACTGCCAGCGCCCGCTGACCCGGCAGCCGCCGGCGACCGGCGCCGCCTGCCCGCCCCCTTGAACCGCGGTGCCGGCGATCGTGGCCGGTCCGTTGCCGTGCACCTCCTGCACCCCCTCCTCGGGCAGGCCGAGTGTGACGAGCTGGCCGATGCCGTTGTTGGCGAGGTTCCAGCCGACCGTGCCCGCACCTTCGGCCAACAGCTCGACGGCGCGCAGATAGGTCAGCGGGTCCACCTGGAGCCCGCCGAGCGAGCGCGGGATCACCATGCGGTAGAAGCCGGCGGCGCGCAGCTCGTCGACCAGAGGCCGGGACAGGCGCTGCTCGCGCTCGATCTGCGCATGGCGCTCGCGCAGGCGGGGGTAAAGGCCGGCCGCGGCGCGCACGATCGGCTGCGATTCGATGTCGGCGGGTAGGCGCTCGTCTTCGGTGATCGTGTCCATTTGCCCCTCCGGCCGCGTCTGCGGCGCGCCCCGTCAGGGTGCAACAACCGGACTTCCGATGGCGACAACAAAAACGCGATTGGAGGATTGCGCGGCGCGCGGCGGCGCAGCGGACGGCAAATTGACGGCGGGCGCCAGAATTTGATTGCCGACGCGCGCGGCAGGTCGAAAGATCGCGCCGGCCGCGGGGGGTTCGGCGCGGCGACGGTTCTTGGGGGGACAGCACGTTGCGTCTTGCGAGAATTTTTGCGGTCCTGCCCGTTCTGATCGCGGCGGCGTGCCACTCCCTGCCGTCGCCCGCCCCGCGGCCTGGAGCGGGCCGCCGCCGGGCGTCCGTCTGGCGCAAGGGGTCGACCTGCCGACCGATGCGAGCGACGTTCTCGCGGAGCTGAAAGCGAGCGGCGTCGATTTTGTCGCCCGCTACTATCGGGAGCCCGAATCCCGATGGCCGGCGCTGTCGGCCGGCGAGGCGCGGCAGCTTTCATCAATGGGGCTGAAGATCGTCGCCGTGTGGGAGTCGCATTCCCACAAGGCGGCGCATTTCTCTTACGCCTCGGGCTACGGCGACGGTCTGAACGCCTACGGTCAGGCGCGGGCGATCGGTCAGCCGCCCGGCAGCGCCGTCTACTTTGCCGTCGACTACAACGCCCCGAGCCGGGCTCTTGGAAACGGTCGCCGGGTATTTCCGGGGGGTCGCAGATGCGTTCGCGGCGGCGGGCGGCGGGCTGTCGGACTACACGGTTGGGGTGTACGGCTCCGGCGCGGTGTGCGATGCGCTGAAGGGGTCGGGTCTGGCTCGCTATTGCTGGCTGTCGAGCGCGATCGCGTGGCGGGGCTCGATCGGCTACCAGGGGTGGAGCATCAAACAGGGCGGCCGGCTGCCGCTGCTGTCGTTCAACCACGATTCCAACGAAGCGCGAGACGAATACGGCGCGTTCCGGCTCGCGGCCGACGCTCCCGGCGCAAATTATTCGCGCGTTGCACAGCCGGAAACCGGCATGCGCCGCCCCTCGCAGGGCGGGGAGCTGCTCACCGCGGCGGGCCTTCCGTAGACGAGCAGCGGCTCGATACCGTCACCGGCAGGGCGGGGGAAAGAGCGGGGCGGGGCGGTCGCGGCTTCGAGCGGTTTTCTATCGGGTTGCATCACCGGATCGAGATTGCTTCGTCGCTGCGCTCCTCGCAATGACACGGAAAATTGCTGTCATTGCGACCCGCGGGCTTTGACCCGCGGGGAAGCAATCTCGATACCACGTGAGCCTACCCGCTCGGAAATTGCCCTAGCCCGCGGCGCTCGCGGCGATCTTGCGGGCGATCTCGGCGCGCCATTCCTCCATCGGCTTGAAGCCGGGCAGCGTGCGGCAATGGGCCTCGGTGTCGCGGACGATGTCGCCCTCGGGCTTGTCGAGGTCGATCGGGAAGCCGCAGGGCTGCTGCACATACCAGGGCGTGTCGCAGAACATCTCGATCCGGTTGCCCTCGGGGTCCTGGAAGTATACCGACCAGGCGTTGCCGTGGCTGACCGGGCGGAGCTCGCCGCACCCGGCCTCGCGCACCTTGCGGAAGGCGCGCTGCACATTGGCCAGGCTGCCGACGTTGAACGACACCTGCTGCACCATCGGGGTCTCGGCCGCGGTCTCGCGCCCGCGCACCAGCACGACCTGATGGTGGTCGCTCGGATTGCGCGACAGAAAGGTGATGCGGCCGTCGGGTGCGGCGTCGCTGACCACGAAGCCGAGGGTGCGGGTGTAGAATTCGACCATCTTCGGCACGTCGCTGACATAGAGCCCGACATGGCTCAAGCGCGGCCCGGTCTCCTGCGGCATGGCGAAATCTCCTTGGCGCTGCCGGTTGTTTCCGGTCGCAATCGTAGGTTCGGCGACGCGCGAAGTCCACCGCCGCCTCATTCGCCGAGATCGATGACCTCGTGCGAGGCGGTGGCGACCTCGACGCCGGGCATCCCGTCCGACTGGAAGCCGCCGCCGATCACGTGAAATTTGTTGCCGACAAAGGCGGCGGCGAAACCGTGGCGCGCCACCTGCATATGCGGCAGATCGGACCATTGGCCGGTCGCCGGGTCGAACACCTCGACCGCCCAGAACGTCATCTTGCGCGCCGCGTCCTGGAATTCGCCGCCGGCGACATAGAGCCGGCCCTCATGCTCGCCGCCGGTCACGTCGCCGCGCGTCACCGGGGCGCGCGAGGCGTAGGCCCAATGGTCGCTCGCCGGGTCGTAGGCCTCGACCAGGTCGATCACGTCGGATTTGGTGACAAAGCAGGTGCCGATGCGGCCGTCGACCGCATAGATCTTGCCGCCCGCGGCAGCGGCGAAGAAATGGTTGCGCGGCGTCGGCATCGGCGCGCGCTCCTGCCAGGTGTTCGACGCCGGGTCGTAGGCCTCGACCGTGCCGACGACGAGCTGGTCGGTCGAGCCCAGCAGAATGGGCGCGCCGGGGTCGCCGGGCTTTGATGACCGGGCGCCGCCGATCACATAGATCCTGCCGCCGAGCTCGACCGCTTCGCCCGCACCCCGCGGGGTCGGCATCGGCGCCAGCTTCTGCCAGCTGTCGTTTGCCGGGTCGTAGACCCAGGCCTCGTTGACCGGCTGCCAGGCGGCCACGTCCGCCGGCCGGACAAATCCGCCGAACACGTAGATCTTGTTGTTTGCGGTCGCGACCATGACGTGGTGCGCCGGCGCCGGCATCTTCTTGCGCGCCGCCCAGGCGTCGGCGGCCGGGTCGTAGACCCAGTTGTCGCCGGCCGGCGCATGCACCCCGGGCCGGTTGTCGAGGCCGGAGATCACATAAATCTTGCCGCCGACCGTGGCGGCGACGATCTCGCCGATCGCCTGCGGCAAGGGTGCGGCCATCTTCCATTGCGGCAATTGCTGCGCCTCGCCCGGCGAGGCCGCGGCGGCGATGAAAAGGGCCAGCCCGGCGATCAGCGACACCACCCTCTTCATGCTCTCCTCCCGGATATCGGCCGCTGCCGCGGCGCGCAGATTGGTAGGGCGGGCGGAGCGCCGGCGCAACCCGCCTTTTCTTGCGCGGATGCCCCGTCTGCTTTTTCGGAGCTAAATCCGCCCTGACCCCTTTTCTTGTGTTCTCCGGTCGGCTGCGTTCCTTAAGGAAACATGGAGATTTGCCTTTGCGCCGCTGCATCCGGCCCCTACCCTGCGGCAGCGACAATGACGATCGAACCGGACCGTTCGCGGTTGCCGCCTTCAATGTGAACATGCTGGTTGCGATGCCGGGGCAGCAGTATTCCGGCAAGGAGCTGTCTCAGATTCTGAATGAAGCCGGCTTCGGCGAAATCGAGATCAAGCCGACCTTCGGCTATTGGAGCATCGTCACCGGCGTGAAGCCGTAGCCCGTCGGCCGCGAGCCCGGTGCGCCCGTCCCTTCCGCTTTAGAGCGGTTTCCGATCGGATCGCATCGGTACGAGCAGCCCCCCTCACCCTGCCCTCTCCCCCCAATGGGGGGAGAGGGATGAGAAGGGTTGGCGAGGCGAACCCCCCGGACGGCCGCCCGCCACGGGCGGGCGTTCCGGGGGCTTACCCGGAGCTGGGTGAGGGGGGATGCGACCCGATCGGAAATTGCTCTGGCGTCCGAAGCGGAATGCCCGCTGTCGACCGCGGGCTTACCGCCGCGGCGGGTGGGCGCGGACGAACTCCTCGTTCACGTCCGCGCCCCAGCCGGGGCCGGTCGGGAGCAGCAGCTCGCCGTTTTCGATGACCGGCGGGAGCGTGACGATGTCGTCCTTCCAGGTCACGTCGTCGATGTCGATCTCCATGACTTTGAAGTTCGGGGCGACGGCGCACATGTGCGCGCTGATCAGCGAGCCGAGATGGCCGTTAAAGTTGTGCGGCGCGACATTGACCTCGTAGGCGTCGGCCATCGCCGCGATCTTCAGAGATTCCAAAATGCCGTTCCAGGCCACGTCGATGATCGCGTAATCGACCGATTGCTGCTCGAAATAGGGGCGGAAGTTGCGCCGGCCGTAGATCGATTCGAGCGAGGCGATGGGCGTGCGGGCGGCGCGGCGGATCAAGGAGAGGCCGGCCGGATCGTAGAGGTCGATCTCGAGCCACACCAGGTCGAGCGGCTCCAGCGCGCGGGCCAGCCTGAGGTAGCCGTCGATCTTGTAGTTGAAGTTGGTGTCGAGATGGAGCCCGACATCGCGCCCGGCGCCGCGGCGGAACGCCTCGAGCTGAGCGACCGCGGCCGCGGCGATCGCGTGGTCGGCGTTGAGCTCGGGAAAGCCCGGCGGGTTGCCGGTGCCGGGGCCGTACATGTAGGGCTTGCCGCGGTCGAAGCGGATCAAATTGGTCTTGAGCCCCTTGAAGCCGCGGCGCCTGACCTCCTCGCCCAAGGCCACGATGTCGTCGAGCGAGCGCACCGGGTCGACCCCGGCCCATTCCTTGATCCGCTCGGCGTGCCGGGCGCGGTAGGTGCCGCAATGCGACCAGTAGAGCGGCAGGCGGTCGCGCACCGGGCCGCCGAGCATCTCGTAGACCGGCACGCCCGAGCGCCTTGGCCTTGATGTCGACGAGCGCGTTCTCGATCGCGGCGATCGCCATCTGATTGACCCCGCCGGCGGCCTGCCGGGTCGCGGCGTAGAGATGGGCGCTGATCGCCTCGACCGGCCGCGGGTCGCGGCCGACCAGGAAGCGCTCGGCGAGCTTCAGGATGACCCCGGTCAGCCCTTGCGCGCCGTAGCCCTCCATGTATTCCGACCAGCCGACGATGCCCTCGTCGGTGGTGACCTTGAGAAACGAGTTGACCCGCCAGCCGGCGTCGCAATGCAGGTCCTCGACCTTGACGATCTTCATCGGCGATCTCCTTCCGCGATCCGGCTCATGCTATCGGATCAGCGGCGGCCGCGCGATACCGGGGCCGGGCGTCGCTCGGACAGGCGTTCACCGAAGAGCCGGACGAGCGTCGAGCCATCGCGAGCCCGGGCGGGCTTGACCCGGGCGCGCTCGACGCAATTTACCGAGTATTCGATCGTCAGGGAGAGAGCGAGATGTCGAGCAAGCATCGGCTGGTGGCGCTGGCGGTCGCGCTGGCAATCGCCGGATCGCCTCTCGCCGCGGCGCAAGCCGGTTCGGCGGCCGGCGCCGACGGCGCCGGGACAGCGAAAGGCGACGGGGGCTCGGGCAGCTCGGCCGGCAGCGGATCGCGGCTGACCCATCCGCTGACCTCGTGGCCGGTCAAGCACCGGTCGGGCGCGAACGACGAAGGCTCCAGGGGCGGGACGACAAACCGCGGCGTGCCGCCGCTTACCGCCCCGCTGACATCGCCGCCGATGCAACGCTGACGGCGCTCGGCCCTAAGCTCCGCCGGAGAGGGCGGCCGGCCCGTATTCGGCCGGCCGTCCCTGATGATCCCGGCTCGGCTAGCTGCGGCGGCGTCGCCGCAACGCGACGAGGCCGAGCAGCGAGGTGCCCAGCAGCGCCAGAGAGGCGGGCTCGGGCGCCGGTGTCGAGGGGGTCGACGTGCCGCTGAAGAAGATCGGATCGATCGAGAAGGGGACCGGCCTCCCGCTGGCGTCGACCAGCTGGAAGGTGCCGGTGCCCTGCGTCCCGGTGAAGTCGCGCTGGAACAAGTCCGGGTTCGTGTTGAAGTAGCTGGCCAGCGTGCCGTCATCGGCGTTGGACGCGCTGAATATCCCGTAGAAATTGTTGCCGACGCTGGTCAGGTCGAAGAAGTCGCCGACATAGGGGTCGAACTGGGCGGCCGGGTTGCCGTTCACCTCTTTGGCGAGGACGGTGTCGGTGGTGCTGGCGAAATCGTCCGAGGTTGCGATCAGGTGCTGCGACAGCGTGCCGATCCGAGGCGACCCGTCCTGCGGGGCATAGTTGTTGTAGAGGAACAGGATCTGACCATCGGCGAGGATCGTCAGGGCGGGCTCGCCGGACCGGCTGGCCGACGGGGTCGTGAGCTTGGTCGCCCAGGTCGCGCCGCCATCCTTCGATTCCGCCACGACGAGCTGCATGACCGGCGAGCCCGGCGTCGCGCCGACGCTCTGGTAGGCCGCCACGACATGGTTGGCGTTGTTGGGATCGACCGCGATCGCGACGTCGCCGCCGACCCGCTCCTGGCCGACCGACAGGTTCGTGTTGTCGCCGGTGCTGGTGTTGGTGAACGCGGTGACCGGGTTCGCCACCGTCACACCGTTTCCGCCGCCGCCCAAAGCCGAGAAGCCGTCGGCGCCGCCATTGTCGGAGCGGACGACCACAATATCGGAGCCGAAGCGCGCCCCGCTCGCCGAGTTTTCGAGGACGCTGTTCCAGCGGGTGAATATGCCATAGACCGTGCCGCCGTTGACGGCCTCGCGGATTTGCGGCGCATCCTGCCCGACCGCGCCGCCGACCCGGTCAATGACGACTGGGGTTGGGCTCGCCCCGCCGGTGGTCGAGACATTGATCGTCGCCGTCTTGCCGCCGCCGTTGGACAGGTTGTTGTACCCAACGTAAACATGATCGGAAGGCCCGGTGCGAATCCAAGGTTGGTCGAGAGCATTTCCTGGATTGAAATTGTTTACATTTGTATTGAAGCTGCCGCCGGCCGTTCCGAAGTTGGTGGTCGAAAAGGTTTGGATCTGATTGATGCCGGTCGATACGCCGTTGAGCGTCGCGGTTAGCGGGGTCGACCCGTCGGTCTTCCACGCGATCGACTTGTCGAGCGTCTGAAGACTACCGAAATCGGACCAGGTGGCGCCGCCGTTCGTGCTCTGAAAGAACGGCGTGGTGACGTTGGTCGGCGGCGGGCTGAAGAGCGCGGTGAAGGCCCCGGACACCATCTGCAAGGGGTTGGTCGGGTTCACCCCCAGGCTCGGCTCCGAGTTCTGCTGCGTCTCGGCGCTGTCCCCTATCGGGATGACGTCGACCTCGCTGTTAATCGTCGTGGTCCCGGCGCGAGCTCCGCCGGCGACAAACAGGCCGGTGACGATCGCCGTCGTGCAAAGGCTCCAGGTCCGCATGCGCATTGGGGCATCCTCTCGCGAGAAAATTCTTTCCACAATTGATAGGCCACCGCAATTTTTATGCCATGGGAGGCGCATATATGAAATCAAACGTTTGCGGCGCCGGAGACAGCGGCGAAAACCACCAGTGTAAAATTCGCCGACGCCGCCGCGGAGCTCGACGAGCGAAAATCGGCGGTCGCCACCGGTTTTGCACACACATCTTTTCAATAAGCTGAACTCCAGGTTAATGATCTATCTGAAGACAAGAACTGCTTGAGCGCGGCTGACCCGATTGGGGCTGCATCGCGGGGCGGTCACGCCGGCGTCAGCGTGTCGGCATAGTTTACAAATCAGGCAGCAAGGTTGCCGCATACGTTCATCTAAATGAATGAGTTTGTTGTATGATTTGAGACACCTACCGGGTTTGGCGGACCCAAGGGCCTGATCCAGGATGCGTTCAGCTGCAACAACGAGCCGCGCGAGGCTTACACGACCGCGTCGCCCGAATACGCGATGATGCTGTCGGTCGGCTACGACCCGACCGCGGTGGTCCCGCCGCCGGTGCCGGAGCCCGGCACCTTGACACTGCTCGCCAGCTCGCTGCTCGGCTTTGCCGCTATCCGCCGCCGCCGGACTTAGCGGCGCGACCCAAGACGGGCCGGCGGCGGGCCGGCCCGTCGACGACGCGGACCGTGGCGAGCGATCGCGGTCCCGCCAAGCCCCTGCAAAGCCTCAGCCCGCCGCCGTCATCGCGTCGGCGATCTTCTCGGCGGTCATCAGGGTGGGGAAGTTGGTGTTGGCGCAAGGGACGCACGGGAACAGCGAGGCGTCAACGACGCGCAGCCCGCCGACCCCGCGCACCCGGCCCTGATTGTCGGTCACCGCCATCGGGTCGTCCTCGGCCCCCATGCGGCAGGTGCAGGTCGCGTGCCACACCCCGATCGCGGCCTTGCGGATAAAGTCCTCGAGCGCCTCGTCGTCGCCCATCAGCTGGTCGAAGCGGTAGCCCTCGACGATGACCCGGTCGATCATCAGCCGCCGCAGCCAGGCGGGGCCGTCGAGCAATTTGGCGATGATATCGGTGATCCGCCGGTTCCTGGCGTTGACGACGCCGATCTTGCGCACCCGCTCGGTGTAGCTCGCCGGGAACGGGTCGCTCGTCGCCTCGCGCAGCGCCGCGCCGACCTGCATCGCGCCCAGCCGCCGGAACGCGTCCATCAGCCGCTCGAGGTCGCGCCGGTCGGACAACAGGTTGAACTCGACGACGGGCTCGGCGCGCCAGTCGCGCGAGGCGAGCTTGACCTGGCCGGTTTCCGAAAACGTCTTGTAGACGGCCGCCAGGAGCGAGGCGATCTGCTCGCCGACCGCATGCCAGGCCGATTTGCTGACCCCGGCGACGAACATGTCGCCGGCGGGCGCGCCGCCGATCCCGGAGGAATAGCGCAGCGCCAGCAGGATATGGCGCCGGGTCAGCTCGTTGAGCCGCGCCGGCGGCTTGATGAAGGACGACACCGAGATCGACGGGTGGTCCATCAGCCGCTGGCCGACCCCCGGCACATTGGCGACGATTTCGATGCCGAGCTCGCGCAGGTCGCCGGCCGGCCCCACGCCGGCGCGCAAGAGATGCGCCGGCGAATGGATCGCCCCCGACGACAGGACGACCTCGCCGCCGCGGAATTCGGTCTCCTTGCCGTCGACCAGCGCCGTGACCCCGACGCAGCGCGCGCCCTCGAACAGCAGCCCTTTGACCTGGGTCCCGGTCGAGATCGTCAGATTGCCGCGCAGCCGCGTGCCCGGATCGAGATAGCCGATCGCCGCCGACACCCGGCGGTCGTAGAGGTTCGAGATCGTGATCGGGAAATAGCCGTCCTTGAACTCGCCGTTCTGGTCCTGGACATAGGGGAAGCCGGCCTCCTCGAACGCCTTGGCGACCGCCTTGGCGTGGCCGTTCCACATGTCCGGAAAGATGCGGCGGACCGGGATGCGGCCTTCCTTGCCGTGCCACGGCCCGTCGAAATCCATGTCGCGCTCGACCTTTTTGAAAAAGGGCAGCACGGCGTCCCAATTCCAGCCGGCGGCGCCCCGCGCCTCCCACTCGTCGTAATCGGTGGGCGCGCCGCGGTTGGCGAGCTGGCCGTTGATCGACGAGCCGCCGCCCAGGACCCGCGCCTGCTCGTATTTGCGCAAGGGCGGCCGGTTCTCCTGCGGCCGGTTGTGCGAGATCACCTCGGTGTGGACCTTGAGCTCGGTCCAGTGAAAGCGCGGGTCGAAATAGGCGGTGCCGGGATAGCTGTCGAGGATCTCCGGCGGCACCTTGCCGTGCGGGGTGTCCTGGCCGGCCTCGCACAGCAAGACCTTGCTGGCGCTTTTGGCCGACAGCCGGTTGGCCATGACCGACCCGGCCGAGCCGCCGCCGACGATGATGTAATCGTAGCTCATCTCCCCCCTCTCGGGCATTTGGCGACTTTTTTGCCGCGCTGATGTAATCCAGTCGGAGACGGCCGGGTCAAGCCCGGCCTTTGTGCGAGAGCGAGGTGCGCTTGGCCCCGACCGACTTCGCCGCGCCGATCGACGACCGCTGGCTCGAGGATTACGCGCCGGGCGCGGTCTACGAATACGGCGAGGTCACGCTGAGCGAGCCCGACATCATCGAGTTCGCCCGCCGCTGGGACCCGCAGCCGATGCACATCGATCCGCAAGCCGCGGCGCGCGGCCAGTTCGGCGGGCTGATCGCCAGCGGCTGGCATACCGTGGCGGTCATGATGCGGCTGCTGGTCGAGCATTTCCTCTCGAGGGTCGCCAGCATCGCCTCGCCCGGCATCGACGAATTGCGCTGGCTGCGCCCGGTCCGGCCGGGGGACGCGCTGCGCATCCGGGTCAAGGTGCTGGAGGCGGCGCGCTCGCGCTCGCGGCCCGACCGCGGCATGGTGCGGACCCTGGTCGAGGTGCTCAACCAGAATAACGAGGTGGTGATGAGCCTGAAGGCGATGAATTTGATGCGCAGCCGGAGCCGGGCGTGAGGATCGGCATCGTCTCCGACCTGCACTGCAACCACCGCGGCCTGCTGCGGGCGCTCGACATCCTCGGCGATGTCGACGAGCTCGTCTGCCTCGGCGACAGCATCTACGAATACCGCTTTTCAAACGAGGTCGTGCGCGTCCTCAGGGACCGCGGCGCGCAGGTGATCCTCGGCAACCACGAGGAAGGGTTTCTCGGGCCGCAGGGGGCTCGCGCCCGCCAGCCGGGCTGGATCGACCGGTCGCTGTTGGCCTGGCTCGCCGAGCGGCCGCCGCGGATCGAGCTCGATCTCGGCGGCAAGAAGCTCCTGGCGGTGCACTCCACACCCTGGGAGCCGCGCGGGACCTATGTTTACCCGCACAGCTCGCATCTGGCGCGGTTCGCCGAGGCAGACGCGGATTTCGTGCTCTACGGCCACACCCACCACCAGCTGGTGCGGCGCGTCGGCCGGGCGCTGGTGGTCAACCCGGGCTCGGCCGGCGAGGCGCGCGACGCCGGCAACGGCCGGCAATTGAGCTGCGCGGTGCTCGACACCCGGTCGGAGGAGGCGGTAGTGACGAATTACCCGGACCTGCGGGAGTAGGCCCCGACGGTCAGTGGGCGGCGCCGACATCGCCGTTGCCGGCACCGCCGTTGCCGACATCGCCTTTGAAGGTGTCGCCGATGATCGGCATCTCCAGCCGCAGCGCGCGGCGGCCTTCGGCGACCGGGTAGGTCGGACGGTAGATCTCGATCTTCTTGTCGGTGTGGCCGATCGACCCGGTGATGTCGAAGCTGGCGACCCGCTCGAAATTCGGGCCGTGCAGCACCGCGGCGAAGCGCGCCATCTCGCCGAGATCCTCCCAGAAGCCGGGCTGGTAGACGACCATGCCGACCCCGAGATCGCGCAGCTTGCGGGCGATCTGCGCCTCGTCGAGATCGGCCTGCCCGACGCCGCGCAGCCGCTCCACGGCGATCCGCAGCAGCAGCTTGTCGGCCCGTATGGTCGAGATGTCGCGGCGCTCCTCATGGGTGCGCAGGTCGAACACAAAGTTCCCGTCGCGGTAGCCGGAGAACAGGACGACCGCGTTCTTGGGCGCATGCAGCGCGACGTAATCGGCGATCCGGTCGTAGCCGCCGATCGCCGGCGGCGGATAGAAGACGAGGCTGTAGAGAAAGGTCGCGGCCCCAAGGCCCAGGACCGCGACGGGGGCGAGCCGCCGCGGCAGCAGCCGGTGCGCCGCCAGCACTGCGAACATCGCCAACGGAAAGGCGAGCATCAGCCCGTGGCGCGGCTCGCGCACCCCGATCGCCGAAAAGAACACATAGCCGAAGCCGAGCCACCCGGCCAACAGCCCGGCGAACCACGGCTCCAGCGGCGCCCATCGCCGCAGGGCCGCGAGCCCGAGGCCGCACAGCGCCAGCGCCGCGCCGAGCCAGCCGAGATATTGCGGGATCAGCGCCGGGTAGAACAGCCAGGCCTCGAGGCTCGACAGCGGCAGGTCGGTGCGCCGGCCGACGACCGACCCGACATTGACCGAGCCGAACTTGAGCGTCAGCAGCAGGATCGGCGCGAGGCCGACGCAGCCCAGCGCCGCCGCCGCCAGCTGATGGCGGCCGAGGAGCGCCCGCCTGCCCTTGACCGCCGCCAGCGCGACGACCAGGACGGGGACGATGAAGACCGCGTTGATCTTGATATAGACGGCGGCGAGGACCGCCACTGCCGCGAGGTACAGCGCCGCCGGCCGGTCGGTGCGCAAGTGCTTGACAAAAAAGAACGCGCCGGCGACGAGTGCCGCGTAGGCCGGGATGTCCAGCATCACCTGCCGGCCCCAGAACGCGGCCTCGGGCCCGCCGACCACGAGCAGGCTCGCGCCGAGCGCCGACCACCTCGGAAAGGCGAGGCGCGCCGCGCCGTAGCTCGCCGCCCCGAGCAGCAGCGCGAACAGGCCGACCGTCGCCTGCGCCACCAGCTGGCTCACCCCGAACAGCGAATAGGCCGCCGCCTCGACAACGTAAAACAGCGGCGGATAAAACAGGATCGTCAGCGCCGGGTATTGGAGATAGTAGTCGATCGCCCAGCCCTTCGGGTCGCGCCAGGGCGCCGCGGCGATGAAATCCTTGACGAACGCCCCGTTCAGCGCATGCCGGGGGGCGTCGCTCCACCAGAAATCGCCGCCGGTCGGCGCCGTCGCCACCAGCGCCGCGCTGGCCGCGACCAGCGCGAGCGCCACGGCGAGCCGCCCGCGCCGGTCGGACGCGGCCGCGCCGCCTTCCCCGGCCGCGCCGGGGAGGCCGGCGGCGGTCACCTGCGGCGCCAGGTGAAGACCGAGGAGACGGCGTAATTCCACACGACGCCGACCGCGGCGCCGGCGAGCCCGGAAATCCACCAGGAGTAATGCTGCGCGAAGGCTACCGACGCGATGCCGACATTGGCCACCGCGCCAAGTCCGCAAATCGCGTAGAACGACAACAGGCCGACCAGGAACCGGGCCCCCTTGAGCCGCCGGTCGCGGTAGGTCAGCGTGTTGTTGAGCGCGTAGTTGCTGGTCATCGCAACCACGGTCCCGAGCGCCTGCGCGACCGGGAAGCTCACCGCCATCATCGCGAAATAGAGGGTCAGGAAGTGGACCGCGATCCCTGACGTCCCGATCGCCGCAAAGAAGACGAACCTGACCGGCACATAGCGTCCGAACAGCTTGTCCAGCAGCAGCATCAGGTATTCCCAGACCACCAGGCTGTCGAGCTTGCTCTCGCCGTGCAGGCGGCGGCCGAAGACGTAGGGCATCTCCTTGAAGCGATAGGCGGTCGGGGCCGAAGCGAACAGGTCGAGGAGGATTTTGAAGCCCTGCCCGGAGAGCCGCCGCAGCGCGGCCTCGAAGGCCGGCCGGGAAATCATGAAGAACCCGCTCATCGGGTCGCTCAGCTCGGCGGCGACGACGAGGCGGGCGAGCCGGGCGGCAATGCCGCTGATCTGCACGCGGCGGCGGTCCCAGTCGCCGACGCCGCCGCCGGCGACGTGGCGGCTGCCGACCACCAGATCGAGGCTTTCCGCCTTCAGCGCGGCGAGCATTCGCGGCAGCAACGTCTCGTCGTGCTGCAGGTCGGCGTCGATCACCGCCAGATGGGGCGCGCTGCTCGACAGCATGCCCTCGATGACGGCGGTCGACAGCCCGCGGCGGCCGATGCGCTGCAGGCAGCGGATGCGGGGGTCGGCCCGCGCCAGCAGGCGGATTTCGGCCGCCGTGCCGTCGGGGGAATCGTCGTCGACGAAGACGACCTCCCATTCGATCCCGAACAGGGCCGCCTGCAGCCGCGCCAGCAGCGGCGCGATGTTGTCGCGCTCGTTGAAGGTCGGCACGACGACCGTCAGCTCCGCCCCGCTGGTCAGCGGGGCGGCGCCGGGCGGCGCGGTTCGGTCGCCGGCGTCGAGCGCTCGCGCTGCCGGTTCATTGAGCAATGGCGGCGACATCGGTCCTCAGAGCTTGGCCGGGAAATGCCCGGGGTGGCGACGACATGTCAAACGCGTGAGCCCGCAAACGCACGCGTCCGGCGTCTCGAAAATGATCGATTGGACGAGCATCCCCGAGCTTCGCCGATCGTCGATAATAATTGGTTGATCGCCGGGCCGGTCAGCCGGCCGCTCCCTTGCGGCTCAGGAAATCCTTGAACCCGTCGCGCGGGTGGCCGGCGGCGAGCCAGGTCGCGCGCGCGTCCTCCTCGTTGTCCCAGCGGTCGCGCCAGCCCGCGCCGATCTCCTCGTGCAGCAGCCGCTTGATGCCCTGCACCATGCGCGCGTCATTCTTGGCGATCATTTGCGCCATTTCCAAGGCGGCCTCGATCAGCCGCGCCGCCGGGACGATCTGGTTCAGCAGCCCGATCCGCAGCGCCTCCTCGGCGGCGACGACGCGCCCGGTATAGAGCAGCTCCTTGGCCTTGGGCAACCCGACCAAGAGCGGCAGCGACCAGGTCGAGTTGACCCGGCCGTAGCTTGCCGCCAGAAACCGGAACTGGCTGCGCTCGCAGCCGATGCGCAGGTCGAGGGTCGAGCTGAGCAGCGCCGCGCCACCGTAGGCGAGCCCGTTGATCGCGCCGATCAGCGGCTTCGAAAAGCTCGCGACATGCCAGGTCGCCTGGCCGCGGAACGCCTGGCGCTGCGCCAGCTCCTCGCTCGACAGCCCGGCCATCTCGTGGATGTCGGCGCCGGCCGAGAACGCGCGCTCGCCGGCCCCGGTCAGGATCACCGCCTTGACCGTCTGATCGGCCTCGAATTGCGAGAGCGCCGCGTCGAGCTCGCTCACCAGGCCAAAGCTCAGCGCGTTGAGCTTGTCCGGCCGGTTCAAGGTAATCAGGCCGACGCCGTCAAGCTGCTCGGTCAAGATGAATTCATGGGCCATGACGCGTCCTTCTTTGCCGCTCTGCGCGGTTTGACACTACGCGGGAGCGGGTGTTAGCTCAACCGCGACAGCGATATTGGGAGGGCGGCGGCGATGAGCGGAGCGCTGGACGGCATTCGGGTCCTCGAGCTGGCGCGGTACCAGGCCGGCCCGCGCGGCGGCATGATCCTCTCCGACCTCGGCGCCGAGGTCATCAAGATCGAGAAGCTGGGCGGCGAGGAGACGCGCAAGTCGGAGCCGCTGGTGCGCGGCCAGAGCGTCTATTTCTCGGTCTACAACCGCGGCAAGAAGAGCCTCTGCCTCGACCTGCGGACCGCGCGCGGCAAGGAGGTCTTCGCCGCGCTGGTGCCGAGCGCCGATGTCGTGCTCGAAAACTTCCGTCCCGGGACGATGGCGCAGATGGGGTTCGGCTACGACCGGCTGCGCGAGCTGAAGCCGGACATCGTCCTGACCTCGGTCTCCGGCTTCGGCCAATACGGCCCCTATCGCGAGCGCCCCGCCTTCGACCCGCTCGGCCAGGCGATGAGCGGGCTGATGAGCCTGACCGGCGCGCCGGTCGGCCAGCCGCTCGGCGCCGCCACCTCGCTGGTCGACCGCTACACCGCGCTGCATGCGACGATCGGCACCCTCGCCGCCCTGCGCCACCGCGACCAGACCGGCGAGGGCCAGCTCGTCGATTGCTGCCTGATGGATTCGGCGCTGACCATGGTCGAGATCCCGACCTCGTATTATCTGGCGACCGGCGAGGAAGGCGGCGAAGGCGGCCGGCCCCCCTATAAGGCCAAGGACGGGCACGTCGTGATCTCCGCCTCGGGGAGCGCGATGGCGACCCGGCTGATGCGCATCGCCACCGGCGACGCCGGCGCCGCGGTCGGCGGCTGGACCAGCCGGGTCGGCGCAGGGCGACCCGCGCAAGCTGGCGGTCGCCAAATGGTGCGCCGAGAACACCGTCGACCACATCGTCAAGACCCTGCTCGACGCCGAGATCCCGGTGGCGCCGGTCAAGACCATCCCGCAGGTCGCCGCAAGACCCGCATCTCTGGGAGCGCGAGATGCTGGTCAAGACGGCCGACCCGGTGGCCGGCGAGATGTACCTCCCCGGGGCCACGATCAAGATGTCCAAGACCCCCGGCCGCATCGGCCCGGTGCCGACCCCCGGCCAGCACACCGACGAAATCCTCACCCGGCTTCTCGGCTACGACGCCGCGACCCTGGCGGAGCTGCGCCAGGCGAAGGCGATCGCCTAGCTGTGTTCGGGCTTGCCTGGGCCGGCGCCCGGTCCGCTGTTGCCGATCGCGGCGGTTGCGCGCTATTGACCGGGGTCCAGACTGCAAGAGGGTCTCCGCGCATGCCTCAGCCCGGGCCGCTTTCCGGCATCACCATCGTCGATCTTTCCCGCATTCTGGCGGGGCCCTACTGCACCTTGCTGCTCGCCGAATTGGGGGCGCGGGTGATCAAGGTCGAGCCGCCGCCGCAGGGCGACGACGCGCGCCAATACGGCCCGTTCAAGAACGGCAAGTCGACCTATTTCGCCTCGGTCAACCGCGGCAAGGAGTCGATCGCGCTCGACCTCAAAACGCCCGCAGGGTCGCGATATCTTCGAGCGCCTCCTCGACAAGGCCGATGCGCTGGTCGAGAACTTCCGCCCCGGCACCTTGGAAAAGCTCGGCTACGGCTGGGAGACCCTGCATCCGCGCTATCCCCGCCTCGTCTATGCCGCCGCCTCGGGCTTCGGCCACAGCGGCCCCTATTCGCATTATCCGGCCTACGACATGGTGGTGCAGGGGCTGGGCGGCATCATGAGCATCACCGGCCATCCCGGCATGCCGCTGACCCGGGTCGGCACCTCGGTCGGCGACCTCGCCGGCGGCCTCTACACCGCGATCGCGCTCAACGCGGCATTGCTGCACCGCGAGCGCACCGGCGAGGCGACCAAGGTCGATGTGGCGCTCTTCGACTGCCAGCTGGCGCTCCTCGAAAACGCGATCATGCGCTACACCACAACCGGCGAGATCCCGGGGCCGATGGGCGCGCGCCACCCGTCGATCACCCCGTTCGAGGCGTTTGCGACGGCGGACGGCAACATCATCATCGCCGCCGGCAATGACGGGCTCTTCGTCAAGCTGGCCCACGCGCTGGGCCGCCCGGACCTCGCCCACAACCCGCTCTACGAGACCAACACCCTGCGCAACCGCCACCAGGAGGCGCTGCGGGCCGAGATCGAGGGGGTGCTCGGGACCGCCGGGACCGACCACTGGATCGCCGTCCTCGAAGCCGCCGGGGTGCCGTGCGGCCCGGTCAACAACGTCGCCCAGGCGCTCGCCCACCCGCAGACCGCGGCGCGAAACATGCTGGTCTCGGTCGACGACCCGGTGACCGGGCCGCTCGAGCTCGCCGGCAACCCGATGAAGCTGTCGGCCTTCGCCGACCCGCCGACCCGCGCCCCGGCCCCCGATCTCGACGCCGACCGCGACCGGATCCTGCGCGAGCTTGGAATGTAGTCCGCACATGCGGGTGTAGCCCGCGGTCCAGGCGGGCATGATCCGCCGCATCCTCGCCGGCCTTGCAGCGCTGCTGATCGTGCTGATCGGCGGGGCTTGGCTCTACCTGCTGTCGTCGCTGCCGCAGGTCGAGGGCCGGCTGGTCCTCGCCGGACCGAAGACCGAGATCCGGATCGAGCGCGACAGGGACGGCGTGCCGCTGATCATCGCCGCGGACGACGACGACGCGGCCTTTGGCCTCGGCTTTGTCCATGCCCAGGAGCGCCTCTTTCAGATGGAATTGCAGCGGCGCTACGCCGCCGGCCGGCTCGCCGAAATCTTCGGCCCCGAGGCGGTGGCGACCGACCGCCAGATGCGGGTCTTCGGCCTCTACCGCGCCGCCGAGGCCGAGATCGCCTACCTGTCGCCGGAGGTGAAACGCGCCTTCGCGGCCTATGCGGCAGGGGTGAACGCGTTCCTGGCGTCGCGGCGCGGCGCGCTGCCGCCCGAGTTTCTGCTGCTGCGCTTCAGGCCCGAGCCGTGGCGGGTCGCGGACAGCCTCCTGTGGGGCAAGCTGATGGCGCTGCGGCTTGAAGGCAACTATCGCGGCGAGCTGCTGCGCGCCCGGCTGGCCCGCACGGTCCCGGCCGGCGGACCTCGAATTCCTCTACCCGGAATACCCGAAGGGCGCGCCGACGACCCTGGCGGCAATGCTGGCCGATCTATCGCGGGCTCGGGCTCGACCGCCTCTACCGGGCATTGCCGCCGGCGGTCGGGCCGATCTACGCCTCGAACAACTGGGTCGTCGACGGCGCCCACAGCGCGAGCGGCAAGCCCGTTCTCGCCAACGACCCGCATCTCGACCTCGGCGCGCCGGGGTACTGGTATCTGGCCCGGCTCAGGACGCCCGAGCGCGAGATCGCCGGCGCGACCGCGGCCGGCGTCCCGCTCGTCGTGATCGGCCACAACGACGATATCGCCTGGGGCTTCACGACCACCACCGCCGATGTCGAGGACCTCTTTGTCGAGAAGGTCGACCCGGCCGATCCCGGCCGCTACCTGACGCCGCAAGGCAGCGAGCCCTTCGCCGCGCGCCGGGAGACGATCCGGGTGCGCGGCGCGGCCCCGGTCGAGATCACCGTGCGGGAAACGCGCCACGGCCCGGTCCTCTCCGATGTCCTGCCGCCTGGTACGGCCGAGCCGGGCTATGTGCTGGCGCTTTCCGCCACTTTCACAATCCCCCAGGACCGCAGCGCCGAGGCGCTGTGGCGGGTCGACCGCGCCGCCGACTGGGCGGGCTTCCGCGCCGCGTGGCAGGGCTTTGTCGGGCCGCCGCAAAACGTCGTCTATGCCGATAAGGGCGGCGCGATCGGCTTTATCGCGCCGGGGCTGATCCCGATCCGCGGCAAGGGCGAGGGCTGGCTGCCGACCCCGGGCTGGACCGGCGATTATGACTGGCGGGGGTTCATCCCGTTCGCGGAATTACCCGCCGCGACCAACCCGGCCTCGGGCCGTTTCATCAGCGCCAACAACAAGATCGTCCCCGACAGCTATCCCTATTTCATCAGCCGCGACTGGGACCTGCCGAACCGCGCCGAGCGGATCGCGGCGCTGCTCGCCCAAACCCCGGCGCAGACGCCCTCATCGAGCGCGGCGATGCAGGCCGACACCTTCTCGCTGATGGCCGGGCGCCTGGCGCCGCTGATGACCGGGATCGAGCCTTCGAGCGAGGACGCGCGCGCCGCGGTCGGGAAGCTGCGGCGGTGGGATTTCCGCATGGACCGCGACAAGGTCGAGCCGCTGCTGTTCACCGCCTGGCTGCGCGAATTCAGCCATGCGGTATTGTTTGGCCGCCTCGGCGACGCCGCGGCCGATTACTGGGATTTGAAGCCGCAAGTCATGGAGGCGGTGTTGACCCGGCGCCCCGACTGGTGCGAGGACCCCAAGCGGCCGGGAGCCGAGACCTGCGCGATCCGGCTCGCGCAATCGCTCGATACCGCGCTCGCCCGGCTGCGCCGGGATTACGGGGCCGACATGACGCAATGGCGATGGGGGCGGGCGCACGCCGCCCTGTTCGACAACCCGGTCCTCAGCCGCGTCCCGATATTGGGCGGCTGGGCCGACGCCGCGATCGCGACCTCGGGCGGCTACGACACGCTCGACCGCGGCCCGAGCACGATCCGCGACGAGCGCGAACCCTTCGCGCAGCGGTTCGGCGCCGGGCTGCGGATCATTACCGACCTCGCCACTCCACGGGACTCGCAAATGATGATCACCCCCGGCCAGTCTGGAAACCCGCTCTCCGGGCATTTCGCCGATCTGCTGCGGCCCTGGCGCGACTTCCTCTGGCTCGTCCCCGGCCGCGCCGCCGCCGTGGCGACCCTCGTGCTGGAGCCGCAGAAATGACCGTTCTGCCGGTAACGATCGCCGACGTTCGGAACGGGCCGCTGCCGCCATCGCCGGGGCGGTCGCGCGCACCCCGACGGTCGCGGCGCCCGCGCTGTCGGCGATCGCCGGGGCCGAAATCTGGCTGAAGCTCGAAACCATGCACCGCACCGGCTCGTTCAAGGAGCGCGGCGCCCTCAACAAGCTGCTGACGCTCGATGCGGCCCAGCGGCGCGCCGGTGTGGTCGCGATGTCGGCCGGCAACCACGCCCAGGGGGTGGCCTACCACGCCGCCCGGCTCGGCATTCCGGCGACGATCGTGATGCCCGAGGGGACACCTTTCACCAAGATCGACCGCACCGAGGCGTTCGGCGCCGCCGTCGTGCTGAAGGGCGACAGCCTCGCCGCGGCGCGCGAGGCGGCCGACGCGCTCGCCCGCGAGCGGGGGCTCGTCCTCGATCCATCCCTATGACGACCCGGCGGTGATCGCCGGGCAGGGGACGATCGCGCTCGAATTGCTCGAGGACCGGCCCGATCTCGACACGCTGGTCGCGCCGATCGGCGGCGGCGGGCTGATTTCGGGGATCGCGGTCGCCGCCAAGGCGCTGCGGCCCGAGATCGAGATCGTCGGCGTGCAGTCCACACTCTATCCCTCGATGCGCCGCCTGATGCGCGGCGAGCCGCCGGGCCCGCCGGCGGCGGCGGCGACCCTGGCCGAGGGGATCGCGGTCAAGGAGCCGGGGCTCCTGACCCGGCGCATCGTCAAGGCGCTTGTCGCCGACATTCTGCTGGTCGACGAGGCGATGCTGGAGAACGCCGTCGAGACCCTGATCGAGCGGCAAAAGCTGGTCGTCGAGGGCGCCGGCGCCGCCGGCGTCGCCGCGGTGCTGGCCGAGCCGGAGCGGTTTCGCGGCCGGCGGGTCGGGATCGTGATCTGCGGCGGCAACATCGACGCGCGCCTCCTCGCCTCGATCCTGATGCGTGGCCTGGTGCGCGAGGGGCGCCTCGTGCGGCTGCGCGCCGAGCTGCCCGACGTGCCGGGCGCGCTCGCGCGGGTTTCAGGCATCATCGGCAGCCGCGCCGCGAACATCGTCGAGGTCCACCACCAGCGTCTCTTCCACGACGCCTCGGTCAAGCGCGCCGAGCTCGATGTCGTCGTCGAAACCCAGAACCGGCGGCATGTCGAGGCGCTGGTCGCGGCGCTGAACGAGGCCGGGTTCCCGACCCGGCTGCTGCCCGCCAACGGCGGTTAGGCCGCGGCTGGGCCAGCCAGCTAGGCGGCGCCCTCGACCAGGATCAGCCGGCCGCGCGAGGCGGATTGACGGATCTTCATCGCCGATTGGTATTCGTCGGACTGGTGCCAGCGCCGCGCGGTCTCGGCGTCGGGGAACTCGATGACGACGACGCGCTGCGGCGGCGGCGCGCCTTCGAGCAGACCCGCCTCGCCGCCGCGCACGATGAAGCGGCCGCCGAAGCGGGCGATGCTGGCCGCGGCGAGCGGCCGGTAGGGCTCATAGGCGGCGGGATCGGTCACCTGGACTTCGGCGATCACATAGGCGGGCATCGGCTTCCTCCTGATCCTCAGGCCCGATCCCTTACCATGAAAGGCGGGCCCGCTTGCACCAGCGCCGACACCTCCTACATGCTGCGCGTCGATCTGCGATGTGGGGTTTATCGTGACCGCCGGCTTCAGCCATTCGTCGAGCCCTTATCGCGGCGCCGGCATGCCCGACCCGATGACGTTCCCCGAGGTCTACGAGGGCATCCTGCCGCGCCGCGTGCTGGCCTATTTCGTCGATCTGATCTGCATCGGCGTCATCGGCGTCTTCGTGTGGATCGCGTTCGCCGTGTTGTGGCTGATGAGCTTTGGCCTCTTAGGGCCGGTGCTGTGGTTTTTGCTCGCGCTGATCCCGTTCGCCTACCACACCCTGCTGCTCGCCGGCCGGCGGTCGGCGACCCTGGGCATGCGCTGCTTCGATCTTGAATTGCGCTCGGTGACGGGCGAGCGGCCGGGCCTGCTGCAGGCGGCGGCGCAGACGGCGCTGTTCTACATCACGATCGGGCTGACCTGCTCGCTCATTCTGCTGGTCGCGCTGTTCAACGGGCGCCGCCGCACGCTCCACGATTTTCTCGCCGGGACGGTGATGGTGCGGACCCTGCCGATCCCGGCGCACGGCCGCTGACTTTAGAGCACGATCCGATCAGATCGAGCGGCCGTTCTGGAGAGGCTGGTCAATGCCTCGTCCCGCTGTCCCGGCGACCGCCGGGATCCACCTTTCCACCACTCGGCCGCTTCCTTGCGTTTACCGTGATCGGTCGACAAACGAACGACTTCGCCTGCGGCCGGCGTGGGTCCCGGCTTTCGCCGGGACAGCGGGAGCCATGCGGTTCAGCCTCATCGGATCACGCTTTAGGACGCGTTGCCGAAGATCGGGTAGAGCACGCGGTCGCCGGGCTTGATCCCGAGCCGCGCCGCGGCCCCGCCGGCGAGCTCGATGACCGCCCGCACCGGCCCCGCGGCGGCGATGACGTCGTCCGATTGCGGCACCGCGCGCTCATGGATGTTGACGATCCGGCCGTGCTCGTCGACAAACAGCATGTCGAGCGGGATCAGCGTGTTGCGCATCCACATCGTCGCCACGGTCGGCTCCTTGTAGTCGAACAGCATCCCGGAATCGGCGCCGAGGCTGCGGCGGAACATCAGGCCTTGGGCCATCTGCGCCGGGGTCTCGGCGAGCTCGACGGTGAAGCGATGCGGCCCGCCGGCGCTGACGATCGTCAGTTGCGAGGTCTCGAACCGCTGGAGCTGGGCCTCGACGGGGACCGCCGGCAACAACATGACCAGCAAAACCGCGAGCTGGGGAAAGCAACGTCGCGCGATCATGCGGGACAACCTCTCGGTTAGCTGAAGCTCTATTATCGCGCGGCAGGGCGGATCGACCGCGGCCGCACGTTTGACGCAGCCGGCCCCGGCATCGCTTGTGTAGACGAGGCTCCGCCGCTACGGTTGCCGCCGTCGAGCCAGCCATGCATGAAACCGTCCTGACCGTCTTCGCCGTCACGGCGCTCCTCGGGCTGGTCAGCCTTTTGCTGCCGCTCGCCGAGCGGTTCGCCATTTCCTATACCGTATTGCTGGCCTTGGTGGGGATCGCGATCGGGGCCGTCACCAACATCCCGGTCGAATATCATCCCGGCGGCATCGTCGGCGACTTCCTGGGCACGCTGCACGATTTCGGCCTCAGCGCCGAGTCGCTCCTCTACATTTTTCTGCCGGCGCTGCTGTTCGAGGCGGCGCTCAATGTCGATGTCCGCCAGCTCGGCGACGAGCTGGCCCCGGTGCTGCTGCTCGCCGTCGTCGGCGTCGTCGTGTGCACGTTCGTCGTCGGCCTCGCGCTGTGGCCGATCTCCCCGGTCGGCGTCGTCGCCTGCCTGGTGCTCGGCGCGATCATCGCCACCACCGACCCGGTCGCGGTCGTCGCGATCTTCCGCGACATCGGCGCGCCGCGGCGGCTGTCGACCCTGGTGCAGGGCGAGAGCCTGTTCAACGACGCCGCGGCGATCGCGATCTATTCGCTGGCGGTGGCGATGCTGACCGGCGACCGGCCGGCGAGCCCGCTGTTTGGCGTTTTGGAGTTTCTGCGCCAGTTCGCCGGCGGGCTCGCGGTCGGCTACCTCGCCGGATGGGCCGTCACCCTGTGCCTGCCGATCCTGCGGTCGAGCCGGCTGGCCGAGGCGACCCTGACGATCGGCTTTGCGTATTTCATCTTTATCGTATGCGACCATTACCTCGGCTTTTCCGGGGTCGTGGCGGTCGCCGCCGCGGCGCTGGCGGTCAGCGCCGGCGGAAGGCGGCGCCTCGCGCCCTCCAATTTCGAAAGCCTCGCGGTCTCGTGGGAGCAGCTCGCGTTCTGGGCGAGCTCGCTGATCTTCCTGTTCGCGGCGATGAAGACGCCGGAGCTGCTGCTGCGCGCGACCTGGGGCGATGCGGCGTTGCTGGCCGCGTTGATCGCCGCCGCCCTGGTCGCCCGCGCGCTGACCCTCTACGGGCTGATCCCGATCCTCAGCTTCGCCCGCATCGCCCGCCCGATCGACGCCGGCTACAAGATCGTCATGCTGTGGGGCGGCATGCGCGGCGCGGTCTCGCTGGCGCTGGCGCTGGCCGCGACCGAGCAAACCTCGCTGCCGCCCGAGGTCCGGCAGTTCATCGGGGTGCTCGCGACCGGCTTTGTCCTGTTCACCCTGCTGGTGACGGCGCCGACGATGCGGCCGCTGATGCGTCTGATGAAGCTCAGCAAGGCGCCGCCGGCCGAGATGGCGCTGCGCGAGCGGGTGATCGGGATGTCGCTGTCGTCGATCCGCGAGGAGATCCGACAGGTCGGCGACGAGCACCAGATCGCCCCCGAGATCGTCGGCGAGATCGCCGCCTTCTACGACGCGCACAGCCGCGACCCCGCCGATATCGCCGAGGAGAACGCCCAGCTGCCGGGCGCCTTGCGGACCCGGGCGGCGATCACCGTGCTCGCCGACCGCGAGCAGGAATTCTGCCTCGATTATTTCGAGGGTCGGACCGTCTCGCGGCGGGTGGCCGCGACCCTGCTCACGCATACCGCGCGGCTGCGCGACGGCGCGCGCGCCCACGGCGTCGAGGGCTATCAGGCGGCCGCGGCGCGGCTGCGCGATTTCGGCCCGAGCTACCGTCTGGCGATGGCGCTGCATCGCCGGATCGGCATCGCCGCCCCGCTCGCCCGCCAGCTCGCCGACCGGTTCGAGGTCCAATTGGCCGCCCGCTTCGTCCTGGAAAACCTGACCGCGTTCAACCGGGATCAAATCGAACGCCTGTTCGGGGCCGGGCCGCGCATGGCGATGGCCCGCCAGATCGAGCTGCGCGTGATCGAGATCGATCGTGCGATCACGGCCCTGAAGCTGCAATACCCGACCTATGTGCGCCGGCTCGAACGCCAGTTCCTGGCGCGGACCGCGACCCGGCTCGAGGAGGAGCGCTATCGCCGGCTGCGCGCCGAGTCGATCATCAACCAGGAGCTCTTCGAGGAGCTGGAGCGCGCCTTGCGCCGGCGCCGGCGGGTGGTCGAGGCGCGCACGGTTCTCGACCTCGGGCTGCAGCGCGACGATCTGGTCGGCCGGGTGCCGATGTTCGCGGCGCTCGACGCCGAGGCGCGGCGCTCGGTCGCGCGCCTGCTGCGGCCGCGTCTGGCGGTGCCCGACGAATTCATCGTGCGCAAGGGCGAGCGCGGCGACGCGATGTACTTCATCTCCTCCGGGGCGGTCGAGGTCCGCATCCTGCCGATCCCGGTTCAGCTCGGCACCGGCGATTTCTTCGGCGAGCTCGCGCTATTGGTCGCCGACCGGCGCAACGCCGATGTCGTCTCGTTGGGCTATTGCCAGCTGTTGACCTTGGCGGCGCGCGACCTCGACCGCCTGTTCGACACCGAGCCGGCGCTGCGCGACCAGATCCGCGCCGTCGCCCAGGCCCGCACCGCCGCCGCCGGATCCTGCTAGAAGCGTGATCCCATGAGGCTGAACGGGATAGCGGAAAGAGGCATCGAAGGAGCCTCTCCAGAACGGCCGCTCGATCTGACCGGATCCTGCTAATCGGCGGCGGCGAGGGCGGCGGCGCAGGTCGGGCATTCCGGGTCCTTGCCGATGCGGATCGCGTGAAAGCGGGCGCGCAGCGCGTCGTAGAGCAAGAGCGTGCCGTCGAGGCTGTCGCCGAGCCCGAGCAGCTCCTTCAAGACTTCGACCGCCTGCAACGTGCCCATGACGCCGGCGACGGCGCCGAGGATGCCGGCGGTTTCGCAGCGTGGCACAAGGTCCGGCGGCGGCGGGTCGCGGAAGAGGCAGCGGTAGCAGGGGTGCCCGGCGCCCAGATAGGGCCGGAAGGTCGACAGCTGGCCCTCGAACGGCGACAGCGCCGCGGCGACGAGCGGCTTCCTGAGGCGACAGCACAGATCGGTCAACAGATAGCGGGTGGCGAAATTGTCGCTGCCGTCGGCGACCAGATCGTAGCCTGCGATCAGCGCCGCCGCGTTCTCCGGCCCGAGGCGCAGCGGATGCGCCTCGACCCGCACCTCGGGGTTGACCGTGGCGAGCGCGGCGCGGGCGCTTTCCACCTTGAGCGCGCCGACCCGTTCGGTCGCGTGCACGATCTGCCGCTGCAAATTGGTCAGGTCCACCCGGTCGTCGTCGACGACCCCGATGGTCCCGACCCCGGCTGCGGCGAGGTAGAGCAGCATCGGCGAGCCGAGGCCGCCGGCCCCGATCACCAGGACCCGCGATTGCAGCAGCCGCAGCTGCCCCTCCTCGCCAACCTCGTCGAGGATCAGGTGCCGGGCGTAGCGCTGAAACTGGTGGTCGCTGAGCTCCATCGGGTTGTCCTGTCTTCAAATCCCGTCGAACAGCGCCGTCGACAGATAGCGCTCGGCGAAGTCGGGCAGCACGACGACGAGCGTCTTGCCGGCCATGTCGGGCCGCGCGCCCACTTCGAGGGCGGCGGCGAGCGCCGCGCCCGACGAGATGCCGACGGCGAGCGCTTCCAGCCGGGCCGCCTCGCGCGCGGTGCGGAAGGCGGTGTCGTTGGAGATGCGGACCACCTCGTCGATCAGGCTGGTGTCGAGGACGTCGGGGATAAAGCCCGCGCCCAGGCCCTGGATCCGATGCGAGCCCGGCGGCCCGCCGGACAAGACCGCGCTGTCCTCGGGCTCGACCGCGATCATGCGCAGCCCCGGCTTGCGCGGCTTGAGCACCGAGCCGACCCCGGTCAGGGTGCCGCCGGTGCCGACGCCGCTGATCACCGCGTCGACCGCGCCGCCGGTGTCCTTCCAGATCTCCTCGGCGGTGGTGCGGCGATGGATCTCGGGGTTCGCCGGGTTCTGGAACTGCTGCGGGACGAACGCGTCGGGCAGCGATTTGACGATCTCCTCGGCCCTGGCGATGGCGCCCTTCATGCCTTTGGCCGCCGGGGTCAGCTCCAGCTCGGCCCCGAGCAGCAACAGCATCTTGCGCCGTTCGAGCGACATGCTGTCCGGCATCGTCAGGATCAGACGATAGCCCTTGGCGGCGCAGACGAAGGCGAGCGCGATGCCGGTGTTGCCCGAGGTCGGCTCGACCATCACGGTGCCGGGCCTGATCCGGCCCTCCGCCTCGGCGGCGGCGATCATCGACACGCCGATGCGGTCCTTGACCGAGCTTAAGGGGTTGAAGAACTCGCATTTGGCGAGGATGTCGGCCTTGGCCCCGGCCTGCCGCGCCAGCCGGCGGACCCGCACCAGCGGGGTCGCGCCGATGGTTTCGGTGATGCTGTCATAGACGCGGCCACGAAACTCGGCGGTATGCGGCTTGGCCGGGCTGACAGTCTCCATCGGCGGCTTCTCCCATGGGGTTTGCGTTATTTATGTTAAACCCGGAGAAGCGGCGCCGCAATGCAGCGGCACGCCGCATCAGATGGCGAAATCGCCGCCTTCCGCGGTCCTGCCGCTGATCCCGGCGCGATGGGCGCGGCCGCAGAGATCCTCGAGGGTCAGCGCGTCGAGGCGCCGCATCATCTCGTCCTGGAGGTCGAGCCACAGCGGCCGCACCACCTGATGGCCGAGCGCGCTGCCGGCCGGGTCGCTGATCGGGTCCTCCGCGGTCTCCAGGCCGCGCACCGTGCGCACGATATCGCCGAGGCTGATCCGCCGCCGCTCGCGCGCCAGGCGATAGCCGCCGCTCGGCCCGCGGATGCCGACCAGGATCTTGTGCCGCACCAGCTCTTGCAGCACCGGCTCGAGATAGCGGCGCGGGATGCCCTGCCGCTCGGTGATCTCGGCCGAGCGCACCGGCACCGCGCCGCCGTTATAGGCGATGTCGAGCACCGCCTCGATCGCGAACAGAAGCTTTTTGGTCAGCCGAACCATCTTCAGGAGTGTGACGCCTTAGACCCCGGCCGACAAGCGACCTCGACGCCGGTCGAGCCGAACCCGTCCGCGTCGCGCCCACCGCGGGCGGACAATGCCGGGACGACGATGAATTGCGGTCGCGCGACGCGGGTGAAGACGAGCTGGGCGATGCGGTCGCCGGGCCGGATCGCGATCTCCCGGCCGCTGTCGGGCGGGTTGCGGTTCCACGCCGAGATCAGGCACGGCCCGCTGTAGTCGGCGTCGACCACCCCGACCCCGTTGCCGAGGACGAGCCCCCGCCCATGCCCGAGGCCGGAGCGCGGCAGCACCAGCGCGCACCATTGCGGCGAGCCGATGCGAAAGGCGATGCCGGCCGAGATCAGCACCGGCGGGGCCTGCGGCGCCAGCGCCAGCGGATGGTCGATGCAGGCGTGCAGGTCGAGGCCCGCCGCGAGGTCGGAGCCCCAGGCCGGAAAGCCCCAGCCGGGCAGCCGCGGATCGAGGATCTCGAGCTCGACCTTCATCGCGCCCGCAGATGCGCGGCGACGCGCCCGGCGAGCCGGGCGGCGACCTCGCGCTTGGTCATCTTCGGCCAGTCCTCGACGCCCCGTGCGTCGACCAGGTGGATCGTGTTGCGGTCGCCGCCGAAGGTGCCGGTCCCGGGCGACACGTCGTTGGCGAGGATCCAGTCGCAGCCCTTGCGCTCGCGCTTGGCGCGGGCGTTGGCGACGATGGCGTCGGTCTCCGCGGCGAAGCCGACGACCAGGGCCGGCCGGTCGTCGGCGCGCCGGGCGATCGTGGACAGGATGTCGGGGTTCTCGGCGAGGCGCAGCAGCGGCGGGCCGCCGCCGTCCTTCTTCAGCTTGCTTCGCGCCACGGCCTCGACGCGCCAGTCGGCGACCGCCGCCGCCATCACCGCGACATCGACCGGCAGCGCCGCCTCGCAGGCGCTCAGCATTTCCGCCGCGGTCTCGACCGGGACGAGCCTGACGCCGGCCGGCGCGGGCTCCTGCGTCGGGCCGGCGACCAGCACCGTCTCGGCCCCGAGCGCCGCCAGCGCCGCGGCGATGGCGTGGCCCTGCTTGCCCGAGGAGTGGTTCGAGAGGTAGCGGACCGGGTCGATCGGCTCGCGGGTCGGGCCGCTGGTGACCAATGCCCGCCGGCCTGCGAGCCCCTGGTCCGGGGCCAGCATCCGCTCGATCGCAGCGACGATCTCCAGGGGCTCGGCGATGCGGCCCGAGCCGACCTCGCCGCAGGCGAGGTCGCCCGAGCCCGGGCCGACCCGCTCGACGCCGCGCGCCGCCAGCACCGCCAGATTCGCCTGCGTCGCCGGATGCGCCCACATCATCACATTCATCGTCGGCGCCAGCAGCACCCTTTTGTCCGAGGCCAGCAGCGCCGTCGTCGCCAGATCGTCGGCGAGCCCCGCCGCCATGCGCGCGATCAGATCGGCGCTCGCCGGGGCCACGACGACGAGGTCGGCCTCGCGGGTCAGGCGGATGTGGCCCATCTCGCTCTCGTCGGTCAGCGACCACAGATCGGTGTAGACCTTGTCCTCGCTCAGCGCGGCGACCGACAGCGGGGTCACGAAATGCTGCGCCGCCGCGGTCATGATGCAGCGCACCGCGGCGCCCCGCTCGCGCAGCCGGCGGATCAGCTCGAGGCTCTTATAGGCGGCGATCCCGCCCGAGATGATCAAGAGGATGCGCCGGTCGTGCAGCAATTCGAACCCTCCGGCGTCGTCGCCGGCCGGCAGTATGCTACCCCAGGGCGACCGGCGCGAGGGCGATCGCGAAGGCCGCCGCGGCGGCGCCGCCACGGGACGATTGCAAAAGCGCCGGGGGCGCCGTAACAGACGCCGGCGCTTCGATCGAGGGGACAGAAAATTGCCGCGACGCCTTGAACGCGCCACCGGCGCGGCCGCCCAACCCGCGCCCGGCCGCTGATGGCGATCCCCCTCGACCTGGCGGTCAACGCCGTCGTCGCCGGCCTGCTGCTCGGCGGCTTCTACGCCGCGGTGACGGTTGGCGTGACGATCTCGTTCGGCATGCTCGACATCGTCAACATCGCCCACCCGGCCTTCATCATGCTGGGCTCGTTCGTCGCCTATATCGTCAACATGAATTTCGGGATCGACCCGATTGTGATCGGCGTGGTCGTGTCGCCGCTTTTTTTTCTTCTCGGCATGGGGGTTTATCAGGTCTACTACTATGCTTTTGAACGGCGCGGCGAAGAATCGATCCAGGGCCTCGCGTTCTTTTTCGGTCTTCTCTTTGTTGGCGAGGTGGCGCTGATCTTGATCTTCGGCGTCGATTACCGCTTTGTCGAGGCCTCGTATATCGGCCCCAGCCTTCATTTCGGCTTTGTCGACCTGCCGCTGCGCATGCTGGTCCCGTTTCTGGTCTCGCTATTAATGCTGGCTGTCCTGCAATTGTTTCTCGGCCGCACCTTTATCGGCCGCGCCATCCTCGCCGTGTCGCAGGACCGGCTGGCGCTGCAGCTGATGGCGGCCAATCCGAGCCGGGTCAAGCGCTTCGCCTTTGGGCTGTCGATCGCCACCGCCTCGGTCGCCGGGGCGCTCCTGATCATCATCCAGCCGGTCGAGCCGTCGATCGGCCGCGACTATATCGGGCGGATCTTCGCGATCTGCGTGCTCGGCGGCATGACCAGCTTTCCCGGCATGCTGGCCGGCGCCGTCCTGATCGGCGTCGTCGAGAGCCTGACCGCCACCTTCTACGGCCCGTCCTGGGCCCCGGCGGTCGCCTTCGGCTTTCTGCTCCTGACCCTCGCCATCCGCCCCGCCGGCATTTTGGGGCGCTGAGATGAGTGCTCAGGCGCACCGGTTCAGCCCCTCTCCCGCGTTGCGGGAGAGGGTGGCGACCCCCGGATCGCAATCCGGGGGGCGACGGGTGAGGGCCGATGCCGGACCAGAGAACGCGCCGACTGAGGCAATCATCGACCGATGCCGAGCAACGCATGTGGTCAGCGCTGCGCGATCGGCGCTTGTCCGGGTACAAGTTTCGCCGGCAGCACCCTATAGGTGCTCTTATCGTGGATTTTGCCTGCACGGAGCACTGTCTGGCGATCGAAATCGATGGCGGCCAGCACGCCGACAGCGCGCCGGACGCACGCCGGACCGCATCGCTCGAAGCCCAGGGCTGGCGCGTCGTTCGCTTCTGGAACAACGAGGTTCTGAGCAATACCGCTGGGGTTGTCGAAACTATTCTGCGCGCCCTTCGGGCCGAATAGACCCTCACCCTCCCAGCGCTGCGCGCCGGGTCCCTCCCTCTCCCGCGATGCGGGAGAGGGGCTTTGCGAGATCGCCGTGAGCGCCGCAAAATTTTGGGTCGTCTCGTTTCTGGTCACCGCCGCGATCCTGGCGGCGACGCGTGGGCTCATCGCCAACGAGTACTACTTCTTCGCCGCCTACCAGGTGCTGCAGTTCATCGTGCTGGCGACGGCGTGGAACATCCTCGGCGGCTATACCGGCTACACCAATTTCGGCGTCGGCGCCTTCTTCGCCGGCGGCGCCTACACCGCCGTGGTGCTGCACAAGCTCACCTCGGTGCCGGTGCCGGCGATGATGCTGGCGGCCGGGATCGTCTCCGGCGTGATCGGCTTTGGCATGGGCTATCTGACCCTGCGGCTGAAGGGCGTCTTCTTCGCGATCGCCACCCTGGCCATGGCGATCGTGGCGCAGACCCTGATCACCAACTGGGATTTTGTCGGCGGCTCGCGCGGCATCTACGTGATCCGGCCGCAGCAATCGCCGCTGCACGGCAGCTACATCCAGTACCTCTATTCGCTGATGCTGGCGCTGGTATGGTTCTCGGTGGCGATCGCGCGCACGATCGAAGGCTCGCGGCTCGGGCTCGGCTTCAACGCGATCCGCGACGACGAGCAGGCGGCCGAGGCGGGCGGCGTGCCGACCCTGCGCCTGAAGCTGATCGCCACCACCCTGAGCGGCGCCTTGATGGGCATGGCCGGGGCGCCGCTGCCCTACTACGTCACCTATCTCGACCCGACCTCGAGCTTCAACCTCTCCTACGCCGTCAACAGCGTGGCGATGCCGCTGATCGGCGGCATGACGAGCTGGGTCGGCCCGATCATCGGCGCAATCCTTTTGGGCACGATCCAGCAGCTCGCCACGGTGACGATCTCCTCGGCGCTCAACCTCTTGATCGTCGGCCTGCTGCTGATCGCCTTCGTGATCATCGCGCCGAACGGCATCGTCGGGCTGGTGCAGGCCCGCCGGCGCGCCAGGGGCCGCTGATGGCGGCGCTGCTTGAGGCCATCGGGCTCGGCAAGCGGTTCGGCGGCTTTGTCGCGCTCGAAGGCATCGATTTCGCGGTCGAGCCCGGCGAGCGGCTGGGCCTGATCGGACCCAACGGCTCGGGCAAGAGCACGCTCGTCAACTGCCTCTGCGGCGCGTTGCGCCACGACAGCGGCCATGTCGTCGTTCGACGGGCATCGGCTCGACCGCCTGGCGGCGCACCGGCGCACCCGGCTCGGGCTCGCCCGCAGCTTTCAGCTGCCCAAGCCCTTCCGCACCTTGAGCCTTGTCGACAACCTGCGCATCCCGCTCCTCTACACCGTCAACGCGCGGCACGGGGCGCGGCTTTCCGCCCGGCGCGATCGAGGCGCGCTGCCTCGAGCTGCTGGCCGATGTCGGGCTCGCCGACAAGGCGCGCCGCCTGCCGCGCGACCTGACCCAGGTCGAGATGCGCAAGCTCGAATTGGCCCGCGCCGTCGCCAGCGCGCCCCGGCTGCTGTTCGCCGACGAGGCGATGGCGGGCCTCTCGCCCTCCGAGGTCGAGGAGATCCTGGCGGTGCTGTTCCGCCTCAACCAGGAGGGCATCACGATCGTCCTGATCGAGCACATCATGCGCGCGGTCATGAGCTTTTCGACCCGCCTTGTCGTGCTGGTCGCCGGCCAGAAGATCGCCGACGGGGCGCCGCAGGAGGCGATCCGCAACCCCGAGGTCGAGAGGGCCTATCTTGGCGAGTAATTCCGATCGGGTGCGCGCGCACCAGCGTCGGCCATGGCCAGGCTCGACCGACAACCGCGCGGCTCGGGGGCTGCCGCCGCTGCGCCACCCCTTCGCCGACGCGCTCGCACGACAGCAGGCGCGCCTTGCCCGGACCCTGATCCGGGCATCCACGCCTTGGCGGCTCCTGTCGCGCAGAGACGCGTGGGTGGCCGGGTCGAGCCCGGCCACGGGGATCTCGGCAGCCCGCGGGCGGCGAATGAGCGTGAGGGCCTGTCTTGGCGAGCAGCCTTGAAATCGCCGGCCTCGACGCCGGCTACGGCGCGGTGCGGGTGATCGAGGACGTGTCCATCAAGGTGGCGGCCGGCGAGACCGTGGTGCTGCTCGGCACCAACGGCAACGGCAAGAGCACCTTGATGAAATGCGTGATGGGCATGCTGCCGCCGGCCGCGGGGTCGATCACCGCCGAGATCGACGGCGAGCGGGTCGACCTCGTCGGCCGCTCGACCGAGGCGATCGTCGACCTCGGCATCACTCTCGTGCCGGAAGGGCGGCGGCTCTTCCCGAAGCTGACGGTCGAGGAGAATTTGCTTCTGGGGGCGTTCCGTCCCTCCGCGCGCGCGGCGATCAAGCACAACCTCGAATCCGCCTATGCAACGTTTCCGGTATTGCAGGAACGCCGGCGCCAGCTCTCCGGCAGCCTCTCGGGCGGCGAGCAGCAGATGCTGGCGCTGGCGCGGGCGCTGATGTCGGCCCCCAAGATCCTGCTGATCGACGAGCCTTCGGTCGGCCTCGCCCCGGTCCTGGTCAAGCGCACGATCGAGAAGATCCAGGAGCTGAAGGAGCGCTACCGGCTGACCGTGCTGATGGCCGAGCAGAACTTCAACCAGGCGGTGCGCATCGCCGACCGAGGCTATGTCATCGTCCACGGCAAGATCGCTTTCGAGGGCCATTCGGCCGACGAGCTCAACAACAACGAGCTGGTCCGCAAATTTTATCTGGGGCTGTAGCGCAATCCTACTCGATGACGATCCTCGGCGGGGCGCGGCGCTCGGCGCCGGGGCCGGCGACCTTCTCCCAGATGCGCGTGGCGATATGGCGGAAGACCACAGAGTGGGGGTTGTCGGGGTCGCAGACGACGATCGGCCGGCCTTCGTCGGAGGTCTCGCGGATCTGCAGGTCGAGCGGCACCTCGCCGAGAAACTCGGCGCCGAGCCGCTCGGCTTCGCGCCGGGCCCCGCCATGCGAGAAAATTTCGCTGCGGCCGCCGCAATGCGGGCACAGGAAATAGCTCATGTTCTCGATGATGCCGAGCACCGGCACCTCGACCTTCTTGAACATGTTGAGCCCCTTGCGCGCGTCGAGGAGGGCGATGTCCTGCGGCGTCGAGACGATCACCGCGCCGGCCAGCGGCACCTGCTGCGCCATCGTCAGCTGCGCGTCGCCGGTGCCGGGCGGCATGTCGACGACCATGATGTCGAGCGCGCCCCACTCGACCTCGCGCAGCATCTGCTGCAACGCGCTCATCACCATCGGGCCGCGCCAGATCATCGGCGTGTCCTCGGGCACCAGAAACCCCATCGACATGCATTTGAGCCCGTAATTCTCCATCGGGATCAGCTTCTTGCCGTCGGGCGAGCGGGGCCGGCCGGAAATCCCCAGCATGCGCGGCATCGAGGGGCCGTAGATGTCGGCGTCGAGCACGCCGACGGAGAGCCCGTTGGCGGTCAGCGCCAGCGCCAGATTGGCGGCGACCGTCGACTTGCCGACCCCGCCCTTGCCCGAGGCGACGGCGACGATCGCGCCGACCCCCGGCACCGCGCCGCGCTGTCCGCGCCCGCCCGCCGCCGGCGCCGGGCGCGCCGCGCCGTGGCCGTGACCGTGGGGCGCCGCGGCCGGTCCCGGGCCGTGGGCGTGCGGCCGCGCCTGCCCGGTCAGCACCGCCGTCACCGAAAGCACCTCGGGGAGCGCCTCGACCGCCTTCTCGGCGGCCCGGCGCAGCGGCTCCAGCCGCGGCCCGCGCTCGGGCTCGACCTCGATCGAAAAGGCGACGTTGCCGTCGCGGATGGCGATCCCCGACACCATGCCGAGGGCGACGATGTCAGCGCCCTTGTCCGGGTCGGCGACGCCGGCCAACGCGTCGAGGATCTGTCGTTCGGTGAGGGCCGCCATATTGCTCTCCTTGCCCGGCGGGGCCACACTCGGGCGCGAGGATCGCGGCTCGGTTTTTGGCGCCGCTCGCCGGGGCATCCCGGATTTAGGGCGGGCGGCCCGGCTTGACAACACCGCCGCCCGCCCCTATCGGGTCGGGCGTCTCGCGCGCCGCCGGCGATGCGCCGCCCCGCCGCGACCCAGCGAAAGGTTCGAGCCCGATGTTCTGGCAGAGTCAGGGTGGCGGCCCCTGGGGCGGCGGTCCGCGCGGCGGCGGCCCGTGGGGCGGCGGCAATCGCGGCGATGGCGGCGGCCCGCCGCCGCGCGGCCGCGGGCCGCAGCCGCCCGATTTCGAGGATTTGCTGCGGCGCGGGCAGGACCGGTTCCGCCGGCTGCTGCCGGGCAATTTCGGGGTCGGCGCCGGGATCGCCATCGTCATCGCCGCGGTTGTCGTGATCTGGCTGGTCAGCGGCTTCTACCGCGTGCTGCCGGACGAGGTCGGCATCGTGCTGCGCTTCGGGGCCTATAACCGCACGACCCAGCCGGGCCTCAACTACCACCTGCCCAACCCGATCGAGTCGGTGCTGCGGCCGAGCGTCACCCGCGTCAACCGCACCGAG
Source organism: uncultured Alphaproteobacteria bacterium (assembly GCA_963716115.1). Classification (GTDB taxonomy): domain Bacteria; phylum Pseudomonadota; class Alphaproteobacteria; order ATCC43930; family CGMCC-115725; genus AP-15. The sequence continues at coordinate 416,425 of CAVQSZ010000006.1, forward strand.
ATCGGCTACCGCACCGGCGAGAGCGCGCGCGGCCCGGCCTCGCGCCAGGTGCCGGAAGAGGCGCTGATGCTGACCGGCGACGAGAACATCGTCGACATCAACTTCGCCGTCTTCTGGGTGATCAAGGACGCGCGATCCTATCTGTTCAACATCCGCGACCCGGAGCTGACCGTCAAATCGGCGGCCGAAAGCGCGATGCGCGAGGTCATCGGCGAGACCCCGATCGCCCAGGCGCTGTCGGAAGGCCGCGCCAAGATCGAAAACGACACCCAGCGCCTGCTGCAGATGATCCTCAACAGCTACAGCGCCGGCATCGACATCACCCAGGTCCAATTGCAGCGGGTCGATCCGCCGGCCGAGGTCATCGACTCGTTCCGCGACGTGCAGGCGGCGCTGGCCGACCGTGAGCGGCTGCGCAACGAGGCCGAATCCTACCGCAACGACATCATCCCGAGGGCGCGCGGCGACGCGGTCAGGATCAAGCAGGAGGCGGAAGCCTACCGGGCCGAGATCGTCGCCCGCTCCCAGGGCGACGCCGACCGCTTCATCTCGGTCTACCGCGCCTTCAAGGCGGCGCAGGACGTGACCTTGCAGCGGCTCTACATCGAAACCATGGAGGCGGTCCTCAAGGGCAGCAACAAGGTGATCATCGACAAATCCGCCCAGGGCAGCAGCGGGGTGCTTCCCTATCTGCCGCTGCCGGCCTTGGGCGGCGGCGTCCAGGAGACGCCGGGGGCGCCCACCGCCGGTTCCGGGTCGGGGGCCGCCGCGCACGCCCCCGCGACGGCGGTCCCCTCGGCGATCCCCGCCGCGCCCTTGCGCGGCCGTCAGTGAGGAGGCGAAAGTGAGCCGCCCCATCCTCGCAATCATCGCCGGCGTGCTGATCCTCGCCGGCATCTTCGCCTTGAGCTCGCTGTTCATCGTCGATCAGACCGAACAAGCGCTGGTGCTGCAGTTCGGCCAGCCGCGGCGGGTGATCAGCAAACCCGGCCTGTGGGCCAAGCGGCCGTTCCTCGAAAACGTGATCTTCTACGACAACCGGCTGTTGGATTTCGAGCCGCCGCCCGAGGAGGTCATCGCCTCGGATCAGAAGCGGCTGGTCGTCGACACCTACGCCCGCTACCGCATCACCGACCCGCTGCTGTTTTATCAGTCGGTCGCCACCGAAGCCGCGGTGCGGGCGCGGCTCAACGCCATGGTCAGCGGCAGCCTGCGCCGGGTGATCGGCAACGTCACGCTGTCGTCCCTGCTGTCGCCGCAGCGCGCGGCGATCATGACGCAGATCCGCGACGAGGTCGCCGCGCAGGCCAAGTCTTTCGGCATCGATGTCGTCGACGTGCGCATCCGCCGCGCCGACCTGCCGCCGCAGAACAGCCAGGCGATCTATGCCCGCATGCGCTCGGAGCGCGAGCAGCAGGCGGCGCAGTACCGCGGCGAGGGCGCCGAGGCGGCGCAGACCGTGCGCGCCAACGCCGACCGCGAGCGCACCGTGCTCCTCGCCGAGGCGCAGCGCGACGGCCAGCGGGTGCGCGGCGAGGGCGACGGCGAAAGCATCCGGATCTACGCCGACGCCTTTGGCAAGGATAAGGAGTTCTTCGCCTTCTACCGCTCGATGCAGGCCTATCGCGAAGCGCTCACCGGCCGCAACACCTCCTTTGTCCTGACCCCGGACAGCGGCTTTTTCCGCTTTTTCGAGAAGGAGGAAGGAACGATCGCCAAGCCGGCTTCGCCGACCGCGAAGGCCGGGGCGCAGTGAGCGGCGGCGAGCTCGCGCGCGACCCGGTGCGATGAGGGATTTGTGGACAGCGCTGGCCCTCGTCCTGGTCATCGAGGGCGCCTTCTACGCCTTGTTCCCTGAGGCCATGAAGCGGGCCGCGACGCGCGCCGTCGCGGTCCCGCCGCAGACCCTGCGGCTGGCCGGGCTGGCCGCCGCCTGCCTCGGCGTCGGCCTCGTCTGGCTGGTGCGCCGGTGAGCAGGCCGCCGCCGCAACGGCGATTTCGGAGGCATGACAAAGCGGCTGGCCTGCCGGGCGCTTCCCTCGTATTCTCCGTTTGTCAATCCCCATCGGCGGTCGTTGAGCGATTTAAAGGAGCCGTCGGTCTTCAACGCGAGGAGTTGATCCCAGTGTCGATCCGTTCCACCCGCCTGGTGCGCCGCTTCGCTGTGGCGGCGGCCGCGCTGCTGATCATCGCGGCGCCGGCCGGCGCCCGGCCGGCGCCCGACAGCTTCGCCGATCTCGCGGCCAGGCTGCTGCCGGCGGTGGTCAACATCTCAACGACGCAGACCCTCAAAACCGACCGCGGGCGCGAGCGCAGCGGGCCCGAAATGCCCCAATTTCCGCCGGGCTCGCCGTTCGAGGAGTTCTTTCGCGACTTTTTCGATCACGGCCTGCCCAAAAGCGGCCGGCCGGACGCCCTGCCGCGCAAGGCCACCTCGCTCGGCTCGGGCTTCGTGATCGACCCCGCGGGCTACATCGTCACCAACAACCACGTCATCGCAGACGCCGACGAGATCACGGTCATCCTGCACGACGACACCAACCTGAAGGCCGAGGTCGTCGGGCGCGACCAGAAGACCGACATCGCGGTGCTGAAGGTCAAGACCGACAAGCCGCTCGCCGCCGTGCCCTGGGGCGACAGCGACGTCTCGCGCGTCGGCGATTGGGTGCTGGCGATCGGCAACCCGTTCGGCCTTGGCGGCAGCGTCACCGCCGGCATCCTGTCGGCCCGCCAGCGCGACATCAATTCCGGCCCCTACGACGATTTCCTGCAAACCGACGCGCCGATCAACCGCGGCAATTCCGGCGGTCCGATGTTCAACATGGACGGGCAGGTGATCGGCATCAACACGGCGATCTACTCGCCGTCCGGCGGCTCGATCGGGATCGGCTTCGCGATCCCGTCCAATCTCGCCAAGGAGATCGTCGCCGAGCTGCGCACCGAAGCGGACCACACCGTGCACCGCGGCTGGCTCGGCGTGCGCATCCAGGCGGTGACCGACGAAATCGCCGAGAGCCTTGGCCTCGACAAGGCGCATGGCGCGCTGGTCGCCAGCGTCACCGAGAAGGGGCCGGCCCAGGCCGCCGGCATCCTGCCCGGCGACGTGGTGCTGAGCTTCAACGGCCGCGAGGTGACCGACATGCGCCGCCTGCCGCGCCTGGTCGCCGAGACGGCGGTCGACACGACCGTGCCGGTCACGGTCTGGCGCAAGCGCAAGGAAAGCACGCTGCAGGTCAAGATCGGCCGGCTGGAGGACACCGATCAGAAGCAGGCGAACGCCGCCGATGCGCCGAAAAAGGGCGCCAAGGACACCGGCGCCGTCGTCAAGACGCTGGGCCTGACGCTCTCCGACATCACCCCCGAGCTCAAGGACAAATTCTCCCTCGCCGACGATTCGAAGGGCGTCGTCGTGGTCGATGTCGCCAAGGACAGCCCCGCCGCCTCCAAGGGCGTGCGCGCCGGCGACCTGATCATGGAAGCCGCGCAGGAGGAGGTCAAAACCCCCGGCGAGGTCGGCAGCAAGATCGACGAGGCCAAGAAATCGGGGCGCAAATCGATCCTTTTGCTGGTCGAGCGCCAGGGCGATCTGCGCTTTATCGCGCTGCGCCTCGATGAGAGCTGAGGGCGGCCGCCCTCAGCCGACGATCTCCGCCTTCTCGTAGCCTTGGGCGTAGAGCAGGCCGGTCAAATCCGCGTGGTCGAGGCGCCAGCGCGCCGCCGCGGCGACTGCGGGCCCGGCGCGGAAGGCGACGCCGAGGCCGGCGGCGGCGAGCATCTCCAGATCGTTGGCCCCGTCGCCGACGGTCATCGTGCGCGCCTCGGCGATGTCGAATTCCGCAGCGAGGCCCAGCAGCACCTCGCGCTTGGTCGCGCCGGTGACGATCGGCCGCCGCACCGTGCCGGCGAGGCGCCCGTCGACAAGGTCGATCCGGTTGGCGACGACGCGCGCGAAGCCGAGCTCGGCGGCGACCCGTTCGGCGAACTGCGTGAACCCGCCCGAGACCAGCGCCGTGACGGCGCCGGCCCGGCGCATCGTCGCCACCGCCTCGCGCGCTCCCGGCGTCAGCCGAATGCGCCTTGCGGCCTCGTCGAGGAGGCGGTCCTCCATCCCTTCGAGCAGGCGGACCCGCGCCTCGAGCGCCGCGACAAAGCCGATCTCGCCGTTCATCGCGCGCCGGGTGATCTCGGCGACCCGCGGCCCGACGCCGTGCAGGGCGGCGAGCTCGTCGAGCATTTCGTTCTCGATGATGGTCGCTTCGAGGTCGGCGACCAGCAGCAGCTTGCGCCGCTCCGCCGCGGGCTGAACCAGGCAATCGATTTGCGCCGCGCCGATCGCGGCGCGCGCCGCGGCTTCGACCGGGGCGGGGTCGGCGGCGTCGAGGACGAATTCGCATGCCTCCCCCGGGGCGAGCCAGCGGGGCTCGACGCCGGCTCCGAGCCCGGCGGCGACGGCCGCCGCCAGCCGGGGCAGGGAGGGGCGGCCGCGGGGGCCGGCGATCAATGTCAGGACCAGGGCCATGGGCCGGCCTCCTACGCCTTTCGCCGGCGCGATGGCAAGCCGGTCGGCGCGGCGCCGCCGGTCCTCATCATCGCCGGCCCGACGGCGAGCGGCAAATCGGCGCTGGCCGCCGCCCTGGCCGAGGAAATCGACGGCACCGTCGTCAACGCCGACAGCCTGCAGACCTACCGCGACCTGAGCATCCTGACGGCGCGCCCGGACGCCGCCGCGCTGGCGCGCGCGCCGCATCGTCTTTACGGCTACCTCGACGCCGCCGAGCGCGGCTCGGCCGCTCTTTGGCGCGCTCTGGCGATGGACGCCATCGCCGGCGCGACGCGGGCCGGGCGGCTGCCGATCGTGGTCGGCGGCGCCGGCCTTTACCTGCGCGCCTTGCAGCACGGGCTGGCGCCGATCCCGCCGATCCCGCAGGAGGTCCGGCAGGAGGCGCTGGCGCTGCATCGCGCGCTGGGCGGCGCCGGCTTTCGCGAGCGCCTGGCGGGCCTCGACCCGGCCGGGGCCGAGCGGCTCTTCGCCGGCGACAGGCAGCGTCTGGTGCGCGCCTACGAGGTGGTCCGCGCCACCGGGACGCCGATCGCGGCGTGGCGGCGGCAGCCGGATCGGGCGTCGCCCTATCGCTTTGCGACGATCCTGCTGGCGCCGCCGCGCGATCGGCTCTACGCCGCCTGCGACAGCCGCTTCGCCGCGATGATCGCGGCGGGCGGGCTCGACGAGGCGGCGCGGCTCGCCGCCCGCGGCCTCGATCCGGAGCTGCCGGCGATGAAGGCGCTGGGCCTGCCCGAGCTGCTGCGCCATCTGCGCGGCGAAACGCCGCTTGGCGAGGCGGTGGCTTCGGCGCAGCGCGCCACGCGCCGCTACGCCAAGCGCCAGACGACCTGGTTTCGCCATCAATGCCGCCCCGACATAACCTTTGCTGAGCAACTTTCGGAAAGATTGCTGCGGTGCTCACGCCAGTTTATTGATCGCTTTCTGTTGACCCCCGCGGCGTAGCCGATTAGGTTGCCCCGCCGCTCGGCCGCAAATCCCAGGGATTCGGCCCGGCGCGGCGTGTTCGCCAGCGATGGAGCCTGTCATGTCGGCCGAGCCGATCAGCGGAGCGGAGATCGTCATCAAGGCGCTGGTCGACCAGGGCGTCGAGGTCGTGTTCGGCTATCCCGGCGGCGCCGTCCTGCCGATCTACGACGCGCTCTTCAAGCAGAACGCGCTGCGCCACATCCTGGTGCGCCAGGAGGGCGGGGCCGTGCACGCCGCCGAAGGCTACGCCCGCTCGACCGGCCGGGTCGGCGTCGTCCTGGTGACGAGCGGCCCCGGCGCCACCAACGCCGTCACCGGGCTGACCGACGCGCTGATGGACTCGGTGCCGGTGGTTTGCCTGACCGGGCAGGTGCCGACCCACCTGATCGGCAACGATGCCTTTCAGGAGGCCGACACCACCGGCATCACCCGGCCCTGCACCAAGCACAATTATCTGGTCAAGGACGTGCGCGAGCTGGCGCGCATGCTGCACGAGGCGTTCTACGTCGCCAAGAGCGGGCGTCCGGGGCCGGTCGTGGTCGACCTGCCGAAGGACGTGCTGTTCGCGCCGGGCCCGTACTCCCCGCCCGAGGAGAACGGGCGGCACAAGAGCTACCGGCCGCAGCTGGCGCCCGACCCCAGCCGCATCGCCGAAGCGGTCGAGATGATCGCCGCGGCCGAGCGGCCCCTCTTCTACGGCGGCGGCGGCTTGATCAACTCCGGGCCCGAGGCCTGCGCCCGCTTCACCGAGCTGGTGCGGCGGGTCGACGCGCCCTGCACCCTGACCCTGATGGGGCTCGGCGCCTTTCCGGCCAGCGACCCGCACTTTCTCGGCATGGTCGGCATGCACGGCGCCTACGAGGCCAATCTGGCGATGCATGGCTGCGATCTGATGGTCGCGGTCGGCTCGCGCTTCGACGACCGGGTGACCGGCCGGCTCGACGCCTTCTCGCCCGGCTCGAAAAAGATCCACATCGACATCGACCCGTCCTCGATCAACAAGAACGTCCGCGTCGACGTGCCGGTCATCGGCGACGCCGGCCAGGCGCTGTCGGCGATGCTGACGGCCTGGCCCGAGGCCCGGCGCAAGGCGGGCGAGGGCGCGCGCGCAAAATGGTGGCGCGCGATCGAAGGCTGGCGCGCCCGCGACTGCCTGCGCTACGAGCGCGGCCGGCGCGATGTGATCAAGCCGCAATATGCGCTGGAGCGGCTCTATGCGCTGACCCGCGGCCGCGACGTTTACCTGACGACCGAGGTCGGCCAGCACCAGATGTGGGCGGCGCAGTTCTTCAAGTTCGAAGAGCCCAATCACTGGATGACCTCGGGCGGGCTCGGCACGATGGGCTACGGGCTGCCGGCCGCGGTCGGCGTGCAGATCGCCCATCCCGAGGCGCTGGTCATCGATGTCGCCGGCGAGGCCTCGATCCTGATGAACATCCAGGAGATGTCGACCGTCGCCCAGTACCGGCTGCCGGTCAAGGTGTTCATCCTCAACAACCAGTACATGGGGATGGTGCGGCAATGGCAGGAATTGCTGCACGGCGGCCGCTATTCCGAGAGCTACACCGCAGCGCTCCCCGATTTCGTCAAGCTCGCGGACGCCTTCGGGGCCAGCGGCCGGCGGGTCGAGGACCCGGCCGAAATCGACGACGCGATCGCCTGGATGCTGGCGACCCCGGGTGCGGTGATCGTCGACGTGGCGGTCGACCCGACCGAGAACTGCTTCCCGATGATCCCGTCGGGCGCGGCCCACAACGAGATGCTGCTCGGCCCCGGGGACGAGGCGAAAAAACCGGTCTCCGAGGAAGGCATGGTGCTGGTGTGAGGAAGCATATCGCCGTCATTGCGAGCGAAGCGAAGCAATCTCGCGCCAATCCCGCACCATCGCCTCGCCGAGATTGCTTCGTCGCCTGCGGCTCCTCGCAATGACGATCCTCTGCGCCGCAACGGCTGAGTGATGGCCGAGATCGAACGCCATGCGATCGCCGTCCTCGTCGACAACGAGCCGGGAGTGCTGGCGCGCGTCATCGGCCTCTTCTCCGGGCGCGGCTACAACATCGAGAGCCTGACCGTGGCCGAGGTCGATGCGCGCAACCGCCTGTCGCGGATCACCATCGTGACCTCGGGCACGCGCATGATCATCGAGCAGATCAAGGCCCAGCTGTCGCGGCTGGTGCCGGTGCGCCGGGTTCACGACCTGACCGACGAGGGGCCGTTCGTCGAGCGCGAGATGATGCTGATCAAGGTTGCCGGCAAAGGCGAGGCGCGCATCGAGTCGCTCCGGCTGGCCGGCATCTTCCGCGCCAGCGTCGTCGATACGACGATCGAGAGCTTTGTCTTTGAGATCACCGGATCGAGCGAGAAGCTGAACGCGTTCATCGCCTTGATGGAGCCGTTGGGGCTGGCCGAGGTGTCGCGCACCGGCGCCGCCGCGATCTCGCGCGGCGCGGCGAGCTTTTAGCGAGGTCCAGGCTTGGACTAAGACGTCGTTCCCGCGAAAGGCGGGAACCCAGGGCCAGGCCCCGTCGCCCGCTCCGGAGCCGCTTCCGCAGGGGCGACGATGCCGTAAGGAGGAAGAGATGCGGGTCTATTACGATCGCGACGCGGACGTGAACCTGGTCAAGTCGAAGAAGGTCGCGGTCATCGGCTACGGCAGCCAGGGCCATGCCCACGCCAACAATCTGCGCGACAGCGGCGTCAAGGAGGTCGTCGTCGCGCTGCGGCCGGGCTCGGCCTCGGCGCCCAAGGCCAAGGCCGCCGGCATCGAGGTGGTGGCCCCGGCCGAGGCGGCCAAATGGGCCGACCTCGTCATGATCCTCGCCCCCGACGAATTGCAGGCGCAGCTCTATTCGAGCGACCTGCGCGGCAACATGCGCGAAGGGACGGCGCTCGCCGTCGCGCACGGGCTCAGCATCCATTTCCGGCTGATCGAGCCGCGCCCCGACATGGACGTGTTCATGATCGCGCCCAAGGGCCCGGGCCATACCGTGCGCTCGGAATACCTGCGCGGCGGCGGCGTGCCGTGCCTTGTCGCGGTCGAGCAGAACCCGTCGGGGAACGCCCTCGAGTTGGCGCTCTCCTACGCCTCGGCGATCGGCGGCGGTCGCGCCGGGGTGATCGAGACGACGTTCCGCGAGGAATGCGAGACCGACCTCTTCGGCGAGCAGTCGGTGCTGTGCGGCGGGCTGACCTCGCTGATCCTGGCCGGCTTCGAAACCCTGGTCGAAGCCGGCTACGCCCCGGAGATGGCCTATTTCGAGTGCTGCCACGAGGTCAAGCTGATCGTCGACCTGATCTATGAGGGCGGCATCGCCAACATGCGCTACTCGGTGTCGAACACCGCCGAGTACGGCGACTACACGCGCGGGCCCGCGGGTCATCGACGAGCATGTGCGGGCCGAGATGAAGCGCATCCTCGCCGACATCCAGTCCGGCCGCTTCGCCCGCGAGTGGGTGCTCGAAAACACCGCCGGCCAGGCGAGCTTCAAGGCGCTGCGCCGCCGCGCCGCCGAGCACGAGATCGAGAAGGTCGGCGAGAAATTGCGCGCGATGATGCCCTGGATCACCGAGAACCGGCTGGTCGACAAATCCAGGAACTGACGGCGGCAAGCCCCTTTCAGAGCATCGCTCGTCGGATCGAGATTGCTTCGTCGCGCGATGCGCTCCTCGCAATGAGCACGACCCGTTCCGCTCTCCCGGCGCAAGCCGGGACCCACCTTTCCACCACTCGGCCGCTTGCTTGGGCTTACGGTGATCGGTCGACGAACGAACAGGATGAATGACCGCGCCTGCGGCCGGCTTGGGTCCCGGCTTTCGCCGGGACAGCGGGAGCCATGCGGTTCAGCCCCATCGGATCACGCTCCAACTAAGTGTCCGACGCGAAATGACGCCTGTTATGTCAGATGGGTTATCGTCTCCCCTGCGAAGGCGGGGGTCCAGAGCCTGCCCCTGGCATGAACAGGGGGAGCCGTTCGAGCCCTTGGAGCACTGGGTTCCCGCTTTCGCGCAGGGCTGTCCGGGGAAAATCCGGCTGCACGCCAAGAGAGTTTAAATCTCGGATCGAACCATGCAAAAGTTGTCTTGGCCGGGCTTGGCCCGGCCATCCACGCCTTCCGGCGTCCGGAGGCAAGACGTGGATGCCCGGCACAAGGCCGGGCAAGACGACTATAACTTGTATTATGACAACGTTAAATTCGCGTAGATCGAAGACCGAAATTTCCCCGGACAGCCCTGCGCTTTCGCGGGAACGACGAACCTAAGGGTCGCGCTCCACCACCGCCCGCGGCCGCTGCGGCACGGCGGCGCGCCCGGTCGCGGTCGCGGCCTTTTCGTACGGGCAGGCGTTCTCGGTTCTGATCCGGTCCCCGGCGACGCCGCGGGCCTTGAGCGCATCGCGCAGCTGGTTGGCGCGCAGCTGCGCCAGATTTCGCGGCCCCTCGCGCAAGCCCTCGTCTTCGGCGCAGAAGGCCTTGACCGTAACCCTGATCGTCGGATGGGCGCGCAGGAACTCGGCCTGCCGGTCGATCGTCGGACCGCTGGAGCCGGGGAGGAGCGCCTCGCCTTTGTCGAATATCACGGGGTCGCCGATCGACGGCGATGACGGCCCCGCCGCCGCCGGGGCCCCGACCTCCTCCGAGCGCGGCGGCAGAGCCCGGGTCAGCACGGCCGCCCCGATCAACGCCGCCACTGCGGCGGCAATCGCCGCCGGGCGCATCGGGAAGCGATTTTGCGGCGGCGACGGACCCTCGGCAGAGCCCTCCTTTCGCCGCTGGCCGCCGAGCGTCACGCGAAAGACATGGACAGGACGGGCAATGTTCTTGACCTGCCGCTCGCCCATGTCCTCGAAGCCGAACGAGAGCTTGTCGCGCACCTGGTCGCGCACCACCCGGCTGACATAGATTCCGCCGGGCTCGGCGAGGCCTTCGAGCCGTGCGGCCACATTGACGCCGTCGCCGAAGATGTCGTGCTCGTCGATGATCACATCGCCGACATTGATGCCGATGCGAAAGGTGATCTGCTCCCTGGCCGGGCTGTCGGCGTTGCGCGAGCTGATGGCGCGCTGGACCTCGACGGCGCAGCGCACCGCGTCGACGACGCTGGCAAACTCGACCAGCAGCCCGTCCCCGGTGGTCTTGACGATCCGGCCGCGGTGCTCCTTGAATTTCGGGTCGGTGACCTCGCGCCGGACCGCCTTCAGCGCGGCCAGGGTTCCTTCCTCGTCCTCCCCCATCAGCCGCGAATAGCCGACGACATCGGCAGCCAGGATCGCGGCCAGCTTGCGTTCGGCGCGCTCCGGTCCGTCGGTGCTCATCAACCCCTCGATGTTGCCGGCCGCACCCGCCGCCGGCGGCGGCCTATTTGTGGCGCGCCGCCGACCCGCCGCTGGAATGCGCCGGCGCCGGCGCCGGCTTGGCGGCGGTCTGCGGGGCGATGCGGCCCGGACTCTGGACGGCGGCGCCGCGATAGGAGGGCGCCGGCGAATGGAACATTTGCGGCTGGCCGAATTGCTGAGCGCCGCCGCGACCGGCCTGCATCGCCGCCGGGCCCGCCCCCCGGTTCGCCCCCGGGCCCGCCATCGGCCGCGCCGGCTGCGCGCCGATTTGCGGGCCGCCGCGGTAAGCCGGGGCCGCCGCCGGGTTTATTTGCGGCCGCCCGAATTGCTGGCCGAATTGCTGCGGGCCGCCGCGATAGCCCATCGTCGGCTCCGCGGCCGCCGGGCGGTGAAACCCGCCGGGCGTAGGTTGCGCGATGGCGTTGCGCGGGGCCGCCCGGGCGGCGTTGCCTGCCGGACCGACGCCGCCGAGCCCCTCGCGCCGGGCCATCGGGGCGCCGCCGGGCGCGTGCTCGACCGGGCCCCCGCCCGGGTGCATCGCCGCGGGCGCCGCGCCGAGCCCCTCGCGCCGGGCCATCGGGCGCCGCCGGGCGCGTGCTCGACCGGGCCCCCGCCCGGGCGCATCGCCACGGGCGCCGCGCCGTGCGGCTCTGCGTGCGCCTCGCCGAGACGCGGCGCGGTCCGGCTCGCCGCCGGCATGACGCGCGGGGCGCCCCGCATGACGGGAGCCTGCTCGAGCCGGCCCGGCGAGAGCCGCATCGTCTCGCGACCGACCGCCCGCGCGCCGGCGAAAGCCTCGCGCGGGACCGCGGTGGCGAAGCGGCGATTGAAATACCGGGCTCGCCAGGCCTCGCGCGCGAGCGGCAGGCCGCCGCGCGCCGCGACCCGGTCGACGCTCAGCCGGTTGACGACGTTGATGCGCTCGACATACGCCGGGCCGGCGTCGTACCAGGGAACGTAGGCGTCGCCCGGCCCCAGCGGGAACCAGGCCACCGGCGGGCCGGCATTGGGGTCGTAGCCGGGCTCGCCACTCGTGTCGACAAAGGCGACCAGCGCCGGCGCATAGACCGGATCGGGCGTCTTTTCCCCCGGGACCCAGCCCCAGCGGCCGTCGACATTGACCCAGCGGCCGTAATGAAATGGGGCAAAGCCCCAGGGCTGGTCGTCGATCCAGGTCCAGCCCCAGGGCGGGATCGACGCCCAATGGCCGAACCGGTAGGGCGCCCAATCGGGGGGGACGTCGGCGGGAAACCAGGCAGCCTGGGAGTCCGGCAGGGTTTGCCACTTGCCGTAGCGATCGAGCCCGTCAAATCCGGTGGTCTCGTCCGACACGTAACGCGCCGCTTGCCGGGCGTCGGGAACGTCCTGCGATTCCTTGACCCAGAACGAGAAATCGTCGGGAGATTTCTGCCCGCTCCCGGCCGCGGGGGGTTCCGGCGGCGCATCGGCGAAGCCGGCCGCCGTCACGGCCTGCCCCGGCGCGGCGGGCTGGGCCGCGTTCCGATCGTCGGGCGTCGCCGGCGCCCCGGTCGGCGGCGCGCCCACCGGCGGCGCGCCCACCGGCCGCGCTACAGAGCCCGGCTCGGCGATCGGACGTTTGCTCGTCGTAACGGCGGGGTAGGCCCCCGTCACTTCGGCCTGTTCGCCCGCGCCGATCGGGATGTCGGCGTTACCGCCGACAAAGCGGGCCTTGCCCTCGAAAACGACAATGCGCGCCGGCTGGTCCGCGGTTCCGACCTCGACATCGTAGGCGCCGGACTGCAGCAGCCACAACGAGCCGCGTGGGAGCTCGAGCTCGGCGGTCTCGCCCTCCCGCAATTTGGCCAGCTGCAGGTGGACGCGGCCGCGCTCGATGCTCGCTTCGATCAAACCGTCGCTGAGGTTGAGCACGTTGAGGACCGTGTCGCTCGACATCTGGATGGCGTCGGGGCCGATGCGTATCCGCGCCCGCGCCAGGGCGCCGGTCCTCAGCGACATGTCCTGACAGACGGGCTGGTTGAAATCGGCGACGGCCCATTGGCGCGAGCCGTTTCCCCCCGCCTCCTCCTGCTCGCCGCGATGCGCCCAGCTGACCTCGCCCGAGAGGTAATTCAAGTTCCCCACACGCAACGGCGGATCTTCCGCCGCCGACCCCGAGGCCGCGGCGAATAAGCCGATCGCGCCGGCAAGGCACAACCGGAACGGCATTAATATTGTGGTTAAACGCCACGATGCTCGGGGAAAGAGCATAATGTGCTGCCATGGTTGGGGAGGCGATCGCCTGAGCAGCTATCCTGTCAGCTATAGTGCTGTGGATAACAATACTCCGGTGATGCGGCATAATCAACTGCCGATTTGCCTTGGCGAGCAGAGCGGTCTGCTGCCGTCCCCTTTAAAGAACATAAGAGGAACAATTGGTTACTTGATCGAAGGTTGCAACTTTATCGATTTTGTGTTGCAATCGGTAATTACGAACGTTCGTTTGGCGATGCCTGGCTTTGCCAAAGCAACAACGCCTTCGCGATCCGATATCGAGCGGTGGGCGGCCTCGCCGTCCCGTCCCATCGCGCTTTTCCGTGCTGATCGCCGTTCTGATCGCCGTGGTCGGCAGCCCTGCCGCGGGGATTGCCGCGGAGCCGGGAGCCTCCGGCGCCGCGCCGGCCGTGAACGCGCCGGCCGAGAACGCGCCGCCTGTCGAGGAGTGGCTGAACCAGAGCGTGTGGCTGCGCGACACCGCGCAGGCGATGGACCGGCCGGCCGCGGACGGCAAGTCGATGGGGGAGATCCGCAAGGGCGCCGAGGTCAAGGCGATCGCAATCCTCGCCGGCAAGCTCTGGGTGCAGATCGAATTGCCCAATCATGCGATCGCCTACATCCCAAAGTCGGCGGTCGATTACGCCAACGGCGCGCCCCCGCCCCCGGCGCCGCCCGAACGACAGAACGCCGGACCGCCCTCGACAAAGCCCGACACCGCGGCGGCGCCAGAGGCGGTTCGCGGGCCGGTCGGCAGCGTCCCCAACGCGGCGACCTTGGTGGTCGCGGATCGCCGCATACGCCTTTCCGGCATCGATCCCGGGCCGCAGAGCGCGCTGGCGTCGTTCGAGACCTGGGTGAAGGCGCAAGGGGCGCTGCTGTGCGAGCCCGACGCGCAGACCGGCCGATACCGCTGCTTTACCGGCGGCGGCGTCGATGTCGCGGAAGCGGCGATCCTGAACGGCGCCGGTCGCGTCGGCGACGGCGCCATGCCCGCCTATCGGAGCAGCGAAAATGCGGCCCGACAGGGAATGCGAGGGCTTTGGGCGCAGCAACCTTGAGAGGTTGAATAATCAAGCATCGGAGGAGGAAGAACATGAAGATGGGAAGACGAACCTGGCTCGCGACGGCGCCGATCGCCATCCTCGCCGGATGCGTTCCGGTCGCGATGGGGCCTACCGTGATGGCGACGCCGGGACCGGGAAAGCCGCCCGTGAGCTTCGCGTCCGATCAGGCCGCGTGCATGGCGCGAGCCAATCAGCAGCTCGCCCCGGTTGTTCAAGCGGTCAACAATCAGGTGGCCGGGGCCGCATTCTTGAACGTCATGACCGGCGCCGGCCCCGACGCCGTCTCAATGAACGCCCAGGCGACGGCGACCGCGCAGCAGCAATACGATAGCGCATACGCGGCGTGCATGTACGCCATGGGCGATGACGTGCCGCCCAATTTCGTGCATCCGGTCTACTATGCCGAGCCGGCCCCGACGCACCGCGCGCAACGGCATGTGGTCCACAAGCGCCCGGCGGAGCCGGTGAGCGCTTCGTCGCCGCCCGCATCGGGAGCGCCCGCCGCGCCGGGCTTCGTGACGCCGGCCCCGACGGCGCCCGCCGCCGGCCCCGGCTTTGTCACCCCGGCCCCGGCAATGACCACAGCGGCCGGCTCTGCGGCCTCGTCGGGCCAGTTCGCGACGCCGCCGGCGCGCCAGTAGCCTCGAGCCGGATCGCCAGCGCGCGCCGGCCGGCGATCCGGGTGGCGGCGGCGCCGAAGATCGTCGAGAATGGCGATCGTCGGGATTGCTTAGGCCATTCGTCGATCGCCAATGCGCGTGCTGCAGGTTGCCGCCGAGCTCTATCCCTGGGTCAAGTCGGGCGGGCTCGGCGATGTCGCCGCAGCGCTGCCGCCGGCGCTGGCCGGGCTCGGGGTCGATGTCCGCCTGCTGCTGCCCGGGTTTTCCGGGTTTCTCGACGCCTTTCCCGGCATCGCCGATGTCGCCCGGCTCACGACGCCGTTCGCGGCGGAGCGGGTGCGGGTCGCGCTCGCCCGGCTGCCCGGCAGCGGCCATCTCGCCTACCTCGTCGACCAGCCGGCGCTCTATGACCGGCCGGGCGGCCCCTATGGCGCGCCCGACGGCGGCGACTGGCCCGACAACGACCGCCGCTTCGGGCTCTATCGGCTGGGTTGCGGCGGCGCTGGCGCGCGGCGCCGACCCGGCCTGGCGCCCCGATATCCTGCACGGCCACGACTGGCACGCCGGCCTCGCCCCGGCCTACCTCGCCGCCGCGCCGCCGGATCGGCGGGTCGCCACCGTGTTCACGATCCATAACCTCGCCTTTCGCGGCCTCTTTCCCGCCGGCTCTTTTGCCGGGCTCGCCCTGCCGCCGGGGTTTTTCGCGATCGACGGGCTCGAATTCTACGGCGACTGGTCGTTCCTGAAGGCGGGGCTCGTCTATTCCGACCGCCTGACCACGGTCAGCCCGACCTATGCCCGCGAAATCCAGACGCCGGCCTTCGGCTGGGGCCTCGACGGGCTGCTGCGCCGGCGCGCCGACGTGCTGAGCGGCATCCTGAACGGTGTCGATCCCCAGGTCTGGGACCCGGGCCATGACCCGGCGCTGCCGCGGGCTTACGGGGTCGAGGACGCGGCCGCCGGCAAGGGCGCGGCAAAAGCCCTCTTGCAGCGCCGGCTCGGGCTCGACCCGAGACCGGATGCGCCGCTCGTTGGGGTGGTCAGCCGCCTGACCTCGCAAAAGGGCCTCGACCTGTTGCTGGCCGCCTTGCCGGGCCTCCTTGCGCTCGGCGCCCGGCTCGCTCTGCTCGGCTCCGGGGACGGCGATCTGGAGCATGGCTTCGCCGCCGCGGCCGATGTCTACCGAGGCCGGGTCGCGGTCGAGATCGGGTATGACGACGCGCTGTCGCACCTGATCCTCGCCGCATCGGACATCGTTGCGGTGCCGTCGCGCTACGAGCCCTGCGGCCTGACCCAGCTCTATGCGCTGCGCTATGGCGCTTTGCCGCTGGTGCGGCGGGTCGGCGGCCTCGCCGACACCGTGGTCGACGCCACCGCGGTCACCCTCGCCGACGGCAGCGCCACCGGCTTCGCCTTCGCCGACCCGACCCCGCAGGCGCTGGCGGCGGCAATCGAACGCGCCGTCGCCCTGACGCGCGAGCGCGAGCTGTGGCGGCGCATGATGCGGCAGGCGATGACCCGCGACTTCAGCTGGGACGCCGCCGCCAAGGAGTATCTGGCGCTGTATCGCGATCTATGCGCGCAGACCGGTCAGTAGGTCATTTCGCCGCGGTCGACAGCGGACGCGTCTGGTCCCCATCGCCGGCAAGGAGCCCGGCCACTGAGATGTCCGCGTCCAAACCCAGTGGAGGCCGCGGCTGCTGATCCCAAAGGCCTAACGCTGATCGGCGCTGGCCCGCCGGGCCAGCCCTAGTGTCTAATTGCGTTGGTGTACGATATTAAGTAGGGTGCCTCGGGTGAGCATACCATCTGAGGTGTCCGATGGCACGGGTCGCGGTAGTCCTGATCTGCACCGCCGAGCAGCGAGCCGAGCTGGCGGCTCTGGCTCGAAGTCGGACGGAGGAGGCCCGCCTGGTGGAACGGGCGAAGATTATTTTGGCTTGCCTGGACGGCAACCGAAACGACGCGGTCGGTCGCGAGCTGGGGGTGCGGCCGAATACGGTCGGCCTGTGGCGCAAACGCTTTGCGGCAAGCGGGCTGGCCGGGCTGCGGGATCGGGCGCGGCCGGGCAAGACCCCAAAATATGGCGCCGACTTGCGCCTGCGGGTTCTGCGCCAGCTGGAATTGCCGCCGCCCAAAGGGGTGGCCAGCTGGGACGGAGCTTTGGTGGCCGCGGCGCTGGGCGTCTCGGACGATGCGGTGTGGCGCCTGTTGCGCCGGGAAGGCGTGCAATTGCGCCGCCGCCGCTCGTGGTGCATCAGCACCGACCCGCAATTTGCCGCCAAGCCTGCCCCTGGCCCGAACAGGGGGCCGCCGATATTATCGGTCTCTACCTGAACCCGCCGGAACAGGCGCTGGTCTTGAGCGTCGACGAGAAGCCGACGATCCAGGCGCTGGAGCGGGCCAGGGGATATGTCCTGACCAGCAGCGGCAAGGTTGTTCACGGCCTCAAGAGCACCTACAAACGGCATGGCACGGTCAACCTGTTCGCCGCCCTCGAAGTGGCCACCGGCGTCATCCGGAAAAAGACCACGCAGACCAAGAAACGCCTCGATTTCCAGGCCTTCATGAGCGACCTGGTGGCGGCCCACCCGCCCGATCGGCAAATCCATGTCATCCTCGACAACCTCTCCACCCACAAGAGGAACGACGATTGGCTGGCGGCCCACCCCAATAGCCTGCCCCCTGCGAAGGCGGGGGTCACCTTTCACTTCACTCCGACCGCGGCAAGCTGGCTCAACCAGGTGGAAATCTGGTTTGGCATCTTCAGCCGAAAGGCCTTGGCCGGAGCCAGCTTTGCCAGCACTGCCCAGCTGGTCCAGGCGATCGGCGACTTCACCGAAGCCTACAACCGCAACGCCACACCCTTCGTTTGGCGCAAGCGCGAGGTCAAGGGCGCCCAATTGCGAAATACTATCGTTAATCTTTGCAATTAGACACTAGCTACACCGCATTTTCCACCACGTTGACGGACATGATCCACCGATATGCGACGCGGCATGAACAGCCTGGAGACCCAGGTGCAAGAGCGATTGGGTCGCGACCCGCACGCCGGCGACCTCTATGTGTTCCGCGGCAAGCGCGGCCACCTGATCAAGGTTCTCTGGCACGACAGGATCGGCCTGTCGCTCTACGCCAAACGGCTGGAGCGCGGCAGGTTTATCTGGGCGTCGCCGGCCGACGGAACGATCGCGATCACCTCGGCGCAGCTCGCCAATATGCTTGACGGCATTGACTGGCGGAACCCGGTTCGGACCTGGCGGCCGGAGGTGGCCGGATATGGCCTGCCGCTGGCTGATTGCGGTAGGGACGCTCATTACTGAGCGCCCCCCGCACAGAACCGTACGTGCGGCTTTCCCGCATACGGCTCCCACCTTGGGTGTTTGACGGCGAACCGTTGGTTTGGCCAGGGGTGCAGGATGCGCGGTTTGGGGAGCCAGCGGTCGGCCAGCTTTGCGATCTTCCCCCATGTCATGCGGTGGGGAGCGTGCGCCGCCAGAGGTCGATGACGTGGTATCGGAAGGCCCCGAGGGCCGAGCCGTTGGTCGGCACGGCGTGATATTGGAAGTAGCCGGTGACGACCTGCTTGAGTCATTCCGCCGTTTCCCAGATCGGCTCATGCATTCGCCGTCGCAGCTCCGCCTTGATTTCGGTGCGCTTTGCCTGCACGCGGTCGCGTCGGCTCCTCCTGTGGATCAGGAACCTGCCTTGGCGGGACTTGCCGCTGATGAAGGTGAAGCCCAGGAAGTCGAAGGTCTCCGGCTTGCCGAGCCCCCGTCTCTCGCGGTTCGCCGTCGCATGACGGCCGAACTCGATGAGCCGGGTCTTGTCCGGATGGAGCGACAACGCGAATTCCGCAAACCTCGCGCGCATCGCATCGAGGAACCGACCTGCGTCGGCCTCATGCTCGAAGCCGACCACCAGATCGTCGGCATAGCGCACGACGATCATGTCGCCCGTAGCCTCGCGCCGTCGCCAGCGCTCGGCCCAGAGATCGAGAACGTAGTGAAGGTAGACGTTGGCGAGCAGCGGTGAGATCACCGAGCCTTGCCCCGTCCCCCGGTCGCTGACGATCACGGCCCCGTCATCGAGGATGCCCGCCCGGAGCCATTTCTGGATCAGGCGGATGATGCGCCGGTCGCCGACCCGATGCTCGACGAAGCGGATGAGCCACTCTTGGCTCACCGACCCGAAGAAGTCTCGGATATCGGCGTCCAGAATATAGTTCACCTTCCGGTCGGCGATCCCCACCACCAGGGCGTCGAGCGCGTCATGCGGCCCGCGTCCAGGCCGGAACCCGTACGAGAACCCGAGGAAGTCCGCCTCATAGATCGCGTTCAGCACCATGACGGCGGCGCCCTGGACAATCTTGTCTTCCAGGGCGGCGATCGCCGTGAGCCTTCGGCCCACGGGCTTGGTCCCGTGGGGGCCGCTGCTTGCCGTCCGCCTTCGGTATGTACGTCCGGCGGGACGGGAGCGGGTGGTATGCTCCTCGGTGGACCCGTGCATGCAGATCGGCGAGCCGTGGCTCGAGATCCACCTCGTAGTCCGCCCAAGTCACCCCATCGACGCCGGGTGCCGCCTTACGCTTCAGCGCGTAGAACGCCACGAGCAGCGTGTCCGGATTGACGTGGTGGAGGAGTGCGGTGAACCGTTCCTGCTTCCTTTGCCTTGCTGCTTCTCGTACGCGGTCCAGCGCCTGGGTCACGCGAGCCCGGATCTGCGTCCGGTACGTGCGTTGCTGGTCCGCGTTCCCCGGCCCCCGCCCCCTGTTCAAGCCAGGGGCAGGCTCTTCGCTCCACCGCCTCCGGTCCCGGTCGCCCGGCTCCGTTCGGCGGCTTCATCGCTACTATGGCAGGGTCTGACTTCTCGCGCCCGTTCATCGCCGGCTAAAGCTCATCGCCTTCCCGACGCGGACCGGTGCCGCCGAAGCCGCCCGGCCGGACGCGAGATCTCCCAAGTTCCGACATGATCCTTTCATGCGTGATGGGGTCTTCGACCACGGCAGAGCGACGGCGCCTCGCGATAACGGCGCCGCTCATGTTGCCTTCGGCGGCTGTCAACGGCCTCGGCCTCTGCATGTTGTAACTTTCGCGGCTCAATAACCCACCCCACACAATCGCTATGTACGCTTCGCGACGGTCGTCACCTTCCGCCCCACAATACTCGCTACCAAGAAGCGCTACTATTTACTATTGTTGGTCTTCTATCAACTGGATAATTCCAGATTATCCTGGAATACTGACATATTTACTTACCCTATAGTTGAGCTCCGGCCAGGCTTCGGTGGTGTGCGACACTCGGGCCGTGACCAGTGCTCCCGAGAACCTTCTCGACGAGATCGCCGCGCTGCAGGCAGCGCTGGCCGCCGAGCGCACGGCGCGCCAGCAAGCAGAGGCGCGCGCCTCCGGCGCCGAGGCGATGGTGGCGCACTTGAAACTGCTGATCGCCAAGCTGCGGCGCGAGCAGTACCGACAGTCCTCCGAGCGGGGCCGCAAGCTGCTCGACCAATTGGAACTGCAACTCGAGAGATCGGCGGCGAGCGCAGCCGGGGCCGAAGCGGCCGCGGTGCTGGGCGACGACACGGCGGTGGCGCACGCCTTCACCCGCAGAAGGCCGGCGCGGGCACCCTTTCCGGCGCATCTGCCGCGTGAGCGCGTGGTGATCCTCGGCCCGACCGCCTGTCCTTGTTGCGGCGGCAAGCTTGCCAAGCTCGGCGAGACCCATCACCGAGACGCTGGAGGTGAGTGCCGCGGCAATGGAAGGTGATCCAGACCGTCCGAGAGAAGTTCACCTGCCGGTCGTGCGAGAAGATCACCCAGCCGCCGGCGCCGTTCCATGTCATTCCGCGCGGTCATGTCGGGCCGAGCCTGCTGGCGATGATCCTTTACGCCAAGTATGGCGAGCACCAGCCGCTGAACCGGCAGAGCGACAGCTTATGCCCGCGAAGGCGTCGACCTCGACGTCTCGACCTTGGCCGATTATGTCGGCGCCTGCGCGGCGGTGCTGAGCCCCGCTCACCGAGCTGATCCGCCGCCACGTGTTCGCCGCCGAGCGCGTGCACGGCGACGACACGACGGTGCCGGTGCTCGCCAAGGGCAAGACGATCACCGGCCGGTTGTGGACCTATGTGCGCGACGACCGGCCGTTTGCCGGGCCCGACCCGCCGGCGGCGGTGTTCTTCTACTCGCGCAATCGCGGCGGCGAGCATCCCGCCCGGCATCTGGCCGGCTACGCCGGGATCCTGCAGGCCGACGCCTATGCCGGGTTCGGCGATCTCTACGACGGCAAGCGCAAACCGGGCCCGATCACCGAGGCGGCGTGCTGGAGCCATGGCCGGCGCAACTTCTTCGAGCATGGCCGACCTGCGCAAAGCGCCGCTGGCCGTCGAGGCGGTCCGCCGCATCGACGAGATCTTCGCCATCGAGCGCGAGATCAACGGCCAGCCGGCCGGCCACCGGCTGGCGGTGCGCCAGGAAGCGACAGTCAAGCCGCTCGTCGCCGACCTGGAAAAATGGATGCGCGCCGAACGCGCCCGGCTGTCGCGCCACGCCGACGACCGCCAAGGCGATCGACTACATGCTGAACGCGCTGGCCGGCCTTCACCCGCTTCCTCGACGACGGCCGCATCTGCCTCAGCAACAACGCCGCCGAGCGCGCCTTGCGCGGTGTTGCCCTCGGGGCGCCGGTCATGGCTGTTCGCCGGTTCCGATCGCGGCGGCGAGCGCGCGGCGGCGATGTACACCCTGATCGCCACGGCCAAGCTCAACGACATCGACCCGCAGGCTTGGCTCGCCGACGTGCTCGCGCCGCATCGCCGATCACCCCGCCTCCCGCCTGCACGAACTCCTGCCCTGGCACTGGAAGGCGACCCGAGAGCAAGCCGCCGCCGCTTAAGCGCCGGCCCGCTGCGGTCCTCGGCGGAGGCTTACGCGCCGCCGCCTGGGCGCGGGGGAATTCGGTCGTATTGGCCGGACCGGCGGGCCCATGGATGGCATTGCCGTCGTCCGATTCTCGAACGACGATTACGACGACGGTCGGTCGTGCGATACGCCACGAGCTGCGGGACGACGCGGCTGGATGCAGCGACTGCACACCCGAGCTGGTGAGCGGGCGCAGGAAAATCTGCCACTCCGGCTTGGCGCCTGTAATATGCGTGACATCAAGATATTGGACACCGCAGACCTTGCCCCCGAGGTCGGCATCACGGTAGGCACGCGCCCTGGCATCGTGATGCTGGCGCCGGTCATCCATGAGTTCCGGCGCCGGTCGCTGCCGCATTTCGTCATCCATACCGGACAGCATTATTCGCCGAATATGGATTCTAAATTCTTCGAAGACCTGAATTTGCCGGCCCCCGATTATCGTCTGAGCGGGGTGGCTGAGAGGCGCAGCCATGGTGGCCAGACCGCGATCATGCTTGAGGGGATTGAGCAAATTCTGCTGCAGCGCCGCCCGTGTCTCTTCCTGATCGGCGGCGATGCCAATACCAATCTGGCCGGCGCCCTCGCAGCGCGCAAGCTGCGCATAAACGTGGGACATATCGAGGCCGGCGAGCGCAGCTATGACTGGCGCATGCCGGAAGAGCACAACCGGGTCATAATCGACCACATTTCCGATCATCTATTTGTTACCAACGATCGTGGCGTCAACAATTTGCAACGAGAAGCCGCCCGCGGACAGATCCATCTCGTCGGAAACCCGATCGTCGACGCCTCGCTGTCGCATTTTGACCTGGCGATGCGAAAATCCAATGCCGTTCGGAGCTTTGGGGTCGAGCCCCGCGGGTACGCGGTGCTGACGACGCATCGCGAGGAGAATGTCGATGTCGCCCAGAACCTGCGGGGAGAACTTGAAGGGGTGTCGACCGCCGCGCGCGCGCTGCAGCTTCCGGTGCTGTTTCTCGCGCATCCCCGTACGGTGAAGCGCCTCGCTGAATTCGGCCTCAGCGAGTGGGCCGCCGATCTGCCCCTGATGACGATCGCTGACGCCGTCGGATATCTCGATTTTCTGGCGTTGCTGGCAAATGCGCGCCTCGTCTTCACCGACTCCGGCGGGGTGCAGCAGGAGGCCTGCATCCACCATGTTCCCTGTGTCACGTTGCGGGATAACACCGAATGGACGGAAACCCTGAGCATCGGCGCCAACCGGCTCGCCGGCTGCAATCCGCAGCGCATTGTCGCCGCGGCGTCCGAGGCCGTGGCGATCGAGCGGAATTGGCCGATACCGTTCGGTGACGGTACGACGGCCCGACAGATCGCCGACATCGCCGAACGAATCATCGAAGGCTATCGCGACCGGCGAGCCGTCTCTCCGGCAACGGTTGCGGGGTGACCGGTCCGAGCCGACGGAACTTTGCGATCCCGTCGAAAAATATCGAATTACGGCATATTGCCATTCGCGCAGCGGGATGCTTGCTTTTTGGGGTGATTGCTTGTCGGCGACCCGTTGTGCGCCTCAACAGCGGCATGCTCTTGCTCGACCTCGTACTGGGCGGCGCTGAATTTGCCGCCATAACGACGATGCCACACCCTTCTGTCACGGGCCGTTATTGGTCAATCCCTTTGAGCGATGATCCTGCCGCCGGTGTCTTCCTTCCGTCCGGCTCGGCGCGTGGCCGCCACCTGATGGAGTCGGATGAGGAACGGGTCGGCCAATCTAAAGACATGTTATCGTCGAAACGCGGCCAACAAGGCGGGGATAATGGCGCGCAAACCGGGTTTGGCGGACCGCGCCTTGCAATCAGGTGCGCGCCTGTCCTATAAACCCTGTCGGCAACGTGAAGGGTCGTTCGGCTCAGGTCGACACAGCAAGGGGGTCATGAGCGGCATCGATGAAGCGACTGCCGCCCTTCGGGTCGGCAAATACCGTCAGGCCAGTGAGATCCTAGAGGCGCTAGGGGCCGGTAAGCCCGGCGCTGCGGTCCCGGCTCGCGCCCTTTGGGCCATCGCCCAAGTGTTGCGCCGCAAGTTCGGGAGGGAGACCGCCGAGGCGATCCTGGAGGTGGCCCGACGCGCGCCAAACCGCGCCGACCCGATCTTTCAGAAGCTGCAGCTGGTCACGGGATCTCTCGAGCCGCTGCTCCAGCCTAATGCCGCGCAAGAGTTTCGGCTGCGGGTGGGGGACTATTTCCTGCGGGGGAATAAGGCCGACGAGGCGATGGCATTTCTGTCTGCCGCCCTCGCCGTAGCTCCCGAGGACCCGATTGCGATCTATTTGGAGGCGAATTGCCGTTTTGCGCTCTACGGCGCCCGCCAGGCGGTGCGCGATATGGAAGCCATCCTCGATCGCGCCGCCGCCGATACGACGCGCGCCTATCTCATCGGCGGCCGCACTGCCAGCTTCTGGTATCGGCTCGGGCTCGCTCACGACCGGATGAAGAGCTCCGACGCGGCCGCCCGGTACCTTGCCAAGGCGGTGGAGCTCGATCCCAGCAACGATACCCCTCGCATATTGCTTGGCGATGTCTTGGTCCGGCTGGGCCGGTTCGACGAGGCGATCACGCAACTCGCCCCGATCGAAAAATTCGCCGACAGCTATTGCTATGCCGCCCGGCTGCTCGCGATCGCGCGGTTTCGCATCGGCGAGACCGAGGAGGCCCTCGCGCTGCTCCACGAGGTCGCCGAGATCGATCCGCTCGGCGCGATTACCTTTCTTGAGATCGGTCGGATCTACCTTGCCCGCGGTGACACCGAGCAAGCAGAAATTGCCTTGGCTCGAGCGTTCCGGACCAATCCCGAGCTGCCCGGGCTCAAATC
The DNA here is from genome assembly GCA_963716115.1 of uncultured Alphaproteobacteria bacterium. Taxonomy (GTDB): domain Bacteria; phylum Pseudomonadota; class Alphaproteobacteria; order ATCC43930; family CGMCC-115725; genus AP-15. The sequence goes on from CAVQSZ010000006.1 coordinate 440,964, forward strand.
CGTGATCGTGACACTGGAGCACCATCTCGGCCGGCATATGGACGCCGATGCCGGACTACCGGCGGCGACCGAGTTCGTGATCCCGGAGGAGTTCGCCGCGCGGCCCGACGACCGCGCTCTCTACGAAAGACCGAGCTTCAGCGTCGCCTGGAGGTCCTGGCTGCGGGTTCTCGAAGCGCTGATCGTCAGGGACATCCTGGTTCTCCACAGCCGCAGCGGCATGGGGTATCTTTGGGCGCTGGCTCATCCTTTGGCCTATATTGCAACGATAGGCGCCGTCTATGCCTTTGTCGGGCATCAAGCGCCGTTTGGCATTTCGACGCTGGGGTTTCTGGCGACCGGTATCGCTGCGTACATAAACTTCTATGTGCGGATCCAGAGCGCGGTCGCCAGCGCCGTCAGAAGCAACGTGTCTCTCTTTTATTTCCGCGGCGTGACCCCGCTGGTCCTCATCACGGCTGCCGTCTTGCGAGAATTTCTTACCTCTCTCGTCGTATTCGTCATCATCATCGCCGCCATAGCCGTTTACGAGGGCTCGTTGCAGATCAACGATCCCCTCACCATTCTCGCGGCCGTTAGCTGCCTCAGCCTGCTCGGCATGATCGTCGGCGCCTTCTTCGGTTTGGCGGAGCTGGCGGTTCCGGCGATAAAGCTGGGCGAGGTCGTGTTGGCGCGGGCGATGCTCTTCTTCTCCGGCGCGCTGTTCTTGGCAAACATGCTTCCCCCGCGACTGCGAGAGTGGGCGTTGCTTAACCCCATGCTGCATCTGATCGAATTCGTGCGGGATGGTTATTTTACATCGTATCACTCTCTCTATGCCAACTGGCATTATCCTCTTAGTTTTATTATAGTTGGCATCGCTTTCACGATGGTTCTGCTGCACGCGACGCGGCGTTTTATGGTGGCGTCGTGATCCATCTTATCGAAGTCTGCAAACAATATTCGACCTGGGCGGGTGACCGCATCGTTCTGTTTCCGACTTCGCTGACCATTCCGACCGACCGCGGGGTGGGGTTGCTCGGCCGCAACGGCGCCGGCAAATCGACCCTGTTGCGCATGATTGCCGGCTTCGAGATGCCGGATCACGGACGCATCGTGCGCACGGTCTCGGTATCCTGGCCTCTCGGCTATGGCGGCGGGATGAACAGCAACATGACGGGGCGGCAGAATGTGCGTTTCATCGCCCGCATCAGCGGCGCCGACGAGGACGCCGCCGTCGCTTTCGTAGAGGATTTTGCCGAGCTCGGCCCCTATATGGACGAGCGGGTCGCCACCTACAGCTCGGGCATGCGCGGCCGCCTCAATTTCGGCGTGAGCCTCGCCATCGACTTCGACTTCTATCTGATCGACGAAGGCATGTCGGCCGGCGATCGCTGGTTTCAGGACAAAGCCGCGGCGGCTTTTGCCGAACGGCAGCGACGATCGTCTGGCATGCTGATCGTCTCGCACAATCCGGCAACCATTGAAAGGTATTGCGACGTCGCGATGGTCCTGCACCGCGGGCAGCTGATACCCTTCTCGGATCTCGAACAGGGCTGTGCATTTTTATTGCCATGGGTCGGAATCATGAAGCTCAAGGGTCTCGCCCGCGCGCTGATTTTTGTCCGCTCCGACAATCCGGTGCCCGCGGCGAAGCCCGCGGACACGATGCTCGTCGGCACCGGCACGCGGCTGCTGCCGACGATCTACGACGGCCTGCGGGCTCAGCGCCGACGGCGCCGGGTGATGATGGCCCTGTGCATCGTGTTGCCCACGGCGTTCGCTTCGCTTTATTACGCGTTCGCCGCCAGCGACCGCTACGTATCCGACACGAAGATGGTGGTGAAGGAGCAGTCCGGGGGCGGTCTTTCGGCTCTCTCAGGGGGCGGCAAGTCGCTGCTCTCGCTGGTTGGAATGGGCGCCGGCGGCGCCGGCGCAACTGACGAGGCGGCGATCGTTACCAACTACCTGCAGTCAACCGAAGCGATGCAGAGCCTCGACCGGGCGATCGGATTGCGGCGGATGTGGAGCGGCGGCACGATCGATCTGCTGTCTCGCCTTTCGAAAGACGCGTCGGAGGAGGATTTCTATCGATATTACAAAAAACGCGTAACGACCGTCTCCGACCCGATCGACCCCGTGATCGAGCTGCAGGTCGAGGCTTTTCGCCCAGGCGACGCGCGGCAGATCGCCAAGACGCTGGTGGCGCTCGCGCAGGAGAAGCTGAACACGGCGTTTGTGCGCATGCGCGAGGATTCCCTCCAGTTTGCGCGGTCGGAGGTCAAGCAGGCGGAGCAGCAGCTGGCCACCGTCGAGTCCAAGCTCAGGGATTTCCGCAACCTTCACGGCGACATCGATCCGGCGAAGAGCGCCGAGGCGGTGGGGACCGTGGCCAGCAGTCTTTTCGGCCAGCTGGCGCTCACCGAGGCAGAGTTGCGGACCACCTTGTCCTATGCGCGCGAGGACAGTCCCGCTGCGAAGGCGCTGAGAGCGCGCATCGACGCCCTCAAGCAGCAGATCGCGGCCGATCGCGGCCTCCTGGCCGGCCGCGACAGCGATAAGCCTTATGCGGACCTGCTGGGCGCTTATCAGGACCTGCTGCTCGATGAGAAGTTTGCGCAGGACGCTTACACCTCGGCGATGGCGTTCCTTGCGACGAGCCGAACCGATCTGGAGCGTCAGCACGCTTACCTCGTCGACTTTATTGCGCCGTCCCTGCCGCAGGAGGCGACCGAGCCACGGGGCGCGCGCAATGTGCTGGTCACGTTCGTCGGCAGCGCGCTGATATGGCTGATCGGAACCCTTGTCGTCTCGGCAATGCGCGAGCACGCGCGCCAGTGACGCGCATTCGAAAGACATGCCGGCGATGGGGACCCGAGGGCGCACGGCGAGGGCCGCGGGCTTAGCCGCTGGGTTGTCGACAGCTCCTTGAGCGTGAAAGCATGGCAAAGGTATTAGAGCAGTTTATCCGCTCTCTTGAAGCGCGCGGCTATGCGCCCCGGTTTCTCGACAGCATCGGCGCGCTCCCGGAGCCGGGGTGCGTCTATCTGCGCCACGACGTCAAGCCGGGAGCTCTGGATGCCGGCCTGCGCCTTGCGGAGCTCCATCAAGAGCTGCGGATACCAGGCACCTTTCATCTGGCTTGGGATGTGATCGAGAGCGACGGCCGGCTCGACCTGATGGCGCGGCGCTTTTGCACACTCGATCCCAAATACGTGCGGCTCGGTCTGCAATGCGATCCGGTATCCCGGTGGCTGGCGGCGAGCCGGTACGGTGGCGATCATGCGCAATTGAATCGGTTTGTGGCGTCGCCCGGATTTCCGTCCTATCTTGGCGAAATGTTGCAGGAGTGGCAGAGGTCGGGCAAGGAGAGCGGATCGCTGCGTGCCGTACGCGATGGCGCGTGGAACAGCCTCATTGCCATTGATCGGTCGTTCCGGGGGACGTTTGGCGAAGGATCCTCGATCTCCGGTCGCGGTTCGCCGTTGTCGGCCGCCTTTTCCCGGGCCCGGCAGGCGCATCCGGAGTTGGCTTCGATAACGGCTTGGTTCAGCCCGATCGACTTCCTGGTCCACAGCGATCTCCGGCGGCTCGGCTACGCGTTCGAAGCGACGCGCTTCAAGCGCGGCAAGGCCCCGGGTCCAGCGGTGGTTTTCGGGGGTTCCGAACCCGCGAAGCTGCGCAAGGCGCTGGACAGCAGGATTGCCGGCGGCGGCGGCGTCGTCGCGATCTTTCCGGTCGAGTACTGGGAACGGGACCGATACGCCGGCCCGCCCCCATTCCATGCGGACGGCAGACCGGCGGCGGGTTCCACACCGCCGGTGGCGGCGGCGCCGCCCGAGCCGATGCCCTCTGAGCCCTTTTTCACCAGACCAAAGCATCTCGCCCGTCTCGGCAGGCGCTTCCAGCGGGCCGACAAGAAAAAGTTGACCGCGGTCGCCCGGAACCGGGTCGGCGGTGCAATCGACCTTTCCTTTCACCGCTTTATCGGCTGGCTGCGCTCGGAAGGATACGCGTTCGACGGCTTCGAGGACGGCCCGCCGCGCTTTGAAGAACGGCGCGCTTATCTGCGTTATGACGTCCACGTCCAGGATCTTCTGGCCGCCTACGTGCTGGCCGAGCTGCACGAGGAGCTCGGCATCGTCGGGACGTTTCAGATCACCTGGAAATTTTCGGGCTTTGAAGAAGCGCTGGAGCCTTACTTTACCAAGCTGCTGGAGTTCGACCGCCGCTTTGTCCGCTTCGGCCTGCATGCCGCGCCCACCGCCAGCTGGTTTTTGCACGCGAAGCTCGCCGGCGACCACACCAAAGAAGTCGAGGCCGTCGCCGGCGAAGACTTCGCTGCATGGGTGCTCGACCTCCATGCCGCCTATTGCCGGGACGGCGAGGACGCCCCTGGCCTTCGCGAAATTCGGCAGGGCACGGACGACTTGCTCTCCAGCATTGCCGCCTCCTTCCGCGCCACATTCGGCGGCTGGAAGAGCATATCGGGACACGGGAATTATCTGACCAACGGATTTTCCGAGGTATGCGCACGTCATCCCGAAGTGAGGGTGCTCCAGCGGTACTTTCATCCGGTCGACTACCTCGTCAGATGGGGAGTAGGCCGCTTCGGCTTCGATTACGAAGCCACTTCGTTCGGGTCCGATGCGGCGCCCTTCCCGCGCGTGCTGATGGAAAGCGGCTCGGAGCAGACGCGTCGTCGCTGGTGTCGCGGTCGCGTCGCGCACGGCGCCGGCTTTGTCGCGCTGCTGCACCCAGCGACCTGGACCTGCAGCCAGAACGCCACTTTCTTTCTTCCCGAGCAGGCGACGTCACAGTTCCCCGGCGATATGCAGGCCGGTGTGGGCGTCGGGATGCGCCGATCGCATTGCTCCGAAATCTCTAAAAATCTATGATGGAGTTAGCAACATGGGGAAGAAGGCAAAACGCCCGATAAAAGTCCTCCATGCACCGCTTAATTATGCCAACCAAGCCTATGTGCTGAGCCAGGCGCTACGCGCCCGCGGGATCGATTCTCACCTGCTCCGCTATCAGTGGGAGGCCAACACCGCCGTTAGATTCTACCACGAAGAGGACCGCGTTGCCGAAATAAGCCGGCAAGACTGGTTCGGCGATTTGCTGCGGAATGTGCAGCACGTCGCCGGCGAAGGATTCGATATCGTTCATTTTTGGAACCGCACTCTCCTTTGGCGAGGACCCAGCGATTTCTTCAACGCCATGGACCTACCGTTCATACGCCTGGCTGGCGCACGCCTAGTCTACAGATTTACCGGTTACGAATTGCGACGGAAATCGCTTGAAATCGAAGTCAACCCCTTCACACCATATCGGTATGGTTACGAATCTGCCTTCAACGAGGACGATCAGAAACGATACCTGGACACCCTGGCGCCCTACGTCGATACGTTCGTGGTGCAAGATCCCGAGATGCAGACGTATTGCCCTCAGGCACGCATCATTCCGCGAGCGCTGGATCTGGAGCAATTTTCGGTGGCGGAACCGGTGCGTAACGAGCGCCCATTCGTGGTGCATGCGCCAAGCCGCCAACAGTTGAAAGGCAGCGAGTTTGTCGTCAAAGCAGTCAACCTATTAAAGGAAGAAGGCCTCGATTTCGATTTCTTATTGATCGAGAACATGCCGAATGCCGAGGCGCTCGCGCAATATCGCCGTGCTGATATCGTTATTGATCAGCTGCTCGTCGGCTGGTACGGGGTGCTTTCGATGGAAGCGATGGCAATGGGGAAAACTGTCATCGTGTATATTCGTGATGACTTGAAGGGCTATTTTCACGACGGCATGCCGCTGGTCAATGCCAATCCGGAAACGATCACGCCTGCCCTTCGCCAAGCAATCAAGGATGGGGAGCTGAGACGCGAGATCGGGCGCAGGGCGCGAAGGTTTGTCGAGGAGGTGCATGATAGCCGCGGTGTGGCCCGATCTGCGGCGAAATTGTACAAGAAGATACTGCAAGACTCCTGTCTCGCGGATGATTCCGGACTTCAGCTACCAACTCGGAAATTCGGTCAATTTTGCAAGAACGCTGGCGGCCGCTGGTCGGGTGAGCAATCTCCAACGAAGATTCAACGAGCTAAAGGCTACTTATGATACGCTGAAGACCACTCATGGGGTAGCTGAAAGCGAAGCCCACAAAATCGTTGCGTTGACCGAAGAAATAACGGAGTTGCGCGACAAGGCAGAGCGCTATGACGACCTGGAGCCACGGCTGCGGACGTTGGGAACCAAGGCGGAGCGCTATGACGAACTGGAAACCGAGCTGCTGGTGCTGCGGGACAAGGCCGCACGTTACGATGAGCTGAGTCCGGAGCTGCCGGCGCTGCGCGACAAGGCCGGACGCTATGACGAGCTCAGACAAAAGCTCCCGGCACTACGTCACGACGCACAACGATACGAAGAATTGAAGGTGGAGCTGCCGGCGCTCCGCTACAAGTCGAAACGCTACGATGAGCTGAAAGACATGGCGCCGGTGTGGCGTGCAAAGGCGGACCGCTTCGACCGCTTTGCCTCCAAACGCTGGGCCAGGTTTGTGCTCCCGTTATTTGGACTTTCGCTTGCGTCCAAGTCTCACCGCGAGCAGAAGCCTGCCGCCCGAAAGACCAGGGCGATTGGCCATGGCGCCGCGCGCGCCAGAACCGGGAGCGTCGCCGGCGAAGCCGGCGAGGGTGACCCCGTCTATAGGACCGCACCAGGAATCACACCGCCTCCCACGGCGTCACCGTCGATTATTCAGCAACGAGCATCCGGATCGGACAGCAAGGGGCTGGTATGCATTGTGACGCGAAAGCCCATAGCCAACGTTACACGGGCGCCTCGGATGGCCAAGGCGCTGGTTGATGCGGGTTATGGGGTGGTGGTTTTGTCGTTGGGGATCCCGGTCCCGCAACTTCAGCAGATGTGTCCCGAGGTCGAATACATCGAATTCCCGATCCGGCCCTTCACCATTCGCTTGCGCTATCGGTGGGAACAGCGCCGGCGGAAACGGATCGCCGCTCGGACGAAGCGGGAGGAGGATTACCGAGCGGCGTTGGCCAAAGGAGGCTTGCACGCCGTCATACTGAAAGTAGGCTGCGGCTCAGGGATGCCTTGGCGATCGCTGGCGGGACTCTTCTGGCGGGTTCTTGTCGCGGCGCCTTGCGCGCTGCTCTTCAAGAAGGCGAGCCGCGGGTTTGTCGCGACATGGCGCGAGCTTGCGGATGAAGACGCGATCCAGATCGCAACCCGTTTCGTGATGGTTCTCCATCAATGGGCGTCATCATATGCCCTGGCCGGGGAGGCGGACAAGGCGACGCGCGGCCGCCGCTTCGACGTGGTGCAGGCTTATGACAATTTCGCGCTGGTCGCCGCCGCAAAATTGGCCCGCCGCGACCGAGCAAGGCTGATCTATGACGCCGTCGAGCTCTCACGAATGGCGCTCGACCTGAACATCGTCGACAGGATTTGCGACCGGTTGCAGAGACTTCAGGAAGCCCGCATCATTCGTGGATCCCACGCAATGATCACGGTCAGCGACGGGCTCGCCGACCGGCATGCTCGTCATTACCGGACGCGCCGCCCTTTGGTTGTCCGCAACTGCAGATATTATTGGCTCTGCCAGAGCGACGGAAGGTTGCGCGCCGAGACGGGGGTTGGGCAGGACGCGCGTCTGCTCGTCTGGTGTGGCTCTGCTTATCCGCAGCAGGGCCTCGAGCTCCTGATCAACGCGCTGCCGCAAATGGCCCCGCATATTCATCTCGCGATCGTTGCGGTCGTGAAGCCGATGTGGAAGGCCTACGGAGAGGAGGCCCTGCCGAAGCTCGCCGATTCGCTCGGGGTTGCCGGCCGCGCGCATTTCCTGCCGCCGCGCGAGCCTAATGACCTCGTGCCTTACATGTCCGGCGCCGATATCGGGGTCATCCCGGGCTCCGAGCGAACATCCGAACTATTACTTCGGCATGCCCAACAAGTTCCTCGAAATGGTGATGGCGCGGCTGCCGATCGCCGTTTCGCAGCTTGGGGACATGGTCGATTTGCTCGGCAAATATGACATGGGCGGAGTTTTCGACGAACGCGACCCCGCCAACATTGCCGCTGTCATCGAGGGAATGCTCGAACCTCCGACCTATGCCCGTCTCAAAGCGAACGTCATGAAGGCGGCCGAGATTTTGAGCTGGGAGAGGGAAAGCCTGCCGTACACCGATCTCGTCGGTTCGCTGATGCCGCCCGAACGACGGCCGGTCAACCGGCAAATCTGGACCCCAGGCGGTAGTGGCGCGGAACGGGTCCGTGTCATCGCGGAGGTCCGGGCCATCCTCAGGATGGGGCGCGCAACCAGGCTGAGCTCCGGCGGGAAATCCGGTTCTGGGTCCGAGCAAGGCGCCGCTGCGCCGGCGCTGGCGGTCGTGCCGCGGACGTCGCCGTCTTCGCGCGCCAAGGGCCTCGTCTGCATCGTGACGCGCAAGCGGATAAATAACGTGACGCGAGCGCCCCGAATGGCCAAGGCGCTTGTGGACGCGGGCTACGAAGTGGTCGTCGTGTCGCTGGCCCTCCCGGTACCGCAATTGCAGGAGATGTGTTCCGAGGTTCAATATCTGGAAGTCAAGCTGCCGCCGTTTGTCAGAAATTTGACCATCCGCTGTCAAAATTTTCGGCGCAAGCGGAGAGCTGATTCGCAAACACGGGAAGCGGGGTACCAGGCGGCAATTGCCAAGGGCGGCTTGCGGGCGGTCGCGCGGCGGCTCGGCCGCGCGGTGAAGACGAGCGTTCAACCGGTGACACAGCTTTCATGGCTGGTATTTGTCGTTACGCCCAGCGTGCTGCTCCTTACCAAGCCGAGCCAGCGCTTTGCGCAGAGATGGCGTGAGCTTGCGCTTCAGGATGCGGTCGGGATCGCGAGGGAGATCGCGATGCTCCAGAATCAACGAAGGGCGACGCATTCCTTTTCGGAAGAAGCGGACAAGGCGACGCGCGGCCGCCGCTTCGAGGTTGTGCAGGCCTACGACAATTACGCATTGGTCGCCGCCGCGAGGCTGGCTGCCCGCGACGGGGCCAAGCTCATCTACGACGCCGTCGAGCTGACCTCGCATCGGGTGGATCTCGATCCGAATTTTATTGAGCGGAGGCGAGAACGGGCGGAGAGGCGAGAGGAAACCCGTATAATTCGCAAATCCGACGCGGTCATTACGGTCAGCGATGGGCTTGCCGACCAGTACGCACACCGTTACCGGCGGCCACGGCCGGTGGTCGTGCGCAATTGCCGTTACTTCTGGCCCTACGAGGTCGACGGGCGGCTGCGTGCCGATGCCGGCGTCGGGCCGAAGGTGCGCGTTGTCGTGTGGTGCGGCTCTCTATACCCGCAACAAGGGATCGAGCTCTTGATCAAGGCGCTTCCGCACTTGGCGCCACACGTCCACGTCGCGATAATCGGCTTCTTCCAGCCGTTTTGGAAAAGCTACGTGCAGGAGGTGTTGCCGGCGCTCGCTTCTTCTCTCGGCGTCGCCGATCGGGTCCATCTGCTGCCGGCGCGCGAGCCGAATGATATCGTTCCTTACATTTCCGGCGCCGATCTCGGCGTCATCCCGCGCTCGCGCGAGTATCTGAATAATTTCTTCAGCATGCCCAACAAGTTCCTAGAGATGGTGATGGCGCGGCTCCCGATCGCGGTCTCGCAGCTTGGGGATATGGTCGATTTGATCAACAAATATGACATGGGGGTAGTGTTTGACGAACGAGATCCTGCGAACGTTGCAGCCGCGATCGAGAGAATGATCGAGCCGTCGAATTATGCCCGTCTCAAAGCCAACGTCATGAAAGCGGCAGAGACATTGAAATGGGAAGAGGAAAGCCTGCCGTATGTCGCCCTCGTCGGCTCGCTGATGCCGACACGAAGAATTGCGGGCGAGCCGCAGCAAGTTGGCCGGAAAGCCCCGGTGCGACCGGATCAATCGGCAGAACGGCCCGGCTTGATCGCGGAGGTTCGGGCCATCCTTCGCATCGCGCGGGTGACCAGGCGGACGACCGTTCCAGAGGATGTCCCGGCAGGCGGGCGCGATGCTGCGGCAGCGCCGGCGATTGCACCTCATCCGGCCCTCCCCTTGCATGGCAAAGGCGTCGCCTGCATCGTGACGCGCAAGCGGATCAACAACGTGACGCGAGCGCCGCGAATGGCCAAGGCGCTCATCGACGCGGGGTTCGAGGTGGTCGTCGTGTCATGGGCCCGCCCGGTGCGCCAGCTGGAGGAAATGTGCCCCGATGTGCAATATCTGGAGGCGAGGCCCGGAGCGCTCGTCCGGGAGCTGGCCAAGCGCTGCGAGGCGTTTCGATCGGAATGATCGGGAAAGGCGGGAGGCGGGAGATCAGGCGTTGCTCGCCAAGGGCGGCTTGCGCGCCGTCGCGCGGCGGTTCGGCCGCGCCGCAAGGGCGCCGGTTCGGGCGGCGGCGTGGCTGTCCTGGCGATTGTTCGTCGTCACCCCGAGCGCGCTGCTTCTGAAGAAGCCGAGCCAGCGTTTTGCGCAGAAGTGGGGTGAGCTCGCGCTTCAGGATGCGGTCGGGGTCGCGAGCGAGTTTGCGGCGGTCCAGAACCAACGCTGGCTTACCCATGGTTTCGCGGAGGCGGCGGACAAGGTAACCCGCGGACACCGCTTCGATGTCGTGCAGGCCTACGATAATTACGCGCTGGTCGCCGCCGCAAGACTGGCATCCCGCGACGGGGCCAAGCTCGTCTACGACGCCGTCGAGCTCACCTCGCACCGGCTGGCGCTCGATTTGAGCTTCCTCGAGCGGAAGCGCGAGCGAGCGGAAAGGCGCGAGGAGACCCGGATTGTCCGCAAGGCCGAGGGGGTGATCGCGATCGGCGGCGGGCTCGCCGATTGGTATGCCCGCCAACACCGCCGGCCGCGGCCGGTTATCGTGCGCAATTGCCGGTATTTTTGGCCCTACGAGGTCGACGGGCGGTTGCGGGCCGATGCCGGGGTCGGGCCGGAGGCGCGCCTGCTCGTCTGGATCGGCTCGATTTATCCGCAGCAAGGGATCGAGGTTCTCATCAGGATGCTCCCGCATCTGGCGCCGCACATCCATGCCGCGATCATCGGGTTCTTTCAGCCGCGTTGGCAAAGCTATGTGCAGGAGACGTTGCCGGCGCTCGCCGCCTCGCTCGGCGTCGCCGAGCGGGTCCACATTCTGCCGGAGCGCGAGCCGAACGACATCGTGCCTTACATCTCCGGCGCCGATATCGGGGTCATCCCGGCCTGGGGCGCGCAGGTCAACAATTTGATCGGCCTGCCCAACAAGTTTCACGAGATGGTGATGGCGCGTCTGCCGCTCGCCTCCTCGCAACTCGGCGAGACGGTCGATATGATCAAGAAATATGAGATCGGCGGCGTCTTCGATGAACGCGACCTCGCCCGGACGGCCGCGATCATCGAGGGAATGCTCGAGCCGGCGACCTACGCCCGGCTCAAGGCCAACGTCATGAAAGCGGCCGAGACCTTGACGTGGGAGAACGAAAGCTCGGCCTATGTCGAGCTCGTCGGCTCGTTGATGCCGACGCAAGTCCGGACGGCGGCGGTTGGAAGCGGTCGCGAAACCGCGGCAGAGCAAAACCTTGCAGGACAGCATGCGCCGTCGTCCGCCGAGCCGGTTGCAGCGATGCCAAAAAAACCGGGGCCGACCGACACCGTATCCGCTGGACAACACGGAGCAAAGGCAGCCAACATTGTGGACGAGAATAATAATCTGCGCGCCGCAAACAGCAAGCTGAAGGCAGCCTACTTTCAGGCCGCTGAAGCAAATCAAAAGCTGCGAGACGCCATCGTCAGCTCGCAAAACGTCACCCAGTTCTACCGCGACAGCACAAGCGTCAATCATTATCTCCGGTTCGCGCGTTACTGCTACGAGCGGGCCGCCGACATCAAGGCCGAGGCTTATCTCGCGCACGGGGTGGAGGCGTTGCCGGCGGCCGACGCGGTGGCGAAGGCGGTCGGCGGCCGGGTCTATTGCGACGTGATCGAGATGCCGTCCTTCGCGCAGCGCAGCGTGCCGTACGATTTGCATCCGACCAGCCTCTCGATGCTCGATCATGCTTTCGACGGCTATCTGCGCGGCGCCGCGGGACTGTCGACGGTCGGCTGGGCGCTCGGCAACCGGCTGCGGCATTATGGGCCGAGGGTGACGGTCATCCCCAATTATCGCAGCCGCCAGCCGCTGCAGCGGTCGAGCCGGATACGGGACGATTGCGGGCTGGTTCGGCCGGAGGAACGGCTGCTGCTGGCGAGCAGCACGATCGCAAGCGGGTTCGAGCCGATCATCGAGGCGCTGAGCCTGCTGCCCGATCATGTCCATCTGGCGACCCTCGGCAACGTCTTTCGCGGGTATCGCGGGTCGCTCGAGGCGGCGGCGGCGCGGCTCGGCGTCGAAAGCCGGGTGCATTTTCTGGAGCCGGTTCCCTACGATCGGCTGGCGAGCGTTGCCAGCGGCGCCAATATCGGCCTGATCGCCGTCGATCCCTCGCTGACGCACTGGCAGATATCGCTGCCGAACCGGCTGTTCGACTGCATAGCCGCCGGCCTGCCGATCGTGACGCCCGACCTTCCCGACATTTCCCGGATCGTCGTCGGGCGAAAGATCGGCGTGGCTTTGGCGGGGAGCGGCGCCCGTTCCTGGGCCGACGCGATTGCCGCCGCGCTGGCCGACGAGGAAAAGCTGCGCGCCAATGCGCTCGCCGCGTCCAAGGCGCTGGCATGGGAGTCTCTGGCAGACAGTCTGCACGCCGCCTACGATCATCCGGCGAGCATCACCATCATCGCCTTCACCGATCTGATCGGGCATCAGCGCACGATCCGGATGGCGGACACGCTGGCCAAGCGCGGCGTTCGTGTCGCGGTCTGCTTTCCTCATGAGGGGCCGGCGCCGCCCGATGCGATCCCGGGCGCACGCATCGTGCTGACCCCGAGGCCGTTGCCTGCCGCGCCGGCGGCAAGGGCTCCGAATTCGCCGGATCCGGCCGCCGCGGCCGCAGACGCCGCTCCGGTCCCCGCGAATGGAGCAGGGCCGTCGCTGGAGCGGCTGAAAAAGGAGGTGATCGAGCTGCGCTACAAGGCCCGCCGCTATGACGAGGTCAAGCAGCAGCTGCCGAACTGGCGGGCGAAAGCGGCGCGCTACGACCGGCTCAAGGGCAAGATGGGCGGAACCCATCTGGTATCGTTGCGGCGCGCGCTGCGGTTGCTCCCGGCCAACCGCAACGAGAAGGGCGACGAGCAGAAAGCGGCGCCGTCGTGAGTTGCCGACGCTGCCCCGCCGCTTCTGCAGCCGATCGACGGGTTGCCCCTCGCGTGGGAGAGCGCGATGCCTTAGGGTCCACGCTCGCCGTGAGAGTTCTATTGGCGGTCTCCACGCAGAGGCCGATGCCCGTCGCGCCAATCTCGACTGAACGGGAGGCACCGGTAAATGTCTGTCGTTGACCTCGTCCCGACCCAAGCATCCACGAAGCATCGAAGGGGCGAGCCGTCCTTAAGCACTCGTCGGGCGCATCGCACCGCCGGGACGGTGGCGATCTACGATAAAATCAAGGCCGAAGCGATTTCGGCCGAAGGAAGAGGCGACCTCGCATCCGCGGTGAGCGGATGGGCGCGGGCGCGAGAACTCGCGCCAGATAGGATCGAGGCGACGTTGCGAGAGATCGAGCTGCTGCTGGAGTTGCAGAATTTCGATGTCGGGCACTTGCGACTTGTTACCGCTTTGCAGAAATTTTCCAATCAGCGGCGACTTCTCAAGCTTCAGTCAATCGTCGAACAAAAACTTCTAGGATATCACAACAGTCAAGCGTTCCGAGCTCTCAATGTGGGCGATCGCCGCAAAGCGGCTTTCCACTACGAAATGTCCGCGGCATTGGAAACAGTATCGCGTCGCAAATGGGCTGCTCTCGACCGCGCCAGAGAGGTTTCGCCGAATTTCGAGTTGATGCTCTCCGAGATCGACGGTGAAAAACCCCGATCCCGAATTTATATAATGGGATGTGGTCGGTCAGGGACGTATTTGCTGACCGGGCTCATGGAATGCTTCCGGGACACCTACGTGCTCCCCGACGAGGTCCCGGCAGGGAGGTTCGCTCGAGTGCAGGCGCCGGAGCGAACCCACGTTCTAAAGCGGGATGTGAGGGCGCCCTTGATGATAGAATTCCTCCCACCGAGCATTCATCTGCTATTTATCGTGCGGTTTCCGCTGGATGTGTTGGTGAGTGCCCTTGGTGAAGCCGAATATTTCATCCCGACGAATATTTGGTCCCGTTATACCCGGTCGTTTCGCCGGCTGCTGATCGCCGGTCGTCCCAATCTGAAGGTGATCCGATACGAAGACCTCGTCAGAGAGCCGGACGAAACGCAAGCAAAACTTGCCCAGCACTACCGTCTCGACGTGCTGCGACCATTTTCCCAGTTCGGTCAGGGTTTCGCTGTTTCCGATCCGATCGCCTCCGCCATGAACGGGATACGGCCCCCCGATACGGCATCGATCGGAAGGTGGCGCGCGGATCCGCGGCACATCGAGCACTGCCGTACGATCTGGCCCGAGATCAGGGAAGATGCCCTTTGGCTGTGCCGTGCCTTCGATTACGAAGCGCCCGCGGAATTAGAAACTCAGGAGTTGTCGAAACATAGGGCCCGCAGCCCCATGAAGATGTCAGAACGGGAACGCGCCTCCATTCGCGCCACTCAACTGCACGCCAATGCAGAGGCCGAGCCACCCAGGGTCGAGCTGTCCCCACCCGCGCCAAAGACGCTGCCGCTGCGTCCTGGTTCTGCGAGGTACAAGGAATTGCTGCACGATCTACCCGTGCTGCGGCTCAAAGCAGAACGATATGATGAATTGGAACCGAAGGTGCCCGCCCTGCGCTACAAGGCCGGACGATACGACGAACTCGACCTCGAGCTCCCTGCTTTGCGCCACAAGGCGGAACGCTACGACCAACTGGCACACCAAATGGCGGCGCTGCGCAGCAAGGCAGAGCGACACGACGAAGTTGCAGCAGAAATGCCTGCGCTGCGGCAAAAGGCCGATCGGAGTGACGAACTGGAGCGAGAGCTGTCGACGCTGCGCGGCAAGGCCGAGCAACACGACGCGGTCATGGCGGAGCTGCCCGTGCTTCGCCACAAGGCCGGGCGATACGACGCGCTCGAGGCCGAGCTGCCGGCCCTGCGCCACAAAGCCGAGCGCGGCGACGAGCTCGCCGCGGAAATGCCGGGGCTGCGGCAAAAGGCTGAGCGCTGCGCCGAGCTCGAAGCCGAGCTGCCGGCGCTGCGCGGCAAGGCCGAGCAACACGACGCGGTCATGGCGGAGCTGCCCGTGCTTCGCCACAAGGCCGGGCGATACGACGCGCTCGAGGCCGAGCTGCCGGCCCTTCGCCGCAAAGCCGAGCGCGGCGACGAGCTCGCCGCGGAAATGCCGGGGCTGCGGCAAAAGGCTGAGCGCTGCGCCGAGCTCGAAGCCGAGCTGCCGGCGCTGCGCGGCAAGGCCGAGCAACACGACGCGGTCATGGCGGAGCTGCCCGTGCTTCGCCACAAGGCCGGGCGATACGACGCGGTCGAGGCCGAGCTGCCGGCCCTGCGCCGCAAAGCCGAGCGCGGCGACGAGCTCGCCGCGGAAATGCCGGGGCTGCGGCAAAAGGCTGAGCGCTGCGCCGAGCTCGAAGCCGAGCTGCCGGCGCTGCGCGGCAAGGCTGAGCAACACGACGCGGTCATGGCGGAGCTGCCCGTGCTTCGCCACAAGGCCGGGCGATACGACGCGGTCGAGGCCGAGTTGCCGGCCCTGCGCCGCAAAGCCGAGCGCGGCGACGAGCTGGCAGCGGAAATGCCGGGGCTGCGGCAAAAGGCCGAGCGCTGCGCCGAGCTCGAAGCCGAGCTGCCGGCGCTGCGCGGCAAGGCTGAGCGCACGACGCGGTCATGGCCGAGCTGCCCGTGCTTCGCCACAAGGCCGGGCGATACGACGCGGTCGAGGCCGAGCTGCCGGTGCTCCGCCATAAGGCGGCGCGCGGCGACGAGCTCGCCGCGGAAATGCCGGGGCTACGGCAAAAGGCCGAACGATGTACCGAGCTCGAAGCCGAGCTGCCGGCGCTGCGCGGCAAGGCCGAGCAGCACGACGCGGTCATGGCGGAGCTGCCCGTGCTTCGGCACAAGGCCTGGCGATACGACGCGGTCGAGGCCGAGCTGCCGCTGCTCCGCCACAAGGCCGGGCGCTATGACGGTCTGGAGCCGCTGCTGCCGGCGCTGCGCTACAAATCCGGGCAATATGAAGAGCTGCAGCCGCAGCTGCCGGCGCTGCGGTACAAGGCGCTGCGCTATGACGAGGTGAAAGAGCAGGCGCCGGGGTGGCGTGAGAAGGCGGACCGGTACGATCGGATCGTCGCCAATCGACTGGTTAAATTGACGCTGCCGTTGCTCGAAGCTCGAGCTGCCCGCCTTCGGCGCCGACAACGCCGTTTATGAGACACTGTGCATCATGACAGACGCCGTCGAGCACCGCGACCCGCCATCCTTGCCTGCGTTCACGCGCGAGGGCTATCGACGCCTGATCGCGAGATTTCTCGACGCCGGCTATACGCCGGCGACGTTCGCCACCGTTCGCCGCGAGCGCCGCGACGTGATCCTGCGGCACGATGTCGACGTTTCTCTGGAAGTCTGCGGTCGGCATCGCCGAGCTGGAGCGCGAGATGGGCGTGCGCGCGACGTATTTCGTCATGGTGTCGAGCGACTTCTACAATGTCTTTTCCCGGGATGGACGGCGCCTGGTGGCCCGGCTCGCCGAGATGGGGCATTCGGTCGGGCTGCACGTCGATCTCTCGCTCTATCCATCCTCCCCGGATATCCTCGCCGAGTCCCGCTCGGCGATCGAGGACGAATATCGATTGCTGGCGACCGCGGTCGACGACCCGATTGACGTGATCAGCCTCCACAACCCCCGGCCCGAGCTGATAAATCGCGAGCGGCCACGCGGCGCCCGGGCGCATACCTACGAGCCGCCGTTCTTCAGCGCTCTCGCTTATGTCGCAGATTCGGGCGGGAGCTGGCGCTTCGGCGGGCCGTTCGAGCGGGCCGCGTTCACGAACGGCACGGCGATACATCTGTTGACGCACCCGATCTGGTGGGATCACGACCAGCCTGCCGATCGGCCGGAGCTGACCCTGGAGAAATTTCGCGCCCGACACCAGCAACAGGTGCAAGAGGGCCTGTCGCAGCACTTCAAGGGTTATCGCGAATTCCTCAAAAGCCGCGAGGTTCTTGCCCGTGACGAATGACGGCCGTCGAGCCTGCTCTTATCGGCTGCCGCTGCTTCCGACAGGACCTTACGACCCCCGGGGCAGCTCGATGCCCTTCAGGTAGAGCCGCGGGCAACGGCCTAATGCATAACTGGCTGCTAACGTCCTCTGCCGGGTCAATTCCGTTGAACCCGTTTCGAGCGAAGGCCGGTCTTCGGCGTCCAGCATCAGCCGGGCGCGGGCCGGAGGCGCCACGCTAAGCGTAAGGTTCCACGGCGCCAGCCATCCCCAACCATTCGGCTTGAGCACAGAGCAGATTTCATCGACAAACCTGCCGAGCAATTCAGCATCGCGAAACCACACCGGCGTAATCGAGCCTCGACACAACAGGCCATCGAATTTGCCCCTTAGGGAACTCCAGTCGAAGGTTCGGAAATCCGCGAGTATAACTTCGTAGCCGCGCTTTCGGCCGAGCGCGATCACGGCCGGGTCATGATCCATCGATACGACGGACGCGCCGGCCGCCTCGACCATGCGAACCAGGTCGTATTGCCCCGGTCCGAGCTCGAGAACCCTGCTGCCTGCCAATTTGCGTGCCCCAAGAAAATCATCGAATATCCGTCCTGGAGATCACCTCAGAGCGGCGTCGGCTCTCGCAGGTGGGGCTGAGCGGCCTTCGACATAATTTGTATTTCTTCGTCGTCGAACAACATGGTTATTAACCTTGACAGACCGCAGGCGTCACAGCGCCAAGCGGCGCTACTCCACTCGTATCACGCGGGCAACGATGGGGTCAACGCAATTCGCCAGACCAAGCGGGATTAACCCTTGCGAGCGCGCGGAAAAACCCTCAGATTCGGATGGTCTGCACCCTCCCGCCGCATCCGGCGCCTAGAGGAACTTGCATGGAAGAGGTCCCGCAACCGCCGCCATTGGCGCCGATTTTCCTCAAACCCGCCTGGAATGCGGTAGTTTGGCCCGAATACATTATCAATGCGTGTGGAGCACCTATATCGCTCGCGGCCGCCGCACATCCGCGATACTCTTCAGCTCGATTAACAGAAATTACCGTTATCCGCGTAATCGATAAGATGACGATCTACTCCGATCGCAACACCTACAGCGTGCCGGCGATCTCTGACGAGCGGATAGCCGCGAATGAATGCTCGTATCCAATTACGCTGAACATAGGTGAACAAGAGTGTGGGTCATACGAGGTTAGCGCTACCGTCGAATTGACTAAGGGCTCCCACGTAACCATCTTTCCCATTAAGGAGGTGTTCTTTTTCATTCAGAAAGGTAAAGATAAGGACCCGCTATCTGCGGCATTAGAGGACCCGTCGGGTCATTCCCGGTCCGACCGTCCTTGCGAACGGGCTAAGATAATTCTATTATACCCTAGTTTTACCAGGCAAGCCTATAACCATTTCGCTGGTTATAGTTTTTATCGTCCGACCTTCGATGTTCTTCCCGGACGACGCCGTATTTTCGTCAATAGACCTCCGTGCTCTAATGAGCCAATCTATCATACGCCAAAAGTAATATTCCCGTTTGAAAATCTGTTAAGGACAAAAAAGATATCATTTAACATCACGGACAGCGAACACTTTCATAATCACGGACTTGATGCAATTATATCCTATCGTCAACTTGTCGTGATTGGGCATGATGAATATATTTCGATAAAGCAACGCAACGCCCTTCGGGAATATCTCCTTGTTGGCGGGCGAATTTCGATATTTGGGGGTAATTTTTGTTGGTGGAAGGTCGATTATGAAACCTCCAGGCATTTGTCCGTCCTGAAAGTGACGAATTCTATTAAAAGGACGAACAGGTGATGATAGGTGGCAGTTTATTGACAGCGGAGCGCATGCTCGGGATTTCGGCTTGAGTTTTGGAGAAGGTGGGTATCCGATACAAAAATTATACAAGGAAGATAAGTTGTCGGAGATCGGGTGGACCCTGGAGGAGTATGGGAAATCCTCCGGGATGGAAGTGATCAAGCCGGATCATCCGATCTTCGAGGGCACGAAGTTATCCGAGGGCGAGGTTTTCGGCGACGCGGATATGCTGATGCAAGTCGAAGTCGACGGCGCGAGAGAACGTAAACAAGAGGTATTTGCAAATAGGCAAACTCTCGCGAGAGGGTGGCTCTGCAGGCCCGGAAGAATCGTCGGGAAGGTCGCGACAATAGCCGAGGTCACGTTTCCGGGCGGCGGTCGGCTGCTGCATTTAGGTAGCATAGGGTGGTATCACGCGATTGCGGAGGATCCGGTGTGCCGGAGAATTGCTGAGAACGTTATTCGCTACCAAGCGCGTGAGACAGTTAAATGAGAATGCTGCGTATCCCCGGTCTTTGCGGCCGATGAACGACGCTCTTCGATCATCTCAGGGGGGCCGCGTGCGATAAGTCGATACCCCTCAGGAAAAGTCTCGGACACAGGCTTATTGAATAGCGGGCGGCAACTTTCGGCGACGGGTTGATGGCGGCGAATCCGTTGCGGCCGAACGCTTGGTCTTCAGCATCCAGTATCAACTGGGCTCGGTCCGGCGAGGCCCGGCTGAGCGGCTTGTTCCACGGCGCTATCCATCCCCAACCGTTTGGCTTGAGGACGGAGCAAATCTGATCGACAAAACTGCCGAGAGACTCGGCATCTCGAAACCATGCGGGAGCAATCGAGTTACGACTTAACAAACCGTCAAATTCGCCGCGCAGAGAGTTCCAGTCAAAGCTTCGAAAATCAGCGAGAATGACATTGTAGCCGCGCTTTTTACCAAGAGCGATCACCGCCGGGTCGTGATCCATTGCGACCACTGTGGCGTCCGCTGCGGCGACCATGCGGGTCAAGTCGTATTGCCCCGGTCCGAACTCGAGAACTTTGCTTCCCGCCAATTCGCATACCCCGCGAAGATCGTCGAATATCCTCGTGGAGACGATGTCGGAGAGGCTCGGCTCCCGCAGTTGGGGCTGAAGCGCGTTCGACATAATCTGTATTTCTTCGTCGTCAAACAACATGATTTTACCTGCTGATCGTCGATACGCTGCCGGCCGGCAGCATTCCACACAACTCGACTTCGAACCGGGACGCCACCGGAAGGCCCGGAGCCGTATCACGAGAGCAGTTCCCCGGTCAATCCGATCCGCCGCAGCCGGATTGGGCTGCGCATCCTGCGAAAGCTGATAACAGCGCCCAGAATCAAGGCCGTTGGCCAACGGGGAGAGGGTGACCTTGGCGACGGCGGCTCATGGGCATCCGAGATCACCAGCTTGACTCCGCGCAGGCGGCCCCTGGGCGAGCTACCGTATGAAGTCGCTCCAGAAGATCTCGGCCCGAGCAGGCGCCGATCGAAATGCCCAGCACCTGGCGCCGGCCGTCGCCGTGTACCGCGACCGCGACGATCACCGCAACCGAGCCGATGCGCCCTTGCCCCCACTGCCGCGCGGGTGGGAGGCCAAGCGGCGAACGGAGACAGTTGCACCCCACCCCCCGCCGAGAAGAGGGTCGGGGGAGTCCAGCATAGCCCTCTCGCGCCTGCGGTCTCAATGATCGCGGCAGAATATCGCGTGAATAGATTAGAAAGTCGCTTTGACTTTCAGGACGATGTAAGAATATTGTGATAAGTTACGTTCAGGACAATGTAAGTAATTCGTGATAGGAATCGAGCGTCTGGCATCGGTGATGCTGCCCATCGGACGCAGAAACCGGTAATTCGTGATGTCGATCCTGTCGCGCTCAGCCTTGCTGCGGTCACGCTTGGGGGCATTGATCGGTCCCCGAGAGGAGCGGACGCGGCAGGCATCTCCGTCCGCGCGGGCGGGCGCAGTCGAACGAGGCTCGGGCTCAGCCGCTCGGCTCGAACGAAGTCTCGGTCAGGGCATTCCCATGGCCGTACCGGGGAATGCTCGCCATCTGCAGCGACACCGACCGGACTACCCCCGAACGGTTTGTGCTCGCTGCATCGCTTTCTCAATACCCAGGGCGTGACGCCCCTGGGCCGTGGGCTGGGACTCGACATATCGGATTCGTTTTGGTTCTATTCGCCGCAGGAAGGGGACCCGGTAAACTCACAGATGTCGTTTTTTTCCGGGATGGACTGGCAAAGGCGGTCGCCGTTCGCCGATCAGATCCTCGACTATATCCGCGGCGGCTGGATCGATACACTGCACAGCTACGGCAACTTCAACAATTATCCGGTCGGCCATCCCGGCTGCTTTACCCGCGAGCACGCGACACGGGCGCTCGACGTGCTCGACAAAGTTGGGCTGAGCGTGAAGGTTTGGTCCAATCACGGGAACCTCAACAACATCCAGAATATTGGCCGGAAGGGCCGTCGGTTGGGGGACTCGCTTGGGAACCCTCGGCGCCACACCGATTTGATGCGTCGGTGTGGCATATGGTTCGTCTGGTCTGGCGTCATGTCGCCCGAGTTCCGGCAAGATGAGGCTGTCCACCTTGGCGAATTGAGCGATAAACAGATGGTCTGGGAGTTTTCGCGGCAAGATTATATCCAATTTTCAGAACGGAGTGGCGCAGAGGATCTGGCTCGGCGCTTTGGCGCGAAAGCTACGCGACGGAACGATGGCGGCGGACTCGTCATAGCATGGCGCCCGCGGCTGTTGCATGTTCAGCTGTCGCCGGAGAACCTGGCCGAGCTCGTCAGCAAGGGCGGCTACGCGATCGTCGGGCAGCACCTCGGCGTCGAAATGCTCTCGACTGACGCGATCGATGCCCTGCACCGCCTCAAAGCTGCCCACGATGCCGGCGACATCCTCGTGGCGCGCACCTCGCGACTGCTCGAATATGCTGTGACGCGCGGCGGACTGCGGTTCGAGACGGCGCGCGACGCCAGCGGCAAAACCGTGATCAACATCCTCCGCATCGACGATCCGGTGCGAGGTGCGCGTGTGCCGGACCTCGACCGGCTGCGCGGGATCACTTTTGAGGTATCAGGCGATGGACCGGTCGAGCTGCGCCTGCGGGGGCGCCCCGTCGCCTCCCAAGAGGTCGTCGAACACCATCTCCCCGACAATCGCACCCTCGGGATCGGCTGGTTCCCGCCGGATCATGCCGATTATGCCCACGATTGGGAGCGCAGAGCCGAATGCCGGTAATGGACGATTTCGCGCCCGAACGCTCGGCAGCGCTGACGGCCAGGGTCCTCGACTGGCTTGGTCGGGAACGAGAGGCGCGCCCGTCAGGAATTGACGGGACGGCGTGGGAGTATGCGGTAGATTATACGAAGCGGCGCTATCAGATCGGGCTGGAGCATTATCGAAGGCTGTTTCACGAGCTCGGCTGGTCGGGGAGGCGACACGGCCTCGATATCGGCGGCGGCGCGGGGCATTGGGCGATCGCCTTCGCCCTCGACAACGAGCAGGCGACCGGGATCGACAGGAGCGGAGGCGTTCGTTCGTCTCGCCAATGGGGCGGCGGCTGAGACTGGTTTGGCCGGGCGGGTGCGGCATCAACTTGGCCGCGCCGAGGCGCTGGATTTCCCGGACTGCTGTTTCGATGCCGCGTGGACGCACAGCGTGCTGATGTACTGCGATACCGAGAATTCCATTTCCGAGGTCGCCCGCGTTCTCGAACCCGGCGGTCAATTCTATTGTGGCTACTCGAGCACGGGCTTTCGCCTCAACGCTATCTACGCGGCGGCATCGAAACGGCGGCACGCGGCCTTCAAGGCGCAGCTCGGCAACTACGTCGGCGCGGCTTTGCGGCGAGACGGCATCTCGCGCAAATCGTGGTCTGATATCCGTTGCGCGACCCTCGAGGAGCTGGCCGCGGTGTGCCGGGCGTTCGGTCTCCGGCTCCTCCGGCGTCCGGGGCTGCAGGACGGAAGCAGGGACTTTGCCGGAATTCCGGGAACCGTCGACCTTTTGTGCGTGCGCAGCGAAGAGCCTCAGGCATTTCGCACAAGGCTGCTCGATCTCTCGGCGGCAAGCGCCGCCGGACGTGTGCGTTACCGCGAGCTGCTGCGCCTCGGCCTCGGCAAGCTGGTCTACAGTGTTCTGCAGGAGCGCGCAGAGGCGCTGCACGATCCCGAGATCCGCTCGCTCTACGTCTTGGCCGGGTTGCACGCGGGCCAGGCCGAGGCGGTTGGGGCGCTTGCCGAAGATGGTCTCGATCCGCTGGTCCGCGGCCTGCTGGCGTTCGACCTGGGGCGGATTGCGGAAGCCGTCGCCGCCTTCAGGAGCCTAGTCGCCGGATCATCCCGACCGCAGTTTCCTGCTCGGCGCTGCGCTGCTCCGCGCCGGCGAGTCGGCTGCGGCGACAACGGAATTCGAGGGCGGCGCCGAGGCGAAGCTTCGCCCGGTCGAATGCGAATTCGGGGTCAATGCTGGCGCGCATCGGCGCGGCGGGTTGGTCCGAGCAGCGCGACCGCATGGCGCGGGCGCTCCGCGTCCTGCCGGAAGCGCTGGGTGCATCCCCCGAGAAGATCGATCAGCTGGTCGAGTCCGTAGCCAGGAGGCCTGATGATGAGCCTTAAGCCGCCAGGGCCGTGGCGCGCCCTGACCTCTCTTTGCCGCCGCCGGAAAGTTACCGCCCATGCCGTCGGCGAGGCGAGGCTGTTGCGCAGCCCGCCCGCGAGAAGGAATCCGGTTGTCACGGCGGCGGCGGCGCTGACAATCCTGTCGTCAGCGCTGAACCAGCCTGCCGCCGCCGAGGCCGCAGCGCTGACGCTGCCCACCCAGGTTTCGGGCGTCTATCTCGGGGCATGGCATCTCGGAGTTCTTTGGCAGCGATATCTCGGCGTGCCGCAGAAGGCGATCTTCGCCGATCCCGGACGCGCCCGGGAGATGCTGCGCGCGGTTGCGCAAGATGCTAAAAATATCGGGTTCAATACATTGATCCTGAGCTCGTTCTTTTACCCGAAATTGACGAGAACGGCGTCATTCCCGGTCAATTTTCCCTATTCCGAGCTCTATGGTCGAGAAGGCTTTGTCGAATTGACCGCGCAGGAAGCCGCGCGCGCCGGTCTCAGCCTGATCGTCGCGCTGAGCCCGGAGGAGCCGATTTTCGACAATAAGGACGTTATAGGGTGGGTGCGGACCTGTGAAGACACACCTTGGGCCAGGCGCCAGGTCGAACATTATGCCCGGCTGCCCGCGGTCAAGGGCGTGCTCTGCGCTTTCGAAGCCTGGGGCAGGCCTGAGCCGCAAGCTGACGCCTGCGCAACTCGCCGACGTCTTTCGTTCGATCAGGTCCCTCAGGTCGTTCATCGAGGACAAGCATCTGTTTTATCTGCACGTCCCGGCAGCGGGCCAGAGTGCGCTGAACTCTCGCCCCGACTTCCCGGCTGATATCTTCACCGTGTTCACCCCACAAGTAAACCCGACGCGCTATTATGACCAGCAGACGATGGACCGCGTGTTTGCTGCGCATTCAGCGTCGCCGCGCACCGGTATCGAGATGAATGTGTGGCATTCTTTGCTGCTGAGGTCGCCGCTCAACCGCGAGCAGCGCCCTGGAGAGGTTCCCGACGAGCGGACCGTCGGGAAATGGCAGCAGCTCCAGGCGAGCGCGGCGTTGCGTTTCCGGCCTAAGATAATCACGTGGGAGGACTACGGAGACATTGCGTTTCCGTCCTGGAATGAAAAGCAGAAATTTTACGGTGGGCGTGGCTGGGCGATGAATGTAAATGCCCGACTGGCCGAACCGTCGCTCAAGCTTTACGACCCGATGATATCGGATGCGTCGACAAAGGTAATCGGCGGCTCCCCAGGTCCGCACGTGTCGTACACGCCGGCCGGCAGGTGCGACGCCTTTGACCCACGGCTCGGCGGGGATTCCGCGCATTTGACTTATGATGCCGGCATCTTCTATCCTAACCCGCCGAAGGCTCCGATTCTTTCAGGCGGCGCCGGCAGCATTTCGCTTTGGATCCGGCCGACCCTGGGCGCGAGCGCCGCTTCCCCTGGCTTTCTCGCGACAGCGTGCCGGCGACTCGACGGCCCCGACTGCCTGGTGCTGGCGGTGCAGCCGGATGATCGCCTCAGCCTCTCGTTGACCGACGCCACCGGGCGCGGCACGACCGTCTCGGCCGATATCGCCTCGTGGCGGCGCCCGGCAGGGATGCCGGATTGGCACCAGGTGGCGGCGACCTGGGACAGTCGCCAGCGAAGGCTCGGGCTCTATATCGATGGGCATATGGAGACGGCTGCGCCGGCCGAGTGGACTCCGTTCCCGCTTTGGGACAAGCTGGTGATCGGCAATCCCACGCCCGGCGGCAATTCCGGCGCGGTGGCGGATGTGGCCGAAGTGAGGGTCTATTCGGCGCCGCTCGACGCACGACAGATCTTGCGGGAATATCAGGCGTATCTTCACAAAGGCATGCGCGACGCCCAGGCAAGGTCGCAATGCCCTGCCCTTCGGTAAGCGGCTGGAGAGGGGCGGCAAGCACACACCCCGGGGCTTCTGCCGCGATCCTGGGTTGGAAGCGGTGAACGGCGAGGCCGCGCTCGCCGATCCGGTCGCGCCTGTTGCGGGGGTTGCGGGCGAAGCTGCGGTGGTGTGCATTCTGTCGCGCAAGGACCTGCGCCGTGTCACGCGCGTGCCGAGAATGGCTAACGCGCTGTCGGAGGCCGGCTATGGTGTTGTCGTCGTATCGCTCGGCGCGCCGGCGCAGGCTCTATCGCCGATGATCGAGTATATCGAGGTTGCCCCGCGCCCCTTCACTGCGAAGCTCCTCGGCTTTTTAAATCGCCGTGCGCTGGCGCAAGAAAACCGCAGGCGCACCATTACTGATGCGGAAGGGTTGGTGCGCGGCGGCCGGCGCGCACCGGCCGCGCGTTTCAGGCGCTCTCTGACGGGCCCTCCGGCCTGGGCGGTCGCGTTCCTGCGGCGGTTTTTGCTGGCGCCGCCTTGCGCGATGCTGCTGAGAAAGCCCGGTCAGGGCTTCGTCGCGGCTTGGCGCGAGCTGTCGCAAAAGCCCGCGCCAGCCATTCTCGCCACGCTCGTCAGGGTGCTGCACCAGCAGGCCACGACGCGGGCTTTCGCAGATGCCGCCGACAAAGCGACGCGCGGCCGCATCTTTCGCATCGTGCAGGCGCACGACAATTATGCCCTGGTCGCGGCATCGCGTCTGGCCGCGCGCGACGACGCGCGGCTGATCTACGACGCGGTAGAGCTCACCGCCCACCGCCTGGCGACGAGCTTCACCCCGTTGGAGCGTCTGTTCGAGCGGCGCGACAGGAGGCAGGAGGCCGCCATTTTCCGCAAGGCGGATGCCGTCACGACGGTGGGGCAGAGCGTCGGCGATTGGTACGCGCAGCACTATCGGATTGCCTCGCCGCTCGTCGTCCGCAACTGCCAATATTACTGGCCCTATGAGCTCGACGGCCGATTGCGCGCTGATATCGGCATCGGGCCCGCTGTGCCGCTCGTCGTGTGGTTCGGCGGCATTTATCCGCAGCAGGGCGTGGAGACGTTGATCGACGCGATGCCGCTGATGGCGCCCAACATTCATCTGGCGATCATCGCCTTCGCCCTGCCGCGCTGGCGAAAATATGTCGAGGAGGCGCTGCCGCAGCGGGCGGCCGACCTCGACGTTGCCAATCGGGTTTTCTTCCTGGCGCCCCGCGCGCCCGTCGACCTGGTGCCCTACGTCTCCGGCGCCGATCTCGGCGTGATCCCGCGGCCGAGCGGATACCTCAATAATTTCTTGAGCATGCCGAACAAATTTCTGGAGATGGTCATGGCGCGGCTGCCGGTCGCGGTATCCAGGCTCAGCGACATCGTCGATGTCGCCGAGGAGCACGGCTTTGGCCAATCCTTCGATGAGCGCGACCTCGCCGATGTGGCCGCGGTCATCAGCCGCATGCTCGATCCCGATATCAACCGCCGGCTCAAGGCCAACGTCATGAAAGCCGCGAACGAACTGACCTGGGAGAAAGAAAGCGCTCCCTATGTCGCCCTGGTGCGCTCGCTGGCGCCGACCCCGGCCGCTATCCTGCCGGATTCGGCCTGGAGAGCTGGCCCGGGAGAATCTGGACGGTAGGATAAGTGGACTTTCTGCCTGAGACCGGCGAGGATCGCCGCGGACCAGGAGAGCAGATTACGAAGCGAGCACGCCGGAATCACACCCCGGCGTTCAAGGCGAAGGTGGCACTGGTGGCGATCAGGGGAGAGAAGATGCTGGCGGAGCTGGCGCAGCAGTTTCGATATGGCGCTGACTTGACAGGCCAAGCTGTTGCAGCTCAGCCGCAGCGGCGTTTATTACCGGCCCCGGCCGATGCCGCAACCAGCTGCATCTTGACTACCCGTTCGCGGGCAGCCGGATGTTGCGCATCTGCTGCGTGGCGAGGGCATTGAGATCGGCCAACTCCATCAGGTGGCGGCCACGCGCCGAGCCGGACGGAAGGAAGACACCGGCGGCAGGATCATCGCTCAAAGGGATTGACCAAATAACGGCCCGTGACAGAAGGGTGTGGCATCGTCGTTATGGCGGCAAATTCAGCGCCGCCCAGTACGAGGTCGAGCAAGAGCATGCCGCTGTTGAGGCGCACAACGGGTCGCCGACAAGCAATCACCCCAAAAAGCAAGCATCCCGCTGCGCGAATGGCAATATGCCGTAATTCGATATTTTTCGACGGGATCGCAAAGTTCCGTCGGCTCGGACCGGTCACCCCGCAACCGTTGCCGGAGAGACGGCTCGCCGGTCGCGATAGCCTTCGATGATTCGTTCGGCGATGTCGGCGATCTGTCGGGCCGTCGTACCGTCACCGAACGGTATCGGCCAATTCCGCTCGATCGCCACGGCCTCGGACGCCGCGGCGACAATGCGCTGCGGATTGCAGCCGGCGAGCCGGTTGGCGCCGATGCTCAGGGTTTCCGTCCATTCGGTGTTATCCCGCAACGTGACACAGGGAACATGGTGGATGCAGGCCTCCTGCTGCACCCCGCCGGAGTCGGTGAAGACGAGGCGCGCATTTGCCAGCAACGCCAGAAAATCGAGGTATCCGACGGCGTCAGCGATCGTCATCAGGGGCAGATCGGCGGCCCACTCACTGAGGCCGAATTCAGCGAGGCGCTTCACCGTACGGGGATGCGCGAGAAACAGCACCGGAAGCTGCAGCGCGCGCGCGGCGGTCGACACCCCTTCAAGTTCTCCCCGCAGGTTCTGGGCGACATCGACATTCTCCTCGCGATGCGTCGTCAGCACCGCGTACCCGCGGGGCTCGACCCCAAAGCTCCGAACGGCATTGGATTTTCGCATCGCCAGGTCAAAATGCGACAGCGAGGCGTCGACGATCGGGTTTCCGACGAGATGGATCTGTCCGCGGGCGGCTTCTCGTTGCAAATTGTTGACGCCACGATCGTTGGTAACAAATAGATGATCGGAAATGTGGTCGATTATGACCCGGTTGTGCTCTTCCGGCATGCGCCAGTCATAGCTGCGCTCGCCGGCCTCGATATGTCCCACGTTTATGCGCAGCTTGCGCGCTGCGAGGGCGCCGGCCAGATTGGTATTGGCATCGCCGCCGATCAGGAAGAGACACGGGCGGCGCTGCAGCAGAATTTGCTCAATCCCCTCAAGCATGATCGCGGTCTGGCCACCATGGCTGCGCCTCTCAGCCACCCCGCTCAGACGATAATCGGGGGCCGGCAGATTCAGGTCTTCGAAGAATTTAGAATCCATATTCGGCGAATAATGCTGTCCGGTATGGATGACGAAATGCGGCAGCGACCGGCGCCGGAACTCATGGATGACCGGCGCCAGCATCACGATGCCAGGGCGCGTGCCTACCGTGATGCCGACCTCGGGGGCAAGGTCTGCGGTGTCCAATATCTTGATGTCACGCATATTACAGGCGCCAAGCCGGAGTGGCGATTTTCCTGCGCCCGCTCACCAGCTCGGGTGTGCAGTCGCTGCATCCAGCCGCGTCGTCCCGCAGCTCGTGGCGTAGCGCACGACCGACCGTCGTCGTAATCGTCGTTCGAGAATTGGACGACGGCAATGCCATCCATGGGCCCGCCGGTCCGGCTGATACGACCGGGTCCTCGGGCGCCGCCATGCTGCTCAAATCCACATCTCGCGCAAACCACATATCCTAATACAACATATTGACAATTGGGAACCTCTCTACTGGGCCTTCAGCTTCTCCAGCGCTTCCATGACATGCACGGAATCCGCAAGTGTGCCCCGCCGCTGCGGCTGCCTGTCCCGGACGGCGGTAACGAAGGCTGCCATTTGCGCGTCGAACAGGTCGAGCTGCCCACAGCCCAGCTCGGTACGGCCCGCCGCGTAGCCGCCGGCGGCATTCAGCGCGAACACGAATTGCGGCATTTCCGCCTGGATGGATGCCATCAGCGTGCCGTTATCGCCCTGCACTTCGATCATCTGGGTGAACGAGGGCGTCAACAAATCGGCTTGGATCACGACCGGCACACCGCTGCGCGTGCGGAAGCGGGCGAGCACGAAATCCTCGGCATCGACGCGCTCCACCGTGCCGCCAATATCGCGCTGTGGCCGGAACAGGTCCTGCATCATCAATTCAGCGCGCTCGATCGGGCCGAAATACCACACCGCCAAGTCGAGCATGTGCACCAGCATCTCGTTGATGGCGCCGCCGCCGTCGAGGCGGCGGTGCTTCCACAAAGCTGCCGAGCCGCGGCCGCCGATGCGCATCAGCGCCACTGAAAGCGTGCCGATGACCGGGCTTTTGCCGGTCTCGTCGGCGCCGGCAAGGATCGATCGCGCCTGTTGAAACACCGGCGCATATCGGTATACATAGCCGACCATGCCGACGCGCCGTGCCTGCTCGGTAGATTGACTGAGCTCGCGCGCTTCGGCGGCTGTTTCGCAGAGCGGCTTCTCGCAGAAGAAATCCTTGCCGGCCGACAACGATCGACGGATCAGCGCTGCGTGGAACGGTGTCGGGACGCACAGATCGACGGCCGTCACGTCAGGATCGGCAAAGACTTGCTCTGGATCCTCGGCCGAACCGACCCCTTCCCTTTCGGCAAGCGCGCGGGCCAGCGCCGGCTCCTTGTCGGCGAGGACAATGTCGACACCCATGCATTTTTTGAGGCCGGCGACGTGCTTCACCCCTTGCTTGCCGCAGCCGATCACAGCGATTTTCACGGTATCGGTTCCTATTCGCGCAGATAAGCCTGCCAGGACAAGGCCGTGTTCGGCTCGCGCAGCTCCGCCGGCAACGGCCGGACGCGTCCCGGGACGCCGACCACCAAGCTGCCAGCCGGCACCTCCTTTGTCACCACCGCGCCGGCGGCGATGAACGACCCGGTCCCGATGCGCACCCCGGGCAACAGCACGACGCCGCCCCCGATCGTGGAGTTGTCTTCGACAACGCAGCCCTCGGGTTTGTAGGTTTCGCGCATTCGCAGGGGGTAGCGGTCGTTGAGGATTGTGACGCCGGGTCCAAGAAACACGCGGGAGCCAAAGGTGCAATGGGTCGGAATGTAGCAGTTGGACTCGATCTTGACAAAGCTGCCGATGCGCACTTGACCGTCGATCACCACATTGGTGCCGAGGACGACGTGGTCGCCGATGATCGTATCGGCCCGAACGAGCACGTGGTGCCCAGTCTGAAAATGATCGCCGGCGACAACGTCGCCATAAATCACAGTGCCGGAGCGAACGCGAGCATGTGCCCCGAAGACCGCCGGCCCGCATCCCTCCCTGTATCTGAGCCCGATCTGCGCTCCGGGCTGCAGCTGGCAGTCGACCCCAGCCCTATAGAAATGCTCGAATTCCATCGCGCGCCCTCTTGCGCCACACTGAGGCGTATCTTTATCCGTCGGCAATATGCTCGAGTGAGCCCTGCTGCGGCCAAGCCGATGCTGCCGGCCCCGCCGCGGCTAACGTCTCGATGAAGCGCACATAGGCCGCGCTTTCCTTTTCCCAAGTCATTGCACTGGCGGCGCGGCCGACAGCCTGCCGAAACGCCGCCTGCGCCGCCGGCTCGACAATCCTTCGGACCGAAGCCGCAAGCCCCACCGCATCGAATTCGTCGAACAGCAGCCCGAGGCCCCAGTCCTGGACCACCCGGGCAATTTCCGGCAGCGGCGTCGCGACGACCGGGAGGCGTGCCGCAATCAATTGAAATAATCGGTTCGGCAGGCTGAGCCGCAGGTTCTGCAATTTCCCTTGGCGAGCAATAATGCCGACATCCGCCTCGGCGATGTAGGCGTTGACCCCGTGCGGCGGCTGCATCGGCGCCAGGTGGAACCGGTCCGAGACCCCGCGCTCGACCGCCCGGCGCCGTAACGTCTTCAGGAAATCCGGCTTCGGTGGCGGGCTGAGCCCGACGAGATGAAACGCGGCCGGCAGATATGCCAGGGCGTCGATCGCCGTCTCAAGTCCTTCGCCCTCCCGCATCGTGTTGAGGTGAAGGAGGATCCGGGCCTCCTTTGTCAGACCGAGATCCCTTCTGAGACGGCCATCCGAAACCCAGCGCCCGTAATCCTGGAAGTTGCGCAAAACCAAAGGCCGCGCGACGCCGAAACGCTCGACTGCAGCATCGGCAATAGAGTCGTTTATCGTGATCCAACCGTCCGCGGTGCGGGCGATCTCGGCCTCCCGCCGGATTTCAGCGTGGCGCACGGCTCGGGCAGCGGGCGCCCTAGTCAATTGTTCTTCATCGAAGGGCATTTCAACCGCGTCGAAGACGAGCTTGGCGTCGCAGCTCCGCGCCAGCGCCGAAGCTGCGATCAACGCTCTGTCGTAGTGCGCCTGAACAACATCGAAATGGCTGCCGGCCAACCGGCTCGCAACTGCGGCAGCGAACAGCCCGTCATGGCTGCGCCCCGCCGCGACCGCAGCCTCGGCGCGGTGCTGCAGGCCCGCGTCGTCGCGCATCGCGCGGCGCAGCCACGACCTTTGCTTTACCGGGAGCGCCCGGGGAGTCCCGGTCGCAACCAGCGTCACCGCCGCGGTGCAGCCCGCGAGCTGCGCATCGGGGGCGCAAAACGCGATGACCGTAGCCTCGTGGCCGGCCTCGCCAAGCGATCTCGCCTGGCGGATCGCTCTCATATTGAGCGACAAATCCTTGCAGGCGACGATGCACACAGCCAAGCCCCTGTGCCGCGCGGCGGTGGCGGTGCGGTGCGCGAGCATCTAGTCGAGAATGTCCTTTACGGCGCGGCAGATGTAATCGGACTGCATCTCGCTCAGATAGGGGTGCATCGGCAGGCTCAGCACCTCGTCCTTGAGGCGCTCCGTCACCGGCAACCCGCCGGGTGCGATCGGGAAGTGGGCATAGGGCGGCTGCATGTGCAAGGGCCGGGGATAATAGATCTCGGTGCGCACTCCGCGCTCGGCCAGGCCGCGCTGCAAATCGTCGCGGCGGCCGGTCCGGATTGTGTATTGCGCCCATGACGAGGTGCTTCCGGTCGGTACGTGAGGCACCGCCACCGAATGACCGAGACCGTCGGCGTAAAGCCGAGCGATCTGCCGCCGCTTCGCCAGCTCGTCTTCAAAGATCGCCAACTTCTCGATCAACACGACCGCTTGCAACGTGTCGAGCCGAGCATTGGTGCCGATCCGCACGTTGTCGTATTTGCCGTTCACCCCGCGGCCATGGATGCGGACCGAGCGCAAGGTTTCGGCGAGCTTGGGATCGTCGGTGAAGATGGCGCCGCCGTCACCCCAGCAGCCGAGCGGCTTGGCCGGGAAAAAGCTGGTGGCGGTCATGTCGGCGAGAACGCCGACGCGTCGATTCCCTTGGGCCGCCCCGAATGCCTGGGCGGCGTCGGCCAGGACCTTGAGCCCCTCGCGGCGGGCGATCGCGTTGATTCCCTCGTAATCGGCGGGCAGGCCAAACAGATCGACTGGAATGATCACCTTGGGAGCGAGCCGACCTTCCTCGCGGACAAGGCGGATCGCCGCCTCGAGGCTCTCGGGTGCGAGGTTCATCGTGTCGGGGTCGACATCGACAAAAATCGGTGTCGCGCCGACGAGACACGCGACTTCCGCGGTCGCGGTAAAGGTCCAGCTCGGCAAGAAGACGGCATCCCCGGGTCCGACGCCGAGGGCCAGCAACGGCAGCCAAAGCGCATCGGTGCCATTGGAGCACGAGACGACTTCTGCTGCGCCGGTGAACTTGGCGAGGCGGCTTTCGAGATCCCGGACCTCGGGTCCCATGATGTATTGGCCGTGATCGACGACTCGCCGCCAACCCTCCTCGACGCGCTCGCGGACGCG
The DNA here is from genome assembly GCA_963716115.1 of uncultured Alphaproteobacteria bacterium. Taxonomy (GTDB): domain Bacteria; phylum Pseudomonadota; class Alphaproteobacteria; order ATCC43930; family CGMCC-115725; genus AP-15. The sequence goes on from CAVQSZ010000006.1 coordinate 474,355, forward strand.
GTCGCGCTGCGCCTTCAGGTCGATGAATTCGATCGGAAAGATCCCTGACTGGTCCTTCACGGTTCGACCCTCTTCAGTGATTGCAGGGAGCTGTCCTCATACTCCGCGCGACCGCGGTTCCCGCGATCCCACGGCGACCGAACACGCATTCTAGGCGAACTTCGCCTGCAATATTCCGGCATCCTCCGTGCGATCGAGCAGCGGAGCCTGTGCCAGCACATCGTTGTGGCTTCTGCCAGTCACTCCCGCTTCTCTGTGCCTGCCCAGCAGGGCGGCCACATCGCTCGGCAATACCCCCGGCTGCAGCAGAAAACTGCGCAGGACGCCGCGGCTCATCGGTGGCTCATTCGATGAATTGTACGCCTTCGCGACAACTCGTGAATTAGCATAATCATAGTTGATCCGGTCATATATGTTCCGAAATGCGGGTAGGACTGCGTACAGCTCGTCGAGATCGAGAGTGCGCCGAAGTTCTTCGTCCGTCGTCAACTCTTCGTACAACTTCTCTCCCGGCCGCGGCCCGATGCAGTGGACTTCGATCTCCGAAGACTTACGGTTATATAATGGGGCGACGATATCGACCAGCACTTGTACCAAGTCGACGATTCGTACGACCGGCATTCTCGTGACGAACACTTCGCCGCCATGGGCAATGCGCAGCGATTTCAACACCAGCCGTACGGCTTCTTCCAGCGTCATCACAAAACGGGTCATTTTGGCATCCGTTAGCGTGATCGGGCCCCCCTGGGCGATCTGTCGACAAAACAGTGGCACGACCGACCCGGCCGACCCCGCCACATTTCCGAAGCGCACGCTGGTGAACACTGCGTTTGCAGTAAGCTCAAGCATGGCATTGGCCGCGGTCACCAAGCGTTCGCCCATCAGCTTGGTCGTGCCCATCACATTGGTCGGATTGACCGCTTTGTCCGAGCTTGTCAACAGCACACGCTGCAGATTGTTGTCGAGCGCGGCCTGAATGACGTTCTGAACGCCGATGATGTTGGTCTGCACCGTTTCGAACGGCGACCTCTCCGACGAGCCGACATGCTTTAATGCCGCCGCATGGATGCAATAATCCATGTTCTTGAACATCTGGCCCAGTTTTTGGCCATTTCGGACGTCACAAATAAAAGGGTGGAACCGCGGTTCAATCCGCAAAGATTCAGAAAGAACAAATAGGCCATTCTCATGATTGTCGACCCCACGGATTTCAACAGCGGGTGTCTTCAGCAGCCTCTGTACAAGTTCAGACCCGACCGTTCCTGCCGCGCCGGTTACGATGACCCGCTTGCCCTCGAAGAAGTCCGCTTCGTCTCGGAAATTGGGTGTCCTGAACATCTCTTTCTCCCCCAAACTGCGTATGGACTTGAGAGGACGTCGTGCGGTGTCTTGGTTGTCGTATAGCCCGATAGAGCGGCGGTTGACAAGCGCCTCACGATCGATTGAAGTGGCAAAGTTGGTGAATGCGGCGACGGCACGACATCGGTTTGCGGTTTTGCGGAGTCCTCTTGGGGCTGTGGCGACGACGCTGGGGACTCCAGGCTTGCTAGCCGTGTCGCGGTTTGGGAAAATAGGGGGCTACGATGCGTGTGATGATCCTCGGCGGCGACGGATACCTTGGCTGGCCGACAGCCATGCATTTTGCGGCGGCCGGGAACGATGTGATGGTAGTCGACAACTATTTGCGCCGAACGGTTGCGCGAAGCACCGGCTCCGAGCCCTTGTTCGAGGCTCCCAACCTTGAGGCTCGCGCCGACATTTTCGCGACCACTCAGGGCAGCGCTATAGAAACTGCGATCGGCGACTGCTCCGATATGATGTTCCTCGATCCGCTATTTGCCCGCTTTCTACCCGACGTAGTCGTGCATTATGCGGAGCAACCCTCGGCACCGTATTCGATGCGGGGTTTTCACGAGGCTCAGCTTACCTTGCGCAACAATCTCGGCGTCACCTTCAATTTGATCTGGGTCATATTGCGCCACAAGCCTGAGTGTCACATCGTCAAGCTCGGCACGATGGGCGAATACGGTACCCCGAATATAGACATCGAGGAAGGATGGCTCGAAATCGAGCATAACGGCAGAAAGGATAAGTTCCTTTTTCCTCGGCAAGCCGGCAGCTTGTATCACACCACTAAAGTTCTCGATACTGATCTATTGTGGTTCTATGTGCGTACCTATGGCATCAGGGTGACCGACCTGATGCAGGGTCCAGTATACGGATTGTCGACTTGGGAATGTGAGGGAAACGTTCGCCTGTTGCCGAACTTTCACTACGACGACATTTTCGGTACCGTGGTCAACCGCTTCCTCGTACAAGCCGTGGCCGGGGTGCCGCTGACCGTGTACGGCAAAGGCGGGCAAACCAGGGGCTATTTAAACCTTAAGGACACACTGCAATGCGTGCGCCTGGCGGCTGAGGTCCCGGCAGCGCCGGGAGAGTTGCGGATCTTCAACCAGTTCACCGAGCAGTTCACTGTGAACGAACTGGCCGTTCGCGTTAATCGCGTCGGGACGGCTATGGGACTTCCCGTCGAAGTTCAATCTATTCCCAATCCGCGAAAAGAAAAAGAGGAACATTACTATAATGCGAAGCACTCCGGCCTTCTCGAATTGGGATTGCAGTCACACTATATGACGGATGACGTGTTAGCGGCAATGCTAGAGACAATCATTTCCTATAAGGCGAACATAGATCCGAAAAAGATTATGCCACGGGTCCGTTGGTCGTAGACGCAGCCGCCGCCCTTGCCGGGATATCGGCGCCCTCGGGGGCCAAACGCGTGGCTGTTCGCCGCAGCTGGGTACGCCAGCCGTGATTAATTTCCGGGCGGTCCTCGGGTTCCGAGGAGGTGTTCGCGCCGATGGGCGGCTGCCGACAAATCGGCGCAACGGGCCGGTCCACGGTCCCTGTAAGCGCCGCCAGCTGTGCTGGACTCGGAAAACTGTCGACAAGGCACGTCGAGTGAGGCCACAAGGCTGGCCGTGAGGACTGTCTATCCTCGGCGGGCGCCGCTCGCGGATCTCCTGCTTGAGCCCTTGGTTGGGACCGATGCCGGCTACGTATCTCAGACCGAGAGCGGTAATTCCGGTCCGCAGCGTGGTATCGTTGCCGTAACCGGCATCAATCGGTGCCATACCTCGGGCCGCCCCGCCGGTCGAGCCGCGCTGATCTGCTCGAAGGTGAACTCGGGCTTGGTCTGAAGAGCAATCGTTTCCGGCACACGGCCTTGTCCCGCCGCGTCCGATCCTTGGCCCAGTCCTCGGGGATATGGAGCCGATGGGCGATCGGCAGTTCGGCATGATGATGGCCAGCGACAGGGTCGCCGCGACTTGGAAGTTATCCCCGCTTGCCCAGCTGACCGCAATATTCCCGGGTCACGCCGACTGAGTGCCGCCCCTTCTTGAGAAAGCCCGTGCCGTCGATGATCCAGGCCTCGATCGGTCCACCGCGCTCGATCGCCGGCAGCACCAGCTCACTTAGTCTTGGCCAGTATCGCGCATCCGACCACGACACAGAGCCGGCCTGGTTCGTCTGGACAAGAATCCGCCCTGGATAGGTGGGGCCTCTGCCGGTCGCCGTCGTGATGCGTCGGCGAATCATGCTGCCGCGACCTGCGGCAGATGGTCGAAACAGGTTCGATCCGAGGTCCGAGCGTCAAGGCTCGAATGCGGGCGCTGGCGTTTGTAAAAGGTTGAGATAGCGGCCGAGCGAAGCGCGGGCTTGGCCGACGCTGTCGTAGGCCCGCAGATAGACTTCCTTACTTGACCGAACGCCAGAGCCGCTCGACGAACACGTTGTCGCGCCAGGTGCCTTTCCATCCATGCAGATCGCCGTGCCGGAGCAGCAGGCCGGTGAACGCGGCGCTGGAATTGACTGCCTTGGTCGGTGTGGAAAATCTCCGGCTGCCGTGCTTAGCCAGCGCCTCTTCGACCGCCTCCAGGCAAAACGCCGTCTCCATCGTCATCAAAAGGCGCCAGGCCAGCAACCGCCGGCCGAGCCAGTGGTCGTGTCCCGCCGAGTGGTGTAGGAGCTGTGGGTAAGTAGCCTGCCGGAGCGACCGCCGAGAGTCTGGCGCAGGCGGGCTACTTATCCAGCGGTGGTCACCGCGGCGGCGCCGGGTAGGGTTGGGTTGCAATACGCAACTCTGATCCGAGGACCACCACGATGACCGATGACAACATCGCCCTTCGCGCGTTGCTGGAGAAGGGCTCTGACGCCGGCTTTCTGCGCGACATGATCGGCTTCGCAGCCGAACGCCTGATGGCGCTGGAGACCGACGGCCTGTGCGGCGCCGCTCCCGGCGAACGCTCGCCCGAGCGGCGCAACCAGCGTAACGGCTACCGAGACCGAGACTGGCAGACGCGCGCTCGGCACGGTGGAGCTGCGCATTCCCAAACTGCGCCACGGCAGCTACTTCCCCGGCTTTCTGGAGCCGCGCCGAATGGCCGAGAAGGCGCTCACCGCCGTGATCCAGGAGGCCTACATCCATGGCATCTCCACCCGCTCAGTGGATGATCTGGTGAAAGCCCTCGGCATGGAGGGTATCAGCAAGAGCCAGGTTTCGCGCCTGTGCGGCGAGATCGACGAACGCGTGCAAGCCTTCCTGAGCCGCCCGATCGAAGGCGATTGGCCCTATATCTGGCTCGACGCCACCTACCTCAAAGTCCGGCGAGACCATCACATCGTCTCGGTTGCCGTCATCGTTGCCGTCGGCGTCAACACCGATGGCCTGGTTGGCGCGAGGTGCTCGGCATGACCATCGGCCATAGCGAGGCCGAGCCCCCGCTTGTTCTGGGTCGAGTTCCTGTGCAGCCTGACCCGACGCGGCCTGCGCGGCGTCAAGTTGGTCGTATCGGACGCGCACGAGGGACTCAAGGCCGCCATTGCCAAGGTGCTCAGCGCCACCTGGCAGCGCTGCCGCGTACACTTCATGCGCAACGCCATGGCGCACGCCGGCAGGACGCAGCGCCGCATCGTCTCGGCCTGGGTCGGCACCGCCTTCGCCCAGAACGACGCCGAGACCGCGCGCAAGCAATGGCGCCATAGCCTGCCCCGGCGAAGGTCGGGGTCGCCGACGAGTTGCGCCCCGCGTGTCCAAGCTGGCGGCCTTGATGGACGACGCCGAGGCGGACGTGCTGGCCTACATGAGTTTCCCCGCACCGCATCGGGTCAAGCTGCACAGCACCAACCCGCTCGAACGGCTCAACGGCGAGATTAAGCGCCGCAGCGATGTGGTCGGCATATTTCCCAACGAGGCCGCGGTGACACGACTGATCGGGGCGCTCCTGCTTCGAGCAAAACGATGAATGGGCCGTCCAGCGTGCCCGCTACATGAGCCTGGAAACCATCGCGCCGATGAGCGATGATCCCTTCGTCAGCCTGCCCGCTCTGCCAGCCTGATCGAGGAGCTCAACCCTGCACCGACGCAGCAGCTCCTACACCACGCGGCGGGACACGATAAACCAGTCGACCACGGCGGCCAGTAGGTAATGTCGATCGCCCAAGCTTGGTTGGGCCGCTCGACTGCCGCCGAGCGCAGCATATAGAGCGCCTCGATCCCCATGCGCTTCATCATCGTCGCAACCCGTTGCCGGCCGATCTCGATGCCCTCGCCACGCAGCAGATCGCGCAACATCCGGCTGCCCGCCAAAGGGTAGTCAAATTGTAGCTGGTCGATCCGCGGGATGATCAACAGATCGGCCGGCAGCATCGGCCGGGGCCGGTAATAAAGGCCGCTGCTGCTGAGCTTCAAAAGCTTGGCCTGTCACGTCAGCGCCGTCAAACAAAACTCGGACGGGCTCCTAGTCTTACTGCGTCAGTAATCGGGAATTCTTGCCGTCTTCCGGATGGGCGTATTGCAGCAAGGGCATATCGGAAGGGTCTTGGCGAGCGCGACGATGAGGCGTCTTCGGATTGTTGCGATCGAGTTGGGGATGTGCCGTTCGGGTCGGATCGGCGGCGCCCCTGGGTCGGTAACCCTCGGGAATGGCAGATCCCGAGAGCGGCGCGGAGAAACCTGGTCCTGAGAGGGGAATGGCGCCTCGTTCGGCGATCAAGAAGCCGTAGGCGGCAATACAGAGGGTGGCATGGTGGTGGAAGCCGCGCCACCCGCGCCCTTCATAATCGCCGAGGCCGAGTTCCTGCTTGAGCTCCTGATAATCGCGCTCGATCCGCCATCGCAACTTTGTCAGATCGACCAGACGATCGAAGGCGGTCTCTTCGGGCAAGGTGGAAAACCAATACTTGATCGGCCCGGCTTCGTCTTCCGGCCACTCGATCAGAAGCCATTCTTCAGCGCGCAACTCGCTCAGCAAATTATCGCGGTGCCCCACGGGTCACGCCCGTGGGCTAAAAGGCCCACGGCCGCACTCTGCGCCGGGCAAAGCGCGAGGCGAGCCGATCCGTGGTTCCCTCGCGCCAAGTGATGGTTTGCCACGCCTCTTGCGGCAGGCTGAGGGCGAGTGTCTTGACCGAGATCGGCAGGTGCTGTCCGCGCCGCAGCCGCGTCTGCGGTCGTCCGCGACCGGTTCGAGACTGTGGCGGCATGGGAGCCTCGCCCGGCGGCCATACCGAGGTGTTGGGACCGATCCCCGCGACGTAGCGCAAGCCGAGAGAGGTGATGTCCGTCCGCAGCCCCGTGTCGTTGCCATAGCCGGCGTCCATCAGCACTACACCCTGAGGCAGTCCAGCGGTTCGGGCCGCTTTGATCTGCTCAAGGGCGATCTCGGGCTTGGTTTGGAAAGCGATCGGCTCCGGCGCCTTGGCCTTATCCCGCCGCGCCTGATCCTTGGCCCAATCCTCAGGCAGATAGAGCCGATACGCGATGGGCAGACTGGCATCGTGATTGGCCAATGACAGCGACACCGCGACTTGGCAGTTGTCCTGCTTGCCAAGCTGACCGCAATATTGCCGGGTCACCCCCACCGAATGACGCCCCTTCTTGGGAAAGCCCGTGTCATCGATGATCCACGCTTCGATCGCCCCGCTGCGCTCGATCGCCGGCAACACCAGTTCTGTCACCCCGCTTTCGCGAGGGCAGGCTCTTGGCCAGCATCGCCGCGTCCGACCACGGCGCGTTGCCAACAAAATGAAGCAAGGATTGATGCTTCGCCGCGACCTGCGCCGGTGCTGTCACCGCCGCCATCGGTTCGACGCTCTTGCGCTCAATCGGCATCAACAGCCCCAGGCAATAATCATGCATCGGCTGGCGCCTATCGGCATGGCCCAGCACCATGCCGAGCACCTCGACATAGGCCACAAATCGCGCGTCGCTCCCCTCACTCGATCCGCCATCCATTCCGGTCCCCCGATCCGGACGAAGATAGGCTAAAATACCACATCTTGCGGTTACCAACATATATAAATACACCATGTCGGATTTTGTGACTCAGTAGACTAGCCGGTTTCGAGTCCGGCCCGCAGCATTGCGTTGGCTTCAATGAGGCCGAGGCGGCCGAGGCTAAATGCATATTTGGCTGCAAGAACGTGGGAGGTGACGCGGACAGCGACGGTCCGGAACGGTGCCGAGAAGGGCCCATCCCCTCGGTGCGCCAAGTCCAGTCTTCTGCCTACCATCTGGACGGCGTGAAGTGGTGATCATCATCGTCACCGAACAGATGCTCGGCGGCAAACCGGCCTTCAATCGCTTGTCCCGAAAGTCGCGCTTCGCGCTTTGCCAAATGCTCCTTCGCCCAAACCAGAAAGGTCGATAGGCGCGGCGTCGGTTCGGCTGGAACCTCTGCCGTGAGCATGGCGACGAGGCGGCGTAGCCGATCGAGCTCGTCGAGTTCAACCAGAATAGCGCCAAGTCCGGCGGCTCGACGGTCTTCGATATGCTTGACGCGCGACGCCAGTTCGCATCGCCGCCGCTCTTCCTCGATCCTGCGCTGCTCTGCCTCTCGCTTGAGGCGTTGATCCGTCTTTGCGGCAGCGAGAACCGCGAGCCCCACCGCAATATCGCTCGCCAAGTTCTCGAGGCGCTGGACCTTAGCGTCGCGGAAGCTGCGCCGGGGTGCAACGCTCCCAAGGAGATAGACCTGCTCAAACTCGAATGAGAGTTGACCGGTTGGATGGAAATCCCATTCTGGAAAGCGCGGCCTGTCAAAAAATGTATTGTCCCATGAATTCCGTCGAGCAGCCAGGTCACGCTTTCGTTCCCAGGCCTCCTCCTTGGAACGCTCGGCATCGGTCAGAAGGTGCTTCTCGCGCCCAACCGTCTCCGCGATTGAGAAGTCGATGGCTTCGGTTTCGGATTTGAAATGCGCCCATCCGTCGTCCGCCACCAGTTCGAACCCCTGTAGCGATGCTGCGCGCACAACCCGTGGCAGGATAACCGCGAGACGGTCGATCGATGGCGATGCAACCTCGCACTTAATGAGCCCCGCGCCGTCGGCAGCGACGATGCCGACATCGGACGGTTTCGCCTTCCTGAGTTTTGCGAGTGTACGATCGACGATCGGGTGCGCCGGCGCAACCTGATCGTCACTGCCTTCAGATGCAAGGATACGCGCCTGCTCGCGCACGTTGGCGAGCACCGAGGATTCGCGACTGAGGTCGGCGTTTGCGATTGTGATTCTGTCAGCGGTCCCGGCCCTGGCCTCTGGCAACGGTATCTGCTTCACTTTCTTTCCTGCGGCCTTCTTCGCCCACCAGCCCAGCGGCGGATTGGGGATGCCGTGCTTTCTCCAGATTTTGTGAAGTGCGACATCGGAGATCGCGAACTCTTTCGCCAAGTGCGTCATCGGCTTGGACCAAACAAGCTCGTAAAATTGTTCGCGCGTGAAGACTCGGGCCACGGTGATCCTTCCAGAACATACAAGTCGCCGAAGACGGTTGAAGGGCTGCTACCGCACGACATTCTAATGTATGCAACGTCCTCGCCACACTTAGCCGGCGGTGGATCACTCAACTCTATAGCCGAGCGCCCGATATCTAGATCGCCGCTTTGCCGCCATCCGCGCAAGAATGGGCACGAGGTCATCGACATAGTCATTACCCTCCCAATGCATTTTCCAGAACAAGCCGCCTTGCGGAAAAGACCGTCAGCGCTACGCGCTCTTTCTGACGGTCTTATGGTTTCAGCTGGCGTGCATTTCAGAAAAGACCGTCAGAAATACCGTCAATTTATCTGGTTATTGATAGCTCAAACCTGTTCGACACATACTTATTTCCTTTGTCTTTCAATCAGTTATGAGATCTGGCCATGGGACTAACGATGTAATCGGATCATCCTCATCGTTTATAATATATTGAACTATATAGATAATTTGTAGTGGCCGTCACCCCTCACTCCCACTCGATCGTCCCCGGCGGCTTTGAGGTGATGTCGTAGACGACGCGGTTGATGCCGCGGACCTGGTTGATGATGCGGGTGGCGGCGCGGCCGAGAAAGTCGTGCGGAAACGGGAAATAGTCGGCGGTCATGCCGTCGGTCGAGGTCACCGCGCGCAGGGCGCAGACAAAATCGTAGGAGCGCGCGTCGCCCATGACGCCGACGCTGCGGACCGGCAGCAGCACGGCAAAGGCCTGCCAGATCGCGTCGTAGAGCCCGGCGTTGCGGATCTCGTCGATAAAGACCGCGTCGGCTTTGCGCAAAATCTCCAGCTTCTCCTGCGTGACCTCGCCTGGAATGCGGATCGCGAGGCCCGGGCCGGGAAACGGATGGCGCCCGACGAGCCGCTCGGGCAGGCCCAGCTCGCGGCCCAGCTCGCGCACCTCGTCCTTGAACAATTCGCGCAGCGGCTCGACCAATTTCAGCTTCATGCGCTCGGGCAGGCCGCCGACATTGTGGTGCGATTTGATCGTGGCCGAGGGGCCCCCGAAGGGGCTCACCAACTCGATCACGTCGGGGTAGAGGGTGCCCTGCGCCAGGAACCCGACGCCGCCCAATTTCGACGCCTCCTCGTCGAAGACGTCGATAAAGGCGGCGCCGATCGCCTTGCGCTTCGCCTCCGGGTCGGTGACGCCGGCGAGCCTCTTAAGAAAGAGGCCGCCCGCGTCGCGATGTATGAGCGGAATGTTGTAGTGGCCGCGGAAGAGCTCGACCACCTCCTCGGCCTCGCCGGCGCGCAACAGCCCGGTGTCGACAAAGATGCAGGTCAGCCGGTCGCCGATCGCCTCGTGCAGCAGGGCCGCGGCGACCGCGGAATCGACGCCGCCCGAAAGGCCGCAGACGACGCCGCCTTTTCCGACCCGGCGGCGGATGCGGTCGATCGCCTCGACCCGGAACCGCGCCATCGTCCAGTCGCCGCGGCAAAGGGCGACGCGATGGGTGAAGTTGCGTATGAGCTCGCCGCCCTGCGGCGTGTGCGCGACCTCGGGGTGGAAGAGGACGCCGTAGAAGCGCCGCTCGTCGTCGGCGATCGCGGCGTAGGGCGCGGCCTCGCTCGCCGCCACCGCGCAAAAGCCCGGCGGCAACGCGTCGACCCGGTCGCCATGGCTCATCCACACCGGCTCGCGCGCGCCCTTCGGCCACAGCCCGTCGAACAGGCGGCACTCGCCGAGGATGTCGATCGAGGCGCGGCCGAACTCCTGATGGTCGCTGAGGGTGACCCGGCCGCCGAGCTGGGCGCACATCGTCTGCATGCCGTAGCAGATGCCGAGCACCGGCACGCCGAGCCCAAAGACGATTTCCGGCGCGCGCGGCGAGGCGCCCGCGGTCACCGAAGCCGGCCCGCCGGACAGGATGACCGCCGCCGGCGCAAATTCCCGCACCTCCTCCTCGGCGATCGTGAACGGGTGGATCTCGCAATAAACGCCGCTCTCGCGCACCCGCCGCGCGATCAGCTGGGTGACCTGGCTGCCGAAATCGAGGATCAGGATACGGTCGGACATGGCGGGTCGTCCTTGGCGGCGCTTTGCCGCCGCTCGAAAATGGCGATGAAGAAGCCGTCGGTGCCGTGCCGCGCCGGGGTCAGCCGCAGATAGGGCGCGCCGCCCGGCGGGTCGCCGCCGATCGTCTCGCTCCAGACCCGCGCGGCCGGCAGCGGCGCAAAATCGGGCGCGGCGGCGAGAAAGGCTTCGGCCTGGTCCTCGTCCTCCTCGCGCAGCAGCGAGCAGGTGACATAGACGAGGCGGCCGCCGGGGCGGACGAGACGCGCCGCGCTCAGCAGGATCTGCCGCTGGCGCTCCTGCAATTCGGCGAGGTCGGTGGGGCCGGAGCGCCATTTGGCGTCGGGGTTGCGCCGCCAGACCCCGGCGCCGAGGCAGGGCGCGTCGACCAGCACCCGGTCGAAGCCGCGCTGGTGCCGCTTGACCCATTTGTCGCGCTCGCTGATCAGAACCCGGCGCTCGACATTCTCGACCCCGGCGCGGCGCAGCCGGCGCGCCGCGCGCTCCAGCCGGCGGGAGGAGACATCGCAGGCGACGAGCTTGCCGCGATTGGCCATCTGGGCGGCCAACGCCAGGGTCTTGCCGCCCGCCCCGGCGCAGAAATCGACCACCCGCATGCCGGGCCGGGCGCCGGCGAGCAGGGCTGCGATCTGCGAGCCCTCGTCCTGCACGTCGAACAGCCCCTGCTTGAACGCGGCGAGGCCCGAGAGCGGCGCCCGGACGCGCAGCCGCAGCCCGATCGGCGACCAGCGCGTCGGCTCGGCGATGACCCCCTCGGCGGCCAGCGCGCGCCGCGCGGCTTCGCGGTCGCCCTTCAGCAGGTTGACGCGCAGATCAATCGGCGCTGCGGCGTTGAGCGCCGCCATCTCGCGTTCCAGCCCTGCGCCCAGCGCCCGGTCGAGATAGGGCTCGAGCCACTCCGGTAGGCCGTTCGCCACGGCGCGCGACATCTGCGGATGGCGCAAGGTGCGCGAGCCGAGGCCGCGCACCAGCCGCTCCTCGTCCCGGTCGAGCGGGGCCGGGCGAAAGCGGTCGCCGTCGCAGCAGGCCGCGACCGCCTCCGGCCGCCAGCCCTCGACCAGCACCAGGCCTGTGAGCACCCGACTGCGCGGCCCGATCGCCGCCGCCCCGCCGCCGAGCCGCGCGATCCACCAGTCGAGCGCCGCGCGGTGGCGCAGCACGGCATAGACATGGCCGGCAATCTGCGCCCGGTCCTTGGCGCCGATATAGCGCCGGCGCCGGAAATAGTCGGCGGCGGCATCATCGGCCGGATGGCCCTCGACCAGATCGAGGATGTCGATCGCCGCCGCCACCTGCGCGCCCGGCGTCACCTCGCGCTACGCCCGCAGCGCCAGCGGGGCGGCCGCGGCCGAATCATCCGCAGCAGCCTCCGGAAACAGCAGCTCCTCATAGACCGCGATCGTGCGGGCGCACATCGCCTCGCGGGTGAAATGCCCGGCGACGTGCGCCATCGCATTGCGAGCCAAAAGCGCGCGCTGGCGCGGGCTCAGCGACAACGCCTCGCCGATCGCCGCGGCGAGCGCTGCGGGGTCGCGCGCCGGCGCGAGCCACCCGGTGACGCCCGGAATGATCGTCTCGCGCGCCCCGCCGTGGTCGGTGGCGACCGCCGGGCGCCCCATCGCCTGCGCCTCGACGATGACCCGGCCGAACCCCTCGGGACCGCTCGACGCGGAGACCACGACATCGGCCAGCATGTAGGCGGCCGGCATGTCGCGGCAATCCTCGGCGATGCGAAAGAGGCCGCCGACACCGTGCTTCTCGATCGCGGCTTCCAGCTCGCGGCGAAAGCCGCGGCGCTGCTCGGGGCCGACCAGGACGCAGCAGATGTCGCGCCGGCCGAGCACGGCGACCGCCTCGATGAAATCGAGCCCGCCCTTCCAGCGCGTGAGCCGTCCAGGCAGCATCACCACCGGCGCGCCGTCCGGCAGCCGCCATTGCCGCGCCAGGCTGACGATCCGCTCGGCCCCGACCCGCTGCGGGTCGAAGAGGTCAAGGTCGACGCCGCGCGGGATCGTGCGCAGCCGGTCCGGGCCGACGCCGTAGACGCTGGCGGCATGCTCGGCGACAAAATCCGAGATCGCGATGACCCGCTCGCCCCGCGCCATGACCGAGTTGTACCAGCGCTTCAGCGCCGCGCTCGCGTCATAGGCGTTGTGGAAGGTGGTCACGAAGTGGCGGCCGGTGGCCCCTGCCGCCGACCATGCGCTCCACGCCGGGGCGCGGCTGCGGGCATGCACGATGTCGATCCCGAGACGGCGGATCAGCCGCGCCAGGACGCGCGCCGTTGCGGCGGATCGCGAGCGGGTTCTTCGACGCGAGCGGCAGGGTCAGGTGGGTGGCGCCGGAGCGCGCGACCTCGTGCTCCAGCGGGCCGCCGGCCGAGGCGACATAGGAGGCCCAGCCGGCGGCGGCGAGGGCGCCGGCGAGGTCGACCGCGCCGCGCTCGGCCCCGCCCGAGACCAGGCTCGGGAGGATCTGCAGCACCGCCGGCGCACGGCCTTCCGAGGCCGCCGGCGCGCTGCTATCGTCGAGGCTCATTGCCCTTGCCGCCCGTTCACCGGATGCCGTCCCCCGAGATTCTACCACGCCGCGATGGCGCGACAATCGCCTACCGCCGGCTCGCCGGCAGGACGCCGGGGGTCGTCTTCCTCGGCGGCTTCCATTCCGACATGGCCGGGACCAAGGCGCTGTTCCTCGACGAATATTGCCGCCGCCGCGGCCATGCCTTCGTGCGCTTTGATCATTTCGGCCACGGGGCGTCGAGCGGCGATGTCGCGGACGGCACGATCGGCCGCTGGGCGCAGGATGCGACGGCGGTGCTCGACCGGCTGACCGAGGGGCCGCAGATCCTGGTCGGCTCGAGCATGGGCGGCTGGATCATGCTGCTGGCCGCGCTCGCCCGGCCGCGGCGGGCGCACGCGCTTGTCGGGATCGCCGCCGCGCCCGATTTCACCGAGGATCTGCTGTGGCCGCGGCTCGACCCGGCGCAGCGGCGCCGGCTGCGCGAGGCCGGCGAGGTGACCCTTCCCTCGGATTACGACCCGGCCGGCTACACCTGTCGCCTCGGCTTGATCGAGGACGGCAGGCGCCATCTGCTGCTGCGCGCCCCGATCGCGATCGACTGTCCGGTCCGCCTGCTGCACGGCCTCGATGACGCGGCGGTCCCCTGGCAAACCAGCCTGCGCCTCGCCGAGCGGCTGACGAGCCGCGACGTAGCGCTGACCCTGGTCAAGAACGGCGATCACCGCCTCTCGGCCGGGCCCGACCTCGCCCGCCTCGCCGCGACGCTCGACGCGCTGATCGAGGCCTGAGCGGGCCCGTCACGCCGTCGAGCCGGGGCTTGGGCGGCCTTCGCGCGCCGGCCTGAGCGCCTCCGCCGCCGCCGCGACCGCGGGCGCCATCGCCTCGGCGACGGCCGCGTTGCCGGCCTCCGACAGATGATAGAGGTCGACGTAGACAGGATCGGCGCAGTCGTCGAAGAGCGCCGACAGGTCGACCGCATCCGCGGCCAGGGCCAGCTCGGGGCAGGCGCGGCGCTCGGCGACGATCGCCTCGTAGAGGCGCCGCCGCATCTGCGGGGTCTTGGTGTAGTCGTTTTCCCAGCGCGCTTCGTCAGCGGTCTTGAACCGTTTTGTCGTGATCGCCGGCTGCCAGAAGAAGATCGGCCGGAAGTCGTGCTCGCGGGCCAGCAGCCGTATCAGGCGCAGATTGGCCCGGTAGCAGGCGAGCACCGCGCGCGCGAGGCCGGGAATGTCGACCTGCGACAAGTCCGCCTCCGCCGCCGGCAGCGGCCCGCGCAAGGGCAGGCCGGTCAGCCGGCGCAGCCGGCGCAAGGTGCGCGGCGCCAGCGCCATCGCCGCCGCGACGACGAGGTCGCGGCGCCGCTCCGGGTGCAGCAGGTTGAACTCGGCGCGCCGGCGCGCTTCGTTGAAGAGCCGGTCGGCGCGGCCGGTCTGCTCGGCGCACGCCATCTCGTTGACGCCGTCCCAGAAGAGCGCGATGTCGATCCGCTCGCCGGCCTTCAGCAGCTGTTGCAGGGTAATCGCCTCCTGCGTGCTGTTGTGGCCGAGCTGGCCCCAATTGACGACCGCGACGCGATGCCCGAGCGCGGCAAGGCGGCGGGCCAGCACGGCCGGGATCGTATGCTCGTCGCGCGCCCCCATCCCCATCATCGTCGAGCCGCCGAAGCACAGGATGCGGATCGCCCCGTCATCCGCGGCGTCCTCGCCGGGGGTCGGCCGCAGCCCGCGCTCGTCGAGGCTGACGTAGGCGCCGCGGAACGGGCGCTGCCACCATTCGACATAGGGCTTCCAATCGACCCGCACGGCGCGGCGGAACTCGTCGAAATAGGCGACCGCCCATTGGGCGCCGGCATAGGCGTCGGCGGTCGCTGCGCTGTCGGGGCGGGTCGGGCGGCGGTAGCGCAGCCGCCGGCTCAAGCGCCGCCAGCCGTCGACGCCGAATTCGACCGCCACGACCGCCAGCAGCAGCAGCCCGACGACGCGCCACAGCGCATCGATGAACCGCAGCATCAGGCCCCGCCCATCCCGAGCCCGGTCATTTTGCGCCTCGCCTTCCGCCGCCCAAACGCCGATGATCGGCCCCACCAGGGATCGCGAGCAAGAGGCCAGGGCGATGAGCGTGATCGACGAAACCCATGATCCGCGGCGCGAAAGCTGGGTCGCCTCGGCCAACGGCCATGCCGAGTTTCCGATCCAGAACCTGCCGTTCGGGGTGTTCAGCCCGGCGGGCGGGGCGCCGCGCGGCGGGGTGGCGATCGGCGACATGATCTTCGACCTGCCGGCGGGGCTCGCGGCCGGGCTGTTCTCCGGCGAGGCGGCCACCGCCGCCGAGGCGGCGTCCGGCCCGACCCTGAACCCGCTGATGGCGCTGGGCGCTGCGCCGCGGCGGGCGCTGCGCCGGCGGCTCTCGGCGCTGCTCGCGGCCGACGGCCCGGATCGGGCGAGGACCGAGGGGCTGGCGCCGCGGCTGCTGCACGAGGCCGCCCAATGCACGATGCACCTGCCGGCGGCGATCGGCGGCTTTACCGATTTCTTCGCCGGCATCCATCACGCGCGCAACGGCGGGATGCGGCGCGACCCGAACAACCCGCTGAGCCCGAACTACAAATACGTGCCGGTCGCGTATCACAGCCGGGCCTCGTCGGTGCGGCCGTCGGGCGTGCCGATCCGCCGGCCGAGCGGTCAGCGCAAGGCGCCCAACGAGGAGGCGCCGAGCTACGGCCCGTCGCAAAAGCTCGATTACGAGCTCGAGCTGGCGGTCTGGATCGGCCCCGGCAACGCAATGGGCGAGCCGATCCCGATCGGCCGCGCCGGCGAGCACATCTTCGGCCTCGGCCTCGTCAACGACTGGTCGGCGCGCGACGTGCAGGGCTGGGAATCGCAGCCGCTGGGGCCGTTTCTCGGCAAGAATTTCGGCTCGACCGTGTCGCCCTGGATCGTCACCGCCGAGGCGCTGGCGCCGTTCCGCGTGGCCCAGCCGCCGCGGCCGGAGGGCGATCCGCGGCCGCTGCCTCATCTTGGGACGAGGCCGACCAGCGCGAGGGCGCCTTCGACATCGCGCTCGAAGCGCTGCTGCTGACCGAAACGATGCGCACGAG
Organism: uncultured Alphaproteobacteria bacterium; assembly: GCA_963716115.1. Classification (GTDB taxonomy): domain Bacteria; phylum Pseudomonadota; class Alphaproteobacteria; order ATCC43930; family CGMCC-115725; genus AP-15. The sequence goes on from CAVQSZ010000006.1 coordinate 490,829, forward strand.
AGGGCTGCCGCCGCACCGGATGTCGGCCAGCAACACGACCGACCTCTATTGGACCCTGGCGCAGCTGGTCGCGCACCACACCAGCGGCGGCTGCAACCTGCAGCCCGGCGACCTCTTCGGCACCGGCACGATCTCCGGCCCGACCAGCGAGGGCTAGGGCAGCCTGATGGAGCTGAGCCAGGACGGCCAGCGCCGGATCACGCTCGCCTCGGGCGAGACCCGCACCTTCATCGAGAACGGCGACGAGGTGATCTTCCGCGCCCATTGCCGGCGCGACGGCTATGCGCCGATCGGCTTTGGCGAGTGCCGCGCGCGGATCGTCTGATGGCCGACGCGCTCGGCTGGCGGCGCAAATTCGGGGTCGTCGCGCCCAGCACCAACACGGTCGTGCAGCCGGAATTCGACGCGATGCGCCCGCCCGGCGTCACCAACCATTTCGGCCGCATCCACATCCCCAACCGCCCGATCCAGGGCGACGCCGATTTCGAGACGCTGATCCAAACCGTGCGCGGCGAGCTGATGGCGGCGGTCGACCGGGTCATGACCTGCGAGCCCGACCACCTGATCATGGGGATGTCGTCGGAGACGTTCTGGGACGGCCTCGACGGCAGCGAAAGACTGCGCGAGCGGGTCGAGGCCAGGGCCGGGGTCGCGGTCACGATGGGCTCGGACGCCTCGCGCCAGGCATTGCAGCGCTGTGGCGACATCAGGCGGATCGGCGTCGTGACGCCGTACATGCCGGTCGCCGACCAGCAGGTGCGCCGCTTTTTCGCCGATTGCGGCTTCGAGGTGGTGCGGCTCGTCGGCCTCAAATGCGCGAGCCCGGTGCTGATCGCCCATGTCTCCGAAAAGGAGCTGCGCGACGCGGTCCTCGCCGTCGACGGAACCGATGTGGAAGCCGTGATCCAGGTCGGCACCAACCTCGCGATGGCGCGGCTCGCCGGCATCGCCGAATTCTGGCTCGGCAAGCCGGTGCTGGCGATCAACACCGCGACCTACTGGTGGGCGCTGCGCCGCAACGGCATCGCCGATCCGATCGACGGCTTCGGCTCGCTGCTGCGCGAGCATTAGAGCGGTTTATCGAGCGGCAGGTTCGCAGACTTTGACGAGATTGCTTCGAAGCAATCTCGATCCGACGATGCAACCCGATAGAAATCCGCTCCGGCTGCGCTGACGCCCGGCTCTCGCCGCGGCCGCGACGCGCAATTCGGATTTCGACGCCGGCAGCCGCAGGGCGCCGGGGAGCGATCGCGCCGGCGCGCCGGGCCGGCAGGGGCGGCGCTTGACAGCGTCGCGCCGCGATCGCCACTGATCGCGAAGGTCCGGCTCGTAAAGCGGATGGCGCCCTTGCACGACACCCCTTCTCCCGGCCGCGCCCGGCTCGCCCCGATCGGAGGGTTTCCGTTCGATGAAGGCGACATCCGACGGTGCCTCCATCGCGAGCTCGACAAGGGACGGGCCTACCAGCGCCGCGGCGCGGTGCGCGAATTGCGCGCGGACAAGGGCGGACAGCGCCTGATCGCCTCGGTTCAGGGAACGCGGCCCCGCCCCTACCACGTCTTTGTCGAGATCGGGACGACCGATCCGGTGGCGCTGACCGGCCGCTGCAGCTGCCCCGTCGGCTTCAACTGCAAGCATGCCGCGGCGGTGCTGCTGGAGGCGCTGAGAAAGCCGCCGCCGATCGAAGGTCCGCCGGCGGACCCGCTGATCGGCCCGATCGGCGGCTGGCTGCAGCAGCTGCGCCAGACGGCGGCGGCGCACCCGACCGCCGCGGCGGAGGAGATCGCCTACCGCCTCGACCTGCCGCCGCAGCCGGGCATGCCGCTCGTCATCGAGGCCCGCATCGTCCGCATCCTGAAAGCCGGCGGCTGGGGCGCCGCCCGCCCGCTGCCGACCTCGCAATTGCAGAACCCGACGGCAAATTACTTCCAGCCGGACGACCGCGCCATCCTCGGGCTTGGCGCCGGAGGTTCGCAGTCCGCGCTCAAGGCCCCGGACGATCCCGACCTCCTCGACCTCCTGCTTCGCCGGATGATCGCGACCGGCCGGTGCTGCTGGCAGGATCTCGGCTCGCCGCCGCTGACCCTGGGGCCGGCGCGGCGCGGCCGGCTCGCCTGGCGGCTCGCGGCCGATGGCCGGCAGATCATTGGCGGTCGAGCTCGACGGCGGCGCGGCGGCGGCGCTGCCCGCGGCCTCGCCCTGGTATGTCCTCCCGGACGCGCACGTCGCCGGGCCGATCGAGCTCGACGTGGCGCGGCCGCTGGTCAGGATCGCGCTGGCGGCGCCGCCGGTGACGATCGCCCAGGCCGAGGCGGTCGGCGCCGCGCTCGAACGCGACATGCCCGGGCTCGCCCTGCCGCGGCCGCGCACCGATCTGGTCGAGGAGATCCGCGAGGAGGCGCCGGTCCCGACTCTCCTCCTCGCCACCCGCAAGCTCGGCTGGAGCTATTGGGACGCGCGGTCGAACAGCTGGGACCAGAGCATCGACCTCGCCCTCCTCGGCTACAGCTACGGCGGCAAGCCGATCGACTTTGGGAGCAGCCCGCGCGAGCTGCGCAGCTTCGAGGATGGCCGCATTGTCGTCCGCCGGCGCGACCTCGACGCCGAGCTGTCGGCGCGGCAGCGGCTGGAGCGCTTCGGGCTGCATGTCTTCGAGAGGCCGCGCGCCGCCGGCATCGCCTCCGACCACATCGTCCTCGGCTTTTCCGACGGGCCGGCGGATTGGCCGGGCTTTGTCTACGAGGCGCTGCCGCGGCTCGAGCGCGAGGGCTGGCGGATCGAGATCGAGAACGGCTTCCGCCATCGCGTCGTCGATGCCGGCGGCGAATGGACGGCCGAGGTCGAGGAGGGCGGCGGCTGGTGGTTCTCGCTCGATCTCGGCATCGAGATCGACGGGGAGCGGGTGCCGCTGCTGCCGGTGCTGACCTCGCTCCTCGGCCGGATGCGCGATCTCGGCAGCCCGAGCGGGCTCGATGCGCTGGCGGCGAAGGGCGTCGTCTTCGGCCGGCTTGCCGACGGCAGGCATGTGGCGCTGCCGCTCGAACGCACCAAGGCCATCCTGTCGACCTTGGTCGAGCTCTATCATCCGGGCAGCCTTTCGGACGAGGGCCGGATCGAGGTCTCGGCCGGCGCGGCGATGGGCCTCGCCGCGGTCGAGGCGGCGACGCAATTGCGCTGGCTCGGCGGCGAGCGGCTGCGGGCGTTGGCCGCGCGGCTGGCGGATTTCGCCGGGATCGACGAGGTCGCGCCGCCCGCGGGGCTGCGCACCGAATTGCGCCCCTATCAGCGCGAGGGCCTCGACTGGCTGCAATTCCTGCGCGACTACGAGCTCGGCGGCATCCTCGCCGACGATATGGGGCTGGGAAAGACCGTCCAGGCGCTCGCCCACATCCTGGTCGAGAAGCGCGAGGGCCGCCTCGACCGGCCCTGCCTCGTCGTCTGCCCGACCAGCGTCGTGCCGAACTGGCTCGCCGAGGCAGCGCGGCTGGCGCCCGAATTGCGCGTCCTGTCATTGCACGGGCCGGACCGGGCGCAGCGTTTCGCCGAGATCGGCGACGACGATCTGGTGGTGACGACCTATGCGCTGCTGGCGCGCGACGCCGACCATCTGCTGCCGGTCGCCTGGCACATCGCGGTGCTCGACGAGTCGCAGGCGATCAAGAACGCGGCGGCCAAGACGACGGGGCTCGTCTGCCGGCTCGACGCGCGCCACCGGCTGTGCCTGACCGGGACGCCGATGGAGAACCATCTCGGCGAGCTGTGGTCGCAATTCGCCTTTCTGATGCCGGGGCTGCTCGGCGACGCCAAGCGCTTTGCGCGGCTGTTCCGCACCCCGATCGAGAAGCGGCAGGACGGCGAGCGCCGCGGCGTGCTGGCCTCGCGGGTGAAGCCGTTCCTGTTGCGCCGGACCAAGGCGCTGGTCGCGGCCGATTTGCCGCCCAAGACCGAGATGCTGCGACCGCTCGAATTGTCCGGGCCGCAGCGCGACCTCTACGAGACCGTGCGGCTGGCGATGCACGAGAAGGTGCGCCGCGAGGTCGCCGCCAAAGGGCTCGCGCGCAGCCACATCATCGTGCTCGACGCCTTGTTGAAGCTGCGCCAGGTGTGCTGCGACCCGCGCCTCGTTAAGCTTGCCGCGGCGCGCCGGGTGACCGCCAGCGCCAAGCTGTCGCATCTGATGGAGATGCTGCCGCCGCTGATCGAGGACGGGCGGCGCATCCTGTTATTCTCGCAGTTCACCAGCATGCTCGACCTGATCAAGCCCATGGTCGCCGAGGCCGGCATCGATTTTGTCGAGCTGCGCGGCGACACTGTGGACCGCGCCCGCCCGGTGGCGCGCTTTCAGAAGGGCAAGATCCCGCTCTTTCTGATCAGCCTCAAAGCGGGCGGCGCCGGCCTCAACCTGACCGCCGCCGACACGGTCATCCATTACGACCCGTGGTGGAACCCGGCGGTCGAGGACCAGGCCACCGACCGCGCCCATCGCATCGGCCAGGACAAGCCCGTTTTTGTCTACAAGCTCGTCGCGCAAGGCACGGTCGAGGAGCGCATGCTCGAATTGCAGGCGCGCAAGAAGGCGCTCGCCGCCGGGATCTACGACGCCGGCGGCAAGACCGCGGCCGCCCTCGAAGCCGCCGACATCGAGCGCCTGTTCGAACCGCTCGGCTGAAGATCAGGCCGTCCGCAAGCCGAGAAGGCGCTCCATCGGCGCGAAATCGCGGTCGTTATGCAGCAAGGCGTGACCGCGCTCGATGCAGAACGTGCCGATGACGAGGGTCACGTCAGATCGCGTCCCTGACGGCTCTCGTCGAGATTGCCGTCCCACTGCACCTTGCCGACGAGGCCCAGGATCTCCTCCTGCTGCTTGACCTGGACCAGCATCCGCAGCCCTGCCTCGACTGCCGCGCGCTTGGTCTTGAGGCCGGTAAGGCGGAGGGCTTCCTGCATGAGCCCGTCGCTGATCTCGATGTTCGTGCGCATTGTCGTCCCTGTGTATCGATTGTCATAACGATACACTTGTGGACGATCGGAAGCGCCGGACGTGCTTCCATCGGCTAGTGGCGCCAACCAGACGCTTAACTCCGTTCTCGTCTTCCCGGCGAAGGCCGGGATCCATCTCTGCCGTAGATACCGGCCTTCACCGGTAGGTGGGCGCCATCCGTCAAATCGAAGCGCGTCGCGTGATTGTCGTTGCGAGCCCACGGGTTCGCTCGTCCGGTCGAGATTGCTTCGTCGCGCGATGCGCTCCTAACAAGAAGCAAGTTCTTTGCGGCAATCCCGTGCAGCGCGGTGCATCCCCCCTCACCCAGCTTCGGGTAAGGCTCGGCTCCGCCTCGCCAACCCTGCGCAACCCTCTCCCCCCAGTGGGGGGAGAGGGAAGGGTGAGGGGGGCCGCTCGGGCAGGGCCATTAGTTTCATCCAGGGCGGGTCGGCCATCGGCCGGTCGGAAACTCGCAACGACAATCTCTTAGTATCCGACCCGAAGTGAAGCCCGTTATCTCAGTGGAATATCGTCGCCCCGTGCGCGTTCAGCCCACGGGCTTGTCCCGTGGGGAAAGCGGGGGTCCAGAGCCTGCCCCTGGCATGAACAGGGGGAACCATTCGAGCCCTTGGAGCACTGGGCTCCCGATTTCGCGGGAATGACGAACCTATTGACATATAAAGACGTATTTTAGATCGTACTTTTAAAACAGGGTCAACTCGATCGGAAGCTGCTCTGGAAAACCGCGCGCAGCGCCGACCAGCGCTCGAGCTTGGCGGCAAAGTCGAGCCGGGCATGGGCCGGGCTCGTCGACGGCAGCGCGAGATAGGCGAGGCCGGAACGGCGCGAGAAATGGCGGTCGTGGAGGCGCCGCGCGCCGGCGCCGTTGAAGGCGACGGCGCGGATCAGCGGGTGGCTGTCGAGCAGCGCGTCGATCGCGTTCGGCTCCTCCCGGCGGATCGTCGCGTCGGCGCTGGCCTCGCGCTCGCCCGCCGCGCACACGTCCCACAGCGCCACCCGATGCGCCCTGGCGAAGCTCAGCCTCGCGTCGTAATCGGCGCTCGGCGCGGCGTCGAACAGCGCGAACAGGAGCGGCCAGAAGAGATTGCGCGGGTGGGCGTAGTATTCGCGGCGGCGCAGCAACTCTTCGCCCGGCAGGGTGCCGAGGATCAGGACCCGCGGCTCGTCGCCGACGATCGGCGGGAAGCTGCGCCTGGTCGCCGGCCGGCCGCCGCTCACGCGACGTAGCGGCCGAGGCGCACCGCGGTCTGACCCCTGACCAGACGCCGCGACGGCATGATCAGCACGCAGTCGTCATAGGGGGTGCGCACCTCGCGCGCGCCGTCGCGGCCGATCAGGGCGCCCTTTGGCGACAGCACTTCAAGGCCGCGGAAATCGTCGACGAACTCGAACTTGTCGCCGGTGATCGTGACCGCCTCGGTGACCTCGATCACCCGCTGCCGGGGGTGCGCGTCGAAGCCGGGGCTGCCGACCGGCCTTGCGTCATCCGCCGAGAGCGCGCCGACGGCGACCAGAAAGCGCAGCATGACGTCGGTCGCGACCTCGGCGGCGGCGCGTTGCCAGTGCTGGCCCGCCTCGATCAAGAGCGCGGTCTTGGCCGAGGCCGGGTCGCCGAACCCGCCATAATCGCGCATCCGCGGGCCCGCGGCGTGGCCGGCATCGCACATGATCAGCTCGGGGATGCCGACCTGTCGCGCCAATTCGACCGACCGGGGGAGGACGCCGGCCAGCATCAGCGGCGCCGTCGCGTACTGCATCGAATGGATGTCGAGCAGGCAATCGGCGGCGTCGACGAACGGGCGCAGCTCGCGCGCGCGGGCGAGCTCGGCCGAGCGGCGCGCGCCGTCGAGCGTCGCCGGCGCCCACAGGCGGTTGAAATCTTCGTCGACATAGCGCGAGGCGACCGGCATGCGACGGTCGAAGCTGTGGTAGGCGGCGACATTGTCGAAGGCCAGGGTCAGCTTCCCGCGCCGCGGCTGCAACCCGGCACGGAACAGCCGATCGAGCGCGATCGCGCCGCAAATCTCGTTGCCGTGGGTCAGCGCCGCCACCAGCACTTGCGGCCCGGCGACCCCGCTGTCGAAGCTCGTCACATAGTCGATGCCGGTGTTGCCCGACCGGTACGGCTCGATATCGGGGGGGCTCAGCTCGACGGCGTAGTTGGGCTCGGGCACGCAAGGGCTCCCAATGATCGCGAGGGCAATCCAGAATTTCTGATCAAGACCGAATTCTTACCCGTCATTCCCGTGACAGCGCGGCGCGGATTTGCACCGCGCACCCACCTTCGAGCCAGGCGCTGCATTTCCCGGATCGAGGTCGGCCTCAGGCGGCGA
>CAVQSZ010000007.1:0-17313 GCA_963716115.1 uncultured Alphaproteobacteria bacterium
CATCGGTGTGATGCAAATCGCTCACCGTCGCGGCGTCTCTCCGGCCACGCTCCATCGCTATTTCCCCGCTGCACGAAGGCAAGACGACGAGCTGAGAGCGCGTGAAAGAATTGGCGCTGAGGACTGCATCATGGTTGTGCGTCCTTCGAGACGCGCCCTTCGGACGCTCCTCAGGATGAGGCACGCCTTGGATGGCATTGAGAAATTCCCTCATCCTGAGGAAGCCACGAAGCGGCTGTCTCGAAGGACGCAAGGCGGCGATCCAGCCAAATCGGTACCTTCACACGCTCTGAGGCAAGATGGGAGGACCAGAGATCATGAGCGGCACAACCGAGCAATTTTAAGGTGGTTGCCTCTGTGGCGCGGTCCGTTTTGTGGCGACGGGTCAGCCAAAGGGGGTCTATTGGTGCCATTGTCAAAGTTGCCGCAAACACAGCGGCGCACCCGCTTCGGTGTTTGTCGCCTTTGAACGTGCGGCTTATACGCTGACCAAAGGTGAGATAGCCAAATTCGACTCTACGCCGGGAAGAACGCGGCGCGGGTTTTGCGCCCGCTGCGGGTCAACTTTGACCTGCGAAAGCGCAGATCTGCCGACCGAGACGCATTTCTATGTCGGCGCATTCGATCGCGCGGCCGAACTGAAGCCAACGCGACATGTATTTCCTGAGGGGCACCTGCCGTGGGTGCATATGGATAATTGAGCGCGCGACTGATGAGGAGGCCGCGCGCTCAGTATCCGCTATTTCGGTTTGTGCACCAGAAAGGTGTAACCAAACACTTCGAACAACCGTGCCTTACTCTCGCCGCCGGCACCGGCACTCGCACCGCTTTTCAACCGACTTGTCGCCGGATTTTGGGGATGGGCCCGCTCAATATGTTGTGCACCCGGGCAGCAGGTAAATTTTTCCCACATTGAGTATTCTCGGGCGCTTTTCGGGCTTGTAACGCCAGTCTAACCGGGGCCGCCGCCGTGTTTCACCTGACGCGGTTTGGGAGGACTTGGCAGGCACTTCAAAATATTTACCATAATGTGCCTTATGCGGCTTTGACAGCCGATCCCGGACGCGCGAGAAACACAAGATGTAGAAAAACGGGGAGAGCTATGAAGGCATCCGCACTTGCCCTAGCCGCGCTCGGATTTTCGTGTCTAACGCTGCCCGCCATGGCGCAACCGAACAACCCTATGGCGACCCAGCAGGGTACAACGCAGATGCTTTCATCAGAGCAACAGGCGATCATCGAAAAGGTAGTGAAAGACTGTGTCGAGGTCGTGCATCAATATCCCGTGCATCATCAGATAGGGGTAATCACCATCAAAGAATTCTTTGCGAGCTTCGATGCTTTCTACAATCCTGCGACAGGTACTGTTCAGAATAATGCCCCAACGTAAACGGAGCAATAGAGCCACTTTACGAGTTCAACAAGTGTATGGCATCGCAAGGAATCCCCCTTAAATGACCGAAACAAATGACTGGAACACTGCCCCGGCAAAACGCAGGCAGCAACGGATGACCACCACAGTGTTCAAAATGATTCTCACAAATCAATGGGACGATGAAATTTCGAAGGTTGTAGGGGAAATAACCATCGCTTTTGCACAGCTTGAGCATGCTTTGTGGGTGTTGCCGAAGCGGATTAAAAAACTAGATCTTGATGAATGGGCTGGGATAGCGGGCAAAGTGCCAATCCCAACTCGATGTGAGCAAATCAGGGAAAGCTTCGCTCAGAAGCGGATGAATCAGCACCAAGAGGCTGAATTGGACTCGTTACTGAAGGACGTGGAGCGAATAAACGAGGACAGAAATTCCGTAGTGCACGGGCGGTGGGGATGCAAAAAAGCGGACGGAAAAATAACCTCGCTACACAGGTTCTGGAGAGACCACGATCAAGGCGTAGTCATTGCTGATCTGAAAGTACTCCGCGATGACATTAGAACAATACGTGATCGATTGCTGGGCTTTGTTTCACCGCGCTAGTCTAGTCTTCGAAGGGGCGGCCATGGCGGAGAAGCCTAGCGAAATGAGCCTAATTAATATCACGACCACGATGGACAATGCCGACGGCAACTCGCCTATGCTTGCGAAGATGTCCGCTGAGTTGGCTCGACGACAGACCATTGCACAAATAAATGCCGCGAAATATATGCTGTGGTCGGTTATCGCGATTGCGATCACGTCAGGCCTGAACGCTCTGTTCGCCTTCTTGATTTGGTACGCGCCTCGGTCACACTGAGGCATTACCTAATTTTCGAATTTTCCAGAATTGGTCTTACGCGACATCACACTGTAGGCGCCCGATCAAAGTGCACCCACCGCCCAACTCGCTCTTGTTCGATCCCATGCGTGGAGACTCTGGAAAAGGGTTTTCACGGTCCAGGGGGCGCCAAAGCGACAGCGCATTTCGTCCCGAATTGGCTGACGCGGTTGAATTGAGATGCGTGCAGACCAAGTGTACCGCGAAGTCCCGATCGGGAGCGTACCTCCTCTGACTTGGGGGTGGAGGTGGGCGCGTTTCCTTCCGATATCGCCGCTGACAACCATGCGATTGCCATAATCACATGGCACTCTTGTGCCATCTGCACCGGTGAGCGGGTCCGAAATTGGCTTTGCAGGGAGTTGCCGTTGCCTGATCTCGACCTGATAAATCAGGCGGAACTGGAGGGCGCCGTTTCGTCGCCTTCTATCCGATCGCGAAGACCCCGCGGGCGCTCGCATTCTGGCGCGGCCTGAGACCGGGTCGGGGTTCGTTTCCAGTCAGAGGGTGTGAACGGAATTGGCGTGGGCTGGCTCAGCGCCGTGCGTCCTTCGAGACAGCCGCTGCGCGGCTTCCTCAGGATGAGGAACCTCATCAATGCCATCAGGAGCTTACCTCATGCTGAGGAGCACCCGAAGGGCGCGTCTCGAAGCACGCACGGCACCGATGCAATCACGATTTCCCTACCACTCCAATTCGTTCACATCCTCCCAGCCGGGCGAATCGAGCTTGAATGTCATCCGAGAGCCGCATCCGCACCGTCCTGCTGACCCTCGAATACAGCACCAGGTCCTCGTATTATCTCGATTGGGCGGAGGCGTTTTCGTGCTCGCCGCTGTTTGAGGTCGCGACATTCAACGTCTTCATCGGCGCTCAGCGGCGGGCGGCGCGGCGGGCGATCGAGGGGGCCGAGCTGGTGGTGGCGCTGCATGCCTGCTCGGCCGACACGCTCGAATACGTGAAGCCGCTCAGCGGCGCATTGCAACGGCGGCGGGGTCGGTTTCTGGCCTTTGTCGGCAACGAGTACAATCTCCCCTGGGCGCGGCTCGCCGACAAGCGTGAGTTCCTCCGCGAAACCGCGCCCGACTGGATCGGGACCCAGCTGCCGCTGGAGGCGGGAAACTGGCTCTACGCCTTGCGCGGCAGGATTCCGTCCCGAGAGGGTCACGCCTCGTGCGGGCCGAGAATGCGCCCTACGGCTTCGCCGAGCGCCGCCCGGTCGGCCGGCTGCAGGGCGCCGAGCCGGCGAATGACCAGCGCTTGCTCCAAGGTGGCAAATACCGGCTTGACGACCGACGGCTTGATCAGGCCGGCCGCCCGCCAATGCACGATCTCCACTTCCCCGAGGCTCGGCGCGGCGCGGAGCGGAGCTGGCTGGTGGCGGCCATCAGCACAATGTCCGGCCGGGAAAGGTTGTAAGCGCGGTTGCTGACGACAATGGCCGGTCGTCTTTTCGAAGTCGCCTGGCTGGTGAACGGGAACGGCACCAGCACGACGTCGCCGAACTCAAAGGGCATCGTAGGCGTCGTCTTCGGGATTGCTCCATACCGCGGCGAAGGCCGGCTCGCTGGCCGCCGCCGCGGCGCGGGCGAGGCTGCGCTGCCGATCGCGCAGCCGGATAAAATCAACGAAATCCTCGACCTCCGAGATGCGCTCGGCCGGAAGCGCCTTGATCTTGTCGATCAGCGCCTGAGTATTCATGGGCATCGCGGCTCCTCACATCGGGCTCGAGCAGAAGGGTGCCGATCCGAAGCTCGGCACCGGCCTCACGCCCATATACCGATGGCGTTGCCGTGCAGCAAGCGCAGGGCGGGTGCGCTCCGCCGCGGCGCCGCCGATGACCGGCTGTGGATCAGCACGCGACGCAAGAACTGCCATGATCGTGCGGCACTCTCCAGGAGACATCCTGCCGCGAGATCGCGCCGGGCGCATGGCGGTGCATGGAGACATGGAGAAGAGGCGAATCGCTGCTGATTCCTTGCAGATTGCAGCAAAAAGCAGCGGGGCGGGCGGGCCACGGGAGGTCGGTGGACGCCGTGGCGAGGTGCTTGTATGAGCGTCGCGATGACCGCCGACAGCCGCATCCGCACCGTCCTCTTGACCCTCGAATACAGCACCCGGTCGTCCTACTACCTCGACTGGGCGGAGGCGTTTGTCCGCTCGCCGCGGTTCGAGGTTGCGACGTTCAACATTTTTGCCGGGGGCGAGCGGCGGGCGGCGCGGCGGGCGGTCGAAGAGGCCGAGCTGGTGGTGGCGCTGCACGCCTGCTCGGCCGACACGCTGCAATACCTCGAACCGTTGGCCGGCGCCTTGCAGCGGCGGCGCGGCCGGTTTCTGGCCTTTGTCGGCAACGAGTACAACCTGCCTTGGGCGCGGCTCGCCGACAAGCTCGCCCTTCTGCGCCGCACCGCCGCCGATTTTGTCGCGACGCAGCTGCCGCTGGAGGCGGGAAACTGGCTCTACGCCGATACCGGCGCCTGCGTCCTGGCGCTGCCGCATGCGCTGAACGATGCGGTCTTCCGGCGCGACAAGCCCGACGCGTCGCGGCCGATCGACATCGGCGGGCGCAGCGCCCGCTATCCGGTCTTTATCGGCGACGACGAGCGCAATCGGGTGCACGACCGGTTCGCCGCGCTCGGGCCGAAGGCCGGCCTGAAGATCGACATCGACACCGAAAACCGGCTCGACCGGCCGGGATGGGCGGCGTTCCTCAACGATTGCCGCGGCACGATCGGCACCGAGGCCGGGTCGTGGTATCTGGAGCGCGACGACCATACCGCGCTGGCGATCCGCGACTATCTCCGCGCCCGAGCCGGCGGCCGGACGATCAGGGCCGATGGGATGATCCACGCGATGAGCCGGCGCCTGCCGTACCGGGTCAAATCATGGCTGCGCGCGGCGGCCAGATTCTCGCCGGTACGGCACGAAGCGATCGACGACGGCGCCGTCGACTTCGCCGAGATCGAGGAGCGCTTTTTTGCCGGCCGGCCGCGTTGCCCGGCCTATTCGAAATGCATCTCGTCGCGGCACTTCGACGCCGCCGGCACCGGCACCTGCCAGCTCCTGGTGCGCGGCCGGTACAACGACATTCTGACGGCGGACGAGCACTACATCCCCGTCGACCCCGATCTCGGCAATTTCGAGGAGGCGGTGGCGCGCTTTCGCGATCCGGCCGAGCGCCGGCGGGTTGCCGATGCGGCCTATGCGCTGGTGCACGACCGGCACACCTACCGCCACCGGATCGCTGCGCTCTACGACATGCTCGGCGCCTCGGCCGGTTCGGAGCCGCAACAGGCGGCCGGTGCGCCCACCCAGGTCACCGCTCATTCTTCCTCTCCCCCCGCAAGCGGGGGGAGAGGGCAGGGTGAGGGGGGCAGTGTCGGCGCACAGGATCTTTGGCCCCCTCACCCCACCCTCTCCCCCGGCCGGCGGGGGAGAGGGTGAGAGACGACGCCTGAGATGTGCGGGATCGCCGGATTCCTCTTGTCGGGCGTGGCCTCGCCGCGCGGCGAGATCGAGGCGCGGCTGTGGGGGATGCTGGCGCCGTTGCGGCACCGCGGGCCCGATGACGAGGGCGTGTGGACCGACGGGCGGGCCGGGCTCGCCCATGCGCGGCTGTCGATCATCGATCTGTCGCCCGCCGCGCACCAGCCGATGGCGAGCGCCGGCGGCGACGTCTGGATCACCTACAATGGTGAAATCTACAATTTCGAGGAGATCCGGCGCGACCTCATGGCCCTCGGCTATCCGTTCCGCAGCCGCAGCGACACCGAGGCCATCGTCAACGGCTGGCACGCCTGGGGGCCGCAGGTCTTCTCGCGGCTGCGCGGCATGTTCGCGCTGGCGATCTGGGACCGGCGGACCCGGCGCCTGACCCTGGCCCGCGACCGTGTCGGCAAGAAACCGCTCTATTACACAAGGAGCGGCGGGGCTTTGCTGTTCGGCTCCGAGATCAAGGCGCTGCTCGCCTGGCCCGGCGTGGAGCGGCGGCCCGACCTTGCGGCGATCGACGCCTACCTCAGCCTCGGCTATGTGCCGGCGCCGCAGACCGCCTTCGCCGGCATCCGCAAGCTTCCGGCCGCCCATTATCTGACCATCGAGGCGGCGCAAGACGGCACCCTCGCCGAGCCCGAGATCGTGCGCTATTGGCGCCTGCCGACGCCGCCGGCCGCGGCACGGAAGCGGCCGGCCGAGGAGCTGCGGCGCGAGCTTGTCGCCCATCTCGAGGAGGCGGTGCGCCTGCGCCTCATTTCCGATGTGCCGCTTGGCGCGTTTCTGTCGGGCGGGGTCGATTCCTCGGCCGTCGTCGCGATGATGGCGCGCGCCGGCGGCGGCCGGGTCAAGACGTTCTCGATCGGCTTTGCCGCGAAGGAGTACGACGAGACCCGCTACGCCCGCATGGTGGCCGAGCGCTACGGGACCGAGCACGAGGAATTCGTCGTCGAGCCCGATGCCGTCGCGGTGCTGCCGCAGCTCGCGTGGCATTACGGCGAGCCCTTTGCCGACCCGTCGGCGATCCCGACCTGGTACGTTTCCCAATTGGCCCGACGCAAGGTCACTGTCGCGCTGACCGGCGACGGCGGCGACGAGTGTTTTCTCGGCTACCGGCGTTATCAGGCGATGCGCTGGCTGTCGCGGCTCGACCGCTGGCCGCGCCGGGGCCGCGCCTGGCTCGGGCAGGTATTGGCGCTCGCCCCGCCGGAATTGCAGCGGCGATACCGCATCGGGCGGATCCGCGCCGCGCTCGACGCGTCCGAGCGGCAGCCGGCGCGGCGCTACGCCCCGACCATCCTCTATTTCGACGACCGCGAAAAGGAGGCGGGCTACGGCGAGGCGATGGCGCCGTTCCTCGAATATTCCGGCGCCGACCTGCTGGAGCCCTGGTTCGCCGAGGCCGACGGCTTGGTCGACGGCGCCAACCGGGCCGACATCCACACCTATCTGCCCGACGATCTGATGGTGAAGGTCGATGTCGCGAGCATGGCGCACGGCCTCGAATCCCGCTCGCCCTTGCTCGACCATGTGCTGCTGGAATGGGCGGCCGGGATCCCGGCCGAGGTCAAGCTCGCCGGCGGGGTCTCCAAGGCCTTGTTCAAATCGGCGATGGCGCCCTATCTGCCGCGCGAGATCCTATACCGGCCGAAGCGGGGGTTCAGCCCCCCGGTCGACCGCTGGTTCCGGCACGAGCTGAAGGATTTCGCCTACGACACCCTGCTGTCGGCGAGCGCGCGGGCGCGCGGCCTGCTGCGTCCCGAATACGTCCGCCGCCTGCTCGACGAGCATTGCCGCGGCCGATCGAACCACCACACCCGGCTCTGGGCATTGCTGATGCTCGAGCTGTGGTTCCGGATGTGGGTCGACGCGCCGGCCGAGGCCGCGGTGCTGCGCCCCGCTGCCTAAAGCAGTTTCCGATCGAGTTGACCCTGTTTGAAGAGATTGTCATTGCGAGGAGCGCGTCGCGCGACGAAGCAATCTCGACGGGACGAGCGATGTCGGCCTGAGATTGCTTCGCTGCGCTCGCAATGACAATCACGCGGCGCGGTTCGATTTGAACGAAACTTACTCCAGCTCGCCGCGGCATATCCTCGTCATCGTCAACCCTGCGGCGGGTCGTCCCCGGCGCGCGGCCAAACGGCTGCAGCGGGTCGTGGCCGCGCTCGAGCGGCGCGGCTGCACGGTCGCCATCCGCCGCACCGCCGCCCGCGGCGACGCCGAGCGCCTGGCGCGCGAGGCCGAGCCGGGCTTCGACGTGATCGTCGCGGCCGGCGGCGACGGCACGGTCAATGAGGTGGCGAACGGGCTCGCCGGATCGATGCGCCCGCTTGCCTTGCTGCCGCTCGGAACCGCCAACGTGCTGGCGCATGAGATCGGCCTGCCGCGAGAGCCCGAGGCGCTTGCCGCATTGATCGCCGACGCCGAGCCGCGGCCGATCTGGCCCGGCCGCGTCGGCGACCGGCTGTTTGTCGCGATGGCCGGGATCGGCTTCGACGCCGAAGTCATCAGCCGCGTCGACAATCGCCTCAAGCGTCGCTTCGGCCGGCTCGCCTTCGCGATCGCCATTGTCCAGTCGTTGCGGCGCTGTCGGCCGCCCGATCTGGTCGCGCGCGCCGAAGGCTCGACGTTTCGCGCCGCGTCCGCGATCGTCACCAAGGGGCGGTTCTACGCCGGCCGGTTCCGGATCGCCCCCGGTGTGCGGGCCGCCGACCCGGTGCTGCAGATCGTCCTCTTCCGGCGCGGCGGCCGGCTCGCCGCGCTGCGCTGTCTGGCGGCCCTGGTCTGCGGCCGTCTTCACCGGCTGCGCGATGTGACGATCTTAGAGGCCGGCGAGGCGGCGTTCGACGGCGCCGAGCCGAGCCTCGTCGAGGCCGACGGCGAGATCGCGGGCCGCCTCCCGGTCACGGTCGGGATCGCCGCGCAGCCGCTGCTGCTGCTGCAGCCCGCCGCGGCGGCGGGCGCCTCGCCTTGAGCGCGGCGGCCGGCCCCGGGTTGCGACGCCCCGACCCTGCTTCGGGCTCAGCCGGCTCGGGGGAACAGGCGCTCCTCGACGAGGCCGCAGACGATGTGGCCGGCGATGATGTGGATCTGCTGAACCAGCGGCGTCGCATCCGCCGGCGCGCGCAGGCAGACGTCGCAATGTCGGGCCATGTCGCCGCCGGACCTGCCGGTGAAGCCCAGCACCGCCAGCCCCTGTCGCCGCGCCGCCTCGATCGCCCGCAGGATGTTCGGCGAGCGGCCCGATGTCGAGATCGCGATCAGCGCATCGCCCCGACGGCCGAGGCCCAGGACCTGCCGCTCGAACACCTGCTCGTAGCCGTAATCGTTGCCGATCGCGGTCAGCACCGAGCTGTCGGTGGTCAGCGCCAGCGCCGCCGCCGGCGCCCGGTCGTAATGGAGCCGGGACAACAGCTCTCCGGCGAGGTGCTGCGCGTCGGCGGCGCTGCCGCCGTTGCCGGCCAGCAAGAGCTTGTGGCCGCCGGCGAGGGCGGCGCCGACGGCCTCGGCGATCTCGCCGATCGCCTGGATAAAGGTCGGGTCGTCGATCGCCGCCTGTATCGCGTCGCGCGACCGGACGAGGTAGTCGAGGATCGCGGCCGGCACGGCGTTCAGTTCCCGACGAACGGGATGTGGGTGTCGCAGCGACCCTTGGCGGCGATCATCGCGCCGGGGACGGCGGCGCGTGTGCGCTCGGTGTCGAGGGTGTAGGGGGTGGCGCACATCTGGTCGGCGAGCAGCGGGTTGACGCCGGGATCGTAATTGTTGAACTCGACGAACTCGGGCGGGATGTTGTCGGTCGGCAGCAGGGCGCTGACGCCGAAATCGGGCTTGACCGGGATCTCGGGGGTGCAGGCCGCGAGGGCCGCCGGGAAGAGTGCAAGGGCGAAGAAAAGACGCATGCCGGGTCCGCCGCTGGTTGGCCGGGCGGAGTGTGCCGACGCAAGGCAGCCAGCGCAACCGCCTCAGAGGCGGGACGCCGCGCCGGCCAGCTCGCGCATGTCGGCGATGACCACCGCGGCGCCGCAGGCCGCGAGCCGGGCGCCGTGCCCCGGCCGGCAATGCCCGCCGCCGCAAAAGCCGATCGCGGCCATCCCGGCGGCCCGCGCCGCCGCGATCCCGGCGGGGCTGTCCTCGACGACGACGCAGCGCGCGGGCGGGGCGGCCATTTGGGCGGCGGCGTAGAGGAACAGATCCGGCGCCGGCTTGCCGCGCGCGACCATCGAGGCGCTGAAGACGCCGCTGCCGAAGCGCGCCCCGAGGCCGGCGAGGTCGAGCTTGCGGCGAAGCTGATCGGGAGCGCTGCTCGAGGCGACGCAGACCGGCACAGGCAGCGAATCGAGCGCGTCGGCCACTCCCGCGATCGCGGCCAGCCCGCGACCGAGCCCGGCCTCGATCGCCGCGCCGACCCGGGCCGGATAGGCGGCCGGCAAGGTGCCGCCCCAGTCGCGCTCGATCGCGGCGAGCATGTCGCTGTCGCTGACGCCGCAAAAGCGCTCGACCAGCTCTTCAGCGGTGACCGGGTAGCCGCATGCGGTCAGCATCTCGGCATGGGCGCGGCTGATGACCGGCTCGCTGTCGACCAGCACGCCGTCGCAATCGAAGATCCAGAGCTCCGGAGCAAAGGAGGCCCGGCTCATCGCAGCGCGTCGATCAACGGGCGCAGGGCCTCGCCATAGGCGCGGGCGCGGCCGACCGAGCTGCGGTAGATCGGCTGGCGCACCTGGGCCGCGCTCGCCGTCGACACCACTCGCTGCGTCTGGTGGAACGACAGGCAGGCCGCGTCCCAGTCGAGGCCGCAATGCGCGACGAGCCGGCGCGCCTGGCCCTCCAGATCGTCGACCAGCGCCTCGTAATCGACCTCCAGCATGACCCCCGGCGGCAGCGTCTCGCGCCAGTGCCGCATCAGCGCCTGGTAGGCGCGGTAATAGCGGCCAAGCTCGCCCGCATCGTAGGCGAACGGCAGATCCCCGCGAAACAGCGTCGCCAGGCAGGACAGGCAGGTGTCGAGCGGGTCGCGCCGCGCGTGGATGATCCGCGCGTTGGGCAACGCCGTCGCGATCAGCCCGGCGAGCAGAAAGTTGGTCGGCATCTTGTCGACGATGCGCGCCGCGCCGGCGCGGCCCCGGCGCATGCCCGCCAGGTAGCGGGCGCCGATCTCCCTGATCTGCTTCGCCGACAGCGCCGCGACGGCGGCGGGGTATCCCGACCCGCGGCCGGCGAGGCCGGGCGCGACCGCCTCGACCGCGAGCGCGAAATCGGCGCGCTCGCCGGCCCCGGCGACCGCCGGATGGCTTGCCAGGATCTGCTCGATCAGCGTCGTCCCCGAGCGCATCATGCCGATCACGAAGACCGGGACCGTCGACGGGTCGCCGGCGCCGCGCCGGTCGCGGATCCAGGCGGGCGTGAACGCGGCGCGCACCGTGGCGAAATGCTCCAGGACCGCCGGCTCGTCATAGGCGAGGCGTCGCCGCTTCAGGGCGTTGCCGGCCACCAGCTGGTCCCACGAGCGCGCATATTCGCCGATATCCGCCAACGCCTTGGCCAGCGCGAACCGCAGGCTGATGCGCTCGTCCTCGGGCAATCGGTCGGCCTCGCGCGCCAGGCTCTCCATCGCCGCCAGATGCGGGTCTCCGGCGGCGAAGCGCTTGCAGTCGGAAAGGCTCAGATAGAGCCCCGCCTGCCGCGGCGCGGCGTCGATTGCGGCCTCGTAGGCGCGGCGCGCCTCGTCGATCCGTCCGAGGCCTTGCAACGCGTTGCCGAGGTTGCGGTGCGCGTCGGCGTAGCCCGGATCGAGCGCCAGCGCCCGCCGGTAGCTCTCGATCGCCCGATCCCGGCGATCGAGCAGGTGCAGCGAGGCGCCGAGATTGTTGTGCGCCTGCGCTCGCGTCGGGTCCAGCACGAGGGACTTCTCGAAGCTGGCGGCCGCTTCGCGGAACTGCCCCGCGGTATGCTGGACGATGCCCAGCGCGTTCCACGCCTCGGCCGATCGCGGCTGCGCCTTCAGCGCCTTGCGCAACAGCCGCGCCGCCTCCTCGCGCCGCCCCTGCTGCAGCCGCATGAACCCCAGATTGTAAAGGGCGCCAAAATGCGCGGCGTCGAAGCCGAGGATCGACTGGTAGAGCTGCTCCGCCGCAGCCGGCCGGCCTTGACGCTGCAGCGCGACGGCGGCCGCGAAGCTGCGGCCCGCCGCCCCCGCAGGCGCCTGCGGCGCGGCCGGCGCGCGACGGCCCGACGGCGGCGGCCGGCTAGGGGGCATCGGCAGGGGCGGGCGGGCGGCCCGGGGTCGCCGCGCTTTGCCCACAATAGGAGGCTTGCATCGCAGCCGACATTTGACCGAAACCGGCTCCTCCGGCAAGTCGGCGGCGCGAGGCGACGGGCCGGGAATGCGATCGTCGGAGACTTTTACACGCCAAATCGCCGGTAAGGTTACAAACGTCTGACGTCGACAACCGTCACCCCCCAGGCGCAGAACGGCCTGTCAACCGGCATGATATGGCCGTTCGGTCGGGCGACCGGAAATCCGCGCCGGCCAAGCCCGCAAACCCGTCGGAATTTCTTACAAATCCGCCGGTCGACCCGTCCCCGAAATTCTTAACCAATTGATCCGACAGGTATGGCACGGATGTTGCTTGAGAGTAGGGCGAGGCAAAAATCACGGAGTAGAGACCATGGACATTTGGACCAAGAGGGCAGGGCTGCTGGCCGCCACCATGCTCGCCGGCGCCGGCGCGGCGGGGCAGGCGAACGCGTCGCTGTCGCTGTTCAACAGCTTTACCGGCAACGAGGCGGTGTCGACCGACGGCTGCGGCTCGACCACCCAGAGCTGCACGCTGCAATCGCTGGTCCCGACCGGGTCGACGATCCAGGCGGCCTATCTGTACAGCTCGATGTTCGGCCAGCCGGGAAGCGGCAACCCCAGCGGCACCACCCTCAATCTCGGAGCGAGCTCGGTCGCCCCGACCTTCACGGCGTTGGGCACCAACGCCGTCGCCGGCCTGCAAGCCTATCGCGCCGACGTGACCAGCTTTGTCCAGAACAACATCACCCTCGGATCGACCACGACCTGGACCGCGAAGGAAACCAACGGCTCCCAGGACGGCGAGGCTCTGGTCGTCGTCTGGTCCAACCCGACGGTGCAACCGACGACGCACACGATCTCGGTCCTCGACGGGTTCTCGTCGTCGACGGGCGACACGTCCCATGTCAGCTTTACCGCGTTGCCGGCCGGCTTCACGGCGCAGATGATGATCGGCGACGGCTTCAGCTTCGACGGGCCCGACCCGCACAACCCGACCAACTCCAACCAGGTCTCGACGATCACGGTCAACGGCGCCACCCTGACCGACGTAGCCGGCCATTGCGACGATGCTCAGGATGCGGAATGCGCCGACGGCAACCTGATCACCGTGGGCGGAAACAATGCCGGGTCGAAGGACGATCCATTCACGCCGTTCCCGAACCCGTTGGTGGGTCAGGATCACGAGCACTACGATTTGGGCAACATCTTCAATGTCGGCGACACCAGCGCCACGTTGCATACGGTCAATCCGAGCGACGACGACAACATCTTCCTCGAGGTGTTCGACATCAGCGGCACCGCGTCGTTCGCGACGCCCGAGCCGGGCTCGCTCGCTATTCTGGGCGCAGCGCTCGCAGGGTTCGGGGTGATCCGCCGCAGAAAGCGCGCGCGGTCCTAAACCCGCACCCATGGCGGAACGGCGGCCCTCGGGCCGCCGTTTCGATTTTGCGGGATCCGCTGCGGAACGCACGGGCCGGCGGCGTCGGGCGAAGCCTCAGCCGGGCGGCGGCACTCCGGCCGCGGCCAGCGCCGCAACCTGCCGGCCGGCGAGCCTGGCTTCGTCGAAATCGTCGATCAGCTCGTGAAACAGGCGATGCCAGTTGAGCCGCGCCTTCAGATGCAGGAACACCGAGCCCAACCCGATCGCCGCGCGGTCCATAAAGACGAACTCGCGCGGCGGCCGGATGCCGCCGAGCCGGCGGATGTCGCGGTGCACGGTCTCGGCGGCCTCGCGCCCGTAGGCGCCGCTCTCCTTGTCCTGGATCGGCCGCTCGCGGTCGTCGAGCAATGGGCCGTAGACAAAGCGCGCCCAGCGGTTCAGCACCTCGATCATCTCGCCGGACAGATTGCCGAAGCCCCAGCTCTCATAGGCATGGACCGCGAGGTCGCGGTCGCCGCGCTCCAGGGCGTGGTAGAGGTCGATGACGCCGCGCACGAACGGGGCGCGGAAAATTCGGATGCAGCCGTAGTCCAGCAGGTTGACGCCGCCCTCCGGCGTCACCGTGTAGTTGCCGAGATGCGGGTCGCCGTGGATCGCCCCGTAACGGTAGAACGGCAGATACCAGGCGCGGAACATATGGCGCGCGACCGCGTTGCGCCGCGCCGGCGGGGCCTCGGCGGCATCGAGGATCGGCGCGCCGTCGAGCCAGGTCATCGTCAGCAGCCGCCGGGTCGACAATTCGGCAAGCGGCGTCGGCACGGCGACGCCGGGCTCGCCGCGCAGGATCCCGGCGTAAAGCCGCATATGCGCGGCCTCGCGCTCGTAATCGAGCTCCTCGCGCAGCCGGTCGGCGATCTCGGCGTGGATCTCGGCGGTGGTGACCGCGCGGTCCCAGCGCTCGTAAAGGCCCATCGCCAGACGCAGCTGGCGCAGATCGGCCTCGACCGCCGAGGCCATGTCCGGGTACTGCAATTTGCAGGCGAGCGGTGCGCCGTCGAGCGCGGTCGCCCGGTGCACCTGGCCGAGCGAGGCGGCGCGCGCCGCAATCTTCTCGAAATCGCGAAACCGGCTCTGCCAGTCCGCGCCCAATTCGCCGGCCATGCGGCGGCGCACGAAGGGCCAGCCCATCGCCGGCGCGTTCGCCTGCAGCTGCGCCAGCTCCTCGACATATTCGCGCGGCAGCGCCTCGGGGATCGTGGCCAGCAATTGCGCCACCTTCATCAGCGGCCCCTTGATGCCGCCGAGCACGACCTTCAGCTCAGCCGCGTGCCGGCCGCGGTCGAGGCTGAGGCCGAGATAGCGCTCGCCGGCGAGCCGCGCCGCAAGCCCGCCCATCGCGGTCGACACCTGCGCATACCGCCGCACCCGGCCGGTAAAGGAATTGTCGTCGGTCACCGGCGCAACCTACCCGACAAGGGAAAGGCGACGAAGGTCGTCTTCCGTCCATTTAGCCTGAAGCTCGATCATCGAGCGCAGCGTTCCGATCGGAAAGGTGTCGCCGGCCCGGTGAAATGTGACAGTCACTCGGCGTCCGTCCGCGTGGTGATAGCGTTGATGGGAGCCGCGCTGATTGTGGAATACAAATCCGTCACGGACGAGCGCGTTGATGATCTCGCGCGCCGTGAGGTTGCGCAGCCGTCGCCAGTCGATCCGGCTCATACAGTGACGGCGACCAGCGGCTCCTCCGAAACCGCGACATTGGCCGGCACTGTTTTGCCTTCCTCGACCAACTCGGCGACGATCATCTCCAGCACCTCGCGAATGTTCTGGAGCGCCTCCTCGCGGGTGCAGCCCCAGGTCGCGGCCCCCTGTGCTTCGAGCGGCGCGCAATAAGCGCGCCAGCGATCTTCATCGGGCTCGACGACGACCTTGAAAGTATAGGTGGTCATGTCACCCTTCCTTCGATCGCGAAGTCTGGATCCATTGTATCACCCCAGCGCTTCGAGCTCGTCGATAAAGCCTGAGACGACCGCGAGCCCCTTCGACCAGAAGGCGGGGTCGGCGGCGTCGAGGCCGAACGGGGCCAAGAGCTCTCGGTGCCGCAACGCGCCGCCGGCGCGCAG
Organism: uncultured Alphaproteobacteria bacterium; assembly: GCA_963716115.1. Taxonomy (GTDB): domain Bacteria; phylum Pseudomonadota; class Alphaproteobacteria; order ATCC43930; family CGMCC-115725; genus AP-15. Next base: position 15,551 of record CAVQSZ010000007.1, read on the forward strand.
CAGGTCGAGGTAGCGCTCGGCGAAGCCTTGGTGCGCATCCTCGTAAACCGCGTAGAGCGAGTTCACCAGGCAGTCGCCAAACGCATAGGCGTAAACATAGAAGGGCGTGTGGATGAAATGCGGGATGTAGGACCAGTAATGGCGGTAGGCGCCGTCGAGGCGCAACGCCGGTCCCAGGCTCTCGCGCTGCACCTGGAGCCAGATCTCGCCCAGCCGGTCCGGGGTCAGCTCGGCCTCGCGCCGCTCGTCATGGACCTGCTCCTCGAAGCCGACAAAGGCGATCTGGCGGATGACCGTGTTCAGCATGTCCTCGACCTTGCCGGCGAGCATGATCCTGCGCCGCAGCGGGTCGGCCTCGCGCGCCAGCACAGCGCGGAAAGTCAGCATCTCGCCAAACACCGAGGCGGTCTCGGCCAGGGTCAAGGGCGTGTCGGCCATCAGATAGCCCTGATGCCCGGCCAATACCTGATGGACGCCATGGCCGAGCTCGTGCGCCAGGGTCATCACGTCGCGCACCCGGCCCTGGTAGTTGAGCAACAGATAGGGATGCGCGCTCGGCACGGTCGGGTGGGCGAAGGCGCCGGTCGCCTTGCCGGGCCGCACCGGCGCGTCGATCCAGCGCCCGGCAAAAAACCGACCGCCGATCGCGGCGAGGTCGGGGGAAAAGGCGCGATAGGCGGCGAGCACGGTCTCCCGCGCCTCGGGCCATGGGATCGTGCGATCGTCGTCCTCAGGCAGCGGCGCGTTGCGGTCCCAGAAATCGAGCGCCTCGACGCCGAGCCAGCGCGCCTTCAGCTTGTAATAGCGGTGGGAGAGCGACGGATAGCTCGCGCGCACCGCCGCGATCAGCGCGTCGACCACCTCGTCCTCGACGAAATTGCCGAGGTTGCGCGACGAGATCGGCCGCGCGAACCCGCGCCAGCGGTCCTCGATCTCCTTGTCCTTGGCGAGGGTGTTGGTGATCAGCGCAAAGGTGCGCGCGTTCCGGGCCAGCACCTCGCCGATGCTCAGACCGGCCTCGCGGCGGACCGCCGGGTCGCGCTCCGACAACAGGTCGAGCGCTTCGGGCTCGGTCAGCACGCGGCCGCGGAACGGGAAGCGCAGATCGGCGATGGTCTCGTCGAAGAGCCGGGTCCAGGCGGCGCGGCCGGCGACGTATTTCTCGTGCAGCAGCTTCTCGACCTCGTCCGACAGCTGGTGCGGGCGGAAGGCGCGGGTGTCGCGCAGCCACGGGCGATAGCGGGCGAGCGCCGGGTCGGCGGATTTGGCCTCGATCTCGGCATCGTCGAGGCGGTTGATCTCGAGCGCGAAGAACAACAAGGTCGTCGAGACCGCGTTGATCTTTTCCTGCATCGTCTGAAAGAAGCGGCCGATCTCGGGGTCGGCGATGTTGCCGGCATGAATAAGCGAGGCGTAGCTGATGACCCGGCCGCTCGCTTCCTGCAGCCGCTCGTAGGCTTCGACCGCGGCGCCGAGCTCGGCGCCCGAGAGCTCGCCCAGACGCCCCTGGCAGCGCGCGCGAAAGGCTTCGGCCTCCTCGGCGAGGCGGGCAAGGTCGTGCGTCAGCGCCTCGCTGTCGGGGCCGGGATAGAGGTCGGACGAATCCCATTCCGGCAATGGCCCGAGCGCCGCCTTCCTCGCCGCCACCGCCGCTTCCGCTGCCGCCAGCACTCGCATCATCGCATCCTCGATCGCCTGCCTCGGCTGGGATATGGGCTCGCCGGCGCCGGATAACAGCCGTGAACCTGTTCCGTCGTCCTGCG
>CAVQSZ010000008.1:0-235065 GCA_963716115.1 uncultured Alphaproteobacteria bacterium
TGAAGGACCGCGCCATCGTCTGCAACATCGGCCATTTCGACAGCGAGATCCAGATCGAGGCCTTGCGCAACTATCCCTGGGAGGAAGTCAAGCCGCAGGTCGACGAGGTCGTCTTCCCCGACGGCAAGCGGCTGATCGTGCTGGCCAAGGGGCGGCTGGTCAATTTGGGCTGCGCCACCGGCCATCCGAGCTTTGTGATGAGCGCATCCTTCACCAACCAGGTGCTGGCCCAGATCGAGCTGTGGCGCGATGACGGCCGGTACGAGAACAAGGTCTACCTGTTGCCCAAGCACCTCGACGAGAAGGTCGCCGCCCTCCACCTCGACAAGCTCGGGGTCAAGCTGACCACGCTGAGCCCGACCCAGGCCGGCTATCTCGGCGTCGCCTCCGCCGGCCCGTTCAAGCCCGACCACTACCGCTACTGAGCCGCGTCGTCCGGGAGCCTGCCGTCTGCTGAAGAGCGCCGAGAGCGCCAAGCCGCTGACGGTCGCCTGGATCGTCAACCGTTGGCTGACCGACCAGCTGACCAACAACGCGGTCCTCGTATCGTGGCCGATGACCAGCGAGGAGTTCACCCTGCTGCCGCATGCCGACGGCAGCCCGAGCGCCACCTACAGCGCGCCGATCGGCTCGGCCGTGGTGCTGACCGGCAGCATCCCGGACAGCTCCGGCAACTACACCAGCTTCACCTACACCGGGAAGGACCTGACGCAGATCGCCTTCACCCCCCTCGGCTCGGCCGGCAACGGGCAGATCGCCGGCTGGGGCTTCCCCGACGGCATGGCGGTCGGCTTTGCCTATGGCTACAGCTACAACGGCCGGAGCTATCTGACCAACGTCGCGAACAATCTCGGGCGCAGCCTGGCGCTGTCCTACAGCGGTCCGCATCTGGCGGTGGTGACCGACGACACCGGACGGCAGGTGAGCTACGCCTACGATGCCGGCGGCAACCTCGCCGGCTACAGCGACCCGCTGTCGAACCAGACCGTCTTCGCCTATGACGGCGCCGGGCGTCTGGCGCAGATCTTCTATCCGACCCAGCCCGCGAGCCCGTTCGTGACCAACACCTACGATGGCCTCGGCCGGGTCTACCGGCAGCAGAACGCCAACGGCGCCACCTCCTCTTTCTACCTCGCCGGGTCGCGCAGCGAGTTGGCCGACCCGGCCGGCGACCGCCAAATCACCTACCAGACGCCGGGCGGGCGGGTGATCAAGGACGCCTTTGTGCTGAGCGCCGGTTTTGGCAACGTGTTCAACGACACCGCTCAGCAGGACGGCGTGGTCGATGTCGCGAGCAACCAATACGACGGGGCCGGGAGGCTGATCCTGGCGACCCGGCCCGAGGGCGGCACGACGGGGTACACTTGGTCGCCGGACCTCCGGCAGAACATTGTCGGGGTGACGCAGACGCCGAAGCCGGGCTCGCCGCTGGCGCCGCTGGTGACGAGCTATGCCTACGACCCGGTCTGGAACAAGCCGACCCGGATCACCGACCCGTTGGGGCTGGTCACGACGATGACCTACGATGCGGCGGCCGGGAATTTGCTCTCGATCACCGCCGATGCCGGCGGCGGCGGGCATTTCAACGCGACGCGGCGCTTCACCTATAACAGCGTCGGCCAGGTGCTGAGCGCGACCGACCCGCTCGGCACGGTGACCCAATACAGCTATGACGGCTTCGGCAACCCGATCTCGATCATCCGCGACGCCGGCGCCGGGCGGCTGAACCAGACCGTGGCGATGGGCTACAGCGCGTCGGCGATGTGGTCTCGCTGACCGACCCCAACGGCAACGTCACCACGAGCACCTACGATGCCGCCCGGCGGCTGACGACGGTGACCGCGCCGCCGGCGCCGCTGGCGCTCGTCACCACCTACGGCTACGATCCCGACGGGCGGCTCTTGCAGACCCGGCAATCGGCGGCGGGCGCGGTGCTGGCGACGACCAGCGCCGCCTATACCCCCTCGGGCAAGCTCGCCACCGCGACCGACGCCAACGGCAACGTCACCCGCTATGCCTATGATGCGGCCGACCGGCTGGCGCGGGTGGCGGACCCGGCGGGGCGGATCACCACCTATGCCTACGACGCGATGAGCCGCCGCACCGCCACCTTCAACCCGGCGATCCAGAGCGCGCCGCTCCTGGCGCTCGGCTACACCCCGGACGGGCTGCTCGCCAGCCTCGGCGACGCCAACGGCAACACCACCGGCTACGCCTATGACGGGCTCGACCGGCTCGCGGCGACGACCTACCCGGACAGCAGCACGGAAAGCTACAGCTACGACGCCAACTCCAACACCCTGTCGCGCAAAACCCGGCGAGGCGACACGATCAGCTACACCTATGACACCCTGAACCGGCTCGCGACCAAGGCCGCGCCGGGCGAGGCGACGGTCAGCTACGGCTGGGACCTTGCCGGCAGGATCACCAGCGTGAGCGACTTCAGCGCCGCGATCGCCGTGCCTTCGACCACGCCGAGCTACAGCGGCCACGACCAGCTGGGACGCGATGAACCGGCCGGCCAAGGTGAACTGGAGCCCGGCCGCCACGCAGACCGCACCCACGGCGAGCGCGGTCACCTTCGCCCACGGCTACGACCCGACCAACCGCCGCATCAGCCAGACCGCGACCGACAGCAGCTGGTGGTCCTATCCGGCGGCCATCGCCGGCAGCACCGCCTACACCGCCAACAACCTGAACCAATACACCGCCGTTGGCTCGGCGCATCCGACCTATGACGGCAACGGCAATTTGACCTATGACGGCGCCTTCACCTACGCCTATGACGCCGAAAGCAGGCTGACCAGCGTCAAGCAGGGGGCGACCACGATCGCCAGCTACGCCTACGACGCCCAGGGCCGCCGGAAGCGCAAAACCGCAAGCTCCACAACCACGCTCTTCGTCACCGACGCCGACAACCGCGAGGTCTTGGAATACGACGGAACCTCCGGCGCGGTGCAGCGCTGGTACGCCTTCGGCCAAGGCCCGGACGCGGTGCTCAACCAAATGAATGTATCTGCCGGCACCCGCACCACGATGATCCCCGACATCCAGGGCTCGATCATCGGCACCCTCGAATCCAGCGGCACGCTCGCCAAGAGCGGCTACCAGCCCTTCGGCGAAAACCCCGCGGTCTTGACCGGCACCTACCGCTACACCGCCCGCCGCTTCGACCCCGAGACCGCCGGCAGCACCGCCCAGCCCTCCGGCCTCTACTATTATCGGACGCGGATGTATTCCCCGACCTGGGGCCGCTTCCTCCAGCCCGACCCGATCGGCTACGCCGGCGGCAGCAACCTGTATGCATACGCTGATAATAACCCTCTCAATCTAACGGACCCGAGTGGGAATTGCCCCGCATGTGTAGGTAAGAGGTGGCCTGGGGAATCTGGGCAGCGGGATAAGTGGATTTTCTGCCTGACAGCGGCCAGGGTGGCCGCGGATCAGGAGAGAGAGATGACGAGACGGGCACGCCGGAACCACACACCGGCCTTCAAGGCGAAGGTGGCATTGGCGGCCATCAAGGGTGAGAAGACGCTGGCGGAGCTGGCGCAGCTCTTCGATGTCCATGCGAACCAGATCACGAGCTGGAAGGCGCAGCTTCTCGACGGGGCGGCCGGGGTGTTCGGCTCCGGAGCGGCGGGCCCGGAGGCGGCGCCGGCGGTGGATTTGAAGGCGCTGCACGCCAAGATCGGCGAGCTGGCGCTGGAGAACGATTTTTTGGCCGGCGCGCTCAGCAAGGCCGGCATGCTGAGCGCAAAGCGATGATCGACCGTTCACACGAGCTATCGCTGACCCGGCAGGCGGCGGTCCTGAAGCTGAGCCGCAGCGGCCTTTACTATCGGCCGCGGCCGGTGGCGCCGGCCGCTCTGGCGGTGATGCGGCGGATCGACGAGCTGCATCTCGACTACCCGTTCGCGGGCAGCCGAATGCTGCGCGATCTGTTGCGTGGCGAGGGCGTCGCGATCGGCCGCCAGCGCGTGTCCACGATGATGAAGCGGATGGGCATCACGGCGATCTACCGCCGGCCGAACACATCCAAGCCCGGCGCCGGGCCACAAGATCTACCCGTATCTGCTGCGCTCCGTGGCGGTCGAGCGGCCGAACCAGGCGTGGGCGATGGACATCACCTACATCCCGATGGCGCGTGGCTTCGTCTATCTGGCTGCCGTGGTCGACTGGTTCAGCCGCCGGGTCCTGGCTTGGCGGCTCTCGATCACGATGGAGGTCGAGTTCTGCCTCGAGGCGGTCGAGGAGGCGCTGGCGAAGCACGGCAGGCCCGAGATTTTCAACACGGACCAAGGAAGCCAATTCACCAGCGCCGCGTTCACCGATGTGCTGCTGACGAAGGCGATCGCCATCAGCATGGACGGCAAGGGATCGTGGCGGGACAACGTCTTCGTCGAACGGCTCTGGCGCTCGATCAAATATGAAGAGGTCTATCTGCGGGCCTACGACAGCGTCGGCGAGGCACGCGCTTCGATCGGCCGTTATCTGGACTTCTACAACCGCAAGCGGCCGCATTCGAGCCTTGACGCTCAAACCCCCGATCAAGCCTACTTCCACCACTTGCCGCAGCGTGCGGCAGCATGAATTTCGCCGCCGTTTTCGGGGTGTCACTTCGGTCGGGCGACGCCCTCCCGGCGTGCCGCCCCGAAAACGGCACACCACGACGGCAACCGGCAGAGCTTCCACTTATCGAGAGCGGAAAGCTGTCCAGACAAAGCCGGCCATCTCTGGTGCTGTTGTTGGAGCCGGGGGCGGCCTGCTTTTCCAAGCCGGCAGCGATCTGTGGTACTGGAGACTGAGCTCTGGCTCGGCCTATGCGGGGGCGATCGTTGGCGGCGCGGCGGGCGGCGCTGCTGCCACGGTATGTGGACCGGCCTGTGCTGGGGCGGCCGCTGGGGCGGCAAGCAATCTGGTAACTCACGGATTAGAAGGAAATTTAAGCGCTCGGAGTCTTGCCGCTGACACCGCTCTTGGAGCCGTGGGAGGTGCTGTGGCGGGGGGCATCGTTCCATATGCATTCAAGACGTTTGTCCCCACCTCGATCAAAGGCGACATAGGCGAAGGGCTTTCGGCGGCTGCGATTATGTTCCGAGGCGACACCGTTGTCGCACGCAGCGCACCGAACGGGGTGGGCCGCTCCACATTTGATTTCCTTCTCTCCAGCGGAAGTTTCGTAAAGTCGAAATTTGGCACGAGCCAATTGTCTGGGCCTCAGAGGGCTGCGCAGAGTCTGCTTGGCGACAATCTCACTGTGCACTATTGGGATTACCCGACAGTCTCGGGAATGGTCGGAGCTGGAATTGGAGCAGCCAGCGCAGGAGCCTTGCCCGGAAAGTGATGACCGATCTCATCAGCCGGTTTGATCGGTGGCGTCAGATGGTCCCGGCCGTCACAGGAAACCTGGTTCAGCGAGTTCTTGACGAACTTGTTCCACCATTCGAGCAGGCCGGGTTCGGCCGCTACGGCGACTATGCCGGGGGTAATCCCGATGTGGTCGGAGCGAACTGCCTTCCTATACAACGACGTGTCGGTCCCTGTTGGCCCACTGTGGAAATCCAGTTTGACCGGAGGAGACGGCCGAGTTTCAACGTTGTTTTTGCAGCCCTTCCAGAAGCATGTGTTCGCCAGAGTGCTTCAGGAGCAGCGACAATCCAAAGGTTTGAGGCGAATGTGACCGAAGGAACGGCGCACTTCCTGCTATGTAAAGGGCGGAAGCGACGATTCGATTGTACATTCGGTGTTCGCGGCCTCCATCTGTTCGTGTCAAGACAGCTCGATGTCGACATGGAGCACGCCTTCGAGCGATCAAAATACTTGATCCGTCTCCTCGAGGCGGGGCTTCCCCCGGAGTGGCTTGATTCTCCTGCCGGTTACGTCAGCGAATTTGTATTCAAAATGCGATCATTGGCCCCCCTTCGGCAACCGGATCGATGACCTTGGTACTACGGCTCCATCACCGAAGCGTCGTGGATTTGGCGCGCTGGCCATCGCGACAGCATCGCGTCGAGTGTACCCGATGCCTCGTACCGGTGGCCCCATCTGTGGCCGGTTGCCCCGGCGACTGGCAGCCTCGTGGCGATCGTCGCCGATGCCGGCGGCAGGCAGCGGTCACTTCAACACGACGCGCCGTCGCGCAGGACCAGGTGCTGACCGCGACCGACCCGCTCAGCACGGTGACCCGGTTCACCTATGACGGACTCGGCAACCCGACCCGGATCGTGCGCGACGCCGGCGCCGGGCGGCTGAACCAGACCGTGGCGATGGGCTACGACGCGCTCGGCGATGTCGGCTCGTTGACCGACCCCAACGGCAACGTCTCGCAGAGCACCTACGATGCGGCCCGGCGGCTCATCGCGGTGACCGCGCCGCCGGCGCCGCTGGCGCTGGTCACCGCCTACGGCTACGATCCCGACGGGCGGCTCTTGCAGACCCGGCAATCGGCGGCGGGCGCGGTGCTGGCGACGACCAGCGCCACCTATACCCCCTCGGGCCGGCTCGCCAGCGCGACCGACGCCAACGGCAACGTCACCCGTTATGCCTATGATGCGGCCGACCGGCTGGCGCGGGTCATGGACCCGGCCGGGCGGATCACCACCTATGCCTACGACGCGATGAGCCGCCGCACCGCCACCTTCAACCCGGCGATCCAGAGCGCGCCGCTCCTGGCGCTCGGCTACACCCCGGACGGGCTCCTCGCTAGCCTCGGCGACGCCAACGGCAACGCCACCAATTACGCCTATGACGGGCTCGACCGGCTCTCGTCGACCGCCTTCCCGGACAGCAGCACCGAGACCCTGGCCTACGACGCCAACGGCAATGTGCTCAGCCGCAAGACCCGCAAGGGCGACACGATCTCGTTCACCTGGGACACCCTGAACCGACTGAAGACCAAGGTCGCGCCGAGCGAGGCGACGGTGACCTATGCCTACGACCTCGCCGGCCGGCTGACCAGCGTCGGCGACACCAGCGCGGCCATCGCCGCCCCCTCGACGACGGCGAGCTACACGGCGACCACGACCTGGGACGCGATGAACCGGCCGCGTCTGGTGAGCTGGAGCCCGGCCACGGCGCAGACCGCCCCCGCGGCGAGTGCCGTCACCTTCAATCACGGCTACGATCCCACGAACCGGCGCACCAGCCAGACCGCGACCGACAACAGCTGGTGGTCCTACCCGGCGAACCGACGACGACCACCACCGCCTACACCGCGAACAACCTCAACCAGTACACCGCCGTCGGCACGGCGCATCCCGACCTATGACGGCAACGGCAACCTGACCTATGACGGCGCCTTCACCTACGGCTAGGACGCCGAGAGCCGGCTGACCTCGGTCAAGCAGGGGGCGACTACGATCGCCACCTACGCCTACGACGCCCAGGGCCGCCGGAAGCGCAAAACCGCAGGCTCCACGACCACCCTCTTCGTCACCGACGCCGACAACCGCGAGGTCTTGGAATACGACGGCACCACCGGCGCGGTGCAGCGCTGGTATTCCTTCGGCCAAGGCCCGGACGCGGTGCTCAACCAGATGAACGTCGCCGCCGGCACCCGCACCACGCTGATCCCCGACATCCAGGGCTCGATCATCGGCACCCTCGATTCCGGCGGCGCCCTGACCAAGAGCGGCTACCAGCCCTTCGGCGAAAACCCCGCGGTCTTGACCGGCACCTACCGCTACACCGCCCGCCGCTTCGACCCCGAAACCGCCGCCAGCACATCGCAGCCGAGCGGCCTCTATTACTACCGGGCGCGGATGTATTCCCCGACCTGGGGCCGCTTCCTGCAACCCGACCCGATCGGCTACCCCGCCGGGGCGAATCTGTATGCCTATGTTGACAACGATTCGCTGAACCTAACTGATTCTATGGGGCTGGTTGCTGATATGCCGACCGCGTCGCCGCTACCGCGTGGCCAACCCGCGGCCGCTGCGATCGGAATCGTCGGTCCCGTAACTTCTCAAGATGCTGCAAACGAGGTTACAGGAGGGGTGGACCTAGGGAAAACAAGCCCAAACGTGCAGCTTGCTTGGCTTTTCAGCCCCTCTGAGATGCTGCACGCCTTCGGGCAGCCCTGCTTTGTAAGCACGTTCGGGTGTGGAGGCGGCGGTATCGGCCGCGGAGGGCCAAGGCCGTCGCCGAACTTCGTTGAGCCGACAAATCCTGCCCGACCGCCTCCTATGGATCTGCCGCCTGGACATTCAGTGCGGGTAATGCCCCCCACTGAGCAGTACCCGAATGGGTATTGGGTGCAGACAAATGAGTTCGGCCAGCCGATCAATCCAGCTACCGGCAAACCGCCGGGGAATGTCAGCCGGCCCGAAGCGAGGGCACAAACGCATGTTCCGCTACCACCACAGCAGGGGCAGTGAATATGTATGGTCTACCAGTTAACGTCGACTTAACGTTCTTCCAGGGAAAGACTCTCCTGCAAATGTGTATCGGTGCGCATGATTTGATATTGAATTTTGATGGACGCGTGTGCGTGACCGTTACGTCTTCTATCGAATGCTCCACACCAAATGGCGATCGGAAATACGAAGACTTCCGAAATGGAGCGTGCAGCGTCGCCGTCTTCATCAACGATGTCGTTGAGGCTGCCATTGGAGATTCCGAGGGCACGCTGCAACTATCGTTCAACGGCGGCGGTCACCTCGCGATATTCGATGATTCGAAGCAATACAAGTCCTACACCATAAAGACTGAAGATCGCCTGATTGTCGTCTGAAATGGGTGCCGACAACTACAAAATCCTGGAGTACGACGGCGCCTCGGTTACTGTGATAGCTTACTCTATTGCCGTTTGCAGCCCCGGCAGGCCACGCCAACGGCGCGGCCTCGACCTTCTATCTCGCCGGGTCGCGCAGCGAATTGGTCGATCCGGCCGGCGACCGCCACATCACCTACCAGACGCCGGGCGGGCGGGTGATCAAGGACGCCTTTGTGCTGAGCGCCGGTTTTGGCGATGTGTTCAACGACACGGCTCAGCAGAACGGCGTCGTCGATGTCGCGAGCAGCCAGTATGACGGGACCGGCCGGCTGATCCTGGCGACCCTGCCCGAGGGCGGCGCGACCGGCTATGCGTATTCGCCCGACCTCGAGCAGAACGTGATCCAGGTGACGCGGACGCCGAAACCGGGCTCGCCGCTGGCGCCGCTGGTGACGAGCTATGCCTACGATGCGACCTACAACAAGCCGACCCGGATCACCGACCCGCTCGGCCTGGTCACGACGATGAGCTATGATGCCGCGACCGGCAACCTCGTCTCGACCGTCGCCGATGCCGGTGGGAGCGGGCATTTCAACGTGACGCGGCGCTTTACCTATAACGGCGTCGGCCAGGTGCTGAGCGCGACCGACCCGCTCGGCGCGGTCACCCGGTATGCCTATGACGGCTTCGGCAATCCGGTTTCGATCATCCGCGACGCCGGCGCCGGGCGGCTGAACCAGACGGTCGTGATGGGCTACAGCGCGTTGGGCGATGTCGTCTCGCTGACCGACCCTAACGGCAACTTCTCGCCGGCCTCGGCGACGCCAACGGCAACACCACCGGCTACGCCTATGACGGGCTCGACCGGCTCGCGGCGACGACCTACCCGGACAGCAGCACGGAAAGCTACAGCTACGACGCCAACTCCAACACCCTGTCGCGCAAAACCCGGCGAGGCGACACGATCAGCTACACCTATGACACCTTGAACCGGCTCGCGACCAAGGCCGCGCCGGGCGAGGCGACGGTCAGCTATGGCTGGGACCTCGCCGGCAGGATCACCAGCGTGAGCGACTTCAGCGCGGCGATCGCCGCGCCTTCGACCACCGCCGGCTACGCCGCGACCACGACATACGACGCGATGAACCGGCCGCGCCTCGTCGGCTGGACCCCGGCCGCGGCCCAGACCGCGCCCGCGGCAAGCACGGTCGCCTTCGCGCACGGCTACGACGCGACCAACCGGCGCACCAGCCAGACCGCGACCGACAGCAGCTGGTGGTCCTACCCGCCGAACAGCACCACCACGACGACCGCCTACACCGCCAACAATTTGAACCAGTACACCGCCATCGGCACGGTGCACCCGACCTATGACGGCAACGGCAACCCGACCTACGACGGGGTGTTCACATATCTCTATGATGCCGAGAGCCGGCTGACCAGCATCAAGCAGGGGGCGACCACGGTCGCGAGCTACGCCTACGACGCGCAAGGCCGGCGCAAGTCGAAGACGGTGGGATCGACGACGACCTTGTTCGTCACCGACTACGACAACCGCGAGGTTCTCGAATACGACGGGGCGAGCGGCGCGGCGCGGCGCTGGTACGCCTTCGGCCAGGGCCCCGACGCCGTCCTGAACCAAATGAATGCCGCTTTGGGCACGCGCGAGACGATGATCACCGACATCCAAGGCTCGATCATCGGCACCCTTGACTCGGGCGGCACCCTGTCGAAGAGCGGCTACCAGCCCTTCGGCGAAAACCCAACCGCGACCTCGGGCACCTTTCGGTATACCGCCCGCCGCTTCGACCCCGAAACCGCCGGCAGCACGTCACAGCCCTCCGGCCTCTATTATTACCGCACCCGCAGGTACTCCCCGACCTGGGGCCGCTTCCTCCAGCCCGACCCGATCGGCTATGCCGGCGGCACCAATTTATATGCATATGTCCGGAATGATCCGCTGAACATGACTGATCCGCTGGGGTTGTTTACGTGGCAGCAGGGATTGCAGGTTGCTGGCGGTGGATTTGAAACTCTAACCGGAGCAGGAATTGCTCTGGTGACTAGCGAGACAGTTGTTGGAGCTGTCGCGGGTGGAGCGGTGGCAGCTCACGGGATTGACCAAATTCAAGCGGGATTGAGGGGCACCGACACGTTCACCTCGCAAGGTTTGCAAGCTGCCGGGCTGCCGCAAAATACCGCGAATGCTATCGATACGGGCATTAGCGGGGTCTCTGGAATTGTCGCGGGATCTCCAGTGTTGCCTTACAGTCTGTTTGGGGCAGCTATATCTGGAGGCGGTCAAGGCACCTCCCTATTGTCGGCCACGGCGCGCGGCTTTGTCATACCAGGTGTCGGCATTACCGGGACAGTCACTGAAGATAGCTCCGCAGCCTTGCAGGCTTTGAAGAGTATTTATGGCACCCCGTCGATGGGTGGGATCGTAGGCAGAGCCGCTTCAGATGCGTCGGTTGCGACGGGTGTTGGGGTGACGGGCTACAGTGCGTATGAGGCGCTTTCCGGTTCAGGACCGGGGAAATGAACGACGAAATATATAAGAAGGTCGCTGCTCAGCTTCGAACGATGACGTCGTTAAAAGCTGGGTTCGTGTCCATAAGCCCAGAGACCGAGATATACGCGGACTTAAAAATATACGGCGACGACTTGTTCGAATTCCTGATCTGGATAAGCAACCAGTTTGGCGTACAGGTCACAGTCGCCGGTGGGAAATACGCCCCATCTGAGATGCCATTTTTTAAGGTCGTAGAAGCTTTTAAGAAGGCCATAAGCGGCGAAAATCATCGTTATAAAAGCTTGAAAATCCGTGATGTCGTGCAGGCGATTGACGCGGGTGGCGGGCAGTTCGATTGAGGCTGACGTAGCGTCAGAGCGGTTTTGGGGAGCCCCATTTTACGGAGGGCAAGATAAAGCGAGCGGTGTTCGCGCCGTCTCTCGCCGGTTAAATGCTTGTCTGCACACTATTTTTTGTGGTGCCAAAGTGGCACCAGGTGGAGGCGCCCGGCTGGTGCTTTTTCCGTAAGATGTTGATTTTGCGGGCCGTTTGCGGGTGGCGGTTGGAGGCTCCTTGTCCTGGCCGGATTCCCGGCGAATATCTTCTGCATGACCCGCGACGACGATCTCCGCTTCGAGCCGCGCCTGGGCCGCTCGCGCGGCCGTGGCGACGGGCGGGCACGCCGGCCGCGAAGCTTCCTCCAGGAGGTCCAGCACGCCGTTGCACGGGCTGGCGGCGATCTGCGCCGCATCGGGCGGACGCGGAGCGCGACGCCGAGGATCGGCCGCTTCAACGCGCGCGGCCGGGGCGCGAAGCTCGCCGCCGGCTTATGCTTACGACCCGGTCTGGAACAAGTCGACCCGGACCACCGACCCGTTGGGGCTGGTCACGACGATGACCTGGGATGCGGCGGCCGGCAATCTGCTGACGATCACCGCCGATGCCGGCGGCAGCGGGCATTTCAACGCGACCCAGGGCTTCACCTACAACAGCGTCGGCCAGGTGCTGACCGCGACCGACCCGCTCGGCACGGTGACCCGGTACACTTATGACGGCTTCGGCAACCCGCTCTCCATCACCCGCGACGCCGGCGCCGGGCGCCTGAACCAGACGACGGCGATGGGCTACGACGCGCTCGGCGATGTTGTCCTGCTGACCGACCCCAACGGCAACGTCACGACCAGCGCCTACGATGCGGCGCGGCGGCTGACCACGGTGACCGCGCCGCCGGCGCCGCTGGCGCTCGTCACGACCTACGGCTACGATCCCGACGGACGGCTGCTGCAGACGCGGCGATCGGCCGCCGGTACGGTGTTGGCGACGACGAATTCCAGCTACACGCCCTCGGGCAGGCTCGCGACCGCGACCGACGCGAACGGCAACGTGACCCGATACGCCTATGACGCGGCCGATCGCCTCGCGCGGGTGACCGACGCCGCCGGCCGGGTCACGACCTACACCTATGATGCGCTGAGCCGGCGCACCGGGGTGTTCAACCCGGCGATCCAGCCGGGCGCGCTCCTGGCCCTCGGCTACACCCCGGACGGGCTGCTCGGCAGTCTCGGGGACGCCGCCGGCCACACCACGAGCTACACCCCGGACGGGCTCGACCGGCTCGGGACGACGACTTGGCCGGACGGCAGCACCGAGACCCTCGGCTACGACGCCAACGGCAATGTGCTGACCCGCAAAACGCGGCGGGGCGACACGATCACTTTCACCTACGACACCTTGAACCGGCTCAAGACCAAGGCGGCCCCGGGCGAGGCGACGGTCACTTATGGCTACGACCTTGCCGGGCGGATGACCAGCGTCGGCGGCACCAGCGGGGCGATCACGGCGCCGACGACGACCGCCAGCTACGCCGCGAACACCACCTGGGATGCGATGAACCGGCCGCGGCTGGTGAGCTGGAGCCCGGCCGCCACGCAGACCGCGCCCGCGGCGAGCACCGTTGCCTTCGCCCACGGCTACGATTCGACCAACCGGCGGGTCAGCCAGACCGTCACCGACAACACATGGTGGTCCTACCCGGCCGCGGTCTCCGGCAGCACCGCGTACACCGCCAACAACCTCAACCAGTACAGCGCCGTCGGGACGGTGCACCCGACCTATGACGGCAACGGCAACCTGACCTTTGACGGAGTGTTTACCTACGGCTACGACGCTGAGAGCCGATTGACCAGCGTCAAGCGGAGCCGAGCACGGTTGCGAGCTACGCCTATGACGCGCAGGGCCGGCGCAAGTCGAAGACCGCGGGCGCGACGACGACAATCTTCGTGACCGACGCCGACAACCGCGAAGTGCTGGAATACGACGGCAGCTCGGGCGCGGTGCAGCGCTGGTACGCCTTCGGCCAGGGCCCCGACGCGGTCATCAATCAGATGAACGTCGCCGCCGGCACCCGCGAGACGATGATCCCCGACATCCAGGGCTCGATCATCGGCACGCTCAATTCCGGCGGCGCGCTCGCCAAGAGCGGCTACCAGCCCTACGGCGAGAACCCGGCGGTCATCACCGGCACCTACCGCTACACCGCCCGCCGCTTCGACCCGGAAACCGCCGGCAGCGCATCGCAGCCCTCGGGCCTCTACTATTACCGCGCCCGCATGTATTCCCCGACCCTCGGCCGCTTCCTGCAGCCCGACCCGATCGGCTACGCCGGCGGCAGCAACCTCTACGCCTACGTCGGAAATGATCCACTGAATAACACCGACCCGAATGGGCTTCTCGGTATCCTTTACAGCGTCGGAGGTACGGCAGAAGCAGGAGGACCGCTTGGATTGCAGGCTGCTGCTACGTTGAATGTCGGCGCTGGCGGCTTCATCAACACGAGTTTGTCTTCAAGTTTTGGAACTATTAGCAATGGTATATTCGAGGGGAGCACCGCGTTTGCAGGAGTACGGCCATTTGGAGCGGGTGCGACCGGTCAAGCTCCTTTAACCGTCGGGTTGCCTGCTCAGACAAATTCAATCGTAGTCGGCGCGTTTACCGGTCGAGGGGAGTCAATCTCACTTACCACCGCCAATAACGTCGCGGACGTTGCGGGCCCCGCGACCATCTATAGCTTAAATACCCCTATTTTCGCTTCAGTTCCAGGTTGGGACTGGCACCTCAGGGCAGTCAGTCTATACGTTGTCGCTCGGGACCGGAGGTCTCGGCGTGTCGATTTCCTCGTATACGACGCAAACCGTGATCGGGCCTCCGCCCAAGTAGGAAAATCTCGCAAGATGACGAATTGCTCCGTCACGTATGATTTAATCGGCGGCGGTTATGACGATTGGTGGTTTTCTGGAATTGGCTTAATTGCTGCCGCGTTTGCTGCAGCCATCTACGGCCTCTTTCGTTTACTGGCCGAGAAATTTACCCGTGCATCTGCGAGAAAGGGCGCGCTCGCCGCCCTATTTGTATCCCTCATTTGGTCGTTGGTGAGCTTTGTCTGGACATACTCTGCATATTCTAATTTGCGCAGCGCTTACGAGCGTGGCGCATACGAACAGGTTTCCGGGGCAGTTGAGCACTTTGTGAATTCAGGTCCTGGCATCCAGCCCGGAACGGTGCGCTTCACTGTCGGCAATGTTGCATTTTCTTATTCCCAGTACGTGGTGTCTCCCGGATATCGGGGAGGGCCTAGTCCGTTGCGTGACGGTCTTATGGTCCGCATCCGGTACATCGGAAAGTCCATTGTAAGGCTCGAAATTTGCGGCGCATGAACCCTCTGGAATCCGAGGAGAAGCGGGAATGCGGGTCGCAAGAGAGTCGGAGATCTGGAGTTACGGTGACCGTTTACTTAATTGGGGCTACGGTGACAGTTTACCTAATCGGCGGGCGGGTTCTGATCGATCGTGGTGTCGCGTATCCCCGCGGTAAAGGTTAAGTACAGTGTCACAGTGTAGCCCCGGATCGTCCTCCGGCCCGAACCAGAAATCAATGAGCGCCCGTGCACGTTCGGGGAGGGCCACAGCGTATCTCCTCGCTTCTGTTATGTGCCGGGCGCGCGCGCCGGGCCGACGAGGCTCGCGCCGCCGTCGACGACCAGGGTCTGCCCGGTGATGTAGCGCGCGTGGCCCGACAGCAGAAAGCGCACGGCGTGGCCGATGTCCCAGCCGAGCCCTTCGAGGCCCAGCACCGAGGCCTGGCGGCGCGCCTCGCGGCCGGCCGGGGTCATCTGCCCGGTATACATGCGCGGGGTATAGACCGGACCCGGGGCCACGCAGTTGACGCGGATGCCCTGCGGCCCGTGATCGACCGCCATCGCGCGGGTCAGCGCGATGACCGCGCCCTTCGAGGTCGAGTAGGCGGTCAGGCCCCGCGGCCGCAACGCCGAGATCGACGACACGTTGACGATGGCCCCGCCGCCCGCGGTCTCGATCATCGCCGGGATCGCGTAGCGCGAGACGAAGAACATGCTGTCGACATTGACCTGCATGATGCGCCGCCACAGCTCGACCGGCGTGTCGACGACGCTGCCGCGGCCGCCGATGCCGACATTGTTGTCGAGGAGGTCGAGCCGGCCGAACGCCTGCACCGTCGCCTCGACCAGCGCCCGGCATTGGCTCTCGTCGGCGACATCGGCGACGAGCGGCACGGCGACGCCGCCCTCGGCGGCGATCATCGCCACGGTCTCCTCGGCCGCCGCGCGCTCGATGTCGACGACCGCCACCTTGACCCCGGCGCGGGCCAGCAGCAGCGCCGCCGCCCGGCCGTTGCCGATGCCGGCGTCGGGGGCGCCGCCGCCGGTGACGATCGCCGCCTTGCCGGCGAGGCCGGGATCGTCTTCAGGCCGCGCACGCTCGCTCATCATCCGTCTCTCCCGCCAGAAGCGGCTACGATATCGGCAGCGCCGAAGGTCGGCGCCATACCCGCGCCGCGCGATCGCGGCCGGCGGCGCGCGCAATCGTCGTCGACGGCGCTTCGGGATGGCCGGCAATTTGCTAGACTGCGCCCGCTGCAACCGGGAGAGAGCCGATGCCGACCGCGGTCGAGGACAAGGACGCCATCCGGGAAGCGCTGGCCGAGTACTGCTTCCGCCTCGACGACGGCCGTTTCGCCGAGATGGCGGCGCTGTTCACCGAGGACGGCGTCTGGGATACGGCGTTCGGCGAGGCGACCGGCCGCGCCGCCATCGCCGAGCTGGCGAGGAGCCTCAGGGCGCGCGCCGACGCAGCCCCGGCCCCGCGCCGTGCATCTGGTCACCAACATCGCGATCGCGCTCGACGGCGACGGCGCCCAGGTGCGCTCCAACTGGATGGTCATGCAGAACGACCCGCAGGGACCGAAAATCGGCTCGGGCGGGGCCTATATCGACACGATGGCGAGGGAAGGCGGAAGCTGGCTGTTCCGCCGCCGCAAGATCGACCGCTTTATCGTCCGGTGACGGTGAATCGTCCGATGGCGAGGCGGTGGCGGGGGCCGGAGGCGGCATGTCGACAGCGAGAAGCCTCGTCGTGCTCGCGGTGACGACCTGGGCGTTCACCGTGTGCTTCGCCGTGTGGCTGATGTTCGGCGTGACCGGCATCCCGATCAAGCGCGAGCTCGGCCTCAGCGCGCTCGAATACGGGCTGTTGACCTCGACCCCGGTGCTGACCGGCGCCCTCTTTCGCCTGCCGCTCGGGCTGTGGACCGACCGCTTCGGCGGCCGCATCGTGATGTTTTTGCTGCTGGTGCTGTGCGCCGCGCCGGTGTGGCTGTCGAGCTACGCCCACGCGCTGTGGCAATTCCTGCTGCTCGGCTTGGCGTTGGGCCTGGTCGGCGCCTCGTTCGCGGTCGGGACCCCCTATGTCGGGCGTTTCTTCCCGCCGCAGCGGCGCGGCTTCGCGATGGGCGTGTTCGGCGCCGGCACCACGGGCGCCGCCATCAACATGTTCATCGCCCCGGCGCTGATTGCCCATTGGGGCTGGCAGATGGTGCCGCGCTTCTATGCGGTGGCGCTGCTGGTCACGGCGGTCGTGTTCTGGCTGCTGTCGGCGCCCGACCCCGGCGTCGGCAAGAGCCGCGGCTCGTTCGCGCAGCAATTGGCGGTCCTGAAGGACCCGCGCGTCTGGAAGTACTGTCAGTATTATTCGATCGTGTTCGGCGGCTTCACCGCGCTCTCGGTGTGGATGCCGCAATATTTCACCCAGGAATACGGGCTCGACATCACCAGGGCGTCGCTGCTGGCCGCCTGCTTCTCGCTGCCGGCCGGGGTGCTGCGGGCGCTGGGCGGCTGGCTCGCCGACCGCTTCGGCGCGCACAACCTGACCTGGTGGGTGCTGTGGGCCGCCTGGGTGTGCCTCTTCATCCTGTCCTACCCGCAGACCGAGCTCGTCGTGCACACGATCCGCGGGCCGGCGCAGTTCCACATCGGCCTCTCGGCGTTCCTCTTCACCCTGCTGCTGTTCGCGCTGGGCCTCGCCTTCGCCTTTGGCATGGCCTCGACCTTCAAATATGTCGGCGACGATTTTCCGGACAACATGGGGGCGGTGACCGGCATCGTCGGCATGGCCGGCGGGCTCGGCGGGTTTCTGCTGCCGATCATCTTCGGGGCTGTGCTGGAATGGCTAGGCGTCAGCTCCAGCTGCTTTATGTTCCTCTATGGCGTGGTCTGGGTTTCGCTGATCGTGAACTACCTGACCGAGGTCAGGCGGCTGCCGGTGATGGGCGAAGCGCGGGTCGGCGCGCCGATCGTGGCGCCTTTCACGCGCCGCGGCGTTGACGGGTTGAAATCGGGAGACGACGCATGAGCCACTTCCTGGACCGGCTCACCTATTTCACCCGCGCGCGGGAGCCGTTCGCCGGCGGGCTCGGCGAGGTCCGCCGCGAAAACCGCGAATGGGAAGAGGGCTACCGCCAGCGCTGGCAGCACGACAAGATCGTGCGCTCGACCCACGGCGTCAATTGCACCGGCTCGTGCAGCTGGAAGATCTACGTCAAGGGCGGGGTCGTCACCTGGGAGACGCAGCAGACCGATTACCCCCGCACCCGCCCCGACATGCCCAACCACGAGCCGCGCGGCTGCTCGCGCGGCGCCTCGTACAGCTGGTATCTCTACAGCGCCAGCCGCCTCAAATACCCGATGGTGCGCGGGCCGCTGGTGCGGCTGTGGCGCGAGGCGCGCCGGACCATGGACCCGGTCGCGGCTTGGCGCTCGATCGTCGAGGATCCCGACCGGGCGCGCCGCTATAAGGGCTTGCGCGGACGCGGCGGCTTTGTCCGTTCTACGTGGGACGAGGTGACCGAGATCATCGCCGCGGCCAACATCGCGACGATCGAGACCTGGGGGCCGGACCGCGTCGTCGGGTTCTCGCCGATCCCGGCGATGTCGATGGTGTCCTACGCCTCGGGCGCGCGTTATCTGTCGCTGATCGGCGGGACCTTGCTGTCGTTCTACGACTGGTACTGCGATTTGCCGCCGTCGAGCCCGCAGACCTGGGGCGAGCAGACCGACGTGCCGGAATCGGCCGATTGGTACAATTCGGCCTACATCATCGCCTGGGGCTCGAACGTGCCGCAGACGCGCACCCCCGACGCGCATTTCTTTGTCGAGGCGCGCTACAACGGCACCAAGGTCGTGGCGATCACCCCGGACTATTCTGAGGTGGCAAAGCTTTCCGATCTGTGGCTGCACCCCAAGCAGGGGACCGACGCGGCGCTCGCCATGGCCATGGGTCATGTGATCCTGCGCGAGTTCTTTCTCGACCGGCAGGTGCCGTATTTTCAGGATTATTGCCGGCGCTACACCGACCTGCCGATGCTGGTGCGCCTCGTACGCCAGGGCGGGCGCTGGGTTCCGGACCGCTATCTGCGCGCCAGCGACTTTCCGGGCGCGCTCGGCCAGACGATCCACCCCGAATGGAAGACCGCGGCGGTCGACGAGATGTCGGGCGAGATCGTGGCGCCGCAAGGCTCGGTCGGCTACCGCTGGCCCGACGCGGACGGCGCCGGCGCCGGCAGATGGAACCTCGAGGAGAAGGCCGGGCGCGGACGACGAGGTCAGGCTGGCGCTGAGCCTCGTCGACCGGCGCGACGACGTGCTCGCGGTCGCCTTCCCCTATTTCGGCAATCAGCCGCACGAGCGCTTTGCCGGCAACGACCAGGGCGGCGACGTCTTGCTGCGCAACGTGCCGGTGCGGCGCGTGACGCTCGCCGACGGCGAGGCCTGGGTCGCCACGGTGTTCGATCTGCTGTGCGCCAATTACGGGCTCGACCGCGGCCTCGGCGGCGACTGCGCGCGCTCCTTCGCCGACAACCTCCCCTATACGCCGGCGTGGCAGGAGCCGATCACCGGCGTTGCCGCCGATCAGGCGGTGGCGCTCGCCCGCGGCTTTGCCGAAAACGCCGAAAAGACCAAGGGCCGCTCGATGGTGATCATCGGCGCCGGGATGAACCACTGGTACCACCAGGACATGAACTACCGCAGCATCATCAATTTTCTGATGCTGTGCGGCACGGTCGGCGTCTCGGGCGGCGGCTGGGCGCATTACGTCGGGCAGGAGAAATTGCGCCCGCAGACCGGCTGGACCGTGCTGGCCTTCGCCTTGGACTGGGTGCGCCCGCCGCGCCAGATGGCCGGCACCTCGTTCTTCTATGCGCATTCCGATCAGTGGCGCTACGAGAAGCTGCGGGTCGACGAGCTGCTCTCGCCCTTGGCCGACCCGGCCCCTTATCGCGGCAGCTTTATCGATTTGAACATCCGGGCCGAGCGCATGGGCTGGCTGCCCTCGGCGCCGCAGCTCGAGGCCAATCCGCTGGGCATCGCCGCCGCGGCCGAAAAAGCCGGCAGGCCGGTCAGGGACCATGTCGTCGACGGGCTCAAATCCGGCAGCCTGAAGATGGCCTGCGAGGATCCGGACAATCCCGCCAACTTCCCGCGCAACCTCTTCATCTGGCGCTCGAACCTGTTCGGCTCCTCGGGCAAGGGCCACGAGTATTTTCTGCGCCACTTCCTCGGCGCGAGGCACGGCCTGCAGGGCAAGGATTTGGGGGAGATGGGCGAGCAAAAGCCGGAGGAGGCGGTGTGGCGCGAGCCGGCGCCCGAAGGCAAGCTCGACCTTGTGGTGACGCTCGATTTCCGCATGTCGACGAGCTGCCTCTACTCCGACATCGTGCTGCCGACCGCGACCTGGTACGAGAAGAACGACCTCAACACCTCGGACATGCACCCGTTCATCCACCCGCTGTCGGCCGCGGTCGACCCGGTGTGGGAGTCGCGCAGCGATTGGGAGATCTACAAGGCGATCGCGCGGCGGTTTTCGGAGCTCGCGCCGGGCCATCTCGGAATCGAGCAGGATGTCGTCCTGACCCCGATCCTGCACGACACGCCGGCCGAGCTCGCCCAGCCCTTCGGCCCGCGCGACTGGAAGAAGGGCGAGTGCGAGCTGATCCCCGGCCGCACCGCGCCGCAGATCACGGTCGTCGAACGCGATTACCCAAGCACCTATAAGCGCTATACGGCGCTCGGGCCGCTGCTCGACACGCTCGGCAACGGCGGCAAGGGGATCGCCTGGCAGACCGGGAGCGAGGTCGAGGGGCTGGGGCGCCTCAACCATCTGGTGACCGAGGACGGCCCGACCAAAGGGCGCCCGCGCATCGACACCGACACCGACGCCGCCGAGGTCATCATGTATCTGGCGCC
Source organism: uncultured Alphaproteobacteria bacterium (assembly GCA_963716115.1). Taxonomy (GTDB): domain Bacteria; phylum Pseudomonadota; class Alphaproteobacteria; order ATCC43930; family CGMCC-115725; genus AP-15. The sequence continues at coordinate 20,842 of CAVQSZ010000008.1, forward strand.
GGAGACCAACGGACAGGTCGCAGTCAGGGCCTGGGAAGCATTGTCGCGCGTGACCGGCCGCGACCACCGCCACCTCGCCGAGGCGCGCGAGGACGAGAAGATCCGCTTTCGCGACATCCAGGCGCAGCCGCGCAAGATCATCACCTCGCCGATCTGGTCGGGGATCGAGAGCGAGCGGATCAGCTACAGCGCGGGCTACACCAACGTCCACGAGCTGATCCCGTGGCGCACCCTGAGCGGGCGCCAGCAATTCTACCAGGACCACCAGTGGATGCGCGATTTCGGCGAGGGCCTGGCCTCGTACCGGCCGCCGGTCGATACCCGCACCATCGCCCCGATCCTCGGCCGGCGGGAGAACGGCAACCCGGAGATCGTGCTCAACTTCATCACGCCGCACCAGAAATGGGGCATCCACTCGACCTACACCGACAATCTGATCATGCTGACCTTGTCGCGCGGCGGCCCGATCGTGTGGATCTCGGAGACCGATGCCAGGAAGGCCGGGCATCGCGGACAACGACTGGATCGAGCTCTACAACCTCAACGGCGCGATCACCGCGCGCGCCGTCGTCAGCCAGCGCGTCCACGAGGGCATGTGCCTGATGTACCACGCGCAGGAGAAGATCGTGAACGTGCCGGGCTCGGAAGTCACCGGGCTGCGCGGCGGCATCCACAACTCGGTCACGCGCACGGTGCTGAAGCCGACCCATATGGTCGGCGGCTATGCGCAGCTTTCGTACGGCTTCAACTATTACGGCCCGGTCGGCTCCAACCGCGACGAGTTCGTGATCGTGCGCAAGATGGCGCATGATCACTGGCTGGACGCGCCGGAGCGCCGCGGCGCCGTGGAGCCCGTCAGGTGAACCGGGACCCCGCGCGAAGATTCTGCCCTCTCCGCCCGCTTGCGGGGCGAGAGGAGGACCCGTCGCGCACGCGATGGGGAGGGTGAGGTGGGCTGCGCGGCCGTGTCCCCCACCTCACCCCCGACCCTCCTCCGCCCCCCGCGGGCAGAGAGGGAGAGTTCGGGAGGATTGAGAAAATTCGGGCTTCCCGAAGACGGCCGAATTGGAGGACGAGCATGAAGATCCGCGCGCAGATCGCAATGGTGATGAACCTCGACAAATGCATCGGCTGCCATACCTGCTCGGTCACCTGCAAGAACGTGTGGACCTCGCGCCAGGGCATGGAATACGCGTGGTGGAACAACGTCGAGACCAAGCCCGGGATCGGCTATCCCAAGGACTGGGAGAACCAGGAGCGCTGGCAAGGCGGCTGGAAGCGCAAGCGCAACGGCAGGATCGTGCCCAAGCAGGGCGGCAAATGGGCGATCCTCGCCAATATCTTCGCCAATCCCAACATGCCGCAGATAGACGACTACTACGAGCCCTTCACCTTCGATTACGAGCATCTGCACACCGCTCCCGAGATGCCGACGACGCCGGTCGCCAGGCCCCTGTCCCTGGTCAGCGGCCGGCCGATGGACAAGATCGAATGGGGCCCGAACTGGGAGGAGATCCTCGGCGGCGAATTTTCCAAACGCTCGCAGGACTACAATTTCGAGGAGGTGCAGAAGGACATCTACGGCGAGTTCGAGAACACCTTCATGATGTACCTGCCGCGGCTGTGCGAGCACTGCCTCAACCCGAGCTGCGTCGCCTCCTGCCCGTCGGGCTCGATCTACAAGCGCGAGGAAGACGGCATCGTGCTGATCGACCAGGACAAGTGCCGCGGCTGGCGGATGTGCGTCTCGGGCTGCCCGTACAAGAAGATCTACTACAACTGGACCACGGGCAAGGCCGAGAAGTGCATCTTCTGCTACCCGCGCATCGAAGCGGGCGAGCCGACGGTCTGCTCCGAGACCTGTGTGGGCCGCATCCGCTATCTGGGCGTGCTGCTCTACGACGCCGACGGCATCGAGAAGGCGGCGAGCGTCGAGGACGAGCAGGATCTCTACGAATCCCAGCTCGCGCTCTTCCTCGATCCGAACGATCCGGCGGTGCGGGCCCAGGCGCTCGCGGACGGCGTGGCGGAGAACTGGGTCGAGGCGGCCCGGCATTCGCCGGCCTACAAGATGGCGGTCGACTGGCGCATCGCCTTCCCGCTGCATCCCGAATACCGCACCTTGCCGATGGTGTGGTACGTGCCGCCCTTGTCGCCGATCCAGTCGCGCGCCAATGCCGGCAGCATCGGCGCCGACGGCGAATTGCCGGATGTGCGCTCATTGCGCATCCCGGTGCGCTATCTCGCCAATCTGCTGACCGCCGGGGCCGAGGCGCCGATAGTTTCGGCGCTCGACCGGCTGCTGGCGATGCGCGCCTTCTTCCGCGGCCGGCAGCTCGGGGCCGGCGACAACATGGCGGTATTGGAGCAGGCGGGGCTCAGCCTCGCGCAGGTCGAGGACATGCACCGCTATCTCGCGATCGCCAATTACGAGGACCGTTTCGTGATCCCGACCTCGCATCGCGAGGACGCCGAGAACGCCTATGGGCTGCGCGGCAATTGCGGCTTTTCGTTCGGCAACGGCTGCGACGCCGGCGAGCCGAAGCCGAGCCTCTTCGGCGGCCGGATGGGGCGGCGCAAGATGGCGCCGGAGCGGCTGCTGGACGATTGACCATGCCATGCCATGCCATGCCATGGCCATGCCATGCCTGATCGCGACCTGACCGTGCTGCGCGCTTTGGGCGCGCTCCTCGGCTACCCGCGCCCGGAATTGCGCGAGGCGCTGCCCGAGATCGCCGCCGCGATAAGCCGGTCGGCGCTGATCGCGCCCGGCGATCGCGCCGCGGTGCTGGGCCTCGTCGAATTGCTGGGCGGCAGCGACCCGCTCTGGGCCGAGGAGCGCTATGTCGAGCTGTTCGACCGCGGGCGCGCCACCTCGCTCCATCTCTTCGAGCATGTCCACGGCGATGCGCGCGACCGCGGCGCCGCGATGGTCGAGCTCAAGGCGGTCTACGAGGCCGCCGGCTTTCGCCTGACCGCCAACGAGCTGCCCGACTATCTGCCGGTCGTGCTCGAATATCTGAGCTGCCGCAGCCTCGCCGAGGCGCGCGACATGCTCGGCGACTGCGCGCACATCCTGCGCGCCCTCGGCGAGGCGCTGCTGCAGCGCGGCAGCCCGTACGGCGCCGTGCTCCAGGCCCTGCTGCGGCTCGTCGGCGAGGCCGGGCTGGACACCAAGGCGGCGCCGAAGGCGGCCGAGCCCGAAGACCTCGACCGCGACTGGTTCGAGGAGCCGGCCTTCGCGCCCCGGCCGGCCGGAGGGAGCGGGTCATGACGATCGGCGGCTATGTCAACACGTTCTTGTTTGGCGTCTACCCCTATATCTGCCTCGCCGTGGTGCTGTTCGGGTCCCTGGTCCGGTTCGACCGCGAGCCCTATACCTGGAAGAGCGATTCCTCGCAGCTGTTGCGCAAGCGGCAATTGCGCTGGGGCTCGAACCTCTTCCATTACGGCGTGCTGATCGTGATCGGCGGGCATTTCGTCGGCTTCCTGACGCCCGGAATGGGCGATCCGCTGGGCGCTCGACCCGGCGCAGCACCAATTGATCGCGATGGTGGCCGGCGGCATCTCGGGCGCGGTGGCGATCGTCGGCCTGTCGATCCTGATCCACCGCCGCCTCGCCGACCCGCGCGTTCGCCGCAACAGCCGGGCGTGGGACATCGCCGTCGTCGTGATGCTGTGGCTGCAGCTGGCGCTGGGGCTGGCGACGGTGCCGCTCTCGGCCCGGCACATGGGCGGCGCGATGTTCGAGGTGATGGTGGCGTATGTGCAGGGCATCGTCACCTTCCAGGGCGGGGTCGCCGATCTGCTGGCCGGCACGCCCTGGGTCTACCGCCTCCACATCCTGCTCGGCTTTACGATCTTCCTGGTCTCGCCGTTCACCCGCATGGTCCATATCTGGAGCGGCCTCGGCGCCCTCGCCTATATCTTCCGGCCCTACCAGATCGTGCGCTCGCGCCGCTCGCCGGCGCCGCGATGATCTCCGTGAACGGCGTCGCGGTCGACCCGGCCGGCTCGCCCTCGCCCGAGCTCGCCGCCGCGCGCGAGCTGCTGCGCCAGCGCGCGGTCGCGCTCGGGCTTGCGCCGGAGGACGCCGATGACGCGGCGGCGGCCGCCGCGATCGAGGCGCTGCTCGACGCCGAGGTCCAGACCCCGACCCCGGCCGAGGCCGAATGCCGCCGCTATTATGACGCGCATCAGGACCGGTTCCGCAGCGGCGACATCGTCCATGCCCGCCACATCCTGTTCCAGATCGCGTCCCGGCAGCCGGCTCGATCTGATCCGGGCGCAGGCGGAGGAAACCTTGGCGCAGGTCGCCGCCGCCCCGGACGAGTTCGACGGCCTGCGCGCTGACCCTGTCGAATTGCCCCTCGGGCCTGCAAGGCGGCAATCTCGGCCAGATCGGCCGCGGCGACACCGTCCCCGAATTCGAGGAGGCCTTGTTCGCCGACGGCCCGCTCGGCGTCCTGCCGCGCCTCGTCAAGACGCGCTTCGGCTTTCACATCGTCGCGGTCGACCGCCGGATCGAAGGCCGGCCGTTGCCCTTCGAAATCGTGCGCGAGCAGATCGCCGAACGATTGGCGCAGCGCGTGCAGGAGGTGGCGCTGCGCCAGTACGTGCGGCTGCTGGCGGGGGCGGCCGACATCCGCGGCGTCGACCTCGACGCCGCCCCCTCGCCGCTGCTTCAATAGCCCCGGACGATCGGGCGGCGCGGGTCTCGCCTCAGGCGGCCCCGTGCTCCTTGAACCAGGCGAGCATCCGGGCCCAGCCGTCCTTGGCGGCCTCGGCGCGGTAGGAGGGGCGGTAGTCGGCGTTGAAGCCGTGCGGCGTATCGGGGTAGATCTTGAGCTCGCAGGTCTTGCCGGCGGCCTTGCATGCGGCCTGCATCCGTTCCACGTCGGCGACCGGGATGCCCTGGTCGGCGCCGCCGTAAAGGCCCAGCACCGGGGCTTTGAGATCGCCGGCGAGGTCGATCGGGTATTTCGGCTGCAATTGGGTGCGCGGCCGGTCGATCGGGCCGTACCAGGCGACCGCCGCCTTCAGGTCCGGGTTGTGCGCGGCGTAGCGCCAAGTGACCCCGCCGCCCCAGCAGAAGCCGGTGACCGCGAGCCTGGCGGTGTCCGCCTTGCCCGATGATTTGGCGTAGGCGACCGTCGCGTCCAGGTCCGACATGACCTCGGCGTCGGGGACCTTGGAGACGATCGTCTTGATCAGCTCCTGGATGTCGCTGATCTTCGACGGGTCGCCCTGCCGCGCGTAAAGATCGGGCGCGATCGCGTAATACCCGGTTTTGGCGAGGCGTCGGCAGAGATCCTGGATGTGCTCGTGCACGCCGAAAATTTCCTGGACCACGAGCACGGTCGGAAACGGCCCGCCCTTGTCCGGCATCGCCCGGTAGGCCGGGATCGAGCCGTCCTTGACCGGAACCTTGACCTCGCCGGCGTCGAGCCCGGCTGCATCGGTATGGATTGCCTCGGCCGAGACCGGCTGCGCGGCGAGCGCAAAGCCGGCGGCGAGCGAGGTCGTCATAATAAAGCCGCGGCGCGACCATTGCGAGCGCGGCAGCAATCCCGCCAATCCGCTGTCGCCGGCGTCCATGTCATCCTCCCCTGCGTATTTTTGCAGACGCCGAGGATACGCATCCGCCGGGCTCGGCGAAAGCTGCGCAACCGTCGGTCACTATGATGTGATCGGGCGGCTCAATAGTCGTAGTTGTAGTTGAGGCTGACGCCGGTGCCGCTGTTCTGGCCGGCCTCGGTGCCGAGCGTCAGGCGCGGGGTCAGCTGGATCTCGACGGTCACCTTGCTGGTCGGCGGCGAGATCCCCTGGGTGACGCCGACCGAGACCCCCTCGGCGATATATTTGCCGGCGCTGAGCGCGTTGCCGCTCGTCGCCGAGCCGCTGCGGGTGGGGCGGTTGAAGATGCCGGCGGCGGCCCCGAGCGGGCCGCTGCCGAAGCGCAGCCAATCGAGGCCGAGGCCGCTGCGCAGGCGGCCCAGCACGTCGGGGCCGCCGCCGGTCAGCGCGGCCGCCGCCTGCGCCAGCTGGATGCCTTCGGCGGCGGTGATCCGGCCGACGCCGCGGTTGAACAGCACACGCGACAGGATCTCGTCCTGCGGCAGGACCGGCGTCGAGGTCAGGCTCACCGTCGGCGCCGACAGCAGCCCTCCGATCACCACTTGCGCGGTGATGTCGGCCGCGCTCACCTCGGCGGTGATGTCGAGCGAGGGATCGAGCTTTGCCGAGCCGTCGAAAACGATTGCGCCGCGCGCCAGGCGAAAGGACTTGCCGAGCACGTCGAAGCTGCCGCGGATCGGCTCGAGCGACCCGGAGATGACCGGCGCGGCGCTGGTCCCGGTGATGGTGAGCCGGCCGCGCCATTCGCTGTCGAGCCCATGCCCGCGCACGAACACCCGCCCCGGCATGTCGAGCGCGATGTCGAGGGCGACCGGGAGCGCCGGCGGCGCGCCCTCGGCCGGCCCCGCCGGCTTCCCGGTCTTGCCGTTGACCTCGACGAACCGCAGCACGACGATATTGGGCGGCAGCCGCTGCGGCAGATTGATCTCGGCCCGGTCGATCGTCAGCGGCGCGGCGACCTTGGGCGAGGCGAGCGGGCCGGTGACCGAAATCCGCCCGCTGGCGGAAACGACGGCCTCGTCGCGCGCGGCGATGCGGAAACTCGTCAATGTCCCGGAGAGGTCGGCGCTCGGCCCCGACCCGCCGCCGAGCGCGATCGCGCCCCGCGCCTCCAGCTTCCCGGACCCGCCGTCGCCGGCCGAGAGCGAGGTCAGGGTCAGGCGGTCGCGGTTGCCGACGAGCTCGGCGCGCAACCCGCTCAGGACCGCGCCGCTCGCGAAATTTTCGTAGCGCGCGTCGGACAGCGTCAGGCGGCCCTCGGCGTCCGGCGCGGCGAGGACGCCGCCGACCGAGAGATCGACCGCGAAGCGGCCGGTGAGCCGGTCCTCGCCGAGCGGCAGCAGGTCGGCCAGATGGTCGATTTGCCCGGCGCCCTGGACGCGCAGGGCGAGCCGGCCTTGCGGCGGCACGGAGACGCCGAGCGGCTCGCGGGTCAAGAGCAGCGGGACGGAGCCGGTCAGAGCGATGCTGTCGCCGCGCAGGCCGGTGACCCGGCCGGCGAGGTTGATGTCGCGCCCGTTCCAATCGCCGGTGACGGCGAGGCCGAGGCTCGGCCCATGCTTCGCCGCGCTGAGGGCGAGGTCGCGCGCGTTCAGGGTCAGCCGGCCGCGCGGCGCCGCGAAATTTCCGCCGACAATCGCCGAGAAGCTCAGGGCGCCGCGGGCCCCGCCGCGCCCAAACAGCCGCGCGGCGGGGGCGATCGCCAAATCCGCGCCGTTGACATCGAGCGACAGGGCCTCGCCCCGGATGCCGCCGCTGCCGGCGATCCGCCCCGAGCCCAGCCGCAGGGCGAGGCCGGCGAAAGCGAGATCGGCGCCGCGGCGGGTCAGCGTCAACGGCTGGTCGAGCCGAAAGCGCTCGCCGCCAAGCGAGCCGGCGAGCCGATCCAGCCGGACCCCGATCCCGGCGGGCTCGACCCCGCCGTCGCCGGCAAAGGCCATCGCGAGCGGCTGGCCTTTGGCATCGCCCTGGAAGGCGAAGCGGCCGGGCCGCAGGCTGTTGAAGGCGAGGCTCAGCTCGGTGAAGCCGACGGTCCCCGAGCTGACCGAGGCCAGCGAGACCCGTCCCGACGCCGGTCGGCAGCCGCAGCAGGTCGGCGAGGCTCGCCTGCGCCTGGAGCCGGCCGACGGCGATGCGCGACGAGCCGCCGCCGATGGCGAGCCGCGTCCCGGTCGCGGTCAGGTCGAGCGCCTGACCGCCGCGCGCGTCGAGCCCGGCGCGAAATTCGAGGCTGCCGCCGAGCGGCGCGCCGGCGAGCCGCGACCAGGCCGCCAGATCGGGTATCCGCCCGGCGACCGAGCCGCGAACCAGCCCGGTGTCGAGCCCGATCCGCAGGCTGCCCTCGACCGCGCCGCCCGCGGCGGCCAGGCGGATGCGGGGAAGGATCAGCTCGGACGCCCCATCGGTTTCGGCCGCGAGCGCCAACGTCCCGTCGAGCCCGGCAGCGCCGAAGCTGGCGTCGATCGCGCCCTTCCGCCGGGAGAGGTCGGGGATTTGCGCGTCGAGCCGCAGCCGGTCGATCCTGGCGCCGGCGGCGGCGATGTTGCTTCCTTCGACCCGGCCCGTGAGCCGAAGCCGGTCGATCGCGCCGTCGAGCTTTACTTGCGCCGAGAGCGCTCCCGCCGTCGCCAAGCCGAGCGCCGGGCCGAGCGGCGCCAATCGCGGCAGATCGAGGTCGAGGGTCGCCGCGAGGCGCTGCGTGGCGGGGTCGAAATCCCCCGCGCCCGACAGCCTCGCCGCTTCGCCTGAGACCGCGAGCCGGTCGACGACGAGCCGGCCGTCCGGCTCGCGTCGCGCAGCACCGCTCAGCGCGGCCCGGCCGCCGAGCAGCGCGTCGAGCGCAGCGAGGCCTGTCCGCAACCCGGTCCCCGAGCCTTCGAGCGTGGCCGCGAGCCCGGCCGCGCCCTGGCGCTCGGCCTTGGCGGTCAAGGTTACCGCGCCGGCGACCGCCTGCCCGGCGATCCCGGCGAACGGCCGCAGATCGGCGATCGACAGGCTGAGCCGGCCCGCCGCCTCCCGCCCGCCATCGGCGAAACGCCCGGCGCCGGCGAGATCGATCCCGGCGCCGCGCACCGAAAGCTCGCTCACATCGACCGTTCCGGGCGCGGCCGTCGCGGCGAGCGACCAGTCGATGTCGCGGCTGAGGCCGGGCGGCGGCGCGACATCGGCGGGCATGACCAGCTGCTCGATCCGCCCGGCCGCGGTCACCGCGATCGGGCTCGCGGCGTCGCCGGCCGGCTTCACCCTTATGTCGGCGGCAGCGCGCTCCGCTCCCGAGCCGTGCAGGCGGATGCCGGTCCCCGAGACATGCGCTTCAAGAACCGGGCGGTCCTCGCTGCCGCCGACGACGGCGGTCAGCGCGACCGAGCCCGCGGCGGCCTCGCCCAGCAGGTCCGCCAGCGGCGCCAGGCTCGGGATGTCGGCGCGCAGCTTCCCCGAGATTACCGAGCCGGTCAGGGAGCCGTCGGCGCTCGCCGTCCCGGCCGCGGCCTCGAGCGACAGATGGTCAAGCACGACCCGCTCGCCGATCGTCGCGCGCAGCGACACAGCGACGCGATCGCCGAGGATCGGGCCGAGCTCAGCCGGCAGCAGCGCCGCCGCCGCGATGGTCCCGGACAGGCCGAGCGCGGTTTTGTCGGCGATCGCGAGGGTCAGCTCGGCATCGAAGCGGGCAAGCGCCCCGGCCGAGGCGGTCAGCCTGCCGCGCCAACCCGCGGCCGGCCCGGCGCCCTTCAACGACAGCGCCAACGGCAGACGGTCGCTGCGGCCGAGCAGGCGGTCGGCGAGGATGCCGCTCGGCTCGCTCGCCTCGAGATCGAGGGTCAGCGCCGGCGTGGCCCCCGCGAGCGCCATCGCCAATTCGAGGCTGCCGGCCTTGCCGTCGATGCGGTGGAGGTCGAGCGCGGCATGCGCGCCGTCGGCCGTCACCGCGGCGCTGCCGCTCAGGGTTGCGGCGACGCTTTCACCGAGGACGGGAGGCGCCAGCTCCAGCCGGCCGATCGTCAGCCGGTCGAGGGTGACGGCGACCGGCAGACGCGGCACGACAAGGTGATCGCTCAGCCGGCTCGTCGACTTCGCCGTCGAAGGCCGCGCCATCTCGGCCTTGGCGATCGACAGCGAGCGGATATGCGCCCGCCCGGCGAGGAGGGCCGCGCCCGAAATGTCGAGGCTGATGTCGCGCAAGGTCAGATAAGGGCCGTCGGCGTCGGCGATTTCGATCCGCGCGGCGGTCATGCGCAACGGCGCGAGCCCGCGCAGCCCGTCGACCGAAACGCGAAAATCCGGTGTGCTGACGGCGCGGGCGATGGTATCGGCGAGCCAGGCTTTTGCGGCAGGCGTCTGCAGCAGCGCGAACGCGGCCAGCAGCACGAATGCGAGCGCGCCCAGCGCGATGCCGAGCCGGCGAAGCAGCCTGACCGCCGCGCTCATCAGAAGGCCTGACCGAGGCTGATGTAGACCTGGATCGGCGAATCGGCGCTGCGCCGATGCAGCGGCGTCGCCAGGTCGAGCCGCAGCGGGCCGAACCCGGTATAGTAGCGCAGGCCGAGCCCGACGCCGTAGAGCAGGGTGCGGCCGAGCTGCGGCGCGCTCGATTCGTAATAGCTGCCGGCATCGACGAACGGGACGACGCCGATCGTCTCGGTGATCTTGATCCGCGCCTCGAGGTTGAGGACGAGGCTCGATCTGCCGCCGATCGGGATGCCGTTCGCGTCGAGCGGCCCCGCCATCTGATAGCCGTAGGGGCGGATCGACCCGCCGCCGCCGACATAGATCCGCTGGTCGGCCGGAAGCTGCTCCAGGGAGGCGCCGTCGAGCGAGCCGAGCCCGACCCGCGCGGCGAGGATGGCGCGGTCCTTGGCGCCGAGCCGCCAATAGGCGCTGGTCGATGCGATGTTGGTGACGAAGGTCAGGTTCGGCGTCGAGACCGTATGCGCCGGGGTCACCGACAGCTGGGCGCGCCAGCCGCGGGTCGGGTTTAAGAGATCGTCGGTGGTGTCGAGCTTCAGATAGGCCGGCACGCCGATCAGCGTGTAGTGCTGGGTGCGCTCGGCCGCGGTGAGCGTGCCGGTCCCGGCGAGCAGCTCGACATTGGCCCGGATCGCCTCGAGCCCGATCCCCCCGGTCAAATAGCGGTTGAACCGGCGCTCGATCCCGGTCGACAGCAGCGCCCGGCGGCTGTGGTAGGCGACCGGCTCGTCGTTGACGATTTCCGCTGTCGCCAGAAAATCCTGATCGACGGCGAGGAAATCGGGGCGGCGGAAATTGCCCCGAAAGCCGGCGATCTGCTGCCCGACCTCGCCGGACAGCCGCAGATATTCGGCGTTCCCGAACAGGTTGCGGTTTTCCCAGAAGGCGCGGGCGCCGGCCCCCTGGCTGGTGTTGTAGCCGATCCCGGCGCCGAGCGTGCGGTGCGCGCGCTCGGTCGCGGCGATCGTCATGCGCACCGCCTCGGGATTGTCGGGATCGGCCGAGGGCGCGATCCGCACCGTGCTGAAGAGGCCGCTTTCGATCAGCGCCCGCCGGGTCTGGTCGACCTTGGCCGCGTCGTAGAGCTCACCCTCCCGCCAGCGCAGGCGGCGCTCGACATAGCCGGGGTCGAGCCGGTCGAGCCCGTCGACCGCGGCCGGGCCGAAGCGCCTGACCGGCCCGGGGTCGAGCGTGTAGGTCACGTCCATGGTCAAGGCGCTGCGGTCGATCGCGACATGGCGCTCCCCGGCCTTGGCGAAGGGATGGCCGGCGGCCCCGAGCGCCGCCACCAGCGCGTTCTCGGCCGCCACCACCGGGGCCGTGCGCGCCGGGTCGCCGGGCTGCAGCGGCAACGGCGCCGCCGTGGGCGGCATCGCCAGGGGATGGCCGTCCGGCCCCAGGATCACGACCGAGCCGACATGGTAGAGCGGCCCCGGCTCGACCGTGACCTTGACCACCGCCGGCTCGGCCCCGGCCTCGATGTCGAACGAGAATTCCGCCCCCCAATAGCCGAGGCTGCGCGCCGCGTCGGTCAGCCGGCCGAGATCCCGGCCGGCGCGGCGGCGCAGGGCTTCCTCCGAGACCGGCGGCCGGTCTTCGAGCGATTTAAGCTCGGAAACGTCGTCGAGGAGGTCGGCGAGCCCGCTGTCCCCGGCCCCGACGATCTCGGTGCGGTAGCGCAGGTCGGCGAGCGGCGCCGGGGCCGGAAACGCCGTGGCGATCAGCGCCAAAGCCAGCAGCAGCCGCCGAGCCCGCATTCCACCCCTGACGGGGAACGGCGAGCCGGCATGCCCCGTTCCCGACGGCCGAACGCGCCTATCCGCTGCGGCGCGCGGCCGCGGCCTCGACGCGCCGCTTCAGCCGGCGGACCTCCGGCGACAATTTGCGCTCAGGCGTGTTCTTCAAAAAGGCGTCGATGCCGCCCTTGTGCTCGATGGTGCGGATCGCCGCCGCGCTCAATCGCATCCGCACCGGCCCGATCGTGTCGGACAACACCGAGATGCGCTGCAGATTGGGCAGAAACCGCCGCTTTGTCTTGATGTTGGAATGGCTGACATGGTGCCCGACCTGGACACCCTTGCCGGTGACGATGCATCTGCGCGCCATGCCGCACCTCGACCCAATCTGCCGCCGAAAAACCGGCGCGCGGCCATTTGCGGCGGCCGCGCGTCAGCGCCTTTTATCCGCGCCGGCCCGGCCGCGTCAAGGCGCGGCGGTCGCCAAGCCGGAGTAGAAGAAGACGCGGCCGGCGTTTGGCGCGTTGGCGGGCAGCCCCGATCAGGCGGTCGCCGGCGCGTCGAAATCCTCGGCCAGGGCGGCGCGCACGTCCTCGGGGAGCACCGCCATGTGGGCGTAGCCGGGGTGGTCGAAGCCGGCGACGATCCGCGCGCCCTCGGTCTTGAACCTTGTGATCTGCTCGGCCGTAAACGGAAATCGCAGGAACTGGACGGCCGACGCCTTGCCCTCGGGGCTGGTGTTCTCGCGCGTCGGGTCGGGCGCGCCGCGCACCCGCTCGCCGGCGATGTCGAGAAAGACGCGGTTCTCGACGCCGCCCAGGCGCGCCAACGTCGCGGCCCGGCGCGCCGGGTCGTCGATCTCGATCATGACCGTGGCGACGAGCTCCCGCCCTTGCGGGATCAGCGGGTTGTACGCGGCAAGCTCGTCCTCGACCTGCGCGTCGCCGCCCTTCTCGATGTGCAGCATCTCCTGGATCTGGTGCTGCATCGTGCGCCAATTCTCGAAGTGAAAGGTCGCGCACGGGCCGACCTCGACCCGGCGGCGGCGCTTCAGCCCGGCGATCCGCTGCCGGCATTCGCGCCGGCGCAGGGCGTATTCGGCAGGCGGCAGCAGGTCGGCGCGCGTCAGCTCGCGCGCCCGTCTCGCGACGATGTCGTTCATGTCGTCCTCATAGGTTGATCCGACCACGGCCCCGGAATGCCGTAGGCGCGGGCCATCAGCTCGATCGGATGGAACGAGCGGTCGGGAAGCGCCTCGCCCTTGGCCGCCAGCTCCATGCCCTGACGGATGTGCATGCCGGCCAGCGGGCATTCGGAGGCGAGAAACGGCCTGGCGTTTCGCAGCGCCTGCCGGGCGACCGGCCGCCCGACCTTGACGGCGGCGTCGAAATTCTCCTTCAGCACGCCCCAGGATCCGCCGTGGCCCGAGCAGCGCTCGATCACCGACACGTCGGCCTCGGGCAGGAGCCGCAGCATCTCGGCCGCCTTCTGGCCCATGTTCTGCGCGCGGGCGTGGCAGGCGAGGTGCAGCGTGACCCCGCCGCCGAGCGGCGAGAGGCCCGGCGCCAACCCTTCGTTGCGGGCGATCCCGACGATGTATTCGGCGACGTCGGACGTTGCCTTCGACAGCTTCACGACCGCCGGGTCGCCCGGCAGGATCAGCGGCCATTCGAATTTGAGCATCAGCGCGCAGGACGGGATCAGCGCGATCACGTCCCAACCCTGGTCGATCCAGGGCTCGAGCTCGGCCGCGACCCGCGCCGCCGCCGCCGCCACCGCGGCCAGATTGCCCTGCTCGAGCTGCGGCATGCCGCAGCAGCGGGGATACGCCACCTGCGTCTCGACGCCGTTGCGGGCGAGGACCGCGCGCGCCGCCTCGCCGATCCCTGGGTTGTTGTAGTTGACAAAGCAGGTCGCGTAGAGCACGGCCTTGCGCCCGGCGGCCGGCGCTGCCCGGTCGATTTCGGGCGCCCCGCGCTTCGCGCGCATCGCGAAAGTACGGCCGTGGTAGGTCGGCAATGCCGCCCTGCGGTCGACGCCGAGCGCCTTTTCCATCAGCGGGCGGGTGAGCCTGTTCTTGCGATCGCCGGCCCAGTTGGCGAGCGGCGCCGCGAGCGCCGCGAGGCGCCCGTTGCGGTCGGTCTTGACCAGCTCCCGCCGCGGCCGCGCGATTTTTCCCTCGCGCTCCTCGACCGCGCGGTAGCGCAGCATCAGGTGCGGGAAATCGACGTTGAACTCGTGCGGCGGGACATACGGGCATTTCGTCATAAAGCACATGTCGCAGAGCGTGCAGGCGTCGGCGACCTTGCCGTAATCGGCGGCGTCGACCGAATCGAGCTCGCCCGTGGCCGAGCCGTCGATCAAGTCGAACAGCCGCGGGAACGCCTCGCAAAGATTGAAGCAGCGCCGGCAGGTATGGCAGATGTCGAAGACCCGATGCATTTCCGCCTCGGTCTTCGCCCGATCGGAAAAATCCGGGTCCTCCCAGGCGATCGGATGCCGGGTCGGGGCGTCGAGGCTGCCTTCTCTCATCGTGCTCTCGTGCTGGGTCGTCTCGCGATGCTAAACAAAAGGGGCGCTGAAGCCGGCGCTTCGGCGCCCCCGCGCTCGGGGTGGGCGGAACGTTCAGGAGAGCGTGTCGAGCGCCCGCTGAAACCGGCCGGCATGCGATTTCTCGGCCTTGGCCAGGGTCTCGAACCATTCGGCGATCTCGTCGAAGCCTTCCTCGCGGGCGGTGCGCGCCATGCCGGGATACATGTCGGTGTATTCGTGGGTCTCGCCGGCGATCGCGGTGGCGAGGTTCAGCGCGGTCTCGCCCATCGGCATTCCGGTCACCGGGTCGCCGACTTCCTCCAGGTATTCGAGATGGCCGTGGGCATGGCCGGTCTCGCCCTCGGCGGTCGAGCGGAACACCGCGGAAACGTCGTTATAGCCTTCGATATCGGCCTTCTGAGCAAAGTAGAGATAGCGCCGGTTGGCCTGGCTCTCGCCGGCGAAGGCGGTTTTGAGGTTGTCCTCGGTCTTGGAATTCTTCAAGGGTGTCATGATCGCCCCATGCTGCTCGACTGAAGAGGCCGCGTAGGCGTGGCCTTGCGTTGCAGGATATGGCGATGGGCTTCGGGCGAATCAATGGATTAGAATTATTCCTAACTATGGCGCAACGCCGCAGGGCCGCCGCGGGCGTCGAGCGGTCGATGTCGACCGGCGGGCGACGCGCAAAGCGCCGCTCGGCTTCCCGAGCAGCGTCGTCGCCCCACAAATTTAGAAGAGTTTAAGCTTTGCTTGTGCCGCCGCCGGGGCGGACCCGGACGATGATGTCGACCCGGCGGATCTCGGTCCCGAACGGCGGCGTCGGCAGCCCGGTGACCGACAGGTGATGCGCCGGGATGTCCTGCAGCTCGCCGGTCGTCTCGCAGAAGAAATGATGATGGTCGGCGGTGTTGGTGTCGAAATAGGAGCGGCCGGGCTCGACCACCGCCTCCTGCAGCAGGCCCGCCTCGGTGAATTGATGCAGGGTGTTGTAGACGGTCGCGAGCGACACCCGAATCCCGGAGGCCAGCGCCTCGCCGTGCAGTTGCTCGGCGGTCAGGTGGCGGTCGCCGGTTTCAAGGAGCAGCTGCGCCAGGGCGAGCCGCTGCCGGGTCGGCCGCAGCCCCGCCTCGCGCAGGCGTTTCAAGGAGGCCGATGAGGGGATAGCCTTGCTCATGACACAAATATACTCGCTCACCCCGCAAAAATAAACAGAAGCGTCATGTCCCGCCGTTTTTTTTGCGCCGCAACCGGCTTTCCCGCGTCCCCGCCGCAGAGCGCGACGGGAACGCGGGAGCCAGGGGAGGGCCGCCGGCGCGGAGGCCGACGCCCTTACAGGTTCGCCTGGAAGTCGGTGTAGTCGCGAACCTTCTTGTAGATCTGCAGCCGGTTGCGCTGGCTGTCGGCGACGATGACCGAATCGGTTTCCGGATCAAAGTCGACCGCGGTCGGGAAACAAAGACGCCACTGCGGCTCGAGGCTCTTCACGCGGCGCCGAGCCTTCATCATGTCGGGGTTGGCGTCGATGCTCTGCTGGCCCCATTTGGACAGCACCTGGGCGTCGCCGACCAGGCTGGTGATCGGGTTGCCTTCGGGATCGAAGATGCACACCCGATGGTTGCCCCAATCGGCGACATAGATGTCGCCGTCGCTGTCCACCGCGACATCGGTCGGGTGGTTGAGCCTGCTCGGGCTGGGATTGCCGGCCTTTTCCGAGGCGGCGGCGATGTACGGGCCGAGGTAGGTTACGGCAAAGGAATCCTCGGGAACCTCGCTCGCGCCATATTCGCCGATGCTCATCAGCGGCTTGCCCTGAGCGGTCAGCTTTTGCACGCGATGGTTCTTCCAGTCGGCGACGTAGATGTTGCCGTCCTTGTCGAGAGTGATGCCCCAGGGCTGGTTGAACTCGCCGGGGCCGCTGCCGGCCGAGCCGCATTTGCCGACGAACTTGCCCTCGGGGGTGAAGACCTGCAGCCGGTTGTTGCCGCTGTCGACGACGATGATGTTGCCGTTCTTCTCGACCGCGATGCCGGCCGGGCGGAGCAATTCGCCGTCGCCGCTGCCGGTCGCGCCGAATTTACGCAGAAATTTGCCGCTGCTGTCGAACACCGAGACCGAGTTGGTCCACTCATCGGAGACGTAGACATGGTCGTTGTTGTCGACGGCGACGCCCATCGGCCAAGTCGAGTGGCCTTCGCCCTCGCCGTATTCGAAAAAGTCGGCGAGCAATTCCTCTTCGCCGGGGCCGCCGAGCTGCACCTTGTTGACGTGCATCCCGAAATTGTTTTCGTTGCCCCGATTGGTGGTGTAGATGACGCCGCCCTTGCCGAGGCACATCGTCTGAATATAGTTGAAGCCCGTGCCTCGCGCGGCGCCGCGCCCGACGGCATGGCTCCAATCGTAGACCCGTCCACTCGCGACCGTTGTCAGCGGCATAGTTCCCTCCATCCAATCACGTGTCGGCCTTCCGGCAAGCGGGAGGCGTTCGGCGTAGGCTGCCCCACCGCCGCCCCGCTCGCCATGACCTGGGCCACGGCGAGCGGGGCGGCGTCGGGCGAGCTTCCGCCTAGTTCAGGAAGCCCGGCTGCTCGAACGTGCCGTTGACGATCGGCGCCGGGTTCAGCTTCAGCCACTTGTCGAGGATCGTCGAGTAGATGCTGCGGAAGTCCATGTTCGGGTTGAGGTCGCCCTGGACCAGATGCTCCGGCTTCAGGGACGGCATCTCGCCGTAATGGCCGCCCTTGACCTTGTCGCCGAGCACAAAGGCGACGCCGCCGGCGCCGTGGTCGGTGCCGGAGCCGTTGTCGCGCACGCGGCGGCCGAATTCCGAGAACATCAGCAGGATGACGTTGTCGGCGTGATTATGCTCGCGCAGGTCCTTCATGAAGGCGTCGACGCCTTCGGTCACCGCGGTCCACAAATTGCCGTGCCCGGGGTTCTGCCCGGCATGCGTGTCGAAAGTGCTGTGGTCGCAGTAGAAGATCCGGGTGCCGAGATCGGCGAAATGCACCTGGGCGATGCCCTTGAGCTTCCGCGCGATCGGGCTGTTGGGATACTGGACCGTCGACGAGTAGTTCTGCGGCGCGACCTTCAGGATGTCTTCGCCCTTCAGCGAATCCAGCCCCGTCTCGCTCATGTAGTCCATCACCGCGCCGCGGCCGATCGCCGGCTGGTACATCTGCGCGAAGCGGCCGAGCACCTGCTTGCGCTGCTCGCCCTGAATGGTCGGCAGGAAGCCGTAGCGCTCGAGCGGGCCGGCGACGCAGGCCACCGGCACGCCCTGCACCACCAGCGAGCGCGGCAGGCTCGGCCCCATGCTGACCGTGGTGACGACGTTTTCTTTCTTGGGGTCGAACTCGCGCGCCACCCGGCCGAGCCAGCCCTCGGTCCCGACCTTGATCGGCTCGCAAGTGTGCCAGATGTCCATCGCCCGGAAATGAGACCGGGGCGAATCCTTGAAGCCGACGCCGTGCAGGATGGCGAGCTTTTTGTCATCCCAGAACTGCTTCAGCGGCGCCATGTAGTGCGGGATGCCGTAATCCTTGTCGAGGTGCATGATCTGGTTGTCGGGGATCCCGACCGCCTTCCGGTTGTCGCGGTAGAGCGGGTTGTTGTAGGGGATCACCGTGTTCAGATAATCGTTCCCGCCGGTCAATTGCAGGACGACGATCACCGGATCCTTCTTTGCTTCCTGGGTTGCTGGCATTGTCGGTTCCTCCTTGTCTGGTCAGGTCACTCGTTAGGCGAATTGATACTCTCTGGTCGCGACGATCAGCTGCAGCATCTGGCTGGCGCGCTGGTCGGCGAGCTGGGAGTTGCCGTCCCAGCTGATCTGTCCCCACTCCTTGGCCTGCGCAGAGAGCTCCTGCTTGGTGTCGGCCCCGACCTCGACCGGGCCGAGCAGGTCGAGGCAGCCGTCGACCAGCTGGTCCGGGCTCAACGAGCCCTTGGCCTTCAGCCGGTCGATGATCGCGCGAACCCCGGGCAGCGACGGGTCGCCGATCTTCTCGGCGCAGAAGTTGACGCGCGCCATCAAGGAGCCGCTGTTGATCCACTCCTTGCCGGTGTGCCAGCCCTCGACCGAGGGCGGGTTGAGCAGGTCCTGACCCATATAGGCGGTGTTCATCGCCAGCTCGCCGTAGCCCGGCCGCGGCAGCTCGTGGCCGCCGACCAGCCGCAGGGTGCCGACCACCACCTCGGCCGGCGACTTCATGTGCTGGAAGCGGGCGTTCTTGAAGAAGTCCGAGTTGAACAGCGTCCGCAGCACCGGGCGCATCTCGAACTTGGCGTCGCGGAAAACCTCGCACAGCGTATCGATCGCCTGCTGATCGCGCGGCGCCTCGAGCGGCCAGGCGGGCACCTGCGGCTCGTCGGCGACGAAGAAGTTGTACAGGTGCCGGCAGATGAAGCGGGCGCATGCCGGCTGCTGGACGATGATATCGATAATATCATCGCCGTTGAAATGGCCCTTGTACCCGAGGAACTGCTTCATCCCGCCATCGTGGTCTTCGGGGCGGTATTCGAACTTCCAGGGGAACCGGCCGTAGGGCGCGCGCGGGATCTTGGTCTCAAAGGTCCAGCCGGTAAAGGCGCGCGAGCATTCGCGAACGTCGGTTTCCGTGTAGTTGCCGGCGCCGAGGCTGAACAGCTCCAACAGCTCGCGGCCCCAGTTCTCGTTGACCGCGGTCCCGTGGTTCTGCTGGTTGTCCAGCCAGAAGATCATCGTCGGGTTTCTGGCCATCTCGAGCAGCAGGTCGCGGTAGTTGCCGAGGCCCCTCTCGCGGAAGATGTTGATCTGCTCCAGCAGCTGGTCGTAATTGTCGACCTTCGAGTTGCCGGTGGCGAATACATGGTGCCAGAACAGCGCCGTCTTTTCTTCGAGGGGCCGCTGGGTGTTGACCAGGTAGTACATCCAGTTGAGGTTGCCCATCGGCGGCTGGCCGCCGGGCAGCAATGACGCCGGCTGATAGCGCAGGAGCGTATAGGCATCGACCGGCGGCTGCGCCTCCGGATCCAGCAGCTCCTCGACCGTCGCCTCGTAGCCCTTGGCGACGCGCGCCTCGATCTCGTCGCGGCCGGCGCCAAAGCCCGCCCGTCGCATCAGATGCGACATCAAAGCGATTTCGTCTTGATATGCCATCCTTAGGTCTCCTCCGTGGTCTTGGTCGTTCACCTGCGGCGGGAGGCCAATCGGCCGCCGGCCGCCCGTGCAATCCTCGGCGCACCGGCATCGCCGCCTCCCGCAACGGTCGGCGGGAGCTGCGTTGGGCGCTGCCTGCTCCTTAGAACGATTTTTATCCTGGGCCGACCCCCTGTCAAGCGCGGCCGCGCAATTCTTGCGGTCGCCAACCTGCCCCGGCGGCTCGACGGCCGCGCCGCCCCCGTCTACACTCCGGCCCCGTCTACACTCCGGCGGGGCGGGGGACGGGTCCGACGGCCGAGGGGAGCAAACCGAAATGCGGGTGTTGATCGCGGCGCTGTGCGTCTTGGCCGGGCTGGCGCTGAGCCGCGGCGCCGCGGCGCAGGCGGTCAGCTTCGGCACCGATTGGAAGGCCGAGGCCGAGCACGGCGGCTACTACCAGGCGATCGCCACCGGCATTTACCAGCGGCACGGGCTCGAGGTGAGCCTGCGGCAGGGCGGGCCGCAGGTCAACCACGCGCAACTGTTGGCGGCCGGCGTGCTGGACTTCAACCTTGCGCCGAACTCGTTCGTGCCGTTGAACTTCGCGCGCGAGAACATCCCGATGGTGGCGGTCGCAGCGATCTTCCAGAAGGACCCCTCGGTCTTGATCGCCCATCCGGGCCAAGGCGACGACAGCCTCGCAGCCCTCAAGGGCAAGCCGATCATGATCGGCTCCGACACCCGCATCGGCAGCTGGATCTTTCTCAAAAGCAAATTCGGCTACACCGACGACCAGATCCGGCCCTACGCCTTCAGCGTCGCGCCGTTTCTCGCCGACCCCAAGGCGATCCAGCAGGGCTATCTGTCGAGCGAGCCGTTCACGATCGAGCAGCAGGGGGTGAAGCCGGTGGTGATGCTCTTGGCCGACGCCGGCTATTCGAGCTACGGCTCGGTGATCCAGACCTCGGACAAGACGGCGCACGACAAGCCCGACCTGGTGCAGCGCTTTGTCGACGCCAGCATCGAGGGCTGGTACAGCTATCTCTATGGCGACCCGGCGCCGGGGAACGCGCTGATCAAGCGCGACAACCCGGAAATGACCGACGCGCTGCTGGCCTACGGCATCGCCAAGATCAAGCAATACGGCATCGTCGACAGCGGCGACGCCAAGAAATACGGCATCGGCGCGATGACCGAGGCGCGCTGGCGGGATTTCTTCGAGACCATGGCGAGCGCCGGCGTCTACCCCAAGGACCTCGATTTCCGCAAGGCGTTCACCTTGCAGTTCGTCAACAGGAAGGTCGGGATGCGGCCCTGACGCGTTGGCCGCGTGACCGCGCGGCGCAGCGGCCGATGCGCCGATCGTCGTCTTGCGCGGCATCGCCAAGCGCTTTGCCGGCGGGCTCGCGGCCCTCGAAGCCATCGACCTCGACATCGGGCGGGGCGAGTTTCTGAGCCTGCTCGGTCCCTCGGGCTGCGGCAAGACGACCCTGCTGCGGATCGTCGCCGGTCTCGCCGAGCCGAGCGCCGGCGAGCGGCGCCTGGCGCTCGCCGGCGGCAGCGGGCGCATCGGCTTCGTCTTCCAGGACCCGACCCTGATGCCGTGGGCGACGGTCCTCGACAATGTGCTGCTGCCGTTCCGCCTCGCCCGCCGGCTCGGGGCGGCCCAACGCGAGCGCGCCGCCGCCGAGCTCGCCTCGGTCGGGCTCGCCGGGTTCGAGCGCGCCTATCCGCGCCAGCTCTCGGGCGGCATGCGGATGCGCGTCTCGATCGCGCGGGCCTTGGTCACCGACCCGGACCTGCTGCTCCTCGACGAGCCGTTCGCCGCACTCGACGAGATCACCCGGATGGCGCTCAACGACGACCTCTTGCGGCTCTGGGAGAGAAGCCGGCCGACCGTCGTCTTCGTCACCCACAGCGTCTTCGAATCGGTTTACCTCTCGACCCGGATCGCGGTGATGACGCGGCGGCCCGGCCGGATCGCCGCCGATCTGCCCGTCAACCTGCCGCAGCCGCGCCAGCGGGCGCTGCGCACCGCGCCCGATTACGCCCGGATCTGCGCCGCAGTCTCGCAGCATCTCGCCGAGGCGATGGCGGCGGGGTGATCACGAGATCGCGATGCGCCGCCGGGCGAGCTCGGCCTCGACGACGCGCAGGCCCAGCCCCGGCTCTCTCGACAAATGGAAGAGGCCGCCGACCGGCGTCGGCGGGTTCTCGAAGACCGCGTGCTGGCGCGGCGACGGGTCGTTCAGCTCGCAGGGCTTGGTCATGTGCAATTGGCTCGCCGCCAGATGCAGGCTCGCGGCGTGGCCGATCACGGGCTGCGTCTGGTGCGGGACGAGCTCGACGCCGTGCGCGTGGGCGAGCGCGGCGCACCGGGTCAGCCCGGTGATCCCGCCCATCTTGACGATGTCCGGCTGCACCATGCGAACCCCGGCGTCGATCAGATCGGCGACCCCGGCGAGGGTGTAGGTCTGCTCGCCGGCCGAGACCGTGATGTCGAGCCGCCGCGCGACCTCGCCCAGCGCCTTGACGTGATAGTGCTGCACCGGCTCCTCGAACCACCAAAAGCCGAGCTCCTCGAGGGCGCGGCCGACCCGGATGGCGCCCCCGACCGAGTAGCCGTTGTTGGCGTCGAAGGCGAGGGGGAAGCCGTCGCCGACCAGCCGGCGCACCGCGCGCGCCTTCTCGATGTCGCCGGGGATGTCGTGGTCCGGCTTGGTGCGGTCGGCGTCGAAGCGGATCTTGACGGCGGCGGGCCTGTCCGCGAGCCGCGCCTCGACGACCCGCTGCACCTCGTCGACGCTGCGCTCGCCATTGCCGCCGATCGAGGCGTAGAACGGCAGGCTGGTGCGCCAGGCGCCGCCCAAGAGCTTATAGATCGGCTGGCCGAGAAGCTTCCCCTTCAGGTCCCAGAGCGCGATGTCGAGCGCCGCCAAGGCGCCGGTCAGCGCCCCCTCCGGCCCGAGCTTGGCGAATTTGTGCAGCAACGTGTCGTGCAGGACCGCATGGTCGAGCGGGTCGCGGCCGATCAGCGCCGGCGCCAAATCGCGCGCGACAATGCCGAGCGAAGCGAGCCCGCCCTGCATCGGCGAGGCCTCGCCGATCCCCGATAAGCCGTCGTCGCCATGAACCCGGACCCAGGCGCTGCGCTGCGCCGGCCCGTCCTCCGCCGCCCATTGCACCTGAAACGCCTCGACCTCGCGGATTTTCATGTGCTGTCACCCCCGCTCAATTCGTTCGTGGCCGGCCTCGTGCCGGCCATCCACGCCTTACGCAAGCCGGTCGTAAAGATCCTGCCAATCCGGGTTCTGCCCGTGGATCAGCCGCACTTTCCAAGCGCGCGGCCAGTGCTTCATGTTTTGCTCGCGCTGTCGTGCGGTGAGCATGTCCTCGTATCGTTCAGCATAGACGAGCTGCTTCAAGCCGTATCGGCTGGTAAAGCCCACGACCAGCCCGGCCCTGTGTTCCCATGCGCGGCGCGCGAGGTCGTCGGTGACGCCGACATACAGGGTCCCGTTTCGGCGGTTTGTCATGATGTACACCCAACCACCTGACATGGCCGGATTGTGCCAGCGTCAAAAAGGCGTGGATGGCCGGCACAAGGCCGGCCACGAACGCTGAAGGGGCGGGCGAGGCACTATCAGGCCGCGGCCAGGTCCACGCGATCACGCCGCAGCACAGCAACGCGAACCTCCGCCGCACCGATCAAGGCCGGCGCTCACCACGCCAGCGCCCAGCCGTCGCGGCGGGGGTCGGAGCCGGCGAGCAGCATGCCGGCGGCGTCGCGGCGGATGATCTCGATGCTGCACGGCCCGTCGAGGTCGCCGACCGTCTCGACCGGGTGGCCGCGGCGGGCGAGCTCGGCCCGCGCCGCCTCGGGGATGCGGCGCTCGACCGTCAGCACGTCGGCTCCGTCATGCGGCCAGTTGGCGTATTGGCCCGACGCGTGCGAGGTCCAGCGCGGCATCTCCGCCGCCTGCTGCGGGTCGAGCCCGAAATCGATCATCGCGGTCAGCACCTGCAGATTGACCTGCACCTGGTTGTCGGCGCCGGGCGTGCCGAAGACGCACCACAGCGCGCCGTCCTTCAGCACGATCGGCGGGTTCAT
Organism: uncultured Alphaproteobacteria bacterium; assembly: GCA_963716115.1. Taxonomy (GTDB): domain Bacteria; phylum Pseudomonadota; class Alphaproteobacteria; order ATCC43930; family CGMCC-115725; genus AP-15. The sequence continues at coordinate 44,444 of CAVQSZ010000008.1, forward strand.
CGTATGCCGCACCCGCCGGCCGGGCGCGAGCCGGTTGGGATGGCCGGGCTCGAGGTGCCAATAGGCCATGCGGTTGTTGAGGAGGATGCCGGTGTCGCCGGCGATCACGCCCGAGCCGAAGCCGCTGTTGATGCTCTGGATGCCGGAGACGGCGTTGCCCTCGCCGTCGGCGGTGCAGAAATAGGTCGTGTCGCCGGCCGCCGCGGCGGTCCCGCGCATCGGGGCCGCGCGCCGCATGTCGATGCTGTGGGCGAGCCTCGCCGCGTAATCGGCCGACAGCAGCTCCGCCATCGGCGCGTCGACCGAGCGCGGGTCGGCGGCCCAGCGCTCGCGGTCGGCAAAGGCGAGCTTTTTCGCCTCGACCAGCACATGGACCAGATCGGCCGACAAGAGGCCCATCCGCGCGAGATCGAAATTCTCGGCGATCTTCAGCTCCTGGAGCAGGGTGAAGCCGGTCGAGTTGAGCGGCGCCTCGAGCACGGCATAGCCGCGGTAGTCGATCGCGATCGGCTCCTGCCGCTCGGCCGCAAACGCGTCGAGGTCGGCCGCCGAAACCAGCGCGCCGGCCGCTGCGAGGCCGGCCGCCAGCCGGCGGGCGAGACGGCCGCGATAGAACGCATCGGCCCCGTCGGCGGCGATCTCCTCGAGGCTGCGGGCCAGATCGGGCTGGACGATCGCCGCCGCCAGCGCGGGGGCCGCGCCGCGGCTGAGAAAGATCGCGGCGCAGCGCGGGTCGGAGAGCAGCGTTTGGCGATACTCGTCGGCGAAATGGCCATAGGCGCGGGTGGCGGCGAAGCCGTCCCTGGCGCAGCCGATCGCCTCGGAAAACAGCTCGCGCCACGGCAGCCGGCCGAAATCGCGATGCATCAGGTCGAGCGCCGCCACCATGCCGGGAACCGAGACCGACAACGGCCCGATCCGCGCAATGCCGCCGGCGTAGCGCTCCGGCGTCGCCGCGGCCGGGGCGGGGCCGGTCCCGTTGAACACGATGGCCCGCCCGGTCGCCTGCTGGTAGACCTGATAGAAGCCGTCGCCGCCGAGCCCCGACATCATCGGCTCGACGACGCAGAGCGCCGCCGCGGTCGCCACCGCCGCGTCGACCGCGTTGCCGCCCGCCCGCAGCGCCAAAAGCCCGGCCTGCGCCGCCACGGGGTGGTTGGCCGCGACGGCGCCGCGCCGGCCGATGCCGAGCGGCCGATAGGAACGCATTTCAACCGCCACTTCCCGCCTCCATCATCGCCACGTCGTGGCATAATAGCCGAGAACGGCGTCGGAGGCGGCATGGGCAGGAAGCTGACGGACGACGCGGTCGCGCGCTTGCGCGAGGCCAGCCGCGAAGAGACGCTGCGCAGCGCGGGCGCGGCGTGAAGGGCGCCCGCTGGATCATCCTGTCGCTGTTGCTGCTGGCGGCCTGCGCCGACAGCGGGAGCGGCGCGGACGACAACCGCCACGGCGCCTTTTACGGCGGCGTCTCGGGCGGCATGAGCCGGCCGTGAAGGCGCGGGCGACGAGCTGCGGCGTCATTGTGTGCGACGGCGAGCGCATCCTGCTCGGCCACGCGACGCGCTCGCCGCGCTGGGACATCCCGAAGGGCGTGGCCGAGCCGGGCGAGGATTTCGCCGCGGCCGCCGCGCGCGAATTGCGGGAGGAAACGGGGCTCGTCGTCCCCGCCGGCGCGCTCGCGCCGCTCGGCGTTCACCCGTATCTGCGCGGCAAGGATCTGGCGCTCTTCCTGTGGTCGCCGGCGCCGCTGCCGGACCCGAAGAGCCTCGTCTGCGCGTCGCATTTCACGCTCCCCGACGGGGCCTCGCTGCCGGAATTCGACCGCTTCGGGCTGTTCCCCTGGGGCGAGGCGCTGGGCCGGGTCGGCAAGAATTTGGCGCGGCTCCTGGCGGCGACCCCGCTCCCCGCGCGAGACGGCGCTTCGAAATGACGCAGCGGCCGTGCTAGAGTGCCGCGCATCGGCCCTCTGAGGAGATCCCCATGCCCAAATTGCGCCACATCGCCATTGCCGCCGAAGACCCGGAAGCGATGGCCGAGTTCTACAAGAAGGCGTTCGACTTCAAGGAGGTCGGCCGGCCGAACGGGTTTCTCGCCGATGGCGTCTTTCTCAGCGACGGCACCCTCAACATGGCGATCCTGAAGTTCAAGACCGACCAGCTCGGCAAGGGCATGGACTACCGCGGCATCCACCATTTCGGCGTGCTGGTCGAGGATGTCGACGAGTTCTCCAAGCGGCTCGAAGGCCTCGGCGCCCAGCACTATATCGACCAGGGCCACGGCGGCCAGCAGGCCGGCTATTTCGAGAAGAAATTCTACGGGCCCGAGCGCATCCTGTTCGACATCGCCGAGCATGCCTGGGCCGGCGCCGAGCCGCTCGAAGCGCCGCTGAAGGACGCCGCCGAATAAGCCAGCCGGCAACAAAATCAGGGAAATCGAAATGCCCAAATTGCGCCATATCGCCATCGCCGCGAAGGACCCCGACGCGATGGCCGAGTTCTACAAGCGGGCCTTCGACTTCAAGGAGGTGCGCAAGAGCGACGGGCCGCTCGCCTATGGCTGGCATTTGAGCGACGGCACGATCGACCTGGCGATCCTGCGCTTCAAGACCGACCAGATCGGCAAGGGGCTCGATTATACCGGCCTGCACCATTTCGGCGTCCTGGTCGAGGATGTCGAGGAGGCCGCCAAGAAGCTCGAAGGCCTGGGCGGCAGGCATTACATGGACCAGGGCGACGCCCACCGCGTCGGCGGCTTCGAGGTCAAGTTCTACGGTCCCGAGGGCGTGCTCTTCGATGTCGCCGAGCACCCCTGGACCGGCACCGAGCCGCTCCCGGCCGAGGCGGCGGAGGCGGCCGAGTAGCCGCGGCTCGAGAGGCGGGGCGCCGCGGGTTCCTGCCGCAGCGGCGCCGCGCGCGCCTGAAACGCCAGCGGAATCAACAGCCTCGATTGAATTCTACCGCTTGAAGCGGGGGGATGCGATTCATATACTCCGCGCCGCTCGCGATACTGGGGTTTCGAGGAGACCGATGCGCCCGTCGCTGCCGCCCGGCTACCACCCGTCCGACGACGAAGAGTTCATGAACCCGCTGCAGGTCGAATATTTTCGGCAGAAGCTGCTGCGCTGGCGCACCGAGCTGCTGTCCGATACCACCGATACGCTGCAGCACCTGAAGGAAGAAAGCCTGCTGAAGCCCGACCTGACCGACCGCGCCTCGCTCGAGACCGAGCGGGCGATCGAGCTGCGCACCCGCGCCCGCGAGCGCCGGCTGATCTCAAAAATCGATGCCGCGCTCGGCCGTCTCGACGAAGGCACCTACGGCTATTGCGAGGAGACCGAGGAGCCGATCGGCATCCGCCGCCTCGAAGCCCGGCCGATCGCCACCCTCAGCATCGAGGCGCAGGAGCGCCACGAGCGCATGGAGCGGACCCACCGCGACGATTGAGGGGCCTGGGGCGAGGGGCCTGGGGCCGGGCTGGCCTCCGGCGTCGATAAATTTTGCTGCCTTCTAAGATTGTATTTGCCATAAAGGATATCCTCTATGGTAGAGTGATGCGCCAACGCGGTCGCTCGGAGGGCGGTCATGGTCGCCGAAGTCGTAGGGATGGGTTCCGCCGCGGGTTGGGGCGCTGCGCCCTGGCGGGTCCGCGGGCTGCCGGCCGGGATGTCGATCGCCGCCGCCGCCGGCCTCGGCGCGCTCTGCACGGCCGGGGCGGTGTCCGGCGCGGCCGCGGCGGTGATCGCGGGCGTGATCGCGGCCGGCGCGATCGGCCTCGCCGCAGCCTGCGCCGCCGTCGCCCTGCGCTGGGCGCAGTCCGGCCTCGCCGCGCATCTCGACCTGCTGACGCAGGCCCTCGACATGGGCCCCGAGGCGCAGCTGGTCGTCGCCGCCGACGGCCGCGCGGTGTTCGCCAACCTCGCCTTCGACCGGCTGTTTCCCGGACCGGGCGAGCCGCCGCTCGACCGCCTCGGGCGGGTGCTGGCGGGCGATCCCGCGGCCGCCGCCGAATTGTGCCGGCTGCGCGGCGACGCCGCGGCGGGACGGCCGGCGGCCGCGACGCTCGGCGGCTGCGCGCTCTCGACGGCTCCGCTCGCCGGGGCCGGGCGATGCAGCGCCTGGACGATCCGCGGCCGGCCGCCGCAGAGCGGGCCGGAAGCGGCCCCGGGACGCGCCCCCGAGCACTTTCGCCGGCTCTTCGCGGATGCGCCGGTCGGCATCGCGCTGCTCGACGATTGCGGACGGTTTGTCGAGGCGAATCGCGCGGTCGGGGAGCTGCTCGACACCGCGCCCCCGGCGCTGATCGGAGAGCGGCTGGTCGACTTCCTCGCCCAGGCGGAGCGCGCCGAGGTCGCCGCCCGGCTGGCGGCGGCGCTGGCGGGCGAGGCGGACCGCGAGCCGATCGAAATTCGGCCCGAGCGTCCGCGGGAGCGCCGCATGGTGCTGTTCGCCAATCGGCTCGACGCCAATGCGCCCGGCGCGCAAGGGGATGCGCCCGGCGCGCCGGGCGGGCTCGCCCTGCATTTCATCGACGTGACCGAGCAGAAGAACCTCCAGATCCAGTTCGCCCAGTCGCAGAAGATGCAGGCGGTCGGCCAGCTTGCGGGCGGCGTCGCGCACGACTTCAACAATCTGCTGACCGCGATGATCGGCTTCTGCGACCTCTTGCTGCTGCGCTGCCCGCCCGGCGACCCGTCCTTCGCCGACCTCATGCAGATCAAGCAGAACGCCAACCGCGCCGCCAATCTGGTGCGCCAGCTGCTGGCGTTCGCGCGGCAGCAGAATTTGCAGCCGCGCGTCCTCGACATCACCGACATCCTGGTCGAGCTGTCGCATCTGCTGCGCCGGCTGATCGGCGAGAATATCGAGCTGAAGCTCACCCACGGCAGCGAGCTCGGCCTGGTCAAGGTCGACGAGAGCCAGCTCGAGCAGGTCGTCATGAACCTTGCGGTCAACGCCCGCGACGCGATGCCGGCCGGCGGCGTCCTGACGATCCGCACCCAGAACGTCCACCGCGCGCAGACCCAGCGGCGCGGGCACGAGGTGATGCCGGCCGGGGATTATGTCCTGATCCAGGTCTCCGATACCGGGGTCGGGATCGCCAAGGACGACCTGGCGCGGGTCTTCGACCCGTTCTTCTCGACCAAGGAGATCGGCTCCGGCACCGGTCTCGGCCTGTCGATGGTCGACGGCATCGTCAAGCAGACCGGCGGGTTTGTGTTTGTCGACAGCAATCCGGGCCAGGGCACGGCGTTCGACATCTATCTGCCGCGCCACCAGGCGGCGGACGGGGCGGCGGCGCCCCGGCCCGATCCCGCCGAGCCGGCCGCGGCCCGCGATCTGACCGGCCGCGGCACGGTTCTGCTGGTCGAGGACGACGACCCGGTGCGGATCTTCGGCGCCCGCGCGCTGCGCAACCGGGGCTATCGGGTGATCGAGGCGACGGGCGGCGAGGCGGCGCTCGACCTGATCCGCGACTGCCGGGAGAAGATCGACCTGCTGATCACGGACGTGGCGATGCCGCGGATCGACGGCCCCTCGCTGGTCCGGCAGGTGCGGGAAATCGATCCCCTCATCAAGGTGATCTTTATTTCCGGATACGCCGAGGATTCGTTCCGCCGCCGGCTCGACAGCGATTGCGACATCCATTTCGTGCCCAAGCCGTTCAGCCTCAAGCAGCTGACGATCAAGGTCAAGGACGTGATCGGCCGGACGCCGGCCTGAGACCGGCCGATCCGACCGGGCGGCGCCGCTGACGCCGCGCTGACGCTTTGCGGCGGACAATCGCTCCGACGCTCCCCCGTGCGCCGGGCGCACGGGGGAGCGGTTCGGGTGGTTGGTCGGCGGCCGCGATGCGTTCCGTTTTCCTGGTTGCGCTCAGGAACAGAACATGTACGCTGCGAGCTTTGGCGCGCGTTGCGCCGGGTCTCCGGCTGTGGAATAAGGGAGAGGGGTCATGCAGACGGCATTGCGCCTGTTGGACAAGGAAGCGATGGACAAGCAGCGGGCTTTGGACGCCGCCCTCGGGCAGATCGAGCGCGCCTTCGGCAAGGGCTCGATCATGAAGCTCGGCTCGCACGAAGCCGCCGCCGACATCGAGGTGATCTCGACCGGCTCGCTCGGCCTCGACATCGCACTCGGCATCGGCGGGCTGCCGCGCGGCCGCGTCGTCGAGATCTACGGGCCGGAGAGCTCGGGCAAGACGACCCTGGCGCTGCACGTCATCGCCGAGGCGCAACGCGGCGGCGGCGTCTGCGCCTTTATCGACGCCGAGCATGCGCTCGACCCGTCCTATGCGCGCAAGCTCGGGGTCAATGTCGACGAGCTGCTGATCTCGCAGCCCGACGCCGGCGAGCAGGCGCTGGAGATCACCGACACATTGGTCCGCTCCGGGGCGATCGACGTGCTGGTCATCGATTCGGTCGCCGCCCTGGTGCCGCGCGCCGAGCTCGAAGGCGAGATGGGCGACAGCCATATGGGCTTGCACGCCCGGCTGATGAGCCAGGCGTTGCGCAAGCTGACGGGCTCGATCTCCCGCTCGCGCGCGACGGTGATCTTCATCAATCAGATCCGTCACAAGATCGGCGTCATGTTCGGCAACCCGGAGACGACGACCGGCGGCAACGCGCTCAAATTCTACGCCTCGGTCCGGCTCGACATCCGCCGCATCGGCGCGATCAAGGAGCGCGACCAGGTGATCGGCAACCAGACCCGGGTCAAGGTGGTCAAAAACAAGATGGCGCCGCCGTTCAAAGTCGTCGATTTCGACATCATGTACGGCGAGGGCGTCTCCAAGCGCGGCGAGCTGATCGATCTGGGGGTCCAGGCCGGCGTCGTCGAGAAATCGGGCTCGTGGTTTTCCTACGAAGGCCAGCGCATCGGCCAGGGCCGCGAGAACGCCAAGGGGTTTCTGAAGGACCACACCGACACCGGCGAGGCGATCGAGCGCGCGATCCGCGCCAATGCCGGCCTCGTCGCCGAGGCGATGATGGCCGCACCCGGGGATGCGGCCGCGGCCGAGGAATAGCGGAGGAGAAAGAGAGATGCGTGCGGCGGTTCTGACCGAGATCGACAAGCCTCTGCAAATCCTCGACCTCGAGCAGGAGCCGCCGAAGGCCGGCGAGGTGCGGGTCCGGGTCAAGGCCGCCGGCGTGTGCATGAGCGACTGGCACATCATGAACGGCGACTGGCCGCTGCCGTTGCCGATGGTGCTCGGGCACGAGGCCGCCGGCGTCGTCGTCGAGAACGGGCCGGGGGTCGGCGGGGTCGCGCCCGGCGACCATGTGATCTTCTCGTTCCGCCCGCATTGCGGCCGCTGCCGCTATTGCGCGTCGGGCCGGACGGTGCTGTGCGTCGGCCACAACGACACGCCGCGCTGGCTGATGCACGACGGGACCGCCAGGGTCAGGCTGAACGGCGAGCCGGTCAACCAGATGGCGCGCATCGGCACCTTCTCGGAGGAGGTCGTCTGCCCGGCCGAGCAGGTCGTCAGGATCCGCCCCGACCTGCCCTTTACCCACGCCGCGATCATCGGCTGCAGCGTCGCCACCGGGGTCGGCGCGGTGATCCGCCACGCCCGCGTGCCGGCCGGGTCGAGCGTGCTCGTCATCGGTTGCGGCGGGGTCGGCCTCAATGTCGTGCAGGGCGCGCGGCTCGCCGGGGCCGGCCCGATCATCGCCTGCGACCTGCGCGACAACAAGCTCGACTACGCCCGGGCGTTCGGCGCGACGCACGCGATCAACGCCGCCGCGGGCGATGTCGTCGGGCGGGTGCGGGAATTGACCGACGGGCTCGGCGTCGACACCGCCTTCGATGCGATCGGCGGCGAGGCGACGGCGCTGCAGGCGATCGACGCCGTCGCCCCCGGCGGCCACGCCGTGCTGGTCGGCATCCCGGCCTTCTCGACGCGCGCGCCGATCAACCCGTCGCAGATCGTCTACGGCGAAAAGCTGATCAGCGGGACCTATTACGGCTCGGTGCGGCCCAGCATCGATTTCCCGATCCTCGCCGACCTCGACATGCAAAAGAAGATCGATCTCGACGGGCTGATCAGCCGGACCTACCGCTTCGACGAGATCAACGAGGGCTTCCGGCTGATGCTGGCGGGCGAGGTGGCGCGCGGCGTCATCGTGTTCGACTGAGGGTCCGCCCCGGCTCGCGACCGGCTGGACAGGTCGGCGAAACTTCCATTATAAGCGCCGCTCGCCGGAGCGCCCAGGTAGCTCAGTTGGTAGAGCAACGGACTGAAAATCCGTGTGTCGGTGGTTCAATTCCGCCCCTGGGCACCAGCGAAATCGCGCGACGCGGAAACCGTCCTTTTTTCCCCGCACCCGGCTCGCCTGCCCAAATCGGATGCATCCCTGATGCTCGCGATCCCGGCTTGCTCCGGATGCCCGGCTTCCCGATAGATGGCGGCGGCCGAAGAGGGGTGCGCTTTGCCCGGAACACCGATCGCCCGCCGCCGCGGACAGGCCTCGACCGGCGCGCGCTCCGGGCGCGGCGCGGTGCTGGCGGCGGTCATGCTGGCGATCTTCATGACCGCGATCGACAGCTACATCGTCGCCACCGCGATGCCGACGATCGTCGCCGATCTCGGCGGCTTTCGCCTGTTCAGCTGGGCCTTCGCCGCCTATCTGCTGGCTCAGGCGGTGTCGATCCCGATCTACGGGCGGCTCGCCGACCTCTACGGCCGCAAGCGGGTGTTCTTCGCCGGGACGAGCATCTTCCTCGTCGGCTCGGCGTTGTGCGGCCTCGCCTGGGGAATGGTCCCGCTGATCCTGTTCCGCGCGCTCGAAGGGATCGGGGCCGGCGCCGTGCAGCCGATCGCCACCACCATCATCGGCGACATCTACGGGCCGGTCGAGCGGGCGCGGATGCAGGGCTACATCTCGGGCGTCTTCGGCGTCGCCGCGGTGATCGGCCCGACCCTCGGGGCCTTTGTCGTCGAGCACATGGGCTGGCCCGTGGTGTTTTGGGTCAATTTGCCGATCGGCGCGGCGACCTTTGTGATGTTCGGCCTCTTCCTGCATGAGGAGCGCGCGCCGCGCCGGCATCGCATCGATTATTTCGGCTCGGGCCTGTTGGTGCTCGGCATCGGCGCGCCGATGCTGGCGCTGGTCCAGATCGGGCGGTCGGGCGCGCTGACGATCGCGGCGCTGGCGGCGGCCGGGGCCGTCGCTCTCGTCATGCTGGCGGCGAACGAGCGCCGCGCCGCCGAGCCGATGCTGCCGGCAGCGCTGTGGCGCAACCGGGTGGTCGCGATCGGGTGCCTGGCCGGGTTTTTCAACGGCGCGGTGATGATGGCGCTGTCGGCGTTCATGCCGACCTATGTGCAGGGGGCGATGGGCCTGACCGCCACCGCCTCGGGCGTGGTGCTGGCCGCCTCCTCGGTCAGCTGGGCGCTGGCGAGCTTTGCCGGCGGTCGGTTGATGATCCGCACCTCCTACCGGTTGGCGGCGACGATCGGCGGCGTCTGCCTCGTCGCCGGCAGCCTCGTCCTGATCGCGATCCGGCCGTCGAGCGGCCTCTTCCTGCCGAGCTTCGGCGCCTTTCTGCTCGGCGTCGGCATGGGCTTCTGCAACACCGCCTTTATCGTCTCGGTGCAGGCGAGCGTCGGCTGGAACGAGCGCGGCATGGCGACCTCGGCGACGATGTTCATGCGCATCGTCGGCCAGTCGGTCGGCGCGGCGGTGTTCGGCGCGATCCTCAATTTCGGCGTCTCCGCCCGCATCCCCGAGGGGGGCGACGCGGTCAACCGGCTGTTGTCGCCGACCGCGCGCGCGAGCCTCGGCGCCGCCGAGATCGCGCGGTTGAGCGAGGCGATCGCTGCCGCGCTGCAAAACGTCTACATCGTCGCGGCCCTGGTCGCCGTCGTTGGCCTGCTGCTGGCGCTCGCCCTGCCGGCGCGGCTCAGCCCGACCCGCGCCGCTACGCCGCCGCCCTGACCCCAGACCCTGACCCCGCGGCGCGGGCGGCGGCGAGGATCATGTCGGCGCCCTTTTCGGCGATCATGATCGTGGCCGCGTTGGTGTTGCCCGACACCACTGCCGGCATGATCGAGGCGTCGACGACGCGCAGCCCGTCGACGCCGTGGACGCGCAGCTCCGGGTCGACGACGGCGCGCTCATGCGCGCCCATCATGCAGGTGCTGGTCGGGTGGTAGGTGGTGCCGCTGGTCCGGGCGATGTGGTCGAGCCAGTCTGTGTCGCTCTGCGTCGCCTCCCCGGGCAGGAACTCGTCTGCGACAGAGCGCTGCGCCGCCGCCGTGCGCAAGACACCGCGGGCGATCCGCAGCCCGGCGATCAGCGTGTCCTTGTCGGCCTGGGTCGAGAGGTAGTTGGGCTGGATCGCCGGCGGCGCCGCGGGGTCGGGCGAGCGGATCCGCAGCCACCCGCGGCTTTCCGGCCGGCACGGGATGCAGGTCGCCTGGCAGGCCGGGAAATCGTGCATCTTGCCGCCGGGGCTGACAAAGCTGCCGGCGAGGAACTGGTACTGCACATCGGGCGAGTCGAGGCCGGGGCGGGTGCGCACAAACAGCCCGATCGGGGCCGCCCCCATCATCAACGCGCCGCGCCGCATCAGCGCGTATTCGAGCCCGGCGCGGGCCTGAAGCAGCCAGCTGCGCGAGATCTCGTTCAAGGTGTTGGCGCGGCGGGCGCGGTAGACGACGCGGGCGTTCAGATGGTCCTGCAGGTTTTCGCCGACGCCGGGGAGGTCGTGGACGACGGCGACGCCGTGGGATTGCAGCAATTCGCCCGGCCCCACCCCCGACAGCTGCAGCAGCTGCGGCGAGTTGATCGAGCCGCCGGCGAGCAATACCTCGCGCCGCGCGCGGGCGCGCCGCACCGCGCCGTCCTGGGCGTATTCGAGGCCGACCGCGCGCCTGCCGTCGAACAGCACCCGGTGCGCGAGCGCGCGGATCTCGACCCGCAGATTGGGCCGCTTCAATGCCGGGCGCAGATAGGTGACGGCGGTCGAGGCGCGGCGCATCCCGCGCACCGTCACCTGCAGCGGCCCGACCCCGTCCTGCTCGGCGCCGTTGAAATCCGGGTTCGGCCGGTAGCCCGCTTCCTGCGCGCCCGCGATGAAGGCGTCGTGCAGCTCGTGCCGCGCCCGCAGGTCGGAGACGGCGAGCGGGCCGCCCGAGCCGTGGTGCGCGTCGGCCCCGCGCTCCTGGTTCTCGGCGCGGCGGAAGTAAGGCAGCACGTCATCATACGACCAGCCGGCGTTGCCGAGCTGGCGCCACAGGTCGAAATCCTGGCGCTGGCCGCGGATGTAGATGAGCCCGTTGATCGAGCTCGACCCGCCGAGCACCTTGCCGCGCGGCCACGGCAGCCGGCGCCCGCCCAATTCGGCCTGCGGCTCGGTCTCGAACTGCCAGGTGATCCTGGGGTGGTAGATGTTGCGGTAGAAGCCGGCCGGGATATGGATCCAGGGGTTCGTGTCCCTGCCGCCCGCCTCGAGCAGCAATACCTGCGCCCGCCGATCGGCGCTCAGCCGGCTCGCCAGCACGCAGCCCGCAGACCCCGCGCCGACAATGATGTAATCGTATTCTGCTTCCTGCGGCATGCTGTGTTCCCAAATTGCGCAGCTATCGCGGCGGCTGCGCATGCATCTCGAACCCGGCGGGCCGGCCGGCGCGGCGGGCGGCTTCGGCGGGCGGCAGCGCGGGATCCCACAGATTGGCGTCGAAGCGCCAGCCATTGACCTGGTCGGCGTCGCGCGAGACCACATAAAGGAGCGGCGGCGCCATCTCCTCGGGCTCGACCAGGCGCGGGGCGCGGCCGTCGCGGCTCATTTCGCGCATCTCGTCGGCCATGCCGGGCGTGTTGGCGCCGGCGCCGGGGTTGACGATGTTGACCGTCAGCCCGGTCCCCTCGGTCTCCTTGGCCCACACTTCGGTCGCCAGCTCGAGCGCCGCCTTCGAGGCGCCGTAGGGGTGGGTCCCGGCGCGGTTCATCGTGTCGAGCTTGGTCGTTACATTGACGATCCGGCCCCAGCCCCGCGCGACCATGCCGGGCGCCGCGCGGCGCGCCAGCCGGTCCCCGGCCAGGTAGTTGACGGCGATGACGTTCTCTATGATCTCGTCGCCGACCTCCCAGAAGCGCTGGAGCGTCGGCCGGCGGAACCGCGGCGGGTCGATATAGGTGAAGGTCAGGCCGGCGTTGTTGACCAGGATGTCGATGTCGCCGAGCTCGGCCTGCGCCGCCGCGACGACGCGGTCGCATTCCTCGGCGCGGCGCAAATCGGCGATCAGCGGCCGGATCCGCGCGGCGAGCGGCGTCCCGGCCGTCTCGCGCTCGATGGCCGCCGCATCCTCGGCGATATGCCCGACCGCGAGCACCCGATGCCCCGCGCGCGCCAGGCCCAACGCCATCGCCCGGCCGAGGCCGCGCAGCCCGCCGGTCACGACCGCAACCCGCTCTTCCATCATTTTCTCCATAAATTCACCACAGAGACACAGAGGAGGGGAGATTAGAGGACGAACCTGCGGAGCCCGTCCCTCAATACGACTGTGTTGAAATTCATCAGCAATCCCACCTTGTGCCCGCTCAGGCGGAGGTAGGTTAGGATTTGCGCGTCATGAATCGGCAGCAGCCGCTCGACCGCCTTGATTTCAATGATCAGCTCTCGCTGAACCACGATATCCAGCCTGTATCCGCATTCAAGGCTCACGCCCTTGTAGACGACGGCGAGCGGCATCTGACGGCCGTAGGCAATCCCGGCCTGCTTCAGCTCGAAACATAAACATTCTTCGTAGGCCGACTCCAAAAGCCCAGGGCCGAGCTCGCGATGAACACCGATCGCGAGACCGATGACGCGATTGGTCAACGGATCTCGCTGCGAAACGCTTTCCACTTCTCCTCTGTGCCTCTGTGGTGAACCTAAACCTGCGCCAAGGCCATCGGCGACTGGTCGAAGGCCGGCATGATCTCCTCGGCGAAGGTGCGCAGATGGGCGACCGAGGCGCCGGGGGCGGCGAACAGCACGTTCTCGACGCCGCCCGCCTGGAGCCGCTTCAGCTGGCGGATGATCTCCTCGGGCGCGCCGAGCAGCGGCGCGTCGTCGAGCACGAACGACCCCTCGTCCTCCTTGATGTGCGCGTAATGCTCGGCCCCCGGGCCGCGGGCGAGGTCGCCGATGTTTTTGAGCACCTGCCGGCGGGTCGCTACCGCGCGCTTGCGTTCTTCGTCGTTGTGCACGATCTGCAGGCCGCGGGTGACCCCGACCGACATCGGGTCCCACACCCGGCCGACCCGCTCGCATTCCCGGCGGAACGCGGCGACGCGATCGATGATCAAATCGGTCGGGGCGATCTGGTCGAGCAGCAGATTGTAGCCGCCCCGGGCGGCGCGGGCGATCGAACTCGGCGCTGCCGGCGCCGAGCCAGAAGGGCGGGTGCGGCTGCTGGACCGGGCTCGGCTCGACGACCACGTTGTCGAACTTCCAGCGCTTGCCCTCGTAGGAGAACCGCCCCGGCGCGGCCCACGCCTTGCGGATCACCTCCATCGCCTCGTCGAAGCGCTCGGCGGCCTCCTCGGGCGGGATGCAGAAGCCCTGGAACTCGTAGGCGCGGTAGCCCTTGCCGACGCCGAAATCGAGCCGCCCGTTCGAGAGCAGGTCAAGGGTCGCGGCCTGCTCGGCGATCAGGATCGGGTTGTGCCAGGGCAGCACCACGACCGCAGTGCCGAGCCGGATGCGTTCGGTGCGCGCCGCCAGATAGGCCAACAGGCTCATCGACGCCGAGACCTGGCCAAAGCCGGTGAAATGGTGCTCGACCAGAAAGACGCTCGAAAACCCGAGCTTCTCGGCCTCGACCACATAGTTGACGAAGTCGTGATAGGCATGGCTGTCGCCAGCCGGCCCGCCCTTGGCCCGCGCCCCGCCGAACAGCCCGAACCTCATGCCCGATCCTCCGCTGCGCCCACTTTGCGATGATAGGCCTATCCCCGCGTCGCCGCGAGGATGGCCACCGGATAGGCGTACTCGAGCCGGTCGCCGCCATCGAGGTTGGTGATGCGGCGCACCGGGATGCCGAGGCTGCCGTCCTCGGCCGAGGCGGCGAACATCCGCGTGATCCGGGTCTCGTCGCCGGGGTTCGGGAACGAGCGGGCCAGCAGGTTCTTGACCTCGTCGCGCAGCTCGTAATGGCTGACCGCGGGCTCGGACAGGCCGGCCGCGCGCAACAGGCCGCGCAATTCGGCGAGCGGCAGCGCGCGCACATGCGAGGGGTCGCGCAGCTTTTCGAGCCGGTTGAACAGCGCCGCCTTCTCGGGCTCGGCCGAGGCGCAGGTGTCGACCACGACGACCCGGCCGCCCGGCGCGCAGACCCGCGCCATCTCGGCCAAGACCTTGTCGGGGTCGGGGAAGTGGTGCACCGCAAAGCGGGTGACGACGATCGTGAACGCCCCGTCGGGCCACGGCAGCCTGGAGACGTCGGCCTCGCGCCAGGCGACATTGGCGAGCGCCTTTTCGGCCGCGAGCGCGCGGGCGCGGTCGAGCATCGCCGGGGTCATGTCGATCCCGGTCGCGTGGCGCACATGCGGCGCAAAGGCGCACACCACGATGCCGCCGCCGCAGGCGACATCGAGCACGGTGTCCTCGGCGGTGGGAGAGGCCGCGGCGAGGATCATCTCGAGCGCGCCCTGGTCGGCGATCGGGGCGGCGGTGCTGAACGGCGTCGCCTGACGGGTGAACTGGTCGCGGATCAGGCTGTTGTGCGCGTCGTCGGTCATCGGGGGCTTCTCCTCTTCGGCGGCCCGCCGGTAGCCGATGCGCCGGCCGCCGTCAACATTTCCCGCCGCGTCGAATCACATCAATGTGAGGCCGAGACGACTTGCGTCAAACCCTCGCGCTGCTTACATGTTGCACTGCAACAATTGTGGTAACCAGATGGTAGAGCTTGTCGATCGCCGCCACGAGCGGGACAGGATCGATCGTCGTTTTGGCAGCGCCCGGTCGATTGTCTCGGCCTGGGCGGTTGCGGCGGTGCTGCTGGTCCTGCTTTTTGCCGGGGCCGCGGCGCTGGCGTCATGGCGCGGGCATTCGCCGCATCCCGCCAGCCTCGCCGGCGCCGTCGTTCCGCGGCACGACCCCGCCTGCGCCCGGCCCGGCCTGCCGTCGGGCCCGGAGGCGACCGGCTGCCCCGCCTATGGGGCGACGCCCGGCGAGGCGGAGGAGGGTTCGTTCGACTGGTGAGGCGAGGCCGCCGGCGCGTCGCGCCGCCCCGCCGCCATCGCGGCGAGCTGGGCCGCGATTTGGGCGCCGGTGAGCGCGACCGTCATCTGCTCTCCGGCGGGGGCGGTGAAGGTCACAGAGAGGCCCTGCGGGCTCGCCCGCAGCTCGCTCTCCGGGATGACGGCGGCGAATTCCTCGGCATAGGAGCAGCCGCCGTCGCAGGTGATCTCGTCGGTGCTGATATGGGCGAAGCCCAGCGCCGCCCCGGTCCCGTCATGGGCGCCGTCCCAGCCCCGCTCGGCCCCGAGATAGCTGTCCGACACATAGACCTGATAGGACGCCGCCCCGGTGTTGCGGTCGAGAAAGCTGCGCAGGCAGTAGAAATTGGTTCCCGGGGTGTCGAGAAACGGCGGCGCGTGCTGCGATCTCGCCCCGATGAAGATGACAAAGCGCCGGGTCAGATCCTCGCGCGCCGTGACGCCGGCGGTCGCCTCAGTGAGCGGCCCCTGATGCGCGCAGGCGGCGAGCGCCAGGGCGAGCGCGGCGGCGGCGAGGCCTCGCCGGCAGGCCCTCATTCGACGGCGGAGGCGATCTCGGGATTGTCCTCGCCGAGCCTGGGGGCGAGCTTTTCGAAGGCCGGCCGCACGCCGTCGAAGGAGAGCGGCAGCCCGACCAGCGACAGCGAGCCCGCGGGGCCGCTCCCCGGCCCCTGCTGGATGATCCCGAGCGCCGCCGTCTGCGCGTCCCGCACCACCTGGTCGACGCTCTGGATCGGGCCGTTCGGGATGCCGGCCGCGTCGAGCCGCGCCGCCCAGGCGGCGATCGGCTCGGCCTTGAACAAATCTTCAAGGATCGGCACCAGCACCCGGCGGTTGACCACCCGGTCCTTGTTGGCGGCGAAGCGCGGGTCCTCGGCGAGGCTCGGCCGGCCGATCGCGGCGGCCAGCCGGCGGAACAGGTTGTCGTTGCCGGCCGCCACCATGATGTGCCCGTCGGCGGCGGCGAAGGCCTGGTAGGGCACGATCATGTCGACCCCGGAGCCGTGCCGCTCCGGGACCTCGCGGTTGGCGAGATAGGCCGCGATCGGGATCGTCATCCAGCCGAGCGCGGTCTCGTAGAGCGAGGTGTCGACGACCCCGCCGCGCCCGGTGCGCCGGCGCTCCTGCAAGGCGGCGAGGATGCCGATCGCCGCCCACATGCCGGTGGCGAGGTCGATGATCGACACCGAAACCCGCACCGGCGGGCCGCCGGCCTCGCCCAAGAGGCTCATCAACCCGCCATAGGCCTGCATCAAGGGGTCGTAGCCCGGCCGGTCGCGCAGCGGCCCGACCGAGCCGAACGCGCCGAGGTTGCAGTAGACGAGGCCCGGCTTTTCGGCCAGCAGCGCCGCGGCGGACAGGCCATAGCGGTCGAGCGCGCCGAATTTGAGGTTGTGGATCAGCACGTCGGCGCGCTCGCGGATCAGCCCTCGCAGCCGCTCGACATCGGCCGGGTCGGCGAGGTCGATGGTGACGCCGCGCTTCGATCGGTTGACCGCGTGAAAGCAGGTCGCCGCCCCTTGCGCAAAGGGCGGCCCCCAGCCGCGCGCCGCGTCGCCCCCGTTCGGGTTCTCGACCTTGATCACCTCGGCCCCGAGCTCGCCGAGGATCATCCCGGCATAGGGGGCGGCGATGCTGTGCCCGATCTCGATCGCGACGAGGCCGGACAGCGGACGGGTGCTGGGCATCGGTGCTCCTTGCTGACGCGGGCCGGCTGCGGCGCCGCAGCAGCTTAAGGCTTTACCGCAAAGGCCGCCAAGGATGGCTGAGGGCCGAGGGCCGGGCAACCCGGCCGGCGCCCCGCCCGATGCGGGCTTGACGCCGCAGGCAATGTGCGCTTGATCGCCGCCTCGCCGCACGCCCCAGGGAGCCGGGATGACGACCCGCATCGCGCTGATCCACGCCGTCGCCGTCGCCATCGAGCCGGTGCGGCAGGCCTTCGCCCAGTCGTGGCCGCAGGCCGAGTGCTGCAACATCCTCGACGATTCGCTGAGCCTCGACCGCGAGCGCGACGGGGTTCTGACCGCGGCGATGACGCGGCGCATCGCGGCGCTGGCGGAATACGGGGCCGGCCTCGGTGCGGCCGGCATCTTGTTCACCTGCTCGGCCTTCGGCGAGGCGATCGAGGCCGCCGCCGGGCGGGCGGCGGTCCCGGTGTTGAAGCCCAACGAGGCGATGTTCGAGGCGGCGTTGGCGAGCGGCCGCCGCATCGGCATGCTGGCGACCTTCGCGCCGAGCGTCGGGTCGATGGAGGACGAGTTCCGCGCGATGGCCGCGGCCGGCGGGGCGGGGGCGACGATCGAGACCTATTGCGTGCCGGACGCGATGGCGGCGCTCAAGGCGGGCGACGTGGCGCAGCACAACCGGCTCCTGGCGCAGGCGGCGCCGCGCTTTGCCGATTGCGATGCGGTGCTGCTCGCCCATTTCTCGACCGCGCGCGCCTTGTCGGCGGTGTCGGCGGCGCTCGATCGGCCGGTCCTGACCAGCCCCGGCAGCGCCGTCGCCAAGCTCAGGGCGGCGATCGCCCAGGGTCGGCCGGCGGCGGCGGGAGCCGGCGGCGCGTGACGCGCTGGTGTTCAGACGCAATCATCTGATTCAGCAGCAAGGAGCCGTAGGATGGGTTGAGCATCGCGAAACCCATCGCAACCGCCGCGGCAGATGGGTTTCGCTGCGCTCAACCCATCCTACAGGGCGATGGAATTGAACCATCTGAATGCATCTGAGCGCTAGCTGGGCTTGCCGGGCGGCGGCGCGGCCTTGCCTTTGCCGGCGTCCGGCGACAGCTGCTGATAGATCAGCTCCGCCACCCGCAGCAGCTGGCTGCGGTCGGCCTTCCCGGCGAGCGCGTAGCCAAAACCTTCGTCCGACCAATAGAACGCGCCGACCCCGGCGTCCTCGTGGTAGCGGAACGCGGTTTCGCCCTCGACGCCGCCGCGCAGATAGAGCGTCAGCCGATCCTTGCCGTTCTGGTACATGAACTGGGCCGCCAGGCCGCTCTCCGCCGGCAGCAGCCGCCCGCCCATCAGCTGAAAGCCGGCGGCGGCGAGATCCGGCACGACGAGCTGCCGGCCGAGCCGCTTGGACAGCCATTGGACGAGATGCGCCTCCTGGGTCGCGTCGACCTCCACCGGGTGGCGCAGCTCCGGCGAAAATGTCCGGTGCGCGGCGATCGCGTCGCTGGTCACCTCCTGCTCGACGGCGGCCAGCGCGTCTGGGGCGATGGCCGAGGCCATGTCTCGGGCGGCCCAGCCGCCGACCCCGCCCAGCACCAGAAAGCCCACCGCGGCGGCGGCCCGGGTCAGCTGCCGGCGCCAGCGCAGCCGCTGCCCGGCAAGGATGTTGTCGACCCGCAGACGGGTCGGCAGCGCATCGCCGGCGACCGCGCCGAGGGCGGCGCGCAGCGCCGTGCGCTGATCGGCGTAGTGGGCGAACAGCTCCCGCTCTTCGGGGTGCTCGGCGAGATAGGCGTCGACCGCCTCGCCGCGCTCCGCGGACAGCCGCCCGTCGATGCGGGCGTGGAGATCGCTCTCCTCGACAGGACCGCGCATGGCGCTCATTTCATCCGCTTCCCGGCGGCGTCCCCGCCCTCGGCGTCGCCGAGCAGGTTGAGACGGAGGCGCTCGCGGCCGCGCGACAGACGCGACATCACGGTGCCGATCGGCACATCGAGCACGCGCGCCGCCTCCTCGTAGGAGAGGTCCTCGACCGCCACCAGGTTCAGCACCGAGCGCTGCTGCTCGGGCAGGGCGGCGAAGGCGCGGAGCAGGTCGCGGTGCTCGAGCGCCGCGACCTGCCCGCCTTCGACCCATGGCAGCTCCGCCTCGACGACCTCGGTCAGCGGGCCGTGCACCCCGCGCCGCTTCAGACGGTGGCGATCGCTGCGAAAGCGGTTGTAGAGGATTGTATAAAGCCAGCCGCGCAACGAATCCTCGGAGCGCTGCAGGTGCCACCGCGACAGCGCCCGCTCGAGGCTGTCCTGCACCAAATCGTCCGCCTGCTCCCGATCGCCGCGCAGCAGCGCGCACGCGAACCGGCGCAAGCCCGGAATGTGCGCTTCGATCAGGGCGGCTCGGTCAGACATTGCGTCCCCTACAGACCCGCGACTGCCGGGCGGCGGCGACAGCGCCCACGCCGCCGGCGGTGGTCTTCGAGGGGCCGCCTTGCTCCGAACCGGCATGCTCGGCATGGTCGCCGCGCCTGTGCTCACGATGCGATCACGTTCCTGATGTATTGTAGCGTCTTTTTTGGGTCATGCGCAGCCTGCTTATTCGAGAAACGCCGATCGGGCGGAGGACGCCGATGCGACTATATGACTCGCCCGGCGCGGGCTTATTCCGTGGCGCGGGCGGATAGCGGCGGGCGCTGCCGATGAGCGACATCGGGCTGATCTTTTCCGCTTGGGATCTGCTCCTCTTCGGCTTGATCGCCGCCTTGCCGGCGACGACGATATTGCTGGCCGTCGCGGCGGTCGGACGGCTGCGAATGGGGCGCGCGCCGCGGCGGCGCCGACTGGCGCGGGCCTTGAACGCCGCGATCGCCATCCTTGCGCCGCTCTGGGCCGGCGGCGCCGGGCTCCTGTCGTGGCTCGAGGTCAACGACCTCATCGAGCATGCGCGCGCCGCCGACCGGCATTTCACCCTCGCCGCCGAGCGGGTGGTCGACGGGATCGTCCTGCCCGCCGGCGCCGAGGTCGCGCTCAACGGCTACGACCGGCTGGATTGGGTCTTGCCGCCGGCCGGCGCGACGGTCGCGGTCGACGGCGTCGCCTGGGCCGGACGCATCGGCTTTGTCGCGGCCTACGGCGAGGGCGAGGGTGTCCGGGCGCGGGTGCGGACCGGGACGCCGGCGGCCGATGCGACGCTCGACGGCGTCCCCTGCCGGGCTGGGCGCGAGGCGAGGTTCTGGGACGACGGCGGCCTTTGGTCGTGCACGCTCGCCGCCGAGGTTGCGGTCCAAACCGGCCTCGCGGCCGACGGCCCGGAGAGCCTCGTCTGCGCCGCCGACCGCCGCCTGGAGCTGCAGCCGGCGGCGCGGCGGCAGGTCGCGCGCTGCACCCTGGCGCGGCGCATTGAAGCGCTGGGCATCCCCTGTGCCGCCGGCGCCGAGATTGAGCTCTACGACGCCCGCCTGATCGGCTGCGCGCTGGCCGCGATGCGCCGGCTCGACGGCGCCGCGCTCCCGCCGGGGGCGATCGTGCGTCTCACCGACGCGCCGCGGCGGCTCGAGCAATTCACCCTGCCCGCGGCGCAATCGCCGCTGCGCGCCTTCGGCATGGACCTGCCGCCATATGCCAAGGTCGTGCTGTGCCGCGACCGGCCGGCGGTGGACCAGGTGGTGGCGCCTGACGGCGCCTTTGTCGAAATCGCCGGGGTCAAGCTGACCGGCGTCGTCAATTTCGACTGCGGCCGGTTCGCTTATGGCGACCTCTTCGAGGACACCCGGATCGGCGGCGAAGCCTGGGCCGCCGGCCGCACGGTTTTTCGCAAAGACATCGAGCCGGCGCCATCCGATCCTCCTTGAGGCGGCGCGCCGCGCCCGTCGCAGCCGCGCCCGGGACAAAATGATTTGCCCTCCGGCTCGCGTCGCCGCGCTAGATTGCGGCGGGCGCCGGCGAACCACAGCGCGGCGCGCCTCGACAGGGTCGAGCTCGCGACGCTTGCTCGGGAGGCCATCATGCACATCGATATCGTCTCGGATGTCGTCTGCCCCTGGTGCTTCATCGGCAAGCGCCGGCTCGAGCGCGCGTTGGCGCTGCGCCCGGACCTGAGCGCGACGCGGTCGTGGCGCGCGTTCCAGCTCAACCCGGACATGCCGGGCGAAGGCGTCTCGCGCGAGCTCTATCTGGCGGCGAAGTTCGGCAGCCCGCGCAACGCCGCGCAGGCCTACGCGGCGCTGTCGGCCGCCGGCCGCGGCGAGGGGATCGAGTTCGCCTTCGACCGCATCGGCCGGGCGCCGAACACATTGCGCGCGCACCGGCTGATCCGGCTGGCCGCCGCCGAAGGCCGCGGCGACGAGATGGCCGAAGCCCTGTTTCGAGCCTATTTCATCGACGGCCTCGATATCGGCGACCTCGACGCGCTGGCGGCGATCGCCGCCGCGGCCGGGCTCGAGCGGGACGCGAGCCGGGCTCATCTCGCCGGCGACGCGGGGGCCGAGGAGGTGCTGGCCGAGGACCGGCGGGCGCGGCGGCTCGGCATCCACGCCGTGCCCTGCTTTGTCCTCGACCGCGGCTATGCGATCTCCGGCGCGCAGGAGCCGGAGGTGTTCCTGCCGCTGTTCGACATCGCCGCCGGGGTCGGCGATCCGGCCCCGGCCGGGTGCTGAGGCGATCGCGCCCGGCCGGGGCGCGCGGCCGGCGCGAGGGCGATGCTCAGGCCGCGAAGCCGTACAGCCGGGCGGCGTTGCCGCGGGTGATCTTGAAGCGGTCCTCGGCGCTGGCGTCCTTGAAGTCGCGCGCGACGACGTCCTGCGAATGCGGCCAGGACGAGGCCTGGTGCGGGTAGTCGGAGGACCACATCATCCGCTCGACGCCGATGAACCCGCGGTTGGCGACGCCGACGTAGTCGTCGATGTAGGTGCACCACATCTGGCGCCGGAAGTATTCGCTGGGCTTGAGCTGGAGCGTGAACCCCGAGGCGTGGCGCGAGCGCTCGAACAGCCGGTCCATGCGCTGCAGATAATACGGCAGCCAGCCGCAATTGTTTTCCGCCGACACGATCTGCAATTCGGGAAAGCGGTCGAGCACGCCGGAAAAGATCAGCACGCTGAACGAGCGCTCGACCTCGTGCGCCAGCACGGTCGTGCGCATGTAGCGCTCGCCCCAGCTCCACTGGCTCTCCAATCCCATGCCGGTGATGGCGTGCAGGCTGACCGGCATCCGCAATTCCTGCGCCGCCGCCCAGAACGGGTCGTACAGGTCCGAGCTGTAGGGCCGGTCCTCGGGCGGCGAGCACCAGATCATGGCGCCCTTGAGCCCCATCTTGGCGCAGCGCTCGAGCTCGCGGGCGCCCGATTTGGGGTCGTAGAGCGAGATCATCGGCAGCCCGGCCATGCGCCCGGAGTCGTAGCTCACATATTCGGCGAGCCAGTCATTGTAGGCGCGAAAGCAATCGGCCTGCAGCCCGGCATCCTTCAGCCAAAAGATGCGAAAGCCGAGGGTGGTGTAGAGCACGTCGGCCTCGACCCCGTCGAGCGCGTTGTCCTTCTGCCGCTCGGCCGGGTCCCAGCCGCCGGGGCGGGCGTCGGCGTAGGTCGCCTTGGTCAGAAACCCGGCCAGCTCCTCCGGGCTCTTGCCGGCGGCGAGCCCGATGCCGATCGGATGCGGGGCGTAGCCCTCGTAGATGAAATAGGCGCCTTCGAGCCCCGGCGGGTCGACCACCAGCCGCGGCGCCCGATCGCGGTATTTCTTGTCGGTCCGGGTCGTCCACAAATCCGGCGGCTCGCTGACATGCGAATCGGCAGAGATCAGCTTGTAATCGGCCATATTCGTCCCTCCCTCGAAGAATCCCGCCGCTGTTGCTCGCGGCCCCGCGCCGGTGGCGGCCCTTACGGTCGGCTACGATAGATCGGCTGTCGCCGTCTCGTCCAGCAAGCGCCGGGCAAAACCGCAGAACGCGTCCCGGCGCTCCAGCTCGCCGCTACGCCGCGAAAATCTCGCCGAGCCGTCGGATCGAGCTCAGCGCCTGCTCCTGCGGCAGCCCCGGCCACTGGCAGCGCATGATGAAATGGTCGACGCCCAGAAGCTCGCGGTAGCGCGCGATCTCCTCCTTGACCGACGCCTTGTCGCCGATGATGAACCGGTCGCGCGCGAACTCCGCGAAATCGGACGAGGCGCGGTCCTCCAGCCCCCAGGCCGCATAGGCGGCGTATTTGTATTCGAGCGGGCCGCGGCATTCCTCTTGCGCGCTCGCATGGCTTGTGCCGACATGGCATTCGAGGGTGATCGGGTATTCGATCGGGGTGCGGCCGTATTCCTGCAATGCCGCGCGATAGCACTGCATCAGCGGCGTCACCTTGCCGAGCCCGCCGCTGTTGACGATCAGCCAGGCGTCGCCGATCCGCGCTGCCCGCCTGACCGATGCCTCGACCTGGCCGGCGATGTAGAGGGGCGGCCCGCCCGGCCGCACCGGCCGCGCGCCGATGCCGGAATCTTTGACTGTGTAGAACCGACCCTGGTGGCTGACCCGCTCCTCGGTCCACAGCCGGCGCATCAGCGCGATGCTCTCGTTGAACCGCGGCGCCCGTTCGGCGAGCGGAACGCCAAAGGCGTCGAATTCCGGCTGGCGATAGCCCAGGCCGACGCCGAGGATGTAATTGCCGCCGGTCAGGACGTCGAAAGTGGCGGCTTCCTCGGCCACATGCACCGGGTTCAAGGGCGGCAGGATCAGGATGTTCGGCCCGATCGTCATGCCCTGCGCGTGCGCCGCGACATAGCCCATGACCGGCCCGATCTGCAGCATCTGCAGCGGGTGGGTCAGCCAGTGATGCGGGAACCACAAGGACGCGAAGCCGGCGTCGCGCGCCGCGCGCACCTGCTCGACCATCTCCGGCACCCGCTCGGCGAGGTTGAAGCCCTCGGGAAACTGCGTGTTGATAAACAGGCCGACCTTCATGACGGGCCCTCCCTTCCGGTTTTGCCGGGCCGAGCCTACTCCATGTTGCAGAGGCATGGATGGCCATGGCTTCGGGCAAAATTGACTCGCTGATCGAACCGGCCATATAGCCAGGATGGAGGAGAGAATGACGCCGACCTCGCAAAAGCGCGCCGTAGCCAACCATCGCCGCCGGCTGGCCGAACGCGGCATCCGCCGTTTCGAGGTGCGTGGGCTGGAGAAGGACAAGGACCTGCTCCGCAAGCTCGCCAGCCGCCTCGCTGCCGACAATCCGGATGCCGCGCACCTGCGCGCCGACCTGCTGAAGCAGGTGTCGAACGAGCCCCCGCGCCGCGGCGGGATCTGGGCGGCGCTGCGCCGCTCGCCTTTGGTTGGAGCCGATCTCGACTTCGAGCGCGAGGTGGCGCCGCCGCGAGAGGTCGATCTATGATGCGCTACCTGCTCGACACGAGCATCGGGGTTTCTAAATCGACGACTGCGCCATTGCGGGCAAATACACCCATGTCCACCACCGTCACCATCGACCTGGAAGACGAAGTCCGGCGAGCCCTCGATCGGTTGGCCCAGCAGACCAACCGGTCTGTGGATGACCTCGTGAGCCAAGCCGTCCGGGATTACCTCGAAGTACAGCGATGGCAGCATCGGAAGATCGAGGCTGGCATCAGCGCCGCTGACCGGGGCGAGTTCGTGTCCGAAGACGAGCTGGCCCGGATTGCCGATAAGTATACCCGGCCGGGATGAGGGTCGTCTGGACGGCGCCGGCTGTCCGCGACCTTGAAGCCATAGGCGACTACATCGCCCGCCGGAACCCCGGCGCAGCGCGGCGGACCGTTCAGCGCATCCGCACGCGGACGCTTGGTTGCTTATCCCTACCTCGGCCGTCCGGGAAGGGTGGCGGATACGCGAGAGCTTGTGATCACCTCGACGCCGTTCATAGTCGCCTATCGCGTGGTCGCCGCCCGAATAGAAATTCTTGCCGTCTTCCACGGCGCCCGGATCTGGCCAGATGCGTTCTGAGGGCAAGCGGCTGCTGTCGCGGCCATGTTGTGGCATTATCGCGAAGCAGGCCGATATGGTTGAAGCCCTCTCATGACCATCCCCGATTTCCAGACCCTGATGCTCCCTGTGCTTCGAAGCTCTGCGAGCGGGGAGGTCAAGGTCGGCGATGTGGTGGAGCGGCTTGCCGCGGAGTTCTACCTGACGGCCGAAGAAAAGGCCGAGCTCCTGCCGTCCGGCCGTCAGACCACTTTTGCGAACCGCGTCCACTGGGCGAAGTCCTACCTCGGCAAGGCAGGGCTGGTCGAACTAAGCCGGCGGGCGCACTTCCGCGTCACCGACCGAGGACGGGAAGTGCTCGCTTCGCCTCCCGCCCGGATCGACATTCGCTTTCTCGCTCGGTTCCCTGAATTCAAAGCGTTTCGAGGGGTCGGTTCCGGCGGCGAGAAGGAGCTGGCAGAGGAGGTCGTCCAGACGACCGGAATGACCCCGGATGAGATGATTCGAAGAGCACAGGAGCAGTTGGAGGAAGAGCTTGGCCAAGAACTCTTGAGTCGGATCGTAAGTGCTCCTTCAGAGTTCTTTGAACGGCTGATTGTTCAGCTTTTGATCGCCATGGGGTATGGCGGATCGGCGCTTGAGGCTGGCCGCGCTCTCGGCAAAAGCGGCGATGGCGGCGTCGACGGGGTGATCGATCAGGATGCGCTCGGCCTCGACAGGATCTATGTCCAAGCGAAGCGATATCGGGATGGAAATGTTGTCGGGCCGGCGGCTGTCCGTGACTTCTTCGGTTCCCTGGATCGCTTCAAGGCGGCTAAGGGGTTGTTCGCTACGACATCCTCATTTTCTTCGACAGCGCGCGAAACCGCTGATTTCCTGAGCAAGAGGATTGTGCTGATCGACGGCCGCCAGCTCGCTCGATTGATGGTGCGCTACAACGTAGGGTGCCGAGTCGAAGAGACCGTTCACCTCAAGAAGATCGACGAGGAATTTTTCGAGTAATCGAACAGCTTCGTCACGCCCGCCGCGCGACCTTCGCCTTCACCAGCTCCGGGGTTGGCGAGAGCAGGGCGGCCTCGGGGGCCGGGGCGCGGGCGATCTTGACCAGCGCCTGCATCAGGCGGGCGACGCCGGTGAGGCGGGTCTTCTCGTCGTCCCAATTGCGCAGGTAGACGATCTTCTGGTCGGGGCGGAGCTTCAGCGCGCCGGCGTTGCGCTGGATCAGATCGACCAGCCCCTGGGGGTTGGCGAAGCGGTTGTTGCGCAACGTGACGACCGCGCCCTTGGGTCCGGCCTCGACGCGCTCGACCCCGGCCTCGCGGCACCAGCGCTTGATCGCGATGATCTGCAAGAGGTTCTCGACCTCGGCCGGCAGCGGGCCGAAGCGGTCGATCAGCTCGGCGGCGAAGGCGTCGATCTCGCGCTTGTCGGCGAGTGCGGCGATGCGCCGGTAGAGCCCGAGCCGCACCCCCAGATCGGCGACGTAAGCTTCGGGGATCAGGACCGGCGTGCCGACGGTTATCTGCGGGCTCCATTCCTCCGGCGGGGCCGCGCCGTCGGTCCGGGCGGCGGCCACCGCCTCCTCGAGCATCTGCTGGTAGAGCTCGATCCCGACCTCGCGGATATGGCCCGACTGCTCGTCGCCCAAGAGGTTGCCGGCGCCGCGGATGTCGAGGTCGTGGCTGGCCAGCTGAAACCCGGCCCCCAGGGTGTCCAATGTCTGCAAGACCTCGAGCCGGCGTTGCGCCGTCGGCAGCAGCTTTTTCTTCTCCGGCAGGGTCAGATAGGCGTAGGCGCGGATCTTGGCCCGCCCGATGCGGCCGCGCAGCTGGTAGAGCTGGGCCAGCCCGAACATGTCGGCGCGGTGCACGATCAAGCGTGTTGGCCGACGGGATGTCGAGGCCCGACTCGATGATGTTGGTCGACACCAGGAGGTCGAAGGCGCGCTCGTCGAACGCGGTCATCACCGCTTCGAGCTCGGAGGGGGCCATGCGGCCGTGCGCCACCCCGAGCCTGATCTCGGGGACGATCTGGCGCAGGCGGTCCTGCACCTCGCCCAGATCGGCGATCCGCGGCGCGACGTAGAAGATCTGCCCGCCGCGGTCGCGCTCGCGCATGATCGCCTCGCGGATCGTCACCGGGTCGTAGGGCATCACAAAGGTGCGCACCGCCAGCCGGTCGATCGGCGGCGAGGCGATGATGCTCATCTCGCGCACGCCCGACAGCGCCAATTGCAAGGTCCGCGGGATCGGCGTTGCGGTCAATGTCAGCACATGCACGTCGGCCTTGAGCTGCTTCAGCTTTTCTTTTTGCGCGACGCCGAAATGCTGCTCCTCGTCGACCACCAGCAGCTCCAGATGCGCGAACCGGACATCCTTGGCGAGCAGCGCGTGGGTGCCGATGACGATGTCGAGCCGGCCCTCGGCGAGCTCCGCCTTGACCGCGCGCGCCTCCTTGGCCGGCACCAGCCGCGACAATTGCCCGATGCGCAACGGCAGGCCGGCGAAGCGCTCGGTAAAGCTGCGGAAATGCTGGCGCGCCAGCAGCGTCGTCGGCACCACGACCGCGACCTGGCCGCCCGCCATCGCCGCGATAAAGGCGGCGCGCAACGCCACCTCGGTCTTGCCGAAGCCGACATCGCCGCAAATCAGCCGGTCCATCGGCTTGCCCGAGGCCATGTCGGCCAAGGTGTCGGCGATCGCGGCGAGCTGATCCTCGGTCTCGGGGTACGGGAAACGGGCGGCGAACTCCTCGTAGACGCCATCGGGGGGGGTGAGCACCTCGCCCGGCCGCAATTGGCGCTCGGCGGCGACCCGGATCAGCTCGCCGGCGATGTCGCGGATGCGCTGCTTGACCCGCGCCTTGCGCGACTGCCAGGCGACGCCGCCCAGCCGGTCGAGCTGCACCCCGGCATCCTCCGAGCCGAAGCGCGACAACACCTCGATGTTCTCGACCGGGACGTAGAGCTTGTCGTCGCCGGCATAGAGCACGCGCACGCAATCATGCGGGGCGCCGGCGACATCGATCGTCTCCAGCGCCTCGTAGCGGCCGATGCCGTGGTCGGCGTGCACGACGAGGTCGCCCGGCGTGAGGTTCGTCGCCTCGGCGATGAACTGGTCGAGGTTGCGCCGCCGCCGCGGGACACGGGCCAGCCGGTCGCCCAGGATGTCCTGCTCGCCGAGCAGGACCAGCGTGTCGGTGGCGAAGCCCTGCTCGAGCGGCAATACCGCCAGCCCGACCGCCGAGGGCGGCAGCGCCGCCAGCGCCGGCCCGTCCGCGACGCGGCGCAGATCGGTGAGGCCGCGCTCGCGCAGCACCGTCGCGAGCCGGTCGGCCGAGCCCTCGCTGAAGGCGGCGACCGCGGCATGGCGGCCGGATTTGCGCTCGGCGTCGAGCCAGTCGCGCACCGCCTCGAACAGCACGACCTTGGGGTCGGCGCGCTCGGCGGCGAAATTGCGCGCCGGCCGGGCCCCGGCGTCGAGCCGGTCGCCGTCGCCCGCCGCCGCGGCGAAGGGCGACAGCCGGACCACCGGCCGCCCCTGCAGGCCCCGCTGCAATTCGAGATTGTCGAGATAGAGCTGGTCGGGCCGGACCGGACGGTAGACCGGGGCGCCGGCGCGGGCCGCGCCCGTCGCATTGCGCCGCGCGGCGTAGAACTCGGCGATCTGCTCGAGCCGGTGGGCGAAGGCCTCGTCGGCCTGATGGTCGAACGACACGCCGGCGCGCGGCAGGTAGTCGAGCAATGTCTCCAGCCGCTCGTAATAGAGCGGCAGCCAATGCTCCATGCCGACGTAGCGGCGGCCGGCGCTGACCCCCTCGTAGAGCGGGTCGTCGTTGCCGGTGGCCCCGAACTGCTCGCGGTAACGCTGCCGGAAGCGGCTGATCGCAGCGTCGTCGAGCAGGACCTCGCTGACCGGGCGCAGCACCGCCTCGGCGGCGGCCCCGGTCGAGCGCTGGGTCAGGGGATCGAAGCTGCGCACCGATTCGAGCGCGTCGCCGAAGAAGTCGAGCCGCAGCGGCTGGGGCGCGCCCGCCGGGTAGAGGTCGAGGATGCCGCCGCGCACCGCGAACTCGCCGGGCTCGCGCACCGTATCGGTGCGGATGTAGCCGTTGTTGCGGAAGAAGCTCTGCAGGCGGTCATGCCCGATCCGCCCGCCTGGCCGCAGGGTCAGCACCCGGCCGGCGAAGAGGCCGCGCGGCGGCGCGCGCTGAACCAGCGCGTTGATCGTCGTCAACACGACGAGCGGGGTATCGGCGCCGCCGGTCGCCAGCCGGGTCAGGGTGTCGATGCGCCGGCTGACGATCTCGCCGTTCGGCGACACCCGGTCGTAGGGCAGACAGTCCCAGGCCGGGAAGGTCAGCGCGTCGAGCTCGGGATGGAAAAAGGCGAGGGCCGCGGCAAACCGCGCCATCCGCCCGTCGTCGCGGCAGACATGCAGCCAGGGGAGGACGTGACCCTCGGCGACGAGGTCGCCGATCGCCGCGGCGTCATACCCCTCGGGCGCGCCGGTGAGCGCAACCGGCCGCGGCCGCGCGGCGAGCGAGCGGGCGAGGTCGGCGAGGCCGGGGTTCATTCGGCTGACGCCAAACGTCCTCTCCACCCTCCAGGGGGGAGAGAGCCTGCCCCGGACCCGATCCGGGGGAGGGGCCCGCCCCCTCCCTGACCCTCCCCCGCTCGCGGGGGAGGGAGATACAGCTGACCCTCCCCCGCTCGCGGGGGAGGGAAGGGTGGGGGTGGGAGGGTGAGGTGGGCGCCGCCGGTGCGGCAGCGCCCCCACCTCACCCCGACCCTCTCCGCCTCCGAGGGCGGAGAGGGAGCAAGGAGGGAGGGAATCATCTCGCAGGCGATGCGTCGGTGAACGACAGCAAGAGGCGGGTCACGTCGTGGTCGTGCTCGGGCGGCGGCGCGGCGCGGCCGGCGACCCAGTCCCACAGATCGGCGTCGGCGCAGTCGAGCAGCGCCTCGTAGCGGTCGAGCTGGCCCTCGTCGAGCCCGGCGAGATGCGCGTCGGCGAAGCGGCCGAGGATCAGGTCGCTCTCCCGCGTCCCGCGATGCCAGGACCGGAACAGCAGGCGCTTGCGGCGAATATCCGAGGGTGAGGTCACGCGGCGCTCTTGGCGGTGGGCGGGTCGAGATATAGACATCTTTCGTGCGCCCCGCCATCCTCGACAGGCTGTTCGCGCCGGTGACGGCGCTTTCCGGCATCGGGCCGCAGCTGGCGAAGCTGTTCGAGCGGCTGGCCGGCCCACTGGTCGTCGACCTCCTTTGGCATCTGCCGAGCGGCATCGTCGACCGCCGCGCCTCGCCGCCGATCCGCGAGCTCGAGCACGATCAGACCGTCACCGTGCGGGTGCGGGTCGAGGCGCACGAGCCCGGCATCGGGCGGCGGCCCTACCGGATATTGTGCACCGACGGCGGCGGCACGCTGACCCTCGTCTATTTCAACGTCAAGAGCGACTACCTCGCTCGCCTGCTGCCGATCGGGGCCGAGCGCATCGTCAGCGGCCGGGTCGAATACTACAATCACGCGCCGCAGATCGCCCATCCCGATCTGGTGCTGCGGCCCGACGAGCTCGACCGGTTGAAGCCGATCGAGCCGGTCTACCCGCTGACCCAGGGGCTCGCGCCGCGGATCGTGCAGAAGGCGGTTGAGGCGGCGCTCGACCGCGCCCCGGCGCTGCCCGAATGGATCGACCCGAGCCTCTTGCGGCAGCGGCAATGGCCCGGCTGGGGCGAGGCCTTGCGTCTCGCCCATGCCCCGGCCGGACCGACCGATCTGTCGCCGGGCCACCCGGCGCGCGAGCGGCTCGCCTATGACGAAATCTTCGCCAGCCAGCTCGCGGTGGCGCTGGTCCGCGCCCGCCGGCATCGCCAGAAGGGCCGGGCGCTCGATCGGCACCGGGCGCGCTCAGCAGCCTCGCCGAGGCCGGTCTCGGCTTTGCGCTGACCGGGGCGCAGCGTCTGGCGATCGCCGAGATCGCCGCCGAGATGAAGGAGCCGCGGCGGATGATGCGGCTCTTGCAGGGCGATGTCGGCAGCGGCAAGACCGTGGTCGCGCTGAGCGCGATGCTGACCGCGGTCGAGGCGGCGGCCAGGCGGCGCTGATGGCCCCGACCGAGCTCTTGGCGCGCCAGCATCACGCGACCTTGCAGCGCCACGCCGCCCCTGCCGGGGTCGAGATCGGCCTCCTTACCGGGCGGGAGAAGGGGAGGGCGCGCGCCTCGATGCTGGCGAGCCTGGCTTCGGGGCTGACCCCGATCGTCGTCGGCACCCACGCGCTGATCCAGCCCGATGTCGCCTTCCGCGACCTCGCCCTCGTCGTCATCGACGAGCAGCACCGCTTCGGCGTCGAGCAGCGGCTGGCGTTGAGCGCCAAGGGCCGCGACGCCGACACCCTGCTGATGAGCGCGACGCCGATCCCGCGCACCCTGATGATGACCGCCTATGGCGACCTCGACGTGTCGCGGCTGACCGAGAAGCCGGCCGGCCGGCTGCCGGTCGACACCCGCACCGTCGCCATCGAGCGCATCGACGACGTGGTGGCGGCGGTCGGCCGCGCCATCGCGCAGGGGGCGAAGGCCTATTGGATCTGCCCGATGGTCGAGGAATCCGAGGCGGCCGACCTCGCCGCCGCGCGCGAGCGCTACGAGGCGCTGGCGCCGCTGCTGCCGGGCCATGTCGGCCTCGTCCACGGGCGGATGAAGGCGGAGGAGAAGGACCGGGTGATGGCCGGTTTCGCCGGCGGCGGCGCGGACCTCCTGGTGGCGACGACGGTGGTCGAGGTCGGCGTCGACGTGCCGGCCGCGACGATCATGGTGATCGAGCGCGCCGAGCGCTTCGGCCTCGCCCAATTGCACCAATTGCGCGGCCGCATCGGCCGCGGCGACCAGGCCTCGACCTGTCTCTTGCTTATACCAGTCGCCGCTCGGCGAGGTGGCCCGCCGTCGGCTTGAGATCCTGCGCGAGACCGAGGACGGGTTTCGCATCGCCGAGGAGGATTTGCGCCTGCGCGGGGCCGGCGAGGTGCTGGGGACGCGGCAGAGCGGATTGCCGAGCCTGCGCCTCGCCGACCTTGCGACCCATGGCGAGCTGATCGCGATCGCCCACGACGACGCCCGCCTCGTCCTCGACCGCGACCCACACCTCGAAACCGAGCGCGGCCGGGCGCTGCGCACCCTCCTCTACCTCTTCCGCCGCGACGAGGCGGCGCAGTACCTGCGCGCGGGGTGAGCGCCACCGGATCGCTGCTTGCAATTCAGGATCGTATCGGAACACTCTGGGAAAAAGCCCTGCCGTAGGCGGCCCAATCGGGGAATACGATCACCCCGAAGATCTGGCCGGCATAGGCGCCGGCATGGCAGTGGCCGAGGCGCACGGAGAGGCGCCATGCCTCTTCAAAACCGGCGCGATCTGCCTGGCAAGGCCGATGTCCTGAGCATTTCCCCTCCACCTGGAAACGGCAACGACCGCCATTTCAGCCTCCCTTGCGTTGATCTCCCACCCGCGGGAGGAGGCGGGCCTATCCCGCGGCGCCACGGCCGAGTGTGACCCGGCTCACACTCCGGGGGCGGCCTCCAATTTCACCGATGACAGGCTCGATGCCGCAGGGTTGCCGTTGGCGGCGCGCAAAGACCCATTTATTGTGGGCCATTATCAGGAGGATTGCCGATGACCGCGGATAAGGCGCGCGAAGTGGAAATAGGGGTTACGGCCTTCAAGGCGCGCTGCCTCGCCTTGATCGACGAAGTGGCGCAGGGGAAGACCGGCCGGGTCTTGCTGATGAAGCACAATCGGCCGGTCGCCGCGATCGTTCCGGTGGAGAAGGCGCCGGCAGAGCTTTGGGGCGCGATGCGGGGCACGGTGAAGCTCGCGCCCGGCGTCAATCTGACCGAGGGCGCCGGTGAAATTTGGGAAGCCGACGCTTGACGATGGCGCAGCCTGTGCTCCTCGACACCTGCGCCGCGATCTGGTTGATGAACGGCGACCCGATTTCGGCGGCAAGCCGGGCGTCGATCACCGCCGCCCAGGCCGGCAATCTCGGGGTCTATGTGTCACCGATGACCGCCTGGGAGATCGCGACCTTGGTCGCCAAGAACCGACTCCAGCTCACCCTCTCGCCAGAGGCTTGGTTCGACGGGCTTTTGGCGCTGGCCGACGTGCGTCTCGCCGCGCTGCCGCCAAAGGTGTTGATCGCATCCACGATGTTGCCGGGGAGGCCGCCCAAAGATCCGGTCGATCGGATCATCGCCGCGACTGGCCGCGCGTTCGGCTATTCCATCATTACCCGCGACGGCGATTTGATGCTCTATGCCCGAGCCGGGCACATCGAGGCGGTCGGGTGTTGATCGCTCCGACCGCCTCCGCCGGCTCGCTCAGTTGATGCCGAGGAGCTTCGCCGCGGCGCCGCCGAGGATTGCGGTCTTGTCAGCGTCGGAGAGGCCGGGGATCGACAGGATGTGGTCGACCGGCGCCCGGTTCCACGGGAACGGGTGCGGCGGCGTCAATCGGCCGCTTGCCGCCGGATTGTCTCCGTATGCAGGGCGGCGGCGAGATCGCCGCGCTCGCCGATTTCGACGCGTTCGAGCTCCAGCCATTCCGCGACTTCGGCAAGCGCCGCAGAGAGGTGTTCGGGCAGGTCCGACGGCGCGCCCGGCTCGCGGTGGGCGCCCGGCACCCGCAGCACCTTGGCTTTGCGGTCGGCCTTGAGGTCGACCCTCGCCACCAGCCTGTCGCCGAGCAGAAAGGGAAGGACGTAATAGCCGTGCCGGCGCTTTGCGGCGGGCGTGTAGATTTCGATGCGGTAGCGCAGACCGAACAGCCGCTCGGTCCTCGACCGTTCCCAGACCAGCGGATCGAACGGCGCCAGGACGGTGCGCGCCCTGATCCGGCGAGGTCGGCGCGCATCTCGATGCAGATAGGCCTGTTGCCGCCAGCCCTCGACCTCGACCGGCGCCAGCTCGCCCTGCTCGACCAGCTCGGCAAGCCGTGGGGTTGCGTCTTTGACGCCCAGGCGAAAATAGTCGCGCAGATCGTTGGCCGTGGCCACACCCAGCGCCCGAGCGGCGATGCCGAGCAAGCTGCGGTGCGCATCGGGCTCCGCTGGGGTGGGCGCGTCCAGGACAGCGCGCGGCAGAACGCGCTCGGTCAAGTCGTACACCCGCTCGAAGCTGCCCCGCCGCGTCAGGGTGGTGACGCGGCCGGCCCAGAACAGCCATTCGAGCGCGTTCTTGGCGTCGCTCCAGCCCCACCATCCGCCCACCCGCTTGGCGGCGCCTTTGGCGGCCTCTACCTCGGACGCCGCGATCGGGCCACCGGCAGCGATCTGGGCGAGGATCGCGTCCGCCTCGCCGCGGCGTTCGCGGGCGAATTCCGCGACGCGGCGCCAAGTGCCTTGGCCGTTTTCCGCCCGGGCCATCCGCCAGCGCAGCAGGGGCTGGAGCTCGATCGGCAGCAGCGAAGCCTCGTGCGCCCAATATTCGAAGAGGCGGGGCGACGGACCCCATGCGGCCTGGTCGAGCAGGTTGCGCGGGTAGCTCCCGAGGCGCGCGAAGAGCGGGAGATAGTGCGCCCGCGCCAGCACGTTGACGCTGTCGATCTGGAGGAGGCCGATCCGGCCCAGCACCCGCCGCAGATGAAGCTGGTCGATTTGCCCGCTCGGGCGCGGTTCGGCGAAGCCCTGCGCCGCCAATGCGATGCGCCGGGCTGCGCTGGCGGAGAGCTTCTCGACCAATGGCCTGGGGTTCCTCAGACCGATCGCCCCGCCGCGCGGCGGATCACGCCCGACAGCGAGTCGGTCACGTTCCGCCGGGCGAGCGCGAGCAGGGTGCATCGGCGGGCGGACGCGAACCTCCGCGACCCGCTCTTGCTCGTTCGCTAATCGATAGCATCTGATGGATGCAGCCCAACTGCCCACCATACCGGCGAAGGCCGGTGCCCATGGCAGAGATGGGTCCCGGCCTTCCCCACGGAACTAAGTCCGTGGGCTGAAGGCCCACGGGAAGGCGGGAACGGAGTCAGGTGTCTGGTTCCTTCCACTAGCTCGGGATGCCGAGCAGCTTTGCCGCGGTGCCGCCGAGGATCGCGGTCTTGTCGGCGTCGGAAAGGCCGGGGATCGACAGGATGTGGTCGACCGGGACCTTGTTCCACGGGAACGGGTAGTCGGTGCCGAGGATCACCTGGCCCACGCCCAATTCGGCGATCAGGTGGCGCATCGCCTCGCCCGTAAACATGATCGTGTCGAAATAGAGCTGGCCGTCCTTCAGGTATTGGGTCGGCTTTTTCTTCGGCAATGGGCCGACCCGGTCGGGGAAGGTGGTGATCACCGCGTCCGAGCGCGCGGCGTAGGACGGCAGAAAGCCGCCGCCGTGCGCGGCGCAGATCTTCAGGCCCGGGAAGCGGTCGAGCGTCCCTTCGAAGATCAGGTGCGACAAGGCGATCGTGGTTTCGAGCGGGTTGCCGATCGTGTTGGTCAGGAGGCCGCTGCCCTTCAGCCGCCCGCTCGGCTCCAATTCGCGGCTGCCGGTCGGGTGCATGAATATCAGGATGCCAAGCTCTTCGCACTTGGCCCAGACCGGGTGGAATTTCGGGTCGGCCAATTCCTGCCCGGCGACGCTGCCGCCGATCGACAGCCCGCGCAGCCCCAGATTCTTGACCGCGTGCTGGAGCTGCTCGACGGCGAGGTCCGGGTGCTGCAGGGCGGCCGTTGCGAAGGCGACGAAACGGTCGGGGGTGGCGGCGCAGAACTCGGCCAGCTTCTCGTTCTGAATGCGGATCAGCTCCGCCGCCGCGTCGCGCTCGGCGCGGTACCAATAGGGGTTGATGCTGAGCGCCTCGACATCGACCCCCTCGGCGTCCATCTCGGCGATGCGGTCGCCGAGGTTCGCCCATAAGAGGCCCGGCGCCTCCAGCGGGTGCTTGATCACCGCCGCCGCCTCGGGAACGATGCAGTGGGCGTGGATGTCGACGGTCTTGACCCGCTTGCCGGCGACCACGACCTCGCGTCGCCGTCCGGCGGCCGGGGTCGAGGCCGAGCCGGCCCCGGCCGCCGCCGCCCCACTCGACGCGGCGGTCATCGCGCAGCCGACAAACGAAATGCCGGCGAGCGCGCTCGACAGCAGATCCGCGCTGATCGCCATTTTCTTTCTCCTCGATTGATCTCAATTCCGTTCGCCGGCGAGCCTACTACAAATTCCAGCGGTGGGAGCGTCGTGATCGCCGCGTCAGGTTTGCGCCCTCGCCCGGCGCGTATTACCTTGAGCCGATCGGCCGAGATGCGCTCCGGCTACAAGCGGGCGCGCCCGGTCGCGCAGGAGGAAGACATCATGCCTAGAATCAAGCATATCGCGCTGACCACCAAGGATCCCGTCGGCCGCCGCCGCCTTTTACAAAGAAGCCTTCGGGATGCGCGAGATCCGCCGCAACCCGCGGGGTGCTGTGTTTTTGACCGACGGCTACATCAACCTCGCGATCCTCAATTTCAAGACCGAGAAGGACGCCGATGTCGGCGCCCACGGCGCCAATTTCAGCGGCATCCATCATTTCGGCTTCGAGGTCGATGACCTCGACGAGGCGGCGCAAAAGCTCGAGCACGCCAACGGCCGCCAGCTGACCGCCAAAGACAATCTCGACATGGAGATGGCGGCCGGCGGCCACCGCAATTTCGAGATGAAATGGGCCGGCCCCGACGGGGTCGTCGTCGATATCTCGCACACCGGCTGGGACAACGGGTCGTG
This sequence comes from uncultured Alphaproteobacteria bacterium, assembly GCA_963716115.1. Taxonomy (GTDB): domain Bacteria; phylum Pseudomonadota; class Alphaproteobacteria; order ATCC43930; family CGMCC-115725; genus AP-15. The sequence continues at coordinate 80,999 of CAVQSZ010000008.1, forward strand.
ACCGGCAACCTGACGCTGTGCGTCGGCACCGTCGGCAGCGGCGCCTGGGTCAGCCCGGACGGCGGCGACAATTGGCGCCGGGTCGGGCGCGGGCTGTGGAGCGAGAGCCGGGTCTTCGCGCTCGCGCTGCACCCGACCGAGCCGCGCACGATGCTGGCCGGCGCCGATGACGGCGTCTACTCGAGCCGTGACGGCGGCCAGAGCTTCGAGCGGCTCGAATCGCCGATGAACGCGCTGCACGTCTGGAAGCTCGCCTACGACCCCGCCGACCCCGACACGATCTTTGCCGGGACCCGGCCCGCGGCGCTCTTTCGCTCCAAGGACGGCGGGCGCAGCTGGAAGAAGCTCCAGGCCGAGATGGCCGAGGAGTGCCCGAATGTGCGCGTCCCGCGGGTGACCGCGCTGACCGTCGACCCCTCGGACCGCAACATCGTCTGGGCCGGGGTCGAGGTCGACGGCGTGCGCCGCAGCCTCGACGGCGGCGAGACCTGGACCCGGGTCGCGGGCGGGCTCGACGACCCCGACATCCACGACGTGGCGGTCCGGGGCGGCAACGGCGGCAGGGTGGTGCTGACCAGCACGCCGCGCGAGATCTTCGCCAGCGCCGACAAGGGCGAGAGCTGGCAGGGGCTTGGCGTCGGCGGGCAGTTCTCGCTTGCCCTATTGCCGGCATCTGGCGCTGAAGGCGGACGACCCCGATGTCGTCTTTGTCGCGACCGGCGATGGCGCCGCCGGCCGCACCGGGGCGATCCAGCGCTCGAAGGATGGCGGGCGGAGCTGGGCGGCGCTGCCGCTGCCGGTCGAGCCGAACTCGCCGATCTGGGCGTTCGCGACCAACCGGGCCGACCCCGGCCTGATCTTCGCCTGCAGCCATTACGGCGAGCTCTTTAAGAGCCGCGACGCCGGCAATTCGTGGTCGAAGCTGCCGCGCGAGTTCACCGAGAATCCGCGCCTTGGCCTGGACCCCGAGCTGAGCACATTGCCGGGTTCCGCTCGTGCCGGCCCCCACCCCCCCGCTGCGCGGGTCCCTCCCTCCCCCGTGGCCACGGGGGAGGGCCGGGGTGGGGGCTGGCATAGGCGTGTAATAGTTCTGGGGCTGCTTGCCGGGCTTACCACGACCGCCGCGGCCGAGGGGCGGGTGACGGCGGCGGCGGTCTGGCGTCCCCCGGCCGGGTTCTTCGACCGCTTCCACCGCGACTGCGACGGGCGCGCCGGCAAGGCTTTCGCCGATTGCTTCGTCGCCGCCATGGGCCGGGCCGGCGCGGCGCCGGCGGCGCTCGCCTTCGCCCGGCGGCTCGACGGTGCGGGCTATCTCGAAAGCCTCGAGGAGACCGGCGCCCCGGTCGCGGTCGCCCATGTCGTCTACCCGTTCCGCGCCAACCAGAACGACGGCTGGCTGCTGGTCAACGGCAGCCCCGCGCTGATCGATGTCGACGACCGCCGCTATCTGTCGCTTGACGCGATGCGCGCGGCGCCGGCCTATCGCGATATCGAGCGGCGCATCGCCGAGGTGACGTTCTGGCCGGGCGACCGCGGCGGCGCGGCGGCGCCGACGATCGCGATGAGCGGCCAGGAGATCATCGTCGGCTACCTGCTGCGCAATTTGTGCCACGCCTGCGCGATCGTCGGGCGGGTTCGTTTCGCCTTCGATTTCGATCATGCCGGGGGTTCTCTCGGCGCCCATCTGGTGTCGGTGGCCGCGACCGACCGCTGACCGTCGCTGCAGGGAGGAAGGCGCGCATGCTCGAAACGACGATCGCCGGCAGCCTGCCGAAGCCGTCATGGCTCGCCGAGCCGGGCATGCTGTGGGCCCCGTGGCGGCTCGCCGGCGAGGCTCTGGCCGAAGCCAAGCGCGACGCCACGGTGCTGGCGGTCAAGGAGCAGGAGGATGCCGGGATCGACATCGTCAGCGACGGCGAGCAGGCCCGTCAGCACTTCGTGCACGGCTTTCTCGCCGCGATCGAGGGGGTCGATTTCACCCGGCGCGTCACCATGGGCATCCGCGACAACCGCTACAATGCGGAGGTGCCCGACCGTCACCGGCCCGCTCCGGCGCAAGGCGAGCGCGCACGCCTTCGAGGCCGGGATCGCCCGCGCCCATACCGGCCGCCGGCTGAAGTTCACCCTGCCGGGGCCGATGACCATCGTCGACACGGTCGCCGACGCGCATTACGGCTCGCGGGCCGACATGGCGATGGCGTTTGCGGCGTTGCTCAACGAGGAGGCGCGCGAGCTCGAGGCGCTCGGCGTCGATGTCATCCAGTTCGACGAGCCCGCCTTCAACGTCTACATGGAGGCGGCGGCCGAATGGGGGGTCGCCGCCCTCGAGCGCGCCGCCGCGGGCCTTGCCTGCAAGACCGCGGTGCACATCTGCTACGGCTACGGCATCAAGGCGAACATCGACTGGAAGGCCGGGCTCGGCGCCGAATGGCGGCAATACGAGGCGATCTTCCCGGCCTTGGCGGCGAGCCGGATCGATCAGGTGTCGCTCGAATGCGTCAATGCGCGGGCGCCGATCGAGCTGTTGGGCCTGCTCGCGGGCAAGGATGTCCTGCTCGGCGCGATCGATGTCGCCACCGACCGCGTCGAAACGCCCGAGGAGGTCGCCGCGACGATCGCGCGGGCGCTGCGCCATGTCCCGCCGGAGCGCCTGTTTCCCTGCACCAATTGCGGCATGGCGCCGATGGGGCGGGCGGTCGCCGCCGGCAAGCTCGGCGCGCTCGCCGCCGGCGCGGCGCTGGCGCGCGGCCGCCTGGCGTCGGGCTAGCAGCTCGGCCCGATGGCGGCGACCGGGGAGGCGGGCCCGGGCCGCGCCCCGGCGAGGGCAGGGGCGGGCCCACGCGCCGGCCGGGCATAGGCCGCCTCCAGCCGCTCGACCGCGGCGTCGACCGCGAGCCGCAGCCCGGCTTCGTTGAAGAACGAGCCCGGGATCATGCAGCGGGCGGCGAGCACGCGGCGAAAGGCGTCGAACAATTCCGGGTCGGGCGCCTTCGCCTCGCGCCAGAAATCGTCGAGATCGCCCTGAAAGGTCAGCCCCGGAATGTCGTAGACCGCCTTGCCCAGCGCGATCACCGGAAGCCCCTTGGAGAGCGCCTCGCCGCCGACGGTGCTGTTGACGGTGACCACGGCGTGGCTGCGCGCCAGCACCTCCGGCAGCTCGCCGCCGTCGAGCACCGTCACCCGCTCCGACACCATGTGCTCGACGGCGACATGGCCGACCGTCCCCGCCCAATCCACCAGACCGGCGTCGAGCGGGTGCAGCTTGACCACCAAACGCGCGGTCGGCGGCGCGCGCCGGGCGAACGAGGCGAGCACATGCTCGATCGCCGCTTCCGTGACCCGGAACGGCGAGTGCACGCGCATTTGATAATCGGTGTCGAGCTGCAGCGGGAAAAAATAGAGCGGGTCGCCGTCGAGCCTCTCGATCGCCGCCGCCGCCCGGCGCTCGGAACGCCGCATCAGCGCCAGCCGCCGCACCCAGCCGGCGTATTCGATCAACAGATGATGGCTGCGATGGGGCCGGTACTGCGGAAACCGCCATACCCCCGCCATAAGTGAAAAGTTGTAGAGGACGTCCTCATAGGCCCGCCGGCGGAAGCTGCCCGGCACTTTCGGCGGCCTCGACCATGGCGGCAGCGGGCGCGCCTGCTCGCGATACCAGTCGGGGTCGCGCGGCAGCGACGAATGCCCGTTGACCCCTCCCTCCTCGAAGGTGATCCAGTCCGGGCGCATATAGGCTTCCTCGACCACATGGACGCGCAAGGCGCGCCCCGCGGCGAGGCGGATCGCCGCCCGATGCAGCGGCCGGCAATCGCCGAACAGAATGATGTCGCTGACCGCCTTGTCGACAACCAGCCGGTCGAGAAACTCCGGCCATTCGCGCGGATGGGCGCAAAAATCCACCGCGCCCGGCAGCCGCCAGAACGCCCGGTCGCCGCCGTTGAAGTTGACGCGGTAAACGGCGTGGCCGCGCGCCAGCAGAGCCTGCGCCAGACGCTCGAAAAACCGCGTCGGCATCCCTTGCAGGAAAAGAAAGCAGCGTTCGGACGGCGCCGTCATCGCCGGCCCGACCCGGCGCGTTTGTTAATATTTACCTGAGCTGACAGGCGTCGATACAAGGTCATCCCCCAACCGCGTCGCGGTTCAGCTTACGGAACGCCTGGCCGCGAGATTCCCAGTTTCAGCCCGCTTGCGGACCGATGTCCACGAATTTCTCCGGCTTCACCCTTAGGGGTGGGATCACATTGGCGCGACCGGCTAGAACGGGACGCTTCCGATCACCGTGGTGCGATGCATCAGGCGCCGCTCCGGCAAGGCGTAATCGCAGATCGCCAGATGCATCGCGGCGGCGTTGTCCCACATCAAGAGATCGCCGACGCGCCATTGGTGGCGGTAGAGGAACTCGGGCCGCACGATATGGGCGTCGAGCTCGGCGATCAGGTCGACCGCTTCGTCCTCGGGCATCCCCTCGACGCCGACGCACTCGCCGGCGGTGACATAGAGCGACTTGCGGCCGGTGAAGGGGTGGGTGCGCACGATCGGGTGCGCGATGTCGGGGGTTTCGTCGAGCTGCTGCCGGCTGAGCTTCGGGCGCGGGCTGTCCGCCACCCGGCGCCGGGCCGAATAGCGGTGGATCGCCTGGAGGTCGTCGAGGCGCGCCTTCATGCTCTGCGGCAGCGCCTCGTAGGCGGCGACCGCGTTGGCGAAGACGGTGTCGCCGAGCGGCCCGCCGCCGCGGTGCGGCACCTCCTTGGCGTAGAGCAGCGAGCAGCGGCTCGGCCGGCGGCGGTAGGAGGTGTCGGTGTGCCAGGTGAAGCCGGCGTCGGCGAGGCCGATATGCTCGCCCTGCGCGTCGCGGATGTTCGAGATCAGCAGGATCTCCGGGTAGCCCGGCAGCAGATATTTCTTGACGATATGGATCTCGAGCTCGCCGAAGCGGCGGCTGAACTCGATATGCCGCTCGTTCGACAGCAGCTGGCCGCGAAAGACGACGACGATGTTGTCATGAAAGGCGTCCTCGATTTCGCGGAACGCCGCGTCGTCGAGGCCGTCGGCGAGATCGAAGACGATCTCGGCGCCGCAGGCCGCCCCGCTCTGCTTGACCGATAGACCCATGATCCCCTCCGCCGGCCGCCGTCCCCGGTTATAGGGGAACCGCCCGCTTTTGCGCCATACCCGCGTCCGCCAGGGCGATCTTCACCTTTTCTTAGAGGCTGTCGGGTCGACTGGGCTCGCGATCTTGGTTAGCGCGAGAGCGGAGCAGCCGATGGCGCGGATACTCCTGGCGGAGCTGGATAAGGGCGTCCGCGATTTTATCGCCGGCATCCTGGGCGATTTCGGCCACCAGGTCGATCTTTGCGCGGACCGCGCCGAGGCGGACGCCCGCCTCGCGGCGACGCCGGTCGAGATCGTCGTGACCGACCTGGTGCTGCACGGCGGCGAGGGCCTCCGCTTCGGGTTGCGCTGCCGCGCCCTCGGGATCCCGACGATCACCTTGTGCGGGGTGGAGTTCCGCCCGGACCGGGCCGAAGCGGACCGGCCGCAGCCGCTCTTCGACAAGCCCTTTCGCTTTGCCGATCTTCAATGCGTGGTCGACACGGTCTCGCAGCTGTGCCCGGCGGCCCGCGCCCCGCGCCGCGCCGCGAGGAGCGCGGCCTGAGCGCGGGCGGGGTCAGGCGGGGGACGCCGGCAGGCGCTGCAGCGCGGGCAGCAATTCGTCGCTGATCAGGCGCATGCTGGCGAGCGCGTGGCCGACCGGCATGCCGCTCCAATGGGTGCGGAAGATCAGGAAGTTGGCCCCGGCCTCCTCCCAGCACGGGCGCAATTGCTCCCAGCATTCTTCGGGGCTGCCGATCACGAAGCGGTCGCGCAGCAGCGCCTCGAACGGCTGGCGGAACGAATCCTTCCCCGGCAACACCTCGTCCTGCCCCCAGCTGGCGTAGGTCCGGTATTTTTCGGCGAGGTAGGGGCCGGCCATCTCCAGCGCCGTCGCCGCGTCCTTGGCGCAATAGATCTCGCGCGCATAGGGCAGCACCTTCGGGAACGGCTTGCCGACGCGGGCAAGCTCGGCGCGGTAGAGGGCGAGCTGGCGGGTGATCTCGGGGATCGTCGCGTGCGGGTTGACGAACCAGCTGTCGCCGAGCCGCGCCGCGCGCAGGACCGCGCGGTCGTTGTTGGCGGCGAACCAGATCGGCGGATGCGGCTGCTGCACCGGCCGGCAGGTCATCGTGACGTTCGAAAGCCTGCAGATGTCGTTCTCGAAGCTGACCTTGTCCTCGGTCCACAGGCGCTTGACGACTTCGAGGCATTGCTCGAAGCGGCGCACGCGCTGGCCGCGCGGCACGCCGAAGGCGTCGAACTCGACATCGCGATAGCCGAGGCCGACGCCGAAGACGAAATTGCCGCGCCAGATCGCGTCGAGCGAGGCGATGCATTCGGCGACCTCGACCGGATTGTGCAGGGTCGTCAGCAGCACCCCGGCGATCCCGGCCATCTCGCCCGCCTCGGCCGCCAGCCGCGCCAGGAACGGGATCAGCTGCACCTGGCGCACGCCTTCGGAGAGGTAATGCTGGCCGCTGGCGACGGCGTCCCAGCCGCGGTCGCGGGCGAGCCGCGCCATCGCATATTGGCCCTCCAGGGCCGCGACCATGTCGCTCCCCGGCGGGTGCTGGCAGGTCAGAAAGATCCCGACCTTCATGACGCCTCCAATCGTATGTTGACGGTCCGTTGCCGCGCTCTGTGCTATACGTCCGGTGCGGAGAAATCGATCATGCTCAAAATCGAGACGGAGCGCGAGGACGACGGCCGGTGGCTCGCCGAGGTTCCGGAGCTGCCCGGTGTGCTGGCCTATGGCGCGACCGAAGCCGAAGCGCGGGACAAGGCAACCGCCCTTGCTCTCCGCGTGATCGCCGATCGTTGTCTCGACGGCCCTGCTCGTAGATGATCGACCTCCGCCGGGCAAGGCCGGCGACGCGGGCGGAGGAAAGCGGCGTGGAGAGCTTTGCGGCGAGCGACGGGGTGCGGCTCGGCTATTGCATCGACGACTTCACCGACCCCTGGAAGAAGGCCCCCACATTGCTGCTGCTGCACGCGGCGATGGGCAGCGCGCGGCGCTACTACGCCTGGGTCCCTCGTCTCTGCCGGCATTACCGGGTGGTGCGGATGGATCTGCGCGGCCACGGCGGCTCGCCGGTCCCGCCCGCCGAGCCGCCGCTGACCCTGGAGCGGCTGGTCGCCGATGTCGCCGGGCTGATGGACCATCTGGGCCTCGCCGCACGCCCATATCGTCGGCAACTCGGCCGGCGGCTACCTCGCCCAGCAGCTGGCGATGAGCCAGGGCGAGCGGGTGAAGAGCCTGATGCTGTTCGGCTCGACCCCGGGGCTCAAGAACAGCCAGGCGCCGGGCTGGATCCCGCAGATCGAGGCGAAGGGGCTGCGCGGCTTTCTGGCCGAGACGATCCGCGAGCGGCTGCCGCTCGAAGAGGTCGATCCGGGGCTCGTCGAATGGTTTCTCGACGAGGCCGCCAAGAACGACCCGGCCTATATCGGCCGGTTCGTCCTGCTGATGGCGAGCTACGACTGGAGCGCAGAGCTCGGCCGCATCCGGTGCCCGACCCTCGTCGTCGTGCCCGGCGCCGAGCCGATCGGCTCGACCGCCAATTACGAGCCGTTCCGCCGCCTCGTCAGGGACGTCGAGATGCGGGTCTATGACGGCGCGCCGCACAACATCTGCGACGCCTACCCCGACCGCTGCGCCGCCGACGTGCTCGACTTCCTCGGCCGCCGCTTCGGCCTCGGCGTTTAGCAGCCGCGCCGGGAGGGCGGTGCGCGACCGGCATGGCGCCGCCGCGCCTGCCGGGCTGCTCGCGGCGAATGAGGTGGCGTTAAAACCGAGCAGGCAGGTTTGTCGATGATGGCTCACGGCGCGGGTGCGCGAGCTTGGCGCCCGGCCATTGATCGGGGTGAGCGCGCTGGTATTGCGGCGGGTAGGCAACCTCAGCGCCGAGCGCATCGGCGGCGCGCCAAGTCCATCGCGGGTCATCGAGAAAGGCGCGGGCGAGCGCCACGCAGTCGGCGCGGCCTTCGGCGACGATCGCTTCCGCCTGATGCGGATCGACGATCATGCCGACCGCCTGGACCGCGATGCCGCTCGTCTTTTTGACCGCCGCGGCGAACGGCGCCTGATAGCCGGGGGCCACCTCGACGCGCGCCTGCGGGCTGATGCCGCCCGACGACACGCAGACATAATCGAAACCGATCTCGCGCAGCTCGCGGGCGAATATGCCGGCCTCCTGCGGGGTTACTCCGCCGGGGATCCAGTCGGAGCCGGTGATGCGCGTGCCAAGCGCCTTTTCGCGCGGCCACGCAGCGCGCACCGCCGCCGCGACTGCAAGCGGAAAGCGCATGCGGTTGTCGAGGCTGCCGCCGTAGCGGTCGCTGCGCCGGTTCGCGACCGGCGACAGAAAGCTGTGCAGCAGAAAACCGTGCGCGCCGAGCAGCTCGACGAGGTCGAAGCCGAGAGCGTCGGCGCGTCTTGCGGCTTCGGCGTGAGCCTCGCAGATGCGGGCGAGCCCCGCCTCGTCGAGCGCCTGCGGGAGCGGGCCAGTGGTCATCGAACGGGATCGCCGACGGCGCCACCGTTCCCAGGCATCGGGACTATGGCCAAGGGGACCACCGCCTTGCCACGGCAGCTTTGCGGAGGCCTTGCGCCCGGCATGCGCCAGCTGGATGCCGAGCCGGATGTGGCTCCAGCGGCGGCACAGGGCGACGATGCGCGCCAGCGCCGCCCGGTTCGGCTCCGAATAGAGGCCGAGACAGCCGTGGGTGATGCGCCCCTGCGGCTCAACGGCGGTCTGCTCGACGATCAGGAGGCCGGCGCCCGACAGCGACAGCGAGCCAAGATGCTGCAGGTGCCAGCCGTTGGCCGATCCGTCTTCGGCGCTGTACTGACACATCGGCGACACGGCGATGCGGTTTGCGAGGTTGACGCCGCCGAGGGTGATCGGCTCGAACAAACGGCTCGCCATGGGCATCCCTCATCCTGTGCTCGCCGCGGCGGCGAAGGCGTCAATTTCCCGCATCCGAGGTGGGAGCTGTCAACGGCGGCGTGCGGCTCGCGCGCCCCGCATTGCCCAGGCGGCGCCGCCGAACGCGTCGAGCGCGATTCCGACGACAACCGGACCGACGAATGCCGCCACATAGCCGGTAAAGGCGAAGAGCGCGAGGCTCGCGCCCCGGCGACCCGGGTCGGCGGCGCCCACCGCACCGCTCGCCAGCGCGCTCGCGTCGGCAATGCTGGCAATCTGCGCCGTGAACAGCAGCGGCAAGATCACCAGGCTCGACCCGCCGGCGAGCGTGGCGAGGGCGAGCAGCACCGATACCGAGACCATGCAGGTCGCGACGACCGCCCGCGGCCCCCAGCGCAGCGCAAGCTCGGCGACGGCGATGGCGACCGGGAACCCGACGACGGCGCCGAAATTCGGCTTCGAATAGCACCCTCTCATGCCCGATCGCTTCGGTGCGGGCCGAAGGGCTGAGACCGCAGCGGGAGGATTGCGATAAAGCCGAGCATCCCTGTCACGAGCGCGACCACAATGGCCCCTCGGCAGCCGCCGGTCAGCTCGACTGCGACGCCGGCAAGCGGCGGCCCGAGCAAGGCGGCGACACCCGTGGCCGTGAAGAACGCGCCAAGGGTGGTCCCGAGGTTCTCGACGCCGAAATATTCGATCAACACCGCGGGCGCCGCCGCGATGCGGCTGCCGTAATTGATCCCGAGAACCACCGCGAACAGCGCCAAAGCCGCGTAGGAGGAAGCGAAGAGCCAGATCGCATAGCTGATCGCCATCATCAGGACCGTTATCTTGAACAGCCGCACAACGCCGAGGCGGTCGCCGATCGGTCCAAGAACGAGACGCCCGACGATGCTTGTTCCGCCGATCAGGGAGACAAGAGAGGCGGCAGCGATCTCACCGGCGCCGCGGTCACGGGCGAAAGCGGGCAGAAACACGAACGGGACAAACAAGGCCGTCGTCGCCAGCACCCAGGACAGATAAAGCAGGACGAATTCGCGTGAGCGAAAGAGCTTCCTTGGCGCTCGCACGGCCCGGGTGGCAACGCAAACCATCGGCGGCGGCCGGGTCGCGATCGCACACCCCAGCAGGATGGCGGCGGCGGCGACGCCAAAAATTACGTCCGTCGTTCGCCAGCCGAGGTGGCGGATCAGCGCCGCGGCGACCGGCGGCACGGCCATCGTGCCGGCGCCGGTTCCGGCGGCGGCGACGCCGAGCGCCAGGTTGCGATGCTTCTGAAACCAGCCGCCGACCGGCGCCAAGGTCGGCACATAGCAGCAGGCGCCGCCGATGCCGACACCGAGGCCATAGGTCAGATAGCCGACCCAGATTTGGTGGGCGAAAGCCGTCAGGGCGAGACCGAGCCCGAAGACCACTGCGCCGGCTGTGACGATGGTGCGTGGACCGAATCGATCGGCGGCGCGGCCGGCAAATGCGCCGAGCCCATAATAGACGGCGGCGGTGATGGAGAAGAACGCTGCAACCGCAGCCGGATCGGCGCCAAATTCTGCCGCAACCGGCTCCAAAAAAACGCCAAAACTATAGACGACGCCGAAAACGACAAAGCTCGCAAAGAACGCCGCGGCCACTGCCAGCCAGCCGCGGCCGGCGTCGGCGTCCGGCGCCGGCCCCCGCTCGACCCGGCCGCCCCCTGCCGCGCGGCGCCACGCTTTCACGGTCGGCGCCATATCGGACTCCGCGTTTGTTCAGCGACCGGCCGCTCTCTAGTGGATGCCGCTCGCTCCGGCTTCCCGTTTCTTGCTGTCGAATCCGCGGGGCGGGCTCAGGCGGTTGCCTCGGCCGCGGCCTTCTCCGGGCTCGGCGCGGCAACCTGTCGCGCACCGGTTTGGCGCTACAGCCATGGGGGCCGGCATCGACTTGCTGCGGGTCATCGAGGCCGGTCCGACTTGGTCAGGCGCGCCCGGCGCAGCAGGGCCGGCTGACGCCGAAGCTGTGTCCGCGGTCGAGACCTGTTGTAGGGTGGGTTGAGCCCGCAGCGAAACCCACCGAACCCGCCGCCGCAAACCGATGGGTTTCACTTTCGTTCAACCCATCCTACGGTTGCCGGGAACCTCTGGAAACCCGTATTACAAGATCAGGTTCAACAGGTGGCGGCCGAGCACCAGCCCGGCGGCGAGCGAGATGATCATCAGCGGGATGTAGTTGAGCTTCCCGGGCCGGTAGGGCCGGCGGTCGAGAACCACCAGCCCGACAAGCGCGAGCACGCAGACGGCGAGAGCCGCGCCCGTCGCGACCAACCCCATCGCTCTTACAAGCCGAGCTTGCGCCGCGCCGCGGCGCCGATCGACTGCCTGACCTCGCCGATCCGCAGCCATGGGTCGGATTTGAGCGCCGCAAGACGCCGCGGCACGGTGGCGACCGTGAATTCCTCCGGGCGAACCGCCTTCTCCGCCTCCTCCCAGAAGAGCGGCGTCGATACCGCCGCGCCCGGCCGGGCGCGCGCCGAATAGGCGGCGACCGCGGTCGCGCCGCGCGAATTGCGCAGATAGTCGATATAGATGCGCCCTTCGCGGGCGCGCTTCGATTGCACCGCGGTGTAGCGCTCCGGATAGCGGGAAGCCTGCTGCATCGCCACCGCCCGGGTGAAGGCCTTGACCTCGGCCCAGCCGAGCCTCGGGGTCAATGGCGCTACGACGTGCAGCCCCTTGCCGCCGGTGGTCTTGACAAAGCTTTCGAGCCCGAGCCCGGCCAGGAGATCGCGCATTTCGAGCGCCGCCTCGGCGACCCGAGGCCATGGCAATTCGGTGTCCGGGTCGAGGTCGAAGGTGATGCGGTCCGGCGCCTCCACCTTGTCCAAGGTCGAGCCCCAGGGATGGAATTCCAGCACGCTCAGCTGCACCAGCGACAACAGGCCCGGCAGATCCTCGATCGCAAGACAGGTTTCGCGCCCCGACTTCTTGGCGATCTCGACCTGCTTGACCGCCTCGGGCAGGCCCGAGCCGATATGCTTTTGAAAAAAGCACGGGCTCTCCAGACCATCGGGGCAGCGCAAGAGGCTCAACGGCCGATGCGCGAGGTGCGGCAGCACCCAATCGGCGATCGCCGTGTAGTAATGCACGAGATCGAGCTTGGTGACGCCGTTGTCGGGGTAGAGCACGCGGTCGGGGTTGGTCAGCCGCACCCCCTCGACCGTCACGCTGCCGTCGCGGGCGCGCTCTTCGACGCCCGGGGCGGCGCGCGGCTTCTCGGGCATGGTGTCGCGCACGACCTCCTCCGGGCTCTTGTCCTCGCGCAATCCCAGGAACGACGACTGGCGCAGGATGTTGTCGGCGGTCCAGCCGGCAAAGCGGATTTCGGCGACAAGCGCCGGCGCCGTCCAATGCACGCCTTTCCAGGAAATCCCCTTCGGCAGCAGGGCGGGCGGGTCCGGGTGTTCGAGCGGGCCGAGCCGCGAGCGCAGGTCGGCCAGCTGCGCGTCGTCGAAGCCGGTTCCGACCCGGCCGGCGTAATGCAGCGCGCCCTCGGGGTCGTAATAGCCGAGGAGCAGGCTGCCGAGCCCCTCGCGCCTTCCGGCCGGGTCGGTAAAGCCGATCACCACGAGCTCCTCGCGGTTGACGCATTTGACCTTGACCCAGCTGCTGTTGCGGCCCGGGCGGTAGGGCCGGTCGCGACGCTTGGAGACGATCCCTTCGAGGCCGAAGCGGCAGGCGTGCCGGAAAAAGTCGGGGCCGCGGCCGATTTCGTGCCCGCTGTAGCGGAGCATGCCCTCGGCGTTGGCCGGGACGATCAGCGCCAGCGCGGCCTTGCGGTCTTCGAGCGCCGCGCCGCCGAGGTCCCAGCCGTCGAGGTGGAGCAGGTCGAAGGCGTAGAAGAACAAGCTCTCGGTGCGGCCCTTGGCGATCTTGTCCTGCAGCGCGTCGAAGCTGCTTCGGCCGTCCGGCTCGAGCGCGACGATCTCGCCGTCGATCACCGCCGAGGCGGCCGGCAGCGCGGCGAGGCGGTCGGCCAATGCCGGAAACTTCGCGGTCCAGTCGAGGCCCTTGCGGGTGAAGAGCCGCACCGCCCCGCGGTCGATGCGGGCGAGCAGGCGATAGCCGTCGTATTTGATCTCGTGCAGCCACTCCGGCCCGTCGGGCGCCTGGTCCGCCTGGGCCGCCAATTGCGCTTTGGGCGGCTCGGGGATCGGGCCCTGTCGCGCCCCGGCGATGCGCTCGGGATGCACGCCCGTATCGGACTTAGGCTCCCACACGCGGTCGCGGTCGGCGGCGATCTCGGCGATCGAGCGGCGCGAGGCGACACTCAGCGGATTGTCCTCGACCACGGCCGGCCCGCTCTGCGGCCGCGCCTCATCGTCGCGCTCCTTGATCAGGAGCCAGTTCTCGTGGCGCTCCTGCGCCGCCTTGCCGCCCATGCGGACCAGCGCCCAGTTGCCGTGCAGCTTTTCGCCGTCGAGCGCGAATTTGAGCGTGCCCTTCGCATAGGCCTGCGCCGGGTCGGGATCGGCCGGGCGCCAGCTGCCGCGGTCCCACAGCATCACCGCGCCGCCGCCGTACTGCCCCTTCGGGATGATCCCCTCGAAGCCGCCATATTCGAGCGGGTGGTCCTCGACATGGACCGCGAGGCGCTTTTCGCCGGGATCGAGGCTCGGCCCCTTGGGCAACGCCCAGCTCTTCAGCACGCCGTCGAGCTCGAGCCGGAAATCGTAGTGCAGCCGGCGCGCCGCGTGCTTTTGCACGACAAACGACAGCGCCCCGGCAGCGCCGACGCCGGACGCCGCGCCTTCGGGCTCCGGCGTCTTGCGGAAGTCGCGTTTTCGCTTGTACTCGGTCAGCGCCATCGCCAAAGCCCTCGCCAAGCCCGGCATCCGCGGCTAAAAGGCGGCGTCCATCACAGCCGAGCCGCCATGCCCGAGGATTTCTACCGCATCAAGCGCCTGCCGCCCTATGTCTTCAGCGAGGTCAACGCGCTGAAAGCCAAGGCGCGAGCCGCCGGGCGCGATGTGATCGATCTCGGCATGGGCAACCCCGACGGCCCGACCCCGCCGCACATCGTCGCCAAGCTGGTCGAGGCGGCGCAGAACCCCAGGGCGCACGGCTATTCGGTGTCGCGCGGCATCGCCGGGCTGCGCCGCGCCTGCGCCGCCTATTACGACCGCCGCTTCGGGGTCGGGCTCGATCCCGAGCGCGAGGTCATCGTCACTCTGGGCTCGAAGGAGGGGCTCGCCAATCTGGCGCAGGCGATCACCGCGCCGGGCGACATCGTGCTCGCGCCGAGCCCGTGCTATCCGATCCATTCCTTCGGCTTCATCATGGCCGGCGCCTCGGTGCGCCACGTGCCGGTCGGCCCCGAATTCGATTTTCTCGCCGAGCTGAAAAAGGCGGTGCGGCACAGCGTCCCGCCGCCCGCTGGCGATCGTGCTCAACTTTCCGGCCAACCCGACGGCGCAGACGGTCGATCTCGACTTTTACGGCGAGATCGTCGAATTCTGCCGGCATCACAATATAATCGTGCTCTCCGACCTCGCCTATGCGGAGATCTATTTCGACGGCAAGGCGCCGCCTTCGATCCTCGAAGTGCCGGGCGCGCGCGACATCGCGGTCGAGTTCACCTCGCTCAGCAAGACCTATTCGATGGCCGGCTGGCGGATCGGCTTTGCGGTCGGCAACGCGCGGCTGATCGGCGCGCTGACCCGGGTCAAATCCTATCTCGACTACGGCGCCTTCACCCCGATCCAGGTGGCCGCGACGGCGGCCTTGAACGGTCCGCAGGACTGCATCGACGAGATTCGCGCCCGCTACCAGGCGCGCCGCGACGTGATGCTCGACGGGCTGCGCCAGGCCGGCTGGGAGGTGCCGCCGCCCGGCGCGACGATGTTCGCCTGGGCGCCGGTCCCGCCCGAGTTCCAGGCGATCGGCAGCCTCGCCTTCTCGAAGCTGCTGCTCGAGCGCGCCAATGTCGCGGTGTCGCCGGGGGTCGGCTTCGGCGAATACGGCGAAGGGTTTGTCCGCATCGCGCTGGTCGAGAACCGCCAGCGCCTGCGCCAGGCGGCGCGCAACATCAAATCCTTCCTCTCCGGCCGCAACGATTCGGCCGAGCTGCGGCGCGGCGAACGGTGGCGACGGCCGAGATAGGGGACGAACCATCACAGCTTGGCTAGACGGTCGGCTTGATTGGCTGATCGCCGACCAACGCGACGCCGAGCTCAGCGCGGCAGCGTGCAGCGCGTCGTCGAGCGAGGCGAGCGGCAGGGAGCGCGCGGCGCCAGATCGAGATAGGCGGCATCATACAGCGTGGACGATAGCGTCCGCGAATGGGCGATCGCTGTCCACGCGAGCCTGTCGGTGTCGGTGTCGGTCTTGATGTCGAGGCGGGCGAGGTCAGCCAGCGCCGTGTCTCTGAACATCGTTGTGATACGACCGCGTCGGACCGCGAGACACGGGCTGTTTGCCACTCGAGCCGCGAAAGCGACGGAAAGCAGCCCCCCGACGCCGTGACCAGCGCGAAGGCCTTCGAGGCAATCGGGTTTGTCTCATCGAGATACACGAGCCGAGCGTAATCGAGCTGTCGAGAACGAGACTCACCGGCGGCCTTCGTCGCGATAGGCTTAGACCTCTTCGAACGTGATGTTGAGCTTCGCTTTCGGCACGCTCGCGGATGCGACGGATGGCAGCGCGCGCCTCCTCGGGGTTGGTGTGAGCCGCCGGCGGGACGAGCCGGGCGACCGGTTTGCCGCGACGGGTGATGACTATCTCTTCGCCTTGCTCGACGAGATCCAACAGAGAGCTGAGCGTGTTCTTCGCCTCGAAGGCGCAGACCTGCGTATGCCGACATCTTCAGACTAGCTGGCAGTTAGCTTACAGCTTGCCGGTGGTTCAGATAAGGTTGCTGCATTGATCAGCGGCGCAGTGAGCCTAGACGCCGACCATCTCCAGCCCGAGCGACCGCGCGGCGGCCTGCATTGGCTCGTCGAACGAGGCGAGCGGCAGAGAACGACGCTGCGCCAACTCCACGTAAGCGGCGTCGTAGAGCGTCAACCCGAACCGGTCCGCCAAGCGCAGCGTCGCGCCCCATGCGGAATGCCAAGTTTCGGCATCCATCTTGATATCGTGCAACGCCAACGCAGCCAGGGCATCATCGCGATAGTCGCGGGTGATGCGACCGCGGCGAATGCCGACGTTCAGACCGTTGGCGACTTCGAGCCGCCACATCGCCGGCACCCAGGCGCCATCTGAGCTACACGCGGTCGAGGATCTGCTGAGCTGCCTCGCTGATCTCGTCCTGATAAACCCAAGCCAAGGCGGCCGAGGCATCGAGCACCAGGCTCACCGCCGTCCCTCATCGCGATAGGCCTTGATCTCTTCCATCGTCAGGTTGAGCTTCAGCGCCTTGGCGCGAGCCCGCAGCCGCAACATTGCAGCTCTTGCCTCCTCGCGGTTGATCGCCGGCTGCGATGGAACGAGGCGAGCGACCGGCTTGCCATGGCGGGTTATCATCACCTCTTCGCCGCGTTCCACGAGATCGAGCAACGCGCTTAGAGTGTTTTTCGCTTCGAAAGCGCCGACCTCCTTCACGAACCCCTCCGGCCATAAATAATCTAGCTTAATCTAGCTGATCATGCCGTCCCTATCAATGGGGTGCATTGACTTCGGCGGCCCCCCTCCCTATGTTCGGGCGCTCCCGAGGAACCGGAACATGAAGATAGTCAATTCGTTGAAGTCGTTGAAGAAGCGCGACAAGAACTGCCGCATCGTGCGGCGCAAGGGGCGCGTCTACGTGATCAACAAGGTCAACCCGCGGTACAAGGCGCGCCAGGGCTGACCCCGGCGCCGAGGCGCCCCGGTGGAGATGCCGGCGCCCGATGAAGCGGTGCTGCGCCGCCGGGCCGAGATTGTCGCGGCGCTGCGGGCGATCGTGCCGGGCGAAGGGGTCATCGCCTCGGAGGCCGAGCGGCGCGCTTATGAAAGCGACGGGCTGACCGCCTATCGGCAATTGCCGATGGTGGTCGTGCTGCCGTCGCGGGTCGAGGAAGTCTCGGCCATCCTGCGCTATTGCAACAAAAACGGGGTCAAGGTGGTGCCGCGCGGCGCCGGCACCTCGCTGTCGGGCGGGGCCCTGCCGCTGGCCGACGGCGTGCTCCTCGGCATGGCCAGGTTCAACCGCATCCTCGAAATCGACTACGACAACCGCTGCGTCGTGGCCCAGCCCGGCGTCACCAACCTCGGGCTGACCCAGGCGGTCGAGCAGGCCGGCTTCTATTACGCGCCCGACCCGTCGAGCCAGATCGCCTGCACGATCGGCGGCAACGTCGCCGAGAATTCGGGCGGCGTGCACTGCCTCAAATACGGGCTGACGACCAACAACATCCTCGGCCTCGAAATGGCGCTGATCGACGGCGAAATCGTCCGCCTCGGCGGCCGGCATCTCGACGCCGAGGGCTACGATCTGTTGGGAGTGATGACCGGCTCCGAAGGGCTGCTCGGCGTCGTCACCGAGGTCACCGTGCGCATCCTGCCGAAACCCTCGGCGGCGCGCGCCCTGCTGATCGGCTTTGCCGCGACCGCGGACGCCGGCCTATGCGTCGCCGCGGTCATCGCCGCCGGGATCATTCCGGGCGGCATGGAGATGATGGACCGGCCGGCGATCCACGCCGCCGAGGCCTTTGTCAATGTCGGCTACCCGCTCGACGCCGAGGCGCTGCTGATCGTCGAGCTCGACGGCGCCCCGGCCGAAATCGACGATCTGATTACGAGGGTCGAGACGATCGCCCGCGACCATCACGCCACCTCGGTCCGGCGCAGCCGCGACGAGGCCGAGCGGCTCGCCTTCTGGTCCGGGCGCAAGGCCGCCTTTCCGGCGGTCGGGCGGATCTCGCCCGATTACTTCTGCATGGACGGCACGATCCCGCGCCGCCGCCTGGCCGAGGTGCTGACCCGGATCGGCGCGCTGTCGGACCAGCATGGGCTCCGCGTCGCCAACGTCTTTCACGCCGGCGACGGCAACCTCCACCCGCTGATCCTCTACGACGCCAACCAGCCCGGCGAGATCGAGCGGGCCGAGGCGTTCGGCGCCGACATCCTGCGGCTTTGCGTCGAGGTCGGCGGCGTGTTGACCGGCGAGCACGGGGTCGGCGTCGAAAAGCGCGACCTGATGGGGACGATGTTCGACGCGGCCGACCTCGCCCATCAGCAGCGTTTGAAATGCGCCTTCGACCCCGACGGCCTTTTGAACCCCGGCAAGGTCTTCCCGCAATTGCACCGCTGCGCCGAGCTCGGCCGCCTCCACGTCCACGCCGGCCGGCTGCCCTTCCCCGATTTGCCGCGGTTCTGACCCCCGCCTTCGCCTGCGACGCGCGTAAGGTCGCGTGCCGGCGTGGATCGCTCAGCCGGGACCGCCGCGCGGTCGCCCAACGTAGCGTTGGGTATGTGCGAGACACCCTGATCCCCAAATATCAGGGCAGTAAATGAGAAGCTAGCCATGTCACACCTTTCGAATCCCATTTTCCACGACGAAACCGCAGCTCGCGAGTGGTTTGAGGCGCGGATTTGGCCCGATGGCCCGTTCTGCCCGCACTGCGGCTCAGTGACAGTTACCCGGCTACACGGCAGGGCGCATCGTCCGGGCCTGTTCCAATGCAACGATTGCCGCGAGCAATTCACCGTCACGGTCAACACCGTTTGCGAGCGCTCGAAAATCCCGCTCACCAAATGGTGCATGGCGATCTACCTGCTCAACAGCAGCAAGAAAGGTATGTCGGCGCTCCAAATGCACCGCATGATGGGCGGCAGCTACAAGACCGCGTGGTTCATGATGCACCGCATCCGCGAGGCGATGCGCGAAGGCAAGATGCCGGGTGGCCTCGGCGGCCAGAACAAGGTCGTTGAAGCGGATGAAACCTATGTCGGCGGCAAAGCTCGCAATCGCAAGAATCAAGATCCCGCCCGAAGGCTGCCGTGCTGGCGCTCGTTGAGCGCGACGGCTCGGTGCGCTCGTTCCATGTTCCCCACGTGAGCGCGACCACGCTGCGCCCGATCATCGTTACGCAGGTCAACCGCGCTATCGTACCTGATGACGGACGAGAGCTCGGTCTATCCGACGATCGGGCGACGAGTTCGCCGGCCATGGCACCGTCAACCACAGCGCCGAGGAATACGTCCGCGCTCACTTCTGGCATACCAACACGGTCGAGAACTACTTCGCATCCTCAAGCGCGGCATCGTCGGCATCTACCACCACGTTTCCGAAGCTCATCTTGCATCGCTACAGCGCGGAGTTCGATTTCCGCTACAACCATCGCTTCGGCGCTCGGCTTCACCGACATGCGGCGCACCGAGATTGATGCCGCTGGCATCTATGGCAAGCGCCTGACCTATCGGCGGCCTGATCAGCGGCCGAACGTCTAAGCCGGCTTTGAGCCGCCGCGCTTTCCATCGCGCGCTGGCGAAGGCGAGGACTTCTTAGCCGGCATCGGCTTCGGCCTCGCCTTCATCACCGTATCAAACTGCCTTTTCGAAGCGCTCCCACGCGTCGGGGAGTTCTTCGATCTCATCGGGCTTGCGGCGCGGGCTTGGCGACTTTCATGCCCTCTCATATAGCATGGCGGGGCCGGATTCGCACCTGGCCCGGCGCTCCGCTATCCTAGGTGGTGTCGAGTCACGCTAGGGAGCGAGCATATGCCCGACAGAAGGATGATGATTCTCACGGCTGATAAACTGGAACTGGCAACGCATCAGTCAGACGTTCTTGTGATCCTTGATCTTTCTGGAGCAGGTGTTTTCCCCGAAATGGAGGTTAGCCTGCGCATGCTACCCGCTGAAGCGCGGAGCTTTGCTCAGCAGTTAATTCAAATGGCGGACGAGGCTGAAACTCAAGAACCACGCCCCTAGAATTGGAGGCAATAATGTCAGATTGGAATGTCGATTCCATAGTGGTGGCCCTTGGTCTATTACTCATAATCATTTCATACACTTTGACCCGTATCGAATTACATGTGCGTGCCATCAGGCGCATGTATGAAGCGCGGCATGGATTCCCCGAAAGTGACTAACATATACGACACGCTCCCAAACTCCCGGGGGCCTACTGACGATGACATTCGCTGTTTCGCTGACCTCTGCCAGTGTATTGGGTTCGTGGTAGTGCATTGGTCTTTGGCGGAACAGCAACTAGACACCTGGGTCAATGTTTGCTGCAACAACTGCGGCGGCAAATCTCTCCTAGACCGTAAGGGCGTCCCGCAAGCCCTCAAACGCAAGGTAGCGTTTATCAGACGATGTCTGCGCGAACTCCAGGCCCTCGCCTCGTACCGCGATGAGTGCGCCAGCCTACTGTCGCGCTTCCTGTCAGCATCGGACAAGCGTCACGACCTTATCCACGGCGCGATTGCGGAACTCAGACCCAATCCGACAACAGGCGCTTTCCGGTTCCGGCGGATTGGATACGACGGTGATACTCATACCGTCACCGAGTTTAGCTTCATCCCCAATGATTTTCGAGTGTTTTCACAAGTTCTGACGGATTTGGTGACGGACTCGATAGCGTTATCTCAGAGTATGACTTAGATTACAATTTGTGGCTGTGGCGTCCGGCCGAGCCGCCGTATGAGTAGCTTGACGCTGGCGAGGAACAGCCACGCCAGCGCGCTTTCCAGGGTCGCTTCGAAGTCCTTGGCGAGGCGTCGGTTGCGGTTGAGCCAGGCAAAAGTGCGCTCGACCACCCAACGCCGCGGCAGGACGACAAACCCGGTGGCGGTGTCGGAACGCTTGACGATCTCGACCGTCCACCGGCCGAGCTTGTCGAGGGCGGCGCTGAGCTTGGCGCCGCGGTAGCCGCCGTCGGCGAAGAGGTGGCGCAGCCAGGGATAGAGATTGCGCGCGGTGGCCAACACCAGTGGCGCGCCGTCGCGGTCTTGGATGTCGGCTGGGTGGACCACCGCCGCGACCAGCAGGCCGGTGGTGTCGGTGAGCACGTGGCGCTTGCGCCCTTTGACTTTCTTGCCGGCGTCATATCCTCGCGGGCCGCCGGCCTCGGTGGTCTTGACCGACTGGCTGTCGATGACCCCGGCGCTGGGGCTGGCCTCGCGGCCGGCCGTCTCGCGCACCCGCATCACCAGAGAGTGATTGATCGTCTGCCACAATCCGGCGTCCCGCCAGCAGTAGAAAAACCGCTGCACCGTCGAGAACGGCGGGAACTCCTTGGGCAGCAATCGCCACTGACAACCCGTCGTCAGCAAGTACAGCATCGCATTGACAACTTGCCGCATCGGGGTGGTGCGCGGTCGCCCCAGCTGCTTGGGCAACGGCAGCAACGCTTCGATCTCGGCCCATTCCTGATCGGTCACGTCGCTTGCATAGCGAAGACCATCGCGGCGATACTGCGGTTGGGTGATTTCGGTCCACATCTTGCGCCCCTCTCTTGCTTGACAACCAGAGAGTACCACAAGCGGCTGAAATCACTCAATTCATTTTGGGTCAAACTCTCAGAAATTGGGAAACAGGTTTGGAACGTCGCTATGACCGCCGCCGCCACATCGCCGCCGAGGCCCCGCTGTCCTCGTGATGCCATAGGAAGCGCGCCAGCCATGCTTCCAGCTGGGGACGCCTCTCAGTCGTAACGTCGCGTTCGCCAGACCAATCTACATCAATTATCGGGCTTTCTCAACGGGATAATTGCCGGAAGTTCGCCCAACATTGATCGAACTGAGGGAGGGCCTCGGTAACTCTCCCCGGAACATTTGAGCAATCGTGAAAAAGACCAACCCCCTCAGAGAAGCGGTATCGCGGTTCGGCGCCAGCCTCAAACCGAAATTCTCGGGAATAGGTGCCGCCGGCTCGCCCGAGGACGGCCCGACCTTGACCGAAGAGGCGTTGCGCGACGGCGCCTGAATCGAGTCGCGAATTGCATACCCGCCGGAACGGACCTCCTCGCCCCACTCCGGCGGATTTCCGGGCCGATTGCCAGATGGGTTGACCGGGGCGCGCGGGCCGGTACCGTCCTTCGGACGCCGCACGAATCGGAGGATAAAGCGACGATGGCGGACGATCTCGACCTGTTCGGGCACGGTCCGGCGCAGGGCAGCCTGTTCGGGGACGGCGACGATCGCCTGCAAGTACCGGTTCGCCGTTATCTGCCCGACCCGGAGAAGGTCCGCCAGCGCCTGAAGGCATTGCTCGAAAAAGCGCGATCCGCCGAGAAGATGCCGTGGTCGGAACGCGATGCTCGGATGTGGCAAACCGTGTTTCCCAACATGGCCAATTGGCTGCCGGACGACGAAGCGGCCCAACTGCGCTTCGAATTCGCGCAGGAAATGGAACGGTTGAAGCAGGCTGGCTAGCTGCGCGGCGCGAACGCGTCCGTCCTTCTTCACTCGGTTGGCCATCGCCGTGATGTGATGCGGCGACGCTAAAATTGCCGTAATTGCATGATATATCGGCGCACAGAAAAATCGTTGCCATTGGGCGGTGACGGCGCAAGGGCTTGGCTGATAATTTGCTGCAAATAACAGCAAGAACAGCCAGCCGGAAGCCGCTCCAGGGCAAAAACCGCATGAGGTTTCCCTATGCCGGCGACCATTACCGATTTGCCGCCGCTGTTATCTGCTGCTTTTGCATTCCGAAATCATGGGATGTCAATCGCTTGGTCCTGATCTCTTTTGCCTTCGTGCGCGCGAGGCGCGGGCACCCTGCGAAGCGAAGCGTGCTCGTCTGCGAGATTGCGTCGCCGTACCTCCGATGACATCGTGCCGGCATGACGCTTTGCTCGCCCGCCGACCTGACGGAATTGCGCGAGGCGGTCGGCGACATCTGACGGAGCTGCGCGAGGCGGTCGGCGAGGCGCTCGCCGCCGAGGAGCCGCTCGAAATCGTCGCCGGCGGCTCGAAGCGCGGGCCTCGGCCGGCCGCTGCAGACGCCGCGCATCCTCGACCTGTCGCGGCTCTGCGGCATCCGCGACTACGAGCCGAGCGAATTGGTGCTGACCGCGGGTGCGGCGACGCCGCTCGCCGAGATCGAGGCGGCGCTCGCCGAGGCGCGGCAGATGCTGGCCTTCGAGCCGCCCGATTGGGATCGGCTGCTGGGCGCGCCGGCGGCCGAGGCCGGGCGGCGCACCCTGGGCGGCGTGCTCGCCTGCAACCTCTCGGGGCCGCGGCGGCTCAGGGCCGGGGCGGCGCGCGACCATTTCCTCGGCTTTCGCGGGGTCAGCGGGCGCGGCGAAATCTTCAAGGCCGGCGGCAAGGTGGTCAAGAACGTGACCGGCTACGACCTCCCCAAGCTGATGGCCGGGTCCTACGGGACGCTCGCCGCGCTCGAGGAGGTGACGGTCAAGGTCTTGCCGCGGCCGGAAAGCGTCTCGACCGTGGTGCTGTGCGGGCTCGACGCCGGCCGGGCGGTGCGGGCGATGGGCCGGGCGCTCGCCTCGCCGCACGAGGTCTCGGGCGCCGCCTATCTGCCGGCGGCGTCGGCAGCGCTGGCTGTCGCCGGCGCCGTGGCGCTGCGCCTCGAAGGTCCGCCGGCCTCGGTCGCCTTTCGGCGCGAGCGGCTCTTGGCCGAGCTTGCATCCGAATGCGAAGCGGCGGTGCTGGAGGACGCGGCTTCGGCCGCGTTGTGGCGCGCGGTCCGCGACGCGGAGCCGCTGGCCGGGCTCGCCGGCCGCGCAATCTGGCGGGTGTCTGTGGCGCCGTCGCGCGGGGCCGAGCTCGCCGAGGCGGCAGCGCGCCGGGTGGCGGCGGATTGGTATCTCGACTGGGGCGGCGGGCTGGTATGGCTCGCCGTCGCCGCGGCTGGGGATGGCGGGGCTGGGGATGGCGGGGCCGGGGATGGCGGGGCCGCGGCGATCCGCGAGGCGATCCGCGGCGCCGACGGGCGCGGCACGGGCCATGCGACCCTGATCAAGGGCTCGCCGGCGCTGCGCCGCGCCGTCCCGGTGTTCGAGCCGCAGCCGCCGGCCCTGGCGGCGCTCGCCGCCCGGGTCAAGCAGGGTTTCGATCCCCGGCGCATCCTCAACCCGGGCCGCATGGTCGACGGGGTCTGAGGCGTGGCCTCCGATGCCGGGGACGGCGCCTTCAGGCGCGGGCCGCGGCGCGGTTGTCGCGGCGCCGGGCGGCCGACGCCGCCTTGGCGAAGTCGTCCTCGCCAAAGCCGTAGAGCCGGGCGCCGCCGCCGAGGATCCGGCCGCCGATCTCGGGGGTGATGCTGGGATTGGTCAGCACCCGCGCGGAGACGTCGGGAAAGCTCGAGTCGAAATGCGGGAAATCGCTCGACACGCAGATGTTGTCGGCCCCGCCCAACAGCTCGACCACGGCCCCGACCTCGCGCTCGCCGCTCTCGATCGCCGAGAAGCAGTTGCGCCGCCAGTATTCGATCGGCGACAGCTTCAGATAAGGCGCGTCGGAATCGTGGTGCTGGCGCAGATCCCACTCGATGCGGCCCAGGAGGCCCGGCACCCACCAGCTCTGCGCCTCGAGGAAGGCGACCTTGAGCCGCGGGTAGAACTCGAAGATGCCGCCCAGCATCAGCGCGATCAGCGCCAATTGCATCTCGGTCGAGTGGCTGGCGACATGGCGCATGAAGCGGTTCTCGCCAAAGCGCGGCTCGATCGTCGAGTAGTAGGAGCCGGTGCCCTCGTGGAAGCACAGCGGGATCTGCATCTCCTGCAGCATGCCGTAGAGCGGGTCCCAATAGTTCGAGTGCCAATAGCGGCCGTTGACGTAGTTGGGACGCACGAAGGCGCCCACTGCGCCGTATTCCTTGACGCAGCGATGGAGCTCGCGGCAGGCAAGGTTGATATCGTGGATCGGCAGCATCGCCGCCATTTTCAGCTGGTCGGGGCTGTGCTGCACAAAGTCGTGCAGCCAGTCGTTGTAGGCGCGGCAGATGGCGTTCGACAATTGCGGGTCCATGTTGTCGCGCGCGAGGAACGACAGGCCCGAGGTCGGGAACAAGACGGCGATGTCGATCCCCTCCAGCTCCATGCCCATGACCTGCGCCTCGGCGTCGTAGCCGCGCTCGACCGCGAACATGACGTTCTTGTTGGCGCGGGTGGAGACGAGCGGGCCGCGGATGCGGTTGTATTGCGAGATGTTGCCGTCGTTGCTGGTCGGCTGGCCGTCGAAATACCACAAGGGCCGGCCGCGCATGCCGGTGGCGCCGCCGTCCTGGCGCTGCAGCGACGAGGTGATCCGCGGCTTGAACGCCGGGTCGAGGTATTTGTCGAACAGGTCCATCGGCTCCATGATGTGCATGTCGCAATCGACGAAGCGGTAGCCCTCTTTCATCGCACTTTCCTTTCGCGCCGGCGGTGGCCGCCCTGATTGTGCCGTCGTCAGCCGCCCGAGGGCAACCCCGCCGATCCGCGCCGCCCCATATAGGGGGAAAGCAGCACCAGGGGAGGGCCGGGTCATGTTCGCCAACCGCAGGGAAGCCGGGCGGCGGCTCGCCGGGCGGCTGCGCCATCTGCGGCCGGAGCAGCCGGTCGTGCTCGCCTTGCCGCGCGGCGGGGCGCCGGTCGGCTACGAGATCGCCGAGGCGCTCGATGCGCCGCTCGACATCGTGCTGGTGCGCAAGATCGGCGCGCCGCGGCAGCCGGAATTGGCGCTCGGCGCGGTCGTCGACGGGCCGAGCCCGCAGCTGGTGATCAACGAGGGCCTCCTCGCCGAGCTCGGCATCGAGGAGGCGTATATCAAGGCCGAGACCGCGCGCCAGCTGGCCGAGATCGAGCGGCGCCGCGAGGTCTATCGCGGCGGTCGGCCGCCGCTGCCGCTCGCCGGCAGGACGGTCGTCGTCGTCGATGACGGGATCGCCACCGGGGCTACGATGCGCGTCGCC
Organism: uncultured Alphaproteobacteria bacterium; assembly: GCA_963716115.1. Classification (GTDB taxonomy): domain Bacteria; phylum Pseudomonadota; class Alphaproteobacteria; order ATCC43930; family CGMCC-115725; genus AP-15. The sequence continues at coordinate 106,845 of CAVQSZ010000008.1, forward strand.
TTGCGCGCCGTCAGGCAGGCCGGCGCCGGACGGATCGTCCTCGCCGTGCCGGTGGGGCCCGCGGACACGATCGCCGAATTGCGGGCCGAGGCCGACGAGATCGTCTGCCTCGACGAGCCGAGCCCGTTCATCGCCGTCGGCGCCCATTACGCGCGGTTCCCCCAGCTCGAGGACGAGGATGTCGTGTCGCTGCTGGAGGCCCGGCGCGCGCGGCGCAAGGCGGGGTGAGGGTCATTCGGCGTCGGGCTGCCGCGAGGGGTGCGCCGCGGCGAAGGCGGGGATCGCCATGCAGGCCTCGTAGACCCGCATCACCCGCGGATAGGCGTCGAGCGGGGCGTTGAAGGTGCGGGCCGGCGTCACCTGGGTCACCAGGCAGATGTCGGCGATGGTCGGGCGCTCGCCATGGCAGAAGCGGCCGCTCTGGGGATGCCCGGCGAGCAGCGCCTCGATCGCCTGCAGCCCGGCCTCCAGCCAATGCCGGATCCAGGCGTCCCGCTGGTCGTCGCCGAGCCCCAGCACATCCGAAAGGTAATGGCGAACCCGCGGCACGATCAGCGGGTGCGAGTCGGCGACGTTGATCAGCGCCATCCCGCGCACCCAGGCCCGCGCCGCCGGATCGGACGGGAGCAGGGGCGGCTGCGGGTATTTCTCGTCGAGATATTCGAGGATGGCGAGCGATTGGAACAGTTTCGCGTCGCCGTCGAGCAGGGTCGGGACCACCATCTGCGGGTTCAGCGCGCGGTATTCCGCGGCAAACTGATCGCCCCGCTCGAGATGCAGAAAGCTGTCCTCGCGCTCGAGGCCCTTCAGGTTGAGGGCGATGCGGACGCGAAAGCTCGCCTGCGAGCGATAGTAGGTGTAAAGCTTCATGCCTGATCTCCATCGCGCATTCCGCGCCGCCTTGCGAGGCTATCAAAAAAAACACCCGATGCGGACCGTCTGCCTCGTCATCGTGGCCGTCGTGATGGCGGCGGCCGTCGCCGGCTGCTCGAACCCGAATTGCTCATATTACGGGCGGCCGAACTACAACACGACCTGCGTGGTGGTCGGCCCCGGCCCCACAGGCGGAGGGCATTGACCGGCGATGGACCCGATCGATCTTCGTTCCGACACCGTGACCCGGCCGTCGCCCGGCATGCGGCAGGCGATGGCCGCCGCCCCGGTCGGCGACGACCAGTACGGCGAGGACCCTTCGGTCAACCGATTGCAGGAGCGGATCGCCGAATTGCTCGGCAAGGAGGCGGCGCTCTTCGTGCCGAGCGGCACGATGGCCAATCAGATCGGGCTGAAGATCCTGACCCGGCCGGGTGACGAGGTCGTGCTCGGCGACGAGGCGCATATCGTCTGGCACGAATCGGGCGCGGGCGCGGCGAATTCCGGGGTGCAGTTCCTGCCCGTCGGGCGGGGCGGGCTCTTCACCGCCGCCGATCTGCGCGCCGCGTATAAGCCGCCGGGCCACATCGTCTACCCGCCGACCGGCCTCGTCGCGGTCGAGAACACCCACAACCGGGGCGGCGGCGTCGTCTTCCCGCAGGACGAGGCCGAGGCGATCGGCGCCGCCGCCCGCGAGCTCGGCGTCAACAGCTATCTCGACGGCGCGCGCCTGTTCAACGCCGCCGCCGCTTGCGGACATCGGCTGGCCGACATGGCGGCGCCCTTCGACCTCGTCTCGGTGGCGTTGTCGAAGGGGCTCGGCTGCCCGGTCGGCAGCGTGCTCGCCGGCCGCCGCGGCGACATCGCCCGCGCGGCGCGGGCGCGGCGCATGTTCGGCGGGGCAATGCGGCAATCGGGCATCCTCGCCGCCGCCGGGCTCTATGCCCTCGACCACAACCTCGCCCGCCTCCCCGACGACCACGCCAACGCCCGGCTCATGGCCGAGCGGCTGGCCGGCCTGCCCGGCGTCAGCCTCGACCTCGCGACGGTGCAGACCAACATCGTCATCTTCCACTTGGCGCAAGGCATGCCCGACGCGGCCGCGATCGTCGCCGGCGCGCAGGCCGCCGGCGTGCTGGTCTCCGCCTTCGGCCCGCGCACGGTGCGCGCCGTGACCCACCTCGATGTCAGCTGCGAGCAATGCCAGCGGGCCGCCGATCAGCTCGCGGCCGTGATCGAGCGGGGCGGGAACGGCCAGGGGCTGCCGCCCGGCTAATTCGGGTTTGACCCGGAGCGCCGCACGGCGAAGCGCCCGAGCTCGGCGCCCAGATAGCGGGCGAGCGCGTCCATCGCGGAGCGCCCGGCGCGGGCCTCGGCCTCGGGGTTGTAGTTCGTGTTGGTGTTGACGTCGTAGGTGTAGGCCGCGCCCTGATCGTCGACGATGAGCTCGATGCCGGCGACGGCGATATCGTTGGCGGCGAGGAAGGCCTCATAACGGCGTTTCAGAGCCGGGTCGATGTCGTCGACGATCGTGAACCTGGCGCGCTTCCGGTCATCCCCGGCGTCTGCGCCGGCCGGGCAAAGCGCGTCGCCGACGGCGCAGGCATCGGCCGGGCACAGCTCGAACCCGTCGCTGGTGTCGACCTCGACCGCATAGAGGAAACGGCCGCCGACAAATTCGGCGCGGGTGATCAGCGGCGCCGGCGCCCGGATGTGCTGCTGCAAGCAGATGCAGCCCGTCGACCGGCGGCTCGTAATCGGGGCCCTCGAGATGATCGGCGAGCGCGTCGGCGTTGCGGAGCAGCCGCACGCCGAGGCCCTTGCCGCCGCGGTTCGGCTTGAGGATGAACGGATCGCCGGCAAAATGCCGCCGGGCCGCCGCGACCAGCAGATCCTTGCCGGCGACGAGGACGGTGTCGGGCGTGCGGATGCCGGCGCGTTCGAGCGCGGCGTATTGGCGCGCCTTGCTGATCTCGAGGTCGAGCGCGCGGCTGCCGTTGACGACGCAGCGGCCGTGCCGCTCGAGCCAGGCCAGCACCGCGGCGGTCAGCTCGGCGGCGTAGCGGTGTCCGCGGGTGTGCGAGGAGGCGCTCATCCGGTTGTAGAAGACGCCCTCGGGCGGCGGCCGCGACAGATCGAAGACGCCGCGGTCGAGAAACCAGTCGCGCCACGGCAGCGCCTGCCGGTCGAGGGCGGCCGCCAGCGGCCCCAGCCACTCCGCGTTCTCATGAATTACGTGAATTTCAGGCATTGAACGGATCATCGTTGCCGTACAATCTTAAAATACAGAGCAAGCGTTTGTCAATTTTCTCGAAGAGCCGGCGATCGACGGCTGCGCGCCGCCTGCCGAGGCCATATGATGAGATCCGCGGCCATCCGAGAGGGAGCATGAACCGGGTTCCAAGCTGCTGCGCGCCGCGTCGGGCCGACGCCGGTCCTGGTCGATGGCGCGCGGCGTGACCGCGGCGCGGCCGCGGCGGCGGCTGGGCCGCTGGCTCGCGGCGGCCGCCGCCGCGGTCGTCGCCGCCGTCGCGATTGTCCTCTTCGCGTGGAGCGGCGACGTGCTCTCGCGGTTCATGCTGAAGCCCGACCACATCATCGTCGAGCGGCGGCCCGACCCGGTCTACGACCAGCTCTTCCCGTATTATGTGGAGCTGTGCGCGACCAGCCAGTTCCGCTCCAAGATGAAGGGCGAGGGCGGGGTCGCGGGCCACGCGGTCATGTATGTCAAGGGCGCCTGCAAGGACGAGGACGCGCCCTTTCCGCAGCTGCGGCGGTGCCGTGGGACCGCGACCCGGGCGAGCGACCCCGAGCACGGGGCCGGGATCAGCGTCGGCCGCTGGTTTCGCAACGTCAACTGGGTGGCGGTCCCGGGCTATAAGCTCTTCTACGAGGGCAACCTCAAGGATGGCGAGCGGCTGACCCAGGCCCGTTTCGAGGCCACCGTGCGCGAGGCGGTCGACAAGGGCGTCTACAAGGGCGTCGTGCTTCAGGACTTCCCAAGCTCCCACCCGGGATCGACCCTCGAAGATTTCATCCGGCAGGAGGGCATCGGCACCGACCTGGCGTTGCGCTATGCGCGCTCGGCGTTTTGCGCGCGTCTGCCGGTGACCGGGCCGATGGTCGACGAGATCATCGCCTTCCTCAACGACAAGAACCGCGAATACGCCAAGGGCGAGGCCGATTACGAATGGAGCGTCTGGGCCGACAACTGCGTCCACACCTTGCGCAACGCCCTGGCTGCAGCGAACATCTGGTCGCCGCTGTCGGTGGGGGCGGTGAAGCTTCGCCAGCTGTTCAACCTCGCCGTGCCGGCGAACGAGTTCGTGAACCTGGCCGTGCTCGGGAACCAGGGGGATATCGACGACTACCGGAAAATCCAGCGCGACGGGCCCGAGCGCGACGCCTTCCACGAATTCCACTGGCTGCCGACGCAGCCGGGCGCGCTGGTCAAGACCTTGCCGGTGCACCAGCCCAACGACCTCTACGACACGACGTTTCGCCTCTTTACGCTGCAATCGCCGTTCCGCATGGGCAAGACGCAGCGGGCGTTCGATCTGTTGTCCGACCCGCGGTTTGTCGACCTCGACGCGAACCTGCATTATTTCAAGGATAAATACGCCCGGGTCCTGGCGAGCCACGACGAGCGGCGCGACACCATGGCGAGCGTGCGCGGCTCGCCCTACCGCCGGGTCGAGCGTCTCTATTACGAGTACATCAAGGCGCAGCGCGCCGAGGTCGACGCGATGCTGGACCGGGTCGCGGCGCTCGAAGGGCCGCCGGACGGGACCACAGCGAAGTAGCGCGCCGGGAATGACGGGGAAGCTGCCGATCGCAGGCGGAGCATTCTGAGCATGGCGGGCGCGCGCTATTTCGACCATATCGCGGCCGAGCGCGGGCCGGTCGCCGAGGCGGAGCCGGTCTGCCTCTATCTGGAGACGACCAACCGCTGCAACCTGTTGTGCGCGACCTGCCCGCGCACCTTCGAGGCGCTGGAGCCGCCGGGCGACATGAGCTGGGAGCTGTTCACGACGATCGTCGACCAGTTCCCGAAGATCGCCCGCGTCGTCCTGCACGGGGTCGGCGAGCCGATGATGGTCCGCGCCCTGCCGCGGATGATCCGCTACCTGAAGGACCGCGGCGCCTATGTGCTGTTCAACACCAACGGCACATTGCTGACCGAGCGCAAGGGGCGCGAATTGATCGCGTCCGGGCTCGACGAATTGCGCCTCTCGCTCGACGCCGCCGAGCCCAAGGCGTTCGTCGCGGTGCGCGGGCGCGACATGTTCAATCGCATCCTGCGCAACATCCGCCGCTTCCGCGCCTTGCAGCGCGAGCTCGGCGCCCCCGGCCCGAGGCTGTCGTTGTGGCTGACCGGCCTCAAGGAGACGCTGCATCAGCTGAAGGACTTCGTCCGGCTGGCTCACGATCTCGGGATCTCCGAGGTTTACTTGCAGCGGCTGGTTTATTTTGCCGACGGTCAGGGGCTGGCGCGGCCGGATTCGGCCTTGTTCGAGGATGGCGAGGACGGCCGGCTGGTGCGCGAGGCCGAGAATTTGGCGGGCGAGCTCGGGATCGCGTTCAACGCCTCGGGGGCCGACCGACCCCGTCTCCAGCCTGAAGCAGCCGGAAGGGACGCGGCCGTGGTCATTGTGCCGGCGGCCCTGGACGCTGATGTATTTCACCGCCCATGGCCGCGCCATCCCGTGCTGCATTGCGCCCTTTTCGATGCGCGGCTATGACGGCTTCACCTTGGGCGACGCAACGCAGGAGAGCCTGCGCCAAATCTGGAACGGCCCGCGCTACCAGGCCTTCCGCAGCGCGCTGTTGAGCGACGCGCCGTCGCCCGCCTGCGCCGGCTGCGGCCTGCGCTGGAGCCTGTGACGGCGCCGCGGCCGCGCGTCGCGGCGGTGATCCCGACCCTCGACGAGGAGGCGGCGATCGCCGGCGTCCTTGCCGCGATCCCGCGCGATCTTGTCGACGAGGTCATCGTCGCCGACAGCGGCAGCAAGGACCGCACCGTCGAGCGCGCCCGCGCCGGCGGCGCCCGGATCGTCGCCCTGAGCCGCCGCGGCTACGGCCGCGCCTGCCGCGCCGGCGCCGTGGCGGCGGAAGGATTGCGGCATCCTCGTCTTTCTCGACGGCGACGGCAGCGACCGGCCGGAGCTGATCCCGTCGCTGCTCGCCCCGATTCTCGATGGAAGCTGCGATTTCGCGATCGGGTCGCGCACCAGCGGCCGGCGCGAGCGCGGCAGCATGAGCGCGCATCAGATCCTGGCCGGGCGGGCTGTCGGCTTTCTGCTGCATCGGCTCTACGGCGTGCGCTATACCGACATGTGTCCGTTCCGCGCGATCCGGCGCGAGGCGCTGATCAGGCTCGGGATGCGCGAGATGACCTTCGGCTGGAATTTGGAGATGCAGATGCGGGCGGCGGGCGCCGGGCTGCGCATCGTCGAGATCCCGGTCGATCATCGCCGGCGGGCGGGCGGCGCCTCGAAGGTCTCGGGCAGCCTGTCGGGGACACTGAGGGCGAGCCTGCGCATCGCCTCGACCCTGGCCCGCGTGGCCTGCGAGGGACGCCCGCGATGAACCCGAACCCGCTCTCCGACGTTGCTCGTTTCCTGACCGCGCCGGCGTGGACGACGGCGGTCTTCTGGCTGCTGATCGTCGCCAGCATCGTCATTGCCGCTTACGCCTGGCGCAATGTCCCCGGCCAGCGCAGCGGGCGGAACTTGTGCGGCTGGGCCTTTCGCTTTTTGATCGGCGCGATGTGGTGGCAGCAGACCTTGTGGAAATTGCCGCCCTACTACACCGACCATCCCGAGCAGCCCTTCGGCGACACCGGGCTTGCCTATTGGATGGGGCTGATGGGCAAGCACGCGGCGATCCCGCTGCAGGCCGATTTCGTCAACCAGCTGGTGCTGCCGCATTTTTATGTGTTTGCCCCGATCGTCTATGCGCTGGAGCTGCTGACCGCGGTGTCGCTGATCTTGGGGCTGTTCGTCCGGCTGTGGGCGGTCATCGGCGCCTTGCAGATCCTCAACCTGTGGCTCGGCCTGTACAGCGCCCCCGGCGAGTGGCCGTGGACGTATTTCTTTCTGCTGGTGCTGATGCTGGTCTTCGCGGTGCACCGCTACGGCCGCGCCCTCGGCCTCGACGCGATCATCGTCAGCCGCAGCGGCCCCCGCCGGCGCCTCCTCGGGCTGGTGACGTAGGGCCGGCGCCGGGGAACCTATCGCAGCTCGGGGAAATCCTCCTCCCAGAACTCGCCGGCGGCTCTGGCGGCGCCGACAGGGCGGGCGGCTTCGGCGGCGCGCAACTCGACGCGGCGGATCTTGCCGGAGATGGTCTTGGGCAGCTCGGCGAATTCGAGGCGGCGCACGCGCTTGTAAGGGGCGAGATGCGCGCGCAGGTGGCGGAAGATCGACAGCGCCGTGGCGCGGTCGGCGGCCTGGCTCGCGGCCAGCGCGATAAAGGCCTTGGGGACGGCGAAGCGCACCGGGTCGGGGGACGGGACGATCGCCGCCTCGGCCACCGCCGGATGCTCGATCAGCGCGCTTTCGAGCTCGAACGGGCTGATCCGGTAGTCCGCAGCTTTGAACACGTCGTCGGCGCGACCGACATAGGTGAACCAGCCCGCGGCGTCGCGCGTCGCGACATCGCCGGTGCGGTAGACAGCACCCGCCAACGCCGTCACCGCGCCGTCGTCGCCCTGATAGCCCTGCATCAGCCCGAGCGGCGCGGGGTCGAGCGCCAGGCACACCTCGGCCTCCGGCTGCTCGGCGCCGTCGGGGTCGAGCAATTTGACGCGGTAGCCGGGGGCCGGCCGGCCCATCGCACCCGGCTTGACCGGCTGGCCCGGGAAGTTGCCGATCTGCAAGGTCGTCTCGGTCTGGCCGTAGCCGTCGCGGATGGTCAGGCCCCAGGCCGCCTTGACCCGCTCGATGATTTCGGGGTTCAACGGCTCGCCGGCGCCGACCACCTCCTTGAGGCTCGGCTTCCAGGCCGCCAGAATCCTCCTGGATCAGCATCCGCCACACGGTCGGCGGGGCGCAGAACGTCGTCACCCCGCAGCGCGCGATCGCGTCGAGCAGCCCCTTCGCGTTGAAGCGCGGCTGGTTCAGCATGAACACCGTGGCGCCGGCGTTCCAGGGCGCGAAAAAGCAGCTCCAGGCATGCTTTGCCCAGCCCGGCGAGGAAATGTTCATGTGGACGTCGCCGGGCCGCACGCCGAGCCAATACATTGTCGACAAAAGGCCGACCGGATAGCTCTGATGGCTGTGCAGCACGAGCTTCGGCTTTGCCGTCGTTCCGGAGGTGAAGTAGAGCAGCAGCGGGTCGGCGGCTTTGGTTTCGCCGTCGGCGGCGAGCTCGGCGGGCGCCTCGTAGACCTCGTCCCAGCGCCGCCAGCCGGCCGCTTCCCCGCCGACCGCGATCCGGGTGTAGTCGCCCGGCAGATCGGCGAATTTGCCGGCATGCTCGGCGCCGGCGACGACGTGGCGGACCCGGCCGCGCGCGAAGCGGTCGAGCAGGTCGTCGCGGTTCAGCAAGGTCGAGGCCGGGATGATCACGGCCCCGAGCTTGATCGCCGCCAGCATGCATTCCCACAGCGGCGCGACGTTGCCGAGCATCAACAGCAGCCGGTCGCCGCGCCGCACGCCCAGCGCGCGCAGCCGGTTGGCGGCCCGGCTCGACCGCTCCGCGAGCTCGGCAAAGCTGAGCCGCGTCTCGCCGCCGCCCTCATCGACGATCCACAGGCCCGGCCGCTGGTTGCCGCGCGCCATCGGGTCGAAATAATCGAGCGCCCAGTTGAACCGGTCGAGGTCCGGCCAGCGAAAATCGCGGTAGGCGGTCTCGTAATCTTCGCGGTGGGTGAGGAGGAAATCCCGCGCCTCGACAAACGCCGTCGCCGACATCGCCCGCTCCCTCCACCTTACGTCCGATTATCGGGGCAGTTTAGCGGCTGAACGGTCAAATTTGGGAGAAATCCGCGCTTACCATGGCGCAGGGGTCGCGACGGATCGGGTCCAGGCCGATGCCGTCTCATGGGGCGTGGATCTCGACGCCCAAGCCGTCGAAATCGGCGAGATTGCGGGTCGAGAGCACGAGATCGCGGGCCAGGCAGGTGGCGGCGATCAGCGCGTCCATCGCGGAGAGGCCGCGGCCGGCCTTGCGGGCCCGCGCCAACAGACAGCCGCAGGCGTCGGCGACCTCCTCGTCCACAGCGAGGATGCGCCCCTCGAAGCGGGCCCGCAGATCGAGACGGAGCCATTCATCGAGCTGCGTACGGCGGCGGCCTTGAGCCAGCCGCTCGATCCCGAAGCGGATTTCGGCCAGGCTCACGACGCTGAGAAACACGCGGTCCTCGTCGGCTTCGTCGAGCCATCGCACGACCGACGGGTCGGGCCGGGGTTTGACCCATTCGGACACGATGTTGGTATCGATCAGCCATCCGCGGCTCACAACTCGACCTCGCGCGCTCCCCCCGCCGCGCGTTCGATCTCAAGCCCGGAATCGCGCAGCGGCGAAGCGGCGAAAAATTGCGCAAGGCTGCCCTGGCGCCGCGCCTTGCGCGTCCACTCCTGGAGCGAGACGACGACCACGGCCGGACGACCGTTTCTGGTGATCGTCTGGGGCCCTTCCTCAAGCGCCTTGCCGATGACCTCGCTCAGCCGCGCCTTGGCTTGCGCGACCGACCAAACCGTCTGCTGAGACACGCCAATCCCCCATATGACTAAACTGGTTAAGTTAGTCATATGTGAGTCGCAATCGCCGTCAACACAAGACCCGGCGGATGCGTCGGTCGCGCATTAGACTAGCGCGTGCAAGCCAGCCCTGCCCGCTCGGCATACCGGCGAAGCCAAGCGCGGCCGCATGCTGCCGGGCGCAGACGTGGGAGGACCGGGCCATGCACGACATCGTCATTCGCGGCGGCAGGATCGTCGACGGGACCGGGGCGCCGGCCTTCACCGGGGACATCGCGATCGCGGGCGGGCGGATCGCAGCGGTCGGCGGCAAGGCCGGGCCGGCGCGGCGGGTGATCGACGCCGACGGCCTGCTGGTGACGCCGGGCTGGGTCGATGTGCACACCCATTACGACGGCCAGGCGACCTGGGACCCGATCCTGGCGCCGTCATCCTGGCATGGCGTGACGACGGTTCTCTTCGGCAATTGCGGCGTCGGCTTCGCGCCGGTGCGGCCGCACCACCGCACCGCCCTGATCGACCTGATGGAAGGGGTCGAGGACATCCCGGGCCCGGTCCTGGCCGAGGGCTTGAAGTGGGATTGGCAGAGCTTTCCCGATTTCCTCGACGCCCTCGAGCGAATGCCGCGGACGATCGACGTGGCGGCGCAGATCCCGCACCACCCGTTGCGGGTTTATGTCATGGGCGACCGCGCGATCCGGCGCGAGGCGGCGACCGCCGACGACATCGCCGAAATGCGCCGGCTGACCGAGGAGGCGGTGCGCGCCGGCGCGTTCGGCTTTACGACCTCGCGGACCAATGCGCACAAGACGACGCAGGGCGAGCTGGCGCCGGGCCGCTTCGCCGAAATCGCCGAGCTGACCGGCATCGGCGCTGCGATGGGGGCGGTCGGCGCCGGCGCCTTCGGCATGAACAGCGATTTCGAGGACGAGGCGGCGGAGTTCGAATGGCTGACCCGGCTGGGCAAGGAAACCGGCCGCAAGATGTGGTTTCTGCTGACCGACCGGCCGACCGACCCGCAGCGCTGGCGGCGGATCATGCGGGGCGTGCACCAGGCCCGCGCCGCCGGCGCCTCGGTGACCGCGCAGGTCGCGGGGCGCCCGGTCGGCGTCATCCTCGGCGTCGCTGCCTCGCTGAACCCGTTCGCGATCCGCGAGCGCTACCAGCCGTTCGAGGCGCTGCCCCTGGCCGAGCGGCTGGCGCGGCTGCGCGATCCCGCGGCGCGCCGCGCGATCCTCGACGACCGGCCGTCGCCGGCTCTTTTGAACCGATTGGGACCGCTCATTCAGCTGATCGCCTCGCGCTGGGACCGCATGTATGTGATGGGCGACCCGCCCGACTACGAGCCGCGGGCCGAATCGAGCATCGCCGCGATCGCCGCGCGCACCAATCATACGCCCGATGAAATCGCCTACGACTATCTGACCGCGGATGCCGGCAATCTGCTGTTTTTCCCGGTGACCGGCTACGCCCAGGACGACCACGAGCCGATCCGCGAGATGCTGACCGACCCCGGGACCCTGCTCGGGCTCGGCGATGGCGGCGCCCATGTCGCCCAGATCGTCGACGCCAGCATGCCCTCCTACATGCTGACGCATTGGGCGCGCGACCGCGAGCGCGGCCCCGGCCTGCCGCTCGAGTTCGTCGTCCGGCGCCTGACCAGCGAGACCGCCGATTTCTTCGGCTTCAACGACCGCGGCCGGGTCCAGCCCGGCCGGCGCGCCGACCTCAATCTGATCGACTTCGACCGGCTGCGCCTGCATCCGCCCGAGGTCGTCCACGACCTGCCGGCCGGCGGCAAGCGTCTGGTGCAGCGCGCCGACGGCTATGTTGCGACCTTGGTCGCCGGCGTCCCGGTGTTCGAGCGGGGCGAGCACACCGGCGCCGCCCCCGGCCGGCTCGTCCGCCGCGGCTGATCGCAGCGAAGCCGATCGCTGCGGCACGTTGGCGTCGCGCCCATCGCGCGGCGCTATTCGGCGGCGAGCGCCGTGCGCTCCTCGGCGAGCAGGCGCTCGACCATGCGCCGCATCTGCATGCGCGTCGCGTCGGAGGCGATGTCGACGAGGCCCTGCTCGCCGCATTCGCTGAGGCGGGCCTGCTGCGCCTCGACCATGACCCGGTCCTCGACAAAGGTCGGGGCGATCTCGCGGTAGAGCTGCTCGGTCGCCTCGGGCTCGTTCTGGCGGTAGCCGTTCGCCACCGACCAGAAATAGAAGCAGCTGGTCTCGGTCTCCGGGGTCAGGCCGTGGAACAGCCGGAACTGGAAGGCGAAGTCGCTCCCGCCCTGGCCGGCGTCGGCGGCGCCGGTCCATTGCAGGACGCTCGACGGCGCGACGAACTCGAACTCCTGGCAGCGGTCGACCCGGCCCTTGAAGCCGGCGGCCTTGACGTAGCTCGGCGGCGGCACGGAGTTTCGCATCCAGCGGGTGAATTTGAGGCCGGTCGGCGTGCGCACGGTCTTCATCTCGGCGTCGAGATGCTGCGCCGGGTTGCCGCCGACGGTCCTGGCGTGGAGATAGCCGAGATGCGTCAAATCCATCAAATTGTCGACCATCAGCATGTAGTTGGCCTTGATCGGATAGACGTCGTGCTTGTTCGGCCAGCGGCCGGGGTCGTTGTGGTAGGGAAAGTCGACGATCCGGGTCGCGTCGGCCCTGGCCGGGTCGCCCATCCACACCCACACCAGCTGGTCCTTCTCCACCGCCGGGTAGGAGCGCACCCGCGCCTCCGCCGGGATTTGCGGCTGGCCGGGGATGCGCACGCAGCGCCCGGCGCCGTCGAAGGTCAGCCCGTGGTAGCCGCATTGCAGGCCGTCCTCGACGAGGCTGCCCATGCTCAACGGCGCCGCGCGGTGGCAGCAGCGGTCGGCGAGCGCCGCGGCGCGTCCGGCCCGGTCGCGGAACAGCACGATCGGGTCGTCGCAGACCCGGCGGGCGAGCGGCTCGGCGCCGATTTCGTCCCCCCATGCGGCGATGTACCAGGCGTTGCGCAGCAGCATCGGCGGCCTCCTGTTTCAGCGCGGCGATGGTAAGCCGGCCGCTGCGGGTTGGGAAGGCGGTGATCGGCGGCCGCGCCGGCCGCGATTGTCGAGCCTGCGGCGCCGGGCGGCGCGGCTCGTGCTAGGCTTCGATCCGGACGCGTTCATCGAGGAGACCGGCCATCAACGCCACAGCGACACAAGAAACCCCGGTCGAGACGCGGCTGGCGGCGCTGCTCGACGAATTGGGGATCGGCCGGGCGCATTTCGCCGGGCGCAGCTCCAGCGATTGGGAAGGCTTCGCCCGGCGCTACCCGGAGCGCGTCGCCTCGCTGACCCTGCTGTGCCCGGCGGCGGTCGACGGCGCGGCGTTGCGGCCCTTCGGCTCGCGGCTCCTGGTGGCGACCGGCGATCGGGGGGTGGGCGACCGGCGGGTGCGGGCGGTGCTGCCCGAGCTGCCGCAGGCGCGCTCGGTGGTGCTGCGCGATTACGCCGGGCTCACCTGGGCCGACCTCGCGGCCGAGCGCGGCGAAGAGCTCGCCGCCGCGATCGAGGGCTTTCTCGGGCGCGTCGAAAACGACCGGCCGCTGCCGGCGGCGGGCCTCGCCGAGCGCGACGGCGAGGCCGCCGGCGTCTCCTACAAGGTGCGCGGGGCGGGGCCGCCGCTGGTGCTGCTGCCGCTCGATCTGGCGCCGACGCAGTGGGCGGCGCTGATCCCGACGCTCGCACGGCGCTGGTGCACGGTCGCGACCGGCGGCGCCCATCTCGGCAGCGTTGCGAGCCTCGAGGAGCGCGGCCGCTCGGGCTACATCGACATCGTGCGCAACCTGCTCGACGCGCTGGCGATCGGGCCCGGCGAGCGGGTGCTCGAGGTCGGCTGCGGCTGCGGCGTGATCATGCGCGAGCTGGCGCGCCGGACCGGGGGCGCGAACCCGTTGACCGGGATCGACCGCAGCCCCTACCTGCTCGGCGAGGCGCGGGCCGCGGCGCGGCGCGAAGGGCTCGCCGGGCGCATCGAATTTGCGCGAGGGCCGGGCCGAGGCCCTGCCGCTGCCGGACGGGTTCGCCGATGCGGCGCTGTGCTGCACCGTCGCCGAGGAGGGCGACGCCGACGCGATGCTCTGCGAGCTGGCGCGGGCGACCCGGCCCGGCGGCCGCATCGGCGTCATCGTCCGCGCGATCGACCGCGGCTGCTGGGTCAACCTGCCGCTCGCCGCCGCGCTCAAGGCCAAGGTCGAGGCGCCCGGCATGATCGGCGGCGGGATGAGCCCGCAGGGCTGCGCCGACGCCAGCCTCTACCGGCGGCTGCGCGCGCTCGGGCTGGAGCGGCTGCGCTGCTTCCCGCAGCTCGTCGCGGTCAGGCCGGGGATGCCGCGCCTCGCCCGTTATCAGCAGCAGGTGCTGGCGGCGCTCGACCCGGCCGAGGCCGAGGCATGGCGGCAGGCCGCCGGCGAGGCCGAAGCGGACGGGACCTTCTTCATCGCCCAGCCCTTTCACTGCGCGGTCGGGACCAAGCCCGGCTGAGCCGCCGTCTCGCCGCCGCCGGCCAGCTATCGCGTTTGCGCCAGCTATAGCGTTTGGGACTGCCAGCCGCGCGCCGCCGGCTTTTTGCCGGATCGTAAGCATTGCTTATGTTCCAGGGATGGCGACTTTCCCGGCAAGCGGATAGCGGCGCGGTGAGAGGCGAGGCGCGCAGCCCGATCGGCAATCGCGGGCCGATCACGGTATCGATCATGCTGGCGACGATCATGCAGGGCGTCGACAACACGATCGCCAACGTCGCGCTGCCGCATATCCGCGGCAGCCTGTCGGCCTCGCAGGACCAGATCGCCTGGGTCCTGACCTCCTACATCGTCGCGGTGGCGATCATGACGCCGCTGACCGGCTGGCTCGCCGGGCGGCTCGGCATCAAATACGTCTTTCTGGTGTCGGTTGCGGGGTTCACCCTGGCCTCGGCCTTGTGCGGCAGCGCCACGAGCCTGACCCAGCTGGTGCTCTACCGCCTGCTGCAGGGCGTGTGCGGCGCGGCGCTGGTGCCGCTGTCGCAATCGGTGCTGCTGCAGATCAACCCGCCCGAGCGGCACGGCCAGGCGATCGCGGTCTGGGGCATCGGCGTCATGCTGGGCCCGATCTTCGGGCCGATGCTGGGCGGCTGGCTGACCGAGGATTTCAACTGGCGCTGGATCTTCTACATCAACCTGCCGGTCGGCGTGATCGCCTCGCTCGGCATCATGATCTTCATCCGCGAGACCGGGCGGGCGCATCGCGAGGCCTTCGACTTTTTCGGCTTCGCCAGCCTCAGCGTGGCGATCGGCGCCTTGCAGATGATGCTCGACCGGGGCCAGCTGAAGGACTGGTTCGGCTCGACCGAGATCTGGGTCGAGGCGATGATCTCGGGGGTGGCGCTCTACCTGTTCATCGTCCACACGGCGACCGCCGCCGACCGGTCCTTTCTCAACCGCGACCTGTTGAAGAGCCCCAATTTCGCCGCCGGCACCATCCTGATGTTCTTTGTCGGCGGGATTCTCAGCGGCACCCTGGCGCTGGTGCCGACGATGCTGCAATCGCTGATGGGCTACCCCGTTTTCACCACCGGGCTCGTCACCGCGCCGCGCGGCGTCGGCACCATGGTCGCGATGTTCCTGGTCGGCCGCGTCATCAACAAGATCGACAATCGGCTCATCATCCTGACCGGCCTCACCCTGACCGCGGTCTCGCTGTGGCAGATGACCGGGTTCTCGCTCGAGATGGGGATGGGCCCGGTGATCACCTCGGGGATGCTCCAGGGCTTCGGGCTCGGCTGCACCTTTGTCCCGCTGAACACGCTGGCGCTGTCGAACCTGCCGCGTCACATGCTGACCCAGGGCACCGCGCTCAGGAGCCTGATGCGCAATCTGGGCGGCAGCATCGGCATCTCGACCTTCGAGGCGCTCCTGGTCTCCAACGCCCAGATCGTGCACTCGCGGCTGGTCGAGGGGCTGCGCCCCGACAACCCGCTGGCCCGCGCGCCGCACCTCGCGGCGCCGTTCAGCCTGACCTCGCCGTCGGGTGTGGCCGCGCTCAACGCCGAGGTCACCCGGCAGGCCGAGATGGTGGCCTATATCGACGTGTTCGCGCTGATGATGATGATCGTCGTCGCGTCGATCCCGCTGCTGCTGCTGATTCGCCGGACGCGCGCCGCGAGGCGGGCCCCGGCCGCGGCCGACGCCCCCAGCCTCCAGGCCGAGCGCGCCGGATAGACGCGGCCCCGCGGCCTCGGCGGCGCGGCGGTGTTGCTTTTGCGCCGCGAGGGGCTTAAAAGCCGGGCCGGGAGGGACCCGTCATGACCTGCGATCACCGGATTCGTGGCCCGGCCCGCGGGGTTGTCCCGCGGGCGCTGGCCTGCCTGGCCGCGGCGGCTCTGCTGTCGGGCTGCACCGAATTGAAGCGCTCGATCGGCATGGAGCAGACGATGCCGGACGAGTTCGCCGTCGAATCGCGCGCGCCGCTCTTGATCCCGCCGGATTTCGATCTGCGTCCGCCGACGCCGGGCGCGCCGCGGCCGCAGGAGAAGACCGCCGATCAGCAGGCCCGGCAGGTCATGGAGCAGGCGGGGCCCGGCGAGCCGGGCAAGCAGGCCCCCGATTTCCGCCTGCGCCGGTCGGCCGACGCGCTGGGGCCCGGCGGCCCCCAGGCGCCCGACCCGAACGCCGCGGTCGGCGATCAGAGCCTGTCGAACAAGCTCCTCGGCTCGGGCGACACCGGCGCCGCCGGGGCCACGGTCGAAAAGCGCGAGACCACACCGCTGAAGGGCGTCTACTAAACTCTTTTCGCTGTCCCGTGGGCTGAAGGCCCACGGGACAGCGGGAGCCATCCAGCCCCGCTTCGGTCGGCAATCGAGGCCGGGCGGCGCCCGCTGCGTGGGCCGCGCATTCAGCCGGCGGCGAGGCGCGTCAGCTCGGCGATGTCGGCCAGCCCGTCGAGCGCCGCCGCCATCTGGCGCAGCTCGCGGGCGCGGGGCGCGCCCAGCGCCGGCTCGACCAGGGCGTCGAGCTTGTCCGCGAGCCGCTTCCCCTGCTCGGCGATGTCGGCGGCCGGGATCCCGGAATCGTGGCGCGCCGCGACCCGCCGCCCATCGGCCAGATCGAGCTCCAGCTCGGCGACCGTCTGCGGCCAGGATTGCTGAAAGTCGATCGCGATCCGCTCGCGCAGCCGCGCCATCGCCGGGTCGCGCGCGTTCTGCTCGCTGTAGTTGTCGAGGCCGGCGGTGTCGAGGCCGGAAAGCGCCATCGCCACGGTCTGGCGCAGGCTGAACTTGCTCTGCAGCCCGTCGACCGGCACGGGGATGTTGCAGATGCGGTCGCAGCCGCGATCGAGCCGCAAGGTAATGCCGGCGATCCCCTCCGGCGTCAGCCCGTGCTCCTGGCGCAACCGGCGCGCGCACTCGATCGGCGCGTGCGTCATGTAGCAGGCGGCGTGGTATTTGAAGAGGTTGGCGAGGATGTAAAAGCCGCGTTTCGGCGTGGCGAGGGCGGCCTCCGGGAGAAAAATCCGGGCCGTGGGTCGCAGCGAAGCCCTGGACGCATTCGACCAGGTCGGCCCGGCTCGAAAACCCGCGCTGCGCGAGGCGCGCCGCCAGGAGCCCGTTCTGCGCCGCCTTGCCGGCGTGGAACGGCTTGCACATCGTGCCGAACTGCGATTTGAGCCCGGCCGCCTGGGTCCCGGCGATGCCGAGCGCCCGCGCCGTCGCCTCGGCGTCGAGGCCCAGGAGCCGGGCGCAGGCCGCCGCCGCGCCAAAGCCGCCGATCGTGCCGGTGGCGTGAAAGCCGATCTCGTAATGGCCCGGCTGCAGCGCCATGCCGATCCGGCACATGGCCTCGTAGCCGGCGACAAAGGCGGTGATCACCTCGCGCCCGGAGGAGCCCTTCAGCTCGGCCAGCGCCAAGAGGCCCGGCAGGATCGCGACCGAGGGATGCCCCGGCATCGCCAGATTGACATCGTCGTAATCGAGCGCATGCGCCGCCGCCCCGTTGACCAGCGCCGCCGCCAGCGCCGGCAGCCGCTCGCGACGGCCGATCAGGCTCGCCTGCGGCGCCCCGCCGGCCTCGGTCATCTCGTCGAGCAGCATCCCGACCAGCGGGTCGCCGGCCCCGGCAATGGCGACGCCGAGATAGTCGAGCACGCATTGCCGCGCCACCTCCCGCACCGGCTCGGGCAGCTCGGCGTATTCGAGCGCCGCCGCGCGGGTGGCCAACATCTGCGTCAGACCGCCATCCATCTCGTCCTCCTGGCGTTGCGGGCCGCCCGAGATTGCGCCGTCGCCGCGCTCCCCGCAACAACGACACCGGCTGAGCGGTCCGTATTGCGACCCGAGGGGACGCCATCTCGCTCGGCATGTATAGGCCAACACATGGAAACGGCGGGGTCGCTCGGCGCCGGCGGGGCCGCAGCGGCGCCCATTCGCTCAGCGGCAGGAGCCGCGGCCAATCGGCCGCTCGGCCGGCCCCTGCCGGGTCGGCAAAGGCTTTCAGAAGACGGGCCGCGTGATCATATACGGGTTGCTTGCGGAGAGATCGAATGAACGAAGTCGAAACCGTGGAGCTGCTCGAGCGCTATTCGCAAGCGCGGATTTCGGCGATCGAGCTGCGGCGCGCGCTTGGCGGAATCACCTTCGGCGACGTGCTGATCGAGCTCGCAAAGCACGACCTGCCGTTGCCGCGCGCACCCGAGGCCGGCCGCCGGCAACGCATCGCGGCCGCACGCGCCTTGCTGTTTCCCAAGGCGGCGTGAGCGTGCCGCGCGCGGCGATTTATGTTCTCGACACCGGGCCGTTGATCACGCTCGCTGCGGCCGACAGCCTCGATTACCTCCTTTATCCGAACGTGCCGGTAATTATTCCGGACGCCGTGTTTTACGAAGCCACGCGGGACAGCGCCAAGCTCGGCGCGCAGTCGATTATGGATTGGGTGAAGGCGCACCACAGCGAAGTCGAGATCGCCGTCACCAATGCTTACGTCAACTTTGACGCGGCGCGCCTGGTCAATCCGGGAGCCTACGAACCGAACCTCGGCGAGCGCGCGGCTATCGAGGTGATCGAGGAGCCGGCGCGGCTGCAAGGCGACGACAAGGCGATTTTGCTGTGCGAGGAAACCGCCGTGACCCGGCGCGTGATCGTGCGCGAGCAAGAGAAGCTGATCGAGCTGAGCACCATGGACTTTCTCAGGCTGCTGGAGGGAGAGCAGCGCATCCAGTCGGCCGAGGTGGTCTTTGACCGTGCGCTCGCGGCCGGGTGCAACCCGTCTCGGATCGAGAAATTCGGCGACCACGACCCCTCGATGCGGGAAGCCGTGCGTGACACCTTGCAGGCGGTGCGACGCAGCCCCACCGCAAAAAGGTGATTTCTTCCATACGGAGCTCCAGTACCCGCGGGACGCCGCGTTGCGCGCGGCCCCAGATTGCTTCGCCGCCGCGCTCGCCGCCACGCCGACCCGTCCCGGCGACCCGCATTGGCCGGACGGGCCAGGACGGGCGGGGCTGGGCGATGCACACACTCCGGCCGGGTCGCGGCGCAGGATTACTGATTCCTCGCCCGCGCCGGAGACAACGAAATCGCTTGGGCTGGGGATCTGAATATTTTTGCCCAGCAAGGAGCCAGGTGGGAGCGAAGAGCCGCTCCTGCTCCTGCTCGTAAATGTCCTCTATAAACACGCCTTCCTTGATCCCGGCCGCCGCCCGTGATAGGAACGAATCATGGACAAGCTGCGCGCCCGGATCGCCGCGAAAAAAGCCGAGCTCGACCGATTGCGCCCGCTTCTCGGCGCCGGCCTCGGCAATTTCGAGCATGTCCACGATCTCGAGCTGACCTACACCTCGAACGCGATCGAGGGCAACACGCTGACCGCCGCCGAGACGACGCTGGTCATCGAGCAGGGGATCACGATCGGCGGCAAGCCGCTCAAAGACCACCTCGAAGCGATCGACCATTACGAAGCCATTGGCTATGTGCGGGCATTGGCTCGCCAGCGGACGCCCTTGACCGAGACCGATCTGCGCCGGCTGCACCATCTGGTCGTGCAGCGCTCGCAGCCCGAGATCGCCGGCCGTTATGCCGATCAGGGCCGCTATGTGCTGACCGATGCGGGGCGGCACAGCTTTCCGTCGCCGGCGGAAGTCCCGGCGCTGATGGGCGATTTCGCCCGCTGGCTCGCCGCGACGCCCGATACGCCCGAAACCGCGTTCGCGGCGCACCGGCAAGTGGTCGACATCCACCCCTTCAACGACGGCAACGGGCGCACCGCGCGGCTCCTGATGAACCTGCTCCTGATCCGCGGCGGCTATCCACCGATCGCAGTCCGGCCGCAAGACCGCCCGGCCTATCTCGGCGCCTTGCAGGAAGCGCAGGCCGGCCGCGGCAGCGAGAGCTTCGAGCGTCTTTTATACGAGCGCCTGGACGCAACCTTGGGCGAGTATCTGGCCGCCGCGCAACAGGCGCTGATGGCTCCGAGCCGACAGCCGAACGCAACCGGCAGAGAACCAGCCTCTTGAGCAGGCCCGTGACGCGCTGCGCCGATCGATGCCCCCGAATTGTCCGGGAGGCCTGCGGCGCCTCGTGGCGCTACGGCATCGAATATCGCATCTGGGAAATTCTGCAAACACGACGGACGAGGAGCAAGCCCGCCGGCAACCCGAATATTCGTCTATCGCACAGAAGCGAGCCAGAGATCAGCGTCGTTGCCGTCCTCATATCAAGCAGCGATCATCAGACGATAGGCGCGGCGGGTGCGCGCGCTCTTCCGCTTTTGTAGCCCGATTTCTTCTTCGGGAATGTCGGCGAGCTGCCCAACGGTTGAAACACGGGCGGGGCCGGCAAGGTGCTGCTGTCGTCCATCATCGGCTTGTGCTCTGAGTGCGCACGCGTGCCGGGTTGCCGACGGCCACGGCGCCGGCCGGCACATCGCGGGTGACCACGCTACCGGCGCCGATCAGCGCGTCGTCGGCGACGCTCACGCCCGGCAGGATGATGGCGCCACCGCCGATCCAGACATTGCGCCCGATGCTGATGGGGCGGCCGTGCTCCAGACCGGCCGCGCGCACCGCCGGTTCGCGCGGATGATCGGCCGTAAGGATTTGCACCGCCGGCCCGATCTGCGTCATGTCGCCGATGCTGACCGCGACAACGTCGAGGATCACGCAGTTGAAGTTAAGAAAGACCCCGGCGCCGAGCCTGATGTTGAAGCCGTAATCGCAATGAAACGGCGGCCGGATCACCGCGCCCTTGCCGACGGCGGCGAGACGTTCCAACAACAGCTTCCTGCGTTCAGAGGCTGATGCGTCGAGCGACGCGTTGTAACGCGCGAGCCAGCGGTGCGTTGCCGCCAGCTCCGCCTGGAGCTCGGGGACGCCGGCGTCGTACAGCTCGCCGGCGAGCATTTTTTCCTTCTCGGTGCGCATCCGATAGCTGGCCTCTCACCGTCTCGCGGCCCTGTGTTTCTGTTCCTCCTTTGTGCCACAGCCGACCCGTCCGGGCAAACATGTGATAAACAGGATTACAGCGGGGAGAAATGTCTTCAAGGTCGCGAGGCTTGGCGGGGGTTGCGGCGCCGGCCTCGGCCGGTTGCGATTTTGCGGTATCGGCAACCATATAATTGCCATAGTGGCATCGTATTGCTCCGCTGTCGATACCCGTGAGCGGGAAAGGATTGCCGTTGATGGAGTTGGGGATACCTGATCTCGACCTGATCAAACAGGTAAAGCACGGGTCGCGGGATCCGCGTGGGTGGGGCTCGGGGCTGTGCGACAAGTCTTCATCGGCCTGGACGGCCGCTTTCGCGGGAACGGCCGGCGGGCGCGCGGCGCGGATCGTCCGCCTGACAGCTTGCCGTATTCAGGCCGTTCTGCGAGCGCAGCTCGTGGCCGGCCACAGCTTGGAGGATGCGGGCGGCGATCGGAAATACCTCCTGGCCGCAGCCTTGGGCCTGTGCGCGGCGCAAGACGCCGCGGGGGAGAAGGCCGAGGTCCGGGGGCGGCGGCGTCACGGCGGCGGGCATGCTCCCCAACAAGGTGCATTACCAACTGTTTTGGCCCGCCGGCGGTCAGCGGCCTTTGAAGCGGGGCTTGCGCTTTTCGTTGAAGGAGGCGATGCCTTCGCGGCGGTCTTCGGTCGGGACCATGCGGTTGTAGGCCTCGATCTCGAGCAGCATGCCGCTCGCCAAATCCATCTGCAGCCCGTGGTGGATCGCGTGCTTGGCCTGGCGCACCGAAATGGGCGCGTTGTCGGCGATATGGCGGGCGGTTTCGAGGGCTTCGTCGACGACCTTGCCCGGCGCGCAGAGGCGGTTGACCATGCCCCATTGATGGGCTTCGACGGCGGTGAACGGGCGGCCGGTCAGGATGATCTCTTTCGCGCGTCTTTCGCCGACGGCGCGCGGCAGGTTCTGGGTGCCGCCGGCGCCGGGCATGATGCCGAGCGTCACCTCGGTCAGCGCGAAGCGGGCGGTCTCGGCGGCGTAGATGAAGTCGCAGCACAAGGCCAGCTCGCACCCCCCGGCATAGGCGGCGCCGTTGACCGCGCCGACCACCGGGACCGGGCAGGCGATGAAGGCGCGGATCATCCGCTCGAACAAGAGGTGCTGGTCCTGCCACGCCGCGTCGGTCATGCCCTGGCGCTCCTTGAGGTCGCCGCCGGCGCAGAACGCCCGCTCCCCGGCCCCCGTCAGCACGATCGCGCGGGCCTGCGCCGGGGCCGCGTTGACCGCCTCGAAAAACGCCAACAGGTCGCGGCCCATCTGCGTGTTCATCGCATTGGCGGCCGCGGGGCGGTTGAGGGTCAGCAAAATGAGGCCCGCGCCGCGATCCTCGACCCGCGCCGTTTCATAGTCGCGCTGCATCGCCTGTCTCCTGGGCCGCCGCGAAGCGGGAGAGGGCCCCGCCCGGTCAGTCGCTGCTGGCGAGCGTCGTGCGCCTCGCCTTCGCCGGCGGCTGCGCCTGGGCGCGCCGCGGCGTCGTCTTTGTCGTCTTCGACGGCTTGGTGGCCTTGACCCTGGTCACCCCGCCGCTTCGGCCCGCGCTCGCATGCGCAGCGGAGGGTTTGCGGCTCGACGCGGTCCGGGTCGTCGCCGGCGCTTTTCCCTTGGCCGCATGCGTCGACCGGCCGCCCGACCTGGCGGCGGCGGCGTGGCGTCGGGAGGACCTGCCGGTCGAGGCGTATTTGCCGTGCCGGCTCGGTTCAGCGCCTGCGCTCGCGGCCGGCGCCGGCTCGGACGGCGCGGCTTCGGCGCGGTCGTTGATGTCCCGGTCGGCGGCGGCCCGATCGGCCTCGCCGACCGGGGCGGCGGCGTTCTCATGGGCCAGATAGGACGGCGTGTCGCCGCCCGGCACGAAGTTCTTGGTGCCGTAGGCCGGCATCTCGGCGGCCGACGCCGCGCCGCCCGCGACGGCGGCGGCGATGGCGATTGCGGCGATCGTCAGCTTTCTCTGCATTCGGCGCCCCCCTTGCAACCTCGGCCGACCGCAAGCGCCCACGGCTCAGCGCCGGTCGGCGTCCCAATTCTCCCGGGTCAGCCGCTCCATCAAAAACAGGTCGGTCGTGCGCGCATACCAGCCGCGCCCATGCATGCGGCCGATCAGACCGATCTTGTCGGTCTCCACATAATACTTCGCCGGATCGACAAAATCGTCGCGGATGTGGATGTGGATCACCCGGCCGACCTCGAGCATCGAGTTGGGGCCGAGCGACAGCCCGGTGATGCGGCGGCATTCGAAGCTGACCGGCGACTGGGCGATCCGCGGCGGCCGCACCCCGGCCGACGGCGCCGCGGTCAGCTTGGCGAGGTCGAGCTCGCCGGTCCCGGTCGGGAAGTCGACGGCGCAGATGTTCATCCGCTCGGCCAGCGCCTCGTCGACCAGGTTGACGACGAACTCGCCGCTGTCGCGGATGTTGCGCGCGGTGTCCTTGTAGCCGTCGCCGCCGGCCTCGCCGGGGCTGATCCCGAGCACGACGACCGGCGGGATCGAGCTGACCGCGTTGAAAAAGCTGAACGGCGCGGCGTTGACCCGGCCCTCCTTGTCGACCGTCGTCGCCAAGGCGATCGGCCGCGGCACCACGGTCGAGACCAAGAGCTTGTAGGCGTCGGTCGCCGGGATCTGCGAGAGGTCGAAATGCATGCCCTTCCCCAAGGTCGATCAAAACGGCTCGACGGCGAAGATAACGCGATTTCGCCGGCCGGCGGCAAGAATGACGGCCCTTTGCGTCAATCGGCCGTGGCCCCGGCCTCCTCCGGCGGGCGCACCTTGCGGAATTTGAGCAGCAGCAGGATGTCGTAGACGCCCTTGACCACGCCGCCGATCAACAACGGCCAGCCGAAGGCCGAGAGGGTCAAGAGGTAGCCCGAGATCAGCGATCCGGCGGCCCAGGCGAAGGTCTTGGGGACCGCGGTGATGCTGGCCGCCGCCGGCCGCTCCTCGGGCGAAACCACCGCCATCACATACGAGGTCCGGGTCGGGACATCCATCTGCGACAAGGCGCTGCGCGCCAGGAGGAGCGCTACCGCGGTCCCGAGGTTCGGGGCGAAAGGCAGCAGGATCAACAGGATGTTCGACGGCAGATGAGTGAACACCATGGTGTTGATCAGCCCGATGCGGGCGGCGATCGGCACCGCGACGAAATACGACGCCGCCGAGCAGACGCCGCTCCAGAACAGAATCGAGGCCGCCGCCGCGACCGAGACGCCAAAGCGCTGGTAGAGCCACAGCGCGAGCAGCGACTGGACCAGAAAGCCGGTCCCGAACGAATCCATGCCGAAGAGCGCGGCGAGGCCGTAGACGAGCCGCCTCGATTGCGCGAGCGGCCGCGGCGGCGCGGCGTCGGGCGCCTCGACGGCAGGCGAGAGCGGCCGGTACAGCATCAGCGAGGCGACGCCCAGCGCGGCGTAGAGCGCGAACATCAGCCGCACCCCCGCGGCGCGCGGCGCGCCGGTCCAGGCCGCGGCGAGATCGGGCAGCGACGCGGCGAGCACGCCCACGGCCCCGGCGAGCGAGCCGACGACGCTGTAGCGCGCGAAGAGCGCGGTGCGCCGCCGCGGCTCGACCGTCTGGGTCAGCACGGTCTGCTCCAGCGGCAGAAAGACGCTGGCGTCGCCCGCGGTCGGGTTCATCGTGCCGATAAAGGCGATCAGCAGCAGCGGCCAAAATTGGGTGGTGAGCGCAAACCCCGCGCCGGTCGCCGCCATCAGCACGGAGGCGGCGAGCAGCAGCCGGCGCCGCGAATGCCGGCTCGCCGCGACGCCGACCCAGAGCGTCAGGAGCGCGGTGCCGATCAACGTGCTGGTGACGATCGCGCCGATCGCGAGCGCCGTAAAGCCGAGATCGTAGAGATAGATCGGGACCAGCAAGGCGACAAAGCCGTCGCCGAAGGCGCGCAGCCCGCGCGCTGCGAGGACGCGCCGGGCGTCGGGCGAGGCCCGCATCATGGCGCGGGCCGGAATGCCCAGATCGCCGCCGGCTCGGTTCCCCGCGCCCGCACCGCGACATAGAGCCGGTCGAGCTCGGGCGCGAAGAGCGAGGTCCGCGCCCCCGATGCTGTCGGCACATGCGCGATGCTGCGGTAGCCCGAATCGCGCGCCTCGAGCACGTCGATGAGCCCGTCGCCGCAGCTGACATAGACGCGCCGGCGCTTGGCGTCGACAAACACATCGTCGGCGTCGCCGCAGGTCGGGATCCCGGCAAGGACGCGGCCGTCCTGGGTCGACAGCGCCAACAGCATGGGCGGGCTGCGAAAGACCGCAAGCACCCGGTGCGCCGCCGCGTCGACCGCCATCGGGAAGTTCGACCTGAGGCCCTGCGTCGGCAGCGAGCGGGGCGCGCCGCCGCCGAGGTCGGCTGCCTCGATCGCGCGGGCGTCGGGCACATTGACGAAAACGCGCGACCCGGTCTCGTCGATCTGAAAGCCCTCGGGATGGCCGTCGAGGCGGATGTCGGCGGTCCTGGCGAGGCTTCCCGGGTCGATCGCCGCGATCGCGCCGGCGCCGTAGCCGACCAGCACCTGGCGGCGCTGCGCGTCGACCCGGACATTGTCGGCGTCGCCGCCGAGCTCGATGCGCCCGGCCGGCGCCAGATCCTCGCCCTTCAGCACCCGCACCGAGCCGTCGCCGGCGTTCGCCACATAGACGCTGTCGGCGAACGGGACATAGGCCACGCCCTGCGGCTCGCGAAAGCCGGCGATGGTGCGCAGCACCTTGCCGGCTTTGAGGTCGACCACGCCCAGGCTGTCGTTGCCGAGCTCGGCGACGAAGAGCCGCCGGCGCTCGAGATCGATGCCGAGGTGGTCGATCCGCCCGCTGACCTGCCCGAGCGGGATTTTCGCCTCCAGCACCAGCGGCGGGCCGGCCGTCTGCGCCCGGCCCGCCGCCGGCGACATCGCAAGAGCCAGCAGCAGGGCCGAGCGCGCGAGGATGCCGTCAGCTCTTGGCGACATTGACGTGGGCCAGCGCCGCCTTCAGGCCCTCGGCGAGCTTCTGGGCGTCGTCATTGGCCCAGAAATGCATGAAGTAGAGATGCGGCTGATCGTCGAGCATGTGGTTGTGGATCGCGGTGACCTCGATCCCGTGCTCGCGCAGCGCCTTCAGCACCGGGTTCACCTCGCTCGCGATCAGCACGAAATCGCCGGTGATCGCCGCCTTGCCGCCGCCGGTCGGCTGGAAGTTGATCGCATTGGCCGAGCCCATCGACGGCGGCACGGCCATGCCGTCATCGGTGACCGCCTCGGCGCGCGGGATGCCGTATTGGTAGACGCCGCCGTTGTTGGCGCCCTTGGCGCCGAGCGTGCGGTCGAGCGCGGCGGTGTCGAGATCGAGCGGCGGCGGCGCCGCGGCCGGCGCTGCGGCGGCGGATAGCGGGGTCTTGCTTTCGGCGAGCGCGGTATGCAGCGCCGCCGCCAGCTTCACCGGATCGCCCTGCCCCTCAACGTGCATGTACATCGTGAAGGGCTGATTGCGCAGCAGGTGGTTGTGCAGCGCGGTCACCTCGATCCCGGCGGCCGCGAGCTTCGACATGACCGGGTTGACCTCGTCCATGGTCAGCACCAGGTCGCCCATGACCATGCCCCGGTCGCCCATCTTTTCGAAAGCGAGCCAGCTGCCGAACGCAAAGCCCGGCTTCAATTCGACGCCGTCGAGCACCGCCTTCAGATCGGTGCGCGGCAGGCCGACGCGGTAGACGCCGCCCGCCGCCGCCGACCCGGCCTTGCCGAGCGCCGCAGCGACCTGCGCCTGCCAGCCGTCATCGGCGGCGACAACCGGGCCGGACATGCCGGCCATCAGAACGGCGAGCGCCAACCGTCGCAGATGCGGGGTCATCGCAATTCCTCCCTGTCTGCGTCGAGCGGGCCATTCCGCCCGGCGGATATTGAAGCGCGTGTTTGTAAAGACGCCCGATCGCCGGCCCGAGACCGGCCGCGGGAAATAAATGACGGCCTCCATCCATGTTCCCGCGCTCCTCGCATGGCGAGTGGCGCAGCGCTTGGACGGTCGGCCGTCTGACGGGGCGCCTGCCCGGCCCCGAACCCTGATCCTACCCCCTCCCGCGTGGCTCGGCAATCCCGCCGGCGCCGCCTCGCCCGGCGCGTAATTGACACGCGGCGCCGTGGGCGATAGGGTCCGGCCGCGCTTCCGGGAGGCGCGAGCCGTCCACCGCCGCGCGGTGGCCGCCAGTCCGCGAGTGTCGCGCACTGGCGCTTTTTGTCGCCGCCGGCTATTTCGGGATCAGGCATGTTCGACAGCCTCAGCAACCGCCTCGGCGACGTGTTCGACCGGCTGCGCCGGCACGGCGCGCTGAGCGAGAACGATGTCGGCGCGGCGCTGCGCGAAATCCGCGTCGCTTTGCTCGAAGCCGACGTGGCGTTGCCGGTGGTCCGCGATTTTGTCGCCGCGGTGCGGGAAAAGGCGACCGGCCAGGACGTGCTGCGCTCGGTGACGCCGGCGCAGATGGTGGTCAAGATCGTCCACGACCACCTGGTCGAGGTGCTGGGCGGCGATGCCGGCGACGGACGGGTCGACGGGCTCGACCTCAACGCGCCCTCGCCGGTTGCGGTGATGCTGGTCGGGCTGCAGGGCTCGGGCAAGACCACGACCGCGGCCAAGATCGCGCTCCGCCTGAAGACCCGGGGGCGCAAGAAGGTGCTGCTCGCCTCGCTCGACGTGCAGCGCCCGGCCGCACAGGAGCAGCTCGCCGTGCTCGGCCGCCAGATCGGGGTGGCGAGCCTGCCGATCGTGCCGGGCGAGAAGCCGATCGCGATCACCCGGCGCGCGCTCGAAACCGGCCGCACCGAGGGCTACGACGTCGTGATCCTCGACACCGCCGGCCGGCTGCACGTCAACGAGGAGCTGATGCTCGAGGTGGCGGCGGTGCGCGAGGCGGCGACCCCGCACGAGACGCTGCTCGTCGCCGATGCGATGACCGGGCAGGATGCGGTCAATGTCGCCAAGGCGTTCAGCGAGCGGGTGGGCGTCACCGGGATCGTGCTGACCCGCGTCGACGGCGACGCGCGCGGCGGCGCGGCGTTGTCGATGCGCGCGATCACCGGCAAGCCGATCGTGCTGATCGGCGCCGGCGAGCGGGTCGAGGCGCTGGAGCCGTTTCACGCCGAGCGCATCGCCGGGCGCATCCTCGGCATGGGCGATGTCGTGAGCCTGGTCGAGAAGGCGGCCGAGACGGTCGATCGCGACGAGGCGGAAAAGCTGGCGGCCAAGCTCGAAAAGGGGAATTTCGACCTTGACGACCTTGCCGCCCAGCTGCGCCAGATCGGCAAGATGGGCGGGATGGGCGGCATGCTGTCGATGCTGCCCGGCATCGGCCGGATCAAGAAGGAGCTCGACAAGGCCAATATCGACGAGCGCATCCTGCAGCGGCAGCAGGCGATCATCTCGTCGATGACCAAAAAGGAGCGGCGCAACCCGAAGCTCCTGAACGGGTCGCGCCGGCGGCGGATCGCCTCCGGCTCGGGCACCTCGGTGCCGGAGATCAACCGCCTCTTGAAGCAGTATCAGGACATGGCCGACATGATGAAGAAGATGAAGAAGCTCGGCCACAAGGGCCTGGCGCGGCACGGGCTCGGCGCGCTGATGCCGGGTCTTCGCCACTAGTGCGCAGGCGCAACCACATGATCCTACAGGGCTTTTCCAATCGAGGATAACCGCATGCCGTTGAAGATCCGCCTCGCCCGCGGCGGGGCCAAGAAGCGGCCCTATTACTCAATCGTCGTCGCCAACTCGCGCAGCCCGCGCGACGGGCGCTTTATCGAGCGGGTCGGGACCTACAACCCGATGCTCGACCGCAGTCATGCCGACCGCGTCACGCTCAAACCCGAGCGCATCCAGCACTGGCTCGGCGTCGGGGCGTTGCCGACCGACCGCGTCGCCCGTTTTCTCGGCGACGCCGGGCTGATCGAAAAGCCGCCGATGCGCGAGACGCCGGTCAAATCGGCCCCGAAGGCCAAGGCGCAGGAGCGCGCCAAGGCCGCCGCCGAGGCGGCAGGCGCCGCCGCCGGCCCGGGTTGAGGCGGCGCGCGGCGGTTGGGCGCCGGCCATGGCCGAGGCGGCAAGGCAGGTTTGCGTCGGGGTCGTCACCGGCCCGCACGGGGTGACCGGCGCGGTGCGGGTCAAGAGCTTTACCGCGCAACCTGAGGACATCGCCGCCTATGGCCCGCTTGCCGACGAGAACGGCCGGCAGTCCTTCGAGCTGCGCCTGGTCGGCGCGGCCAAGGGCGTGCTGATCGCGCGGATCTCGGGCGTCGCGGACCGCAACCGGGCCGAAGGGCTGCGTGGGCTGCGGCTCTACCTGCCGCGCTCGGCCCTGCCGCCGCCCGAAGAGGAAGAGTACTACCACGCCGATCTGATCGGGCTCGAGGCGGTGCTGCGTGACGGGACGCCGGTTGGGCGGGTGCGCGCGGTCCACGATTTCGGCGCCGGCGACACCCTGGAGGTGGACCGCCCGGTCGGGCCGCCGGCGATGGTGCCGTTCACCCGCGCCGTGGTCCCGGTCGTCGACCTCGAAGCCGGCCGGCTGGTGATCGAGCCGGTGCCGGGCCTGCTCGAGCCGGTGGCGCGCGAGGCGGCAACGCGCGAGGCGGGGGCGCGCGAAGCCGGGTCGCCGGCATGACCTGGCGCGCGACCGTGCTGACGATCTTTCCCGAGATGCTGCCGGGCCCGCTCGCCTGTTCGCTCGCCGGCAAGGCGCTGACCGCCGGTCTGTGGCGCCTCGACACGGTGGACATCCGCAGCTTCGCGCGCGATAAGCACCGCTCGGTCGACGACGCGCCGTTCGGCGGCGGTCCCGGCATGGTGATGCGGCCGGACGTGCTCGACGCGGCGATCGCGGGCGCCGAGGGGGTCGGGCCGCTGATGCTGCTGTCGCCGCGCGGCTGCCGGCTCGACCAGGAGCGGGTCCGCGATGCTCGCCGCCGGCGCCGGGGTGACGTTGATCTGCGGCCGTTTCGAGGGCGTCGACGAGCGGGTGCTGGAGGCGCGCGCGATCGAGGAGCTGAGCCTCGGCGATTTTGTGCTGTCTGGCGGCGAGCCCGCGGCGATCGCGCTGATCGACGCCTGCGTGCGGCTCTTGCCCGGCGTCGTCGGTGGCGCCGAGACCCTGGCCGAGGAGAGCTTCGCCGAGAGCCTGCTCGAATACCCGCAATACACCCGGCCGCAGCTGTGGCAGGGCCGCGCGGTGCCGGAGGCGCTGGTGTCGGGCGACCATGCGCGCATCCGCCGCTGGCGCCGGGAAGCGGCCGAGCGGCTGACGCGCGAGCGCCGGACGGATTTGTGGCGGCGCCATCTGGCGGCGCGGGCCGCGGCCGAAATCGAGAGGTGAGACGATGAATCTTTTGCAGCAATTGGACCACGAGCAGGTCGAGCGGCTCGCCGCCGAGCGGCCGACCCCGAAATTCGACCCCGGCGACACGGTCCGGGTCAGCGTCAAGGTCGTCGAGGGCGAGCGCGAGCGGGTTCAGGCCTTCGAGGGCGTGTGCATCGCCCGCAAGAACGCCGGGATCAACTCCAACTTCACCTTGCGCAAGATCTCCTACGGCGAGGGCGTCGAGCGCGTCTTCCCACTCTATTCGCCGCGGATCACCGCGATCGAGGTGGTGCGCCGCGGCGTCGTCCGCCGGGCCAAGCTCTATTATCTGCGCGGCCGCACCGGCAAGGCGGCGCGCATCGCCGAGCGCGCCCGCGACAGCGTGCGGCGCGAGAACCCCCGCTCGCCGGCAAAGCCCGCCGCCCGCGAAACCTGACCGATCGGAGCCAAAGCATGGCCGCGCCGCGCACCCTGTTCGACAAGATCTGGGACAATCACGTCATCGCCCCGCAGGGCGAAGGCACCTACCTGATCTATATCGACCTGCATTTGATCCACGAGGTGACGACGCCGCAGGCCTTCGAGGGGCTGAAGCTCGCCGGGCGCAAGGTCCGCCGCCCCGACGCGACGATGGCGGTCGCCGACCACAACATCCCGACCACCAACCGCAGCGCCGGCGCCGCCGGCATCGACGAGCCCGATTCGAAGCTGCAGGTCGACACGCTCGAGCGCAATGTGAAGGAGTTCGGCGTTCCGTATTTCCCGATCACCAGCATCGACCAGGGCATCGTCCACATCATCGGGCCGGAGCAGGGCCTCTCCCAGCCCGGCATGACGATCGTCTGCGGCGACAGCCACACCGCGACCCATGGCGCGATGGGCGCGCTCGCCTTCGGCATCGGCACCTCGGAGGTCGAGCACGTGCTGGCGACCCAGACCTTGATCCAGGCCCCGGCCAAGAACATGCTGATCGAGGTCAACGGCGCGCTCGGCGCCGGGGTCAGCCCGAAGGACGTCATTCTGGCGATCATCGCCAAGATCGGCACCGCCGGCGGCACCGGGCACGTCTTCGAATACGCCGGCAGCACCTTCCGCGAGATGTCGATGGAAGGCCGCATGACGGTCTGCAACATGTCGATCGAGGCGGGTGCGCGCGCCGGGCTCGTCGCCCCCGACGAGAAGACCATCGCCTATGTCATGGGCCGGCCCTATGCGCCCAAGGGCGCCGCCTGGGAGCAGGCCGCCGCCTATTGGCGCACCCTGCCCTCGGACCCCGGCGCGAGGTTCGACAAGGAGGCCCATCTCGCCGCCGCCGACATAGCGCCCCACGTCACCTGGGGCACCAACCCCGAGCAGGCCGCGCCGATCACCGGCCGCGTCCCCGACCCGGCGCAAATCGACGACCCGCTGAAGCGGGCGGCGATGGAGCGCTCGCTGCAATACATGCAGCTGAAGCCGAACACGCTGTTGACCGATGTGCCGGTCGAGCGGGTGTTCATCGGCTCATGCACCAACAGTCGGATCGAAGATCTGCGCGCCGCCGCGGCGATCGCCAAGGGCCGCAAAGTGGCCGACGGCGTAGTTGCATTGGTCGTGCCGGGCTCCGGCCACGTCAAGCACCAGGCCGAGGAGGAGGGTCTCGACCGGATCTTTCTCGAAGCGGGCTTCCAGTGGCGCGACGCCGGCTGCTCGATGTGCATGTCGATGAACAACGACAAGGCGATGCACGGCGAGCGCGTGGCCTCGACCTCGAACCGCAATTTCGAAGGCCGCCAGGGCAAGAACGCCAAGACCCACCTGATGGGCCCGGCCATGGCCGCCGCCGCCGCAATCACCGGCAAGCTGACCGACGTGCGGCAGTTGGGGTGACGGTTGCACTATGGCATTCGTGCGGCGCTGGTCTGGGTGCTCTTACTTGGCATTACCGCGCCTGCTGTGGCGGCGCAAGACCGATTATGAGACCTAGCGATAACCCGAACGGCCAGAATGCCGCCCAACGAGAGTATCAGGCCGCCACTGCGGCGCATTCACCAGAGCATTTACGAGCGAGACGGGGATGCGCGTAAGAGCCTGGAGTACCATAGAACGAGGACGACCGAAGAGATTGTGGAATCCTGCGGCCCGGGCCTCGCACGCGGTCGCCGCTTACCGTCACGCGGGATGGACGGGTGTATCAGGGAAATACGCGGATCAAGGTGCTAGAGGAGCGAGGCTATCCAGTGAACGATTTGCCGCAGGAACTCCTGGAATGAGCACACACCAAAGCGATCGCCTGATGCTGCGGGGACCAAAGGTTCAATATAGCAGTGGCAAAGTCGTGATCCCACGTCCCTTCGATCTTGAAGACGTGCTGGCCGAGTATGTGCGGTTGCCTGAAGACGAACGTAGGGCCTTCCTCAGCGCCTTCTCCCACAGCCTTACCGTCGACATGCGAGTGGCGTTGCTCGACCGGCCTATCTCCGAGGCCGACGCCAACCGGGCTTGGCAGCTAAACGAGTGGCTTCACCATCTCACGAGTTGCTTCAGTCCTCGATCCACGTGGGGGACCGCGGGCGAGGCGGAGTTGATCAGGAATATCGCCATGGGCTCATTCCAGCTCGGCCTCGACGCCGCGGTCGGCCGCGCCGTCGCCACCGCCGCCGGAAACACCGGCATGTCTGCCATGTCTGCAAAGAAGCCTGCGGCCGCTCAGGGCTAATCAGGAGAACGCTCAATGGATAAATTCACCACCTTGACCGGGGTCGCGGCGCCGCTGCCGATCATCAACCTCGACACCGACAAGATCTTTCCGGCGATCTATCTGAAGACGATCAAGCGGACCGGCCTCGCGCAATGGCTGTTCCAGGAGATCCGCTTTCGCGCCGACGGGTCGGAGAACCCGGATTTCGTCCTGAACCAGGCTCCCTATCGCAACGCCAGGATCCTGATCGGTGCCGACAATTTCGGCTGCGGCTCGAGCCGCGAGCACGCGCCCTGGGCGCTCCTCGATTTCGGCATCCGCTGCGTCGTCGCGCCGAGCTTCGCCGACATCTTCTACAACAACTGCTTCAAGAACGGCATCCTGCCGATCGCGCTCCCCAAGGAAATCTGCGACGAGCTGATGGAAGACGCCAAGAAGGGCGCCAACGCGGTCATGACGATCGATCTCGAATCTCAGACGGTCTCCCGCCCCGACGGCGAAAAGGTGCATTTCGAGCTCAACGCCTTCCGCAAGCATTGCCTCCTGAACGGGCTCGACGACATCGGACTGACCGAGCAGAAGACCTCGGACATCGCCGCCTACGAGGCCAAGGCGCGGCTCGCGCGGCCGTGGCAGTTCGGCATGACAGAGCGCGGGGCTTGAGCCCATGGCCCAAAGCCGCGGCTCGAACCGCAACGTCCTGGTATTGCCTGGCGACGGGATCGGCCCAGAAATCATGCGCGAGGTGTTGCGCGTCGTCGAGTTCTTCGACCGCCGCCATATCGCCAGCTTCGACATCGCCGAAGACCATGTCGGCGGCGCCGCCTGCGACGCCTATGGCGCGCCGCTGGCCGATGCGACCTTGGCCAAGGCGCTGGCGAGCGATGCGGTGCTGTTCGGCTCGGTCGGCGGGCCGAAATGGGAATCCTTGCCGTTCGAGCTGCAGCCGGAGCGCGGCCTCCTCAAGCTGCGCAAGGAAATGGACCTCTTCGCCAATCTCCGCCCGGCGGTGGTCTTCGAGGCGCTCGCCGACGCGTCGAGCCTGAAGCGCGAGCTTGTCGCCGGCCTCGATCTGATGATCGTGCGCGAATTGACCGGCGGCATCTATTTCGGCGAGCCGCGCGGCGTCGAAACCTTGCCCGACGGCAGCCGCCGCGGCGTCAACACCGAGGTCTACAGCGAGGCCGAGATCGAGCGGGTGGTGCGCGTCGCCTGCGAGCTGGCACGGAAGCGCGGCGGCCGGGTCTGCGAGGTCGACAAGGCCAACGTCATGGAATTGGGGCTGTTGTGGCGCGAGGTGGCGCGGCGGGTTCACGCCGGCTACCCCGATGTCGAGCTCTCCTTCATGTACGCCGACAATTGCGCGATGCAGCTGGTGCGCAACCCGAAGCAGTTCGACGTGATCGTCACCAGCAACCTGTTCGGCGACCTGTTGTCGGATTGCGCGGCGATGCTGACGGGCTCGCTCGGCATGCTGCCCTCGGCCTCGCTCGGCGCGCCGGACGCCTCGGGCCGGCGCAAGGCCTTGTACGAGCCGGTGCACGGCAGCGCCCCCGACATCGCCGGCAAGGATGTGGCGAACCCCTTGGCCTCGATCCTCTCGTTCTCGATGATGCTGCGCTATTCGTTCGACCTCGCCGAGGAGGCCGATCTGGTCGACAACGCGGTGCGCCGCACACTTGCCGCCGGCGCGCGCACCGCCGATATCTTCCAGCCCGGCGCCGACCGCGTCTCGACCCGCGAGATGGGCGACGCGATCCTGCGCGAGCTCGAAAGAGCCGCCTAGCCCGAGGCTGGTCGAGGGCCGGGCCGGCGACTCCGGGTTCCCCGCGCCGAGCGGGCGCCGGTCGGTCGCCCGGCGCCTCCTCAGCCCGCCTTTCGCACCCAGCCGTAGCGCAGGTTGCTGCGGCCGGGACCGTTCTTGACGTAATCGGCCTTGAGCTCGGCGAAATGGTCGGGCCGGGCGAGATCGGCGTGCTTGTCGAAATTGTAGAGCCGCGCGGCGTTGCCGCCGAACACCGCGTTCTTGACCGGGCCGTCGGCGGCGCCGAGCGGCTGGAAGCCGTATTTCTTCTGCATGTCTTCGGGGATTTCGAGCCGGCGCAGCCCTTCGATCTGCCATTGCGGCGAGCCGGTCCAGACCGCGTCGGTGCCCCACACCACATGGTCGGCGCCCAGCCCCTTGACCAGCATCCCCATCAGCGCCGCGGCGAGGCGCGGCTCGGCGACCGCGGTCCAGGCGAAGAGCTGCCCCAAATCGCCGTAGACGTTGGCGACGCCGTATTTCTGCGGGATGTCGGCGAGGTCGCTGGTCCACGAGCTGCGGCCGGTCTTATCGAACTCGGCCATGCCGTCGGCGGGCGTGCCGCCGACCCAGCGATAGGCCGAATGGTAGATCAGGAAATTCAATTGCGGCCAGTCCTTGGCCGCCTTGCCGACATCGCTGACATCGGCGTAGGGCCGCAGCCGCGGGAACTTCTCCTCGACCCCCGGCGCAAACAGCCCCTTGTGGATGCAGACGTTCTTGATCCCCGATTTGACCGCCTTCTCGTAGAACGGGTACATCAGCTTTTCGTCGTCGAGGTGGTAGGGGTGGGCGGCCAGCTCCTTGTGGGTGTTGTCGCCGACGGTGTAGCCCTTCCATGAATCGGGCTTGTAGACCTCGATCGCCTTGTCGACCTGGTCGAGCCAGCCGGGCTGGCCCGGGGTGATGATGAAATGCGCCATCATCCGCTTGGAGCCCGCGTCCTTGTTGACCTTCTCGCGGGTCGAGAACGCCACCTCCTGCGGGATGAACCAGTCTTCCGGCACATCCGAGGGCGAGTTCGAGATCAGCGCCACCTTGGTGTCGCTGTCCATGTAGATTTCTTTGAAATAGTTGGCGAACTTCAGGTCGTCGATGGTCTGCTCGCCGCTCAATTCCTTGTTCCAGCCGGTCTTGCCGAAGGCGTTGCGCATCTTGACGAAGCCCGTCAGCCGGGTGTCGTCGCGCAAAAAATGGGTGTGGCCGTCGATGATCAGCTGCTTCGACAACGCCTGGGCG
This sequence comes from uncultured Alphaproteobacteria bacterium, assembly GCA_963716115.1. Lineage (GTDB taxonomy): Bacteria > Pseudomonadota > Alphaproteobacteria > ATCC43930 > CGMCC-115725 > AP-15. The sequence continues at coordinate 142,946 of CAVQSZ010000008.1, forward strand.
CGCTCGTTCGCCAGGTCCGGCGTCGCCGCCTCGGCCGGGCTCGCGTCGAACAGCGGCCCGAACACCTGGTTGAGCGCGACAAAGGACGCCGCCATGCCGGAAGCGGTCTGAAAGAAACGCCGCCGCGACAGGCCCTGACGCCGCGCCAGCCGGTTGCTCATCTCCTTCAGCCGGGCCTCGACCTCGCGTTGCTGCTCGGTCTGTGGGACCGGCAGATATTCGTCGCTCGACACGATCTGGGTCGGCACCGGCGACGCAAACGACGCCGTCTCCGCCGGCAGCAATTCGCTCAACTGCTCGTCGCTCAGGAACTTCATGGTTTCCTCCCTGGATTGGAATTCGTAGCGGGGACGTGGCTACTGCCCGTGGCCCCTCAGCAGGACGCCCAGGATCGCGATCGTGGCCGCGGCATTGATCCCGACCGCCCAGGTCAACATCGTGAAGCGGGACCCGACATCGGTAAAACGGGCATTGACCTCGGCGCGAAATTGAACGAGCGCATGTTCCAGATTTGTGACCCGCGCCTCCACGGCCGCCAGCCGTCCGTCCAACACCGCCAGCCGATTGTCGATCGACGCCAGCCGATTTTCGTAATTGGCCAGCTCCTCGGCCGCGGCAGCAGCGTCTTCGTCAGGCGCGCCAGCCGCTTTGAAGGCGGCATAGGTCTTGGCCAGCATGATCGCCATTTCGCGATCAATCTACTTCGGACGCGCGGGCATTTCCAGGTTCAGCAGACGCGCGGCGTTGCCGCCGAAGATCGCCCGCCGCTCGGAATCGGCGAGGCCGGGGCAGCCCTCGATCATGCCGACCGGGTCGATCTCGCCCATATCGGCCGGATAGTCGGTGCCCATCAGGATGTGGTCGGCGCCGTATTCCTCGACCAGGTATTCGAGCTGGTGAGGCGTGTACACCAGCGCGTCGAAATAGACCCGCTTCAAATAGGTCGTCGGCATGCGCCGGATGATCTCGCAAGCGTCGGGCCGGGCAGATGCGGCGTGGTCGATGCGCCCCGAATAGGCCGGCAGATAGCCGCCGCCATGCGAGGCGACGAGCTTCAAATTCGGATAATCGGCGAGCACGCCGCCGAAGATCAGGTGGTGCAGCGCCACGGTCGTGTCGAGCGGGTTGCCGATGACGTTGGCGAAATAATGGTCGGCCAGCCGCCGCGCCTCGGTGAACCCGTCCGAATGCATGAAGACGAGCGTGCCCAGCTCCTCGCAGCGGGCGAACACCTTGCGGAAGCGCTCGGCCGACAGGTCCTCGCCGGCGACGTGGGTCATGATCTCGATGCCGCGAAACCCCAATGATTTGTGCAGGCGGTCGAGCTCGGCGACGGCGAGGTCCGGCGCCTGCAGCGGCACCGTGCCGAGGCCGACAAAGCGGTCGGGGTGGCGGCCGCAGATATCGGCGATAAAGTCGTTGATCGCCCGCGCGCTGGCGAGGCCGAGATCGGGGTCGGCGCCGTAATAGGTCTGGCGGGGGGCGGGCGAGATCGCCTGGATGTCGATCCCCATGCGGTCCATGTCGGCGATCCGAACTTCCGGCGCGACGCCCTGCTCGGCCGTGCGCTCGCCGTTCGCCCGGTTGATGCTGCGGCTCTGCTCGGTGGCCTGGGTTTCGAGAAACCAGCGCGAGACTTCGTCATGGCCCTCGACCATCTGCGTCGCCGCGGCACAGCGCACGTGGCAATGGATGTCGAGCGTGAACCATTTGCCGCGGGCATGGACCGGCCCCGGAAAATGGCCCGGGATCGGTGCTCCCTCCGGCAGGCATTTGAACAGCATTTTCCCCCTCTCCGGCGCATTTCGTCCGACGGCGACAATTCGCGCCGATCACGGCGCGAACGCAAGAGGCTCGTCCGCGGGATGTGGCCCTCGACGCCGGCCGCGTGCTAGGCTGACGGCGATCGGGTTCTCCCGAATCGAGCAAGCCCAATCAAACAAAGGAGAAAACCATGGCGCAATCGCAACCGTCAGCAGCCCGAGAGCAGGTCCGCCACGTCGTGCCGGGGCTGATCGACCTCAGCGAACGGGTGCTGTTCGGCGAAGTCTGGGAACGGCCCGGCCTCTCCAAGCGCGACCGCAGCCTGATCACCTGCGCCACCCTGATCGCGCTCGGCCGCGAGAAGCAGCTGGTCGGCCACCTGCAGCGGGCGCTCGACAACGGCGTCACCAAGGACGAGATCGGCGAGATCATCACCCATCTGGCGTTTTACGCCGGTTGGCCGGCGGCGATGACCGCGGCGCTGGTGGCCAAGGACGTCGTGAAGTAGCCCCGACAACAGCAGAAGCGCGGGAGAGCGAGATGAAGATCGGCTTTATCGGCTTGGGCATGATGGGCTCGGGGATGGCGGCCAACCTGCAGAAGGCGGGCCACGAGCTGGTCGTGCACGATCTGCGCCGCGCGGCGGCCGAGCCCTACCTCGCGGCCGGGGCCGTTTGGGCGGACAGCCCGCGCGCCGTCGCCGAGGCCTCGGAGGTCGTGTTCACCTCGCTTCCCGGCCCGCCCGAGGTCGAGGCGGTGGCGCTGGGCGAAAACGGGTTGTTGAGCGGCATGAGCCGCGGCAAGGCCTATTTCGACCTCTCCACCAACTCGCCGACGATGGTGCGCAAGATCAACGCCGCCTTTACCGAGCGCGACGTTTACATGCTCGACTCGCCGGTCAGCGGCGGCCCGCGCGGCGCCCGCACCGGCAAGCTCGCGCTTTGGGTCGGCGGCGACGAGCAGATCTTCAACCGGCACAAGAGCGTGCTCGACGCGATCGGCGACAAGGCGCGCTATGTCGGCCCGATCGGCGCCGGCTCGGTCGCCAAGCTCGTGCACAACGGCGCGGGCTACTGCATCCAGACCGCGCTTGCCGAGATGTTCTCGGTCGGGGTCAAGGCCGGGGTCGAGCCGTTGGCGTTGTGGGAGGCGGTGCGCGAAGGGGCCAGCGGCCGGCGGCGGACCTTCGACGGGCTGATCGACCAGTTCCTGCCCGGCAAATACGAGCCCGCCGCCTTCGCGCTGCGGCTCGCGCACAAGGACATGTCGCTCGCCACCCAGCTCGGGCGCGACTTCAACGTGCCGATGCGGATCGCCAATATGGCGCTGGCCGAGCTGTCGGAGGCGCTGAACCGCGGCTGGGGCGAGCGCGACTCGCGCTCGCCGATGGTCCTGCAGCAGGAGCGGGCCGGGGTCGAGATCCGGGTCGACCCGAAACGGCTGCAGGAGGCGCTCGACCGCGACCCGCCGCCAAAGGACGATCCGAAGCACGGCTGAGCACGGGAGCGCCTCCTCGCCACTTCCCCGCCGCCGGCGGCGGGGGGCGGATTGATCAGCGGCGGCGGAACCGCGGCGCTGCCGCCGCCTGTTTGTCGCTTGCGGCCATGCATGCGGTCGCAGGCAAGGAGGAGATTATGCTCTATTGGGCGGTGGTGTTTCTGATCGTGGCGATCATCGCCGGGATTCTCGGTTTTGGCGGCGTGGCCTTCGCCGCCGTCGGCATCGCCAAGATCCTGTTCTTCGTATTCTTGATCGTCTTCCTGGTCACCCTGGTGATGGGCTTCCTGCGACGAGGCTCGCCGCCGCTGTGAGCGATGCCCGCCGCCCTATTCGGCGGCGAGCACGCGGGCGAGCTGGCTCAACGCCTCCTGGTGGCGCTCGTTGGGGATCTGCGCGAAGTTGCGCGCCAGCTCCAGGCACATGCGCTCGCGCGGGCTGATCGAGCGCTCGTTCTCCTGCGCCAGCCCGTCGAAGAAGTAGCTGACCGGGACGCTGAGCACCTGCGCGATCTCGAACAGGCGTCCGGCCGAAACCCGGTTGATCGCGCGCTCGTATTTGTGCGCCTGCTGATAGGTCACCCCGATCAGGTCGGCGAGCTGCTGCTGGGTCAGCCCGAGCATGATCCGGCGCTCGCGGACGCGACCGCCGACATGCCGGTCGATGTCCTGGGTTCGGCTCGTCGAGCGGCGGTGCGGCGCGGGGCGGCGGGACGGCGGCTCGGCCTTCGACCCGGCCTCCTCCCGCCGCCCGTTGGCGCGACGCGCCTCGATCGTCTGCTCCCGCTCTGTCATCTCGCCCTACCCCCCGCTCAGCTTGCCGACCCGGCCCATCACTGCCGGCCCGAACGGCGGCGCTAGCACCGCCGCCCGCGCTCAACCACATGGTGTCGCCGCATTAGAACGGACGCCATGTGTCAATTTTTAGGCAGGATTGCAGCCGTTTTGGCGCAATACGCTGCCCACATCTGCGCGGCGCGCATGCCGATCGCGTTGACAGCCTCCCCGGCCGGGTGATACCGACCCCAATCCGCTCACAACCGGCTATCGATGCCCCGCATCTCGATCGGTGACTGCTCGCTCTATTACGAGCGGCAAGGCATGGGCTTCCCCACCCTGTTCATCACCGGGCTGGGCGGTTTTGCGTCGTTTTGGCAGGATCAGGTCGCGGCCTTCGCCAGGCGCTTCGAGGTCGTGACGTTCGACCATCGCGGGATCGGGCAGAGCGACCCGGCGCGGCTCGGCTACACCGTCGAGCGCATGGCGGTCGACGTGATCGCGCTGTTGGATGCGCTCGACATCCGGCGCTGCCACGTCGTCGGGCACTCGACCGGCGGGGCGATCGCGCAGGTGCTGGCGATCGAGCATCCGACCCGGCTCGCGAGCGTCGTGATGTCGGCCACCTGGACCAAGGCCGACGCCTATTTTCGCCGCCTCTTCACCTTGCGCAAGGAGGTGCTGGAGCGGCTCGGGCCGAGCATCTACCTGCAATCGGCCACCTTGGTCTGGTATCCGAGCTGGTGGGTGGCGCGCAACAACGAGCGGCTGCGCCAGGTCGAGGCGCAGAACCTCGCCGCCTTCGCCCCGACCGAAATCGTCGCCAGCCGGATCGATGCGATGCTGGCCTTCGACCGCACCGCCGAGCTTGGCCGCATCAAGACCCCGACCCTGGTCATCGGGGCCGAGGACGACATCGTCACCCCGTCCTATTTTTCCGAGGAGCTGGCGCGGCTGATACCCGGTGCGGAGGTCAAGATTTTCCCGCGCGGCGGGCATTTTCTGACCCAGGTCCGCGCCCGCGAATACAACAACGCGGTCCTGCCGTTCCTCGCCTCCCATACCCCGGCCTGACCGACGCCCGGTCTTGCCGGCGGCTCCTTAGGGATTCCTCAACGATCCGCGCCTAGCCTCGACCCGACCGCCGAGCAACCGGCGGATCGGCAATCGAGGGTTGGATCGTGCTGTCTTGTCATCGGCTCGGGCGGGCGTGAGCGGTGGATCGTCTCGACCGGACTGCGCCGCGCCAGCGGCGGCGGAGCCTTGAGATTGGCGCGGCGGTCGAGGCGGCGCTGCGCCAGGACCGGCTGCTGCTCGCGTTCCAGCCGGTGATCTCCGCGGCTACCGGGGCGGTCGACTATTTCGAATGCCTGCTGCGGATGCGCAACGACGACGGCCGTCTCGTCGCCGGCGGGGAATTTGTCGAGACCGTCGAGGAATTGGGGCTGATCGCCGCCGTCGACCGCTACGTGCTGGCCAAGGCGGTCGCCGAGCTCGACGCCGATCCCGAGGTTCGGCTGGGCTTCAATGTTTCCGGGCTGACCGCGGGCGACCGCCCCTGGCTGCGGTCGTTGATCGCGGCGCTGCAAAAGGCGCCCCATCTGGCGCGCCGGCTGGTGGTCGAGATCACCGAGACGGCGGCGCTGCGCGACCTCGACGAGTCGGCGCGGTTTGTCGACGCGCTGCGGCATGCCGGCTGCCGCGTCGCCCTCGACGATTTTGGCGCCGGCCACACCTCGCTGCGGCATCTTCAGATCCTCTCGGTCGACCTGGTCAAGATCGACGGCTCCTTCGTCCGCAACCTCGCGGCGAACCCGCGCAGCCTCGTCTTCCTGCGCCATCTGATCGGCCTGACCCGAGGGTTCGGCTTCGCCACCGTTGCCGAATGCGTCGAGACCGAGGAGGAGGCGGCGCTGCTCCGGGCGGAGGGGGTCGGCTATCTGCAAGGCTATCATTTCGGGCTGCCGACGCTCGAGCGCCGCTGGCTCCCCGATGCGGCCGCTCCCTAGCGTTTAGATGCGGCCAACCGGTGGAGGTGAGTTGACGCAGAATTTCGGCAGGGGCCGCGCGAGGCGCGCCGAGCAGCGCTCCGGAGCAGCCGGGGCGCCTCCCGGCGAAGCTCATCCGGCGCAGCGGGCTGCTGCGGCTCCTTGCCGGCGCACCGGGCGATCGCGTCCGAGCGCCGGCGCTTGCGAAAAGCCGCCGATCGCTGAAACAATGGGCGCGGCCGGTCGATCGCGGAGATGGGACAATGCAGCTCGGGATACATCTGCCTCACGCGGGCGGGCAGGCGACGCCGGAGCTGATCCGCCGCGCCGCCGTCCGCGCCGAGGCGCTGGGGCTCGACGACGTGTGGGTCAGCGAGCACATCATCGTCCCGCGCGCCAGCTTTCCCCGCTCGCCGTTGTTCTACGACCCGGTGCTGAGCCTGACCCTGGCCGCGGCGGTGACGAGCCGGGTGCGGCTCGGCACCAGCGTGCTGGTGCTGCCGATGCGCCACCCGCTGCCGCTTGCCAAGGAGTTGGCGACGTTGCAGAACTTCTCGGAAGGGCGGCTGATCCTCGGGGCCGGCGTCGGCTGGCTCGAAGCCGAGTTCGCCGCGCTCGGCGCGCCGTTTCACGAGCGCGGCCGGCGCATGGACGAGGGCATCGCGATGATGCGCGCGGTCTGGTCGCAGGACCCGGTGAGCTTCCGCGGCAGACACATCCCGGCCGAGATCGTCGAGATGACGATGGCCCCGCCGCCGGTGCGGCCGATCCCGATCTGGTTCGGCGCGCGCTCGGAGGCGGCCTTCCGGCGCACCGTGCGGATCGGCGACGGCTGGCACGGCAGCCAGCTGACGCCCGAGGCGGCGGCGCCGATCGTCCGGCGCCTGCGCCGCGACCGGCCGGAGCCGGGTTTCACGATCTCGATCCGCAGCCACTGGGACGGCAGGGACGAGGGCGAGCTGCGCGCCCGTCTCGCCGCCTATCGGGAAATCGGCGTCCAGCACGTCATGGTGGCGCCGGTCGATCGCGAGGTCGACGACTGGGACGCGGTCATCGAGGGCGCCGGGCGCGCCGCCGCCGGCTGAGGCCGCGTGGGCCTCGGCGCCTCAGTAGCCGATGTCCTGAAAGCTCTGCGGCGCCGGGCCGACCACGACGTTGCCCTGCGGCTCGACCTCGAGCACGGCGAGGCCGCGCTGCACCAGCCCGCTGGGCGCGAAGCGGAACAGGCCGTCGACGCCGGTGAACCCCTGCGGGTTGAGGATCGCCTGCTGCGAGAACGGCTCGCCGCCCGGGGCGCGCGCCAGCGCCGCCGCGAGCGCCGCGGCGTCGTAGCCGAGCGAGGCCAGCCGCGGCGGCTCGTGGCTGTAGGTGGCGCGGAAGCGCCGCTCGAAATCCTGTCGCGCCTCGGGCGGCGAGGCCGCGAACCAGCCGCCGACCAGCGCCGGCTCCGCGCCGAGGTCGGGCACGTCCCACAGCCCGCTGCCGAGCAGCTGCAGCGGCGCGGCCCCGGCCGAGGCGTCGCGGACCTGGCGGGCGATCTCCTTGAGCCTGGCGCCGCCCTCGGGCAGCAGGAGGGCGCTGAACGCCGGCGCGGGTCCCGCCGCGGCGGGGGCGTCGGGCGTCGCCGCGGCGGCGCTCCCCGGCAGCAGCCGCCGGATCGCCGCCGCCGCGTCGCCCGCGCGGGGGTCGTAGAGCTCGACGCTCGCCACCCGCGCTCCGGACGCTGCGGCGGCCTCGCGCAGCGCGTCGGCCATCAGATGCCCGTAGGGCGAGCTCGGGGCCAGCGCGGCGAAGCGGTCGAGCCCGCGCTCGCGGGCGTACCCGACCACGCGCACGACCTCCTGCCGCGGCAGAAAGCCCATCAGAAAGGTGTTGCCGCCGGCCGCCTGGGCCACCGTCGAAAAGGCGATGACGTTGAGATGGGCGTCGCGGGCGAGCGGCTTGACCGCCTGCACTTCCGAGGCGAGCAGCGGGCCGAGGATCAGCTGCGCGCCGTCGGCGATCGCCGCGCGCGCCGCCCTGGCGGCGCCGTCGGCGGTCCCGCCGGTGTCGCGCGGGATCAAGGTCAGCCGCTCGTTCGGGGCCTCGAACAGCGCCAGCTGGGCCGCGTCGAGGATCGCCTGCCCGAGCTCGGCGTTGGCCCCCGACAACGGCGCCAGCAGCGCCACCTTGGCCGATCCGGCGGCGGCCGCGGGCGCGCCGGGGGCGCCCGGCGCCGGGGCCGGGCCAAAGGACGGTTGCGGGGCGGCGAGCGGCGCCGGTACCATCCGCTGCGGCGCGCAGCAGGCGAGGGCGGCGAGCGCAAGGATGGCGAAGGGTGCGGCGGACCGCGGGACACACCAGGGCGGCAAGCGTAGCCTCGGACGACGGCGGCGGGAGGCGGGAGCCTACCCGGCGGCCCGCCGCGAGTAAACCGGAGCCGCCGCGCGCCGAGCCCGCGAGCGAAATCGCGCTCTCCCCCGGCCTCTACCTGGCGGCGACCCCGATCGGCAACCTCGGCGACGTCACCTTGCGCGGGCTGGCGGTGCTGCGCGGCGTCGACCGCATCTGCTGCGAAGACACCAGGGTGACCGCGCGGCTGCTCGCCCGCTACGGCGTCGCCACACCGCTCGACCGCTATCACGACCACAACGCCGAGGCGATGCGGCCGGTCATTCTGGCGGCGCTGCGCCGCGGCGAGCGGGTGGCGCTGGTCTGCGACGCCGGGACGCCGCTTATTTCCGACCCCGGCTACAAGCTGGTGCGGGCGGCGCTCGCCGAGGGCCTGCCGGTGACCGCCATACCGGGGCCGTCGGCGGCGCTGACCGCGCTGATCCTGTCGGGCCTGCCGCCGGACCGGTTCTTCTTCGCCGGGTTTCTGCCGCCGCGCCGGGCGGCCCGCCGCCGCGCGCTCGCCGGCTGGGCGGCGCTCGACGCCACGATGGTCTTCTACGAGGGGGTTTCGCGGCTGGCCGACAGCCTCGCCGACATGGCCGAGCTCCTCGGCGGCCGCCCCGCCGCGGTCGCGCGGGAGCTGACCAAGCTGCACGAGGAGGTTCGGCGCGGCCGGCTCGCCGATCTCGCCCGCCATTATCGCGAGGCCGGCGCGCCGCGCGGCGAGGTCGCCGTCGTGGTCGGCCCGCCCGAGCCGGCCGCGCCCGACCCCGCCGACATCGACGCGCGGCTCGGCGCGGCGCTGCGCGAGCTTGGCGTGCGCGACGCCGCGGCCAAGATCGCCGCCGAGAGCGGCCTCGCCCGCGCCGCGCTTTATCGCCGCGCCCTGGCGCTGCGGGACAAAGCCGGATGAGGCGGCCGGCCCGCGGCCCGACCCTGCGCCGGCAGCGCGCGCAGCGGCGCGGGCGGCTGGCGGAGCAGCTCTGCCTGTGGCATCTGCGGCTGCGCGGCTGGCGCATCGTGGCGCGAGGCTGGCGCTGCCCGGCCGGCGAGATCGACATCCTGGCGCGGCGCGGCAAGGTGCTCGCGGTCATCGAGGTCAAGTCGCGCGACGAGCTCGCGGCGGCCGCGGGCGCGCTGCCGCCGCGCCAGCGCCGCCGCATCGTCCGCGCGGCGCAAGCCTTTCTGAGCGCGCACCCGGAGCTTGCCGGGCTCGATCTTCGATTCGACCTGATGCTGGTCGCGCGCCGCCGTCTGCCGCGGCATTGGCGCGGCGCCTGGCGCGCCGACGGCTAGCCGCCGGCTCCGGCCATCGGGCCGCAACTCGTTGTCAAGATGAATGATTTGGCCGATGACGGAGGCTCCGGCGGGGAGCGGCCGCGGGCGCCGCCGGCCGCGCCGCCGGGGGCCGCATTGGAAGCCGCGCGGCTTTATCCGAGAATGCCGCGGGGATGCGTTCGCAGCGGGGGATTGATCGATGCCCAGACACCATGCGACCCTGCGGCTTCTGCCGATGATCGCGCTGCCGATCGCCTTGGGCGGGTGCGCGGCGGCGATCGTCGGCGGGATCGCGGCGGCCGGCGGCGCGGGCTACGCCGCCAACCAGGAGCGCGGCGTATCCGGGACCGTTGACGATTTCGCGCTCAAGACGAATATTCAGAACGCCTGGATCAAGGCGAACCCGAACATGCAGGCCGATTTCAGCGTTACGGCGTATCAGGGGCGGGTGCTGCTGACCGGCTTCGCCCCGGATCCCGAGATCAAGGCGCAGGCGGCGCAGATCGCCGGCGAGGTCAAGGGCGTGCGCACGGTTTACAACGAGATCGAGGTCGGGCCGCCGGAAGGCGCCTGGAATTCGACGAAGGACGCCTGGATCACCTCGCGGCTCAAGTCGGACTTTGTCTTCGACGGCAAGATCCGCTCGGTCAACTACACCATCGAGACCGTCAACAAATCGGTCTATCTGATCGGCTCGGCCCGCAGCCAGGCCGAGCTCGACCAGGCGACGAGCCTGGCGCGCAACGTGTCGGGCGTGAAGCGGGTGGTGTCCTACGTCGACATCCGGCCCGGCGCGCCGGCGACCGCCCAGCAATCCGCGCCGCCGCAATCCTCGGAGAGCGCGCGCGCCCCCGACGCCCCGGTCGCGGCCCCGTCGACCCCGGTCGAGGTGCAGAAGCTCTGATCGCGGACCATGAGCGACCCGGCCGAACCCCATGACCCGGAGAGCAGCGCCCGTTTCCTGCGGGCGCTCGGAACCTCGGGCGCGCAGGCTCTGCCGATCGCCGAGGCGGCGCTGGCGCTCGCCTCGTTCGAGCGCCCGCGGGTCGACCTCGAGCGCTACCGCGAGCACTTTCGCCTGATCGCCCGCGATGTCGGCCGCCATTCGGCCGCCTCCGGCGGCCTCGCCGACCGCGCCCGCGCGCTCAACGAGATCATCCTGCTGAAATACGGCTACGCCGGCGACGAGCTGACCTATGACGATTTGCAGAACGCCAACCTGATGCGCGTCGTCGACCGCCGGAAGGGGCTGCCGGTGGCGCTGGGCATCCTCTACATCGACGCCGCCCGCGCGCAGGCCTGGGACATCGCGGGCCTGGCCTTTCCCGGGCATTTCCTGGTGCGGCTCTCCGCAGGGCAGGACCGGCTGATCCTCGACCCGTTTCACGGCGGCAAGATCTGCGACGCCGCGGAATTGCGCGATCTGCTGAAGGCGACGACCGGGGCCGACCGCGACCTCTCGCCCGAGCACTACGCTGCGGCCTCGGACCGCGACGTGCTGTTGCGGCTGCAGAACAATCTGAAGGCGCGGCTGCTGCAGGCGGGACAGCACGAGCGCGCCGCCGCGGTGGTCGATTCGATGCTGATGCTGGCCCCCGATCTGGCGGAGCTGTGGCGCGAGGCGGGGCTCCTGCACCGCCATCTCGGCAACATGCGGGCCGCCGTCGCGGCGCTCGGCGAATATATCGTGCGCGCCCCCGACGGCGCCGCCCGCCACCAGGCGGCGGCCCTGCTGCAGCAGCTGCGCTCGCAATTGAATTGACCCTCCCCGCGCGGCGGGCATCGGCGGTATATCTCTCGATGCGGTAACCGGGAGATCGGCATGGGTCTTGCCGTCGCCATCCAGATGGACCCGATCGATGCGATCGACATCGACGCGGATTCGACCTTCGCGCTCGCGCTCGAGGCGCAGGCCAGGGGGCACGCGCTGTTTCACTACCTGCCCGATGCGCTGACCTTGCGCGACGGGCGGCTCTACGCCCGCGGCCGGGCGCTCGAGGTGACGCGGCGGCGCGGCGACCACCACCGCCTCGGCGGCTTCGAGGAGCTCGATCTCGGCGGCGTCGATGTCGTCCTGATGCGCCAGGACCCGCCCTTCGACATGGCCTACATCACCGCGACGCACCTGCTCGAATTGCTGCCGGAGAACGGGCCGCTGGTCGTCAACGACCCGGCCTCGGTGCGCAACGCGCCCGAAAAGCTCTTTGTGCTGCGCTTCAGGGAGCTGATGCCGCCGACCCTCCTGACCCGCAACCGCGACGAGATCCGCGCCTTTTGGCGCGAGCACGGCGACATCATCCTGAAGCCCTTGTTCGGCAATGGCGGGGCCGGCGTCTTCCGCCTGCGGCCGGGCGACGAGAATTTGACGGCGCTCCTCGAAATCTACGAATCGATCCAGCGCGAGCCGGTCATGGCGCAGCGCTATGTGCCGGCGGTCCGGCAGGGCGACAAGCGCATCATCCTGGTCGAAGGCGAGCCCCTGGGCGCCGTCCTGCGCGTCCCTGCGGAGGGCGAGGCGCGAGCCAACATGCATGTCGGCGCCCGCCCGATCCGGACCGGGCTGACCCCGCGCGACCGCGAGATCTGCGCCGCGATCGGGCCGGCCCTGCGCGACCAGGGGCTCGTCTTTGTCGGCATCGACGTGATCGGCGACTGGCTGACCGAGATCAACGTCACCTCGCCGACCGGCATCCAGGAGATCGCGCGGCTGAGCGGCGTCGACATCGCGCCCAAGATCTGGGACGCGATCGAGGCGCGGCTCGCCGAACGCGTCGATCGCCGCCCGTCCTGAGGTACGACTTCGATAGGTTCGCTCATTCACCGAAAGCGGGAACCCGCCAAGGGCTCGAATCATTCCTTGGACCCCCGCTTTCGCGGGGGCGACGATATTCCACTGACGTGCCGGGCGAGCCGCTCCGGCGTTCTCGCGGGTGCGCGGCAACGCCACGCTCGACATCGTCCCGCGCGAATTGAGCCGCGGATCGTCTGCGTCAGTATCGGCGCAACAACTTGCGTCCTTAATCATTTAGCGATACATTGGCGGAGCTCAGTCGACGGCGGAGACAGGACATGCGCCTGGTCGTCATCAGCGACATCCATGTCGGCTCCGGCCCGCTCGACGATTGCGATGCCGAGCTCGAAGCCGGTCTGGTAGCGTTTATCGAAGAGCTGGCGGCCGGCGCGGAGCCGACCACGCTGGTCATCAACGGCGACTTTCTCGATTTTGCCCAGGCCGAGCCCTCGCGATCGAAGGAGCTCGAAGCCGAGAGCGCGGACGGCATTCCGTTGTGCTTCACCGAGGAGCAGTCGGTAGCAAAGCTCGACGGGATCGTTCGCGCTCATCGGCCGATCTTCGAGGCTCTCGGCCGAATTGCCGGCGGCGGCGGCGAGCATCGCGTCGTGATCCTGCCGGGGAACCACGACGCCGATTTTTTCTGGCCCCGCGTCCGCACAGAGCTCGCGTCAGCTGTCGCGACCGGCCGCGGCGGCGGCGCGGATCGGCTGCGGTTTCATCTGGAGCAGAGCTATCGACCCGAGCATTTTCCGGGGGTTTGGATCGAGCACGGCCACCAGCGCGACGAATGCAATAATTTCAGGGCGAGGGATCGGGATTATTGGTCGGCGCGCACGCCGCCGATATTTCCCGACGCGAACGGGACGCCACGGCTCCTCGAATGTGTCGGCACCCGCTTCATGATCCGGTTTCTCAACGGCCTCGACCGCGACTACCCGTTTGTCGACAATGTCAAGCCGTTCAGCAAGTTCGTCAGAATGTTCCTGGCCTCGACCGTCCACCGCGGCTTCGGCCCGCTGACCGCGATGGTCGCCTATTGGGGGTTTCTGAAGTTCATCGGCAAGACGCTGCGGCGCTCGCCGGGCGACTTCCTGACGGCCGATCAGAGCACCGGCCCGATTATCGACGCCATCAGAACGCGGCTTAAAAGCATCGAACGGCGTGATGCAGAGCGGCTGGCGTCCCGGCTGAGCGCGGCCGGCTTCGATTTCGAGGGGATGCCCTACGATTTCTATCTGTCGGACGAGGAACGGGTGCAATCCCTGCTGGATTTCCTCTGTCTCGACCCGGACCTGCTGAGCGAGGTCGCAGAGCCGGAGCGGGGGCTTCTCTCGGCCTCCGGCGATGACGGCTATCTGAGCCTGCGCGACGGCTATCGCGCCGACGAAACGGCCGCCCTCAAGAAGGCAGCTCGAGACATCATCGGCGGGGGCTGGGCGACGGCGGTGGTGATGGGTCATACGCACGAGCCGGTATCCGCCGACGCCGACCTCAACTACGTTAACATCGGCAGCTGGACCCGATATCTCGACGAAAGCCGCGGCGGAAGGCGGCAATGGTCATGGGATCTGCTGAAGAAATCCGCCTATGAGAATTTTCCCTACGAGCCGGCCTATGCCGAGCTGACGAGCCAATCGCCGGACCGGCTCGTCCGGCGGATATTCCGGTCCTGACCGGAGGGCGCCGTCTTGGCCGACTATATGGTGCACCTTCATCGGGACAAGGAAGAGGCTGCCTTCAAAATCAGCTGGCTTTACCTTCAATATTATCGGGGCTGCTATTTCGTGGGCGAAGCGCTGTTGCGCGAGCGCTCGGACAAGGTGCGGGCGGCCTTGCAAGAGCTGGTCAATGCACTGCGAGACGAAAGGGAGAGCGAGTATGCCGGGCTGCTGCGGGCCGTTGCAGAGAAGGGGCGCGATCTCTATGAGGCGTTTTTCTTCGGGTCCAACGGCCTCCATAGGGGAGAGGCCCATCGCGTCAAGACATGGGTAGCGGATAAGCTCGCCGCGCAGCAGGACACGATCACCTTCTGTCTGCCGCCGGGCGTACATATTCCGTGGGGGCTGTTTTTCGACCGGCCGGTGTCGAACGATCCGACGCAGGAAGTCGATCCGGGCGGCTTTTGGTGCATGAAGTACAATGTCGGAGCCCATTACTTCACATGCGAGGCCTACGGCGTCGAGCGCGAATGGCGGTCCGATCAGTTTCCATTACTGTTCGCGGCTCATGAGACGGTCTGGACGTCGGAATACGGCGCGAAGGAAGTGGTCGACAAGGAATGGCGCCGACGCCTCGATCGCTTGCTGCGGCCTCCCGATCAGCCGAAGTTCCTGCTCAACGAGCTGGTCGCGTCGTGGGGCAGCCGAACCACGGACGCGCCATACGGGCTGTTTGCGTTCTATTGCCACAGCAATGGGCAGGCGCTGTGCATCGGCCCGGACACGATCTCCGCGGCCGAGTTTGGCATGAAGTTCCAGCGGGCTCGTGGAGGGGACACGCCGCCGACGCTGGTGTTCCTGGCCGGCTGCGAGACCGCGATCGGAGAGCTGGAGCCGGGGTTTTTGAAGGAGACGAGCAGCCCGGCTTCTGCGGCTTCATCGGCACCGAAGTGAAGGTCCCCAATCGCCTGACCCTCGAATTCCTCTCGGACTTTCTCGACGAGCTCTACGGCAACGGCGGACCGGTGTTCGCAGTCATGAGACGGCTGCGCGACAAGCATTGGCCGCTCAGTCTGGTGTTCTGCATGTGTTGCGCCCGCGAGCTGCGTCTGGCGCCGCCGATAGCCGAGGTCTCGCCTCGCAGCCGGCTCCGGGCGAGGGGCGCGCGCGCCGACAGGGCGGCGGCGACCAATGAGCCAAGCCGTCGTGACCCGAGGACCCGATAAGGCGGCTGAGCTGATACGAGCCAGCGGACGTGGCTTGTTCGGCGGGCGGGAAGTCGATATCCGCGATTGCGCCGGGCTGCTCACCGACGAGAGCACCAAGGTCCTGCTGCTGCACGGCTGGACGGGATGCGGCAAATCCTCGTTTCTGCGCGCCGGGCTCATCCCCTACCTCGAATCGCGCGTGCCGATATTCCAGTTCATGCCCGATTTCGACATCGACAAGACCAAGGCGCTGTTCATCCGCTGCACCGAAGAGCCGCTGCTGCGCCTGTGCGAAACGCTTTACGATTGGTCCGAGGAGCCGTTCTCGATCGAGGTCGGCCGGACGAGCCGCCGCTGCGCATCGACATGTCGGCGATCCGCGGGGCAGCGCCGGATCGCGAGACCTTCGCGAAGATCAACGGCCCCTCGGTAGCCAATCTGATGCAGGTGCTGCGGCAGCTCACGAGCTGCTCCCGAAGTGGCCGATCCTGGTGATCGATCAGGGCGAGGAGGTGCTTACCCTCAAACGCGGCGACGACGGCAAATGGGCTCGTGATTTGTTTTGCGAGCTCATCACCGCTTTCAATAAATCGTCGTTGAGCCTAAAATTGGTGATTGCCCTGCGAACAGAATATTTTGGCGAATTCTATAACGAGATGAGGCGTCGCCGCTACGACCCCGACCAGCTGGCGTCGTTTCAGTTGAATGAGCTTTCGGACGCCGAGCTCGTGGAAGCCATCGAGGCCCCCACCTCTCATGAAATTCTCCCGCGGTATCTGCAAGGACGCTCCCAACCAGGGGACCATTACAATTTCGACTTCGAAAACAAGAATCTTCGACAGACTATTGTGGCAAATCTAAAAGGGATAAAAAATAGAGGGGGTGTGCTGCCGAACCTGCAGGCCACCTGCATCAGGCTTTATCGATCGGCAAAGCCCAAGAATCCTCGACCGGGAAGACGTTGGAAGATCAAGGACAAGCACTACGAGGCGCTGGGGAATCCGGAGCAACAAGTCGAGTTTTATCTGGACGAGACTATTCTGGAGAAAATCGACGAGAAGCTTCCGAATCTGAAGTCCGGGCAGCGGGAAGAAGAGCTCGCCGTCTGGAAGGACCTGCTTTGCCGGCTCGTCGTGGACGCGCCCGCCGGCGGAGCACTGACCAAGATTATATGCAAGGGCAAGCTCAGGGGAATGGCCGAGGAGGTCGGCTGTAACATTAATATTATTGATGCTATGATAGAATACCTGGTAAACGAGGACCAGAGGATACTGCGCAAAGACCCCCAGGCAATTGTCACGCCTGACGGAAAGGACGATCCCTTAACCCCGTACAGCTTGGGGCACGACGCGATAGCCTTGGAGCTGAGCAAGTGGCGTGATACACGACAAGTGATCGTCGGAAAACATAAACTATTGAATGACTATATCCAGCATATCGCAAAGATCACCGCAGTCGGATCTCTGACTGTCGCAGCGCTCGCGCTGACAGCAGTGATGGGTCACGAGAGCTGGCGGTCGGTGGGGCTGTGGTGGATAATCGCGGCTCTCGTGGCCGCGGCGGGGATCGGGCTCGCCGCCGGCACGACGATCGCCAAGTCCGTCACACAGTGGATCGTGAATTCAGACGCGTTTCGGCGCTTGACCGATACCGACCGGCAGCAGCAAAGCAAGCAGACCAGGGATGCCATCCGGGGCCTTCAAGAACTCGCTGACGGCCGGTCAGGCGGCGCGACCGTCGTCGAGCGAGCGCGAGGCGCTGAAGGGCGCCGAGGTGGCCTTGAAGGCGAAACCCGAAAAGGATTATACGGCGGCCGATTGGGCGGGGCGCGCCTTTGCCGCGTATGCGGACGGGAAGCTCGATTTGGCCGCCGAATATTCGGGCAGGCGGCAGCGGGCGACGGCGTGCCTCAGACCCAGCGAGCGGAATATTTGTTCAACCGCGGGTTCCTTTTTGGCGAGCTCCGACGCGCCGAAGAAGCGTTGGCCGCGTATGACGAGCTGCTTACCGGGTCAAGGACGCGGCTGGGCCGGGCTTGCGTGAGCTGGTCGCCAGACTCATCGCAACAAGGGCGTCAATCTGGGTCGCCTCCAGCGCGGCGCAGACGAGCTTGCGGCCTACGACGAGCTGCTGGCGCGGTTCAAGGACGCCACCGAGCCGACCTTCCGCGAGCAGGTGGCAGTGGCGCTTCTCAACAAGGGCGTCAACCTGGGTCGCCTCCAGCGCAGCGAAGACGAGCTTGCCGCCTACGACGAGTTGCTGGCGCGTTTCAAGGACGCCACCGAGCCGACCCTGCGCGAGCAGGTGGCAAAGGCGCTTCGAACAAGGGGATCACGCTCGGCCAGCTCCAGCCCCGCGCACGAAGAGGAGCTCGCGACGTATAACGAGCTGCTGTCGCGTTTTGCGGACGCCACCGGGCCGGTACGGCGCGAGCAGGTGGCAAAGGCGCTTTTCAACAAGGGCGCGAGGCTGGGCAGCTCGAGCCTATGACGGCTGCCGGCGCGTTTCGAGGACGCCACCGAGCCGGTGCTGCGCGAGCAGGTGGCAAAGGCGCTTCTCAACAAGGGCGTGAGGCTGGGCGGGCTCGATCCTGCGCGACCGAAGGGGAGCTTGCTGCCTATGACAAGCGCTACCGCAGTTCGAGGACGCCACCGAGCCGGTGCTGCGCGAGCTACGTCCGCCAAAGGGCTGCTCTACAAGGGGATCACGATGGGCCGGCTGCGGCGCCGAGATGAGGCGCGGGCTGGCTGCGATGTCCTGATCGCGCGGTTCGGGGATTCGCCAGAGCCGCGCTTGCGTGATCAGGTGGAGGCAGCCAAACGCCTCAAGCTGGAAAGCGCAGGCGTCGCCGCTGCGAATGCGGCGACGGAGGAAAAATCGCGTTCGCCCACGGCATGACAGGGTGCTTCTGCGCGCTAGGCCAGCAGCTTCTTCAGCCGCTCGGCGATGTCCTCGGGCGTGCTCTGGTGGGTGAAGCTGGCGGTGAACCGGCCCTTGGGGTCCATCACATAGATGACCGAGCTGTGGTCCATCGAATAGCCGCCGTCGGGCTCGGGGTGCTTGGCGTAATAGACGCGGTAGCCCTTGGCCGCCCGGGCGACCTGCTCCGGGGTCCCGGTCAACGCCAGGATCGGCGCGTCGAAGGCGGCGACATAGTCCTTCAGCACCGCCGGGGTGTCGCGCTCGGGATCGACGGTGATGAAGACCGGGCGCACCTCGCCGCGCTTCGGCCCGAGCGCGTCGAGCGCCAGCGCCATGTCGTTGAGCGCGGTCGGGCAGGCGTCGGGGCAATGGGTGTAGCCGAAATAGACGAGCAGCCACTTGCCTTTGAGGTCGGCGCTGGCGACCGGCTTGCCGTTCTGGTCGACGAGGTCGAACGGGCCGCCGATCGCGCTGCCGAGCACACTGCCGGCGACACCGCGCGGCGAATCCTGCAGCGCCAGGCCGAGAAAGGCGCCGGCGCCGAGGATCACAAAGCCGGCAAGAAGGGCCGCGGCCAGAAGGAAGCGCGGCGATTTGTTCGGGCTGCCGGGCATGACGCCGCCTCCGTCAATGGCCCGGGCCGGCGCTCATCGCCCCCGGCTTCTCGACGGCGACGGTCACCGCGCGGGCTGCCGGCCTTCTCGAAGGTCAGGGTCAGCGGGAACGCCTCTCCTTCCTTCAGCGGTTTGGCGAGGCCGATCAGCATGATGTGCACGCCGCCGGGCTTCAAGCTCACCGCCTCGCCGGGCGGGATGTCGACGCCGTCGACCGGCCGCATCTTCATCACCATCCCGGCCATCGACATGGTGTGCAGCTCGGCCTTTTTCGCTGCCGGCGTCGACGCCGCGACGAGGCGGTCGGCGGTCGGCGATCGGATCGTCAGGTAGGCGGCGCCGATTTCGGCCTTGCCCGGGGTCGCCCGCGCCCAGGCGTCGGCGACCTCTAATCCGCCGGTCTGCGCCAGCGCGGCGCTCGACAAAACGAGGCCCGCGGCAAGGGCGAGGAGCTTGATCGGCATCGGCGGCTCCCTGGTGGATCGGGCCGCAGCATAGCGCGCCGGCCCCGCCCGCGGGCTGGGTCGTTTTACCGCGCCCCGCGGCGCGCCGATTGCGCCCCGACCAGCCCGGCGCAGGCCGGCGGCAGGTCGGCCAGCAGCAGCGGCCGCGCATGCGACGGCGGCGGGTGGCGCGCCTCGGGGGTGAACCACCAGGCGAGCTCCTTGCCGCAGCCGTCGCCCGGCGGCGGCGGCGCCTGATCGCGGCATTCCGGATCGCCGGCCGGGCAGGAGAGCCGGACGTGGAAATGATAGCTGTGGCCCCACCACGGGCGGATCCTGGCGAGCCAGGCCCGGTCCGCGCCGGCCTCGCGGCACAATTCCCGCTTGATCGCCGGGTTGACGAAAATCCGCGCCACGCCGGGCTCGCGCGCCGCCGCCTTCAGCAATGAGGCGTGCTGCGGCGTCCAGGCCGCCGGGTCGACGCCGTCGCCATCGGCGGCGACGACATCCCTCGCCGACATCTCCTCGCGCTCGGCCCGGTCGAGCCGCCGGCCCGGCATCGGCGTCAGCCAGATATCGGCGTCGAGCCCGATCTGGTGCGAGGCGTGCCCGGTCAGCATCGGGCCGCCGCGCGGCTGCCCGACGTCGCCGACGAGCAGCCCGGGCCAGCCCGCCTCGGTCGGCAATTTCGCCGCCAGCCGCTCCACGAAGGCGATCAGCGCCGGGTGGCCCCAGGCGCGGTTGCGCGACGGCCGCATGACTTCCCAGTTCGGCCCGTCCGCCGGCAACGCCACGCCGCCTGCGAGGCAGCCTTTCGTGTATTCGCCGATCGAGCGCGCCGGCCCTGCCGCCGGGCTCGCCTCGCCGCCGAACAGGCGCTGCGCCGCGTCGGCAGGCAAACGGGCCAGCACCGCCGCCCGGTGCGCCGCCTCCTGCGCCGCGTTGTCCTGCGCCCCGGCCCCGCCGGCCGACAGCGCCAGCAGCAGCGCGCCCAGCGCCGCCGCGCGCATCTAATCGGCCGGCCTCTCCCAGCAGACGCGGCCGTCCTTCAGGGTCAGCCGGGTGACGAGCCGCCTTTTGGCGGTGACGCTGTTGCCGTCGGTGTCGCGCAGCGCGAAATCGCCGTCGCGCAGCTCGATCAGCGCGACATCGGCGCTCGCCCCCGGCCGCAGGGTGCCGACAACGCCTTCGAGGCCGAGGATCCTGGCCGGCGTCGCGGTCGCGCGCCGCACCACCTCGTCGAGCCCGACCCCGAAATGCAGCAGTTTCGACATCGTCGTCGTCAAACCCCACACCGGCCCGTTGGTCGCCGTCGTAAAGGTCAAATCGGTCGAGATCGTGTCCGGCAGAAAGCCCTGGTCGAGCGCCTTCTCGATCAGCGGGAAATTGAAATGGCCGCCTCTGCCATGCGCGCAGTCGAAGATGATGCCGTGGCGCTGCGCCTCGACCACCTCTTTCAGGATCAGCTGCTTTTGCGGCCCCATGATGCCGTGCTCGCGGCCGTGAAAGCAGTGGGTGACGATGTCGCCGGGCTTCATGCAGGCGAGGATCTCGGGCAATGGCAACGGCGTGTCGGTGATGTGGATCATCATCGGCACCCCGGCCATGTCGGCCGCCCGGCGCGCGGTCTTGACCGGCTCGGTCGTGTATTCCCAGACGAGACCCGGCCCGTAGCGCAATTTGACGCCGATCGCGATGTCGCGGTTCTCGGCGATCGTGCGGGCGCAGCCTTCGGGGTCGGCATAGGGGAAGTGCGCGAGCTCGCCGCAGCGCGAGGTCCCGACGATGCCGATCGCCGACAGATTGACAAAGGCGCGCGCACGGGTGCGCACGCCGCGGTCGAGCATATGGCGCAGCCCGGCGAAGGTGGCCGAGCCGGCGCTGCCGGCGTCGCACACCGTGGTGACCCCGCCCGCATTGCAGAAGCGGTCGGTGTTCTCGCCCATGTCCGAGGAATTGACGAAGACGTGGGCGTGCACATCGACGAGCCCCGGCGTCACCAGGAGCCCCTTGGCGCTGATCGTCCGGCTTGCCTCCTCGCTGCGCAGCCCGGGCCCGACCTCGACGATCTTGCCGGCGAAGATCCCGACATCCATCGGCCCGCGCAGCCCGCCGCCGGGATCGACCACCTCACCGCCGCTGATCAGCAAATCGTATTTCATCGCAGGCTCTCCGCGCAGTGCCGCCGTATGCGCCGGATCATAATGCGATCGGCGGCGCCCACGCGAGAGGGCCATGGCTTCCAATAGGACTGACGCGAGACGTTATGCCCCTGCGGTGAGGCCGGCAGCCCCCCTTTCGCGTCAGCAGAGGGCCGACATGGAAAAATGCTTTACCTTGATCGTGTCGGATCGTTGCTCGGCCTGCCACAGATCATACTGAAGCTGAAGCTGCAGCCAGCTTTCCGGCGATCGCCCGAAGGCCTTGGACAACCGAATCGCCATGTCGGGGGAGATTCCGGCATGGCCGTTGAGCAGCACGGAGAGCGTGCGGCGGGCGACGCCGAGGCCCTCTGCCGCCGCTGTGACCGTAAGCCCCAACGGATCGAGGCAAATTTCCCTGATGACCTCGCCGGGATGCGGCGGGTTGTGCATACGCGACATCGTGTTTTCGCCTCCTTCGCGGCGGCTCAGTGGTGATCGACCAAATCGACATTGGTGGCGTCCCGACCGTCGAATTCGAAGATCACGCGCCAGTTGCCGGAGATCGACACCCACCATTGGCCCGCGCGGTCGCCGCGAAGGGGATGCAGCCTCGCACCGGGCAGCGCCATGTCGGATGGCGCGGACGCTGTTGCGAGAGCCGCCAGAACCGCGCGCAAACGCCTCACGTAATGCGCCGAAACGCCCGCTGCGTCACCCCGCAGATACAGACGCTCCAGCCCCCGATGGCGAAAGCGCAAGATCATTCTTGTGAGCTATCAGATTCCACTCGTCAAGAACGGAAAATCGGCCTCGCCACTCGCCCGGTTCGGAACGATCGTTGCCGCGGTTCGATCCGACCCTGGTTCGGCTAGAAATCGAGGTCGGCGTAGTGGCTGGGCGGCGGCACGCCGGGGATGTGGTCGGCGAGCAGCGGGCGGAAGCTCGGCCGCGACTTGATCCGCGCGTACCATTCCTTGGCCGGCTCGTGCGCGTCCCAGGGCACGTCGCCCAGGTAGTCGAGGCTCGACAGCTGGGCCGCGGCGGTGATGTCGGCGATCGAGAAATGGTCGCCGGCGAGCCAGCGCCGGCGCTCGACCAGATAGCCGATATAGTCGAGGTGGTGCGGCAGGTTGGCGTGCCCGGCGCGAATCGCCCGCGAGTTCGGCTGGCCGTGGCCGAGATAGCGCTTCATCATCTTTTCGCCGAGCAGGTTCTCGGTCACCTCGAGGTTCATCTTGACGTCGAACCAGGCGGTCAGCCGCCGCACCTCGGCGCGGTCGACCGGATTGATGCCGATCAGCATCTTCTCGCGGTAGACCTCGTCGAGATATTCGACGATCGCCGCGGTGTCGGCGAGCACGGTGCCGTCGGGCTCGATCAGCACCGGCACCTCGCCGGCCGGGTTCAGGGCGAGGAACTCCTCCCGCCGCTCCCACACCTTCTCGGTCTTCAGGGTGAAGTCGAGGTTCTTTTCCTGGAGGACGACCCGCACCTTGCGCGAAGCGGGGGAGAGCCACTGATGATAGAGGACGCGCATCGGCGGATTTTAGCCTCCGCCATCGCCTATGCACATGCCTCGTTTGGCGCGCCCCGGCGCGACCGGCCTCTCAGAGCGCGTTCAAAAACGCGGCGAGGTCGGACTTCTCCCGATCGGTCAACCCGATGCGGAACCGCCGGTCATAGAAGTCGACGACATCGGGCAAGGTGGCGGCCGAGCCGTTATGGAAGTAGGGCGCCCGCGCCGCAAGACCGCGCAGGATCGGGCCCTTGACTTGCCGTGTTCCGTCGCACTCACCTTATTCACTACAAAATAGCTGTAGGATGGGTTGAGCACCAGCGAAACCCATCACAACCGCCGCAGCAGATGGGTTTCGCTGCACTCAACCCATCCTCCAAGGCGATAGGCTGAATCATCCGAATGCATCGAAGCACCAGCCGACGTCGGCGCACTCTCCGGCGCGCCCCGGATCGGGCACCTCGAACAGTCGACCGCCGAGCGGCCCCGAGTGCACCACAGCGTGAACACGGCGCTCCCGTCGGGTGGGCCCCGACCGGGTCGTTCACGCCGAAGTATGCGAAACCCATCTCACGCTCCCGTGAGCTTTTCGGCGCACGGGAAATAACGTAGCCTCGAATTCCCGCGGCCCTGGTGAGGCGGTTCACCGAACGGATCGCCACGGGCAGCGCCCGGATTCCGCCGAGGAGTACAATGCCAAAGAATGACCGGCGGGGCGATCGGGCGCTCTTTCACCTGATCCTGATCAAGCCGACGCATTACGACGACGACGGCTACCCGATCCAATGGGTCAAGGCGGCGATCCCGTCGAACACCTTGGCCGCGCTCAACAGCCTGGCCGAGGACGCGCGGCGGCGGCGGGTGCTCGGCCCCGGCGTCGACATCCGCCTGCACACCTATGACGAGACCAACCAGCGGGTCAGGCCCGAGCGCATCATCCGCGCGGTCGCCAAGGCCGGCGGCCGGGCTCTGATCGGCCTCGTCGGGGTGCAATCGAACCAGTTCCCGCGCGCGGTCGACCTGGCGCGGCGGTTCCTGGCGGCCGGCCTGCCGGTCTCGATCGGCGGGTTTCACGTATCGGGCTGCATCGCCATGCTGCCGCAAATGCCGCCCGAGATGCGCGAGGCGCAGGCGCTGGGCATCTCCTTTTTCGCCGGCGAGGCCGAGCACGGCCGGCTCGACCGGGTGCTGCGCGACGCCTGGGACGGCGCCTTGCAGCCGCTCTACAACTACATGGACGACCTGCCCTCGCTCGAAGGGGAGCCGGCGCCGATCCTGCCGCCGCGGCATGTGCGGCGCATCTCCGGCGCATTGTCGAGCTTCGACCTCGGCCGCGGCTGCCCCTATCAGTGCTCGTTCTGCACGATCATCAACGTCCAGGGCCGCAAGAGCCGGTTTCGCTCGCCGGACGACCTCGAGCGGACGATCCGCGCAAACTACGCGCAGGGGATCAGGCGGTTTTTCATCACCGACGACAATTTCGCGCGCAACCGGCTGTGGGAGCCGCTGTTCGACCGGATGATCCAATTGCGGCTCGGCGAAGGGCTGAAGATCGGTTTTACGATCCAGGTCGACACCCTGTGCCACCGCATCCCGAGCTTCATCGAAAAGGCGGCCCAGGCCGGGGTGCGACGGGTCTTCATCGGGCTCGAAAACATCAATCCGGACAATCTGCTCGCCTCGAAGAAGCGGCAGAACAAGATCACCGAATACCGCGAGATGCTGCAGAAATGGCGCGAGCA
Organism: uncultured Alphaproteobacteria bacterium; assembly: GCA_963716115.1. Classification (GTDB taxonomy): domain Bacteria; phylum Pseudomonadota; class Alphaproteobacteria; order ATCC43930; family CGMCC-115725; genus AP-15. Next base: position 167,663 of record CAVQSZ010000008.1, read on the forward strand.
CGGCGCCATCACCTGCGCCGGCTACATCATCGGCTTTCCTGCCGACACCCGGGAATCGATCCTGCGCGACATCGAGATCATCAAGCGCGAATTGCCGCTCGACATCCTGGAGTTTTTCTTTCTGACGCCGCTCCCCGGCTCCGAGGACCACAAAGCGCTTTGGGAAAAGGGCGCCGAGATGGATCCCGACCTGAACCGATACGACCTTTATCACCGGGTCGCGCCGCACCCGCTGATGTCGGACGCCGATTGGGAGGAAGCCTACCGCGCGGCGTGGGAAAGCTTCTACAGCCTCGACCACATCGGGACCGTGCTGCGCCGCGCCGCGGCCAACCCGCGCGGCCGGCCGGGCACGACCCTGACGACCCTGCTGTGGTTCAAGCTCATGGTGATGTTCGAGGGCGTCCACCCGCTCGAGGGCGGCGCCTTTCGAAGGAAGTCGCGGCGCGACCGTCGCTTTGGCCTGCCGCGCGAAAGCCGCGTCGTCTTCTATCCGCGCCAGGCGGCAGAGATCGCGGTCAAGGCCTGGGGCTATTGGCGGGTCTACCGCGCGGCGAAAGCCAGGCTGAAGGCGGCGCTGGCCGCGCCCGACCGCTGGGCCTACAGCGATCTGGCGATCGCCGCGCCGGAAGCGGATGAATTCGACAGCCTCGACCTCTATCATGCGACCGGCGGCGGCGCGGCCGCGCTGGCGCGCAAGCGCCGCGACGACGCGCTCCGCGCCAAGGCTTTCTGACCAGCCGCCAAATATGAAAATTGACAGCTTGCTCCGATACGCAGGTCCCTTCGCCGATGGTGGCGGGAAAGTGGTTGCCACGCGGTTGGGGCGAGGGGTTCTGAACCACTTGCCGTCAGCCGTGCGGTGAGCTACATTGTGGCTCACCGACGGAAAATAACGATGACCGCCAATTCTGTCGTCCGCGCCCGCATTGACGAGCGCATCAAGAACGAGGCCGCCGCCGTGCTGGCCGCCATGGGCCTTACCGTGTCCGACGCCTTCCGCCTGATGATGGTCAGGATCGCCAAGGAGAAAGCACTGCCGTTCGACCTGCTGGTTCCGAACGAAGAGACGATCGAGGCGATGAAGGCGGCGCGCCGCGGTGAGCTGGTGACAGTCGGTCCGCCCGAGGGGCTGCTCGCGAGCCTGAATGCGGATTGTTAAATACACCAGCCGCTTCAGGCGTGACTACAAGCGGGAGAAGTCGGGTCGGCGCGGCGGGGGCCTCGATGCCGAGCTGATGGCGGTGGTAAAGATGCTGGTGATGGACGAGCTGTTGCCGCGACGGTATTTCGATCACCCGCTCGGTGGCGAATGGACGGATCACCGCGACTGCCACATCAAGCCTGACCTCGTTCTGATCTACCGTAAGCCGGATGATGCGAGCCTCGAACTTGTACGGCTGGGCTCGCATAGCAGCCTGGGGCTATGAGCGGGGGCGCTCTTCGCGGCACGCATTCCCTTTGAGCGCTTGGCGGCGGACTCTTTCGCGGCGGCGACGAATGAGCTATCGGTGATCGGCCGGCGATCGAACCCGGCCTCCGAGGGAGAACCCGATGCCGCTCGACGCCCTGCACCACGTCACGGTCCAGACCAACGATCTCGACGCAACGCGCGACTTCTACCGCGACATCCTGGAGCTCGAGGAAGGCTTTCGCCCGGACCTCGATTTTCCCGGTTATTGGATGTATTGCGGCCCGGTCCCGGTGGTGCATCTGGTGCCGCGCGGCAGCGCGATCGGCGGCGGGGCCTCGGCCGACACCGGTTCTTTCGACCATTTTGCGTTCCTGGCGAAGGATTTCCACGCCGTCAAGGCGCGCCTCGACGGCAAGGGCGTCAAATACCGCGAGAACCACATCGCCAACCCGGCGATCGACCAGCTGTTCTTCCCCGACAACAACAACGTGATGATCGAGCTCAATTTCCCGCGCCGCTGATCGGCGCCGGCCGGCGGGGCGCAAATGCGGCCGCACAATTTCTACGCCGCCCCCGGCTTCGAGCGGGCCGGGCTGCGCCGCCGCGACACCGGCTGGATCATCGAGCGCTTCGCCGATCCGGCGAGCTGCTTTGTGCCGGTCTGGCGCAACCAGAGCCTGGTCTTAGAGATCGAGGGCGGCGAGCCTCGCGCCGTGGTCCTGGCCGCGGCCGCGGCCGCAGCGCTCTTCGCCGAGGGGGTCGCCGCCGAGGAGCGGCTCGGCCGCGGCGACGCGGTTTTTCTCGGCGTGATCGAGGAGCGTGCGCATTTCGCGCTCGACCTGTCGCCCTTTGAGGCCCCGCTCGACCTGGTGCGCTCGCCGGCGCTGGCGGCGAGCGGCGTCGCGGACGGCGCCGTGCGCTTCACCGATCTGCGTCAGATCGGGGCGGTGCTCGACCGCAGCGAGGGGGCGCTCCTGGCGCTGGCCCGCGCGATGCTCTACTGGCATGCGCGCCACCGCTTCTGCGGCCTCTGCGGCAGCCCGACCCGCAGCGAGGAGGCCGGGCACATGCGCCGCTGCGCCGCGCCCCAATGCGCCACGATGCACTTCCCGCGCACCGACCCCGCCGTGATCATGCTGGTGACCGACGGCGATCGCGCGCTCCTCGGCCGCTCGCGGCATTTTCCGACCGGCATGTATTCGACCCTCGCCGGCTTTCTGGAGCCCGGCGAAAGCCTCGAGGACGCGGTCGCGCGCGAAGTGCGCGAGGAGAGCGGCATCGTCGTCGGTCCCGTCTTCTACCATTCCTCGCAGCCCTGGCCGTTCCCGGCCAACATCATGCTCGGCTTTCACGCCGAGGCGGCGACGACCGAGATCACGGTCGATTACGGCGAGCTCGCCGACGCCCGCTGGTTCGAGCGCGGCTGGCTCAAATCGCACGCCGACGACGATGATTTCCGGCTGCCGCGGCGCGACTTCGATCGCCCGCCGCCTCGTCGACGACTGGCTCAACGGCGAGATCGCGCCGGGCCGGGGCTAGCCGAGCGCGGCGGCGGCGCGGGCGACGCGCTCGGCGCGGTCGCGCCGGCGCGGCTCGGCGCGCTCGCGCACGGCGGCGAGGACGGCCGGGTCGGCGGTCTGCGGCGAGCCCGAGCGGAAAGGGGGCGCCGGATCGTACTCGATCGCGAGCTGGATCGCCTCGGCGGCGGCCCGTCCGGCGACCGCGGCGGCCACGGTCAGGGCCACGTCGATGCCGGCGGTGACGCCGCCGCCGGTGAAGAAATTGCCGTCGACGACGACGCGCTCGGCGACCGGCTCGGCGCCGAAAGCGCGCAGCAGCTCGCGCGACATCCAATGGGTCCCGGCGCGCCGTCCGCGCAGCAGCCCGGCCGCGCCCAGCACCAGCGAGCCGGTGCAGACGCCGACGACACAGCGCGCTTGCGCCGCCGCCCGGCGAAGGAACGCCAGCACCTCCGGGTCTTCGAGCAGCGGGTTGATCCCGGCCCCGCCCGGCACCAGCACCAGGTCGAGCGGCGGGCAGGCGGCGAGCGTCGCCGTCGGCAGGATCGAGAGGCCGTGCTCCGAGCGCACCGGGTCGAGGCTTTTCCACAGCAGCAGGGTCTCGGCCCCCGGCAGCCGCGCCAGCACCTCGTAGGGGCCGGTCAGGTCGAGCTGAGTCAGGTTCGGAAACACCAGGAGCCCGCTGCGAAACCGCCTCTCGCCCATCGACCCTCTCCGCGTGGAAGCCGCCGCTGTTTAGCGCTAGAATGCCGCCGAGGCAATTTGGAGCCGACGATGCCGCTGCTGCTGGTCAGCCCGGCCTTCCCGCCCGGCGGCGAGATCCCGGCCGAATACACCTGCGACGGCGCCGACATCTCGCCGCCCCTGAGCTGGTCCGGCCTGCCGCCGGGGACCCGGAGCCTCGTCCTTGTCGTCGAGGACCCCGATGCGCCGGCGGGCGTGTTCCGCCACTGGGCCGCCTTCGACATCCCGACCGCCGCCCGCGGCCTCGACCAGGGCTATGGGCCAAGCCGGCCGGCGAGCGGGTTTCGCGAGGCGCGCAACGATTTCGGCCAGGAGGGCTATGGCGGACCCTGCCCGCCGCGCGGAGATCGCGTCCACCACTACCATTTTCGCCTGCTCGCAATCAGCCGGCCGACGCTCGATCTGAACGCGCGGGCCGCCGCCGGCGACGCGCTGCGGGCGGCGCAGGCCTATGCGATCGTGAGCACCGAGCTGGTCGGCGCCTACCACCGCTGAAATGGACGGGGTGCGGCAAGACGACGCCGGGCGCTGCGGCCCCGGTCCCGGCGGATTGCCGGGCAATCGTCAGCAGATTAGGTCTATAAGGCGTCCCCGGTGACCCCGGACGGTCGCACGGATCGAGCTCCTTGATGCCATCGACGGCGGTTGCCCAGACGCAAGACCACGCGACGCTACGCCAGAGCCTGACCATCGCCGCGCTCGGCGTCGTCTACGGCGACATCGGCACCTCGCCGCTTTATACCGTCAGGCAATGCTTCGGCAGCGCCGCGGCGATCAGCGAGCCGCGCGTGCTGGGCGTGCTCTCCCTGATCGCCTGGGTGCTGACCGTCGTGGTGACGGTGAAATACGTCATGGTGCTGATGCGGGCCGACAATCGCGGCGAAGGCGGCATCATGGCGCTGACCGTGCTGGCGCTGCGCGCCGCCGGCGGCCGGCGCGCCCGCTGGATCCTCTGGGCCGGGCTGTTCGGCCTGGCGTTGTTCTTCGGCGACGGCGTGCTGACCCCGTCGATCTCGGTCTTGAGCGCGGTCGAGGGGCTGAAGATCGCGACCCCGGCGCTCGAGCCCTATGTCGTGCCGGTGGCGCTGGTGCTGCTGATCGCGCTGTTCATGGTTCAGCGGCGCGGCACGGCCCATGTCGGCGGCTATTTCGGCCCGGTCATGATCGTCTGGTTCTGCGTGATCGGATTGCTGGGCGCGGTCGAAATCGTGCGCAACCCGGCCATTCTGCGGGCGCTCGACCCGCAATACGCGATCGAGCTGTTCCTGCTCGACCCGTGGCTGAGCTTTGTCCTGCTCGGCTCGGTCGTGCTGGCGGTGACCGGGGCCGAGGCGCTCTACGCCGATATGGGGCATTTCGGCCCGACGCCGATCCGCCGGGCCTGGCTGCGTTTTGTCTTTCCCGCCCTGCTGCTCAATTACTTCGGGCAAGGGGGGCTGCTGCTGGCGCACCCGGAGGCGATCGAGAACCCGTTCTTCCGCCTGGCGCCCTCTTGGGCGGTCTATCCGCTGGTCGGGCTGGCCTCGACCGCCACGGTGATCGCCTCGCAGGCGGTGATCTCGGGGGCCTTCTCGCTGACCCGGCAGGCGGTGCAGCTCGGCTATCTGCCGCGCATGCAGGTGCGGCACACCTCGGAGCAGGCGATCGGCCAGGTCTATGTGCCGGGGCTGAACGGCATTCTGCTGGTGGCGGTGGTGGCGACCGTGCTCGGCTTCCGCTCGTCGGACGCGCTCGGCGGCGCCTACGGCGTCGCGGTGACCGGCACGATGCTGGTCGACACCATTTTGGCCTTCACCTATTTCCGCCTGCGCGGCGGGCTGCGGCTGTGGCAGCTGGTCCCGCTGTTCCTGCTGTTCCTGATCGTCGATTTGTCGCTGTTCGGCGCCAACCTGTTGAAGATCGCCGAGGGCGGGTGGTTCCCGCTGGTGATCGGGGCCAGCATCTACATCGCCATGTTGACGTGGCTGTGGGGGCGCGATCGGCTGGCGGCGCAGCGCGCCACCGGCGCCCTGCCGCTGGCGACCCTGATCGAGACCTTGCGCCCGGACCGGCCGGCGCGGGTGCCGGGGACCGCGATCTACATGACCGCGCGGATCGACAATGTGCCCGCCGCGCTGCTGCACAACATGAAGCACAACAAGGTGCTGCATGAGCGCAACGTGCTGATGACCGTGCGCACCGAGGACGTGCCGCGCCGGCCCGAGGCGGAGCGGCTGGAAATCGCCCATCTCGGCCAGAATTTCCACACCGTGACGATCCGCTACGGCTTTCTCGAAGAGCCCGACATCCCGCGCGCGCTGGCGCTGTGCCGGGTCGGCGGGTTCCGCTTCAACCTGATGGAGACCTCGTTCTTCGTCGGCCACGAAAAGATCGTCGCCCGGCGCCGCTCCGGCGTCCTGCTGCCGTTCAAGAAGCTCTTCATCCTGTTGTCGAACACCGCGCTCGACGCGACCGAGTTCTTCCGCATCCCGGTCAACCGCATCGTCGAGCTCGGCGGCCAGGTCGAGCTTTAGCCAGAGCGGTTTCCGATCGAGTCGACGCGTCCGGCGCGCATCACCCCCACCCCGACCCGCCCCCATGGAGGGGGCGGGAGCACGAACAGGAGTGCTGACACAGGCCCTCCCCCTTGCTGGGGGAGGGTTTTGGGAGGGGGTGAGCGCGGCGCAATTTGATCGGAAACCGCTTTAGCCGGCGTCCGACCCAAAACGACGACCCGCCCCTGCGAAAGCGGAAAGGACGATCAGCCTGCCGGCCTTCCTCTACAGCCGCGGGCGCCGGCGCGACGCCGCCGGGCCCCGGTCAATGAAATCGCGGCTTCACCTTCTCGCACATCAGCTGCAAGGACTTCATGACCCGCTGGTGCGGGATCTTGGTGCCGCAGTTCATCTCGGCCAGGATGCCGTCGAGGCCGATCTCCTCCTTCAATCCCATCAGCCGGTCGGTGACTTGCTCGGGGGTGCCGACGATGATCTTGTCGCGCAGCGCCTCGTCATAGCTGATGGTCTGCAGCCGGCGGCCGCGCGCCGCCCGGTCCTCGACCGCGCGCACGCCGGCGCGGGTCGCCGAATCCTCGAGCCGCTCGCCGAGGTAGCGGTAGAAATACATGATGCTGTCCTCGGGCTCGGAGCGGGCCTGCGCCGCGGTCTCGGCGATATAGACGGGCGCGCGCAGAAACACCTTGCCCTCGCCCGGATGGCCGGCCGCCTTGTAGGCCTCGCGGTAGGCCCTGATGTTCGGCGCCAGCTCCTCCAAGGTGCCGAGGCGGACCGCGACGAACACGCCATGCCCGAGCCTGCCGATCGCCGGGAAGGTGTCGGCGCTGTTGGCGGCGATGCGGATTTCCGGCCACGGCTTCTGGTAGGGCTTCGGCGTCAGCCTGACGTTCTCGAAATTGTAGTACTTGCCGGAATAGGAGAACGAATCCTCGGTCCAGGCCCGCTTCAGGATCTCCAGGGTCTCGGCGAAGCGCTCGCGGCTCTCGCCGTAGGGCACGCCATAAGCCTCGTAGGTGCGCGGGAAGCCGCTGCGCCCGATCCCGAAGATCAGCCGCCCGTGGCTGATCTGGTCGACCGTGGCGGCCTCCTCGCCGACCCGCAGCGGATGGCACAACGGCAATACCTGGACGCCGGTGCCGATCTTCATGCGGGTGGTGCGCGCGGCGATCGCGGCGGCGATGGTCAGCGGCGCCGAGCACACCGACCGCTCGGGGGCGACGTGGATCTCGGCCAGCCACATGGCGTCGAGCCCCCAGCGCTCGGCCGCGTCGACCTGCGCGAACGACTCGGCGAAGGCCTCTTCCTGGCTCGTCCCGGCCGGGCATTGAAACTCGTGAAACATGCCGAACTCGAACGCCATTCCTTCGTCTCCTCTGCGCCGCGCGGCGGTTGACCGTCGAGCCGCCAGATTAAATCGGATCGGGCTGCCGCGCCAGCCTTGCCTCCGCCTAATGGAGCAGCGGCTGCACCCTCTCGCAGAGGAGCTGCAAGGAGCGCATGACCCGCTCATGCGGAACGAGGCCGCCGCAATTCAGCTCGGCGAGGATGCCGTTGAGGCCGAGCTGCTGCTGCAATTCCTGCAGCCGGTCGGCGACCATTTCCGGCGTGCCGAGGATCGCCCGCCCGCGATGCGCCTCCTCGTAGGTCATCGTCTGCAGCCGCTGCGCGCCCTCGATGCGCCGCTGGGTGTCGAAGACGCCGGCGCGGCTCGCCGATTCCTCCAGCCTCGCGCCCAAATACCGGTAGAACTGCATAAGGCTCTCCTCGGGGTCGCTGAGCGCCTGCTCCCTGGTGTCGCCGACATAGACCGGGGCGCGCAGATAAACCTCGCCGTCGCCGGGACGACCGGCTTTCTTCCAGGCGTCCCGGTAAATCTGCAAATTGGGCAGCACTTCCTCGATCGTGCCGCGCCGGGCGCCGACAAAGATCGCGTGGCCCTGCCGGCCGGCGGAAATGAACGTGTCTTCGCGGTTGGCCGCGATCCGGACCGGCGGATGCGGCTGGCGGAACGGCTTCGGCACGATGCAGACGTTTTCGTAATTGTAGTATTTGCCGGCGAACGAAAAGCGCTCCTCGGTCCAGGCGCGCTTGACGACGTCGAGCACCTCGGCGAAGCGCTCGGGGCTCTCGCCATAAGGGATGCCGTAAGCCTCGTAGGCGCGCGGAAAGCCGCTGCGGCCGACGCCGAAGATCAGCCGTCCGTGGCTGATGTGGTCGACGGTTGCGGTCTCTTCGGCCAGCCGCAGCGGCTGGCACAGCGGCAGCACCTGGACGCCGAGCCCGATCTTGATGTTCTTGGTTCGGGCGGCAATGGCGCTGGCGATGGTCAGCGGCACCGAGCAGACCGAGCGCTCGGGCGCCATATGGATTTCCGCGAGCCAGATCGCGTCGAGCCCCCAGCGCTCGGCGGCGTCGACCTGCTCGAAGGCGGTGGTGAACGCCTCGGCCTCGCTCTGGCCCGGGCGCCGCTGAAACTCGTGGAACACGCCGAATTCGAAGGACATTTAATCTGCTCCCTTTGACCAGCCGAGCTGACAAGCCGATGGCGCCAAACGTTCACGGGTCATTCCCGCGAAAGCGATGCGAAAACGGGAATCCAAAGCCCGGCGCTCCGTCGGCAGCCCTGGACCCCCGCTTTTGCGGGGGCGACGGCAATTTACCGAAACAGCGCGCTCCACTCTGGGTGACCTCAAAAACCGTTATTTCCCGGCGAGCGCCAGCGCCGCGGGCGCGTCGGCGAAGGCCGGCATGATGTCGCGGGCAAAACGGCGGATGTTCTCGCGCGAGCCGCCGAAATTGATGATCACATACTCGACCCCGCCTCGCCGCAACGCCTCGAGCTTGCGCACGATCTCGTCGGGCGTGCCGAAGAGCGCGCTCTCGGCGCTCTCGTAGCGGGCCTCCTCCTCGTGCGACTTGAAGCGCGCCCGCTCCTCGCCCTCGGGGCGGCGCGCCAGCGCGTTGATCCGCATGTGCCCCTGGTAGCGCCGCTCCAGCGCCGCTTCCTTGTCGGCGGCGTTGCGGGCGATGTGCACCGCGCGGGCGACCGCCACATGCATCGGGTCGAAGGCCCGGCCGCGGGCCTCGACATCGGCGCGGAACTGGGCGACCTGCTCCAGGATCTCCTCGGCCAGCGAGTGCTGGCCCAAGAGCATGTTGTAGCCGCGCTCGGCGACCTGCCGCACCGAGACTCGGGCTGCCCGCCCCCATCCAGAACGGCGGGTGCGGCTTTTGCGCGGCGGGCGGCTCGACGACGATGTTGTCGTACTGCCAGAACTTGCCGCGATGCGAGAACGGCGTTTCGGAAACGAAGGCCTTGGTGATCACGTCGAGCGCTTCCTCGAAGCGCGCATCGGCCTCTTCCATGGCGACGCAGAACCCGGCGAACTCGTTCCAGCGATAGCCTTTGCCGACGCCGAAATCGAGCCGGCCGCCCGACAGCAGGTCGAGCGTGGCGGCCTGCTCGGCCAGCAATACCGGGTTGTGCCACGGCAATACCAGCACCGCCGTGCCGAGCCGCAGATGCCGGGTGCGGGCGCCGAGCCAGGTCAACAGGCTCAAGCTCGCCGACACCTGGCCAAAGCCGGTGAAGTGGTGCTCGACGAGAAAGGTGCTGTAATAGCCGAGCGCCTCGGCTTCGACATTGTTGTCGATGAACTCGCGGAAGCCCTGGCTGCTGTCGGTGTCGGGGCCGGCGCGCCTCGCCTGCGCGCTGCCGAAAAGCCCAAATCGCATTACGGGAAACTCCTGCCGATGCGACGCCGTTTATGTCACGATTGCGACGGCCGACCAAGCGGCGACGAGGAATCTATCTCCAGGCGCCAAACCCTGTATATCGGTGGCGCTGTTCGGCAAATCCCCAGGAGCCCGCCCGTGCTCGCCAACATCCCCGCGACCCAGACCGTGATCGAGATCAAGTCGCCCGGAGGACCCGAGGTTCTGGTGGCGGCGACCCGACCGGCGCCGGAGCCCGGGGCCGGCGAGATATTGATCCGGATCGCCGGGGCCGGGGTCAACCGCGCCGATTGCCTGCAGCGCATGGGCCGCTACCCGATGCCGCCCGGCGCGCCCGACATCCCCGGCCTCGAATGCTCGGGCACGATCGTGAAGCTCGGCGAGGGTGTGACGGATCGGCAGGTCGGCGACCGGGTCTGCGCGCTGATGATCGGCGACGGCTACGGCGAATACGCCGCGGTCCCGGCGGTGCAGTCGCTGCCCGTCCCGGCGGGGGTCGACCTCGTCGACGCCGGTGGCCTGCCCGAGACCTTCTGCACGGTGTGGACCAACGTCTTCGAGCGCATGCGCCTCGAGGCGGGCGAGACCTTTCTGGTGCAGGGCGGGTCGAGCGGCATCGGCATCACCGCGATCCAGCTCGCCAAGGCCTTTGGCGCGAAGGTGTTGGCGACCGCCGGCTCCGACGAGAAGTGCCGCGCCTGCCGCGACTACGGCGCCGACATTGCGATCAACTACCGCACTCAGGATTTCGTCGAGGTCGGCAAGGCGTTCACCGACGGCCGCGGCGTCGATGCGATCCTCGACATGGTCGGCGGCGACTACATCCCGCGCCAGCTCGACCTGCTGGCGCATGAAGGCCGGCTGTGCTTTGTCGCGCTGATGCAGGGGGCCAGGGTCGAGGCCGATTTCGGCCTGATCCAGAGAAAGCACCTGACCGTCACCGGCTCGACCCTGCGCTCGCGCACCGTCCCCCAGAAGGCGGCGATCGTCGCCGCCCTGCGGGAGAAGGTGTGGCCGCTGTGGGCGGCCGGGAAATTGCGCACCTTCACCTATCAAAGGTTTCCGCTGGCCGAGGCCGCCGAGGCGCACCGGCTGATGGAATTGAGCCGGCACATCGGCAAGATCGTGCTCGCGCCGTGATCCGCCGGCGCGGTTCAGCGCCCGAGAGGAAGTCCGGGTTCGGTCATCCGGGCGCCGGGGCGACCGGCCGGAAAATCCGGCGCAGCCAGCTCGACCGCAGTTCTCCGGCGCCGAAAAGCTGCCGGGCAGATCCATCCCGCGACATCGACGGTTCGGCGCGCCACGGCGAGCGCCTTTCGTTCTCGGAGGGGTTTTCTATCGCGTTGCATCGCCGGATCGAGATTGCTTCGTCGCCGCGCTCCTCGCAATGACACGGAAAATTGCTGTCATTGCGAGCGAAGCGAAGCAATCTCGATACCACGTGAGCCTACCCGATCGGAAATTGCCTTGGCCAGGCTGGCGCGTCCAATAAGCACGCCTATCAATCAGGCGCGCTGTCGCGGTTGCAGCGGGGCGACGGCTTCGATGACGCGGTCGAGCGCCGCCAGCTGCGTCTCCCAGCGGTAATTCGCCTCGACGGCGGCGCGCGCCATCTGCGCCATCTGCGCGCGATAGCCGGCGTCCTGCAGCAGGCGCAGCACGTGCCCGGCGAATTCCTGGGGGTCGTCGGTCGCCAGGATGCCGTCGCCTTGAGGCACCACGGTGCCCTTCCAGGTGGTGGTCGTGCACACGCAGGGGAGCGCCATCGCCATCGCTTCGAGCAATTTGTTCTGGATGCCGCGGGCCAGCCGCAGCGGGGCCACGAACGCCTCGGCGCGGTCGAGATGGGGCCGCGTGTCCGCGACCCAGCCGGTGACGCCGACCCCCGGCCGCTTTGCCAGCTGCTGCACGGCGGCGGTCGGACGGCTGCCGCAGATCGTAAAGCTCGCCTCGGGGAGACGCGCCTGGATGAGCGGCAGGATCTCGTCGCAGAACCAGGTCGCGGCGTCGATGTTGGGCAGGTAGTCCATGACACCGGTAAAGACCATCGAGGCCGGCCGCTTCGGCTCGCCGCCGGCGCGGAAATAGTCGAGGTCGACGCCGTTGCCGACCAGGCTGACCGGCACGCCGGGGATCAGCCGCTCGAAATCCGCGCGCTCGATCGCGGTATGGACGAGCGCGTGCGAGAAGGCATGGGCGATGCGCCGCTCGTAGTCGAGAAAGCGGCGCGCTTCGATCGCGTAGACCCATTTCAGCGGGATCGGCGAACGCTCGGCCCACTGCCCCCATCTGAGCGAATCAAGGTCGCCGAACTGCATGATCCGCGGCGCGTTCGGGAAATGCTCGGCGAATTGCGCGACGTTGGCGCTGTAGACCATGATCAGGTCGGGCGCCAGCGCCGCGAATTGCCGCTTGATCGCGGCGTGCAGCCCGGGCTCGGCGAGCGCCGCCACGGTCAGCGCCTCGCCGACAAACAGCGCCTTCAACGCGCGCCGCCTGATCGCCATGCCGGTGACCGGGACGGCGGTGACGCTCCGCGCGATGTCGCGCAGCCCGGCGACATTGTCGAGGTCGGCCGCCCCGTCGGCGAGGCAGAACACGTGCACCTCATGCGCCGCCGAGAGGTGGCGGATCGCGTTGAAGGTCGCGATCTTGTCGCCGCGGTCGGGCGGGAACGGCACCCGCCGGCAGATGAAGAAAATCCGCATCAGGGCGCGACCCGCAGCTCGGCCGTCGCAACCGCGCCGGCGAGCACGTCGCGCACGCGGATTTGCCAGACCCCGGTCTTGTCGTTGACCGCGAGCGGCAGGAGCTTTGTCGCCGTTCCCTCCGGGGCGAGCAGGTTTCCGGAACAGCAGGGGGTGACGGCGCCCTCGGGATCGACGATTTCGATATGAAAGACGCCGAGCTCCTGCGGCGATCCCGAACGGATGCTGAATTCGACGAGGTCTCCGGGTCGGGCGGCGCGCGGCCCGGCGATCGACGGCGCCGCCGGCGGCTGCCGCGACAGCGCCAGCAGGGCCGGCCCGTCCGGGTCGAGGTCGAGCGTCAGCCGGTCGGTCTTTCCAAGCCCGCGCCGCGCCCGCAAATCGTAGATTTGGAACGCCTGCGGCAACGCCAATACGACGCGCTCGGGGGCGGTCGAGCCCGCCGCCGGGAGGTCGCGCTGCAATGCGAGGATCGTCGTCCCGCCGTTTTGGAAGATGCGGGTCACAAGGTCGGTCGCCGGCGCGCCATCGGGCCGGGCGATCGGCGCAAAGGGGGCGAGGCCCGCCGAACCGAGAATTTCGCCGAGGCGCTGACGCATTTGGTCGCGACCGCTGGAGACCCCGAGATACATCGCCTTTCCCTCGCCAAAGGCAAAACCCTTCTGCGACCGCGTCGGCGGGGTGGGGAAAACTTCCGACAGCAGCGGCGTGGGCGCCTTGCGGCCGTGGCCGTCAAAGACGCCGGGCTCGCCGTCGGCGACGGCGACGCCGCCGGCGGCGACGAAGTCTCGGATTTCTCCGGCCGCCTCCGCGGATAAGGCGATCGTGTGCGGCAGGAGCAGAAGCCGATAACGCCGATTGCGCAACGCGCCCTCCGCCACTGCCCGCGAGGAGACGAATTGCGGCTGCACGCCCAAATGCTCGATCGCGCGCCAGATCGCGGCGGTCGAGGTCCGGATCGGGTTGGCCTCATATTCGGCGCTGGCGTTGCGGCGGGTCCAGTCCTCGCCGGTCGCCTTGCGGTCGAGCAGCCATTGCACACGCATGCTCTCGGGCGAATAGAGCACGCCGATCGGGTCGACGCGGCGCCGGCTGTTGATCAGCGCCGCGCCGAGGCCGCCGCGGATCTGGCCGAAATAGGCGGCGGCCTCGCGCCCCCTTTGGCCGAGATTGCCGTCCTTGTCGACAAAGCCGCCGCCGTCGTCCCACAAGACGAGGCCGCGGCTCCCCCGCAGCAGCAGGTCCCAGACATGCCGGGCCTCGGCCGCGCCGCCGCGAAACGAGGTCGTCAGCAGGATCATTTTCGGGTTGAACGAGCGCAGCAGCTCGAGATTGCCGCCGTAATCGTAGAGCTCGACCGCGTCGACGCTGGCGGCGATGCGGCGAATAGTCATAGCCGCCCCAGCCGGGGATTTGCCCGCCCTCGATCGCCGCCAACGCCGCCGGGTCGGCGGCGTGGATCGCCGCCGCGCCGCGCGCGACGGCCTCGGCGAAGGCTGCGTCCATCCATTCCTTGAAATCGGCCCAGGCGGAAAAATTGCCGTCGGAGCGCTGAAGCGCCGCCGCGGTCGTCATCGGCGCGACCTCTTCCCAGCGGCCAAAGGCCGAGCCCCATTGCCGGTTCAACGCCGCGAGGCCGCCGTAGCGCTCCTTCAGCCAATCCCGCATCGCCGCGAGGGAATAATCCGAGAGATCGAAATCCCAGAATGCCGCGAGGTCGGCGATCCCGGTCTCGTCGCCGAGGCTGTAGTAGAGCGGCCGGTAGCGACGCAGCGACTGCACGGTCCGGGTCAGCCGCTGCGTCACCCGGTCGAGCCAGGCCGGATCGGACAGGCTCGGCTCGCGCACAAAGGCCGCGGCGTCCTGCGGGTTGGCGCGATAGCGTTGCTTGGCTTCGAGAAAGCGCCAGTTGACCGGCCTCGACCCGGACCATTTGTGGTAGGGCGAATAGAAATCGGTGGCGATGTTCTCGACGTAGAACCGCAAATTCTGCCGCAGCAGCGCCGCCAGCTGGTCGGACATGACGCCGCCGGTTTCGTCGCGGTGGTCGGCTTCGACCATCCCCGCGGTGACTCCGAGCCGCCGCAGCGCGGCGAGCGCCGCTGGCGTCTGCGTCTGCCACATGATGATCTGGTAATCCCGCCACGCATCGCCGGGCGGGGTCGCGATCAGCGTCGCGCCGGCTTCGCGATGGGTGGGGCCGCCGCTCGCGTCCGCGCGGTCGAGCGAAAGCCGGGCGACGAGATGGTTCTCGACGGTCACGGCGCGGCGGGCGTCGAGCGCGAAGGGGACCTCCGAGGCGTTCTCTCAGGTCGAGCGGGATTTGGCGCCGCTCGACGACGCGGCCCGCCGTGTCGGTCCATTCGATCTCGAGAGACCCGCGCCCGGTCACCGGCGCAGCGAAGCGGTATATCGCCTCGATCGATCCGCTGCGCCCGACCGCGTGCGGCAGCGACAGCTCATCCGCCGGCGCGACGGCCGCCGCGCTCAGCAGCGTGGCGGTTGACAGCGATGCCGCCAAACCTATAGTGCGCGGCTTGCGGACGAGGCGGCCTCGCCCGCCGCGGACGGTCGGGCGGCTGGCGGTTGCGCCCGAGATGCCAAAAACCATATCTGCGAGTGTCATGTTTGCAGTGATCCGGACCGGCGGCAAGCAATACAGGGTCGCCGAGCAAGATGTCATCTCGGTCGAGAAGCTGCCGGGCGAGCCCGGCGCGGCGATCGAGCTTGCCGAGGTGCTGATGATCGGCGACGGCGCCGCGGTCGCGGCCGGCGCGCCGCTGCTCTCCGGCGCTTCGGTCAGCGCGACCGTCGTCGAGCAGGGACGGGCCGCGAAGATCATCGTCTTCAAGAAAAAGCGGCGGCACAATTATCGGCGCAAGAAGGGGCATCGCCAGCAGCAGACGGTGCTGCGCATCACCGCGATCAACCGCGCCGAGGGTGCTGCGCGCGAGGAGGGAGCGACAGATGGCGCATAAGAAAGCGGGCGGCTCGTCGCGCAACGGCCGCGACAGCCGCGGCCGGCGCCTCGGCGTCAAGAAGTTCGGCGGCGAGATCGTCATTCCCGGCAACATCATCGTGCGCCAGCGCGGCACCAAGTTCCACCCCGGCGCGCATGTCGGCATCGGGCGCGACCACACGCTGTTCGCGATCTCGCCGGGCGCGGTGCGGTTCCACAAGGGCCTCGCCGGGCGCACCTATGTGTCGGTGTCGCCGCCGGCCGCGGTCGCGGAGGCGGCCGAATAGCCGTTCCCGGCAGCCGCGCCGAAGCCCGAGGGGAGCGGCCCGGCCGTTCCCCTTTTTTGCTTGTGCCCCGATGAAGTTTCTCGACCAGTGCAAGGTCTATCTGAAGAGCGGCGACGGCGGCCGGGGCGCCTTGAGCTTTCGCCGCGAGAAGTTCATCGAGTTCGGCGGGCCGGACGGCGGCGACGGCGGCAGGGGCGGCGATATCGTGATCGTCGCGGTCGACAACCTCAACACCCTGATCGACTATCGCTACCGGCAGCATTTCAGGGCGCAAAACGGGCGCGGCGGGGCCGGGCGCGAGCGCACCGGCGCCAAGGGCGAGGATCTGATCCTGCGCGTCCCGGCCGGCACGCAAATCCTCGACGAGGCGAATGCGCAAATCCTGGCCGACCTGACCCGCGCGGGTCAGCGCATCGTCTTTCTGAAGGGCGGCGACGGCGGCTTCGGCAACGCGCATTACAAGAGCTCGACCAACCGCGCGCCGCGCCGCGCCGACCCCGGCTGGCCCGGCCGCGAGGCCTGGGCCTGGCTGCGGCTGAAGCTGATCGCCGACGCCGGCCTCGTCGGCCTGCCCAACGCCGGCAAATCCACCCTTCTCGCGGCGGTCTCGCATGCGCGGCCGAAGATCGCCGATTATCCTTTCACAACCTTGAAGCCGCAGCTCGGGGTGGCGCGGGTGCACGACGAGGAATTCGTCCTGGCCGACCTGCCGGGCCTGATCGAAGGGGCGAGCGAGGGGGTCGGCATCGGCACCCGTTTTCTGGGCCATGTCGAGCGCTGCGCGGTGATCCTGCATCTGGTCGACGGCGCGCTCGACGATGTCGCCGGGGCCTATCGCACGATCCGCGCCGAGCTCGCCGCCTACGGCCACGGCCTCGCCGAGAAGCCGGAGATCGTCGGGCTCAACAAGGTGGACGCGCTCGCCCCCGAGGCGGTCGCGGCGAAATGCGGCGAGCTGCGGCGCGCCGCAACTCGCGGCTCGGCGGTGCTGGCGCTGTCGGGGGTGAGCGGGGCCGGCGTGCCCGAGGCGCTCGCCGCCGTGCTCGCCGCGATATCGGCAAAGCGGGACGCCGAGCAGACTTTCCGGGCGGAGACGGCATCCCTCCTGCACACGCCATGACCGGACGGGCGGGCCACCCACCTCACCCCGGCCCTCTCCTCCCGCAAGCGGGCGGAGAGGGAGCGAATGAGGCCCTCTCCGCCCCTGAGGTGGGGATCGGGAGGGGTTCCGCCGCAACAGCGGCGGGGAGGGTGAGGTGGGGATCGACGGCCGACACCGACCTCGCCGCCGCCGAGGCGCTGGCGTCCGCGCGGCGGCTCGTGGTCAAGATCGGGTCGTCGCTGCTGGTCGCCGAGAATGGCGAGGTGCGGCGCGCCTGGCTCGACAGCCTCGGCCGACGATGTCGCGCGCTGCCGCGCCCGCGGCCAGGAGGTGATCCTGGTCTCGTCGGGCGCGATCGCGGTCGGGCGCCGCCGTCTCGGCCTCGCCGGGCGGCGGCTGCGGCTCGAGGAAAAGCAGGCCGCCGCCGCGACCGGGCAAATCCGGCTCGCCCACGCCTATCAGGAGGCGCTGGCCCGCCACGGCATCACCGTCGCGCAAATCCTGCTGACCCCGGACGACACCGAGGAGCGCCGCCGGCACCTGAACGCGCGCGCCACCTTCGCCCAGCTGGTGGCGCTGGGCGCGGTGCCGGTGGTCAACGAGAACGACACGATCGCCACCGCCGAAATCCGCTTTGGCGACAACGACCGGCTCGCCGCCCGCGTCGCCCAGATGACCAGCGCCGACATGCTGGTGCTGCTGTCCGACATCGACGGCCTCTACACCGCCGATCCGCGCAAGGACCCGCAGGCCGCGGCACATCCCCGCGGTGCGCGAGATCGGGCCCGAGATCGAGGCGATGGCCGGGCGAGGCGCCGCCGGGCTACAGCTCGGGCGGGATGGTGACCAAGCTCGCCGCCGCCCGCATCGCCATGGCCGCCGGCTGCCGCATGCTGATCGCCAGGGGCCGCGGCGCGGGCCCGGGGCCCGGGCCGCTGGCGGCGATCGAGGCCGGCGGCCGGGCGACCTTGTTCCTGCCGCGGGGCGAGCCGCGCTCGGCGCGCAAGGCGTGGATCGCCGGGGCCGTCAGCCCGTCGGGCGTGCTGGTCGTCGACGACGGCGCCGCGGCGGCGCTGCGGCGCGGCAAGAGCCTGCTGCCGGCCGGCGTGGCCGCGGTCGAGGGCGATTTCGAGCGCGGCGATACGGTGATCGTGCGCACCCGCGCCGGGGCCGAGGCCGGGCGCGGCCTGTCGGCCTATGCCAGCGGCGACATCCGCCGCGTCGCCGGCCACAAGAGTAGTGAAATCGCCGCGATCCTCGGCTACCGTGGCCGCGACGAGATCATTCATCGCGACGATCTGGCAGTGACCGAGGGCCGATGACGGCAGAGAGCCCGGATCTGGCGGCGGCGATGGCCGAAATCGGCCGGCGCGCGCGCGAAGCCGCCGCCGGCCTCGCGCTCGCCTCGGCCGAGGCGAAGACCGCCGCGCTGAAGGGGGCGGCGCGCGCGGTGCGCGGCCGGATGAACGAAATCCTCGACGCCAACGCCCGCGACCTCGCCGAGGCCGGGGATCTGGCGCCGGCGCTGCGCGACCGCCTCGCCCTCGATCCGAAGCGGCTGGAAGCGGTCGCCGCCGGGCTCGAAGAGATCGCCGCGCTGCCCGACCCGGTGGGCCGCGTGCTCGACCGCCGCATCCGGCCGAACGGGCTCGAAATCGAGCGCGTCGCGGTGCCGCTCGGCGTTATCGGGATCATCTACGAGAGCCGGCCCAACGTCACCGCCGACGCCGGTGGGCTGGCGCTCAAATCGGGCAACGCCGCGATCCTGCGCGGCGGGTCGGAGAGCTTTTATTCCTCGCGCGCGCTGGTGGCCGCGCTCGTCGACGGGCTGCGCGACGCCGGCTTGCCGGAAGCCGCGATCCAGCTCGCGCCGACCCGCGACCGCGAGGCGGTCGGCATGATGCTCAAGATGACCGGCGCGATCGACATCATCGTGCCGCGCGGCGGCGCCTCGCTGATCGAGCGGGTGCAGCGCGAAAGCCGCATCCCGGTCATCGCCCATCTCGAAGGGCTCTGCCACACCTATGTCGACGGTTCGGCCGACCCCGAGAAGGCGCGCGCGATCGTGCTCAACGCCAAGATGCGGCGGGTCTCGATCTGCGGCGCGACCGAAACCCTGCTGGTCGACCGCCGGGCGAAGGCGATGCTGCCGCCGATCCTCGCCGATTTGCGCCGCGCCGGATGCGAATTGCGCGGCGACCCCGAGGTGTTGGCGCTCGACGGCGAGGTCACGCCGGCGACCGAGCAGGACTGGCGCACCGAATACCTCGATGCGATCCTCGCGGTGCGGCTGGTCGACGGCGTCGCCGGCGCGATCGAGCACATCGGGCGCTACGGCTCGCACCACACCGACGCCATCGTCACCGAGGACAAGGAAACCGCCGAGCGCTTCCTGCGCGAGGTCGACAGCGCGATCGTGCTGGTCAACGCCTCGACCCAGTTCGCCGATGGCGGCGAGTTCGGCATGGGGGCCGAGATCGGCATCTCGACCCAGCGGCTGCCGCCGCGCGGGCCGGTCGGCGCGGCCGAGCTGACGACCTACAAATACCTCGTGCGCGGCAGCGGCCAGGTGCGCCCCTGACCCTCAGCCGCCTCGCTCCGCTCGGCGCCCTCTCCCGCAGTGCGGGAGGTGAGGGCGCGACGACGTGACGACCGGCCGCCGCCGCCGCATCGGGCTGCTCGGCGGCTCGTTCAACCCGGCCCATGGCGGTCATCTGCACCTGAGCCTGATCGCGCTCAAACGGCTCGACCTCGACGCGGTGTGGTGGCTGGTCTCGCCGCAAAACCCGCTG
This sequence comes from uncultured Alphaproteobacteria bacterium, assembly GCA_963716115.1. Lineage (GTDB taxonomy): Bacteria > Pseudomonadota > Alphaproteobacteria > ATCC43930 > CGMCC-115725 > AP-15. The sequence goes on from CAVQSZ010000008.1 coordinate 187,419, forward strand.
AAGCCGGCCGTCGGCATGGCCCCGTTTGAAGATCGGCTGGAGCAGGCAAGGCAGGTCGCCGCGGGGCATCGGCGCATCCTCGTCAGCGATTTCGAGGGCGGGCTCGCCTCGACCTATACGGCCGATACCCTGAAGGCCTTGCGCCGGCGCTTCCCGAGGCATCGCTTTGTCTGGCTGATGGGCGCCGACAACCTCGCGCAGCTGCGGCGCTGGCAGCGCTGGACCGAGATCTTCGAGACCGTCGCCATTGCCGTGCTCGACCGCCCTGCCCACTCTTTAAAGGCGTTGAGCGGCCTTGCCGCGCGGCGCTACGCCCGGCGCCGGGTGCGGCCCGCCGCGGCTCGCCGACTGGCGGAGATGACGCCGCCCGCCTGGGTGTTTTTCCATGCCCGGCTCGACCCCAGCTCGGCGACGCGGATCCGTTCCGGGCAGAACCAGCAGCCCCACGAGGAGCACAGACCCGAATTGGCCACGATCACCGCCCTGATCCCCCACGCCCAGCGGACCCAACCCCTGCTCGACCTCGTGCTGCAGACGCTCGAGGACGGCAAGGCCGAGGACATCGTCACGATCGAGCTTGCCGGCAAGACGACGATCGCCGATCAGATGGTGGTCGCCAGCGGCCGCTCGGCCCGGCAGGTGGCGGCGTTGACCGAGCATCTCGAGGCCGCGCTCGCCCGCCGCTTCCGGATTGCGGTCGAGGGCAAGACGCGCGGCGACTGGGTGCTGATCGACGCCGGAGATGTGATCGTGCACCTGTTCCGGCCCGAGATCCGCGCCTACTACAACCTCGAAAAGATGTGGGGGGAATTCCTCCCCGACGAGGCGGTTCCGGCAGTAGTCGGGGAATAGCAGGGGGAGGACGCCGATCCGCCTGCGCCTGATCGCCGTCGGCCGGCTGCGCCCCGGGCCGTTCAAGGAGCTGGCGGCGCTCTACGCGGCGCGGCTCGCGCCGCCGCCGGCGATCGTCGAGATCGAGGTGCGGCGGCGATTGCCGGCGCCGGCGCTGAAGGCGCGCGAGGCCGAGCTGATCCTCGGCGCGCTGCCGCCCGGGGCCCGGCTGGTGGCGCTCGACGAGCGCGGCACGAGATGGTCGAGCGGCGCCTTCGCCGACCGGCTCGCGATGTGGCGCGACCAGGGCGCGGGCGAGCTCGCCTTCGCCATCGGCGGCGCCGACGGGCTCGACGCGGCGGTCCTCGACCGCGCCGAGACGGCGCTGTCGCTCGGCCCGATGACCTGGCCGCATCTGCTCGCCCGCGGCCTCATCCTCGAGCAGCTCTACCGCGCCCAGCAAATCCTCGCCGGCCACCCCTACCATCGCGGCGGGCAGCATGGCCGCGGCGGGCAGGACGGCCCCGGCCGGGGGTAGACGCGCCGATCCTTGCTCGCCTCTATCGGGCTCGGGCGAACGCCGCGTCGACGGGCGCGCGCGGGGCGCTGCGATCCGCCGCCGGGCTCTCGACCACCAGGGTGCGCGTCGGAAAGGCGAACTCTACGTTCAATTCCCCGGCGATATCGATGATCCGCAGCAGAATCTCCTCCCGCGCCTCGAGCTCGGCGGCGTAATCGGCGACCTCCAGGTAGAAATAGACCAGGATGTTCAGGCTGCTTTCGGCAAGGTCGTTGAAGCGGACGTGGATGTTGGCCTTGTTGGCGCTCGGGTGGCCGGCGATCAGCTGCTTGATGGCGGCGGCGAGCTGCTCGAGCTTTTCGCGCGGCGTGTCGTAGGTGACCTGCACGAAAAAGCGCTGGCGGCGCATCGCGCGCAGGCTGAGGTTCTCGACCGTGGCGTTGACGACGGCGTTGTTCGGGATCGAGATCAGCGAGTTGTCCGGGGTGCGGATGCGGGTGCTGCGAAAGCCCACATCCTCGACCGTGCCCTCGTTGCCGGCGACCCGGATCACATGGCCGATGCGGAACGGCTTCTCGATCATGATCAGCAGCGAGCCCAAGAGGTTCGCCAGGCTGTCGCGCGCCGCCAGCGCCACCGCGAGGCCGCCGACGCCGAGCCCGGCCAGCACCGAATAGGCCGGGAAGCCCAATTCGTAGGCCCCTTGGATCAACAGCCCGATCGCGATGGCGATCCCGGCGAAGCGCATGCCCAGCCTGATCAGCTGGCTGTCGAGGCTGCGGCGCCGCAGATGCTCCGAGGCGACGATGGTCTCGGCCAGGATGCTGGCGCCGATGACGAACAGCCAGGCGGCGGTCAGGAACAGCGCGACGGTCTGCGCGAACGTGATCACCACGCGCGGGGCGCCGCCGATGCGCAGCATCGCGCACAGCGCCGGCGTCAGCACCGCCGCCACCAGGATGATCGCAAGCGGGGTCGCCAGCGCGCGCCAGCCGTTGCCCATCGCCTGGGACGGGGGCGCCTCGCCCTTGCGGCCGCGGCGGCCCCGTCCCAGGCGATTGGCGGCGAAAATGATCGCCGCGCCGATCGCCAGACCGAAGGCGAGCCCCAGCCATTGCCAGGAGGCGACGCCAATGACGCGCAGCCGGGCCCAGTCCGGCAGCAGCAGCATCCACCGGGTCGGGACGATCCGGTCCAATCCGACCGGCGAGCTCGAATAGGCCTCGAAGATGGTCGCCGCGCCGCCGCGGCTCAGCCGGCGATAAAGATCGCTCAGCTCGCGCGCCGGCCCGGGCTTGTAGGGCAGCCCGGCGACGCGCGCGTAGAATTCGGGGAGGCGGTCGACGGTTTCGGCGGAAACGAGGTATTCCCCGGCGCGCGGCCCGCGCTCGATCAGCGCGATGTCGATCTCGGTGCCCGGCAGCCGCCACCGCTTCGACGAGGCGCGCGCCATCGCTTCCCGGTCGGGAATGTCGTCAGCCGCCGGCAGCGCGATCCGATCGAGTATCTCCTTGAGCTGAATAACCCGCTCGGCCCCGACGGTGGCCTGGAGCGCCGGCGACACCCGCGACAGGTCCAGGATCTTGACCGCCTTGGCCGCACCCGAGAAGATTTCGGCCTGTCGTCGCCGCTCGTCGGACGACAGATACAACCGGTTCGAAGCCACGTAATCGCCGATGATCCCCTGCATGCCGCGATAGACCTCGTCCACCGTCGCGACAAAGCCCTGGAGCGTCGCCCGCGGGCTTGAGGTGTCCACCGGGCGCAACGGGTCGAGGTCCGCTGCCGACGCCGCTCCAAGGGAGCAGAAGAGGAGGACGGCGAGAACAGCAGGCCCAAGCTTCATGGCGGATTTCCTGCGTCGTACTCCGGCCGCGGGGGAGGGGGGCGGGGCGGGCGCCGCGGGCGGCCCGTTGCCTCATGCGCCGGCCATCCCGCGGCGTTGACGCCGGGCGGCGGCGGTTCGCCGGCGGCAGGCTCAGCTGCGCGGGGCGTGCTTCGACAGAATGCGCTGCAAGGTGCGGCGGTGCATCTTGAGCCGGCGGGCGGTCTCCGAAACGTTGCGCTCGCACAGCTCGAAGACCCGCTGGATATGCTCCCAGCGCACCCGGTCGGCCGACATCGGGTCCTCGGGCGGCTCCGGGGCGCCGTCGTCCTGGGCGAGGAGGGCGCGCTCGACCGCGTCGGCGTCGGCGGGCTTGGGCAGATAGTCGATCGCCCCCGCCTTGACCGCGGCGACGGCGGTGGCGATGTTGCCGTAGCCGGTCAGCATGACGATGCGGGCGCCGGGGCGGGCCTCGCGCAAGGCGCTGACCACCTCGAACCCGCGCCCGTCGCCGAGCCGCATGTCGACGACGGCGAAGGCCGGCGGCTGCTCGCTCGCCGCCGCGGCGCCGGCGGCGACGCTGTCGGCGGTGGCGACGATAAAGCCGCGCCGCTCCATCGCCCGCGCCAGGCGCTGGCACAACGGCGCGTCGTCGTCGACAATCAACAGGGTCCGCTCCGAATCCGGCAGGCCGCGCAAGGCGGCGCAGAGCCCTTCGCCGGGGCGGGTCGGTCGATCGATCAGGTTCATGGTGCTCGCCTCCCGGGCGGCCCCCCGCCGCTAGTCGGCCGCCGGCTGGCGATGGCGATGCGCGGCGGACGCGGGGGCACGGATGCTCTCTGACGTTTCCAGATTGGTACGGCTCCACGAAATCGCAATATGCGCGCCGCCTTCGGCGAGGTTCTCGAAGGCGATCCGCGCGCCGCTGCGCTCCAGGAGGCTCTGCGCGATGAAGATGCCGAGCCCCATGTGGTCGGCGGCGCCGGCGCGCGTCGAGATGTAGGGCTCGCCGAGTCGGTCGAGCAGATGCGGGGGAAAGCCGGGGCCGTCATCGGCGATCTCGACGCTCACCGCCGCCGCGTCCCAAAAGGTCGTGACGCTGACCTCGCGGCGGGCGAACTGCACCGCGTTTTGCATCAGGTTGTTGAGCCCGTGGATGATCTCGGGGCTGCGACGGACCAGCGGCTCGTGCTCGGCGGGGTCGCCGGCGGCGGCGAAGATCAGCCGCACGCCCTGCCCCTGGTGCGGCGCCCCGGCGGCCTCGACCAGGGCCGAGACCGGCAGCCGGGTGTAGGGCGAGCCGCCATCCTCCTCGGGCTGGTGCGACAGCTCGAGCAGGATCCGGCGGCAGCGCTCGGACTGGCTCAAGAGCAGCGCCGCGTCCTCGGCGTGCGGGCTGTCGGCCGGGAGCTCGCGCGCCAGCTCCTTGGCGACGACGGCGATCGTCGCCAGCGGGCTGCCGAGCTCGTGCGCCGCCGCCGCGGCGAGCGCGCCGACCGCCGACACCCGCTGCTCGCGGGCGAGCGCCAGCTGGGTCGCCGCCATCGCGTCGCGCAGCCGCCGCGCCTCCTGCGCGACACTCCAGGTGTAGGCGCCGATAAACACCGTCGCCAGCACCAGCGCGGTCCACAGCCCGATCACCAGCGCGGTCGGGTAGACCGCGGGCTCGGTCCGCCACGGCAGCGGCAAGTGCCACAGCGCCAGCACGCTGATCGCAGCGACGGCGAGGACCGAGAGCAGGATCACCGGGCGGCGCGACAGGATCGTCGCCGCCACCGTGACCGGGGCCAGGATCAGGATCGAGAACGGGTTGCGCAGCCCGCCCGTCAGATAGAGCAGGATCGCCAGCTGAACGATGTCGTAGCCGAGATAGAGCGCGGCGTAGCGCTCGCCGAGGCGTGTGGCCGCCCGCCGGTGGACGATCAGGACGACGTTGAGCAGCGCCGAGAGCGCGACCACCGCCAGCGCCGGGGCCAGCGGCAGGCGAAAGCCCAGCACGTAATGAACAAAGAGGATGGTCGCCGCCTGCCCGGCGATCGCCACCCAGCGGATCGGGACCAGGGTGCGCAGGCTGATCCGGCCGAACCCGGCGGCGGGCTCGCTTTGGGCGGGGCGCGGGGCGTCGGTCACGCTGTCGTCCTGTATCGCGCGCATTGCACCCCCAACCAGCCCGCTGCTGGCTCAGGATGCCGCGGCGCCTCATATATGGGCGATGTCCGAGCCGGCCGTCAAAGTCGAGAGCCTGACCAAACGCTATCCGACCGCGGTGGCGGTCGACGGGATCAGCTTCAGCGTCGCCCGCGGCGCCACCACGGCGCTGCTCGGCGGCAACGGCGCCGGCAAGACGACGACCCTGTCGATCCTGCTCGGCCTGCTGCTGCCGACCGCGGGCTCGGTGCGGGTGTTCGGCGAGGACATCCTCAAGCATCGCTACCGGGTGCTGCCGCGGATGAACTTTTCGTCGCCCTTCGTCGATCTGCCGCACCGGCTGACCGTGCGCCAGAACCTGCTGATCTACGCCCGGCTCTATGGCCTGCCGCAACGCCGTGAGCGCATCGCGAGCCTGGCCGAGGATCTGCAGATCGCCGAATTCCTCGAACGCCCGGCGGGCAAATTGTCGGCCGGGCAGAAGACCCGCGTGGCGCTCGCCAAGGCGCTCTTGAACGAGCCCGAATTGCTGCTGCTCGACGAGCCGACCGCCTCGCTCGACCCCGATACCGGCGATTGGGTGCGCGGCTATCTCGAAGCCTGGCGCGCCCGCACCGGGGCCACGATCCTGATGGCCTCGCACAACATGGCCGAGGTCGAGCGGCTGTGCGCCGACGTCTTGATGATGAAAGCGGGCCATATCGTCGACCGCGGCAGCCCGCGGGCGCTCGTCGCGCGCTACGGCCGCGCCAACCTCGAAGAGGTGTTTCTCGACATCGTGCGCGAGCGCCGGGCCGAGCTGGAGCCGGCGTCGTGACCCCGGATCGCCGCTTTGGGCGCGCTGCGCGCCTCGGCCGGGCGGGTGTGGGCGATGCTGCTGCGCTATCTTTACCTGCTGCGCAGCTCGTGGCCGCGCACCCTGGAGCTCCTCTACTGGCCGACCTTGCAGATGCTGATCTGGGGGTTCATGAGCCAGTTCCTCTATGTCAACAGCAGCTATGTGTTCCGCGCCTTCGGCGTGCTGCTTGGCGGCGGTGATGCTGTGGGACGTGCTGTTCCGCGGCCAGCTCGGCCTGTCGATCTCGTTTCTCGAGGAGATGTGGGCGCGCAACCTCGGCCATCTCTTCGTCACCCCGCTGCGGCCGCACGAATGGGTGCTGTCCCTGGTCGCGATGAGCCTCATTCGGGTGCTGATCGGCGTCGCGCCGGCGGCCTTGCTGGCGATCCCGCTCTACCATTATTCGATCTTTTCCCTGGGGCTGCCGCTGATCGCGTTTTTTGTCGTGCTGCTGGTCATGGGCTGGGCGCTGGGCATGGCGATCTGCGGCATGATCCTGCGCCACGGCATGGGGGCGGAGAGCCTGGCCTGGCTCTGCGTCTTCACGCTGTCGCCGATCAGCGCGGTCTACTACCCGGTCTCGATCCTGCCCTTGTGGCTGCAGCACGTCGCCTGGGCGTTGCCGTCGACCTATGTCTTCGAGGGCATGCGCGCGGTGCTGTTCACCGGCGTCTTCCACACCGATTATTTTCTCACCGCGGCGGCGCTCGACGCGGTCTGGCTGGCGGCCGGGGCGGCGGTCTTTCTGGTCGCGTTCCGCGACGCGCGGCGCCGCGGCGCGCTCTTGCAAATGGGCGAATGAGCTATTTCGCCGGGCCGAGCACGGTAAAGCCCTGCTTATCGAAAAAGGGCTTCGCCGCCGGCGATTCGAGAAAGTCGAGCAGCCGGGCGGCGTCGGGGTTCTTGCTGTCGGCGGTCAAGGCCACGGGATAGATGATCGGCGGGTGCGAATCCTCGGGGAAGACGCCGACGATCTTGACGCCGGGGTCGGCCGCGGCGTCGGTCGCGTAGACGATGCCGAGCGGCGCCTCGCGGCGCGACACGAACAGCAGCGCCGAGCGCACGTTCTCGCTCGGCGCGACATGGGTCTTGACCGAGTCCCACAGACCGAGCTTTTCGAGCGCCGCCTTGCCGTATTTGCCGGCCGGGACGCTGTCCGGGTCGGCCATCGCCAGGCGCCCGCCGGCGAGCAGCTTCACGAGGTCGAAGCCGGGCTTGATCTCGGCCTTGACGCCGCTGTCGGCGGGCGCGACCAGCACCAGCCGGTTGCCGAGCAGGTTTCGCCGGGTCTCCGGCCGGATCAGATGGCGCTCCTCGAGAAAATTCATCCAGGCGAGGTCGGCCGAGATGAACATGTCGGCCGGGGCCCCGCTCTCGATCTGCTTCGCCAGGGCCGAGCTCGCCGCATAGGAGATTTTTGCCGGCGCGCCGCTCTTGGCCGTGAACGCTTGCGTTGCGTCGTCGAGCGCGTTTTTCAGGCTCGCCGCGGCGAAGACCACGACATCGGCCGCCTGCGCCGCCTGGGCGGGGAGAACCGCCGTCAGGACGATGACGGCGGCGGCGCAAAGCCGTCTTACGTTACCCATGGGCTTCCCTCTCTGCATTCAAGGCAGCAGCGCGTCGAGCTGCCGATCCGTGAGCTCGACCCGATAGAAACGGCGGTAGAAATCCCGGGCCTCGGCCTTGAGGTCGTCGGGATAGGCCGCCGGATAGAGAGCATGGCCGGCCCACAGCAGCCCGAGCAGCCGGTTGACCGATGGCGGCTCGTCGATCCAGCCGAAGGGCAGGGCGGGCGCCAGGTAAACGCGGCCTTGGCGCCACCGCGCGGAGATCGGCCCAACCCGGTCCCGTGCGCGCCTTCCAGAATTCCGGATTGTTGGTGACGATCACCTCCGGCTGCCACGCAGCGATCTGCTCCCTGGTGACGTGCAAAAGCTCGCCCGGGCCGGCGCCGTCGGCGACGTTCGTCACATCGAGGAGGCGCAGCACGTCGCCGAGGCTCGAGGCGGCGCTCGCCGTCGTGAGCCCGTCGGCGCTGCGCGCGTAATAGGCCCTCACCTCTCCTTGCTGATGGCGGGCCGGCGCCTTTTCTCGGGTGATCGCGAGCAGGCGCTCGGCCGCGGCGGCAAGCTCATCGGCCCGGGCTTCGGCTCCAAGGACCGGTCCGAGCAACCGGTAGATCTCCGGGGTGCGCTCGAGCCTGCCGTCGAGCAGCACCACCGGGACGCCCGTCTCCTGCTGTATGCGGGCGGCGCGCTCGGCGTATCGCGTCGATGTCGAGCCGTAATCGAGGATCAGGTCCGGCTTTGCCGCCCGGATTGCTTCCGACTGAACCTTGCCGTCGCGGATCAGCGGCGTGAGCTCCGGCCGGCTGGCAACCGGCCCTTCGAGGAATGCTTTTGCCGCCGGGCTCGGTGCGTGGGGCCAGCCGATCATCTTCTCCGGCGCCAATGTGTAAAGAAGCACGGCGGCGGGCGGACCGGCCGGCATAACCCGTTCGATCCGGTCCGGCGCGTCGACCGACCGTCCGGTCGCATCGGTCAGCGTGCGGGCCCAAGCCGGCGGCGCGATTATCAGCAGGAGCGCCAGCAGCCATCCGCCGCGACGAGGCGTCAACGGTCCCATCGTCTTCGATATATCCTTTTAGATATCCCGCGATCATGCGAGGCCTCGCCATGCAGTGTCAAGCGAGGCTGCAATGCAGCTTTGTCGGGGGTCGATATATCCATCAGGCTATACCGTCGCGCCGAGCCGGGGCGCCGTCGACCAGCCCGGATTGCGAGGGGAAGGACAGCATGCGCGAGGCGAGCTTGATCAGCAGGGCCGGCGTTTCTGCGTTGGGGGTTCTCGTCCTGCTGATGGGGCAGGTCCGGGCGGCTCCGACCACCGAGCTCAGCGTGACCGGCGATGTGGCCGCGCCGACGATCTACGATCGCACCGGGCTGAAGTCGCTGCCGCCGACGACCGAGACGGTCACCTATAAGACCGGGGCCGGACCGCAGACCGGAACCTTCACCGGGCCGACGCTGTGGACATTGCTCAACGCAGCGGGGCTGCGGAGCCCGCCGGTGAAGAACGGGGTGCTGCGCCAATATGCCCTCGCTGCCGGCAGCGACGGATACAGCGCGCTGTTCTCGCTGGGGGAGGTCAACCCCAATTTCGGCGGCGTCGACCCACAAGTGCTCGTCGGATATGACGAAAACGGCGCGCCGCTCGGCTCGACCGGGTTCGCGCGCATCGTCGCGGCTAAGGATAATTTCGGTGGCCGCTATGTCTCCAACCTGGCGAATATCCGGGTCGGGACCGCTCCGTCGCTGCCGTCTGCAGGCGGCGGCGAAACCACGGAATTTTCCCTTTCCGGGGCTGTCCGCACGCCGGGCGCCTACAATTTGTCGAGCCTGCAGGCGCTGCCGGCGACGACCGAGACCGTGACCTATCTCGCCGGCGGCGGGTCGGTGACCGCGACGTTCACCGGCGTTTCGCTGTGGACCCTGCTGACCGACGCCGGCGTGCTGACCGACCCGGCGGTCAAGAACGACATCCTGAACTTCTACGTGCTCGCGACCGGCAGCGACGGCTACGAGGCGATCTTCTCCTTGGGCGAGCTCGATCCGATGTTCGGCGGCGCCGGCGCGCCCGATCTGATCGCCTATGCGGTCGATGGCGGACCGCTCGGCCCGGACGGCTTTGCCCGCGTCGTCGCGCCCGGCGACATTCGCGGCGGACGTTACGTTTCCAACCTGGTCAGCCTCGAGGTGATCGACGCGGTTGTCCCCGAGCCCGGCTCCTTGCTGCTCCTCGCATCCGCGCTGCTCGGATTGGCGCTGTTGCGGCGGGTGCAGCCGCGGCAGGCGGCGGCCGGCCGTCCCCTTGGGCGAAGGCCGGGCGCTTAGGCGCATTCAGATGATGCAGTCTCGACGCACTCGTCATGCCCGGCCTTGTGCCGGGCATCCACGGAAACCGGCAAGCTTTGTGCCGCGAATCGTGGATGGCCACGGATCAGGTCCGTGGGCTGAAGGCCCACGGGACAAGCCCGGCCATGACGGTTGAGTGAGCCTCTTGTCGCCGTCTGAGCACAAGCGCTTAGTGCACAACTCCGCCGGGCGGCTGGCCCGCGCCCGCCTGATCTCGTTCGTCGGAAGCTGCGCGAGATCGGCTGCGCGCCGACGCCCGAGGGGCTGGCCGCGCCGCTGGAAAAGGTGCGCCGGCTCTTGGCGATCGCCCGCCGGCCGATCAGCCTTGTGACGCCGTGATCCGAGCCTGCCCCACCCGTTGAGCCGCTGCCATGCCCTCGCGCTACACCGCCGACAACGCCGAGGCCTATCAGCGCCTGATGGGCCGCTGGAGCGGCCTGCTGGCCGAGGCGCTGATCGATTTCGCCGGGATCGAAGAGGGCGACCGGGTGCTCGATGTCGGCTGCGGTTCCGGCAGCCTGGCGTTGGCGCTTGCCGCCCGGCCGCAGCCTGCCGCGATCACCGGCGTCGACATCGCCGCCCCCTATATCGCCTACGCCGCCGCCCGCTCGGCCGACCCTCGCCTCGATTTTCGGGTCGGCGACGCGGTCGCGCTGGACCTGCCGGCCGGCAGCTTCGACCGCGCGCTGTCGCAATTGGCGCTCAATTTCATGTCCGATCCCTCGCGCGCGATCGCCGGCATGCGGCGGGTCACCCGCGCCGGCGGGACCGTTGCCGCGGCGGTCTGGGATTTTCCGGGCGGCCTTGTCTACCAGCGGATCTTCTGGGACACCGCGGCGGCGCTCGATCCCGCCGCCGACGCCGCCCGCGCCCGCCATTATGCGAGCCCGCTGACCGGGCCGGGCCAGCTCGCCGCCGCGTTTCGCGACGCCGGGCTGCGCGACATCGTCGAAGCCTCGCTGACGATCCGCATCGAATACCGCGATTTCGCCGACTACTGGGAGCCGATCGCCGACGCGCAGGGACCGGTCGGCGACTACGTCAAGGGGCTGAGCGCGAACCGGCTTGGCGCGCTCGAAGCCGCCGTGCGGCGCGCCTATCTCGCCGGCGCCCCCGACGGGCTGCGCTCGATGGCCGCGACCGCCTGGGCCGCGCGCGGCGTAGTAGCCCTCACTTAGTGTCCCACTCGAAATGAAGCGCGTTATCTCAGCGGGTTATCGTCGCCCCGTGCGCCTTCAGCCCACGGGCTTGTCCCGTGGGGAAAGCGGGGGTCCAGAGCCTGCCCCTGGCGTGAACAGGGGGGACGCGTTCGAGCCCTTGCCCGCCTGGGTTCCCGCTTTCGCGGGAACGACGAATAACCTGCTGATAAGGGAACAATCATTTCGAGCCGTGCTCTTTAAACCTGGAGAACTGCAATGAAGCTCAGCGCACGCAATCAAATCAAGGGCAAGGTGGTCGAAGTGCGCAAAGGCGCGACGACCGCGCATGTCCGGATCGACATCGGCAACGGTGTCGTCATCACCTCCTCGATCACCAACGAGGCCGTGGACGAGCTCGGCCTTGCGGCCGGCGATGACGCCATTGCGGTGATCAAGGCTTCCGATGTCATGGTCGCGAAATAAGATCAGCTCCGGCTCTTTCCCAGGCCCCGCGGAGGCCGCGCTGTGGGCGCGCGGCTGCCGTCGGCGCGGGCGGGTTCACACGGACAAATTGCGTCAGGCGAAGCAGATCGGCTAAAGTCGATATGAGCCATCGGTCGGATGATGCCGATAGGGCAAGCGTGAGAGAGAGTGACTGAAAGCCTGCACGCCTCTGCGTCTGCGCTGCACGAGCAATGGGTAAGGCTCGAGGACGAGCACCAAGAGCTCGCCGTCGCGATCGAAGCGGCCCGGGCGAGCGGGGCCGACCTGGCGCCAATGCGCAAGCGCCAAGCGAAGCTGTTGCTCGAAATCAGCTCGCTTGTCGCCGAAATCCAGGATTCGCCGGCGACGACCACCGAAGATTTCTTAGCCTTGCTGGATGTCGCAATCGAGCACGAGATCGAGCTGGCAAGCGACATCGCGTTCTACGGACCTGCCGACTATCCTATGCTTTCACGTTTGTTTCGTGTATTGGCGTCGAAGGCGCCAGGGTTCGAATTCAACTCACTCCGAAGATGGCTGTCGCGACCGGGCCAGCTCGAGCAGTTGACAGGGCGCGCAAAGGGCTCCGAGGCCCCCGGGAAGGACGCCGGCTCAGCGAGACCGACCGCGCTCGGGCAACCCGGAGAGACCGCCGGGGGCAAAGTGGCGGGCGCCGCAAACGAGGGTCAAGGTTCTCCGGGCGGATGAGATCCGGCACAACGAGGACGCCATTTCCACGGCCTGGGGCGCCGGCGTGATCCAAGCCGGCGGTGTCGCGCCGGACCCCGTGATCGCCTCGAACCGTGATCGGCCCGGCCTTGCGAGCGTTCGCTGGACTGATGGCGAACAATCGGTTAAGAATTGACCCTTCGGTTTTGATTGTTGCTTGGCAGCGCCGTCGATACGGAGATGGGGAAACTACCGCTTCCTGCTCTGTGGCTGAATCTGATTGTCATCTCGGGAACGTGGGGCAGCAGCTTCGCTTTCGTGAAGCTTATCACAGAGTCGATGCCTCCTTTCGCGTTCGCGGCGTCACGCGGGTTTATCGCGATGTCGGCGCTGCTCCTGTGGCTGGCTTTGCGGACCCGAACGCCGCCTGCCCATTCCGGCCGGTCGCGGCCGCTTCGTTGGCAGAACATCGGTCACATGGTCGTTCTCGGGACCACCAATGGGTGGCTCGCCAATGTGTTGACCGCTACGGCGGTGAGCCGGGTCGACAGCGCCGTCGTCGCGATGCTGCAAGCGACTGTTCCGTTGATGGTCGCAGTGTTGGCGCACCTCCTCTTTGTCGAAGAACCTTTCCGCCGCCGCCAACTTACCGGGATCTCAATCGGCCTGACAGGTATCCTGCTGATCGTTGGACCAGTCGCGGTCTTCGGCGGCCGCGGGTCGCTCGTTGGCATTGCAGCGATGCTTCTTACGGCGCTGTGCTTTGCCTGCGGAACCGTTTATGGCCGTTATGTCGCCTCCGCGGATCCCGCGGCGCTGGCGTGCGGCCAGCAAGCCTGCGGGGCCGTAATCGCCGCCCTGATTTCGGTTACGTTTGAGCCGCGGGCAGAATGGAGCCAGCCCGCGGCAGTGTGGCTGTTGCTGGTGATCGTCGGGGTTGTTTGCTCGGCGGCGCCGACAGCGCTCTATCTGCGTCTTCTGGCGCGCGCGCCATCGGTTCCAGCGGCGCTCGTTGCCTATCTCCAACCGGTCTGGGCAGCCCTCTTGGGGTGGGTCATCCTCGGAGAGCGGGTAAGCGTGGTGGCGTGGCTGGGAACCGGGATTGTCATTGTCGGAATTGTAGCTGCAACCGGCAAACCGCCTTACGACTTCCGTCGGCTTCGCCGCCGCGTCCCCGCCGCATAGTGTCCGAGCATCCGCATCTGATCGGCATTGGGTTTCATCGTCGCCTCGAAACTTTGCCAATCGGCTGCACTGAGCTCCGCCAGGCTGAGGACTTCAAAAGAGGGCGTGTTGTAACATTGGCGCAGCAACGGCTGCACCTGGAACAGCGGGTAGCGGATGTGGAATTCGATCGGCGAATTTGTGCGGGTCAGCCGGATGTTGGTAAACAGCGGGCCGAACCAGGTTTCCGACTCGATGATGCCTTCGAAATATTCGTAACCTTGGGTTCGCGGGATGTTCGCGGGGCCGCGAGAAAGCAATGCCCAGCCCGGCGCGGTCCGCGCCAGGTAGCCGCTCCAGATCTGCACGACGCCGGGCTCGCGCGCGGGAACCAAAAAGGGCGGCGACAGCGCCTTGACCGGCTCGGGCGCCGTTTCCTCGAACAGCTGACGAAATCCGGGGAACTGAGCGCCCCGCAACGGGTACCAATCCTCGGCGCCTTCGTAGGTCCACGCGATCTCGACGCCATCCCACACTAAGCTGAAGTTCAGCGGCGGGTAGATGTACCAGCCGAAGGCAGAAGCGGCTGCGAGGGCTTCGCAATAGCGATAGCCCCGCGTGGGAAGCATGCCGTCGGCCGAACGATCGGCCGGCCGCGGAACCGGAGCGTCGGGGATGAGCTGGTAAAATCGGCAGATTACACTCTGAGCCGGCTTCGCCATCTCTCGCACTCCGTTTCCGCGGTGGTCGTCGAGGTCCTAACGCAAGGTCGGGAAGCCGGCGGTGATGCAGCCGCTGCCGAGGCGCACCGCGCCGCGGTCGACGGTCTCGGGCTTGGGCTGCCGCAGGGTCGGGAAGCCGGCGGTGATGCAGCCGCTGCCGAGGCGCACCGCGCCGCGGTCGGCGGTCTCGGGCTTGGGCTGCCGCAGGGTCGGGAAGCCGGCGGTGATGCAGCCGCTGCCGAGGCGCACCGCGCCGCGGTCGACGGTCTCGGGCTTGGGCTGCCGCAGGGTCGGGAAGCCGGCGGTGATGCAGCCGCTGCCGAGGCGCACCGCGCCGCGGTCGGCGGTCTCGGGCTTGGGCTGCCGCAGGGTCGGGAAGCCGGCGGTGATGCAGCCGCTGCCGAGGCGCACCGCGCCGCGGTCGACGGTCTCGGGCTTGGGCTGCCGCAGGGTCGGGAAGCCGGCGGTGATGCAGCCGCTGCCGAGGCGCACCGCGCCGCGGTCGGCGGTCTCGGGCTTGGGCTGCCGCAGGGTCGGGAAGCCGGCGGTGATCAGCCGCTGCCGAGGCGCACCGCGCCGCGGTCGACGGTCTCGGGCTTGGGCTGCCGCAGGGTCGGGAAGCCGGCGGTGATGCAGCCGCTGCCGAGGCGCACCGCGCCGCGGTCGACGGTCTCGGGCTTGGGCTGCCGCAGGGTCGGGAAGCCGGCGGTGATGCAGCCGCTGCCGAGGCGCACCGCGCCGCGGTCGGCGGTCTCGGGCTTGGGCTGCCGCAGGGTCGGGAAGCCGGCGGTGATGCAGCCGCTGCCGAGGCGCACCGCGCCGCGGTCGACGGTCTCGGGCTTGGGCTGCCGCAGGGTCGGGAAGCCGGCGGTGATGCAGCCGCTGCCGAGGCGCACCGCGCCGCGGTCGACGGTCTCGGGCTTGGGCTGCCGCAAGGTCGGGAAGCCGGCGGTGAGCCGTTCGGTCGTATACATCTCGTCCATCTCCTCTATTACCGGTAGAGCAAAATCGCCCCGGTAACGAATGTGAGATTTGCACGCGTCGGGATAAGCGCACGTGAAAACGCGCTTCTTCATATCGTGAAAAAGACGTGATTTATCGCTGAATGAGCAGGCCTTGGCACGGTGTTTGCCCCTCCGCACGGTGCTTGCCCAGCTCAAGGCCACCTATCGCCAGCCGCTCGCAAAACCGCTTCGCCATCGAGAATCGCGCTCGCCGCATCGATGAAGACGACCCTGCGCCCGATTTCGAGCCCCTGTGTCCTTGGACCTCCGGGCTCGCGGATGACCGCGCCCTCGAATCGACGCCTGGCTTGCCCTTCGGACGAGGTTCAGGGAATCCCGGTTAGGCCAAGCCCCGCCCACTACGATCGCAAAAAAAATGGGTGACAAACGTGCCGAATATCGTGAAAATACCGTTATGAGAACGCGAATTTACGTGCGCGCCGGGGAGCCCTAGCAGGGTGTGGAAAAAGGCCGATCACCGTCATTCCGGGGGGCGGGCTGCGCCCGCGAGCCCGGAATCCATAAACACCGGCTTCGGAAAATCAGGGGTTTGGCCGGGGTTCATGGGTTCCGGGACCGGCCCCGGAGGGCCGTCCCGGAATGACAGCCGACTTTTTTCCGCACCCTGCTAGAGGACAGCGATCAACAAAAATGGCGCGGTTTTTACGAGCAGGCGACGACAGCAACGGATTTGGCCGGTCGAGCGGCGCACCTTCCCACCCTCGGGTCCCTGATGAAACGGCCTTCGGACGGATCACTGAGAAGGGAGGCAGCTCGTGGAAAATCTGCCACATCCGAACACGAAGAGATGGGTCGTCCGTCGCAAGGCGGCAGTGGTGGCTGCCGTGCGGAACGGCGGGATCACGATCGAAGAGGCTTGCCGCGTCTACCAGCTGTCGCAGGAAGAGCTCCTTTCCTGGGACCGGGCGTTCGAGCTGCGTGGTCTTGCTGGTTTGCGCGCTACTCGCATTCAGGATTGAATAGCCGATTGGGGATCACTTATGAGAGAGCTACGGAACAGCGCCCCGCCTCTTGACGGCGCACACTATCGAGAAATGGCGCACGAGCTTCGCAAGCTCGCCCGCCTCTGTCACGGCCCGGTCGCGCGAAGGGAGGTGCTGGACCTCTCGGTCAGGTTCGACCGTAGGGCCGATTATTTCGATTCTCGCGCGGCGGCGCCCGCTTGCCGGAACCCGCCTGCGGAGCTCAATCTGTTGGTGTTGGCGGGGTAGGGCTCGCTCACTGGCTCCAGTCTACTCGTGCCCTTTAAGAGTACGACTTGAATGAGTCATTATATGTCAATAGGTCCGTCGTTCCCGCGAAAGCGCAGGGCTGTCCGGGGAAGATCGGGTCTTCAATTCAAGAATGTTGTTCTTCGTCGGGAACAATCTAAAGTCGTCTTGCGCGGACTTGATCCGCGCATCCACGTCTTTACTTCGGGCGCCGGAAGGCGTGGATGGCCGGGACGAGCCCGGCCAAGACGGCTTTTGCTGCGTTCCATACCAAGTAGGAACCCGCTTGGCGTGCAAGGAGAATTTCCCCGGACAGCCCTGCGCGAAAGCGGGAACCCAGTGCTCCAAGGGCTCGAACGGTTCCCCCTGTTCATGCCAGGGGCAGGCTCTGGACCCCCGCTTTCCCCACGGGACAAGCCCGTGGGCTGAAGGCGCACGGGGCGACGATAACGCACTGAAATAACGGGTTTCATTTCGGGTCAGACTCTAAGCTCTCGCACGTCGAGGGCTCGAAAACGCGATAAGACGTAAGTGCGCTCAGACCCGGACAGACGGTTCACCCGTTTCGTCGTGGCCGGCTCGGCCCGAGGGCCTTCAGCCCAGGGACGAGTTCCGTGGGCATCCAGGGGTCGCGGCGCGGGCCTTGCCTGTTGATGCCGGACTGGGTGGATCACGCGCCGGCAGAGATTTATTCGTGCGCCGTTTCGGTTGTGTTCTGAGTAGAAGGCGGCACCCCGGCCCGCGCGAGGGCATTGCAAAGGAGATCGGCGTGCGAGCTGTCGCTGCCGGGGTAGCGACGCCGGAAGCCCGCTACGGTCAACCCCGGCTCGAGCTCCAATAAACGCCGCGCCGATGCGCGGGCTTCGTCCTCGCGGCCGGCCAGCACAAGCGCCATTACGAGCTGCCGTATGCGCAGACGTATAGGTGCGGTTCTCATGCAAGGACCGCAAGGCGCATTCGATCGCCCGCTCATACTGGCCATCGACGAGATAAGCCATCGCGGCGTTGCCGCTGTAGGCGTACATCAGAGGGTCGTAGGGCGACAGCGCCATCGCCTTGTCGATCTGTTCGATGGCCAACGATCCATTGCCCATCCACGCATGGGCCGCGGCGCTCCACAGCCATGCCGGCGCGGTATTGGCATTGATGCGCAGCGCCGTTTCGAAGCGGCGCAACGCGAGATCGAAATCCTTGTAGAGGTAGGACACAACATGACCGTGAACCGCGAGCGCCATCGGCTCCATGCTGTTGCACTCGATCGCCGCCCGCGCAAAACGGTCGGCCTGGGACGCGTCATCCGCCGGATCCGGCGACCATCCCTGTCCGACGCGCAGCACATGCCAGTAAGCCCGCCAGGCGAGAGCGGCGGCGTAGTTCGGATCCTTTGCGATCGCAGCGTCGAACAGCCCTTCCGACGCCTCGAACACCGTGCGCGAGGAATTGTGCATATTCTCCTGCGCGCGCAAAAAGAGCTCGTAGGCCTCCAGGGTGTCCGGCCGCTTGACGCGGATGCGGCTGATCTCGGCCGCATGCAGGTAGGGCGCGACTTTTTGAACGATCATTTCGGTCAGCCGGTCCTGAACCTCGAAGAGGTCGGAAAACCGCTCGTCGAATTTTGCGACCCAGAGCGCGGCGCCGAGCTGCGTGTCGGTCAGCTCGATCGTCAGACGCAGGCGATCGTCGAGGACGCGCAGGCTGCCCGAGAGAACATAGTGAACTCCCAGCACATTGCCGATCTCGCGCGGGTGGCGGTCCTGGTTCCTGAAGGCGAGCGTCGACAAACGGGAAATCACGAAGAAATCCGGGACACGAGACAATGCTTCGATAAGATCCTCGACCAGCCCCTCGGCAACGAAGTGATGCGTCGGATCGCCGGTGAGATTGCGAAACGGCAACACTGCGATTGAGAGCCGATGCCTCGCCTCGCCTGCGGCGCCGGACGGGAGAGCGGCGGCATCGCTTTGTTTCTTGATCTCCCAGGGAACGGGGAACACCGGAAGCGACCTGTCCTCCACGGCCTCGCTTCGCTTGGCGCCTGGGGGCTCCTCGAAGATCGCCGGGGAAGCCACCTCGGGCAACTCGGTCCGCACGGCCTCATAGACGGCCATCGTCTCCCTGGAAGGCGGCAGGTCGAGCACGGTCAGCAGAACCTGTCGACAACGCTCGAATTCGCGGATCGCCTGGGCGCGGTCCCCCATTTGCGCAAAAGCCTTCATCAGGCTGCGCACGCCGCTCTCGTGGGTCGGCTCGAAGTTGACCAGTCGGCGGGCAGCCGCCGCGCGCACCTCCGGTTTCGCGTTCTGCTCGGTGAGGCGGTCGAGCTCCCCCTCCAAAATATACCGCACACGATCCTCGAAACGCGTCCGCTCGGCGGACAGCCACTGATCGAAGGATGGCGTGATCCCGCCGAGATCTTCGAGGAGGCGTTCGCCATCAGGCTGGACGAGATTGCTGGCATCCGCGGTCGCGTCGGTCCCGGCCTCGATGATTGCGAGCGCATCGATCCAGCACTTCTGGACATCTATCCGCGCGCTGTCGCGACCGATCTCAACGAGGCCGGGGACGTGGCGATTGACGACGCCGTTGAGCTCGGAGAGTGATTGGCGCAGGCTCATTCGGGCCTGCGGCTCCGCCGAACGGTCCCACAGCAGGCCGACAAGACGACTTCGCGAAACACGCTCGCCTTGCGCCAGGCACAAGCAGGCCAGTAGTCCGCGCGTTTTTCTTCCGCGGGGCAAAAAATCGGCGCCGCCCGGTGCGACCGCCCGCATGGGGCCGACCAGATAAATTCTCGGCGCCACCCGTGGCATCCACCTCGTCGCGGACACCGAAGCGATGTAATCCTCTGCCGAATTAAGATTCGATCTCAACGTCTCGCCTTTCCGAGAGTGACGGCTCACTCAGTGAGAAGCCGTCGCATAAGTCTGGTTTTCTCCCTCTCTATTGCCATTTTAACCAACATTGCAGGCTAAGTCATCTCTTGCGAATGCGCCGCCGCGCGACCCGGCCCGGGGTATTTCGCGCACATTGCCGCCGCGGGCGCGGCTGGCGTCGCGCCAGGGCGAAGACCGCGACGCCGTGTTCGCGATCCTGGACGCTGCGCCGACGCGCCATATCGGCTATGTCATCGATGATGCGCTGCTGGCGCTCGCCCGCTGACCGACGCCCGCATGGCGCTCAGCCCGGCCCGCTGACCCCGGCCTCGGCGAAGGTCGCCATCCCGGTGTGGCAGGCGGCCGCCGCCTTCAGCAGCATCAGGCCGAGCGCCGCCCCCGAGCCCTCGCCGAGCCGCATGCCGAGGTCGAGGAGCGGCCGTTGGCCGATCCGCTCGAGCAGATGCCGGTGGCCCGGCTCGGCCGAGACATGGGCGACGACGCAATGGTCGAGCGCATGCGGGTCGGCGGCGAACAGCACCGCCGCGGCGGCGGTCGAGGTGAAGCCGTCGAGCACGACCGGGACCCGCCCGAGCCGCGCGGCGAGGACCGCGCCCGCGATTGCCGCGAGCTCGAGCCCGCCCAGCCGGCGCAAGAGGTCGAACGGGTCGCCGGCCGCCGGGCGATGGCGCGCCACCGCCGCCGCGACGGCGCGGCGCTTGGCGTCGAGCGCGGCGCCCGAGACCCCGGTGCCGGGCCCGGTCCACAATTCCGCGCCGCCGCCGAAAAGAGCGGCGCAGAGCGCCGCCGCGGCGGTGGTGTTGCCGATCCCCATCTCGCCCAGCGCCAGCGCGTCGATCCCGGGCTCGACCGCCATCATGCCGTAGGCCATCGCCCTGGCGCATTCGGCCTCGGTCATCGCCGGCCCCTCGACGATGTCGCCGGTCGGCTGGTCGAGGCTCATCTCGTAGACCTTCAGGTCGGCATCGACGATTCGGCAGAGCTGGTTGATCGCGGCCCCGCCGGCGATGAAATTCTGCACCATCTGCGCCGTCACCGCTGACGGATAGGCGGA
The DNA here is from genome assembly GCA_963716115.1 of uncultured Alphaproteobacteria bacterium. Classification (GTDB taxonomy): domain Bacteria; phylum Pseudomonadota; class Alphaproteobacteria; order ATCC43930; family CGMCC-115725; genus AP-15. The sequence goes on from CAVQSZ010000008.1 coordinate 207,856, forward strand.
GACGCCGCGCGCGGCCACGCCGTGGTTGCCGGCGAAGACTGCGGCGCGCGGGTGGTCGAGGGTCGGCGGGTGACGCGCCTGCCAGGTGGCGAGCCAAACCGCCAGCTCTTCAAGCCGGCCGAGCGACCCCGCGGGCTTGGTCAGCTGCGCCTGGCGCCGGCTCGCCGCAGCGGCGGCCTCGAGGTCGGGGCCCGGCAGGTGCGCCAGGAGCGCGCGGATCTCGTCGAGGCTCGTGACCGGCTCGTCCATCGGGCTTCTCCTCGTCGCGGCGATCCTCGCCGAACCGCTCCCCCGGCCCAAGCGGAAACGCTATCGTCCGGCGATGACAACCCCCGACGGCCCGCCCGACCGCAGACCCGGCCTCTTCTCCGGCTTTGCCGTCGCCACCGCGTTCCTGACCCGGATCCCGGCGCCGGGGCCGGGCGGCGGGCGGCTCGCCGAGGCGGGCTGGGCGTTCCCGCTGGTCGGGGCCGGGATCGGCGCGGCGGCGGCGGTCGTCTTTGTGGCGGCGCAGCTGATCGGGCTCGGCGACGGGCCGTCGGCGCTGCTGGCGATCGCTCGCCGGCATCGCGCTGACCGGGGGCTTGCACGAGGACGGGCTCGCCGACGCGGCCGACGGGCTCGCCGGCGGCCATGACCGCGAATCGCGGCTCGCGATCATGCGCGACAGCCGGATCGGCGCGTTCGGCGCGCTGGCGCTGGCGCTCGGCGTCGGGTTGCGCGCCGCGGCGCTGGCGCAGATCGGCGCGGCGGTGTTCGCCGCGCTCGCCCTGGTCGCCGCGCACGCCGTGTCGCGCGCGGCGCTGCCGGCGGCGATGTGGGCGATGACGCCGGCCCGCGGCGACGGCCTCGGCGCCATGGCGGGGCGGCCCTCGGCAAGGGTCGCGGGCGCGGCGGCGGCGATCGGCGCGGTGATCGCGCTGGCGGCGCTGGGGCCGGGCCGCGGCGCCGTCGCGATCGCCTTCGCGGCGACGGCGGTGTGCGCGGCGGCGGCGCTTGCGCAACGCCGGCTCGGCGGCTACACGGGCGATGTGCTCGGGGCGTTTCAGCAAATCGCGGAGATCGCGATGCTGCTCGCGGCGGCGGCGAGATGAGCCCGTCGACGACGCAGCTGTGGTGGGTGCGGCACGCGCCGGTGGCGCATGGCGGACGCATCTATGGCCGCGCCGACTTGTCCTGCGACTGCTCCGACGCCGCGGCCTTCGCCGGCCTTGCCGCGCAATTGCCGGGCGGGGCGGTGTGGGCGACGAGCGATCTGCGCCGCACCCACGAGACCGCGGCGGCCATCATCCGCGCCGGCCTGCCGGGGCCGCGGCCGATCCCCGGCCCCGAGGCGATCATGATGGCCGACCTCGCCGAGCAGAATTTCGGCGACTGGCAGGGCCTGACCTATGACGAGCTGCACCGCTCGCGCAACGGCGATTTCCACCGCTTTTGGCACGCGCCGGCGCACGAGGCTCCGCCCGGCGGCGAGAGCTTTGTCGCCGTCGTCGAGCGCGTCTCGCGCGCGGTCAGCGAGCTGGTCGCCGCCCATGCCGGGCGCGACATCATCGCCGTGGCGCATGGCGGGACGATCCGCGCCGCGCTCGCCGTGGCGCTCGGCCTCGACCCGGAGGCGGCGCTCGCCATCTCGGTCGAGAACTGCTCGCTCACCCGCATCGACCACGTCGCCGGCCCCGGCCGGGGCCACGGCTGGCGCGTGGTGACCGTCAACCGCCCGCCGCGGTGAGCCCGCTCAGGGTCGGGTAGGCATCTTCGCGAAGCGCTGCCGGTCGCCGCCGAGGCTGACCCAGGGCTGGGCGCTGTCGGTGTAGATCTCCATCGCCGGCTCGACCCAGCTCGCATCGTCGAGCGTCCCGGCCAGGACCATGACCACGTTGGGCATGGCCTGAGCCTCGTCGAACAATGACGAGCCGCAATCGGCGCAAAACCGGCGATGCAAAATCTGGCCGCTGTCGCCGCGGTCGTCGAAGGTCCTCGGGCTGCCCTGCACATTCAGCGCCGGCTTGGGCAGCGCGACCACGACGGCAAAGGCGGCCCCGGTCCCCTTCTGGCAATTCCTGCAATGGCACACGCCGACGAAAGCCGGCTCGGCGTCGGCCGAATAGCGCACTTTGCCGCATAGGCAGCCACCCTCGATCTTCACTTGGTCCTCCTGTCCGTGGATCGCGGCGAAACGCCGCGGCCGCAGGCTAGCCCGGCCGGCGCGGCGAATCGAGATCGATGACGAAAGCGTGAAGTCGGGCGTCGGATCATGCGCCTCGCGGCGCGCCGTGGCCTTATTAACTATAAATATAGATTATGTTAACCATACATTCCAATAGTTGCAATTTTGGTATAACACTCATAATAATTCCGCGAGTCTGTGATCCAGGGATGCGGCGGTGCGGAAATCAAGCGCCGGTGGAGCGGCGCCGCCGGGAGGCTCGGCGCGCCGATGACAGGCGACCAGCAAGGCCTCGATTCGCGCTTGCGGCTGGCCGCCGCCGACCGGACCGCCGCCGACCGGACCGCCGGCGACCGCGACATGACCAGGGGCGCGCCGTCGGAGCCGCGCGAGGCGACCTGGAACCCGATCATCGGCTGCTCCGGCGTCAGCCCGGGCTGCGACCATTGCGACGCGATGCGGACGGTGGCGCAGCTTGCGCGAACGGGCGGCCGCGCCGGGGCCCGCTATGCCGGGCTGGTCCAGCCCGGGCCGGGCGGTCAGGTATGGACCGGGGCGATGCGCGTCAGCGACGATTTATTGACCTGGCCGCTGTTTCGGCGCGACCCGCAACGCATCTTCGTCGGCTCGCTGTCCGATCTGTTCCACGAGGGGCTCGCCACCGCGATCCTCGATCGGGTGCACGCCGTGATCGCCGTCGCCCACTGGCACCGCTTTCTGGTGTTGACCAAGCGCGCTGCGCGCATGCGCGCCTATTACTGCGACCCGCACACGCCCGGCCGCATCGCCGTCGAGATCGGGCGGCTGGCGGCGGCGCTGCGAGCCGACCCTTGTGCCGCGGGCGGCGTCTCAAGGGGCGCGCCGGGGCGCTCCGGCCGCGCCGCGGCGCCGCAAACGGCGCGGACGCGACGGCGCTGGGCCATCGGGTTCGGCCGCGTCGCGCCCGCGCCCGGCGCGCCCGCCGAGGCGCATGTCCGGCCGGTCGGCCTCGATCCGTGGCCGTTGCCGAATTTGTGGCCCGGCGTCTCGGTCGAGGACCACGACCGGCTTGGCCGGATCGGCCACCTCGCCCAGACGCCGGCGGCGCTGCGCTGGGCCTGTTTCGAGCCGCTGCTCGGGCCGGTCCGGCCCGACGCGGTTCCGGTCGGGGAGGCTTATTTCGACGCCCTCGGCGGCCTGCGCTACGCGCGCGACGATCGCGGCCGGGCGTTTGCGCTCGAGGGTCCGGGGTGGCCGCCGCTCGACTGGGTGGCAGCCGGCGGCGAGGTCGGCCCCGGCGCGCGCGCGATGCGCCTCGACTGGGTCCGCGGCTTGCGCGATTTGTGCGCGCAAGCCGGGGTCCCGTTTTGCTTTCGACAATGGGGCGAATGGGCGCCGGCGCCAGCGGACGGCTTCGGCGACAGGATGGTGCGCGTCGGCCGACGCGCCGCCGGCCGCCTCCTTGACGGCCGCCTCTGGAACGAGCGCACCGCCGCAAATGCGGCGATGAACGGGTCGCCTTGCCGAGCGCGCCGGGTCAGCTTCGGCCGTAGCTGTCCTCGAGGCGGACGATGTCGTCCTCGCCGAGATAGCTGCCGGACTGGACCTCGATCAGATGCAGCGGGATCTTGCCGGGGTTTTCCAGCCGATGCGGGGTGCCGAGCGGGATGTAGGTCGACTCGTTCTCGGAGATGATGGCTTCCTGGTCGCCGCGGCGGACCTTGGCGGTGCCCTGCACGACGATCCAATGCTCGGCGCGGTGATGATGCAGCTGCAGCGACAGCCGGCCGCCGGGCTTGACCGTGATGTGCTTGACCTGCACCCGATGCCCCCGGTGCAGCGCGGCGTAGGTGCCCCAGGGACGGTGGACGGTCGGCAGCGCGTCGGCCTCCTCGCGGCGCTCGCGCACCAGCCGGGCGACCAGCCTGCGGACCTCCTGGGTGCGCTCGCGCGGCGCCACCATGACCGCGTCGGCGGTGGCGACGACGACGAGGTCCTCGACGCCGATCGCGGCGACGAGCCCGGCTTCCGAGCGCAGATAGCAGTTGCGGGCGTCCTCGGCGACGACATTGCCGGCGAGCGCGTTGCCGTCGGCGTCCTTGCCGCTCATCTCCCACAGCGCGTCCCACGAGCCGACATCGCTCCAGCCCATGGCGACCGGCGCGACCGCGGCGCGCGCCGTGTGCTCCATCACCGCATAGTCGATCGAATCGCCGGCGCAGGCGCAAAAGGCTTCCTTGTCGAGCCGGATGAAATCCTGGTCGCGGGTCGCCTTGGCCAGGGCCTGCCGGCAGGCGGCGACCATCTCGGGCCGCAGCCGCTCGAGCTCCGCGACGTAGAGCCGCGCCGGAAACAGGAAGATGCCGCTGTTCCAGGAATGCTCGCCCGAGGCGACATACCGCCGCGCCTCCTCGAGCGCCGGCTTCTCGACAAACCCGGCGACGGCGAAGACGCCCGGCGCGCCGTCGATCGCCCGGCCGCGGCGGATATACCCATAGCCGGTCTCGGCCCGGTCGGGGGCGATGCCGAAGCTGGCCAGCGCGCCGCCCGAGGCCGCCGCCGCGGCGCGGTCGACCGCGTCGAGAAAGGCGTCGACATCGCCGATCGCATGGTCGGAAGGCAGCAGCAGCATCAGCGCGTCGGGCTCGGCCTCGATCAGCTCCAGGGCCGCGACGCAGGCGGCGGGCGCGGTGTTGCGGCCGAGCCGGCTCGAGCAGCAAGGCGTGCGGCGCAACCGCGATCTCGCGCAGCTGCTCGGCGATGATGAAGCGGTGCTCCTCGTTGGCGACCACCAGCGGCGGGGCGAACCGTTCCGGGTCGGCGACCCGCCGCACCGTCTGCTGCAGCAGGCTCTCGCCGCCGAGCAGGGTCAGCAGCTGCTTGGGGTAGAGCGTGCGCGACATCGGCCACAACCGCGTGCCCGACCCGCCGGACAGGATGACCGGGTGAATCATGCCGTTACCTCTCAACCGCGCGACGCAATATCGAGATACGCCGTTTTTCCCCCGGCGCAAGCCCAGGCCGGCGCGCTCTTTCGCGCGGTCGCGCGCGGCGGTAGATGTTGCCGCCGGCAGCGCTGCGGGCAGCAAGGGCGGGCGATGATCGACCTCTACACTTGGCCGACGCCGAACGGGCACAAGATCTCGATCATGCTCGAAGAGCTCGGCGCCGACTATCGCGTGCACCCGGTCGACATCGCCAATGGCGAGCAGCTTGCGCCGGGCTACGCCGCGATCAACCCCAACGGCAGGATCCCGGCGATCGTCGATCAGGATGCGCCGGGCGGCCCGCTGCCGGTCTTTGAATTGGGCGCCGTTCTGATCTATCTCGCGAAGAAGGCCGGGGCGTTCCTTCCCTCCGACCCGCGCGGCCGCTGGGAGGCGCTCGAGTGGCTGATGCTTCAGGTCGGCGAGATCGGGCCGATGTTCGGCCAGGCGCATCATTTCCGGCGCTTTGCCCCGCAGCTCGTGCCCTATGCGGTCGAGCGCTACACCAGGGAGGCGACGCGGCTCTACGGCGTCCTCGACCGGCGGCTCGGCGAGGCCGAGTTCCTGGCGGCCGGCGCCTACACGATCGCGGATATCGCGACCTATCCCTGGGTCGCGCGCCACGCCTGGCAGGGCGTGAGCCTCTCCGATTACCCCAACGTCCAGCGCTGGCTCGCGGCGGTCGGTCGGCGCCCGGGCGTGCAGAAGGGGTTGCGGGTGCCCCAGGTCTAGGGCAACGGCGCCAGCCCCAGCCAGACAAGCCAGGCGGCGAGCGCCAGAAAGGGGCCGAAGGGCAGCGCCGAATGAGCGTCGAGGCGGTGGCCGGCGAGGCGCAGGCACATTGCGGCGGCGAGCGCGGCGAGCGCGGCGAGCAGGACCACTTGCGGCAGCGCCGCCGCCCCGACCCAGGCGCCCGCCGCCGCCAGCAGCTTGGAGTCGCCGCCGCCAAGCCCGTCGCGCCCGCGCCACACGCGGTAGAGCGCGCCGATCGCGCGCAGCCCGAGATAGCCGAGTACGGCGCCGAGGACGCGGCCGGTCAGCTGATCGGGATCGAACGCCGCCGCCGCGGCGAGCCCGGCGACGATCAGCGGAAGCGTCAGCGGATCGGGAAGCAGCCAGCGGCGCAGGTCGATCCAGCCGAGCGCCAGGAGCCACCAGCCGAGCACGCAATCGAGCCAGACCCCGCCGGCCTCGCCCGCATCGACCGCGACCGCGCAGAGCGCCACCGCCAGCGCGGCCAGCTCGATCGTCGGATAGAACCAGCCGATCGGGCGCCGGCAATATCGGCATCTGCCGCGGTTCGCGAGCCAGCTCAACAACGGCGCCAGATCGCGCGCCCGCAGCGCCGCGCCGCATTCTTCGCAGCGCGACCGGCTCCAGACGACCGGGCGGCCGTCGGGCAGGCGGCGGACGAGGACGCCGAGGAAGCTGCCGACGAACGGCGCCGCCAACAGCGCGCCCCATCCGGCGAGGCCGGCGTCGGCGATCCGGTCCAGCCATTGCGCACCGAGCACGCGCTCTCGCCCCCGCGGCCGAAAATCGGTTATCGTGGCGCCCGCGGCCTGCCGCAGCCGGCGTCCGCGCCCGCATGTGATATAACGCGCCGATGACCTTCGAGGCCACCGCCAGCCCGACCGCCGAGGACGCCGCCGATGCGCTGGCGCGGCTCGGCGCGGCGCTGATCGGAAGCGGCGCGGTCGATCAGCGCACGCTCGACCGGGCGCGGCGGGTCGCCGGCGAAACCGACGGCCGGCTCGATCGGGTGCTGACCCAGCTCGGCCTGGTCAGCGACCGCGGCCTCGCCGAAACCCTGGCGCAGCTGATCGGCGCCCCGCTCGCCGCCGCCGCCGACTACCCCGAGGCGCCGCTCTTCGCCGACCGGCTGAAGCCCAAATTCCTGCGCCGGGCGCATGCGATGCCGATCGCCGCGACCGAGGAGCGCGCGACCCTGGCGATGGCCGACCCGCTCGACATCTTCACCCGCAACGCGGTCGCCGCGGCGCTCGGCCGGCCGGTCGCGGTCGCGGTCGCGGTTCCGATCGAGCTCGAGGCCGCCTTCGACCGGCTCTACGCCGAGGGGGCGCAGGGCGACGCCGAGGACGCGCTGCTCGACGAGGTGGCCCCGGACGCCGAGCCGGCCGAGGAGGACGCCGAGCGGCTGAAGGATCTGGCCAGCGAGGCCCCGGTGATCCGGCTGGTCAACCAGCTGATCGCGCGGGCGGTGGAAACCCACGCCTCGGACGTTCATCTCGACCCGTTCCCGGACCGGCTGCGGGTGCGCTACCGCTATGACGGGGTGCTGCACGAGGTCGAGCCGCCGCCGACCCGGCTGCAGGCGGCGGTCATCTCGCGCATCAAGATCATGGCGCGGCTCGACATCGCCGAGCGGCGGCTGCCGCAGGACGGCCGCATCAAGCTGACCGTGCGCGGCCACGAGATCGACTTCCGCGTCTCGACGATCCCGTCGCTGCACGGCGAGACGGTGGTGCTGCGGGTGCTCGACCGCACCGCGGTCGAGTTCGACTTTCACAAGCTCGGGCTGCCCGAGGACATCCGCAGCGGCCTCGAGCGCGCGCTCGATTTGCCGAACGGCATGGTGCTGGTGACCGGCCCTACCGGCAGCGGCAAGACGACGACGCTCTACACCGGGCTTTTGAAGCTGAACACGGTCGCGCGCAACATCGTGACCGTCGAGGACCCGATCGAATATCAGCTCGCCGGGATCAACCAGATCCAGGTCAAGCCGCAGATCGGCCTCAATTTCGCCAGCCTGCTGCGCTCGATCCTGCGGCAGGATCCCGACGTCATCATGATCGGCGAGGTCCGCGACCTCGAAACCGCGCAGATCGCGGTGCAGGCGGCGCTGACCGGCCATCTGGTGCTGTCGACCCTGCACACCAACTCGGCGGCGGCGACGATGACGCGGCTGCGCGACATGGGGCTCGAGGATTATCTGCTGACGGCCACCTTGAAGGCGGTGCTGGCGCAGCGCCTGGTGCGTCGGCTCTGCGCCAAATGCAAGACCGCCGAGCCGGCCCCGGCGGCGCTGTGCGAGCGCTTTGGCCTCGACCGGCTGGCGGGCGGTCGGGCGGTCACCCTGCATCACCCGAGGGGCTGCCCTGATTGCCGCGGAACCGGCTTTCGCGGCCGCCGGGCGATCGCCGAGCTCTTAGTGCCGAGCCGGGAGATCGACCGGCTGATCTTCGAGGGCGCCGACGACCGGGCGCTCGAGCGCGCCGCCGTCGAGGCCGGCATGCGCCCGATCTTCGACAGCGGCCTGCTCGCCGTGCTCGAAGGCGACACCACGATCGAGGAGGTTGTGCGGTGCATCCGCAGCGAGGCGTGAGGGGCTGAGATGGCGTCCTTCCGCTGGTCGGCGATCAATGCCGGCGGCGAGGTGGTCCGCGGCGTCATGGATGCGCCCGACCGGGCCGCGGTGGTCGAGCGGCTGCAACGGCAGGGGCAGGTGGTGCTGCGCGCCGACCCGGCCGAAGGCGGCCGCGGCTGGGCCGAGCTGCTGCAGATCGAGCTCGGCGGCGCAAGAGGCATCGACAAGACCACCCTGTGCGAGGTGACCCGGGAATTGGCGATCATGCTCGGGGCCGGCCAGGATCTCGACCGCGCGCTGCGCTTTGTCGTCGACAACGCGCGCAACGCCCGCGCCCGCGCGATCCTGGGCGAGGTCCGCGACAAGGTGCGGGGCGGCAGCTCGCTCGCCGCCGCGCTCGCCGGCGAGCCGCGCAGCTTTTCCAGGCTTTATGTCGGCCTGGTTCGGGCCGGGGAGGCGGGCGGCGCCCTGCCGGGGACGCTCGACCGCCTCGCCTTGCTGCTGGAGCGCGAGCGCAGCCTGACCGCCAACCTCAGAGCGTCGCTCGTTTATCCGGCGCTGCTGGTCGCCGCGGCGGTCGGCTCGATCTTTCTGCTGCTTGATTACGTGCTGCCGCAGTTCACCCCGATCTTCGAGCAGGCCGGGGCCGAGCTGCCGGCCTCGACCCGCGCGTTGATGGCCCTCGGCGCCGTCGCCGGGGCCGGCGCGCCGTGGCTCTTGGCGGCGCTCGTGGCGCTCGGGCTGCTCGCGCGCCACCTGCTGGCGCAGCCGGCGCACCGGCTCAAATTCGATCGGCTGGTGCTGCGCCTGCCGGTCGCCGGCAAGCTGATCCGCGAGACCCTCGCCGCGCGGCTGACGCGCACCCTCGGCAGCCTGCTCGAAAACGGCGTGCCGCTGATCTCGGCGCTCGGCATCGCCAAGGATGCGCTCGGCAACCTCGCCGCGGCGGCGGCGGTCGAAGCCGCCTCGCTGCAGGCCAAGGGCGGGGCCGGGCTCGCCCGGCCGCTCGCCGCCGCCGGGGTGTTTCCGGCGCGCACGATCCATCTCTTGCAGCTCGGCGAGGAGGCGGCGCAGCTCGCGGCGATGTCGCTCAAAGCGGCCGAGATCCACGACGAGCAGGCGCGGCTGATGATGCAGCGGCTGGTGGCGCTCCTGGTGCCGATGATCACGATCGTGATGGGCCTCGCCGTCGCCGGCATCGTCAGCGCGCTGTTGACCGCGATGCTGAGCCTCAATGACCTCGCCGTGTAGGGGATTGCGGCCCCGGCCGGGAGCCCGCGCCGCCGGGTTCACCCTGATCGAGCTGATCGTGGTGCTCGCCGTGATGGGCTTCGCCCTGGCCTTGATCGTCGGCTACAAGCCGCCGTGGAGCCGCGGGCTCGGCCTCGACGGGGCGGCGGCCGATCTGGCCGGCGGGCTTCGCCTGGCGCGGTCGGAGGCGATCGTCGGCAATCGCCCGGTGACGCTCGGGCTCGATCTGGCCGGCCGCCGCTACCGCGTCGGCGACCGGCCGCCGCGGCGCCTGCCGGCCGATCTCGCCATCGAGCTGTTGACGATCGCCGGCGAACGGCGGAGCGCCACGACCGGCGATATCCGGTTCAACCCCGACGGCAGCTCCACCGGCGGTCGGATCACGTTCGCCGACGGGCGCCGGCGGGTGGCGGTCGGCGTCGATTGGCTGACCGGCAGGGTCAGCGTCGCCGATGTCCGCTGAGCGCGCCGCGGCGGACGCCGGCTTCACCCTGCTCGAGGTCGTGGTCGCGCTGGCGATTGCGGCGTTGGCGCTGGTCGGCCTGTTCCAGGCGGGCAGCGGCGGGTTGTTTGCGGTCGACACCGCGGCGCGGGCGGCAGAGGCGGTGCAGCGCGCCCAATCCCATCTTGCCGCGATCGGGCGCAACGCCGCCCTGACGGCCGGCGACTCCACCGGCGACGACGGCGGCGGCTACCGCTGGCGGCTGCGGGTGCAGCCGGTGGCGACCCGGCCGGGCGCCAGCGCGGACAACCCGTCCGCTGCGGCGCTGACCCTGTTCGATGTCGAGGTCGCGGTCTCCTGGCGTGCGCGGGGCCGCGACCGGGCGGTGGTGCTGAAGACCTTGCGGCTCGGGGCCGCGGCGGCGGGCGGCTGACGGGATGGCGGGAGGGAGCGCGCCCCGCCGTCAGACCGGCTTCACCTTGCTCGAAATGCTGGTGGTGCTGGTGGTGCTCGGCCTGCTGGTGGTCGGGCTCGGCCAGGGGGTGCGGGCCGGGCTCGCGCTGTGGCAGGCGCAGACCCGCCGCGTCGGCGAGGTCGCCGAGCTCGACGCCGCGGCCCGCGTCCTGCGCGCCCTGCTGAGCGGGCTCGCGCCGCCGCCCGCCGGCGCCGTGGCCGCCGGCGCGCACGCTCAAGGGCGCTGCCGCTCGTCTCGACTTTGTCGGCGACCTGCCGACCGGGCTCGGAACGACCCAGCGCGCCGACATCGCGCTCGAGCTCAAGGCGCGGCGGCTGGTGCTGGTGTGGACGCCGCACCGCCACGAGACGTCCGCCGCGCCGCCGCCCGCGCCGACCGAGACCGAGCTGATCGGCGGCGTCGACCACGTCGATTTCGCCTATTGGGGCGCGCCGGCGGGCGACCAGCCGGCCGGCTGGCAGGGAACCTGGGACGGCCCCGGGCTGCCCGATCTGATCCGCCTGCGGCTGGCCTTCGGCAAAGGCGATGCGCGCCGCTGGCCGGATCTGATCGTGGCGCCGCAGCTTTGACCCGCGCCGGCGATTCGCGGCGGGGCAGGCGCGGCGGGGGCCGGGGACCGTCAATTCTCGGCCGCGCGCCGCGAGCAGGGGAAGCATGAAGCCCTGATGTCCAGACAAAAACGTGTGAAACCCGCCGGTTTCGCCAAACATTCGCCGCTGTTGCCACGATCGGGCCACATTTTAAATCCATCGCGCGCGCTCGGGGCGGCTGACATCCTCTCGGCCTTTTCCCGCGGGCCGGGGCTCTGTAGCATGCGAGCCTCGTTGCCGGGAAACCGGCGTCGGCTCGGTTCGACGGAATGCTGCGCGACTTTTTAAGCTGGTGGCTCGGAGAGCTGGGCGAGCTGCTGCCGCGGGCGCTCCGCCGGTCGCCGCCGACGGCCGCCGACGCGACGGTGATCACGCCGATCGGCGGGGCCGGGCAGGCCACCGACGCGGTCGCGGTCAGCCTGCGCCGGAACGGGAAGGAAACTCCGCTCGCCAGCTTCACCCTGGGGACAACCGGCCTGGCGGACATCCCCCGCGCCGGCGGCAAGCCGACGGTGCTGCGGCTGCGCCAATCCGATGTGCTGGGCAAGACCGTGACCATGCCGATCGCCGCGGAACGGGAGCTCGACCAGGCGCTCGGGTTCGAAATGGACCGCGAGACCCCGTTCACCGCCGACGAGATCTACTGGAACCACCGCGTCGAGAGCGCCGACCGGGAAAACGGGCGGCTGTCGGTGCGCATCGTGCTGGCCCCGCAGGCCGGGCTCGACCCGCTGCTCGGGGCGCTGCGGCAAGCCGGCCTTGCCCCGCGCCGGGCGGAGATCGCCGACGGCCCCGATGCCGGCTTCTGGCTGCCGCTCGACGGCAATGGCGGCCGCGTGCGCCCCGCCTCCAGCCGCTGGGTCAAGCCGGCGGCGGTCTGCTGCGCGGTCCTTGCGCTCGCGGCGGTCGTCACGCCGTTTGTGCGTCAATCGCTGGCGCTCAACGCGCTCGACCGCCAGGTCGCCGCCGGCCGCGCCGCCGCGAGCGAGGCCGAGGGGCTGCGCCACCAGATCGAGCGGCTGACCGGCAGCGCCAACCTGATCGAAGGCGAGCGCGACAAGGCCGGCCGGCCGCTCGCGATCCTGGCCGCCGCCACCCGCGTGCTGCCGGACGACACCTACCTGACCGAGATGGAATTGCGGCAGCGCAAGCTGACGCTCAGCGGGCGCTCGGCCGCGGCGGCCCGGCTGATCGGCGCCTTCGCCGCGGACCGCGAGTTTCTTAATCCGGCATTCGCCGCGCCGGTGACGCGCATCGAGGCGCTCCGGCTGGAAATCTTCACGATTATAGCGGAGGTCGCGCCGTAGCCTCGCTTTCCGCCTTGCCCACCGGTCTTCGCGGCCGGCTGCTGGCGTCGACATTGCTGCTCGTCGTGCTGGGAGCGGTGTATCTCCTCGCCGCGGTCCCCTTGCTCGACCTTTACGCCCAGCGCGAGGCCGCCCTGGAGGACAGCCGGATGCTGCTGCCGCGGCTGCGGGCCGCCGCCGAGGAGCTGCCCGCCCTGCGCGCGCGGCTCGCCGAGCTGCGCGCCGCGGCCGGCGCGCAGCAGGTCACGCTCGATGGGGCCAGCGACGCGATCGCCTCGGCCGCCCTGCAAAGCCGCATCGAGGGGCTGGCCTCCGCCGTCGGCGCCCAGATCGCCAGCACCGAGAGCCTGCCGGCGGAGCCGCGCGGCGGCTATCGCCGCATCGGGCTGCGTTTCGTGCTGAACGGGCCGTACGAGACCCTGGTCAAGCTTCTCGCCAGGCTCGAAGCCGCCAACCCGCCGCTCGTCGTCGACAATCTGCAAATCCACGGCGTGCTGCGCCGGCCGGGGGTGCGGTCGCCCGCCGAGTCGGGCCTCGACGCGAGCCTCGACGTCTACGGCTTTCGCAGCGACGACAAACCCTCGGCCGGCAAATCGTGATCGATCGTCTGGCGATCTACCTGCTGCTGGCCGGGTGCGCGCTGTTCGGCGCCGTCATCCTCGGCGAGCTGGGGCCCGATCGGGGCAAGGCCCCGGCGATCGAGGTCCCGGCGCGGCCCGAGGCGGCGGCCGAGCCGCACGAGCCGGGCGCCCGGGTCGACGAGCTGCTGACGGAGACCCTGGCGCGCCCCCTGTTCAGCGCTACCCGCCGCCCGCCGCCCACCGGCGGCGACGCGGCCCCCGACGATTCCGACCTCTCCGACACCCGGCTCACCGGGATCATGACCGAGCCCGGCCGGCGGATCGCGATTTTCATCCCCGCCGGGGCCAAGCCGCTGACCGTCAGCGAGGGCGACACGGTGAGCGGCTGGCGGGTCGAGAGCATCACCCCGCGCGAGGTTTCCCTGACCGGCCCGAGCGGCAGCAAGACCTTGCAGCCCAAGCTCGACCCGAACCTGGTCCCGGCCCCGAGCCAGGCCCCGGCGACGCCGACCCCCGAGGCCGCGGCAGCCGCCGCCCGCGCGCGGGCGCAACCCGCGGCCGCCGCGGCGCTGCCGGGCGCCGCGCTGCGCCTGCCCGTGCCGCCGCGACGGCCGGGCGTGCCGAGAGGGCGGCAATGACCTGGCGGCGGCGGCTTCGCCTGGGGGCGCTGGCCGCGGCGCTGGCCGGGATTTCCGGCTGCCAGCCGCCGACCCCCGGCCTGCTGCCGCTCGAGCAGCCGAGCGACCTGCAGGCCGCGCCCCCACGGATCAGCGGCGAGGTCGCCGGCGACAGAACCCGGCAGCGCGCCTTCGAGGACCGCGGGGTCGCGGCCCAGCCGGCGCCGGCGTCGTCGGCCGCACCGCCGCCTGCCGTCGCGGCGACGCAGGGCGGCGACATCACGCTCAATTTTGTCGACACCGACATTCGCGAGATCGTCCGCACCATCCTCGGCGCCACGCTCAAGGTGAGCTACACGATCGACCCCGCGGTGCACGGCACCGGATCGATCGAGACCGGGACGCCGCTGCCGCGCTCGGCCTTGCTGCCGACCCTGGAGACCCTGCTCAACCAGAACGGCGCGACGATGGTCGAGCGCAACGGGGTCTACGCCGTGGTGCCGATCCCGATCGGCTCGGCGACCAACCCGCTCGGCGGCGCGAACGCCATCGGCGCCGGGGCCCAGGTGGTGCCGTTGCGCTACGCCTCGGCCAAGGATCTGGCCAAGATGCTCGAGCCGTTCGTCGCCGAGGGCGGCAAGATCAGCGCCGATTCCGGCCACAATGCGCTCTTGGTCAGCGGCAGCGCCGCCGTGCGCCAGACCCTGGTCGGGCTGGTTCGCGCCTTCGACATCGACGTCCTGGCGGGCCAGTCCTACGCCCTCTTCCCGGCCGGCGACGGCGACCCGGCCAAGCTAGCCGCGCAGTTCGAACGGGTGCTGCAGGCGCAGACCGACGGCCCGCTCGCCAGCATCGTTCGGGTGCTGCCGATGGACCGGGTCAACGCCGTCCTCGTGGTCTCCTCGCAACCCCGCTACATCGACGCCGCCAGCCGGTTTTTCCATCTGACGACCAGGGTCGAGGACGCGACCGCCCGCACCTGGCACGTCTATTACGTGCAGAACGGGCAGAGCAGCGATCTTGAAAACGTGCTTCAGCGCGCCTTTACGCCGGGCAATGTGTCGCCGACCCCGGCGCCGGGCGGCACCGCGCCGGGCGCCCAGCAGGTCTCGATGGCGGGGGGGCGGCCGCCTGGAGGCGGCATTTCCGGCCTTGGGGGGCAGGCCGGCGCGGCGGGCGGGATCGGGGCGGCCGGCGGCGCGGGCGGCGCCGGCGGCGCGGGCGCCACGGGCGGGCTCGGATCGGGTTTTCCGGCGGCGCCGACGACGGCGGCCGAGGCCCAGCCCGCGACCGAGCCGCTGTCGACCGAGGCGGGGCCCGGCGGCGCCGCCGCCAACGAGAACCGGATCCGCATCATCGCCAACCGAAAGAACAACGCCCTCTTGATCTATGCGACGCCGAGGGAATACTCGATAATCGAGGGAATGCTGCGCAAGATCGACATCATCCCGCTGCAGGTGCTGATCGAAGCCACGATCGCCGAGGTCGACCTCAACGACCAGCTGCAATACGGCACGCAGTTCTACTTCAAGGTCGACCACGTCGCCGAAACCCTGGGCACCCCGTCAGTTCCGGGCTTTCCCTCCTTGACCGGCCTGACGTTTCCCTCGGCTTCCCCTTACTTCATCCTGAGCAAATCCCCGAACTTCGCCCTCGCCGCGCTCTCCCAGGTAACCAAGGTCAAGGTGCTGTCGGCGCCGCAGGTCATGGTCCTCGACAACGAGCCGGCGCGCCTGCAGGTCGGCCAGCAGGTGCCGGTGCTGACCGGCACCGCGACCAGCACGCTGGCGGCCGGGGCGCCGGTCGTCAACAGCGTCGACTACCATGCCACGGGCGTCATCATGCAGGTGACGCCGCGGGTCAATTCGGGCGGCCTCGTCACCCTCGACATCGCTCAGGAGGTCAGCGACGTGTCGCAGGTCCCGGCGACGAACTCGGTCCAAGGCTCGCCGACCTTCAACGACCAGACCTTTCAAACCCGGGTGGCGGTGCAGGACGGCCAGACCGTCGGGATGGCCGGGCTGATCCGCGACAATTCCTCCCAGGGCAACAGCGGCATCCCGCTGCTCAAGGACATTCCGGTCATCGGCGCGTTGTTTTCGACCCAGAGCAACACACGCGCGCGCACTGAGCTCCTGGTGCTGATCACCCCGCACGTGGTGCACGATCAGCGCGACGCCCGGGCGCTGACCGAGGATCTGCGCAACCAGCTGATCAACGCCGGGCTGGTCTCGCAGCAGCTGGAGCGCCGCGGTGCGGTCGGCTCGGCCAACCCGAACAAGTTCTAGGCCGGCGTCGCGACCGCCCCGTCCGACGCGCCGCGGCGACGGCTTCGCGCTGATCATCGTGCTGTGGACGCTGGTGCTGATCGTCTATGTCATCGCCCATGTGACGGCGAGCGGGCGCACCGAGATCCGCATCGCCGGCAACCTCGTCGCCAACGCCGCCGCCGAGGCCGCCGCCGATGGCGGGATCGCCCAGGCGGTCTTCGCCGCGACCGATCCCCGGCCGGGGCAGGGCTGGCCGCTCGACGGGGCCGCGCACGTGCTGACCATCGGCGACAGCCGGGTGCAGGTGCGGCTCGACGATGAAGCGGCGCGGATCAACCCGAGCACGGCCTCGCCGGCGCTGCTCGAAGCGCTGCTGCGCACGCTCGGCAACGACCCTGCGAGCGCCCGGCGGCTGGCTCTGGCGATCGCCGAATGGGTCGGATCGACCACAGCAGCGGCGCGGCCGCCGGAGGCGATGCTGGCGGATTATCGCGCCGCCGGGCTCGATTACGGGCCGCCGGGCGAGCCGCTCGAAACATTGGACGAGCTCGGCCGCGTCCTCGGCGTAACCCCGGCCGTGCTGGCGGCGATGCGCCCGCATCTGACCCTCTACGGCCCGCCCGATCCGGACCGATCCGGCGCCGATCCGGTGGTCGCGGCGGCCCTCGCGCAGCTGGCGCAGACCGACGAGGGCGCGCCGGCTGCGGGCTCGGCCCCATCCGAGGCGCTGCTGGCGCGGATCACCGCGGCGGCGGTCGGGCCCGGCAACGCCCGGCTGACCCGCACCGCGATCGTTCGGACCGACGCGGCGCTGCCGCTCGGCTACGTCATGCTGGCGCGCTGGAGCGGCGCCGGCTGAGGCGGCGGCCGGGGGACGGGGTCAGTCGTTGAAGATGGGGTCAGTCGTTGAAGATGGTGGCGGTCTGGCCGGCTCCGCCCGGCTGACCGGTCGGGCCGAGCGAATAAAGGTCGTAATCGTGTCCCGGGCGTTGGCTCGGCAGGCGATAGACATAAGGCCGGCCCCAAGGATCCTCCGGCGCCTTTTCGCCTTTGAGATAGGGGCCGTTCCACCGGGTCACGCCGGTCGGCTGGATGATCAGCGCCTGAAGGCCCTGCTCGGTGGTCGGATACGACCCGACATCGAGCTTGTAGATGTCGAGCACCCCGGCCAGGCGCTCGATCGACTGGTGCGCGATCTTCTCCTTGGCGGAGCCGAGCTGCCGCAGCGCCGCCGGGGCCACCAGGCCGATCAGCAGCCCGAGGATGGCGAGGACGACGAGCAGCTCCAGGAGCGTGAAGCCCTCCTGCCCGCGCGCTGTCGCGGCCGGGCGGGCTTGCATGATGTCGGGGGCGCGCACCGGGCCATTATGCCCGATTTCGGCCCCGGCGAGAAGCCGGGCGGGGATGGGGGCGGCAGACCCCGCCGCCGCCGCGGGCCGCTCGTCGGCAGGTTGCTGTTGACTTGCGCCGGCCGCTGATGCACCGATCCGCTGCGGAGATAGGGTCTTCGCCAGGGAGGAGCTGATGGCGTCGCCGACCAAGCTGTCGCATATCGTGCTGCAGACCAACCGCCGCGACGAGATGCGCGACTGGTATTGCAAGGTTCTCGGCGCGGAGATCCTGCACGAGAACGAATTCATCTGCTTCATCAGCTATGACGACGAGCATCACCGGGTCGCCTTCATCGACCCGGGGCCGCTCGCCGAGCGGGTCCCCGACCAGCGCAGGGCCGGGAACGAGGCCGGCCTGCACCATGTGGCGTTCACCTTCGCCGGGCTCGACGATTTGACCGAAAGCTATCTGAGGCTCGAAAAGCTCGGCATCCGCCCGCACCGCTGCGTCAATCACGGTGTGACGACCTCGATGTACTATCATGACCCCGACCATAACCAGGTCGAGCTCCTGGTCGACAATTTCGCGACCGCAGCCGAAGGCCAAGCCTATATGCGGCGGCGCTCGGCCGCCGACAAGAACCCGGTCGGCATCGTCTACGAGCCCGACGAGCTGGTCGCCCGCGTGCGCGCCGGCCTGCGCGTCGAGGAGCTGGCGCAGATCAACTGACGCAGATCAACTGACGCCGAGGCGCGCCCTTACTCGACCTTGTCGGCAAGCGCCTGATAGGTCAGGTTGCGCATCGCGCGGCGGTATGGCGCGCCGGTCCCGCTCGCCGTCTGGATCATCATGATCCCGATCAGCTTCTCCTTCGGGTCGACCCAGAACGTCGTGCCCCAGGCGCCGGTCCAGTAGAAGGTCCCGACCGATCCCGGCAGCGGATTGCGCCCGGCCATTGTGCGCACCGCAAAACCGAGCCCGAACCCCTGTCCCGCCGCGGGCGTCGGCGCGAGGTCGGCCATTGTCGTCCTGGCCCGATCGGAAAACCCGACCCCGGGCGGCAACGCGTCGGCGGTCATCAGCTCGACGGTCGCCGGCGCCAGCAGGCGCGTCTCGTCCCACGCGCCCTTGTGCAGCAGCATCTCGCAGAACCGCAGGTAGTCGCCCGCCGTCGACACCATTCCGCCGCCGCCGGAAAACAGCTGCGGCTTCCTGGTCACGTCGGGCAAGGTCGGCCGCCTGCCTGTCGCCGGATCGTCCTGCGGCTGCGCCAGCCGACCGAGATCGGCCTCGCGGACATAGAACCCGGTCGATCCCATGCCGAGCGGCCCGGCGACGCGGTCCTCGACGTAGCGGTCGAGCGTCATCCCGGAGACCACCTCGACGATCCGCCCGAGCACATCGACCGCCATGCTGTACTCCCAGACCTCGCCCGGCTGGTGCGCCAACGGCAATTTCGACAGCTTGGTCACCATCTCGGCCAAGGTCTGGCTGCGGTCGGAGACGTTGGCGGCGCGGTAGGCCTTGTGGACGAGCCCGTCGCCGAACTGGCCGTAGACCAGCCCGGCGGTGTGGCGCAGCAGATCCTGCACCGTCATCGGCCGCTTTTGCGGCTCGAGCGCCAGCTCGGTCTGGCCGGTCGCCGGATCCCGCTTCTCGACGCCGACCTGGAGATCCTTGAATTCCGGCAGGTATTGAGCGACCGGCGCGGCGATGTCGAGCTTGCCTTCCTCGACCAGCTCCATCGCGGCGACGGTGACGATCGGCTTGGTCATCGAGGCGATGCGAAAGATCGAGCCGGGCGCCATCGCGAGCTTGTTCTCGCGATCCTGGTAGCCGAAGGCGCGGAAATACGCGACCTTGTCGTTGCGGGCGATCACCACCACCGCACCCGGCAGCCGGCCGTCGTCGACATAGCCCTGGAAGGCTTCGGTCAGGCGCTGAAGCCGCTCGGGAGCGAACCCCAGCTCCTCGGGGTCGACCACCGGGCGCAGCTCGCCGGCGAGCGCCGGCCCCGCCAGCCATGCTCCGGTCAGCACGACGCAAAGGAACCTGGCGAGCTTCATGGCAGTCCCCCCTCGGCTGTTGCCCTGCGAGCGGTGTTCAACCGATCCGCTCAGGATAGCGTATGCCGCCGCCGGAACCGCTGCAATGCCGCATGGCGCGCTCCCCTTCCGCCGCCCGAGAAGGGTCGGGGCGACGGTCCCGGCCGCGTTCGGGAAAGGCGCAGAGGGCGGTCGGCTGCCGGCGCGCGCAACCGGGCGCCTTCAGGCGCCGACGATCTCCTCCCGCCGCAGCGGCGCGCCGGAGCCGCCGATGCCGGGCGCCGATGGCGGCGCCGCAAGCGACGGGCAGGCGGCAGGTGACGCGGGTGCCGCGGCCCGGCGCCGATTCGAGGGCGACGGTCCCGCCATGCAGCTCGATCAGCGTCCTGACCAGGGAGAGGCCGAGCCCGCTTCTCGAGCCCCGCGCGCCGCGATCGAGCTTTGCCAGCACCCGCGTCTGGTCGGCGGCCGGGATGCCGACGCCGGTGTCGGCGACGGTCAGCAGCAGCTCGCCGCCCGAGCGCTCGGCCTCGATGCCGATCGCCCCGCCCGGCGGGGTGAACTTGATCGCGTTCGAGATCAGGTTGAACAGCGCCTGCTTCAAGCGCCGGCCGTCGGCCTCGATCGCGCCGATGCGCGGCGGGCAGCGCAGCCGCAAATCGAGGCCGCGGCTGCGGGCGCGCTCGCGGGTCAGCGCGATCACCGCCCGCAGCATGTCGGGGATCTCGACCCGCTCCTTCTCCAGGGTCAGATAACCCGCCTCGATCGAGGCGAGGTCGATGATGTCGTCGATCAGCGTCAGCAGCTGATGCGAGCTGGCGAGGATGCCGCGGCTGTAATCGAGCTGGCGCGCGTTGAGGTCTCCGAAATACCGGTTCGTCAGGATCTCGGCGAACCCGATGGCGGCGTTGAGCGGCGTGCGCAGCTGGTGCGACATGCTGGCGATGAACTCGCTCTTGAGGCGGCCGGCGGTTTCGAGCGCTTCGTTCTTCTCGCGCAGCGCCCGCTCGACCCGGGCGGTGTCGCTGACGTCGAGATAGGTCAGCAGCACGTTGCCGTCGGGGAGCGGCGCGGTCGCCGCCTGCAGCATCGAGCCGTCGCGGCGGTAGAGCGGCCCGCTGGTCAGGGTGCGCGCGGTGATCCCGGCGACGATGGCGTCCTTGGCCGCTTCCCAGTCGCCGCCGTCGTCGATCAGCGGCCGCGTCCGCTCGACGATGTCGGCAATATGCGGCTCGCCGACGACGTCGCGCTCCGACAATCCCCAAAGCGTGCGATAGGCCGGGTTGTGCAGCTTCAGCCGGCCGTCGCCGCCGTAGACGGCGATGCCCTCGGCCAGATGGTCGAGCGTCGCCCGCTGCACCTGGGTCAGGGTGTTGCACGAGCGTTCGAGGGCGAGGCGGTCGGTCACGTCCTCGGCGGCGAAGGTCAGCCCGCCGAGCGGATGCGGCGATATCGAGAGCCGCAAGGTGCGGCCGTCCGGCAAATGCATGACCTCCTGCCGGGGCTCGATCAGGGCGGTGAAGAGCTGCGCGCGGGCGCGCTTGAAGGCGCGGAAATCGGCGAATTCCGGCAGCCGGCGGCGCTCGCGCAGCCGGTCCAGCACCGCCTCGAGCGTCGGCTCGGCGGCGAGCCATTCCTCCTCCAGCGCCCACAGCGCGGCGAAGGCCGTGTTGAAGAATTTGAGCCGCCGGTCGACGCCGTAGATGGCGACCGCGACGCCGATGCTTTCGAGCACCTCGGCGTGCGCGTTGATGTGCCGCCACAGCTCGGCCTGGGCGCTCTCGGCGTCGGTGCGGTCGAGGGCGAAGCCGATCGCGCCGCCTGCCTCGCACGGGACGTCGCCGGCCTCGATGAGCCGGCGGGTCCCGTCGATCACGATATGCCGGCGCAGGCCGCAGCCGGGCGGCATCAGCTCGCGGCCCTCGGCCAGCACCGCCGCGCGGCTCGCGCCGAGCGCCAACGCGTAGGCCCGGTTGCAGTCGACGAGCGCGCCATCGGCGCCGCGCCGCCACACCGGCAGCGGCACGGCGTCGATCATCTCGCGCAGCCGCGCGGCTTCCCGGGCATCGCCGCAGACAGCTTGGAGCCTGCGCCTGGCGCGCTGCCACAACGCGGCAACCATTGCCGCAACGACGAGGCACGGTATCCAGGCCGCTTCAATCACCCGACATCCCTTCTCTGTCAACAGTAGAGTTGTATGTCGTTAACTCTCGTTCAGGTGATCATCGCGTTTTTTTCGCAAAAGAAAAGGGCGTTGTCGCCCGATTGCCCGGTCAAGTTGTCGCACCCCCTAGCGGCTCAGTAGCGGTAGTGGTCGGGCTTGAACGGGCCGGCGGAGGCGACGCCGAGATAGCCGGCCTGGGTCGGGCTCAGCTGGGTCAGCTTGACCCCGAGCTTGTCGAGGTGGAGGGCGGCGACCTTCTCGTCGAGGTGCTTGGGCAACAGGTAGACCTTGTTCTCGTACCGGCCGTCATCGCGCCACAGCTCGATCTGGGCCAGCACCTGGTTGGTGAAGGAGGCGCTCATCACAAAGCTCGGATGGCCGGTGGCGCAGCCGAGGTTTACGAGCCGCCCCTTGGCCAGCACGATCAGCCGCTTGCCGTCGGGGAAGACGACCTCGTCGACCTGCGGCTTGACTTCCTCCCAGGGGTAGTTGCGCAGCGCGTCGATCTGAATTTCGCTGTCGAAATGGCCGATGTTGCAGACGATGGCGCGGTCCTTCATCCGCCGCATGTGGTCGATGGTGATCACGTCGATGTTGCCGGTGGCGGTGACGAAGATGTCGGCCTGCGCCGGCGGCCTCGTCCATCGTCGTCACCTGATAGCCCTCCATCGCCGCCTGCAGCGCGCAGATCGGATCGATCTCGGTAACCATGACGCGGGCACCCTGGCTTCGCAGGCTCGCCGCCGAGCCCTTGCCGACATTGCCGAAGCCGCAGACCACCGCCTGCTTGCCCGCCAGCATCACGTCGGTCGCCCGCTTGATGCCGTCGACCAGGCTCTCGCGGCAGCCGTAGAGGTTGTCGTTGACGTTGATCTTTGAGCGCTCCTGTCGCAAAAACTTTCGCCTGATTGTGAAACAGTTCACACACAAGGCCGACGGGAGGGCTTAAACGATCAGCCTGGGCCGCTCTTGATGAACGTCCTAAGGCCGAGCGTTTCGATATCAGCAACGCCCACGCCGGCCGAACACATCGACCGGTTTAAGTCGGTGGCGCACTTAGGTCGGCGGCACTCAAATCGGATGGAAGCCCCTTATGAGCGCCATTTGGACATTCGTTCGAAAACCTAGCAACCAGAGGCTGCTTTCCTGGCTGGGTGGCGGCGGAGCTGTTGCCGCCGCTGGAATCTGGGCGGTGGTGACCTATCTCTGGCCTGCTCATGAATCCCCCAAGGCGGTCTGCGCACAGCAGGGCAGCATTGCGGCGGGACGCGACGCCTCCGGCAATAAGGTGACCTACAATGGCGGCTCGCCTGCAGGTGGCGGAGCGGTGACATGCGCCGACACCGCCAGGAAGTAGCAGCGCTTACCGCGGCGGCGCTGATCGCCGTATTCGCGGCGGGCCGAGCGTTTGCCGATGGCCTGCCCGTCAGTGCGAACGGTTGCAGCATCGCCGCCGGACGTGATGCCACCAACAACACGCTGACCTGCAATTATGGCCTAACGCCGGACCAATTGCGGCGTTTGACGAAGGCCGCGGTCGCCGGTGCGACCGAACCGCTGATCGGCAGGATCGAAGACGTCAGCAAGCGGCTCGGGATAACCGAGAATGCAGCCAAGACGCTGCTGCGCATCGTCGGGGAACAGCCGGATGTGGCGGATGAGCGTCTGGCCGCGGTGCTGACCACGGTCGCCAATGAATACAAGCGGCTGCAGGCGCAAGTTGCAGCCCTAAACCTGGGAAACCCCGCAGCGCGTCACTTGGTGAAACGCGCAAAATCGGAGATCGCTGCCGGCCGATTCGATACCGCCCATCAGCTTCTCGCGCAGGCACGGCAGGCGCAGGTCGCGGCGGCGCAACAGGCCAGCAAACTGGCCGAGCAGGCACGAGCGGCGAGGGACGCGCAATTGATGGGCGCGGCGGCGGCGGCTGCGACCGAGGGTGACTTGGCAATGACGGAGCTGCATTACGCCGAAGCAGCCGAATTGTTCAGGCAAGCGGCAGATCTGGCGCCGGCCGGGCACCCGGACGAGACGGCAGCTTATCTCGGTCGGCAAGCAGATGCGCTCTATCACCAGGGGGAGGAGCGCGGCGACAATCAGGCGTTGGCCGACTCTATCGAGCGATATCGCGGTTTGTCGAAGCTCCAGTCCCGTGATCGCGTGCCGCTGGATTGGGCATCGGTCCAAAATTCTCTCGGCAACGCGCTCTTGGTGCTGGGAGAGCGGGAGAGCGGGACGGCGCGGCTGGAGCAGGCCGTCGCAGCCTATCATGCGGCCTTGCAGGTATTTACGCGCGAACGCGATCCGCTCGACTGGGCGACAGTTCAAAACGGGCTTGGCAACGCGCTCCAAGCGCTCGGAAGTCGGGAAGGTGGGACGGCTCACCTGGAGGAGGCCGTCGCCGCCTATCGCGCGGCCTTGGAGGAAGGCACTCGCGAGCGCGTTCCGCTCGGGTGGGCGATGACCCAGAACAATCTCGGCAACGCGCTGGAGACGCTCGGAAGTCGGGAAGGTGGGACAGCGCATCTGGAGGAGGCGGTCGCTGCGTATCGCGCAGCGCTGGAGGAGTCCACGCGTGAGCGGGTTCCGCTTCAGTGGGCTGGCGCCCAGAGCGATCTCGGCAACGCGCTGGAGGAGCTCGGAAGACGAGAAAGCGGGACGGCGCATCTGGAGGAGGCGGCCGCCGCGCACCGTGCAGCCCTGGAGGAACATACGCGAGATCATGCTCCACTCGAGTGGGCGGCCGACCAGAACAATTTAGGCACGACGCTCTGGATCCTCGGGCAGCGGGAAAGCGGGACCGCGCGGTTGGAGCAGGCGGTTGCTGCATTTCACGAGTCCCTCAAGGAATGGACGCGCGAGCGGGTGCCGCTCGACTGGGCGATGACCCAGCTGAACCTCGGCGGGGTGCTACTTACCCTTGGCGAGCGGGAGAGCGGGACGGCGCATCTCGAGGAGGCGGTCGGGGCCCTCCGGGCGTCATTGCAGGAATACACCCGCGAACGCGTTCCGCTGCGATGGGGGAAGACCCAGTTGAACCTTGGCTTCGCACTCGTCAGGCTCGGCGAGCGAGAAAGCGGGACGGTGAGCTTGGAGGGGGCGATCGCGGCCTTTCGGGCAGCGTTGGAGGAAAGCACGCGTGAGCGCGTCCCTCTCGATTGGGCGGACATCCAGCTGAACCTCGGCGCTGCGCTGATGACGCTCGGGCAACGGGAAAGCGGGACGGCGCATCTCGAGGAGGCGGTCGCGGCCTTTCGGGCGGCGTTGCAAGAACGGACTCGCGAGCGGGTGCCGCTCGACTGGGGGATAGCCCAGTTGGACCTCGGCGCCGCATTAGGGAGGCTCGGCGAGCGGGAGAGCGGGACGACGCATCTGGAGGAGGCGCTCACCGCCTATCGCGCGGCGCTGACGGAACTGACGAGGGACCGGATGCCACTCCGCTGGGCCGCGGCGCAGAACAATCTCGGCAGCGTGCTGTTGACCCTTGGAGAACGGGAGCCCGGGACGACACATTTGAAGGAGGCGGCTGCCGGGTTCCGCGAGGCGCTCGCAGAATGGACCCGTGAGCGCGTGCCGCTCGATTGGGCCATGGGCCAGATGAACCTCGGAAACACATTGCTGCGCCTCGGGGAGCGGGAGAGCGGAGCGTCCGGGCTGGAAGAAGCGGTCGCCGCCTATCGTGAGGCGCTCAAGGAACGGACGCGGGAGCGGGTGCCACTCGACTGGGCGACGATCCAAATGAACCTCGGCGTTGCGCTCCAGAGGCTCGGCGAACGAGAGACGGGGTCGGCGCGGCTGGAGGAGGCGATCGCCGCGTACCGAGCGGCGCAGCAGGAATTGACCCGAGAGCGCGTGCCGCTGGTTTGGGCGATGACCCAGATGAACCTCGGAAACGCATTCCTGATGCTTGGCGAGCGGGAGAGCGGGACGGCGCATCTGGCGGACGCGGTCGCTGCCGAGCGCTCGGCTTTGGAGGTATACGCCCGCGAGGCTATGCCGCTGGATTGGGCCGCGGCCCAAAACAATCTCGGTCTTGCCCTGGTGGCGCTCGGCGAGCGCGAAAGCGGCACGGCCCGACTGCAACAGGCGGTCGCCGCCTACCGCGCGGCTTTAGAAGAACGTACCCGCGAGCGCGTGCCGCTCGGGTGGGCCGGCACACAGAGCGCTCTCGGCAGCGCGCTTCGAGCCCTCGGCGAGCGCGAGAGCGGGACGGCGCGGCTGGAGGAGGCCGTCCTCGCGTTTCGCGCGGCGTTGGAGGAGGTCACCCGCGAGCGCGTCCCGCTCGGATGGGCGGGGACGCAAATCGGCCTCGGCAACGCGCTCCGAGCGCTCGGAGAACGCGAGAGCGGGACGGTGCATCTGGAGGACGCGGTCGCGGCCTTCCGGGCGGCGTTGCAGGAATATACCCGCGAGCGCGTGCCGCTAGATTGGGCTGGGACGCAAAACGACCTCGGCCTAGCGCTCGACGTGCTCGGGGAGCAACAGAATGACACCGCGCGGCTGGAAGAGGCGGTCGCTGCCGAACGCTCGGCTTTGGAGGTATACGCCCGTGAGGCTATGCCGCTGCCATGGGCCGAGGCCCAAAACAATCTCGGGCTCGCGCTGGTGGCGCTCGGCGAGCGGGAAGGCGGAACGGAGCGGCTGGAACAAGCGGTTGCCGCCTTCGGGGCGGCTCTCCAGGAACGCACGCGGGAGCATGTACCGCTCGACTGGGCCAAGACTCAGAACGGCCTCGGTAACGCCCTTCGGGCGCTCGGCGAGCGAGAGAATGGTACGGACGACCTCTCAAGATCGGTCGAAGCTTACAACCTGGCGTCTCCTATTTTCGCGTCACCCGGCTTGGCGTACTACGCCGAGAAGTGCCGGGGTGAACGAGAAAGAGCAGTCCAGCTCCTCGATCAACGGGGAGGCCTCGCGAAGGATTTCCAAGCGGCCCACTGACGTACCGTCCGGATGGAGCGCTCAGTAGCGGTAGTGGTCGGGCTTGAACGGGCCGGCGGAGGCGACGCCGAGATAGCCGGCCTGGGTCGGGCTCAGCTGTGGTCAGCTTGACCCCGAGCTTGTCGAGGTGGAGGGCGGCGACCTTCTCGTCGAGGTGCTTGGGCAGCACGTAGACCTTGTTCTCGTACTTGCCGTGGTTGCGTCCACAGCTCGATCTGCGCCAGCACCTGGTTGGTGAAGGACGCGCTCATCACAAAGCTCGGATGGCCGGTGGCGCAGCCGAGATTGACCAGCCGCCCCTTGGCCAGCACGATCAGCCGCTTGCCGTCGGGGAAGACGACCTCGTCGACCTGCGGCTTGACTTCCTCCCAGGGATAGTTGCGCAGCGCGGCGATCTGGATCTCGCTGTCGAAATGGCCGATGTTGCAGACGATCGCGCGGTCCTTCATCTGCCGCATGTGGTCGATCGTGATCACGTCGATATTGCCGGTCGCGGTGACGAAGATGTCGGCCTGCCCGGGCGGCCTCGTCCATCGTCGTCACCTGATAGCCCTCCATCGCCGCCTGCAGCGCGCAGATCGGGTCGATCTCGGTGACCATGACGCGGGCGCCCTGGCTTCGCAGGCTCGCCGCCGAGCCCTTGCCGACATTGCCGAAGCCGCAGACGACGGCCTGCTTGCCCGCCAGCATCACGTCGGTCGCCCGCTTGATGCCGTCGACCAGGCTCTCGCGGC
>CAVQSZ010000009.1:0-184884 GCA_963716115.1 uncultured Alphaproteobacteria bacterium
AGGTTGTCGAACTTCGACTTCGTCACGCTGTCGTTGACGTTGATCGCCGGCGCCTTCAGCCGGCCTGCGCGCATCATCTCGTAGAGCCGGTTGACCCCGGTCGTCGTTTCCTCCGAGATGCCGCGGATCGCGGCCATCAGGTCGGGGTGGCGGTCGTGCAGGATCCGGGTCGCGTCGCCACCGTCGTCGAGCACCATGTTCGGGGTCCAGCCATCAGGCCCGCGCAGGGTCTGCCCGATGCACCATTCGTACTCCTCCTCGCTCTCGCCCTTCCAGGCGAAGACCGGGACGCCTGTTGCGGCGATCGCGGCGGCGGCGTGGTCCTGGGTCGAGAAGATGTTGCACGAGCTCCAGCGCACGCTCGCGCCGAGATGAATGAGGGTCTCGATCAAGACCGCGGTCTGGATCGTCATATGCAGGCAGCCGACGATGCGCGCCCCCGAAAGCGGCTTTGCCGCGCCGAGCTCCTCGCGCAGCGCCATCAGCCCCGGCATCTCGGTCTCGGCGATCGCGATCTCGCGGCGCCCCCAATCGGCAAGCGCGATATCGGCGACCTTGTAGTCGGCGGAAGCGGGCATGCGCACTCTCCTCGATGGCGTCGCGGGCGATGGGCCGCGGCATATAGCAGTGCCGGAAACGGCGGGGCAAGCCGGCCGGCGGCGTTGCCGCGGCGCGGCCGCCCGCGGCGAAGGCTCAATCGGCGAACGCGGCAAAGACCTGCCGGATCGCGCTGCGCTGGTCGCCGTCGGCCGACAGCGGGACCAGCACCGGGGTGCGGATTCCGGCCTCGCGCCAAGCCGCGACCCCGTCGCGGATTTTGGCCGCCGGGCCGTAGAGCGCGATGTCGGCGAGCCAGCGGTCGGGCAGATATTTCGGCACGTCGTCGAGCCGCCCCTCGGCCACGGCGTCTTCGACGGCCGTCATCTCCTCGACATACCCGGCTTCTTTCCAGTAGTTGCGATAGTTCGGCATCAGCGCGTAATTCGTCACCGTGCGCCGCAGCACCCGCCTCGCCTCGGCCTCGTCGTCGGCGATGCAGGTGCGGATCCGGTTGCCGATGAAGAAGGCCGGATCGTCGCGCCTGGCCGCCGGCAGCGCGGCGAGCGATTGCGCCATGTGCGAGCGGCTGGCGTTGGCGAAGACGACGCCGTCGCCGATCTCGCCAGCCAGCGCCACCATGCGGCGGCGCAAGGCGGCCAGGATGATCGGCGGCAGCTCGCCGATGTCCTCGCACGACCTGACCTTCTCGACAAAGGCGCGGATATCGGCGAGCGGCTTCCCCGGCGTCACCCCCAGGCGCAGATGAGCCGGCGCGTGGGCGACGCCGATGCCGAATTGAAAGCGTCCGCCGGACACTTCGTGCAGATACGCGGCGGCCTGGGCGAACTCCTCGGCGGTCTGCGCGTAGATCGGCGCGATCGCGGTGGCGAACGGGATGCGTTCGGTGGCGAAGGCGAGGCCGAGGCATTGCGCCATGTTGCTCCACTGGCTCGACACCGAGACGCCGGCAAAGCCGCGCTTTTCGATCTCGCGGGCGAGGTCGAGGGTGGCGCGCCGCCGCCCCGGCGCGGCGACGAGGTTGAGGGCGGGCAACAACTCCGGCATCGCCTAAGCTCCCCGATGAAAATTACGGCCCTGTAGGATGGGTTGAGCGCAGCGAAACCCATCTGCGGCGATTGCGATGGGTTTCGCGAAGCTCAACCCATCCTACATCAGCTTGCTGCTGAACCATGTGATTGCGTCCGGACACTAGAAATCGGGGGTCGGCAGCGGGCGGGCGGGGGCGCGGATCGGCAGCGGGGCAGGGGCTTCGTCGTCGAGCGCGGTCCACCCCCATTCGAGCAGCGGCAGCGCCAGCCGGGCGAAAGCGACGACCCGGCCGACCAGCGCCGGCGACTGCATCTCGGCGTCGCTCAAGGCGGCATGGGCGGTGAAGGATTTCCAGCCGACATATTCGGCTGCCGCGCCGCCCCTGGCCGCTTCGAACCCACGCGGCGGGCGGCTCAGCTTCTCGTCGCTGGCGAGCGGAGAGCCGGCCGCGGCCAAGGCCGCGGCGATCGCCAGAAAGCTCTCCGGATCGTCGAGGATTGCGCGCCGCAACCGGTTCAGTTGGCCCGCGTCGGGGCGCCAGAAGCCGGCCGCCGCCATCGACTCGCCCGGCGCCACATGGAGATAGAGGAGCCCGGGGTCGCGCTTGCCGCCGGAGCGGGTCAGCACCGCCCCGGCATGGGTCTTGTAGAGCCGCTTGTCGGGCGAAAAGCGCACGTCGCGGTAGATGCGGAAGACGCCGCGCCGGGGATCGCCGACGAGCGGCAGCCCGGCCGCCTGCAGCGCCGCCCCGAGCGCGGCGATCAACGCGCGGAACGGGGCCAGCACCTCGGCCTCGTAGACCGGCTTGCGCGGCTTGAACCAAGCCGGGTCGTTGTTTTGCCGGAGCCCTTCAAAAAAAGCGAAGGCCGCCGGCCGAAAGCCGGCGAACGAGACGCCCGTCATTCCTTCACGCTCCGCGGCGGGCATGGAGGAGGAACTCCCGATTGCCTTCGGGGCCGAGGATCGGGCTTTCGACGATCCCGACCACGGTCCAGCCCGGCTGCGCGCCGACCCAGGCCGCGGCGCGCTCGCAGACCGCGCGGTGGACCGCCGGGTCGCGCACCACCCCGCCTTTGCCGACATGCTCGCGGCCGGCCTCGAATTGCGGCTTGACCAGCGCCATCAGCGCCGCCGCTTCGGCTGTCAGCGCCAGCGCCGCCGGCAGCACCGTCGCCAGCCCGATAAAGCTCGCATCGCAGGTAACGATATCGATCGGCTCGGGGATCTCGGCGCGGGTCAGATGGCGCGCGTTGGTTCGCTCGAGCACGACGACGCGCGGGTCTTGCCGCAATTTCCAGGCGAGCTGGCCGTGGCCGACATCGACCGCATAGACGCGCCGCGCGCCGCGCGCCAGCAGCACGTCGGTAAAGCCGCCGGTCGAGGCGCCGATGTCGAGCGCGGCCAAGCCGGCCGGGTCGAGCGCAAAATGGTCGAGCCCGTGGGCGAGCTTGACGCCGCCGCGCGATGCCCAGGGGTGGTCGCGGCCTCTGACCTCGAGGTCAGCCTCGGCGGCGAGCGGCGTCCCGGCCTTGTCGACCCGCCGCCCCGCCGCCGACACCAGCCCGGCGAGGATCAGCGCCTGCGCCCGGGCCCGGCTTTCCGCCAGGCCGCGCTCGACGAGCAGCTGGTCGGCCCGCCGTTTCGCCGCCAATTTCGGCTGCGGGCTAGAGCAACCTCCGATCGGGCAGCGCCCCCCTCACCCATCCCCGGAACACCCGCCCTGGCGGGCGGTTGTCTGGGGACCGGGTAAGGCTCGGCATCGCCTCGCCAACCCTTCTCAACCCTCTCCCCCACGTAGGGGGAGAGGGAAGGGTGAGGGGGCTGCGCGTGCCGGCGCCATCCGAACGAAGACCGCTGTTTACGCCCGCGCCGGCTGCTCGGCGATCTCGCGGCCGAGCGCCGACAAGCGCGGTCGCGACGATCTGGCGGGCGTTGAGCCCGGCCGCCTCGTATTGCGCCAGCGGGCTGTCGTGGTCGAGAAAGACGTCGGGCAACACCATCGTGCGGATCTTGAGCCCGTGGTCGAAGAGCCCGCTTGTCGCCAGGTGGTGCAGCACATGGCTGCCGAAGCCGCCGATCGCCCCCTCCTCGATGGTCACGACGACCTCGTGCTCGCGCGCCAGGCGGTTGACGAGGTCGGTGTCGAGGGGCTTGGCGAAGCGCGCGTCGGCGACCGTCGTCGAGAGGCCGTAAGCGGCGAGCTCCTGCGCCGCCTTCAGGCATTCGGCGAGGCGCCCGCCATAGCTCAAGAGCGCGATCTTGGTCCCCTCGCGCATGATCCGGCCGCGCCCGATCTCGAGCGGCGCCCCCTTGTCGGGCAGCGGCACGCCGATCCCGTCGCCGCGCGGGAAGCGCACCGCCGAGGGGCCGTCGTCGATCGCGGCGCAGGTCGCGACCATGTGCACGAGGTCGGCCTCGTCCGCCGCCGCCATCAGCACAAACCCCGGCAGGCAGCCGAGATAGGCGATGTCGAACGAGCCGGCATGGGTCTGCCCGTCCTGGCCGACCAGCCCGGCGCGGTCGATCGCAAAGCGCACCGGCAGGCTCTGGATCGCGACATCGTGCACGACCTGGTCATAGGCGCGCTGCAGAAAGGTCGAATAGATCGCGGCAAAGGGCTTCATGCCCTCGGCGGCGAGCCCGGCGGCAAAGGTCACCGCGTGCTGCTCGGCGATGCCGACATCGAAGCAGCGCTTGGGGAACCGCTCGCCGAAGAGGTTGAGCCCGGTGCCCGACGGCATCGCCGCGGTGATCGCGACGATGCGCTCGTCGGCCTCGGCCTCCTTGATCAGCGATTTGGCGAAGACGCTGGTGTAGGAGGGCGCCTTCGAGGCCGATTTCGCCTGGGCGCCGGTGATCACGTCGAACTTGGCCACACTGTGCCATTTGTCCTCGGCCTGCTCGGCCGAGAGGTAGCCGTGGCCCTTCTCGGTCACGCAATGGACGAGGATCGGCCCCGATTCCTTGTAGTCGCGGACGTTTTTCAGAACCGGCAGCAGATGCTCGAGGTTATGGCCGTCGATCGGGCCGATGTAATAAAAGCCCAATTCCTCGAACAGGGTGCCGCCGGTGACGAAGCTGCGCGCCAATTCCTCGGCGCGCCGCGCCGCGTGCTCGACGCGCTTGGGCAGGTGGCGGGCGACCTCGCCGGCGATGTGGCGCAGCGACAGAAAGGATTTCGACGACAGCAGGCGCGACAGATAAGCGCTCATCGCCCCCACCGGCGGGGCGATCGACATGTCGTTGTCGTTGAGGACGACGATCAGCCGCGAATCCATCGCGCCGGCGTTGTTCATCGCCTCATAGGCCATGCCGGCGCTCATCGCGCCGTCGCCGATCACGGCGATGACGTTGCGCCGCTCGCCCTTGAAGTCGCGGGCGACGGCCATGCCGAGCCCGGAGGAGATCGAGGTCGAGCTGTGCGCCGCGCCGAACGGGTCGTACTCGCTTTCCGAGCGCCTGGTGAAGCCGCTGAGCCCGCCGCCCTGGCGAATCGTGCGGATCCGGTCGCGCCGGCCGGTCAGGATCTTGTGCGGATAGGCCTGGTGCCCGACATCCCAGATCAGCCGGTCGTGCGGCGTGTCGAAGACATAGTGCAGCGCCACGGTCAGCTCGACGACGCCGAGCCCGGCGCCGAAATGGCCGCCGGTGATCGAAACCGCGTCGATCAGCTCGGCGCGCAGCTCGTCGGCCAGCTGGCGCAGCTCCGATTCGGGCAATTTGCGCAGATCGGCCGGGACATCGATCCGGTCGAGCAACGGCGTCCGATTGGAAATCGGACGGGTCGGTGTTTGATCCAATGCTGCGCTCCTCAGGTCCGGCGGCTGATTACAAACCGCGCCGCCTGCCGCAGAAGTTCCGCTCTTCCCTCGAACAAATCAAGACGCGCGACCGCTTGGCGCACCAGAAGCTCGGCCTGCGCCCGCGCCCGCTCGACCCCGAGGATCGAGACGAAGGTGGCCTTGCCGGCGTCGGCATCGACGCCGACCGGCTTTCCGGCCTCCGCCGCCGAGCCTTCGACATCGAGCAGATCGTCGGCGATCTGAAAGGCGAGCCCGAGATCGTGGGCATAGCCGCGCAGCGCCAGGCGCGGCTCGTCCGGCGCCTTGGCGAGAATCGCCCCGGCCTCGCACGAAAAGGCGATCAAGGCGCCGGTCTTCATCCGCTGCAGCCGGGTGATCGCGCCGATGTCGAGGCTCCGGCGCTCGGCGATCAGGTCGATCATCTGGCCGCCGACCATGCCGGCCGCACCGGCCGCGGCCGCGAGCGCGGCGACAAGCTCGCAGCGCACCGCCGGGTCGCCATGAGTGTCGGGATGGGCCAGCGTCTCGAACGCCGCCGTCAACAGGCCGTCGCCGGCCAAGACCGCGGTCGCCTCGTCGAACGCCTTGTGGCAGGTCGGCCGGCCGCGGCGCAGATCGCTGTCGTCCATCGCCGGCAAATCGTCATGGACCAGCGAATAGGCGTGCACCATCTCGACCGCCGCCGCGGTCTGCAAGGCGCAGCGCCGCGCCACGCCGAACAGCCTGGCGCCGGCGACGACCAGGAACGGGCGCAGCCGCTTGCCGGGGGCCAGCGCCGAATAGCGCATCGCCTCCCAGACCCGCGCCTCGAGGTCGGGCGGCGTCGGCAGCAGGCGGTCGAGCACGGCGTCGGTCAGCTGCGCCGCCTGCTCCAGCGCGTCCGCAAACGCGGTCCCTTCGGGCCACAGCGTCTCAGTCAAGCTTCGCCGCCTCCGCGGTGATGGCGCCGTCGGGGCCGATCACGATCCGGTCGACCCGCTGCTGCGCCTCGTTGAGCTTTCTTTCGCAATGCTGCTTCAGCTGCGCCCCGCGCTCATACGATTGGATCGCCTCGTCGAGCTTGACCTGCCCGCCTTCGAGCCGGCGCACGATCTGCTCGAGCTCGGCCAGCGCCTCCTCGAAGCTCATCGCCGCTATGTCGCCGGGCAGGCTGGTTTCGGCCATCGCCACTCTGTTCTAGCAAATTTCGCGAGAAGGATGCCGCGCGCCAACCGGGCGCGCGAGCGCTAAGGCGCCCGACGTGGCAAAACCGCAACAGCTCACGCCGACATCAGCGCCCGGACATGAACGGCGGCGCTGGCGCCGAGCGCCGCCAGGTCATAGCCGCCTTCGAGCGTCGAGACGAGGCGGCCCCCGGCGTGGCGGCGGGCGGTGTCGAGGAGCTGCCCGGTGACCCACGCATAGTCCGATTCGTCCAGCAGCAGCTGCGCCAACGGATCGTCGCGGTGCGCGTCGAACCCGGCCGAGACCAGCACCAGCTCGGGGCGGAAGGCCTCGAGCGCCGGCAGGATGCGCTCGCTGAAGGCGAGCCGGAACGGTCCCGAGCCCGACATCGGCCGCAGCGGCGCGTTGACGATGTTGCCGACCCCGGTCTCGCCCGCCGCGCCGGTGCCGGGGTAGAGCGGCGACTGATGCGTCGAGGCGTAGAAGAGGCCCGGATCGGCCTCGAACGCCGCCTGGGTGCCGTTGCCGTGGTGCACGTCGAAATCGATGACCGCGACGCGCTCGAGCCCGTGCGCGGCGCGCGCCCGCAACGCGCCGACCGCGACGTTGTTGAACAGGCAGAACCCCATCGCGCGCAGCGGCTCGGCATGGTGGCCGGGCGGGCGCACGGCGCAGAAGGCGTTGTCTGCCGCATTGCCGAGGACGGCGTCGACCGCCGCGGCGACCGCGCCGGCGGCATGCAAGGCGGCCGTGCCGGAGGCCGGCGACAGCACCGTGTCGGCGTCGATCGCGGCATGGCCCGATTTCGGGACGGCGCCGAGGATGCGCTCGACCTGCCGCGCCGGGTGAACCCGAACGAGGTCGTCAAAGGCCGCCGCCGGCGCCTCGCGCCGCTCCAGCCGGTCGAACTCGGGCTCGGACAGCGCGTCCAACACCGCGCGCAGCCGCGCCGGCGATTCCGGATGATGCCGGCCGGGGTCGTGCTCGAGGCAGGAAGGGTGGGTGTAGAGCAGCGTCGTCATCGCCGGACCTCGCGCGCGGGGTGTTGCGGCGAGTGTCGCACACCCGCTTTGGCGATGGCGAGGCTTGTCGCGGGGAGCCTCTTTTGGTCGAAGGGCGGGGTCCGGGCCTCAGAGTGCGACCCGAAATGAAGCCCGTTATTTCAGTGGGTTATCGTCGCCCTCGCGAAAGCGGGGGTCCAGGAAACCGTTGCCCTTGGAGCACTGGGTTCCCGCTTTCGCGGGAACGACGAACCTATTGACAAATAAAGATTTATTTCGGGTCTGACACTCAGAGCCACATCAGGTTGTCGGGTTCGAGGCCGAGGAGGTATTGCCCGACGGTCTCGTAATGCTCCTGCCGGCCCTGCAATTGCTGCGAGACGGTGTGGACGTCGCGGAAGCGGCGCTCGAACGGGTTCGCTTCGAAGATCGCGGTGGCCCCGGCGGCGTGGTAGGCGGTGTCGACGACCTCGCGCGCCTGGTGGATGGCGAAGGTCGAGGCGAGCCGGATCGCCATGCGCTGGTCGAGGGTGAGCCCGCCGCTCCGTGCGACCGCTTCGGCAACCTCGACGAGCAGGCCCAGCAGATGCGCGCGCGCCGCGCCGAGCCGCGCCTCGGCCTGCGCCGTCTGCGACTGCACGACATTATTGTCGCGCAGGGTGCGCTTGCCGCCGCGCGGGGTCTTGTCGCGCGCCAGCTCGACAAAGGCGTCGAGCGCGCCGCGGGCGATCCCCATCGCCACCCCGGCAAAGCCCGAGCTGTAGAGCTGCAGGCTGCTGAAGCGGTAGAGCAGCCCCGCTTCGCGCCGCGTGGCGCTCTCGTCGCGGGCGACGCAATGGGCGTGCGGCACAAACAGGTCGCTCACCGCATACTGGTCGCTGCCGGTCCCCTTCAGCCCGACGACATGCCAGATGTCGGTCATCGTGGCCTTCGCCTTCGGGAACAGCAGGGTGTGGATCGCGGGGCTGCCGTCGCGCCCGAGCCGCAACCGGCCATCCGCCTCGGTGATCGGCAGATGGGCGCCGAGCCAGCTGGCGTCGTGGCTGCCGCTGGCGAACGAGAACGTCGCGGTGACCCGGTAGCCGCCCTCGACCGCGCGCGCCTCGCCCGGTCCCGGCCCCCAGGCGAGGATGCCGTCGGGCCGCCCGAAGATCTCGCGCGCCGCGGCCGGGTCGAGATAGGCCGCGGTCATCGAGCAGCCCGCGGTCTGGTTGAGGCACCACGCCGCGCTGGCGTCGGCCTTGGCGATCGCCTCGATGACCTGGACGAACACCGCCGGCGGCAATTCGGCGCCGCCCAGCGAGCGCGGCAGCAGCAGGCGAAAAAAGCCCTTTGCAATCAGCGTCTGCCGCAGGTCCGGCGGCAACTCGCGCCGGCGCTCGATCGCGTCGGCCTGCGCGGCCAGCGCCGGCGCAAAGGCCCGCGCCCGCGCGATCCAGTCGGCCCCGTCAACATTCCCGATCGTCACCCCTGCCCCTCGCTCTGCGGCTGCGCCGGCATATTCAGCATGGCGAGCGCGTTCTCGAAATAGATTTTCGCTGCATCCGCGGGGGCAAGGCCGAGGCGGTCGAGGGCGGCGATGGTGTCGCGGATGAACATCGGCCCGCCTTCGGGGTCGAACGGGCAGTCGGTCGCGAACAGCACATGGTCGGCGCCGAAGAAGTCGAGCCCGCAGCGGATCGCCGCCGCCGCGCCGCCGACCGCGGTGTCGTTGTGGAAGAGGCGGAAATAATCGATCGGCCGGCGGCCCTTCTCTCGCATCGCCTTGAGGATCGGCGTGTAGTCCTCGTCCGAGGTGCGGCTGCCGAGCTGGTCCCAGAGCGGCCCGACCCGGCCTTCGAAATAGGGGATCATCGCGCCGAGATGGTGGGTCACGACGCGCAATTCGGGGAGCCGGTCGAGCATGCCGGAAAAGACCATGCGGGCCATCGCCACGCTGGTTTCGTAGGGCCAGCCCAGGACCTGCCAGATTTCGTATTTCGAGGTCGCCTCGCCGGGGTAGTCGGCGACCCGCGCGTCGCGCGCCGGGTGCATCCAGACGGCGAGGCCGCGGCCCCGCGCCGTGTGCTCGAAGACAGGCAGGAATTCGGGGTCGTCGAGCGGCTTTCCGGCGACGTTGGTGAACACCTGGACGCCGCGCGCGCCGGCGGCCGCGGCGCGGTCGATCTCGGCGAGCGTCGCCTCGACATTGTTCATCGGCAGCGAGGCGACCCAGGCCGGGAACTTGTCCGGCCGCGCGGTGCAGATTTTCGCCAGCTCGTCATTGGCGAGACGCGCCAGCGCCGGGCTGTCGCCGGGGCCGGCGATCGTTTCTATGGGCGGATTGGAGAGGGTCAGCACCTGCTGGTAGCCGGACCACGAATCCATCATGCGCACCCGTGCTTCGATGTCGTGGAGCATCGGGATGGCGGTCACGCGCTTCAGC
This sequence comes from uncultured Alphaproteobacteria bacterium, assembly GCA_963716115.1. GTDB lineage: Bacteria > Pseudomonadota > Alphaproteobacteria > ATCC43930 > CGMCC-115725 > AP-15. The sequence continues at coordinate 9,984 of CAVQSZ010000009.1, forward strand.
ATGCCGCCCTTGCCCGGCGCCAATTCCTGCATCAGGTCGGCGACGGCGCGCGGCATCACGTGGTTGTAGATGTCGATCTTGCGTCCGGTCATCGAGAAGCTTCCTCCAGTCAAGCCATTATGGCGCCGTTCGGCCGGCGCGGGCGATACTCGGAAGCCCTCGCGCGCGTCGACGGCTTGACACTTCGGCGCCTTGACGTTCGTGATGCGTGCGAGGCTTGGCGGAGGCTGCGGTGAAGCTCGGCAATTTCCTCTTTCCGGACAGCCGCGACCCGGAGCGGGACGGCGCGGTCATCGACGAGACCTTGCGCGAGGCGCGGCTCGCCGACGAGCTCGGGGTCGACGCGATCTGGCTCGCCGAGCACCATTTCGACGGGATCTGCGCCTACGCCGACCCGATCGGCTTCGCCGGCGCGCTCGCCGCCACGACCCGCAACGCCAGGATCGGCTTTGCCGTGCTGCAGACGGCGCTGCACCATCCGATCCGCCTCGCCGAGCAGCTCGCCGTGCTCGACAACATTGCCAAGGGCCGGCTCGTCGTCGGGCTCGGCCGCGGCAGCTCCTACAACATCTACGACTATCAGGGCTTCGGCATCGACCACCGCGAGGCGCAGGACCGGCTCGAGGAGGCCGAGGCGATCATGCTCCAGGCGTGGACCGGCGAAGGCTTTGAGCACCACGGCCGGTTCTGGGACCTGAACGTGCCGATGCTGCGGCCGCGGCCCTTCACCAAGCCGCATCCGCCGGTGGTCCGCGCCGCCTCGGGCGAGGCATCGATGCTGGAGCTGGCGCGGCAGGGCCGGCCGTTCCTGATGAACGTCCAGCCGATGACGGTGACCGGGCAGCGCCTGGCGTTGTATCGCCGGGCGATGCGGGAGGCGGGCTGGGGCGAGGACCGGATCGCCGGCTGCCTCGACGATTGCTGGGTCTGGCGCAATGTCTACGTCGCCGAGACCGACGCCCTGGCCGAGCGGATCGGCGTCCCGGCCTTTCGCGCGATGGTCGAGGCGCGCGCCCTGATGCGCGAGCGCATCTACCGCGACACCGGGCTGCGGATCGAGGTCCCGGCCGGCGACCTGCCGTCGGCCCGCGCCGGCGCCGAGCACGGCTTTATCTGCGGCTCGCCGGCGACGGTCGCCGAAGCGATGGCGGAGATCGCGAAGACCGGCGTCGGCGGCGTCATCGCCACCTTTCGCCTCGGGCCATTGCCGCACGAGGCGGCGGCGGCCAGCCTGACCCTGTTCATGCAGCAGGTCGCGCCCGAATTTCGCGGCGCGGCCGCCCGATAGCCGGGCCTCGCCGAATGCGCCCGCCCGCGGCGACGCGACCCTGCCGCAGGCGCCCGAAAGGGTGTATCCTAGAAGCGCGAAGATGCTGAAAACGGGAGAGGCGCGGATGGTCGGACAAGCAAGGGTGAGGGCAATATCGTGGGTCGGGGCGGCGCTCCTGGCCTGCGCCGCGGCGGCGCCGGGATGGGCGGCCGAGCCGATCAAGATCGGCTTCGGCATGGCGCAGACCGGGCCCTTGGCGGCCAACGGCAAGTCGGCGCTGATCGCAATGCAGATCTGGAAGGACGACACCAACGCCAAGGGCGGCCTGTTGGGCCGGCCGGTCGAGCTCGTCTTCTACGACGACCAGAGCAGCCCGTCGACGGTGCCCGGCATCTATACAAAGCTGCTCGACGTCGACAAGGTCGACCTCGTCGTCTCGGGCTACGGCACCAACGTCATCGCCCCGGCGATGCCGGTCATCATCCAGCACAAGGCGACCTTCCTCGCGCTCTTCGGCCTCGCCGTGAACAGCGAGTTCCACTACCCGAAATACTTCACGATGACCCCGACCGGGCCCGACGCCGCGGTGTCGGTGACCAAGGGCTTCTTCGAGGTCGGGGCCGCGCAGAACCCGAAGCCGAAGACCCTCGCCCTCGTCGCCGCCGACGCCGAATATCCGCGCAACGCCTCGGAGGGGGTGCGCAAGAACGCCAAGGCCTTCGGGCTCAAGATCGTCTACGACAAGACCTACCCGCCGACCACGACCGATTACAGCCCGATCGTGCGCGCGGTGCAGGCGACCGACCCGGACGAGGTGTTCGTCGCCTCCTACCCGCTCGACACGGTCGGCATGGTCCGCGCCGCCAACGAGATCGGCTTGAAGACCAAGCTGTTCGGCGGCGGCATGGTCGGGCTGCAGACGACCTCGGTCAAATTGCAGCTCGGGCCGCTGATGAACGGCATCGTCAACTACGATTTCTGGATCCCGGCCAAGACGATGCAGTTTCCGGGCGTGCTCGACTTTCTGAAGAAATACCAGGTGCGCGCCGCCGCCGAGGGGGTCGACCCGCTCGGCTATTACCTCGCCCCCTGGGCCTACGCCTATCTCCAGGTGCTGGGCCAGGCGGTCGACGGCGCCAAGAGCCTCGACCAGGACAAGATCGCCGCCTATCTGCGCGACAACGATTTCAAGACCGTGATGGGCGACATCAAGTTCGGCGAGGACGGCGAGCTGTCGGAATCGCGGGCGCTGATGGTGCAGTACCAGCACCTCGCCGGCAACGACATCGACGAGTTCAAGGACGGCAAGAACCCGATCATCGTGTGGCCGGCCAAGTACAAGGACGGCGACGTGATCTACCCCTACGACGCCGCGCGGAAGTAGCCGCAATCGCGGCGCCGCGCCGTCATTGCGAGCCCACGGGGGCGGCGCGAAGCAATCCCGGGCCGACCCCGCTTGGCGCATCGGGATTGCTTCGTCGCGCGATGCGCTCCCCGCAATGACCACCCGTGACGGCGCGCTGCTTCCTTCGGATTACATTACACCCCGAAGGTGAAGCGGGCGCCGATGTTGGTGGCGACCAGGCGATCGGGCATCTCGCGCTGCATCGCCTGGATGAACTTCGTTCCGCTGCAATGCATCGGCACGACCACATCCGGCGCCAGGCTCTTCAGCTCGGCGACGGTGTGCTCGACATAATCCATCGGCGCCGGGCCGAGGTGAAAGCCGCCGAGGACGGCGTGCAATTTGCCGACGCCCGATGCCGCCATCGCCGCCTTGATCGAGTTGATCAGCCCGACATGCCCGCATGACGAGATCACGACGAGGCCGCGGCCCTGCACGACATAGCAGGTCGCGTGCTCGTCCGGATGCTGGTCGGGGACGAGGCGGCCCAAGCGCTCCGCTTGCGTGAAATGGTCGGGAGCAGGGGTGGCGGGCTCGACCAGGGTGCTGCCCGATATCTGCTCGAACGAGCTGCGGGCGATCGGCCCGGTGGTGAACGGCCCGGTGGTGAACGAGCCGGCCAGCGCCCGCGCCTGGTCGCAGCACACCGTCACGACATGCTCGGCCTCGATCGCGGCGCGGTCGAGCCTGCCCCACGACACCGGATCGGCATTACGCTGCCTGATCCATTTTTCGGCAAAGGCATTCTCGCCGCCGGTGAACAATTTGACGTCGGCGTGCATCTGCGGGCGATGGCGCGCGACAAAGCCGTCGAGCCCGCCGTAATGGTCGCGATGCCCATGGCTCAGGATCAGCCCGTCGATATGACCGGGGTCGAGATCGAGCAGCGCGAAATTGCGCAGCAGCACCTCGGGCGTGAACCCGAAATCCAGCAGATATTGGGACTTGGCGCCGGCCCTGCGCCGATTCCAGGTGCAGCGACAGCCCCCACTCGCCGGCGAAGGTCGAGCGCTCGTGGCCGGGGATGTGGCGCACATGCTCGATCCCGACCATCGGGTGGGTCGCGTCGGCGATGAAGCGGTCATAGGCCGAATCGACGACGACCCGCACCCGGAGGCTGTCCACGACCGGCGCCGCAAACGGCTCGGCCTGCTCCACCCCGAAGCTCATCCCCGACCTCCCTCATCCGATCCGACCTGAAGCTAGCACGGATTCAGCCGATGCTGGACAGCAGCAGCGTCGATCGCCAGCTTCGGCGCGTGCTGCGGGATAATGGCGTTTGGTGACCGCCTCCGACCTTTGGCAGGTGCTCGACACCGAGGGGCTGTGGCGGATCGTCGGCCTGTCGCTCGGCGTCAGCTTTTCGGCGATGGCCCTGGCGGCCCCGGCCGGCCTTTTTCTCGGCGCCGTGCTGGCGGTATGCCCGTTCCCCGGCCGGCGCGCGCTGGTGATCCTGGCCAACGCCTTTCTCGGCCTGCCGCCGGTCGTTGTCGGCCTCGGCCTCTACCTGCTGCTGTCGCGCTCCGGCCCGCTCGGGGGCGCCGGCCTGCTGTTCACGCCGGCGGCCATGGTGGCCGCGCAGGCGATCCTGGCGACGCCGATCGTGACCGCGCTCGCCCACCGCATCGTCGAGAATTTGTGGGGCCAGTACGGCGGCGCGCTGATGGTCGACGGCGCGACCCGGCTGCGCACGCTCCCGCATCTGTTGGCGATGGAGCCGGCGCAGATCATGACCGCGATCCTCGCCGGGTTCGGGCGGACCATCTCCGAGGTCGGCGCGATCTTGATCGTCGGCGGCAACATCGCCTCCTATACCCGCACGATGACGACCGCGATCGTGCTCGAAACCAGCAAGGGCAATTTGACGCTGGCGCTCGGCCTTGGCTTTATCCTGATCGGCGTCAGCATCGCGGTCAGCGCGACCGTGTTCGCGCTCGCAACCAAAGGAGCGAGATGATGGCGGGGTTCAGAACGGCGTTGCTGGCGGGCGGTCTCTCGACGGTTTTCGGTTTCAGCGCGGGCTTCGCCGCCGACCCGCCGTCGTTGCAGTCGATCCTGCTGGCGTCGACGACCTCGGTCGACAATTCGGGGCTGCTCGGCCACATCATCCCGATCTTCACCAAGGAGACCGGCATCTCGGTGCGGGTGCTGGCGCAAGGGACCGGGCAGGCGCTGGCGACCGCGGCGCATGGTGACGCCGACCTGGTGCTGGTCCACGACCCCGAGGCCGAGCACAAATTCGTCGCCGAGGGCCACGGCACAGCGCCCCGCCAGATCGCCTGGAACGATTTCATCATCGTCGGCCCGCGCTCGGACCCGGCGCATGTCGGCGGCGGCCATGACGCGACCGCCGCGCTGAAGACGATCGCCGCCGCCCGGGCGCCGTTTGTCTCGCGCGGCGACAACAGCGGCACCGACGCGCTCGAGCACAGGCTTTGGCGCACGGCGGGGATCGACCCGGCCGAAAAGGGCGGCGGGTCATGGTACCGCGACATCGGCGGCGGCATGGGGGCGGCGCTCAACGCCGCTTCGGGGATGGGCGCCTACACGCTCAGCGACCGCGGCACCTGGCTCAGCTTCGGCAACAAGGGCGACCTCGTCGTGCTGGTCGAGGGCGACCCGAAGCTGGTGAACCGCTACGATGTGATCCTGCTCGATCCGAAAACGCATCCCAACGCGAAGCAGCAGCCGGCGCACCGTTTCGCCGACTGGCTCGCCTCACCCGAGGGCCAAGCCGCGATCGGCGCCTACAAGGTCAAGGGCGAGCAATTGTTCCACCCCTCGGCCGCCGCGCCAAAATAATCCCGGCCGCCGCTACTTCGTCGCCTCCTTCAGATAGGCGATCAGGTCCTTGAGCTCGCCGTCGTCCTTGATGCCGGGAAAGGCCATCTTGTCGCCGGGGACAAACTCCTTGGGGTCGTGCAGGTATTTCGTCAGCGTCTCGTCCTCCCAGACTATGCCCGAGGCCTTCATCGCCGGGGAATAGTTGAAGCCGTCGAGCGAGCCCGCCTTGCGCCCGAACAGGCCGTGCAGATTGGGGCCGACCGTGCTGCGGGCGCCGGCCTCGACCGTGTGGCAGATCTTGCAACGGGCGAATATCTTCTTGCCGGCCTCGGTATCGGCCGCCTGGGCGGTGGTGGCGGCAACGAGAAGGGAGGCCGTGAGAATGGCGGATCTGATCATCTCGGCAGAGTGGAAAGCGACGGTCGATGCCGCCAGGTTAGCACGATTCGGAGCTGGGCGCCGATGACGGCGACTTTTCTGTGCCCGGCCTGCGGCCGTGCTTGGGCGGCGGACGCGCCGCGCTGGCGGTGCGATTGCGGCAGCCATTTGAACATGGCGCCGGGGCGGGGCCTGACGCGCGCCGACATCGCCGCCGGCGAGGCGTCGCTGTGGCGCTACGCCGCCGCGTTGGCGCTCGGCGGCCCGCCGCGGGTCTCGCTCGGCGAGGGCTGGACCCCGCTCGTCGGGCGCGGCTGGGCAGGCGCGCCGATCCTGTTCAAGCTCGAATTGCAGATGCCGACCGGCTCGTTCAAGGACCGCGGCGCGGCGGTCATGATCAACCACCTGCTCGAGGTCGGGGTCGGGCCGATCCACGAGGATTCCTCGGGCAACGCCGGCGCCTCGATCGCCGCCTACGCCGCCGCCGCCGGCATCGCCTGCCGCATCTATGTCCCGGCCTCGGCGCCGCGCGGCAAGCTGGTGCAGATCGCCGTAACCGGGGCCGAGGTCCGGGCCATCCCCGGCGCCCGGCAGGACGTGACCGAGGTCGCGCTCGCGGCGGCCGGCGAAAGCTTCTACGCCAGCCACAACTGGCACCCGTTCTTTATCGAGGGGACCAAGACCTTGGCCTTCGAGCTGTGGGAGCAGCTGGGCTTTCGCGCGCCCGACAACATCCTCGTCCCGACCGGCTACGGCAGCAACATCCTGGGCCTGGAGCGCGGCTTCGACGAGCTGGAACGGCGCGGCGAGATCGACGCGCGCCCCCGGCTCTTCGCCGTGCAGGCGGCCAATTGCGCGGCCTTCGCCGCTGCCTGGGAGGCGGGCGGCGAAGGGCTCGCGCCGTTCGCGGCGCGGCCCACCGCGGCCGACGGGATCGCCACGGCGAAGCCGGTCCGGGTCGCCGAGGTGCTGCGCGCGCTGCGCCGCTCGAAGGGCGGCGTCGTCGCCGTCGCCGAAGAGGAGATCGCGCCGGCGCTCGCCGCGCTCGGCCGCCTCGGCCTGTTTGTCGAGCCCACCGCCGCGACCGCCGGAGCGGCGCTGACGCGGCTGTTGCGCAGCGGCGCGATCGCCCCGCATCAGACGACGGTGGCGGTGCTGACCGGCTCCGGCCTCAAGGCGGCCGAGCGCATCGCCGAGCTCCTCGGCGTCGGCCCCGGGTAGCGCGTCGGCGGGATCGGCTACAGCGTCCGGAGCAGCCCGCGGGCCTGCCTCAGATCCGGGCTGTCGAGCCCCTCGGCGAACCAGCCGTAGACCGGCCGCAGCAGGTCGCGCGCCTCGGCGCGCCGGCCTTCGGCGGCCCAGGCGCGGGCGAGGCCGCCGGCCGCGCGCAGCTCCCAGAGCCTGGCCTGCTGCCGGCGGGCGATCTTCAGCGCCCGCTCCAGCTCGTCCTGGCCCTCGGCGCCGTTCCCGGCCTCGAGCAGCAGCTCGCCGCGCAGCCGGTGCAGCTCGGCCTCGAAGAAACGCTCGCCGGTGGCCTCGATCGTTTCGAACGCCTCGTTGAGCAGGCCGATCCCGATTTCGGGCCGCGCGATGCGCGAATAGGCGGCGGCGAGATGGCCGAGATGGAGCGGCCGAAACATTTTCGCGTCGATCGCCCGCGCCGCCGCCATGGCCCCGCGCATGGTCTCGATCCCTTCGCGCGGGTCGCCGCGCCGGGCCGTATTCAGGCCCTGGCAGAAGCGCGCCCAGTGCTCGTAGGCGGAGACCCCATGCTCGACGCAATAGGCGACCGCCTCTTCGGCGTCGGCCGCCGCCCCGTCGTCGGCCCCGAACGCCGCGGCGAGGAAAGCCTCGATATACATGACATAGGCGGTCAGCGGCACGTGGCCGCTGTCGCGCGCCAGCGCGACGGCCCGTCGGGCGGCGGCGACCGCCTGCTCCGGATAGCCGAGCGGCCACAGCGCGCACCCCAGATACGACAGCGCCGCGATCACGTTGTTGCGCGGCGGCCCCGGGTCGCCGCCGGCTGCGATCCCGGCGGCGCCGAGGTCGACGGTGCGCTGCAGATGCGCCCGGCCCGAGACGAATTCCCCGATCGCCCACAGCGCGTGGCCCATCAGCATGTGGGCGAAGGCCGGCGCCTCGCTGCGCGGATGCCGCTCGGCGAGGGCGAGGCATTGCCGCGCCACCTCGCGCGCCGCGCCGTGCTCGGCGCGCACGTAGTGAACGCTCCACAGCCCATAGAGCACGGTCATCTGATCGTTGACCGTGGCCGCGTCGCTCAACAGGCTGCGGGCGCGGGAAAACACGCGCAGGGTTTCCGCCGCGGCGTAGCCCTTGGTCGCGCGCATCATCCGTCCCAGCGCCAGATGCAGGTCCAATTCGCGGCGGTCGCGCCCGGGGCCGGGCGGCAGCGATCGAACGAGGTCGAGCGCATGGGTCAGATGGGTGACGCCCTCGACGTCGGCCGAGGCCCGCAGCGCGCGCTCGCCGGCCTTGCGCCAATAGTCGATGGCGGCGTCGGCGAGGCCGGCGCGGGTGAAGTGGTGCGCCAGGATTTCCGGCTCGGTCGCCTCGGTCTCGGGAAACCGCTCCTGCAGGACCTTGCCGATGCGCGCGTGCAGCTCCTGGCGCTGGCCCCGCAGCAAGGTGCTGTACGCGGCGTCCTGGACCAGCGCGTGCTTGAACACAAACGTCGTTCGCGGCCGGTCGCCGCGGTGAAAGACGAGCCCGGTGCCGGCGAGCTGCTCCAGCGCCTCCTCAAGCTCCTCCTCCGAGCGCTCGGCGACCGCCGCCAGCAGCTCGTAGGAAAACTCGCGGCCGAGCGCGGCGCCGATCTGCGCCACCTCCTTGACCGGGGCCAGCCGGTCGAGCCGGGCCAGGAGCGAGGCGTGCAGGCTCGACGGGATGGCGAGCGGCGGCAGCGGGCGGTCGAGCACGTAGCGGCCGTCCTGCTCGCGCAGCAGCCGGCTTTCCAGCAGCGACTTGGTCAGCTCCTCGACAAACAGCGGAACCCCGTCGGTGCGCTCGACGATGCGGTCGACGATCTCGTCCGGCAGCGCCTTGTCGCCGGCGACCTTGCCGATCAGCGCCGCCGATTCGCGCTCGCCGAGCCGGTCGAGCGGCAGCATCGTCACATGCGTCTGGTTGACCCAGGACGGATGAAACTCGGGGCGGAACGTGATGACCAGCAGCACCGGCAGGCGCGGCACCCGCTCGATCACCAGGTTGACGACCTGGAGCGAGGTCGAGTCGACCCAGTGCGCGTCCTCGAACACCGCGAGCACGGGCTGCTGGCGGGCGAGCCCCTCGAGCAGCCGGACGAAGGCGGCGAACATCAGCTCGCGCCGGCGCTGCGGGTCGAGCTCGAGCGGCGGGTACCGGCCCTCGGTCGGCACCGACAGCAGATCGGCGAACAGCTTCGCCGCCTCGGCCGGATCTTCTCCCGATCGGGAAACCAGCGCCTCGATCTTGTCGAGCTTTGCCGCCGGCGCGTCGTCGCGGGCAAAGCCGGCCGCCCGTTCGAGATGGGCGATGATCGGGTGCAGCGCGCTGTCGCGATGGTGCGGCGAGCATGACAGGCGGACCCGGACATAGGCCTGGCCGCGCAGCTCGGCCTGGAAGGCGGCGACGGTGCGCGACTTGCCGATCCCGGCCTCGCCCGACAGCAGCACCACGCGGCCGTCGCCGCGCCTGGCCTCCGCCCATTTTTGCCGCAAGAGCCCGATCTCCTCGGCGCGGCCGACGAGCGGGGTCAGCGAGGAGGCGCGCAGCGCCTCGAATCGGGTTTCGATCGAGCTCGGCCGCAGCGGCTGCCACACCGGGATCGCCTGGTTGAACCCGCGCAGCTCCGACGACCCGAGGTTGCGCAGCTCGAACAACCCGCCGACAAGCTGTCGCGTGGCCGCCGAGATCAGCACCGTGTCGGGGCCGGCCGCGGCCTGCAGCCGGGCGGCGAGGTTCGGGGTTTCGCCGACGACGTCGCGCTCCTTGGTGTCGCCGCTGCCCAGCAGGTCGCCGACCACGACCAGCCCGGTGGCGATGCCGACCCGCGCCCGCAATTTGCCCGAGGGCAGGTCGAGCCCGGCGATCTCGTCGACCAGGGCCAGGCCCGCCCGCACCGCCCGCTCGGCGTCGTCCTCGTCGGCCCGGGGATAGCCGAAATAGACCATCATCCCATCGCCCATGTAGCGGGCGATGAAGCCTCCGAAGCGGATCGCGACCTCGCCCACCTTGGCCTGATAGGCGGCGAGCACCTCGCGCAGATCCTCGGGATCGAGCCGGCCGGCAAGCGCGGTCGAGGCGACGAGGTCGCAGAACATCACGGTCAGCTGCCGCCGTTCGCCGCCCTCGGCGCGCGGCGGCGCGACCGGCGAGGCGCCGCGCGCGGCGATCGAGCGGAGCATCTTCTTGCGGTGGCCGAGCAGGACGCCGATCTTTTCGAGATCGGCCTCGGTCAGGTCGCCAAGGGTCTCGGTGTCGACCGCGTTGTCGGCAAACGCCGCTTCATATTGCGGCAGTCCGAGGCCGCGCAGCCATTCTCCGATGCCCGGCTCCTGCGGCATCGCGCCGGTTCCGGGATCGCTTCAATCCAGCGGGTAGTGGTCGCCGTAGGCATAGCCGCCGGCGAGGCCGCCCTTGGAGAAGGCGAGCTGCCACACGCGCATCGGCTGGGTGCGAAAGCCGGCGGCGCAGCCCTGCAGATAGAGCTTCCACATCCGATAGAACGGTTCGTCGTAGCTCTGCCTGAGCCGGTCCCAGCCGGCGTCGAACCGCTCGAACCAAGCCATCAGGGTGCGGTCGTAATGGGCGCCCTGCCAGCTGTGGAAGTCTTCGAGCGCGAGGCCCGCACCGGCGGCGGCGATGATGTCGGGCACGGTCGGAAACTCGACGCCCGGCAGAATGTACTTGTAGAACCACGGGTTGGCGGCGTCTTCCTTGAGGAAGCCGACGGTGTGGAGCAGCAATATCCCGGCCGGCTTCAGGCAGCGCTCGCAGGTCGCGAAGAAATCGCGGTGATGGCGGCGGCCGACATGCTCGAACATGCCGACCGAGACGATCCGGTCGAACGGCTCGTCGACATCGCGGTAATCGACAAAGCGGAATTCGATCGGCAGGCCGGCGCACAGCCGCTCGCCGAGCTCGATCTGGCGCCGCGACACGGTGACCCCGACCACCTCGACGCCATGGCGCTCGGCGGCGTAGCGGGCGAACGAGCCCCAGCCGACGCCGATGTCCAGCACCCGCATCCCCGGCTCCAGCTGCAGCTTGCGGCAGATCAGCTCGAGCTTGTCGCGCTGGGCCTCGTCCAGGCTTTGCGCGCGGCGCCAGTAGGCGCAGGAATAGGTCATGTACGGATCGAGCATGACCTCGAACAGATCGTTGCCGGTGTCGTAATGCCGCTCGCCGATCTCGAACGAGCGCGAGCGCGAGCCGAACGGGTTGAGCCGGACCTTCAGGGCTTCGACGAGCGCGGTCCCGACCTCGATCTGCTGCGACAGGTCGGCGCGATAGGCGCGCTCGACCAACAGGTCAATGCGCTCGCAGTCGAGCCAGCCGTCCATGAAGGCCTCGCCAAAGCCGACGCTGCCGTCGCGCAGCATCCGCTGATAGGCGCGCGGATCGCGCACCCGCAGATCCCACGGCTGATCGCCGTCGATCGTGACGCCCGCCTTGGCGAGCAGGTCGCGGAACAGTGTCTCGGGCGCCATCGGGCCTCTCACGCCGGCATGCGGGCCGAAGCGGACGGGTGCTGGGGAGGGCTCAGTGTGCCCTCGCGCCTGACGCGAGTAAAGGCTACTCTGCGGCCGAGCCCGCGGCGGCCCCCGCGGGCATCGGCTGCGGGCGGCATCAGCCGAGGGGGTGGCGGTCGTGGCGCAAATCGCTGAGGTAAATCGCTTCTCGGTCCGGCACATCGCGTTCGTCACGCCGCTGGTCGCGCTGCACCTGGCGTGCGGGCTGGTGGCGGTCGTCGGGGTCAGCCGCGCCGCGCTGGCGGCGCTCTTGGTCACCCTCTACATCCAGATCTTCGGCGTCACGGTCGGCTATCACCGCCTGCTGGCGCACCGCTCGTTCGAGACGAGCCGCGCCTTCCAGCTCGTTCTGGCGACGTTCGGCGTGCTGGCCGGCCAGAACGGGCCGCTGTGGTGGGTCGGCCATCACCGCCACCATCACCGCCATCCCGACCGGGAAGGGGATCCTCATTCGCCGCGCGCCGGCTTTTTCTGGAGCCATATGGGATGGCTGTTCTCGCCGCGCTGCGTGCGGGTGCGGCGTCATCTGGTCGCCGACCTCGAGCGCCTGTCCGAGCTGAAGCTGCTCGAGCGCTATTCCTATTTCGTCAATCTGGCCTATGCGCTGCTGCTGTTTGCGCTGGGCGAGGCGGCGCACCGGCTGGGCGCCGCAACCAGCGGGTTCCAGCTGCTGGTCTGGGGCGGCGTGCTCAGCACCGTTTGCGTCTACCACATCATCTGGTCGGCGAACTCCTTTTGCCACCGCTTCGGCAGCCGCCGGTTCGCGACCCGCGACGACAGCCGCAACAACCTCGTCGTCTCGCTGCTGACCTTCGGCGACGGCTGGCACCACAACCACCATTACTGTCCGTATTCGGCGCGGCACGGCTTCCACTGGTGGGAGCTCGACCTCAACTACGCGATCCTGCGATTGCTCGCCTCGCTCGGCCTCGTCTGGGATCTGCGGCTGCCGCGGGCGGCGGGCGGCCGCGGCCCGGCCGCCGCCCCCTGATCAGTTGGGCCGGTCTTCCTCACCCTTCTTCTTGGCTTCGTGCGGCTTCTGCGCCGCCTGAGGGTGCGGCTGCGGCTGGGGCGCCGCCCTTGCCGCCGTCGGCGCCGCCTGCGGGGCGGCGGGGCGAACGGCCGGCGGATGGACGGGCGCTGCCGGCGTCGATGCGCGGGCGGCAGAAGGTGCGGGGCGGGCAAACTGCGGCGGGCGAAACACCTGGGCTTGCGCCGCGGGCTGCCGCGGCGCGACCGGCGGCGGCGCATGCGAGACGGCGCCCGGCAGCGTCTCGCGCCCCGGCGCCGAACGATGCACGGCTTCGGGACTCGGGCCCCGCCCGTTCGGAACGGCCGCCGTGCGCGGCGCCGCAGATTTGCCCGGCGCTGCGGATTTGCCCGGGGCTGCAAGTTCGCCCGGGGCCGTCGCCGCGCCCCGAATCGGCTCGCGCGAGCCCGCCGGGCGATGCTCCGGCGGCGTCGCCGGATGCCGCGCGGCTTCGGGGCTCGGGGCGTTCGGGGTGGCCGCCGTGCCCGGCAACGGTTTTCCCGGCGCGGCCGCGGCGCCTCGAGACGGTCCGCCGGGATGATCGGGAGCGGCCGGGGCGCGCGCCGGCGCCGCGGCCGTCGACGGCGGCGTTGCCGGCGGATGGGACCCCTCCGGGACATGCCCCGCAGTCGCACCGGGCGGACGCGGCGGCTGCCCCGGCACGGTCGACGCCGGATGGTTCTCGCCCAGCGAAGTCGGGATCGGGCGCCGCGGGGCGATCGGCGGTCCCGCTGCCTTCGACGGGACCGCAACCGGCGTCACCCGCGGTGGTTGCACGGAAACCGGGGCCCGCCGCAGGGTCGCCTGCGGCACCCGGATCATCGCCGGCGCGACGTTTCCGGCGCCGGCGAAGACGCGCTGCGGCACGACCGTCGCGAACTGCCGGTTGGCAAAAGCCGCGCCGGCGACCTGCGCCGGCGGCGCCCCCTGGTTGTTCACGATGACGGTATTTATATTATTGACATTGTTGATGTTGACGTTGCGGATGTAATAGGCGTTGCGGGTGTAGCTCGGCCAATAAACCTCGCCCGGCGCCAGCGGGAACCAGCCGACGGAGGGCCCCACCGCGGCGGCGGCGATGCCGGCCCCGACAAACGCGACCAGCGCCGGGGCGTAGACCGGCTGCGCCGCGAATTGGCCGGGAACCCAGCCCCAGCGGTCGCCGACATAGGCCCAGCGACCGTAATGCGACGGCGCGAAGCCCCAGGGCTGGTCGTCGACCCAGGTCCAGCCCCAGGGCGGGACCGAGATCCAGCGGCCGTCGCGGTAGGGCGCCCAGCCGGCCGGGGCCTGGCTCGGGTACCACACCGCGCCGTATTGCGGGCTCGACCGCCAATCGCCGTAGGAGTCGAGGTCGGCGTAGCCGGTCATTTGCGGCGAGACGTAGCGGGGTGCGGCGACGCGGCTGCGCTCGGCGTCGCGCGACCGGCACCATTCGACGAACTCGTCCGGCGCGGCGCGCTCCAGTTGCGCGGTGACCGGATTGGAGCCGGTCAGGACCGCGGCGTCGCCGGCGTTGATCGCGAGGTCGGCGCCGCCGCCGGCGAACCGTGCGCCGCCCTCGAACGCCTGCACCCGGCCCGGTCGGTCGGCGGCCCCGGCGTCGATGTCGTACGAGCCCGGCTGGAGCAGCCACACCCCGCCTTGCGGCAGGTCGACCTCGACGCTCTGGCCCGGATCGAGCTGGCGCAGCCGGAGAAAGATCCGGCCCTGCGGCAGACCGAGCTGCGTTGTCTGCTCGGTCAGGCTGACGATGTCGAGCTCGGTTCCGCCGGCGAGGTCGATCGTGCTCGGGCCGACCCCGATCGCGGCGCGGCCTTGCGGATCGGTCCAGAACGAGCCGCCGGCCGCGACCGGGTAATTGACCCCGGCCTGCGACCATTGCGTATCGCCGGCGACGCGGAACGAAAGGTTGCCCGAGGCGTAGGCGACGCGCCCGACCCGGGCCGGCGGCTCCTGCTGCGCCAGCGCCGGCGCCGCTGCGGTCAGGAGCAGGATCAGAAAGCTGGCGAGGACGCGCACGACAGGCACCGCTGGTGGTTCGCTCTGGCTCGATAACGGGCCGATTGCGGCGCTGCTGTGGCGGCGCTCGCGCGGATTATGACGCGACCGCCATTGCCGGCGCGCGCGCCCTCCGCTAGGCTCGGCGGAGCAATCGTCGGGAAGGGCATGATGGACGACCCGATCAAGGTTTTCTGGCAGCCGCATTGAACCAGCTGCCTCAGGGTTAAGGAATACCTCTCGGTCCGTGGGATCGAGTACCAATCGATCAACGTGTTGGCGGACGAGGGCGGCTTCGAGGAGCTGCGGCGGCTGGGCGCGCGCTCGGTCCCGGTGGTTTCGCGCGGCGACCGCTTTGTCTTCGCGCAGGTGATCAGCGACGTCGTCGAGTTTCTCGGGCTCGACGACAGCGCCGGGCCCGCGCTGTCGCCGGCCGAGCTCGCCGCGCGCTGCGACCAGGTGCTGCGGACGGCGATCCGCCTCGTCCGCCAGATGCCCGACGGCCGCCTCGAAACCGTGCTGCCGAACCGGCCGCGCTCCTGGCGCGTGCTGATGCACCACATCTTTCAGATCCCGACCGCTTACCTCGACCTCGAGGAGCACGGCCGAGCCTTCAGCTACGAGTGGCTGACCGCGCCGCCGCCGCCGGAGATGCGGTCGAGCGCCGCGGTCGCCGTTTTCGGCGAGAGCGTGCGCGCCCGGTTCGCGGCGTGGTGGGCGCGCGTCGCGGGCGAGGATTTCGCACGCCAGGCGCCGACTTATTTCGGCGAGACCTCGCGGCACGAGATGCTCGAGCGCACCGTGTGGCACTCGGCCCAGCACACCCGCCAGCTCGCCGCGCTGCTCGACGAGGCCGGCGTCGCCGCCGACCGCCCGCTGACCCGCGACGACGTCCGCGGCCTGCCGCTGACCGACAAGATCTGGGACTGACGGGCGGTCGCCTTAGAGCACGATCCGATCAGATCGAGCGTTTTTCGTTCTGGAGAGGCTCTGTCAATGCCTCTTTGCGCTGTCCCGGCGAACGCCGGGACCCACCTTTCTTGCGTTTACTGTGACCGGTCGACGAACAGAGCAGGAGAAGCGACCGCACCTGCGGCCGGCGTGGGTCCCGGCTTTCCCCACGGATCAAGTCCGTGGGCTGAAGGCCCACGGGACAGCGGGAGTCATGCGGTTCAGCCTCATGGGATCACGCCCCAGGAGCCCGTCCGACTAAGGTCGAGCGGGCCGCTTGGTGTGGCGGGCCGGCATGGTCGGTTTAGGCGAGGCTGCGGGGGATTACCGGCGATGAGCCGCGATGGGCAGGGGACGAAGCAGAGGAGGCAGACGGCTTCTCTCATTTGCTGTTCTCTATGCCGCCGCGGCCATCATTGGTGGCAGCTTGCGGCGCGCTGCGGCGAGCGCCCGCCGGCCGCGCTTGGGGAAAGCGGCGGATTTCGCTATCATGCAGGCGGCGCCGGGCCGGCCGGACGTTTCGACACCAGGGAGGATCGCCGATGGAGCGCGGCCACCAGATCGACATCCGCAACACCGCCTATTTCCGCCACGACTACGACGGCGAGCACGCCGACATGCGCCGCCTCTACGAGCAGGCCAAGCTCGACCAGTGGAACGCCGCGACCGACATCGACTGGGACCGGCCGCTCGAGGGTGACGGCGGGCTGATCGCCGACGACCTGGTAGACATCCACGGCACCAAATTCTGGGACCGGCTGTCGCCCGAGGAGCGGGTCGAGCTCAACCGGCGCGTGTCGAAATGGCGCATCTCGACCCTGATGCACGGCGAGCACGGCGCGATGCTGGTGTGCAGCCAGCTGGTCGAGAACGTGCAGGGGCAGGACGCCAAGCTGTTCCAGGCGACCCAGGTGGTCGACGAGGCCCGGCACAACGAGGTGCTGCATCGCTATGTGACGCTCCGCCTCGGCGGCGAGACCTATCCGCTCGCCGGCAACGTCCGCGAGATCTTCGACACCCTGCTCGGCGACGTCGTCGTGGTATCTGAAGACGATCGGCCTGCAGCTGGTCGCCGAGACCTTCGCGGTGTCGCTGTTCCGCATGCTCGCCGAATCCTCGAAGGACGAGACCCTGCGCCAGATCTGCCGCCGCATCCTGCAGGACGAGGCGCGCCACATGGGCTTCGGCATGCTGTCGCTGCCGGCGGTGGTGGCGCAGGCCTCGGCGGCCGAGCGGCGCGAGATGGAGGATTTCGCGGTCTGGGCGCTGAACCGCACCCTGCGCGGGATCTTCCCGCTCGCCGCCTACGAGGAGATGGGCTTCGACCCGGACGAGATCGAGGAGATCCGGCAGCTGCGCCGCGCCCGCGCCGCGGGCGGCGAGGAGACCGCGTTCCGCAAATACTTCCGCCGCGACCTCCACGCCGGGCTGGTGCGCAACCTGCGCAAGGTCGGCGTCCTGACCCCCCGGATCGAGCCCGACCTTTCGGCGCTCGGCATTTCGCTGGCGCTGGCGGCGTGAAGGGAGCTTCCGATGGCTGACGGGTTCGCCGATCCTGAGCGGATCGAAGGCTGGCACGCCCACATCTATTACGACCCGGCGACGCGGCCTGCCGCCGAGCGGTTGCGCGCCGGGATCGGCGAGCGCTTTGCCGGCCGGATCGGGAGCTGGCATGACGAGCCCGTCGGGCCGCATCCGACGGCGATGTTCCAGGTGGCCTTCGCGGTCGAGGAGCTGCCGCGGATCTTGCCCTGGCTGATGCTGAACCGCCAGGGGCTCGGCGTCCTCGTGCATCCGCTGACCGGCGACGGCCTCGCCGACCATACCGGCAACGCACTGTGGCTCGGGACGCCGCTGCCGCTGCGGCTCGACACCCTGCGCCGAGGACAGCGCCCCGGCTGACCCTTTACCCCGGCTGACCGCTCGCTACCAGCGGCGGACCGGGCCGCAGTCGACGTGGACGAAATCCGAGCGCGGGTAATAGCCCACACCGCCGCCTCTGAGGCTCAGCGCCGCGTCGCGAACCTGGCTCAGGCTGCGCCGCTCGGCCCGCAGGTCGACCGCCATCCCCTTGATGTGATAGCTGTGCTTGGCGACGCCGACGCCCTCGAGGTAGAGCCTGCGGTTGGTCGTCGGCGAGCGGTAGCCGCAGACCACGAGAAAGGGCTCGTGCGTCTCGAGGCGTTCGCGCAGGCTGCCGAGCACGTCGAGGACGCCGGCGTCCATCGGCCGCAGCTCGTCGGTGTCGTGGTCCCGCAGGATCCAATTGATGTCGCGGACCGCCTCGCGGATGTAGTGGCCGTCGGCCCAGTAGACCGTTCGCAGCCACTCGCCGGTATGCACATTGTAGAGCGACACCGATCGCGGAGCAAAGGACACCGCCGGAACCGGCTTGACCAGACCGACGGCAGTGACGGCGACCGCGGCGCCGAGAAGACGGCGGCGGCTCAACAATGATGGCGCATTCAATGGCTGCTCCCCCCGATTCCCCGCGGGGGCCATAGCATCCGAAATTTCGCTGGACAAGCCCGATCGACCGCAATTCGTGCGGCCGCGGTCGATTTGTTGCTCGTTTTTGACGAATAGTTGAAGAAGGCCTAGCCTTCTTCACCCTTTCCGTTGACCGGCCGCCGCATCCTGCGCCACCGGGGCCGGCTGCGCCCGCGTCAGGCGCCGCCAGAGCTCGTTGTCGCGCGCGTACGGGTCGGAACGAAAGGCGATCGAGCCGTTCGATTCGGCATAGGCCGTCTGATAGACGATGAAGATCGGCAGCGGCGCCGGCAGCGCCCGCCGGTTGCTGTAGCCGAGGGCGATCGCCTTGCTGATCGCCTCCGGGCTCATGTCGAGCACCAGCGCGGCGAAGGCCTGCGGGTTTTCGACGCGCACGCAGCCATGGCTGACCATCCGGTCGGCGGCGCGGAACCGCCACCGCTCGGGCGTGTCGTGAAGATAGACGTCGTAGCGGTCGGGCATCTCGAATTTGAGCCGCCCGAGCGCGCTGTACGGCCCCGCCTCCTGCTGCACCGAGCTCGGGCCGCGATAGCGCATGTGATGGCGCGAGAGGTAGTTGGGATCGCCTTTGAGCTTTGGCAGGATCTCTTCCTCGAAGATCGAGCGCGGCACGTTCCAGGGCGGGTTGAACAGGACGGTGCTGATCGTCGACTGCAGCTCGGGCGTCTGCTTGTCCGGCTGGCCGACGATGACCCGCGTCGTGAACACCGGCTGGTCGTTGCGGTAGAGGCGC
The DNA here is from genome assembly GCA_963716115.1 of uncultured Alphaproteobacteria bacterium. GTDB lineage: Bacteria > Pseudomonadota > Alphaproteobacteria > ATCC43930 > CGMCC-115725 > AP-15. The sequence goes on from CAVQSZ010000009.1 coordinate 28,800, forward strand.
AGCTCGGCGATCGCCGTGTTGACGACGATCCGGTCGGGCGGCATCTGCCGCGGCAGCCAGCGCAGCCGTTCGAGATTGATCTGTAGGAGCCGCGCCCGTTTTTCGGCGGCGGCGCGGTCGCCGTCGGCCTTCTTGCGCCGATCGCCGGCGTCGGCCTGGCCGCCGCCCTCGGCGATTGCGCTGTATTGCGCGTAGGCGCGCAGCATCGCCCGGTACTCAGGCGAGGCGGGGGCCAGCGCCTCGATCGCCTCGGCCGGCTGCGGGCTCCACACCGCCGCGTCGAGCACCGCGACGACATCGATCGGCTCCGGGCGCAGATCCTCGTCGTCGAAGCGCTGCTCGATCGGCACGGCGCCGCGGTAGAGCGCATCGGCGTAGGAGAGAAAGGCGTCGGACCGGACGAGGTCGCGGTCGACGGGCGACAGCGCGTCGGCCCGCTCGGACAGCAACGCGCGGTGGAACAGGCCGGGGTCGAGGCCTTGCCGCCCGGCCTGCAGCACCAGCTTCCACAGCGCCGCGGCCTGGGCCGGATGCGCGTCCCACACCGTCTTGTAGCCCTGCCCGGCGTAAAAGCGCCGCAACAGGTCGCCGCGCAGCCGCTCGCCGGCGACGGTCAGCCGGCCCGGCGCGTCGAGCTTGGCCTTGAGCTCGGCGTTGCCGTCGAAGGGCGCCGCCTGCGGCGCCGCCGCGTCGGTCGCGGGCGCGCCGGCGTCGCGCATCGCCGTGGCCGGAGCCTCATCCGCCGGCGCGGCGGCCGGGGCGAGCGCCATGCACAGGACGCCGAGCGCGAACGCCGCCGCGCCGCGCGTCAGCGGCGATCGGGCAGAACGGGATAGGGGCACGCCGCCTCGCTTGTCAGGTAATGCCGCCAACCTCGTCGGCGGCGTGAAGTTTCGCATCAGGGCATCGTCGGGCGCCCCGCCTGGCGGGCGCGTCCGCCTCGTCGAGTCGACCAGCTTTGCACAGCGTTGGCAAGGAAAAGGTCGTCTCAATCGCTGCGATCAAAAGCTCGTCCGCCGCAGGGCGGCTCTGCGCCCGGCGCATATGGCGCCCGACGCCTTGCCTGGCGGGCGGGCGGCGCGGATTATCGGCCGCCCCGGGCGCCGAATGATGGGGAGGGGAGAGTTGCCGGTCGCGAGTGACGACACCGAGCGGACGCCGTTGGGCGTGCTGCGCGCGGTCTTTGGCTTCGACAGCTTTCGCGGCCGCCAGCAGGCCGTGATCGAGCATGTCGCCGCCGGCGGCGACGCGGTCGTGCTGATGCCGACGGGCGGCGGCAAGTCGCTGTGCTACCAGATCCCGGCGCTGCTGCGTCCAGGCCTCGGCGTTGTCGTGTCGCCGCTGATCGCGCTGATGAAGGACCAGGTCGACGCGCTGCGCCAGGCCGGGGTCCGCGCCGCGGCGCTCAACTCGCGCCTCCAGCCCGCCGAGGCGGCCGCGATCGAACGCACGGTCGCCGCTGGCGGGCTCGACCTCCTCTACGTCTCGCCCGAGCGGTTGATGACGCCGCGCTGCCTGGAGCTTCTGGGGAAAACCCGGCTCGCCCTCTTCGCCATCGACGAGGCGCACTGCATCTCGCAATGGGGCCACGATTTCCGCCCGGAATACCAGCAGCTCTCGATCCTCAAGGAGCGCTTTCCGGGGGCGCCGCTGCTGGCCCTGACCGCGACCGCCGACGAGCCGACGCGGCGCGACATCGTCGCCCAGCTCGGCCTCGCCGCGGCCCCGGTGTTCGCCGCCGGCTACGACCGCCCGAACCTCTTCTACCGGATCGTCGCCAAGAAGAGCCCGCTCGACCAGCTGTGGCGCTTTCTCGAGGCCGAGCATCCGGGCGACGCCGGGATCGTCTATTGCTTCACCCGCCGGGCGACCGAGGAGACCGCGCTGTGGTTGCGGGGCCGCGGGCGCGACGCGGCGCCCTACCATGCCGGGCTCGACGCGGCGGTGCGCGAGCGCCACCAGGAGCGCTTTTTGCGCGAAGAGGGGGTGGTGATCGCCGCGACCATCGCCTTCGGCATGGGGATCGACAAGCCCAATGTCCGCTTTGTCGCCCATCTCGACCCGCCGCGGAACCTCGAAGCCTATTACCAGGAAACCGGCCGCGCCGGGCGCGACGGCCTGCCGGCCGACGCCTGGATGACCTATGGGCTGGCCGACGTGATGAATTTGATCCGGCTGATCGACGCCGGCGAGACGGGCGAGCAGCAGCGCCGCATCGAGCGGCGCAAGATCGAGGCGCTGATCGGCTATTGCGAGACCGCCAGCTGCCGGCGCCAGGTCCTGCTCGGCTATTTCGGCGAGCGCGAGCATCCGCCCTGCGGCAATTGCGACAATTGCCGCACGCCGGCGCCGAGCTGGGACGGCACCGTCGCCGCGCAGAAGGCGCTCTCCGCGGTCTACCGCACCGGCCAGCGCTTTGGCGCGCATCACCTCGTCGACCTGCTGCTCGGCGCGAGGACCGAGCGGATCGAGCGGCTCGGGCATGATCGGCTGAAGACGTTTGGCGTCGGTCCGGAGCTCGACCGCCCCGGCTGGCTCTCGGTCTTCCGCCAGCTGGCGGCGCAAGGGCTGGTGCGGCCTGATGTCGCAGGGCATGGCGGCCTGTCGCTGGGGCCGGAGGCGGCGGCGATCCTGCGCGGCGAGCAGAGCGTGCATTTCCGCCTCGACCGGCGCGAGCGCGAGCGGCGGGGCCGGCGCGGCGACGGCAAGCCCTCCGCGTCCGACCTCGATCCGGCGGCCCAGGCGTTGTGGGAGGCGCTGCGCGCCTGGCGTCTCGACGAGGCCCGCCGCCAGGAATTGCCGCCCTACGTGATTTTTCACGACGCGACCCTGATCGAGATCGCCCGCCGCCGCCCGGCCTCTCTCGCCGCGCTCGCCGCCACCCCCGGCATCGGCCGCAGCAAGCTCGACCGCTACGGCGAGGCCGTCCTCGCCCTCGTCGCGAACCCGCGCAAGGTCGAGTAGCGATTGTCTCGAATTGGAATATTTTCCCGGCGGGCCGCTGCCCGCTTAAGGCTCTGTTAGGCTTTTCCGGGCAGCCTGCGCGCGATCGAACCTCGGAGAACCCCAATGCGCGCTTTCGTGAAGAACTTCATCAAGGACGAGTCCGGCGTAACCGCCATCGAATACGGGATGATCGCGGCGCTGATCGCGGTCGTCATCATCGCCATCGTCGGCTTTGTCGGCACCGGGCTCAGCACCACCTTCAACAGCATCAACACGGCGCTTTAGCAGCGCGGGCCGGGGCACATCCTCGCCAAGCGCCCGATGGCTGCTGCTGCGCCGTCGAGCGCCGGCGAGCCGGCGACCTTGTGGAAAACACGGCAAGGTTCGACCCGCCCGCGCCTTTGTAAGGAGCGCCTCATGCTAGCGGCTCTTGGCGCGTTGATCAAAGATCGGTCGGCCGTGACGGCCATAGAGTACGCTTTGATCGCCGGCTTTATCGGGATCGCGGCCGTGGTCGCGATCGGATCGATCGGCGGCACGCTCAGCACCATCTTCAACTCCGTCTCGACCGGTATTTGAGGCTCGCGAAGACGCCGCGCCGCGCCTGCTCGCCGCAGCGCGCGTCGCGGCTGGTCTGGAATTGAAATCCCGCCGGGCGAGCGCGGCGCGTTCTGTGAGACGGCCGCTCCACGACCTCCTCGGAGCGGGCGAAGGAAGCAAGCGACGGCTGGATCGAGCCCGCGCGCGCCGCCACAAAGGCGGCGGACGCACGGCCGTGATGCGGCCCGCCGCGCCATTTCCCTTCACCCCGGCTTGCCTGGTCCCGCCCGCCTCGGAGCTGGCGGCCGGACGCTCCAGACGGCATTGCCGACGGCGCCGGAAGGCGGCGTCTCGATCTCACTGGTGGACGCCATGACGATCAACGCGTCGTTCCCGACCCCGATCCCCGACCGGTCGGACGGCCGACGATTGATCTGCCGGGCTTGTGCCGCTCTCTTGGCGATCGAACTGGCATTCGCCCTGTTCCTGGCCGCCGGCACGCACGGCCTGATCGTCCCGCTGCCCAAGCCGAACACCACTGATTTCGCCAGCTTCTACGCCGCCGGCAGCCTCGCCGACATTGGCGCTCCCGAGCTCGCCTACAATCAAGCCGAACATTACGCCGCCGAACAACGCGCCACCGAGCCCGGCATCGATTATCTGCTGTATTATTACCCGCCGGTGTTCGAGATGCTTTGCGCCGTCCTCGCCTGGCTGCCCTATCACCTGGCCTTCGCGGCGTTTGAGGCGGCGACCCTCGCGCTGTATCTGCCGGTCGCGATGCGCATCCTGGGCGAGCGCGGCTGGCCGGCGCTGCTGCCGTTGCTCGCCTTTCCCCCGGTGCTGTGGACCATCGGCCTCGGACAGAACGCCTTTTTGACCGCCGGGCTGTTTGGCGCCGCGACATTGCTGATCGACCGTCGCCCCGCCGCCGCCGGGCTGTTGTTCGGGGCGCTCTGCTACAAGCCGCATTTCGCGCTGCTGGTCCCGGTTGCGCTGGTCGCCGGCGGCCATTGGCGGGCGCTGGCGGCGGCGGCCGGCTCGGCCGCGGCGCTGGCGCTGCTGGCGCTGCTCGTGCTCGGCGGGCAGGCATGGCGCGATTTCCTGACCGCGGCGGCGGCCTCGCAGGACGTCTACGCCTCGGGGCGGATCGCGTTCGCCGGGTTCGTTACCCCGTTCGGCGCGGCGAGGCTGCTCGGCGGCTCTCCGGGCGTCGCCTATATGGCGCAGGCGATGGCGACGGCGATTGCGGCGGTTCTGGTCGCCGTCGTCTGGGGCCGCGCGCCGCCATTGCCGATCCGGGCGGCGACCTTGGCCGCGGCGACATTGGTCGCGATCCCGGTCGCCTTGTTCTACGATCTGATGCTGGCGTCGATCGCCGGCCTCTGGCTGATCCGCGCCGATGGCGCTTATCGCCTGCCCGAATGGGGAAAGCTCGTTCTCGCCGTCCTGGCGGTCCTCGCCCTCAACCCGCGCGGCCTGGCCCAGGCATGGCACGCGCCGATCGGTCCGCTGATCTCAGCGGCGCTGCTGGCGCTGGTCGCCGTGGTGGCGCTGCGCGGCGGCGGGTCCGCGCCCGAGGGCGCCGTCGTCGGGCCGGCGTGATCATCCGCCCTCGGCGCCTCGGCGCCGGGCGCATGCCGAGGGTGCGCGGGCGGGCGCGGCCGCGCTCTCGGCGTTGATCCGGACGACGATCACGGCGAGCAGGCCGGCGAGCGCGAGCGGCGTCGGAAGCAGGTGGGTCGCCGCGGCCATGGGTCGGGCGATCAACGGGGCCAGCGCCGCCACCGCCATCGCGGTCCGTTCCCAGGGCATCGCCCCGTCCTGCGCCTGCTTGCGCGCCAGCCAGGCGATCGCCGGGGCCAGGATGGTCAGGTCGTAATCGAGGACGAAGGGCGTCGCCAGCGGCGTCGCGACCAACAGCGCCGCGCCGCGCAGACCCCAATCGGTCGAGCGCCGCCACGTCCAGGCGAGGACCGCCGTCGTCAGCGCCGCCGCCAACCCCTGGAGCCAATAGCCGACCGCCAGCGAGCCGCCAAGCAGCCGCGCCGCGGCGAAGACCGATTGCATCTTGTAGTAGCCGACCAGCCCCTGCTCGAGGATCGCGCGGGCGAACCCGGCGCTGCTGATGAAATCAGCCCAGATTTGGACCCCGCACAGGATTGCCGCCGCCGCTGCGAAAACGAGACCGGTCAGCGCCGCTGCGCCCAGCGCCCGCCACTGCCTTCCGGCCGCGAGGGCCACCGGGATCAAAAGACACAGCTGCGGCTTGAAGATCAGGAGGCCCAGCGCGACCCCCGCCACAACCGGCCGCGGCCCCAGCATCAGCAGTCCCCAGCCGAACAGCGCCGTCGTCAACAGCGCATTCTGGCCGTGCGTCGCGGTCACGAGCACCGCCGGGAACGCCAGCCCCGCCCACAGGGTCAGCGGCTCCGGCAGGATGCGCCACAAGGCCCACAGGTAGCCGGCGAGGCCGGCGGCGAGCCACAGCGCGAGCGACCACAGATAGGGCAGCAGCGCCAGCGGATAGACGATCAGCAGCGCGACGGGCGGATATTGCCAGGCGTAGAAGGTCTGGCTCGCGTCCGCCCGCGCCGTCAGCTCCAATGCCGCCAGGGCCGCGGGGGTGTAGATCGCCTTCTCCTGGCCATGCAGAAGCGCCCAGGATACGGTCCAAAACGAAACAAAATCCGTGCCGACCGGGCGCCCGAGGGGATCGTCGCCGCCGTGGCCGGTCAGCAGCCAGACAGTTGTCGCGGCCGAGGCGATGACCAGCAACGTCGCATAGCCGCGCACACGCTCCCGCGTCAGCCACGCCGCATCGCGCAAGAATTCGAACGCCAAATCGGAGCCCCGGCTCGCCGTTGGCCGAATGCCGATTGATGCCGCCAATGCTTTAAGAACTGGTTATATCCAGACTGGAGCCCGGGTCGGGCTCAGCGGCCCGGGAGCGCGCCGCGCCCGGTCAGCCTCGCGGCGGGCGGTACTGCTGCAGGCGGGTGGAGCGCAGGCCGGGCAGGCCGTAGGCCTCGAAGGCGCGCTGCCAGGCGATCAGCTCCTCCTCGGTCAGCTGGTAGCGGCGGCAGGCTTCCTCACGCGTGATCGCGCCGTCGACAACAGCGGCGACGATGGCGGCCTTGCGCCGGATCGTCCACCTTTTGATGTTGGGCGGCGGCAGCTCGGACATCGAACCCGACCCGATCAGGCGCGGCCGCAGGATCGGCCGCTTCGCCGCGGGCCGGCCGCCGCCGGCTGGTCTGCGTCTCGATCTCGAATGTGCATGGCCCGGCTGCTCGCCTCCGATCGCGGCGCAAGGAGCGGCGAGAGAAACCGACCACGAATTCTTGATCGCGCTGCGGCGGTCGCCCGCCGCTGCCGCCCCGTTCACCGACATCCTGCGTCGCGCCCGGAAATAGACCCAAAATGCGGAAATCTGCCATAATATTGATGGTTAATTTAGCATTTTTGTATAGTTAACCCCGCCAATTTACTCCTGTTGGCTGTAGGCGAGGGTTGTCCTCGGGCGCGACAGCAAAGGCCATGACGAGTCTTGGTTGGGTTTTGCGGCCGGGCTCTCAACCGCTTTGCTTCCCCGAGCCGGGCCTGCGCCCGCGCCGGACGGCGAGCGGGCGGCCGAGCTCGCCGGCCGATGGCGGCCGCGGGCCTACGCCCGGCGCCGCGCCCCGCGCACCCCGGCGGCGAGCGCGCGGACATCGGCGAGGACCGCCTCGACCAGGCCCGGCCCGGCGCGGCCGTCGGCGTCGAGGTTGCCGGCCAGGCGCTGCACCAGGGACGTGCCGACCACCGCGGCGTCGGCGGCGCGCGCCACTGCGGCGGCCTGCTCGGGGGTGCGGATGCCAAAGCCCACCGCCACCGGCAACGGCGTGAACCGGCGCAGCCTGGCGACCGCGGCGGCGACCTCGGCGGCGTCGGCCGAGCGGGTGCCGGTGATCCCGGCGATCGCCACGTAATAAATAAAGCCGCCGGCCTGGGCGACGATCCGCGGCAGCCGCGCATCGTCGCTGGTCGGCGTCGCCAGCCGCACAAAATCGAGCCCCGCCGCGCGCGCCGGCCGGGCCAGCTCCGCGTCCTCCTCGGGCGGCAGGTCGACGACGATGACGCCGTCGACCCCGGCCTCCACCGCGTCGCGCGCGAACGCCTCGGGACCGTAGCGGTAGATCGGGTTGTAGTAGCCCATCAGCACGATCGGCGTCGCCGCGTCGGCGGCGCGCAGCCCGCGCACCAGGGCCAGGGTGCGGCGCAGGGTCATCCCCGCCTTCAGCGCCCGCCCGCCCGCCGCCTGGATCGCCGGCCCGTCGGCCATCGGGTCGGAAAACGGCATGCCGATCTCGATCAGATCGGCGCCGGCCGCGGCAGTCCGGCCAACAGCCGCGCCGAGGTGTCGGGGTCGGGGTCGCCGGCGGTCAGGTAGGCGGCGAGCCCGGCCCGCCCCTCGCGCCGCAACGCCGCGAACCGGCTCTCGATACGGCTCACAGCCACACCCCCAGATGCTCGGCGACGGCGAAGATGTCCTTGTCGCCGCGGTCGCACATGTTCACCACGATCAGGCGCTGGCGGTAGCTCGGACGCCAGACGGGCGATATGGCCAGTGCATCGATCCGCGTCATATTTGCCTCAGCTCGGCTCATCGAGCGCGATGACAGGATGAGGGGGAGCAGCGGCAATCTCGATATCGGTGTGCGAGAAGTCGTTCCCCTTGAACAGCAGCGGCTCACCCCGAGACTTCGCCAGCGCATAGGTAAGGCAATCGCCGAAATTCAATGCCGCCGGATGTCCCGTGCCCTTTCCGAAAGCTTGGAAGGCGGCCACCGCCCGGGCAGCCTGATCAGGCGTAAACGGGACGACGTCGATGGCAAGATCGAACAGGAGCTGGTCAAGCTTGTCTTGGGCTTCCGGTCCGGATCGAGCCACCATGACTATGGCCGCCTCGACGTAGGACGGTGCGCCGACGGCCCGGTTCGATGCGGCAGCCATTGCTGCGACAAACGCCGCAGTTTCCGGCTCACCGAGCAACAACGCCACGAGAACCGAGCTGTCGATAACCATCAGCCGAAGTGGCCGTGCTCGTTGTAGCCGATAATCTCATCCGGACTCCGCCCGTCGAGCACCGGCAACTGCGCAACTTCGTGCTGGATGGCGCGCACGCGGGCGAGCGCCGCCTCGGGGTCGAGCGCAACCGGCCCTCGGCTGGTCTCGGTCAGCACCAGCTCGGCTAGATGCTCTCCCGCGGGTAGACCGATCGCCTGGCCGGTGAGGGTTCCGTCGGACGAGACGTGAACACGCACCTTGAGCGTCGTCATGACTGGGGCCCATCGGCAAATGTATCAGCAGCTTCGCGCACCGTGCACGTCCATAACGGCCGGGCGGAGATCGGGACATTCACAGCGTCACCCCGAGATGCTCGGCGACGGCGAAGATGTCCTTGTCGCCGCGGCCGCACATGTTCATCACGATCAGGTGCTCGGGCGGCAGGACGGGGGCGATCTTGGCGACATGGGCCAGCGCGTGGGCCGGCTCCAATGCCGGGATGATGCCTTCGAGCCGGCTCGAGAGCTGAAATGCGTCGAGCGCCTCCTCGTCGGTGATCGCGACGTATTGGACGCGGCCCAGATCGTGCAGCCAGGCGTGCTCCGGGCCGATGCCGGGGTAGTCGAGCCCGGCCGAGATCGAATGCGCGTCGCGGATCTGCCCGTCCTCGTCCTGCAAGAGATAGGTGCGGTTGCCGTGCAGGACGCCGGGCTCGCCGCCGTTCAGCGAGGCCGCGTGCAGCCCGGTCTCGACGCCATGGCCGCCGGCCTCGACGCCGATCATCCGCACGCCGGGCTCGTCGAGAAACGGGTGAAACAGCCCCATCGCGTTCGAGCCGCCGCCGATGCACGCGACGAGCGTGTCGGGCAGCCGCCCCTCGGCCTGCTCGATCTGCGCCCGCGTCTCGTTGCCGATCACCGACTGGAAGTCGCGCACCATCGCCGGGTAGGGGTGCGGCCCGGCCACCGTGCCGATCACGTAAAAGGTGTCGTCGACATGGGCGACCCAGTCGCGCAACGCCTCGTTCATCGCGTCCTTCAGGGTCGCCGTGCCGGAATGCACCGGCACGACCTCGGCGCCCAACAATTTCATGCGGAAGACGTTGGGCTTTTGCCGCTCGATGTCGGTCTGGCCCATATAGACGACGCAGGGCAGGTCGAAGAGCGCGCAGGCCGTCGCCGTCGCCACCCCGTGCTGGCCGGCGCCGGTCTCGGCGATGATCCGGCGCTTGCCCATCCGCCGCGCCAGCAAGGTTTGCCCCAGCACGTTGTTGATCTTGTGCGCGCCGGTGTGGTTGAGCTCGTCACGCTTCAGATAGAGCTTGGCGCCGCCGAAATGCCGGGTCAGCCGCTCGGCGAAATATAAGGGGCTCGGCCGCCCGACGTAATGCTCGAGGTAGTAATCGAGCTCGGCCTGAAAGCCCGGGTCGGCGCGGGCCGCGGCGTAGGCCGCCTCGACCGCCAGCACCAGCGGCATCAGGGTCTCGGCGACATACCGCCCGCCATAGAGGCCGAAATGGCCGCTCTCGTCCGGGCCGCCGCGAAAGGTGTTCGGAACCTGCATTTTCGTCATCTACGCGAATCCATGGCCGCGGTCAAAGTGCGCGGGCGGCAGTGAGAAACGCGCGGATTTTGTCGAGGTCCTTTTCCCCCGGGCGGCGCTCGACCCCGGAGGAGACATCGACCGCCGCGGCGCCGGAAATGCGCACCGCCTGCGGCAGCAGCTCGGCGGTGAGCCCGCCCGACAGCATCCACGGGCGGGGCCAGGACCGGCCGGCGATCAGCCCCCAGTCGAACGCCAGCCCGTTGCCGCCGGGCAGCGCGTCGGGTCGGCGCGGCGGCTTGGCGTCGAACAGCAGCAGGTCGGCGGCGTCCTCGAATTTCCCGGCGCGCGCGACATCCTCGGGTCCGGCGATGGCGATCGCCTTCATCACTCTACAGCCAAAGCGGGTCCTGGCCTCGGCGACCCGCTCCGGGCTTTCGCCGCCGTGGAACTGCAGGATGTCGATCGGCGCGGCCGCCAGCACCGCCTCGATCAGCGCGTCGTCGGCGTCGACGAACAGCCCGACGCGCTCGACCCCTGACGGCGCCAGCGCGCAGAGCCGCGCGGCCTGTTGCGGCCCGACCGCCCGCGGGCTCGGCGGGTAGAACACGAAACCGACATAGGCGGCGCCGGCGGCGGCGGCTTCTCTGACCGCGGCCTCGGTCGACAGACCGCAAATCTTGGCTTTGACGCTCATCTGCCTGCGATACCGGCTCGGCCCCGGCGCTACCCGTCGCGGCGGTCGCGGCCGAGCGCTTCGAGCTGCCGGGTCAGCGCGTCGATCTGGGCTTCGAGCCGCTTCAGCCGCGGGTCCTCGGCCGCCCCCGTCGTCGGCGCGGCGTCGTCGGGTGCGGCCCTCTCGTCGCGGCCGTAGGGCGACAGCATCTTGAGCGCGCGCTCGAACAGAGCGATGTTCTGCTTGCCCATCTCCTCGAACTGGCCGAACGGGAAGATGCCGAAGGTCGTCTGCAAATTCTTGCGCATCTGCTCCTGGTTGCGGGCGAAGGTGACCATCGCCTGCTCGAGATAGCCCGGCACCAGAAACTGCATGCTGTCGCCGTAAAAGCTGATCAGCTGGCGCAGAAAGCTGATCGGCAGCAGGTTCTGGCCTTTCTGCTCCTGCTCGACGATGATCTGGGTCAGCACCGGGCGGGTGATGTCCTCGCCGGTTTTTGCGTCATGGGCGACGAAATCGCCGCCTTCCTTGATCAGCTTGGCGAGATCGTCGAGGGTGACGTAGCTGCTCGTCGCCGTGTTGTAGAGCCGGCGGTTGGCGTATTTTTTGACGATGACCGGCTTGCCGCCGCCGGCCTTCTCGCTGTTCGGGGTGTTCATGAGCGCGCCGTCTCCCCTCGGAGAAAGTCTCCCTGCGCCACCATACAGCGAGTCGGCGCGCCCGCCTCGTCAAACACTCCGCCGCGGCGCAAAAACGGCCTATAGGGGGCTTGATGAGCAACGCCGACGACCTTGCCCGCCGATTTCTGGCGCTGTGGGAGGAGTATCTCGCGGCGCTTCTGTCGGACGCTGCGGACCACGCTCGCCGCCGCGCCGGCCGGCTGACGATGCCCGCCCTGAGCCCGCGCCCGCGCCCGAGCCCGGACCGCCGGCTGGCGCCGCGCCCGCTGCCGGCCCATCTGGCGGGCGCGGCGATGTTGTGGCTGAGCTCTCGCGCCGCGTTGCCGATCTTGAGCAGCGTCTTGCCGCGGTCGAGCGCCGGCGACCGCCTGCGCGGCCTCGCGGCCGAGGTCGAAGCCTGCGGGGTTGACGCCGTCGGCAGCGCGCTCGACGGCGAGATCGGGCGCCGCGCCGCCCGCGCCCTCGCCGGGCTCGAAGCCTACCGCCGGCACCCGTTCCGGCGCCGGTCGCTTGTGCCGAGGGTGTTGTGGCGGGAGGGGACGACGCGGCTCCTCGATTTCGCCGGGGGCGGCGGTCCGGCGGTGCTGGTCGTGCCGTCGCTGATCAACCGCTGGTATGTGCTCGACCTGCTGCCCGAGCGCAGCTTTGTGCGACGCCTGGCGGCGAGCGGCCTGCGCCCGCTGGTCGTCGACTGGGGCGATCCCGGCCCCGAGGAATGCCGGTTCGATCTGACCGACTACATCGCCGGGCGGCTCGACCGCGCCTTCGCCGCGGCGGTCGGGGCCGCCGGCGCCCCGCTTGCGGTCGTCGGCTATTGCATGGGCGGGCTGCTGGCGCTGGCGCTCTGCCTGCGCCGCCGGCGCGAGGTCGCCTGCCTGGCGCTGCTCGCGACCCCTTGGGACTTCCACGCCGAGCGCGCCGGGCAGGCGCGGCTCCTGGCGCGTCTCGCCGATGGCCTGCCCTATCTCAGCGGCGCCGCCGGACCGGTGCCGGTCGATGTGATCCAGAGCCTGTTCCTGCTGCTCGACCCGTTCACCGCGCAACGCAAGTTCGCCCGCTTCGCGGGGCTCGATCCCGACAGCGCGGAGGCGCGCGGCTTTGTCGCGCTCGAGGATTGGATCAACGACGGGGCGGCGATGGCGCTGCCGACGATGCAGGCCTGCCTGCGGTCCTGGTACGGCGACAACGAGCCCGGCCGCGGCGCGTGGCGCGTCGCCGGCCGTCCGGTCCGTCCGCAGCTGCTGCGCCGCCCCGCCCTCGTCGTCATTCCCGGCGGCGACCATATCGTCCCGCCGCGCTCGGCCGAGCCGCTCGCCGCCGCGCTCGGCGCGGCGACGGTGCTGCGCCCGCCGCTCGGCCATGTCGGCATGATGGCCGCGGCGCGCGCGCCGGCGATGCTGTGGGCGCCGCTCGCGCAATGGCTGCGCGACAATTTGAGCCAGCGAGGAGCCGATGATGACACCAGCGCGCCGGACGCATAGGAAGAGCTCGACGCCGACGAGCCCGTCGGCTCCGCCGGCTGACCTCCCCGGGATGCCGTTCGTTGCTCCTCGCGTCGGGCGTTTAGGGATCCTGTTCCTGAGCACGCCGCCCGGCCGGGCGATGGGCCGCAGGCTGAGGCTCGCGCTGTGTCCGGCCCTGATTTCGGCGGCGCTCACAATCGGGCTTTGCCGGGCGAGCCTGGGGCAGGGCGATGCGGATTTGGAAGCGCCCGGCATGGCCCCTTTTCCGACCACGTTGGCCGGCGGCGCGGTCACGCTGTTTCAGAACGTGCGCATCTTCGACGGGAAGGACGCCGCGCTCTCGGCTCCCTCCGATGTGCTGGTCAGGGGCAACATCATCGAGCGCATATCGGCGACCCCGATCGCCGTCGACGCCAAGACCGGCGCCCGCGTCATTGCGGCGGACGGGCGGGTGCTGATGCCGGGCCTGATCGATGCGCATTGGCATGCGTACATGGCGGCGACGCCGCAGCTGCTGCTGATGACCGCCGACCCCTCCTACCTCCAACTGCTGGCTGCGCGACAGGCCGAAGCGACGCTGCTGAGAGGCTTCACCACGGTGCGCGACCTCGGCGGCCCGGTGTTCGGGCTCAAACGCGCCATCGACGAAGGCGTCATGGTCGGCCCGCGGATCTACCCCTCGGGCGCTTTCATCTCGCAGACCTCGGGACATGGGGATTTTCGCTTCCCATTCGAGGTTCCGCGCACCTTGGGCGGCCCGCTGAGCCACTCCGAGGTCGAGGGCGTGGCGGCGATCGCCGACAGTCCCGACGAGGTGCGCCTGCGTGCCAGAGAGCAGCTGCGGCACGGTGCGAGCCAGATCAAGCTGATGGCGGGGGGCGGCGTCGCCTCGCCCTACAATCCGATAGAATCGACCCAGTTCACCGAGCCGGAGATTCATGCCGCGGTCGAGGCCGCCGAGAATTGGGGCACCTACGTGACCGTGCACGCCTATACGCCGCGGGCGATCCGACAGGCGGTCGCGGCCGGCGTCAAATGCATCGAGCACGGCCAGCTGATCGACGAGCCCACCGCCCGGCTGCTGGCGGACAAGGGCATCTGGTGGAGCCTGCAGCCTTTTCTGGATGATGAGGATGCGTCGCCGCTGGTGAACCCGGTGTCCCGCAAGAAGGCGCTGGAGGTGTTTGCCGGAACCGACAACGCCTACAGGCTGGCGAAGAAATACAAGGTCAAGACGGCGTTCGGCACGGACAGCCTGTTCGATGCGAGGGTCGCCGGCCGGCAGGGGGCCATCCTCGCCAAGATGGTCCGCTGGTACACGCCGGCCGAAGCGCTCGGGATGGCCACCGCGGACAATGGCGAGCTGATGGCGCTTTCCGGGTTTATCAACCCCTATCCCGGCAAGCTCGGCGTCGTGCAGGAGGGGGCGCTCGCTGACATGCTGCTGGTCGACGGCAACCCATTGGAGAATATCCAGCTCATCGCAGACCCCGGCAAGAACTTCCTGGTCATCATGAAGGATGGCGTGATCTACAAGAATACGCTGCCCCGGTGATTGCCGCACCCCTTAGAGCACGATCCGATTAGATCGAGCGGCCGTTCTGGAGAGGCTTTGTCAACTCCTCTTTCCGCTGTCCCGGAGAACGCCGGGACCCGCCTTTCCGCCACTCGGTCGTTTGTTTGCGTTTACTGTGATCGGTCGACGAACGAGCAGGAGGAGCAACCGCGCCTGCGGCCGGCGTGGGTCCCGGCGTTCGCCGGGACAGCGGGGGGCGGAGGTCGGGACCCATGCCCTTTGCGTTTACCGCGTCGATGCGCCGACGGACTGCCCTGGCGCATCGCACCCGCCTGCCCGGACAAGCCGAGACAGGATGGCGCGGAAGGGGTAGTTCTTCGCCGCCCCGGGGCGAGGATAGGGAGAAAAGCCATGCCGACGCTCGATCCGCGACAAAAGGCCGAGCGCATCGTCGAATTGTTCCGCAGCCGGCGGCCGACGGAAATCCTGCCGGCCGAGCTCCATCCGGCGAGCCTCGATGAGGCTTATGCGGTCCGGCGGGCGTTTCAGGAGATCGAAGAGGCGCGGGGCCGGGGCGCGATCGCCGGCTACAAGATCGGGCTGACGACGCCGGTCATGCAAAAGCTCTGCGGCATCGACGAGCCATGCTACGGCGCGATCTTCGCCGGCGAGGTTCATCACGGCCGGGCCGAGCTCGCCGCCGGCGATTACTGCCGGATCGGGGTCGAGACCGAGATCGCGTTGCGCCTGGGCCGGGATCTGCCTCGGGGCGGCGACCGCGAGCAGCTGACGGCGGCGGTGGAAAGCTGCTCGGCCGCGATCGAGCTTCTCGACGATTTGCGGTATGATTACCGGCGGCTTGACGCCGCGGCGATGGTGGCGGGCAATGTGTGGAACGCGGGCGTCGTGCTGGGCGCGCCGGCGGCCGACTGGCGGCGGCTCGACCTCGCCCGGGCGGAAGCGCGGCTCACCATCAACGGCCGCGAGATCGGCTGCGGCCGGGGCGGCGACGTGATGGGCAACCCGCTGAACGCGCTTGCCTGGCTCGCCGACAAGCTCGCCGCCGAGGGGACGCCGCTCGAGCGCGGGATGATCGTGATGACCGGCAGCATGGTTCCGATCCAGCACCCGGCGGGCGGCGACCGGGTCCGGGTCGAAGTCGCGGGGTTGGGCGTTGCCGAGCTCGCCCTGACCTGAGGCTGCCCGCCGGCGGAACCCCTGGAGGCTCCGATGTTTTGGGTCGTCGTAGCGGTTTTGTACTTCGTCCTGGCGGCGGTGGCGCCGAGCATTCTCGGCCTGTTCGTCAACCGGGCGCGGCCGGATTTCGGCGCGTTGTCGCTGTCGCTGCGGATCGTGTTCGTCGCGGTCGGGCTGATCTGCCTGGCGGCGACCTCCTACGTCCATGTCGAATCGGACGAGATCGCCGTCCTCAACAAGATCTACGGCACCGCCTCGCTGCCCGGCGAGCACATCATCGCGACCAACGGCGAGAAGGGGCCGCAGGCCGAGATCCTGGCGCCGGGCTGGCACCCGTGGTTCCTCGTCAACGTGATCTATCAGGTCGAGAACAAAAAGGTGGTGTCGATCCCGTCGGGCAAATACGGGTTCCTGAGCGCCAAGGACGGGGCGCCGTTGCGGCCCGACCAGTTTCTCGCCGACGCCTTTCCCGTCGCGCACGAGCTCGACATGCTCGACGCCCAATATTTCCTGACCCATGGCGGCCAGCGCGGGCCGCAGACGTCGATCCTGACCCCCGGCAACTACCGGCTCAACACCTACCTCTGGGACGTCACGGTCTACAACGCCGTCGACATCGCCGAGGGCTTTGTCGGGGTCGTCAAATCGAATGTCGTCGGGGCGGTGCGTTTCGGCAATCTTTCCGCCGACAAGCCGGAAACCTGCGAGCAGAAGACCGTCTCGACCAATTCGAGCGGACAGGCTGTGGCCGGGGAGCAACGGCAGCCGGACGAGGGCAAATTGACCGCGATCCTGGTTCCGGTCGGCTGCATCGGCATTTGGGAAAGGGCGCTGCAGCCCGGCCGCTACTACGTCAACGAGGCGGCTTACAAGATTACGATGATGAGCACCCGGGTGCAGACCTGGGAGTTCAAGGGCGGCTACAAGCGGCGCTCGATCGACCTGAGCCTCGACCAGGCCGGCAATCTGACCCAAACCCAGCGCTCGCAGGACGTTCCGGTGCCGCAGGGCGCGGCCGACCCGGCGATCACGCCGTTCGTCGAGGGCTGGCAGGTGCCGCTCGAGCTGCGGGTGCTGGCCCAGGTGACCCCCGACAACGCCCCCTTTGTCGTCGCCTCGGTCGGCGGCCTGCCGGAGATCGAGAACAACATCATGGTTCCGACGATCCGCTCGATCGTGCGCAACGTCGTCGGCGCGCAGGGACGGCACGTTCTCGACCTCGCCGACAACCGGGCCGAGGTCGAGCACGCGGTGCAGGACGCGATCCGCCCCGAGGGGCTGCGCGCCGGCATCGTCATCAAGGAGGTCAAGTTCGGCGACCCGGCGCTGCCGCCCGAGCTGTTGATCTCGCGGCTGCGCCAGCAATTGGCCGACCAGCTTCAGGTCACCTACCAGCAGGAGCAGAAGGCGCAGACCCAACGGATCGAGACCGAAAAGGCGCGCGCCACCGCCGAGCAGCAGCACCAGCTGGTCGAGGCGCTGATCGGCGTGCAGGTCGCAGAGCAGAACAAAAACGCGGCCAAATTGCGCGGCGAGGGGCAGAAGCTCGAGCTCGAGGAGATCGCTCAGGGGCAAAAGGCCCAGGCCGACGTGCTCGGCCAGGACCGGGTGCTGACCATCAACCTGGTGCAGCAATTTCTCAAGACGGTTCAGGAGAAGCCGGAGATCGTCTCGCTGATCGGCCGGCTGGTGCCGCAGACCGTGGTCTCGACCGGCGGCCAGGGGGCGGGCATCGACAGCGCGGCGGCGATCTTCGGCGCGCTCTTAAGCAATGGCGGCGCCGCCGCGCCGGCCTTGTCCGGCCCCTCGACCAAGAAGTGATCCGATCCCTGCAAGAGGACAACATGGCCCATCCGATCGTCTACGGCCCGGCCGGCAGCACCTATGTCTGGAGCGCCCGCCTGGCGCTCGCCGAAAAGGGCGTGACCCACGAGCTCGTCGAGGTCGGGTTCGGCGCCCACCGCGAGGAGCCGCACCTGTCGCGTCACCCGTTCGCCAAGGTCCCGGCTTTCGAGCATGACGGCTTCGCGCTTTACGAGACGCAGGCGATTATGCGCTACGTCGACGAGCGGTTCGCCGGCGCGCCGTTGCAGCCCGAGGACGTGCACGAATGGTCCCGAATGAACCAGATCATCGGCATCGTCGACGCCTACGCCTGGCCGAGCATCGCCGGCGCGATCCTCTTTAACCGCATGCTCGTGCCGCGGGTCCTCGGCGGCTCGCCGGACGAGGCGGCGATCGCCGCGGCGCTGCCGCGCGCCCGGCTCTGCCTGTCCGAGATCGACCGGCTGATGGCGGATCAGTCGCTTTCTCGCCGGCCCCCATCTGAGCCTCGCCGATTTGATGGTGGTCCCGCTGCTCCATTACTTCAGCAATGTGCCGGACGGTCGCGAGCCGATGGCCGGGCGCCCGAAATTGCAGAATTGGCTGCGCCAGATGGAAACCCGCCAAAGCTTTCAGGTGACCAAGCCCAACTGGGGCTGACGCAAGATATCGTCTTTCCCACGAAACCACAGGGCTGTCCGGGGAGATTCTCCTTACACGCCAGGCGGGTTCCTACGGGGTATAGTCCGGCGCCCTAAGCAAAGACGTGGATGCGCGGATCAAGTCCGCGCAAGACGACGTTATATTGATACCTATCAAAATCAACATGCGTATATTTCATCGACAATTTTGTCCTGAGCGCCCTGCGCGAAAGCCGGAACCGGTCCTCGCGGATATACGTTTTATTTCGAATCCAATCTCGAGAGGCCGGATCAATCGAGAAAATCCAAAACCGCGGCGCAGAACGCGACCGGGTTTTGCTCGATCATCATGTGCGACGCGTTCGGGATGGTCGCCACGCGGACGCCCGGGATGTGCGCGGCCAGCGCCTCGAAGATGAGCCGCAGCGGCCCCTGCGTCTGCGCACCGCCGATCAGCAGCGTCGGCGCCGCGATCGATCGCGCGTCGGCAGGGGTATAGGGCCGGCGATTTTCGCCGATCTGGCCGAGCAGGGTCGCTGCGTTGTCGCGCAGCTGCTGCTTCAAGGCTTCCGGGAGCCGCGCCCAGCCGCCGGTCCCGTCGACCACCTCCCAGAAGGCGGCGAGCCCGGCGTCGACATCTCCGGCCGCCACCTTTTCCATCGCGGCGGCGACAAAGCCGTGCAATGCGGGAAACGAGCGCGCCTGCGGGAACGAAGCGTCGAGCTCGCCGCCGGGCTCGGCAAGGATCAGCCGGCGCACCAAATCCGGGCGCTGCTGGGCAACGCGAAAGGCGACATGGCCGCCGCGGGAATGACCGAGGAGATCCACCGGGCCGCTCCCCAGCTGCTCGATAAAGGCGATCACGTCGGCGACATGCCGGGGCATCGTAAAGTCGCCGCCGGACCCGTCCCAATGCTCGGGGAAGAAATGCCGCAGGCTCGGCGCGACCACGCGGCAGCGTCGCGACAACGGCCCGAGCACCGGCGACCAGATGCGAAAGTCGCACAGCGAGCCATGCACACAGAGCAACGGCGCGCCATCGCCGACCTCGATATAGGCCATGTCGTAGCCGTCGATGCGCAGATGCTGCATCTGCTCCTCCGCAAGCCGGCTTTCCAACGATCGGCCGCAGGCCCGGAACGTGATCCCGGAGGAATTGTCGATGCTCGGAGGAAAAAGGTCCAGCGGCTGACATCGCGGCGGCCGGGATTACGGCCACTCGCCGAGCCTCGGCCACGCTCTCGCTGGTCAGGTCGAGCGGCTGACCCGGCGCGGCCGGGGCGGCGCCGTCATTCCGATCGAACGGCTGCTTTTCCCGCTGCCGCTCCGGCCGGCTGACGCATATATTGGCCAAATCCCGGACAGCAATCGTGTTTGGAGTGGGTATGGCGCTGCTCATCGTCAATCTCGACAAGCAAATCGGCGACGCTCAGACATGGCGCGGCACAGTCGCGGCGCAGCTTCCCAATGTGGAGCTTCGCATTTGGCCGGACGCGGGAAAACTGGCGGATATCGAATATCTCGCCTTTATTCGTCCGGATTTCGATATTCTTCCGGAGCTGCCGAATTTGAAGGCCATGTTCAGCCGCTCGGCCGGCGTCGAGGCGTTCATCCACCACCCCAGGCTGCCCAAGGTCCCGCTCGGCAAGCTGGAGCCGGCAGGCGGCGATCCGATGATGACCGAATACGTCGTCATGCACGTCCTTCGCTTTCATCGCGACATGCCGGGTTATCAGGCGGCCCAGGCCAGCCGGGAGTGGCGCCGGACCAGGATCGTCCGGCCGGAGGAGCGGCGCGTCGGGTTTCTCGGCTACGGCATGATGGCGACGGCGCCGGCGCTGGTGCTGAAGTCGCTCGGCTTCAAAGTCTCGGCCTGGGTTCGATCGCCGCGCGCGGCCGAGGAGGTCGCGATCTTTCACGGCCCGGACCAGCTCGAGCGGTTTCTCGGCCAGACCGACATCGTCGTCTGCCTGTTGCCGCTGACCCGGGAAACCGAAGGCATCTTGTGCGCGCGCACCTTCGCCATGATGCCGCGAGGGGCGATGGTGGTGAATGTCGGGCGCGGCCGGCATGTGGTCGAAGCCGATTTGCTGCGCGCGCTCGATTCGGGGCAGCTGGCCTACGCCGCGCTGGATGCGCTGTGGCCCGAGCCGCTGCCGCCGGAAAGCCCGCTCTGGCTGCACCCGAAGGTCACCCTTATGCCGCACGTCGCGCGGCGCCCGACTGTTCTGCAGCTGGTGGCGGAAATCGCCGCCAATATCCGCAGCGTCGAGGCGGGCGGGCGGCTGCTGCAGGAAATCGACCCGTCGTTGGAATACTGAGGTCCCGGTTTCGCCGGCGGCGGGCCCGCCCAGACGCGCCGGGCCTTCCCGAAGGGCGGTAGGACCGCCAAGATGCGCCGCGCGTCTTGAGAGGAGCCGCAGGATGGGACCGCTCGCCGGGATCAAGGTTGTAGAGCTGGCCGGGATCGGGCCGGCGCCGATGTGCGCGATGCTGCTGGCCGACATGGGCGCCACCGTGCTGCGCATCGAGCGGCCGGGGCCGAGCGACCTCGGGCTCGACCGTCCGTTGCGCTACGATTTGCTGCTGCGCGGCCGCCGGGCCGTCACCGTCGACCTCAAATCGGCGGAGGGCAAGGCGCTGGCGTTGCGCCTGGTCGAGCGCGCCGACGCGCTGATCGAAGGGTTTCGCCCCGGCGTGACCGAGCGGCTCGGCCTCGGCCCGCAGGACTGCCTCGCGCGCAATCCGCGCCTCGTCTACGGCCGGGTCACCGGCTGGGGCCAGGAGGGGCCGCTCGCCCAGGCGGCCGGGCACGACATCAACTACATCTCGCTCGTCGGCGCGCTGCACGCCTTCGGCCGCCGCGGCGGGCCGCCGACCCCGCCGTTGAACCTGATCGGCGATTTCGGCGGCGGCGCGCTCTATCTCGCCTTTGGGCTCGTCTGCGGCATCCTCGAAGCGCGCCGCTCGGGTCACGGCCAGGTCGTCGACGCCGCGATGATCGACGGCGCCGCCTCGTTGCTGACGGCGTTCCACGGCATGGTCGCCTCCGGGCTCGCCACCCACGAGCGCGGCGCGAACCACCTCGACACCGGCTCGCATTTCTACAACGCCTATGAATGCGCCGACGGGCGCTGGATCTCGGTGGCGCCGATCGAGGGCAGGTTCTACGCCGAATTGCTGCGCCGCCTCGACCTCGACCCGGCGACGATGCCGGCGCAGATGGACCGCCGGCATTGGCCCGAGGCGCAGGCCCGGCTCGCCGATTTGTTCAAGACCCGCACGCGCGAGGAATGGCGCGCGCTTCTCGAAGGCACCGACGCCTGCTTCGCGCCGGTGCTGACGAGCGACGAGGCGCCCCTGCATCCGCACAACGTCGCGCGCGGGACCTATGTCGAGATCGACGGGATCACCCAGCCGGCCCCGGCCCCGCGCTTCAGCCGCACCCGGCCCGACCTGCCGATCCCGCCGCAGCCGGCCGGCCCCGAAGACGCCGAGGCGGCGCTGGCCCCTTGGCTCGCCCCGGCCGAGATCGCCGCCGTCAAGGCCGACGGCACGCTGCGATGACCGCGGCTCCCTCCGCCGGATCGGCGAAAGGGCCGCGGACCGACAGATGCCGGACCGCGAAACCGTGGCGCCGGGCGAGGATTTCGGCGATGCGGCGGCGGTGGCAGGCCTGCCAATCGGCCTCGTAGCAGAGGAGACAGCTTCGCGCCGCGGCGGCGATCGCGGCGGCCTGCCCCAGGTCGAGCTCGGCTTCGGGGCGGGCGAGCTTTTCGTCGACGATGCCCCAGAACCGCTCCCACTCGCGCCGCCGGCCGGCGAGGCGGCCCTCGGGCGGGGTGCCGAGCGCGGCGAGATGGACATAGCGCATGCCGGCCTCCTCGACCGCGGCCGCCAGCTGCCGCTTCGAGAAACCGGGGCGCCGCGAGATCGGCCGGTCGCGCACGTCGAGCAACACCGCCACCCCGGCGGCGCCGAGGGTGGCGATCACATCGGCCGGCAGCGCCTTCTCGTAGCCGATCGTGAACAGGGTTTTGTCGGTCATGGTCCTTTATGCGCGATCGTCGGCTCGACCGGCGATCCCGCGCCTTTACCCGACGCGGTAGCGCTCGACCGCGGCCGGGTCGAGCTCGATGCCGAGCCCCGGCCGCTGCGGCAGCCTGACCATGCCGTCGCCGTCGATGGCGAACGGCTCCTTCAGCAATTCGTCGCGCAGCCCGTTCGGGTTCTGGTCGAATTCGAGCGCCAGCGCGTTCGGGGTCGCGGCGGCGAAGTGCAGCGAGGCGGCGAGCAGGACGGCGCCCGCGAAGGCGTGCGGCGCCACCATCAAATGATGCGCCTGGGCCAGTGCTGCGATCCGGCGGCATTCGGAAAAGCCGCCCGACCAGGCGAGGTCGGGCTGCACGATGTCGACCGCGCCCCGGGTGATCAGCTCGCGAAAGCCGTAGAGCCCGATCTCGGTCTCGTAGCCGGCGATCGGCGTCGAGAGCGCCGCGGCGACCCGGGCGCTGCCGTCGATGTCGTCGGTCGCGACCGGCTCCTCGAGCCAATAGAGCCTATAGGGCTCCAGCGCCCGGCCCATCTCGATCGCCATCGCCGGGCTCCAGGCGCAATTCACGTCGGCCATCAGCTTGGCCTTGGGCCCGAGCGCCCGGCGCACCGCGGCGACGCGGGCGATGTCCTCCTCCGGCTCGACCTCGCACATTTCCGAATGGGCGGCGAGGTGGCGCAGATGGGTCTGGGTCGACGGGTTGCGGCCGATCTTCATCTTCATGCCGTTGAAGCCGCGGGCGCGGTAGCCCTCGGCCTCGCCGGCGAGGTCGTCGACCGACTTCCCCTCCTGGTAGAAGCCGCCGCTGGCATAGGCCTCGACCCGGTCGCGGCAGGCGCCGAGGAGGCGATAGACCGGCATTCCCGCCGCCTTGCCGGCGATGTCCCACAGCGCGATGTCGATCCCGCTCAACGCGTTCATGACGATGCCGCGGCGGCCGAACTGGCGGGTGCGCGCGAACATCTTCTGCCACAGCCCCTCGATCAGCAGCGGGTCCTGGCCGAGCAGCATCGGGCGCAGCTGCTTTTCGATCACGTCGCGGGTCGCGCCGCCGCCGACCCCGGCCTCGCCGATCCCGGTGACGCCGCTATCGGTTTCGACCTCGACCAGCAGCGCGCCGCGCGCCGCCTGCATGCCGCCGGCGCTGCCATAGGGGGGCTCGCAGCGATAGGAGAGCGGTATCGCCCGGATGTCGACGATCTTCATGCGCTCAGCCCTCGCCGATGACGGCCGTCAGATCGCACTGGATCTGCATCGGCGGCGTCAAATCGCCCGAGGCGAGCGTGTGGCGCGCCGGCCGGGAATTGGGGTCGGGGAAGATTTCGACCCAATGCTTGTTGAGGATCGGGCGCAAGGCGCGGTCGGTGATCCACACATTCATCTTCACGATGTCGTCGGGTGAGCCGCCGGCCGCCTCGATGACGCGGCGCACATTCTGAAACATCAGCCGGCATTGCTCGTCGAGATCGGCCGGGACCTGGCCGGTCGCGGGGTCGGCGCCGGAGATCGCGCCGGAAACGACAAAGGGGCCGCGCCGGCTGGCGCTCGGGATCGGGTTGACGTGGCTCGCCCCCGACACATTGATGCTCCGCCGCTTCTCCATCAATCGCCTCCCACTGCCGATGCGGCGACGACAAGCAATCGCGCCTCGGCCGCGTTATACCAGATCAGGCGTCGGTGGGGCGCAAACCGGCCGCGAGCCGCGGGCGGCTCAGGAAAGGCTGACGAGCAACGCCTTCGCCTCGATCAGGTCGGGCGTGTCGAACCCTTCGGTGAACCAGGCATAGACCGGCTCCACCAGCTCGCGCGCCTGGCGGGCGCGGTCCTGCGCGCGCCACAGCCGCGCCAGGCCGAGTGCGGCGCGCAATTCGTACGATTTGGCGCCCTGCCCGCGAGCGCCCGCCAACGCCTCGAGGTAGTGCTGCTCGGCGCTTGCCATGTCCGGCGCGCCCACGGTCAGGCAGAGATCGCCCCTCACCTGCAAGGCTTGCGGGCGCCAGGAGGATTCGCCGCGTTGCGCGATCGCGATATCGGCCTCGTCGAGAGTTGCGCCCGCCTGCTCGGGGAAGCCGGCGTGCAATTCGGTTGCGGCCAGCGCGGCGGCGAAGAATCCCAAATGCACCGTGGCGAGGGCGCTGTAGGCGGAGAGCCCCTGGCGGAATTCCACGAGGCCATCCTCCGCATCGCCCAATCGCGCCCGCGCCCAGCCGCGCGCCATCTCGCCGATCGCACGGTATTGCGGCAATCGATGCTCGCGCCCGAGCGCGATCAGGCGCTCGCCGGTTTCTCGAGCAGCCGGCGCGTCGCGGCGGAACATGTGGATCACGCCGGCGAACCACAAGCCGTGCCCAAGGCTCGGCACATGGGCCAGATCGACGCCGAGCGCAACCGCCTCCCGGCCGCTTGCCAGGGCCTGATCGGGATAGCCCAGCATCCACAAGCTGACGCCGCCCTGGCCCAATCCGCACACCGCCGGGTCGTGGCCGCCGTAGAGCAGGGCATGGCCGCCATGCTCGCGGCGGTCGTACAGCTTCAGGCCCTGTCGGATGTGTTCCCGCGAGCCGGCAAGATCGCCCGACCAGCCCCGCGTGGCCCAGGCGGAATGATGCGCCTGAAGGCGAAGCGCAGGGTCGTCGAGCGGGCCGGCGACGCGAAACAGCTCGTCGACCAGAGCTTCGCGCTCACTGTGAGCCGAATGCTGCCCCGCCCCCAGCCACAGCCCCCAGACTGCGGCGAACAGCGACCGGTTGTCGCCCAGGGTCAGGGCCAGCTCTCGCGCGCGCCGGTACGCGACGGCGGATTCCGCGGCGCCGAACCCATGGGTCGACATCACCGCCGGGCCGAGCGCAAGCTGCAAGGCCAGCTCCAATTCCTGCCCGGTCCGGCTCTGGTCGGGCGCGGCCAGCGCGTCGATCCCGCGGCGCAGATGAGCGATCGCCTCCAGGTTGGCCGAACGCCCGGCGGCGCGCCGCCCGGCCTCGAGCCAGCACGCGGCGGCGCGTTCCAGCTGACCGGCCTCGGCGAGGTGATGGGCGAGGATTTCCGGCTCGCGCTCGGCCCGGTCGGGCGCGCGCGCCTCGATCGCCGCGCTGATCCGGGCGTGCAGCGCTTGGCGCGGCCCGCGCAGCAGCGTGCCGTAGGCGGTGTCCTGCACCAGCGCATGCTTGAACTGGTACTCGGCGGCGGGCGGGGCGCCGCGTTGAAACACCAGCCCGGCGGCGACGAGCCGGTCGAGCGCGCCTCCCGTTTCGGCCTCGCCACGGGGGCTGACGGCGGCGAGCAGGTCGTAGGAAAACTCGCGACCGATCGCGGCGCCGGTCTGCGCGATCTCGCGCGCCGCGGCGCCGAGCCGGTCGAGCCGGGCCATCAGCGAGGCCTGCAAGGTTGCCGGCACCGCCGCGCGCGCGCCGGGGATCGCCGCGACCGCAGCGCTTGGTCCGGCCGCCGACTTCGAGGACCACCTTCGTCACCTCTTCGAGGAACAGCGGCACGCCGTCGGTGCGGTCGACGATCTCGTCCACGATATCGGGCGGCAGGGCCGCCGCGTTGGCGGCGAGGCGCTCGACCAGCGCCGCGCCCTCACGCCGGCCGAGCCGCGACAAGCTCAGCGTCGTCACATGCGGCTGGCCCACCCAGGGCGGCTGAAATTCGGGCCTGAACGTCGCGATCAGCAGGATCGGGAGGCGCTCGACCCAGGTGATCGCACGGTCGAGCAGCTCGCGCGAGGTCGGGTCGATCCAATGCACGTCCTCGAACACCATAAGCGCGGGCTGCCGCCGCGCCAGCCCTTCGATGCCGCGCAGCAGCGCGTCGAACGTGCGCTCCTTCTTTTGCTGCGGGGTCATGTCCGGGGCGGGATCGGCGCCGGCGGCGGGCAACGACAGCAGGTCGGCGAGGAGCGGCAGATCGGCCGGCTCCATCCCGCTCGCCGCCGCCGTCTCGGCGAGCTTGACGACGCCGGCCGCCGGCGTCGTCGCCGCGCACGAAGCCGGCGGCGCGCTCGAGCTGGCCGATGATCGGGTGGAGCGCGCTGTCGCTGGTGGTGCGGCGAGCAGAAATAGCGCAGCCGGCGGTGCGGCTCGCCGACGATGCGCTCCTCGCACGGCCTCGGTCAGGCGCGACTTGCCGATCCCCGGTTCGGCCGACAGCAGGACGACCCGGCCCTCGCCGCGCCTTGGCCTGCTCCCATCGGCGCAACAGCAGCTCGATTTCCTCGTCGCGCCCGACCAGCGGGGTCGCGTGCGAGCGCAGCGCCTCGAACCGGCTGGCGACGCCGCTTTCGCCGAGCACCTGCCAGGCCTGGGTCGGCGCCGGCGAAACCCTTCAGGTCCTGCGGGCCGAGGTCGCGCAGCTCGAACAAATTGCCGATCTGCCGACGGGTCGCGGCGGCGATGACGACCGCGTCGGGCTCGGCCAGCGCCTGCAGCCGCGCCGCGAGGTTCGGCGTCTCGCCGACCACCGCCTGCTCCTGCGCCGCGCCGGCGCCGATCAGGTCGCCGACGACGGCAAGCCCGGTGGCGATGCCGATGCGCAGCCGCAGGCGGCGGCGCGTAGCCCGAGGCGCGGCGACCGCATCGACCAGCGCGAGGCCGGCGCGGACCGCCCGTTCGGCGTCGTCCTCATGCGCCTCGCGGGTAGCCGAAATAGGCGAGCACGCCGTCGCCCATGTATTTGGCGACAAAGCCGCCGAAGCCGGCCCAGCACCTCGCCGACGCAGCGATGGTAGGCGGCGACGACCTCGCGCAGATCCTCGGGGTCGAGCCGGGTCGACAGCTCGGTCGAGCCGACGAGGTCGCAGAACATGACCGTCAGCTGGCGGCGCTCGGCAGCAGGGACGGGCGGCGGCGGGGCGGCGGTCTCGGCCGGCGGGCCGCCGCGCATCGCGGCGATCGCGGCGAGCAGCCGGCGGCGGTGGCCGATCGAGGCGACGCCGAGACCGACCAGGTCCTCGGCCGTCAGCGCGGGCAGGATGTCGGCGTCGATGTCGTTGTCGCGGAATGCGGCCTCATATTGCCCAAGGCCGAGCCCGCGCAGCCACTCCGCGACATCGGCAGCCACGCGCGCGCCCCTTCTAGCCGGCGTCCCGCAGCGCGATGACCTGGGCCGGGGTCAGGAACCGCGTCTCGGCGCCGCGCAGCAGCAGGTAGAGCTTGGCGGTCTCCTCCAGCTCCTCGATCGCGTTGACCGCGGCGTCGAGGCTGGAGCCGGCGACGACGGGACCGTGATTGGCCAGCAGCACGGCGTGGTGGCGGCCGGCAAAGCCGCGCACCGCCTCGGCCAGCGCCAAATCGCCGGGCTTGAAGTAGGGGACGAGCGGCAACCGGCCGACCCGCATCACGTAATAGGCGGTGATCGGCGGCAGGACATCGGCGGGGTCGAGCTCGGCGAGGCACGAGACCGCGACCGAATGCGTTGAATGCAGGTGCACGACCGCCCCGGTCGCGGCGCGCTCCTCGTACATCACGCGGTGCAAAAAGCTCTCCTTGGTCGGCGGGTCGCCGGAGACGAGCCGCCCGTCGTGGTCGAGCTTCGACAGCCGCGCCGGGTCGAGGCGGCCGAGCGAGGCGTTGGTCGGCGTCATCAGCCAGCCCTCGCCGCTTCGCAGGCTGATGTTGCCGGACGACCCGGCAGTCAGGCCGCGGTTGAAGATCGAAGCGCCGATCGTGCAGATCGCCTCGCGGTCGGTCGCGTCGGTCATGTCGAGGTCCCGTTCGAGAGGACGCAAAAGGCGCGCAGAAAAAAGTCCGGCGCGCCGAAATTGCCGGATTTGAGCGCCAACGCCAGGACCGGCTCGCCGAGGCCGCCGGGGAGACTAACCGTCCATGGGACGCCGGGGTCGATCTGGGGGCCGATGCGCAACCCGGTGACGCCGAGCGCCTGGACAACGGCCCCCGCGGTCTCGCCGCCGGCGACGACGAACCGCCGCACGCCCGCCGCGGCGAGGCCCTTGGCGACCGCCGCCAGCGTCTCCTCGACCAGCGCGCCGGCCTTCTCGCGGCCGAGCCGGCGCTGCACCGCGGCGACCTCCTCGGGCGGCGCCGTCGCCGAGATCAGGATCGGCCTCGCGCCGAGCCGCTGTTCTGCCCAGTCGAGCGCTTGCGCGGCCACGTCATGGCCCTCGGCGACCGCGATCGGGTCGATAGTGAAGCTGGGGGCGCGCTCGCGCATATGGGCGACCTGCGCCAGGGTCGCGGTCGAGCACGACCCCGACAGCACCGCAGCGGCCCCCGAGACGGCCGGCAGCGTGTCGGCTGCCCCGTCGCCCAGGAGGCCCTGGCGACGGAAATTCTCCGGCAGGCCGAGCGCGATCCCGGAGCCGCCGGTGATCAGCGGGAGATCGGCCGCCGCCTCGCCGATCATTTCCAGATGCCGGTCCTCGATCGCATCGACGATCGCGTGGCGATAGCCCTGCCGCCGCAATTCGGTGAAAGCCTCGCGGATTGCGACGGCGCCGCGGGCGACGGTCGCCGCCGGCGCCAGCCCGACCTTGCCGCGGCTCTGGCGCTGCAGCACCCGCACCAGGCTCGGGTCGCGCATCGGCGTCAGCGGGTGGTCGCGCATGCCCGATTCCGACAGCAGCGCGTCGCCGACAAAGAGATAGCCGCGGTAGATCGTCCGCCCCGCTTCGGGAAAGGCCGGGCAGAACAAGGTGAAGTCGGTCCCGAGCGCCGCCATCAGCGCCTCGGCGACCGGGCCGATATTGCCGGCGTCGGTCGAATCGAAGGTCGAGCAGTATTTGAACAGGATCTGCCGCGCCCCGGCGTCGCGCAGCCAGGCGAGCGCGGCGAGGCTCAATCCGATCGCCTCGGCGGCCGGGATCGTCCGGCTCTTCAGCGCGACCACAATCGCCTCGGCGTCGGGCGCGACAACGCCGGCCGCCGGCGCGCCGATCAGCTGCACCGTGCGCATGCCGCGCCGCACCAAGGTGTTGCACAGATCGGTGGCGCCGGTGAAATCGTCCGCGATCGCCCCCAACAGCACAGGCATCAAGCCCTCCTGCCGCTTGCGTTGGCCAGCCCGTCGGGAAACAGTAGCCCTGCGCCGTCCCGCCCGCAAACGAGCAAGGAGTGCGTCCCGTGCCGAAATTCGCCGCCAATCTGAGCTTCATCTTCCAGGAGGTGGGCTTTCTCGACCGCTTCGCCGCCGCTGCTTCCTGCGGCTTCAAGGCGGTCGAGTATCTCGGCGCCTACGACCATTCGCCGGCGGCGGTCGCCGAGCAGCTCAGCCGGCACGGGCTCGCCCAGGCCTTGTTCAACATGCCGCCCGGGAATTGGGCGGCGGGCGAGCGCGGAACCGCGGCCCTGCCCGGTCGCGAGCAGGAATTTCGCCAAGGGGTCGAGCAGGCGCTCAGCTACGCCAAGGCGACACGGTGCCCGCTGCTGCACGCGATGGCCGGGCTCGTGCCCGAAGGCCGCGACCGCGCCGCGGCCGAGCGCGTCTATGTCGAAAACCTGCGCTTCGCCGCCGACCGGCTCGCTCCCGAAGGCGTCACGGTCATCATCGAGCCGATCAACACCCGCGACATCCCGGGCTATTTTCTCAACACCACGACCCAGGCGATGGCGGTGATCGAGCAGGTCGGCCGGCCGAACCTGAAGCTGCAGCTCGACCTCTATCACGTGCAGATCATGGAGGGCGACCTCGCGCACCGCATCCGCAGCCTCGCCGGCCATTACCCGCATATCCAGATCGCCGGCAATCCCGGCCGGCACGAGCCCGATATCGGCGAGATCAACTACCCCTACCTGTTCGACCTGCTCGACGAGATCGGCTATGCGGGCTGGATCGGCTGCGAGTACCGGCCGAAGGGCGAGACCAGGGCCGGGCTCGGCTGGGCCGGGCGATACGGCGTCCGGGGCTGAGCCGTGCGCATCGTCATCACCGGCGGCTGCGGCTTTCTCGGCCGCCGGCTCGCGCAGAGCCTGCTCGAACGCGCCGATGTCGACGAGCTGGTGTTGTTCGACAACGCGCCGCCGGTCTCGCCATTGCCCGGCGACGGCCGGATCCGGCTCGTGACCGGCGACATCGCCGACCGGGCGGCGGTCGCGCGAGCGATCGCCCCCGGCACGGCGGCGGTGTTCCATCTCGCCGCGGTGGTCAGCGGCCAGGCCGAGGCCGATGCCGATCTCGGCTACCGCGTCAACCTCGACGGCGCCCGCGCGGCGCTCGACGCCTGCCGCGCGCTCGGGACCTGCCCGCGGCTGATCTTCGCCAGCTCGCTCGCGGTTTATGGCGGCGCCCTGCCGGCGGTGGTCGGCGACGACACGCCGCTGACGCCGCAGACCTCCTATGGCGCGCAAAAGGCGATCGGCGAGCTTTTGGTCAACGACTACAGCCGCAAGGGGTTTATCGACGGCCGCGCGTTGCGCCTGCCGACGGTGGTGGTGCGGCCGGGCCGGCCGAACCGCGCCGCCTCGACCTTCGCCTCCTCGATCATCCGCGAGCCGTTGGCGGGACGCGAGGCGGTGTGCCCGGTGACGCCCGACACGGTCATGGCCCTGGCCTCGCCGCGCTGCGTTGTCGCCGCGCTGGGGCGCGCGCTCGACCTGCCCGGCGACGCCCTCGGGGCCAGCCGGTCATTGCAATTGCCGGGCTTCTCGGTCGCCGTCGGCGACATGGTCGAGGCAGTGCGCCGCGCCGGCGGCGAGGCGGCCCATGCGCGCATCCGCTGGGCGCCCGACCCGGTGGTGCAGGCGATCGTCTCCGGCTGGCCGCCAGCGCTCCACGCGCCGCGCGCCGAGGCGCTCGGCTTTGCCGCCGACGCCGGCATCGGCGAGGTGGTCCGGGCCTTCATCGAGGACGACCTCGCCGCGCAGAAGGCGCTCTCGCGCGAGACCGAGCTCGATTGAGCCGGGTTTTGGCTGGCGGGCGGCCCGGTCCTCAGCCCGCCACGCCGAGCTCGCGGATGGCGCCGAACACCGGCTCGATTTGGGCGCGATAGGTCGGCGAGCTCGAACGCGACAGCCACAGCTGCTCGAATGCGTTGGCCGGGTATTCCGGGTATTGCTCGCGGAACGACGAGGCCATCTGCGCCGCCTCGTCTCGGCGGCCGGCCAGCGACCAGGCGGCCATCAAAAAGAGCTGCGCGCCGCCATAGCTCGGATTGCGTTCCAGGGATTTCTGGAGCAGCGCGATCGAATCCTCGGTCCGGCCGAGCAGCAGCTCGGCGAAGCCGCCGAAGAAATACCAGATGCTGTGCCGCCGATCGGCGCGGTCAAGGTGCATGGCGCGCTCGACCGCCGGCAACGTCTCGCGGGCGCGGCCGAGCAGCGCGGCGTTGTAGCCGGCAAACCCGTGCGCCGGCGCGAGCCCGCGATCGAGCGCCAGCGCCTGCTCGAAGGCGCGCGCCGCCTCGCCGAGCTGTCCCGCCGCGGAGCACAGCATCCCCTGGACGCATCGCGCAAAGGCGTGCCCCGGAGCCAGATCGAGGGCGATCCCGACCGCCTCCCGTCCGAGATCGGACGCCGCGGCGACGCTGTGGGGATCACCCCACCAGGGCTGGCCGACGAGCTGCTGGCAGGTCAGGGCGAGACCGGCCAGCCCCTCGACGTTGTGAGGGTCACGCGCCAGCGCGGCAAGAAACCAGCGCTGGGCCTCGGCCGCGACTTCGGCGCGGTACGGGCCCTTCAGCGCCGCGTTGCCCCTGGCGAGGCATTCGTTGACGCCGAATTCGCCGCCTCCGGCCCGGGCCGCCCGGCGGCTGGCCTGCTGGAGCACCAGAATGTGGAGCTCGCGGGAGATCCGCCGGGTGATTTTGGTTTGGATCGACGCGAGGTCGTCCGGCCTGAACTCATGGCGGCCCGCCCACAAATACTCGGCCGTCGCCGCGTCGGTGATCCGCATGTTGATGCGCAGGGTGCCGGGGCTGCTGCGCTGGGCGCTGCCGGTGACGACATATTCGTAGCTGCGGTCCGCCCCCCCGAGGAGATTGCCGACCGCGCCCCGCTCCTCGGTCATCGGCTTCAGCGAAAAACCGCGGCTGTACTGCATCAGATCGGTGACGAGGTCGTCGGTGAACGCGTCCACCAGGTATTGCCGGCCGGGATCGCCGGTCAGGTTGCGCAGCGGCGCGACGCCCACGGCGATGCTCGAGAGCACGCAGGGCCATTGCGGCTTGGTCGATCCGGGCGTCGCCTCGGCGAGCCCGCGCAGGCCATCGGCCGGCAGCCCGCGGGGCGCCAAGCCGCGATCCGCCGCGCCGGCGGGGGCCCCGCTCGGCGCGGCGCGACCGAATGCGACAAGATCGCCGGCCCCGCCCGAGCGCGCAATATCGCCGGCGAGCGCCTGGGTCTCGGCGTCGGGGGCGACCCCGAGCTCCCGCTTCAGCGTCTCGGCGCAATTGTTGTATTGCCGCAGCGCCTCGCCGCGGCGTCCGGCTCGGGCATAGGCGCGGATCAGGGTGCGCTGGCCAAACTCCGAGAGCGGGTCGAGCGTCACCAGCCGCCGCGCCGATTGGATCGCCGCGTCGTGCTCGCCGACGTCGTCGTGCTCGGCGGTCAATTTCTGCAAGATTGCGCAGGCGGCGTCGAGCATGCGGTCCCGCTCCGCCGCCAGCCATTCCTGAAAGGGCTCGGAGTCGATGACGAAATCGGCGAGGAACTCGCCGCGATAGAGATCAGCCGCGCTTTGCAGGTCGACCCGGCTTGGCGAGCGGGCGAGCTGCTCGAAGCGGTCGAGGTCGACCTCCGCGCCGTGGATCCGACAGCTCCCGAAATCGGTCGTCAGGCATCCGGCCGCGCCCGGCCCCAACCCCTTGCGCAGCTCCAGCAGGCAGTTGCGCAGGCTGTGGCGCGCCTGATCCGACCCCTGATAAGGCCACAGCAGATCGGCGAGCCGCTCGCGGGTCACCGTGCGCCCCTGCTGCGCGGCGAGGTAGGCGAGCAGCGCGCGCGCCTTCTTGGGAAATTTGAGCGGCCGGCGGTCATCGCACTCGATGACCAGTGAGCCGAGCAGGCCGATCGACAGCGTCATCGCCGCCATATCCACTCCAAGTCAGCTCCGGCGGAGCCGATCGCCGGAAAAACGCAGCCGCCGGCGCCGCGGGATCCCGGCCGCCTGAAATCCAGCCAACTGAAATAGTGAAGCCGGGTCCGGCGGCCGGCAAGCAAATAGTTGCCCCCGGTCTCGAGCCGGGCAGCTAAAAGCCGACGCATCCCCGATCCTCCCGGAGCTGATCGCGATAGGCTCGGATCTTGCCCTCGAGCATCCGGCACAGCGCGTCGAGCCCACGCGCCCGCAACGCCGGAAGCAGCTCCTCGTGATGGATCGCGCAATCCGCGATCGGCTCCGGGACGGCCTCCTCCCAGAGCTCGATCGGGGTCAGGCTCGGGCCGAACGCCGCGGTTTCCTCAATGCCGGCGGCCAGCAGCTCCAGCCTCGTGCGCAGGCATTTCTCGCAGCGCCCGCAATTGACCTGGTTGCCGACGTTCGCGGAGCAGACGCGCAGCGCTGCGAGCGCGGCCGGCCAGCTCGCAAGCTCCCGCACCTTGTCGACCCGCGAGAACCGCGCGCCGTCGTGGATGACGGTCACGCGCTGGCTCGAATACAGCCCGTCGACCGCGGGGTGCGACCCGAGCGGCACCGGGTGGGCCACCTGATACGAACCGCCCAGAATAAGGAACGTCGACCCGACCGTCGCGGCGTGACCGACCGAGGCCAACGCCGGCCCATTGTGGCGGTACAGCCAAAACCCGGGCTTTGACGGCAAATGGCGCAAATTGGTCCGGCATTGAATGATCCGGACGCCGGCCTCGGCGGCCACCGGCTCGAGGCGCCGCGCCGCGGCCCGGTAGCGTTCGAGCTCGGGGTCGCGCGCGCGCTTGCCGATGTCGAACCCATGGATGAAGAAAACGTCGCGGACGTAGGCGGGATCGCTCTTGGCGTAGAGGCGCCGGTTGCGCAGCAGCATGTGAAGGCCGTCGACGCCGCCGGAAAGAAAGGCGACGGCGCGGCGCGGACCGTTCGCGGCCGGGCGCGCTTCACCGCCCACGGCCTCGATTTGCGGCGCCGGCGCCGGCATGCCGCCCCAGCTCGCCCACCAGGCGTGGGCGGTCAGCAGACCCTCGACCAGCATCGGGCACGGACGGCCCTCGATCCGCACGCGCGCCTCGCCGTGGACCGCGGCGAGAGGGAAGCACCCGGCCAGGAACGGGTCCGCGCTGGGCTCCCCGGCCGCGCCGGGCCGATGCTCGCCGTCGCCGTCATGAATCGCGAAGGTCAGCACCTGCTCCGGGAAATCCCGATCCTCCCACACGACGGTCGCAGAAGAGATCCTCGCGTCGCGAGCCGTGTCGGTCACAAGATTGCGAATGATCATCGCGGCATCACCCCTTTCCATCAGGCGTGGACCGGGTCGCTGAAGTGCGCGGCTGTGGACGGCGCCGATGGCTGCTCATGTCCTTTGGGGCAATGCTAGGGTCGGCAGCGTCAAAAAAGCGTCCTGGTCAGCGTCACATCAAGCATAAATCGCCGTCCGCTAACGAATTCGTACCTCCTCGCTCCCGCCGTGATCAATCTCCGGTTGTAGCGCGCTCGCCGATCGATGCTGATCACCGCTGCGATCACCTCAAGAGAGCCTGAGCATTGGAGACGACGGCGCCAGACGCCAAAACGGCGTGGTGAGGAATTTTTGAAAATAGGGTAAATATACTTTGGAGATATTTTGACGTAGGATTGACGATGACGCTGACGAGGTGTTGACGTTAACCATCAAATTTTGAATCCGAAATAATATAGCAAGCGTGTGGAAATCATCGATGAAAAATATCCCACCCGGAAGACTGAAGCTCGATCCTGGATTCTGTGCCGTCGGCTCCGGGCTCGGAACGGGCCCTTGGCCGACTTTCGGGTCATCAGAGGGCGCGCGGATTTTTTCTGGTCCGGCCGCGGCCCGGCCGGCGCCGCCCTCGTCGTCATATCGCCCAGGCGGCGGCCTCGGAGCGGCGGCGGCCGGCATGGGGTGGTTCGGCGACTGCTTCAGCGCCCTGACCGACCCGCGCTCGCCAGCGGCCAGGCGTCACGACCTGCTGGAAATCCTGATGATCGCGCTGTGCACGGTGTTGTGCGGCGGCCAAACGGCGGTCGACATGGCGGTTTTCGCCGAAGCCAAGCATGATTTCCTCGGCCGTTTTCTGGCGCTGCAAAACGGCGCGCCGAGCCACGACACCTTCAGCCGCGTGTTTCGCCGCCTCGACCCGGACGAGTTCCGCGCCTGCTTTCAACGATTTTTCATGGCGCGCTTCAACGACGCCGGCCCCGGCGTCATCGCCATCGACGGCAAGGTGGTGCGGCGGTCGTTCAACGCCAAAGCCGCGCGGTCGGCGATGCGCATGGTCAGCGCCTGGTGCTGCGACACCCGCCTGGTGCTGGCCCAGATCGCCGCCAACGCCAGGTCGAGCGAGTGCGCCGCCGTGGCCAAGCTGCTCGACATATTGTCGCTCAGCGGGACGATCGTGACCACCGACGCCTTGAACTGTCAGCGCGAGATCGGCCGCCGCATCGTCGAGAAGGGCGGCGACTATGTGTTGGCGCTGAAAGGGAACCACGCGGCGCTGCACGCCGACGTGATCCGCTTTTTCGCAGAACGCGGGCGCAACGCCGCCCACAGCCATCGCACCCAGAACAATGACCACGGGCGCAGCGAGACCCGCACCAGCCTTGTTGCAACCGGCGTCGAGGAGCTGGCGCAGCGCCATCTGTGGCCCGGCCTGGCGGCGGTCGGAAAGGTGCTGCGGACCCGCGAGACGACGGTCAAGGGGACCGTCAGGGCCACCACCGAGAGCGCCTATTTTCTGTTGAGCGCGCCCCTGTCGCCCGAGCGTCTGGGGCATGTCGTCCGGTCGCATTGGGGTGTGGAAAACCGCCTGCACTGGGTGCTCAACGTCGTCATGAACGAGGACCAGGTCAGAAGCCGCATGGATCACAGCCCATACAACCTGGCGATCCTGCGGCACATGGCGCTTAATCTGATGCACAAGGACCGCTCGAACGTGTCGCTGCGCGGCAAGTTCAACCTCGCCGGCTGGAAGGACGACTTTCTCGCCCAGCTGCTCGCTCAAGCCTGACGGGCGCGGGCTTGCCAAAATCGCCTGGGCGCCGTACGTAACGGCTGCTCGAAACCTCACGCAGGGCCGCGGTCGCCGCTGCTCGGGATGTCCCGGGGGGCGCGGCCGCTCCGGTGTCGGCGCCAGCGCCGATCATTCCCTGCGGCGGCTCAACCGGAGAAAGGACCGATCATGGCGTTGCCGACCTACACGATGCGCCAGCTGCTCGAAGCCGGGATCCATTTCGGCCACCACACGCGCCGCTGGAACCCGAAGATGTCGCCCTATATTTTCGGCGCCCGCAACGGCATCCACATCATCGACCTCGAGCAGACCGGGCCGATGCTGCACCAGGGTCTGCAGGCGATCCGCGACGTCGTCGCCGGCGGCGGCCGGGTGCTGCTGGTCGGCACCAAGCGCCAGGCGCAGGAGCCGATCGCCGAGGCCGCCAGGCGCTGCGGCCAGTATTACGTCAACCACCGCTGGCTTGGCGGCATGCTGACCAACTTCAAGACCATTTCGCAGTCGATCAAGCGGCTGCGCGAGGTCGAGGAGCGCATCGCCCAGGACCAGAGCGGGCTGACCAAGCGCGAGCTGCTGGAGCTGACGCGCCGCCGCGACAAGTACGAGACCGCGCTCGGCGGCATCAAGGAGATGGGCGGGCTGCCCGACATCCTGTTCGTCATCGACACCAACAAGGAGGCGATCGCCGTCGCCGAGGCGAACACGCTGCGCATCCCGGTGGTGGCGATCCTCGATTCGAACTCCTCCCCGGACGGGATCGCCTACCCGATCCCCGGCAACGACGATGCGATGCGGGCGATCCACCTCTATTGCGAGCTGGTGGCGAGCGCGGTCCTCGACGGCCTGCAGGCGGAGCTTACGGCCTCGGGGGTCGACATCGGGGCCCGCGCCGAGGCCCCGCCGGAGGAGCTGGGCGAGGCCTTCGCCGCGCCCGGCGAAGACGAAGCCGCGCCGCCGCCGGCGGTGGCCGCCGAAGCGGCGCCGGCCGAGATGCCGGCCGCATAGACGAGAGGATATCGCGATGCCCGAGGTGACCGCGGCGCTCGTCAAGGAGCTGCGCGACAAGACCGGCGCCGGCATGATGGACTGCAAGCGGGCGCTCGCCGACAGCGGCGGCGAGCTCGAGGCCGCGGTCGACTGGCTGCGCAAGAAGGGGCTCGCGGCGGCCGCCAAGCGGGCCGGGCGGGTCGCCGCCGACGGGCTCGTCGGAGTTTCCACCAAGGGCCTCGCCGGGGCCGTCGTCGAGGTCAATTCCGAGACCGATTTCGTCGCCCGCAACAAGGATTTCCAGAATTTCGTCCGGATCGTCAGCGAGCTCGCGGCGGCCGGGGACGGCGAGCTCGAATCGCTGCTGCAGGCGGCCTTTCCAGGGGCCGGCCGCACGGTCGAGGCCGAGCTGACGCATCTGGTCTCGACGATCGGCGAGAATATCGTCCTGCGCCGGAGCAAGCGGCTGGCGACCGAGGCCGGCGGCGTCTTCTCCTACGTCCACAACGCGCTCGGCCCCGGCATCGGCAAGATCGGCGTGCTGGTGGCGCTGGCGTCGAGCGCGCCGGCCGACAAGCTCGCCGAATTGGGCAAGCAGCTGGCGATGCACGTCGCGGCGGCGAGCCCGCTTTATCTCGACATCGCCGCGGTGCCGCAATCGGCGCTCGACCGCGAGCGCGACGTGCTGCGCGAGCAGGCCCGCGCCAGCGGCAAGCCCGAGGACATCGTCGAGCGGATGGTCGACGGCCGGCTGCGCAAATTCTACGAGGAGGTGGTGCTCGTCGAGCAGGTCTTCGTCGTCGATCAGGAGCGCAAGATCGCCAAGGTGGTCGAGGACGCGGCGAAGGCCGCCGGGGCGCCGATCCGGGTGGCCGGCTTCGCCCGCTTCGCGCTCGGCGAGGGGATCGACCGCCCGCGCTCCGATTTTGCCGCCGAGGTCGCGGCCCAGCTCAAGAGCTGACGCGCCGCCCGCGGCTCCGGGCGATGCGGTTGAACGAGGCGATAACGCACGCGGTTTGGTGTATTGTCGCCCCGTCCGTGCGACGGGGCCGACCAATCGAGCGAGCTCAGACCTGATGGCAGCCGATCTGAGGTATCGCCGCGTGCTTCTGAAAGTCTCCGGCGAGGCGCTGATGGGCGAGCGCGACTCCGGTCTCGACCCCGAGATGATCGCGCGCGTCGCCGACGAGATCCAATCGGTCCACGCCCTCGGCGTCGAGCTCTGCCTGGTGATCGGCGGCGGCAACATCTTCCGCGGCGTGTCGGCCGCCTCGGTCGGCATGGAGCGCGCCTCGGCCGACTACATGGGCATGCTGGCGACGGTGATAAACTCGCTCGCGGTGCAGAACGAGCTCGAAGGGCGCGGGGTGCCGACCCGCGTCCAGTCGGCGATCTCGATGCAGGCGATCTGCGAGCCCTACATCCGCCGCCGGGCGCTGCGCCACCTCGAAAAACGGCGCGTCGTGATCTTCGCCGCCGGCACCGGCAACCCGTTCTTCACCACCGACACCGCGGCGGCCCTGCGCGCCTCCGAGATGGGCTGCGACGCGCTCCTCAAGGCGACCAAGGTCGACGGGGTCTACGACGCCGACCCCATCCGCGTCCCCGGCGCCCGCCGGTTCGAGCGCCTCGACTATCTCGACGTCCTGTCGCGCGACCTGCAGGTGATGGACGCCTCCGCGGTGTCGCTGGCGCGCGAGAACCGGATCCCGATCCTGGTCTTCTCGATCTTCGAGACCGGCGGCTTTGCTCAGGTGCTCCAGGGACGCGGGCGCTACACGATCATCGACCAGCCCGGCTAGGATCGGCGGGCGAGGCGAGGCTCGGGCAGGGGGCGCCCGGCGGCGACAGGGAGAGAGCCATGTCGGAAGATGCGTTGCTGAGGGATCTGCGCCGCCGCATGGACGGCGCTCTCGAGGTTTTGCGCAAGGAATTCGGAGGTTTGCGCACCGGGCGGGCGTCGGCGAGCCTGCTCGAGCCGATCACCGTCGCCGCTTACGGCGGCGCCATGCCGCTCAACCAGCTCGCCAATGTCAGCGTCCCGGAGCCGCGGATGATCACGGTCCAGGTCTGGGATCGGGCCATGGTCAAGGCGGTCGACAAGGCGATCCGCGAATCGGGGCTGGGCCTCAACCCGCAGACCGAAGGCCAGGTCATGCGGATCCCGATCCCCGACTTGAACGAGGAGCGGCGGCGCGAGCTGACCAAGGTCACCGCGCGCTACGCCGAGCAGGCGCGGGTCTCGATCCGCAACGTGCGGCGCGACGGGATCGACGTGCTGCGCCGCCAGGAAAAGGACGGCGACATCTCGCAGGACCAGCAGCGCAAGCTGCAGCACGACGTGCAGCACGCGACCGACGAGTACATCCGCCGGGTCGACGACGCGCTGGCGCAGAAGGACAAGGAAATCCTCCAGGTTTGACGGCGGTTTTGATGAGCACCCTTACCGCGCCGCGGGCGCTGCCGCGGCACATCGCGATCATCATGGACGGCAACGGCCGCTGGGCCAAGGCCCGCAGCCTGCCGCGGATCGCCGGGCATCGGCGCGGCGCCGAGGCGGTGCGGCGCACCGTCGCGGCGATGTGCGAGCGCAATATCCCCTATCTGACCCTGTTCGGCTTTTCCTCGGAGAACTGGAAGCGGCCGTCCTCCGAGGTCCATGACCTGATGGCGCTGCTGCGCCACTATCTGCGCGGCGAGATCGCCGAATTGCACCACAGCGGGGTGCGCCTCAAGGTCATCGGCCAGATCGCCCGGCTGGCGCCGGACATCGTCAGCCTGATCGAGCACGCCGAGCGCCTGACGCGAAACAATTCGGCCTTGACCTTGACGATCGCGCTCTCCTATGGCGGCCGGGCCGAGATCGTCGCCGGGGTTCGGGCGATCGCCGCCCAGGTCGCGGCCGGCAACCTCGCCGTCGATGCGGTCGACGAAGACTGCCTCGCCCGCCATCTGTTCACGGTCGACCTGCCCGATCCGGACCTGTTGATCCGCACCAGCGGCGAGCAGCGCATCAGCAACTTCCTGTTGTGGCAGTGCGCCTATTCGGAGCTCGTCTTCACCAAGACGCTGTGGCCCGATTTCTCGAAGAGCGACCTCGATCAGGCGATCGACGATTATTGCGGCCGCGAGCGGCGCTACGGGGCCGGGGTTGGCTCGCGCTGAGCCGGACGGGTTGCGGCTGCGCGTCGTCTCGGCGCTGGCGCTGGCCCCGTTTCCGGTCGCCGCGGTATGGTTCGGCTCACCCTGGCTGCCGCTGCTGACCGCGCTCGCGGGCGCGGTGATGGCCTGGGAATGGGGACGGCTGTGCCGCTGCGCCGGCTCGGGCGCGAGCCAGGTCGTGCTGGTCGGCGTGGTGCTCGCGACGGTCGCGACGGCGGCGCTCGCCGCCGCCTGGCTCGCCATGCTCGTCGGTCTGCTGGGCGCCGGCGTCGTCTTTTGGCTGGCGCGCGCCGGATCGAGCCCGGCGCCCGGCTGGGCCGCTTTCGGGACGCTGTGGATAGCGCTCCCTTGCGTCTGCCTGCTGTGGCTCGCCGGCGCGGAGGGGGGCGGGCGGGCGACCCTTCTGTGGGTGCTCGCCGTCGTGTGGGCGACCGATATCGGCGCCTATGCGCTCGGCCGCGCGCTCGGCGGCCCGCGCCTGGCCCCGCGCTGGAGCCCGCGCAAGACCTGGGCGGGTCTCGCCGGCGGCATCCTGTGCGCCGCGGCGGTCGGGTGGGCCGCCGCCGCCTTGCTCGGGATTTCCCCGGTCCTGCCGCTGGTTCTGGTCAGCGCGGGGCTTGCGATTGTCGAGCAGTTCGGCGATCTTGCCGAATCCGTGGCCAAGCGCAGGTTCGGCGTGAAGGACACCAGCGGCCTCATCCCCGGGCATGGCGGCCTCCTCGACAGGCTCGACGGGCTTCTGGCCGTGGTCCCGGCGGTTGCTCTGCTGACCTTTGTCGGCGGCCGCAGCGTGCTGGCGTGGCCATGAGCGCGCCGTTGAGCGGCGCGGCCCCGCCCGCTGAGGTGCGGCGGGTCACGATCCTCGGCTCGACCGGCTCGGTCGGTCGCAGCACCGTCGACCTGCTGCTGCGCAACCCCGGCTCCTTCGCGGTCGAGGCGCTGACCGCGAACCGCAACGCGGCCGGTCTCGCCGAGCAGGCGATCGCCTTGCGGGCGCGGTTTGCCGCGATCGCCGACCCCGGCTGCTACCGAGCGTTGAAGGAGGCTCTCGCCGGGACCGGGATCGAGGCGGCGTGCGGCCCCGGCTCGCTGGTCGAAGCGGCCGAGCGCCCGGCCGAATGGGTGATGGCGGGCATCGTCGGCGCGGCCGGGCTGGCCCCGACCTTGGCGGCGATTCGGCGCGGGGTGATCGTCGCCTTCGCCAACAAGGAGGTTCTGGTCTGCGCCGGCGCCCTGGTCATGCAGGAGGTGCTCCGCTGCGGCGCCACCCTGCTGCCGGTCGACAGCGAGCACAACGCGATCTGGCAGTGCTTCGACCGCGCGCGGGCCGACACCATCGAGCGGATCATCCTGACCGCGAGCGGCGGGCCGTTTCGCGAGCGCAGCCTCGAGGGCATGCGCGAGGTCACGCCGGAGCAGGCCGTCGCACATCCCAACTGGAGCATGGGCGCCAAGATCTCGGTCGATTCGGCGACGATGATGAACAAGGGCCTCGAGCTGATCGAGGCGCATCACCTGTTCCAGCTGCCGCTGGAGCGGGTCGACATCGTCGTGCATCCGCAATCGATCGTGCACGGCGCCGTCGTCTACCGCGACGGCTCGGTGCTGGCGCAGCTCGGCTCGCCCGATATGCGCACCCCGATCGCCTATGCGCTCGCCTGGCCGGACCGCATCGAGACGCCGACCAAGCGGCTCGACCTGGCGGCGATCGGCCGCCTGACCTTCGAGCCGCCGGACGAGCGGCGCTTTCCGGCGCTCAGGGTGGCGCGCGAGGCGCTGGTCAGCGGCGGCGGCGCGCCGACCGTGCTCAACGCCGCCAACGAGACCGCGGTCCACGCCTTCCTCAACGGCCGCATCGGCTTTCTCGACATCGTCGAGACGGTCGAGCGCACGCTCGAGGCGATCCCGGGCGGCGGCCTTGAATTCGCTCGACGATGTCTACAACTTCGACAGATCGGCGCGGCAGGTCGCAGCCCGGCTGGCGGGCGCGAACATGCCGGCGGACGCCGCCGCAGCAACGGATTTGCGATGATCGAGCTCCTCCATCACGGCCTCGGCTACATTCTCCCGTTCCTCGTCGTCCTGACCGTGCTCGTCTTTGTTCACGAGTTCGGCCACTACCTGATCGCGCGGTGGAACGGGGTGCGGGTCGAGGTGTTCTCGATCGGCTTCGGCCCGGAGCTGTTCGGCTGGTTCGACCGCGCCGGGACGCGCTGGAAATTCAGCACGATCCCATTGGGCGGCTACGTCAAGATGTTCGGCGACAGCGATGTCAGCTCGGGCCTGCCGATTGCCGGGCTCGCCCGCCTGACCCCGGCCGAGCGCGAGGTTTCGTTCCACCACAAACGGCTGCCGCAGCGGGCGGCCATCGTCGCAGCCGGCCCGGCGGCGAATTTCCTGTTCGCGATTGTGGTCCTGGCCGCCTTGTTCATGACCTTCGGCCAGCCCTTCACCCCGGCGGAGGTCGGGCAGGTGGTGCCCGGCAGCGCCGCCGAAAAGGCCGGCATCAAGCCCGGCGACGTGATCCTCAGCATCAACGGCGACACGGTTCGGCGCTTTGAGGATGTCCAGCAGGAGGTCAGCCTCAATCCGGGCGCGCCGATGACCATTGTCGTCAGGCGCGACGGCAACGAGGTGACGGTGCAGGCGACGCCGAACCGGGTCGAGCTCAGCGACCGCTTCGGCAACCACTATGAGACCGGGCGCCTCGGCATCGCCCGCAGCGGCATGGATTACGTCCGGCGCGACCCGGCCACCGCCGTGGTTCAGGCCGGCGCCGAGACCTGGAACATGACCGCCGCCACCTTGCACGCGGTGTGGCAGATGGTCATCGGCGTGCGCGGCACCGACGAGCTCGGCGGACCGTTGCGCATCGCCCAGATGTCGGGGGAGGTGGCCCAGGGCGGGGTCGTCTCGGTGCTGTGGTTCATGGCCGTGCTGTCGATCAATCTCGGGCTGATCAACCTGTTCCCGGTTCCGGTTCTTGACGGCGGCCACCTGCTGTTTTATGCGGCCGAGGCGGTTCGCGGGAAGCCGCTCGGCCATCGCGCCCAGGAATACGGGTTCCGCATCGGCTTGGCGCTGGTGTTTACGTTGATGGTCTTCGCCACCACGAACGATCTCGTCCATCTGGGGATCTGGAGCTGGCTGAAGGGCTTGGTGACCTGAGGGGAACGCAGGCTCGGGGGACCGGCGGCCTGCGGGGGGTGGGGGTGTTTTGCGTTGCAACCGTTTGAGCTTTGCGCTGCGGCTGGTCGTCGGCTTGATTTTGCTGGCTGCGGCCGGCCCGCCGGCGGCGGCGCAATCCGCCAGCCCCGCGCCGCCGGCGCAATCCGCCAGCCCCGCGCCGCCGGCGACCCGCGCCGCGCCGCCGCCCGGCGGGACGGTCAGCGACATCCGGGTCGAGGGGGTGCAGCGGATCGAGCCGGAAACGGTCCGCTCATATCTGCTGATCCAGCCGGGTGAGGCCTGGGACGACG
Source organism: uncultured Alphaproteobacteria bacterium (assembly GCA_963716115.1). Taxonomy (GTDB): domain Bacteria; phylum Pseudomonadota; class Alphaproteobacteria; order ATCC43930; family CGMCC-115725; genus AP-15. Next base: position 72,622 of record CAVQSZ010000009.1, read on the forward strand.
AAAAGATCGACCAGTCGCTGAAGGCCCTGTTCGCGACCGGCCTGTTCGCCGACGTCAATCTGAGCCGGGTCGGCAACACCTTGGTCGTCAAGGTCGTCGAGAACCCGATCATCAATCGCATCGCCTTCGAAGGCAACCGCAAGATCGACGAAAAGGATCTCGACGTCGGAGATCCAGCTGCGCCCGCGCGTTGTTTACACCCGCACCCGCGTGCAGAGCCGACGTGAAGCGCATCCTCGACCTCTACCGTCGGCACGGGCGGTTCGGCGCGACCGTCGAGCCCAAGGTGATCCAGCTTTCGGAAAATCGCGTCGACCTCGTCTTCGAGATCAACGAGGGCGAGTTCACCGGCATCCGCAGCATCAACTTTATCGGCAACCGCGCCTTCAGCGAAGGCAAGCTGCGCGGCGTGATCCAGACCAAGGAGAGCCGCTGGTACCGCTTTCTGTCGACCGACGACAGCTACGATCCGGACCGGGTGACCTATGACCGCGAGCTGCTGCGAAAATTCTATCTGACCGAGGGCTACGCGGATTTTCGGGTGGTCTCGGCGGTGGCCGAGCTGACCCCGGAGCGCAGCGGGTTCGTCGTTGACCTTCACCGTCGACGAAGGCGAGCGCTACCGCTTCGGGAAGGTCGATGTCAACATCAAGCTCAAGGATCTGCCGGCCGATCAGGTGCTGCCGCTTTTGACGGTCCATTCGGGCGACTGGTACAACGCCGAAGACGTCGAAAAATCGATCACCGTGCTGACCGACGCGCTCGGCAATCGCGGCTACGCCTTTGTGCAGGTCACGCCCGACATCAACCGCAACCGCGAAGACCACACCGTCGACATCACCTTCAATGTCGAGGAGGGGCCGCAGGTCTATGTCGAGCGGATCGACATCGTCGGCAACGTGCGCACTCTCGACAAGGTGATCCGGCGCGAGTTCCAGCTCGTCGAGGGCGATGCCTTCAACACCACCAAGATGCAGCGCTCGCAGCAGCGCATCAAGAACCTCGGCTTTTTCAAGAAGGTCGAGGTCACCAACGCCCAGGGGTCGGCGCCCGACAAAACCGTGGTCACGGTCGAGGTCGAAGAGCAGTCGACCGGCGAGCTGTCGCTCGGGCTGGGCTTCTCGACCAGTGACGGCCCGCTCGCCGACATCAACATCCGCGAGCGGAACTTTCTCGGCCGCGGCCAGGATTTGCGTCTCGGCGCGGTGGTTTCGCTGCGCTCGCAGCAGATCGACCTCAGCTTCACCGAGCCGTATTTCCTCGACCGGAACATCGCCGCGGGCGTGGACCTGTTCGAAATCAAGACCAGCCCGACCGCCAACTTCTTTTCGGGCGTGATCCCCCCCTATCAGCAATTCTCCTACGGCGGGGCGCTTCGCGCCGGTTACCAGATCAGCGACAATTTGCGCCAGACGCTGAAATACACGGCGCGATCCGACGACATCACCAACATCCAGCCCGGCACCTCGCTGTTCATCGTGCTGCAGGCGGGGACGCACGCCACCTCGTCGATCGGACAGGTGCTGCTCTACGATCGCCGCGACGACCGGCTCGAGCCGACCGCCGGCTATTTCGCCTCGCTGGGCACCGATTTCGCCGGCGTCGGCTTTGGCGTCGACTATTTCCGCGCCAAGGTAAATTTCGGCTATTATTATTCTGTGGCGCCGGACTGGGTGCTGAGCTTCACCGGGGAAGTCGGCAACATTTTCGGCTGGGGCGGGCAGCAGGTGCTGATCCAGGACCGTTTCTTCGTCGGCGGCGACAATCTGCGCGGCTTTCAGGACGCCGGCATCGGGCCGCGCGATTCGGTTACCGGCGACGCCCTCGGCGGCCAGAAATATTACGTCGGATCGGTAACCCTGGGCGTGCCGCTCGGCCTGCCCAAGGAGCTCGGCGTGAGCGGGCGGGTGTTCACCGATTTCGGCACGCTTTACCACATCGAGCCGACCAACCTCGTCTTGACGCCGGCGCAGCTGGCGTCGGTGGGCGGGGTGCAGCCGCAAGTGGAGCAGTCGCCGGCGACCCGCGTCAGCGCCGGGATCGGCGTGTCGTGGAAATCTCCGGTCGGCCCCATCCGCCTCGATCTCGCTGTTCCGATCCGCAGAGAATCGTTCGATAAGACGCAGTTTTTCCGAGTCAGCTTTGGCACGAGGTTTTGATGTCCGCCTGCTCCCTTCGCACTGCGCTGCTTCTGCCGGCCCTGTTCTGCGGCATCGTCGGCGGCGCGGCCGCGCAAGCGCCCCCGACCCCGCCCGCGGCGCCCGCCCAGCAACCGCCGGCGCAGCAGCCGCCGACCCCGGCGGCCGCGGCCCCGTCGCCGCAGATCTTGACGGTCCTGGTGGTCGATGTTCAGGCGCTGCTGCAGAATTCCAAGGCGGCCAAGATGGTGCGCGGCCAGATCGAGCAGAAGCGCACCGAGTACACCAAGGAGATTTCGCACGACGAAGAGACGTTGCGCGCCGAGCGGGACGCGCTGCAGCGGCAGCAAGGCTCGATATCGGCCGAGGCCCTCAACAAGAAAGGCCGAGAATTTCAGCAAAAGGTCAATGATCTCGACAAGAACGTCCAGAGCAAGCGGCAGGCGCTCGAAAAATCCAATAACGAGGCGCTTCAAAAGATCCAAGAAGTGATGCTCAAAATCATCACCGATATCACCAAGCAGCGAAAAGCGAACCTGGTCTTTCAGCGATCCGACCTGGTGCTGTTCGATCAGGGGTTCGACGTCACCGACGAGGTTCTGCAAAAGCTCGACGAGCAATTGCCTACGCTGTCGGTCAATTTCGTCGCCCCGGCGCCGCCGCCGACGGCCAACGCCGCGCCGCCGCCGAGCAACCCGCCGGCGAAAGGCAAGAAGAAGTAGGGCGGAAAGCCCCGCCGCGACCCGGGACATGGCGGATTCGCGCTTCTTCGATCGCGCCGGGCCGTTCACGCTCGATGCGCTCGCCGCGTTGAGCGGCGCCGAGCTGCTGCATCCGGCGGACGGGGGGCGCCTGTGCCGCGATGTCGCGCCGCTCGAAACCGCGGGACCCGAAGACCTGACCTTTCTCGACAACCGCAAATACCTTGAAGCGTTCGCCCGCTCCGCCGCCGGCGCCGCGTTCGTCGATCAAAGAGCCGTGGGCCATGCGCCGCCGGCGATGGCGCTGCTCGTCAGCAGGGAGCCCTACAAGGCCTACGCGCGCGCTGCGCAGGCCTTCTACCCCGCGCCGCCCGTCGTTCCCCGGCGGGCAGCCGTCGGCGATCATCGATCCCGCCGCCGTTGTGCCCGAGGATTGCGATATCGGCCCCAATGTCGTCGTCGAGGCGGGGGCCGAGCTCGGCCGGCGCTGCCGGGTCGGCGCCAACACGGTGGTTGCGGCCGGGGTCGTGGTCGGCGACGACTGCCGCATCGGCGCCAATGTCACGTTGAGCCACTGCCTGATCGGGTCGCGCGTGGTGCTGCACCCGGGCGTGCGCATCGGTCAGGAAGGCTTCGGCTTCGCGCCCGATCCGACGGGTCCGGTCAAGGTGCCGCAGCTCGGGCGCGTCGTGATCGGCGACGATGTCGATATCGGCGCCAACACGACGATCGACCGCGGCTCCGGCCACGACACCGTGATCGGGGCCGGGTCGATGATTGATAATCTGGTGCAGATCGGGCACAACGTCGTCCTCGGCCGCTGCTGCGTTCTCGCCGGCCAGGTCGGCATTTCCGGGAGCACCAGGCTCGGCGACTTCGTCATGATCGGCGGGCAGGGCGGGCTTCGCCGGGCATCTGCAGATCGGCAGCGGCGCGCGGATCGCCGCCAAGAGCGGGCGTGATGCGCGACGTGCCGGCCGGCGCCACGGTGTGCGGCAGCCCGGCGGTCCCGATGGCCCAGTTCATGCGGCAAACGGCCGTGGTGCAGCGTCTCGCCAGGAAAAAGGACGGGTGATGATCGATCCGGCCTGCGCCGACGACCAAGCGATCCAGCTCGATGTTCAGCGGATCATGGAAATGATCCCGCATCGCCATCCGTTTCTGATGATCGACAAGGTCGTCGACGTCGTGGCCAACGAGCGGGCGACCGGGATCAAGAACGTGTCGATCAACGAGAATTTTTTTCAGGGGCATTTCCCGGCGCGGCCGGTGATGCCGGGCGTGCTGATCATCGAGGCGATGGCGCAGACCGCGGCCGTCCTCGTCGTCCACACCCTGGGTCCGGAATCGGAGGGCAAGCTCGTCTATTTCATGAGCGTCGACAATGCCCGCTTTCGCCGCCCGGTCTTTCCCGGCGACCGGCTCGACGTTCACGTCGTCAAGCAGCGACGGCGCGGCAATGTATGGAAGTTCGAAGGCCACGCCAGGGTCGGGGCCAATCTGATGGCCGAAGCGGTCTTCGCCGCGATGATCCTGGACGAATAGACGGGAGCCATGGCGCAGATCCACCCTACGGCCATCGTCGCGCCGGGCGCGCAACTGGCCGATGACGCCGCTATCGGCCCCTATTGCGTGATCGGCGAGCATGTGGTGCTCGGCCCCGGGGTCAGCCTCAAATCCCACGTCGTCATCGACGGGCGCACGACGATCGGCGAGCGCACCTGCATCTTCCCGTTTGCCTCGATCGGGCACGAGACGCAGGATTTGAAATACGCCGGCGAGCCGTCCCTGCTCGAGATCGGCCGCGACAACACGATCCGCGAGCATGTGACGATCAATCCCGGCACCACCGGCGGCGGCATGGTCACCCGCGTCGGCAATCATTGCCTGCTGATGGTTGGCGCGCATGTCGCGCATGACTGCCGGATCGGCGATCACGTGATCCTCGTCAACAACGCGACGCTCGGCGGCCATGTCGTGATCGAGGATTATGCGATCCTCGGCGGGCTTTCTGCGGTGCACCAATTCGTCCGGATCGGCAAGCACTCGATGATCGGCGGCATGTCGGGGGTCGAGCGCGACGTGATCCCCTATGGGCTGGTGATGGGCGACCGGGCGCGGCTGACCGGGCTCAACATCATCGGCATGCAGCGCCGCGGCTTCAGCCGGGAGGACATCCAGGGGCTGCGCAACGCCTATCAGTTCCTGTTCTTTTCCGAAGGCACGCTGAGCGACCGGGTCAACGAGGCCGCCGACCGCTTCGCCGGGGTCGCACCGGCCGAGGACATCATCGCCTTTATCCGCGCCGATTCGAGCCGCGCCATCTGCCAGCCGAAGGAGGCCAATGGCGGATAGGCCAATGGCGGATAGGCCGGAGGCGACGCGGCTGGGCATCGTCGCCGGCGATGGCGGGCTGCCGCGGCGCCTCGTCGAATCGTGCCGCGCCGCCGGGCGCGACGTCTTCGTCCTCGCCCTCGAAGGCGCCGCCGAGCCGAGCGCCGTCGCCGACGTGCCGCATGCCTGGTGCCGCATCGGCGCGGCCGCGGCGGGGCTGGCGATCCTGCGCCAAAACGGCGTCGGCGAGCTGGTGCTGGCCGGCGGCGTTCGCCGCCCCTCGCTCGCCGCGCTGCGGCCGGACTGGCGCGCGGCAAAGCTCTTCGCCCGCATCGGCTACCGGGCGCTCGGCGACGACGGCCTCTTGTCGGCGGTCGTCGCCGAGCTCGAGCGCGAGGGGTTTCGGGTGGTCGGCCCGGAGGAGATCCTCGGCGGCGGCGGCCTCGCCCCCGCCGGCCCGCTCGGCGCCCATCGTCCGGACGCGCAGGCCGCGGCCGACATCGAGCACGGGCTGCGCGTCGCTCGCGCCCTCGGCGCGCTCGACATCGGCCAGGCGGTCGTGGTCCAGCAGGGCCTCGTGCTCGGGGTCGAGGCGATCGAGGGCACCGACGAGATGCTGCGGCGCTGCGCCCTGCTCCGCCGCGAGGGGCCGGGCGGCGTCCTCGTCAAGATCGAGAAGCCGGGTCAGGAGCAGCGCGCCGACCGGCCGGTGATCGGGCCGCGCACGGTCGCGCTCGCGGCCGAGGCCGGGTTGCGCGGCATTGCGGTCGAGGCCGGGGCGACGATCGTCGTCGATCGCGAAGAGGTCGCCGCCGCCGCCGACCGCGCCGGCCTGTTCGTGGTCGGCGTCCGACCGGTGTGAGCGAGCCCGCTCCGTTCATCTTCATCGTCGCCGGCGAGCCCTCGGGCGATGCGCTCGGCGCCGCCCTGATCGCGGCGTTGAAGCAGCGCACCGGCGGCAATCTGCGGCTGGCCGGGGTCGGCGGCGAGCGGATGCGGGATCAAGGCCTCGACAGCCTCGTCCCGCTGGGCGATCTCGCGGTGATGGGGGTGGCCGAGGTGCTGCCGAGGGCGCCGGCGATCCTGCGCCGGGTGCGCCAGACGGTGGCGGCGGTGCGCGCGCTGCGGCCCGACGCGGTCGTCACGATCGACAGCTCCGGGTTCAGCTGGCGCATCGCGCAGCGCCTGCGCCGGCGCGGCGAGACCGTGGCGCTCATCCATTACGTGGCGCCGATGGTGTGGGCCTGGCGCGGCGGCCGGGCGCGGCGCATGGCGCGCTGGTACGACCATCTGATGACCTTGCTGCCGTTCGAGCCGCCCTATTTCGAGCGGGTCGGGCTGTCCTGCCGCTTTGTCGGCCATCCGGTTCTCGAAAGCGGCGCCGGGCAAGGCGACGCCGCGCGGTTCCGCAAGACGCACGGTCTCGCCGAGGACGAGCTGTTGATCACGGTATTGCCGGGCAGCCGGCGCGGCGAGGTGCGCCGCCTGCTGCCGATCTTCGGCGGCGCGCTCGCGCTGCTGCGGCGGCGGACCGGGCCCTTCCGGGTCGTCGCGCCAACCGTTGCGACCGTCGCGGCGACCGTCGCCGAAGCGGTGCGGTCCTGGCCCGGAGCGCCGATCGTCGTGCACGACCCGCAGCAGAAATACGACGCCTTCGCCGCCAGCCGCGCGGCGCTGGCTGCGTCCGGCACGGTGGCGCTCGAGCTGGCGCTCGCCCGGCTGCCGATGGTCGTCGGCTATCGCCTGAACCCGCTGACCGAGAAGCTGCTCGATCGCGTCCTCAAGGTGCGGCAGGTCAATCTGGTCAACCTGCTGCTGGGGGAGACGCTGGTCTGCGAGCTGCTGGGCCCGAGCTGCACCGCCGAACGCGTCGCGGCCGAGCTTGCGATCCTGGTCGCCGACGAGCGGGTTCGCGAGCGGCACCGACGGGGTTATGATGAAGCGATGCGGCGCCTTCGGGTGGGCGGCGTGGCCCCCAGCCTGCGCGCCGCGGATCAGGTTCTCGAAATCGTCGCTGCCCGGCGGCGCCCGCTGACGAAGGAGTTGACATGACCACAGCCGACACCGACAAGTTCCGCTACCTGCACACGATGATCCGGGTCCGCGACCTCGACGCCTCGCTCAAATTCTATACCGAGCAGCTCGGGATGAATGTGCTGCGCCGGCGCGACTACCCGAGCGGCAAGTTCACCCTCGCCTTTGTCGGCTACGGCGACGAGGCCGACCATACCGTGATCGAGCTGACCCACAATTGGGAGCAGGCCGAGCCGTACAATCTCGGCAGCGCCTTCGGCCATCTGGCGCTCGGCGTGCCCGATGTCTACCAGACCTGCGAGCGCCTCGCCGCGGCCGGCGTCAAGATCCCGCGGCCGGCCGGGCCGATGGCGCATGGCGGCTCGGTCATCGCCTTCATCGAGGACCCCGACGGCTACCGCATCGAGCTGGTGCAGCGCAGTTAGTTAGCTGCCGCCTCGACCCTCGGGCCGGAAATTCGAGAGGATCGGTCGGCTGGCGTGAAGCGGTTCACATTCGGCCGGGACGCGGTCGTTGTACCGTCCTTGAACCGAGACCAGTCTTTGACGGAAGAGCAAGCCGATGAGCGATCCTCCGATCCGGCCGCCGGCGGCAATCCGGGGCAACAGGCCGACACGATATCTCGACCGTCGGGCCGAGACCTCGGCCGTAACCGCGCGAACTCCGGTCGATCCCGTATTTCGAGCGGCCTTTGTTCACAGCAAGACGCATCTGCTCAAGACGCATCCGCTGCGGACCCCGGCCGAACGGTCGCGGTTGATGGCGGATTTCGCACCGCGCCTGGGCGCGCTTTCCGCCGAGTTGATCCACCAGCCCGTGCCCGGCGGAGTGGGATATGGAACCTATTTTCAGGACAACTTCAAAACGTCTTTCGATGTCGGCACAGAAATATTATGGAGCGCCGTCTGCCCACCGACCCCGGGCGGCAATGTGAACAACTATCTCTATATCACCTCGACAAATCGAGCCTCGAAGGGAGTAGAAGCGCTTGCTTCCTACTCGCCTGGAGGTCAGCTTTCCTTTGTGGTCTATGATTGGGCGCAGGCGCCGGCAAATCCTTGGCAGGTGAATCTGGTAAATCCGTCCCAGTATCTCCGAACGCAGAACTATAAGGGACAGGATTATCCGATCCTGTCCATCTGGAACGGCACCCGTAGGACCGGGCCGGACGCATGGCAGAATTATGTGCATTTATTTGACCGCGTGCAAAACAATTGGGCCTTGGTCTATCAATTCGATTATCCTGCGTCAGACGCCGAGCAAAAAGCCGATTATTACGGCTCGTGGGGGCCGATAGTCGAAACGTTTCAAACCCTGTACAGCGGCACCAATCCGATGGGAGCCCTGGGCGTGCAGCTTCGCGGCGCGGATCGAGACGGAAACTGGGACCAGTGGAAATCTCTGGAAGCTTCGCAGGGACTTTTAAGAACCGACAATATCGGGTTTCATCAGACCTTTCTCGACCCGGATTTCAATTGGATCGTTACGAGCTGAAATCCCCGACATCCTCACCCATATCCGTTGGGCGCTACGAAGCCGCCGATCTCCTCGGCGAGGAGCCGGGCGAATTCGATCGTCGTCAGGTCTTCGCCTTCCGCGCCGATGATCTGCATGCCGACCGGCAGACCCGCTTCAGTCAGGCCGAGCGGCGCGGCGGTCGCCGGCAGGTAGGAGAGGCTCGCCGGGCCGGACCAGAAACGCTGGTCGCCGGACGGTGTCGGCTTGCCGTTGACGGTGATCATGCGCCGGTCGCGGTCGGCGCTGTGATCGTGCGGATAGGCGGCGGTGGCGGCGACCGGGGCGAGCAGCACGTCGTAGCGCTGGAAAAATTCGCGCCAGGCATGGCGCAGCCTGGTGCGCGCCTCGTCGGCGATGCCCCAGGCGCGGTGGTCGATGGCGGCGCCGCGCGCCATCGTCGCGCGAAAGCTCATATCCTCGGGCGCGACGGAACGCGGCGATCGCCTGCTGCGCGGCAAAATCCTTTTCGGAGAGGCGCGAGGCGGTGGCCGCCCGCAGCAGCAGCATGAAGAGCCGGTGGTGCTCCGCGTCGTCGAACGGCGGATGCGCGTCCTCGTCGACCGCCGCGCCGGCGCGGGCCATCGCGGCGACCGCCGCGGCAAAGCGCGCATCGATGCTTCCATCGATCTCGCACAACGGCGATCGCGTCCACACCGCCACGCGGAAATCGGCAAGCCGCCGGCCCGCGGCGGCGGCAATTCGACCCGCCACGCCCCTTGCTGCAACCGGTCCGGGCCGGCCAGCGCCTGCATCGCCAGCGCCAGATCCTCGGCGTGCCGCGCCATCGGGCCGACCACCGAAATATCGCTCGGGCGCTGCGCGCCGGTCGGCGACTGGCCGCGCGATCGGGATCAGGCCCCAGCTCGGCTTGTGGCCGTAGACGCCGCAGTAATGCGCGGGATTGCGCAGCGACCCGGCGATGTCGCTGCCGGCCCCGAGCGCGCCGAGCCCGGCGGCGAGCGCCGCCGCCTCGCCGCCCGACGAGCCGCCGGGGCCGCGGCCCAAATCCCAGGGGTTGCCGGTCGTGCCGTAGACCTCGTTGTAGCTCTGCGAATCTGCCAGCATCAGCGGCACGTTGGTCTTGCCGTAGATGACGGCCCCGGCCTCGCAGCAGCCGCTCGACCAGCGACCGCGTTGTCGGCGGCGATGTTGTCCTTCCACAAGGGGTTGCCCCAGGTGGTCGGCAGCCCGGCGAGGTTGAACAATTCCTTGACCGTCATCGGCAGGCCGTGCAGCGGGCCCCAGACCTCGCCGCGGGCGAGCGCGGCGTCGGCGGCTCGGGCGCGCTCGCGCGCCCGGTCGACCTGCCACGCGACGATCGCGTTCAGCGCCGGGTTGTGCCGCTCGGCGCGGGCGAGAAAGAAATCGAAGAGCTCGACGCAGCCGAGCTTGCGGTCGCGGATTTCGGCGGCGAGCCGGGTCGCCGAGGCGAAGGCGGGCGCGTCCACCGGAGCCTCCGCGGGATCAGCTCCGCTCCGGCGCCGGCACAAAGTGGCGCAGGTCGGAGCCGGTGAAGAGCTGGCGCGGACGCATCAGCTTGGCGTCGGTGTCCTCGATCATCTCGGTCCATTGCGCGACCCAGCCGGTGGTGCGGGCGATCGCGAACAGCGCCGTGAACATCGAGGTCGGGAAGCCCATCGCCTGCAGGATGATCCCCGAATAGAAATCGACGTTCGGGTAGAGCTTGCGGGTGATGAAGTATTCGTCGCTGAGCGCGATGTGCTCCAGCTCCATTGCCAGGTCCAAGAGCGGCTCGTTTTTGATGCCGAGCTCGTCGAGCACCTCGTGGCAGCTGTCGCGCAACACATGAGCGCGAGGATCGTAATTGTGGTAGACCCGGTGGCCGAAGCCGAACAGGATTTCGTGGTTGTGCTTGTCCTTGACTTGGCTGATGAAGTCCTTGATCCCGGATTTGCCGCCGATCTTGGCCAGCATCTTCAGCACCGCCTCGTTGGCGCCGCCATGCGCCGGCCCCCACAACGAGGCGATGCCGGCGGCGATGCAGGCGAACGGGTTGGCGCCGCTCGACCCGGCGTTGCGCACGGTCGCGGTCGAGGCGTTCTGCTCGTGGTCGGCGTGCAGAATGAAAATCCGGTCCATCGCCCGCGCCACGACCGGGTTGACCTTGTACTCCTCGCACGGCACGGCAAAGGCCATGTGCAGGAAATTCTCGGCATAGCTCAACGAGTTCTTGGGGTAGATAAAGGGCTGCCCCATCGAATATTTGAATGCCATCGCTGCGATCGTCGGCATCTTGGCGATCAGCCGGTATGATGCGACCATCCGCTGGTAGGGGTCGTGGATGTCGGTCGAGTCGTGGTAAAAGGCCGACAGCGCGCCGACCACGCCGCACATCACCGCCATCGGGTGGGCGTCCCGGCGAAAGCCGCGGAAGAAGGTCGTCAGCTGCTCGTGCACCATCGTGTGGTGCGTGATGTCGTGGACGAACTGCGCCTTCTCCTTGACGTTCGGCAATTCGCCGTTCAGCAGCAGGTAGGCGACCTCGAGGAAATCGCTCCTTTCCGCCAGCTCCTGGATCGGGTAGCCGCGGTACATCAAGACGCCTTCGTCGCCGTCGATATAGGTGATGCTCGAGCGGCAGGCGGCGGTCGCCATAAAGCCGGGATCGTAGGTAAAATGCCCGGTCTGCGCGTACAGCTTGCGGATATCGATGACTTTCGGGCCGATGGTGCCGCCCAACACCGGAAGCTCCACCGATTTCCCGCTGTCGTTGTCGGTCAAGGTCATCGTTCCGGTCGTCATATTGTTCCCGTCCATCGATGCACCTCTGTCTCTGCCCGCAGGCGGTTGCCGGTTCCGGGATGAAAATAGACTTCTGCCCGCGGGTTGGCAAACCTTCGCAGGTGCGAGATGGGAACGGCGTTCAGTTTTTTCCTTTGGCGCCCGCCGCGCGCCGCGGCCACAAGCGAGACCACCAGGACCGGGCCGCCGTCACCCTGGCCGCTCCCTGCTCCGCCTGATTTATCAGGTCGAGATCAGGCGTCGCCGCTTTCCCTCAATGCCCGCTGACGCCATCGCCGTGAATAGATCCGTCGTCGTTCCCGCGAAAGCGGAACCCGGCGGGCGAGGGCCGGAACGGTTGCCCCCTGTTCATGCCAGGGCAGGTTCTGGACCCCCGCTCCGAGCGTGTGAAGGAATTGAAGGATGGCTGGATCGGCACGGTGCGTCCCCCGCTTCCGCCGGGGCAGGCTCTTCGAGACAGCCGCGTTGCGGCTTCCTCAGAGCCTGCCCCGGCGCAGGCCGGGGATGAGGAGGTTTCTCAATGCCATCAATAACGTACCTCATGGTGAGGAGCGCCGAAGGCGCGTCTCGAACCATGCACGGCGGCCGTGCCGCACCCGGCTTTCGTTTCGAGACCAATTCCTTCACACGCTCTTCCGCGGGGGCGACGATAATCTCCCATACTATTATTTGATTGCGGCAATCGCATGACCGGCGGTCGCGTCTACGATCCGCCCGAGGCTCTCCTCGCGGCCGAGCACGGCCATGACCTCGAAGATGCCGGGCGAGGCGGTCGAGCCGGTCAGCGCCGCCCGCAGCGGCTGGGCCACGGCGCCGAGCTTGACGGCCTTCGCCTCGGCGAAGGCGCGCAGCCGTTCTTCGAGCTCCGGCGGCCGCCATTCGCCGGCGTCGAGCCGCGGCCCGAGCTCGGCGAGCAGCCGCCGCGCGTCGGTGGTCAGCAGCCTTGCCGCCTTGTCGTCCACCGGGATCGGCCGCGCTCGCGACCAGGAAGCGGGCGTTGGCGGCGAGCTCGGCCAGGGTTTTGGGGCGCAGCTTCAATTCCGGCATCGCCCGCAGCAGGCGGTCGCGATCGATCTCGGACAGCGGCCCCAGCCGCTCGACGATCAGCGCGACGAGCCGCCCGTCTTCGGCGAGGCGGATATAGTGCCCGTTCAGATTGTCGAGCCTGGCGAAGTCGAACCGGGAGGGCGCGCGGCCGACCGCGTCGAGGTCGAACCAGGCGATCGCCTGCTCGGTCGAGATGATCTCGTCGTCGCCGTGGCTCCAGCCGAGCCGCAACAGATAATTGCGCAGCGCCTCGGGGAGATAGCCCATCTCGCGATAGGCCTCGATGCCGACCGCGCCGTGCCGCTTCGACAATTTCGCGCCGTCGGGGCCGTGGATCAGCGGCAGATGGGCGAATGCCGGGACCGGCCAGTCGAAGGCGCGGTAGATCTGGGTCTGGCGGAAGGCGTTGTTCAGATGGTCGTCGCCGCGGATCACATGGGTGACGCCCATGTCGTGGTCGTCGACGACAACGGAGAGATTGTAGGTCGGCGTGCCGTCGCCGCGCAGGATGATCAGGTCGTCCAGCTCGGAATTGGCGACCGTGACCTCGCCCTGGACAAGGTCTTCGATCGTCGTCGCGCCCTCCTGCGGCGCGCGCAGGCGGATCGAAGGGGCCACGCCCGCCGGCGCGGTGGCCGGGTCGCGGTCGCGCCAGGTCCCGTCGTAGCGCACCGAGCGCTTCTCGGCGCGCGCCTTCTCGCGCATCGCCTCGAGCTCGGCGGGGGTGCACCAGCAGCGGTAGGCATGGCCCGCGGCCAGCAATCGCCGCGCCGCCTCGGCATGGCGCGCGGCACGGCTGAACTGGCGCACGACCTCGCCGTCCCACTGGAGGCCGAGCCAGGCGAGGCCGTCGATGATCGCCGCCACCGCCTCCGGGGTCGAGCGCAGCCGGTCGGTGTCCTCGATGCGCAAGAGGAAACGTCCGCCGTGACGGCGCGCGAAGAGCCAGTTGAAGAGCGCCGTGCGGGCCCCGCCGATATGCAGAAACCCGGTCGGCGACGGCGCGAAGCGGACGATGGGGGTCATGCCTCTCTGTACCATGACGCCGGCCGTTTCAGGAGCGGCGCGCGGCTCACGCCCGCCGCCAACCCTGCCCCGCGGCCACCGGGAGGGAGAAGCTCACGCGGATTTGCGTTGCGCGAACATCTCCCTGAGGCGGGTCTTCATGATCTTGCCGGTCGCGGTGTGCGGCAGCTCCTCGACGCAGACGACATCGTCGGGCAGCATCCATTTCGGGAACCGGCGCGCCAACAAGGCGATCAGTTCGTCGCGCTGCGGCCGGCAGCCGGGCCGCGGCGCCACGATCAGCAAGGGGCGCTCGCCCCAGCGCGCATCGGGGACCGCGATCACCGCCGCCTCGGCGACCTCGGCATGCGCCACAGCAGCGTTTTCGAGGTCGATCGAGCTGATCCATTCGCCGCCCGATTTGATCACGTCCTTCTTCCGGTCGGTGACCAGCAGATAGCCCTCGGGGTCGATCACCGCCATGTCGCCGGTGTGGAACCAGCCGTCGGGCTCGACCGCGGCGGCGGTGGCCTCCTCGTCTTCGAAATAGCCGGTGACGATCCACGGGCCGCGCACCAGCAATTCGCCCATCGATTTGCCGTCATGCGGCTGGGCCCGGCCGTGGTCGTCGACGATCTTCATCTCGACGCCGAAGACCGGCCGCCCCTGCCGGGTCTTGACCGCCACCTGCGCATGCGGGTCGAGCGGGAGATGCTTCGCCTTGAGCGCCGCGGCGGTGCCGAGCGGGCTCATCTCGGTCATGCCCCAGCCCTGGCGGACGTCGATGCCGCGGCGGGCGAACGCCTCGATCAGCGATTGCGGCACCGAGGAGCCGCCCGACAGCAGCCGGCGCAAGGTCGAGCAGCGCGCGCCCGAGGATGACAGATACGCCTCGAAGCCGAGCCACACGGTCGGCACGCCGAGGCTGTAGGTGACGCCCTCGGCCTCGAACAGCTCGTAAAGGCTCTGCCCGTCGAGACGCGGCCCCGGCAGCACCAGCTTCGCCCCGTTCATCGGCGCGGCATAGGGGATGCCCCAGCCGCAGGCATGGAACAGCGGCACCACCGGGCAGACCACGTCCTGCGCCGAGATCGAGATCGCATCGGGCAGCGAGATCCCGAAGGCGTGCAGCACCGTCGAGCGGTGGCTGTAGAGCGCCCCCTTCGGATTGCCGGTGGTGCCCGAGGTGTAGCAGAGCGAAGCGGCGGTGCGCTCGTCGAATTCGGGCCAGGCAAGCTCGTCGCTTTCGGCCGCGACCAGCCGCTCGTAGCCGTCCTCGGTCAGCGGCACGATGCGGCAGCCGGCGGGAAATTGCGGCGCGAGCCGCTCGACGAGCGGCAGAAAGGTTGCGTCGACGAACAAGAGGCGGTCGGCGGCGTGGTTGACGATGTAGACGATCTGCTCGTCGAAGAGCCGCGGGTTGACCGTGTGGCAGACGGCGCCGATCCCGGAAATGGCGTAATAGAGCTCGAAGTGGCGGAAGGTGTTCCAGGCGAGGGTGCCGACCCGGTCGCCGGGCCTGACGCCGAGCCGCAGCAGCGCGTTGGCGAGCTGCTTCGCGCGGCGCTCGGCGTCGCGATACGCATAGCGGTGGATCGGGCCTTCGACGGTGCGCGAGACGATTTCCGCGTCGCCGTGATAGGCCGCCGCATGGGTGATGATCGCCGACACCAGCAGCGGCCGCTCCGACATCAACCCCAGCATCGCCTCCTCCCGCCGCCCATGACGCTGCCTAAGGATAAAGCGTTATCCCCGCTCCGCCGCAACGGAATCCAAACGCCTCTTGCTGTTGCAACGTAACGTTGCTGCGAGAAGGACATCGCTGACCTTCGAAAGCAGCGCAGCGCGACCGCCCCGTGGGCTCGCAATGACAGCTCCGGATTGTCATTGCGAGGCGCCGACAGGCGACGAAGCAATCTCGACGGAAGGGTCTCGGCCGCATTGCGCTTGCGTCACCCGAGGACCACGCCGGGTATAGCCCACCGGACGACGTGATCGACAGGCTCAAAGCCCAAGGGCTTCGGCTGGCAGACCCGCATGAACCTGTCCGGCGGTGCTACGCCTGAGGCTCGGATCCGACGGGAAAGGGCGGCCAGGAGCGGC
Source organism: uncultured Alphaproteobacteria bacterium (assembly GCA_963716115.1). GTDB lineage: Bacteria > Pseudomonadota > Alphaproteobacteria > ATCC43930 > CGMCC-115725 > AP-15. Next base: position 88,265 of record CAVQSZ010000009.1, read on the forward strand.
GCTGGTAGGCGCCGTCCCAGAACAGCCACTCGTAGCGGCAGGCTTGAGCAAAGGCGGCGAGCATTCGGGCGCGGATCGCCGCGGTCGCCGTCGCCGCCGCCTCGTCGGCGATGGCGATGACCGAGCGCACGGCCTCGCCGAAGCGCTCGTCGGCATAGGTGCCGATCCAGGTGCGGTAGGGGTTCTCGGGGCCGGCCTTGCCGGCGATGGCGCAGCCGACATCCCAGTAGATCCAGAAGCACGGCAGCAGCGCCGCCACCAGCACCTCCCACGGGTCGTGGTAGGCCTTGGCGAGAAGGAAGCTGGTGTAGGCGAGGCAATCCGGCGCCGGCTCGGCCGCGGCGAGCCCGGCGGGGTCGACGCCGAACTGCCGCAGATATCCCTCGTGCAGCGCCCGCTCGACGGCGACGGCGCCCAGCGCCGATTGCGCGAAATTCTGCAAGGTGAGCGCATCGGGCGCCTTGGCCGCGGCGATCGCCAGCGCCCGCGAGAACTGGCCGAGGTAAAGCGCGTCCTGGGTGATGTAGTGCTGAAACCGGTCGCGCGCCAAGGTCCCGGCGGCGAGCTCGGTGTTGAACGGCAGCGCGTGGACCGCCTCGCGCAGCCGTGCGGTGCGCTCCCAGGCGTCGTCGGAAAAACGGGTCATCGCGGCCCCCTCATTCGATGTCGGCGGCGCTCGCCGAGCGCAGGCGAGATCTATACGATCGCCGGGATCGCGACAAAACGGCCGGGATCAGGGAGCCTGCGGTGACGATCCTTTTGCGCGCCAGCCGGATCATCGACGCGCTCAACGAACGGGTCGGCCATTGGGTCTATTGGCTGATCCTGGTCGCGGTCGCGGTCAGCGCCGGCAACGCCACGATCCGCTACGTCTTCGACACCAGCTCGAACGGCTGGCTCGAATTGCAATGGTACCTGTTCTCGGCGGTCTTTCTGCTCGGCGCGGGCTACACCCTGCTGCACAACGAGCACGTTCGGATCGACGTCGTCTACAGCCATCTGGAGCCGCGCACGCGCGCCTGGATCGACCTCTTGGGCGGCGTCTTCTTTCTGCTGCCGATGGCGATCGTCATCATGACGCTGTCCTGGCCGATGTTCCTCGAATCCCTTGCCCGTCACGAGGTTTCGGCCGACGCCGGCGGGCTTGTGCGCTGGCCGGCCAAGCTGCTGATCCCGGCCGGCTTCCTGCTGCTGAGCCTGCAGGGCGTCTCCGAGATCATCAAGCGGATCGCGTTCCTGCGCGGGCTGATCCCCGACCCCTCCGAGAAACACCGGGACCCATATCTCGACGAAGCCGAAGACCTGCCGCGATGACCGCGTTTCTCGTCGCCAACCTGGCGCCGCTGATGTTCGCGGCGCTGGTCCTCTTCCTGCTCTTCGGCTATCCGGTCGCGTTCTCGCTGGCGGCGAACGGCCTCTTCTTCGGCGTCGTCGCGATCGATCTCGGCCTCCTGAAGCCGGAATTGCTGCAGGCGTTGCCGGAGCGGGTCTTCGGCATCATGCGCAACGACACGCTGCTCGCGATCCCGTTCTTCACCTTCATGGGCCTGATCCTCGAGCGCAGCGGCATGGCCGAGGACCTGCTCGAAACCACCGGCCAGATGTTCGGGCGGGTGCGCGGCGGCCTCGCCTATGCCGTCGTCTTCGTCGGCGCGCTGTTGGCGGCGACGACCGGGCGTGGTCGCCGCCTCGGTCATCTCGATGGGGCTGATCTCGCTGCCGATCATGCTGCGCTACGGCTATGACCGCCGCCTCGCCGCCGGCGTCATCACCGCGTCCGGCACCTTGGCCCAGATCATCCCGCCGAGCCTCGTCCTGATCGTCATGGCCGACCAGCTCGGGCGCTCGGTCGGCGACATGTACCAGGGCGCATTTATCCCCGGCCTGTCGCTGGCGGCGCTCTATGCCGGCTATGTGGTGCTGGTGACGATCTTTCGGCCGCAGGCGGCGCCGGCGCTGCCGCCCGAGGCGCTGACGATCCGCGAGGAGAGCGGCCGGGCGGGCTACGCCTCGCTCGCCGCGATCGTCGCGGCCGCCGCGGCGGCGGGCTGGCTCTTGACCGGGCTGATGCTTCCGATCTGGGCGGCGGGGCTGGCGGGGCTCGGCGCCTACGCCGTCGCCGTCGCCGACAGGCTCGCCGGGCTCGGCCTGTTGAGCCGCCTCGCGCGGCAGGTGGTCATCGTCATGATGCCGCCCTTGGCGCTCATATTTCTCGTCCTCGGCACGATCTTCGTCGGCATCGCGACCCCGACCGAGGGGGGCGCCATGGGGGCCGCCGGCGCGCTGATCCTCGCCGTCGCCAAGCGTCGGCTCGACTGGCCGCTGCTGAACCAGGCGATGAACTCGACGGCGAAGCTCTCATCCTTCGTGATCTTCATCCTGATCGGCTCGTCGGTGTTCAGCCTGACCTTCCGCGGCGTCAACGGCGACCTCTGGGTCGAAAGCCTGCTGACCTCGCTGCCCGGCGGCCAGCTGGGCTTTCTGGTCGTCGTCAATTTGATGGTCTTTGTCCTGGCCTTTTTTCTCGATTTCTTCGAGCTGGCCTTTATCGTCGTGCCGTTGCTGCACCCGGTGGCCGAACGTCTCGGGATCGACCTGATATGGTTCGGGGTGCTGCTCGGCATCAACATGCAGACCTCGTTCCTGCACCCGCCCTTCGGCTTCGCGCTTTTTTATTTCCGCAGCGTCGCGCCGATCCGCGAGCAGCTGGACCGCGTCACCGGCCGGCTGGTGGCGCCCGTCACCACGGCGCAGATCTATTGGGGCAGCGTCCCGTTCGTGTGCATCCAGCTCTTGATGGTCGGCATCGTCATCGCCTTTCCGGGCCTGGTGCTGGCCTCGCTCGACCATGGCCCCAAGATCGACCCGAGCAAGATCGAGATCCTGGCGCCGCAGCAGAACCAGGGCGAGATCCCGATGATCGAGATCAAATGAGATGGCATTGTGGGACCCATCCGATAAGATCGCCCGGATTCAGCCGGGTGCGCCACGCGGCAAGCGCCGCGGCTGGTAGCGCTGCCGAACGGGTGTGTGGCGAAGGACGCCAGAGTTGACCGACCGCTTGACCCTGACCCGAGCCTTTGAAGGAGCCGGGCTCAGGAGCGGCGACGCCGAGCGCATCGCCACCGATCGCTAGCGATGCTCGTCGCACGCGTAACCCGAGGTATGATGCGATCCACGACAACGTCGCCACCAAGGCCGACATCGCCGAGCTGCGCGCCGACATCGCCGAGCTGCGCGCCGAAGGCAAAGCCGACATCGCCGCGCTGCGCACCGAGGGAAAAACCGACAGCGCCGAGCTGCGCACCGGGGTCAAGGCCGACATCGCGGCGCTGCGCACCGAGGTCAAGGCCGACATCGCGGCGCTGCGCACCGAGGTCAAGGCCGACATCGCGGCGCTGCGCACCGAGCTGCGCGAATTGGAGCTGCGCCTGACCCTCAGGCTCGGCGCCGCCATCGCCGTCGTCGCCGGCCTCTTGTTCACGGCGCTGCATTACTGGCCGCCGCACGGCTGAGCGGCGGCGGCGACCGAGCAACCCTGGCGTCGCGGGCGCGTCGGTCCACGGGATTGCGCGACGACGATTTGCGGGAGCGGCGCCCCGCCTCGAAATCGGCGAGGTCGTGCGGGCGATGACTATTCGCTCGCCGACATCGCGATCTTCCCTTACACCCTGCGGCAGGAGCTGCTTGGGCTTTCGGAGGCGACTATGAAGCGACCGGCCAAACGTGAACTTTCGAACAAACGCAGGGCCAAGCTCCGAGCCAAACGGCGCCGGCAACGCGCGCGGGCGGGGGCGTAAGGGCGCGCCCGCGAAGCCCGTCCGCCGGCGCGGCCTACGACCCCCTCGCGCTCTGCGCCCGCTTGATCGCCTGGACCACGGCCGGCCGATGGCTCTGGGCGGCCCAGCCGGCGGCGTCGCGCCCGGTGTAGTCGGTCTTGGCGACGTTGGCGCCCTTGGCGAGGAGGGCGCGCACGCCGTCGAGGTTGCCGCGGCTGGCGGCAATCATCAGCGGCGTCATCCCGTTCTTGTTTTCCGGATCGACGGCGGCGCCGACATCGAGCAGCAGCTTTGCCGCCTCGGTTTGATTGCGATCGACCGCCCAATGCAGCGGCGTGTTGCCGAGCTGGTCCCTGACATCGAGCTTGGCCCCCGCCTTGACCAGGATCGCGATGATCTGCAGGTTGCCGTTCATCGCAGCGTAAAGGAGCGCGGTGCGCGATTGCTCGTCGACTTGGTTGGGGTTGCCGCCTCCGGCGAGGATGTGCGTGACCATCTCGGCGTCGTTCTGGCGCGCCGCCCGCGCCACGTTCGAGTAGTAATCCCCAAAGATGTTCACGTCCGCGCGAGAGCTTTCGCCGCCGGCGAACGGCCCGGCCACGACCATCGTCGTCGCCAGCCCGAGGATTGCCGCCAAACGTCCGATCATGACACCCTCCGTGCTTCGGGAAACGGATCTGCGCCGGCCAGCCAGGCGAGCGCCGCCGCGATCGTCTCGACCGCTTCTCCCGGCTCGACCGCCGGCCGCCGCACCATGATGACCGGGACGCCGAGCTCGCGGGCGGCGACGATCTTGGCCGCGGTCGCCGCGCCGCCGCTCGCCTTGCAGACGAGGACGTCGATCGCGTGGCGCTCGAGGCGGTGGCGCTCGTCGGCGAGGGTGAACGGCCCGCGGCCGACAACGACCTCGTAAAAGCGCAGCGGCAGCCGTTGGCGCGGCGGATCGACCAGCCGGACCAGAAAGCGCACCCCGGTCGCCGCCGTGAAGCTGGCGACCTCGCCGGCCCCGACGGTCAGCCAGGCGCGGCGCCCGACGCGCCCGACCATCTCGGCCGCCGCCGCCATGTCGTCGACCTCGATCCAGCGGTCGAGCGGGTGGCGCGGCCACGCCGGGCGCAGCAGCAGCAGGCGCGGCACGCCGGCCGCCTCGCAGGCGATCCGCGCCTCGGCCGAGATCGCGGCGGCGAACGGGTGGGTGGCGTCGATCAGGCGGTCGATGCGCTCTCCGGCGAGGTAGGCGGCGAGCCCCGCCGGCCCGCCGAAGCCGCCGATGCGGACATTGCCGGGAAGCGGCCCCGGCCGCTCGGTTCGCCCGGCGAGCGAGGTGGTGACGGCGAGCCGGTCGCCGAACCGGGCGAGGACGGCGCGGGCGAGCAAGGCGGCCTCGCCGGTGCCGCCGAGGATCAGGAGCGATTTCGCCGTCACCCGCCGACCCGCGCCAGAAAGCCGCCGCGGCGATCGACGACAGCGACCTCGACCGCGGTCTTTCCCGACAACGTCGCCAGCGCCACCTCGCGCGCCTGCGCCGCCACCGCTCGGGCCAGCGCCTCGCCCCGGCCGCCGGCGATGGCGAGGATCTCTCCCGCCCCGGCGGCGTTGCGCGCCGCCGCCACGGTTGACGCATCGGCGCCGATTTCGGCCAGCCGATCGGCCAGCGCCGCGGGATCGACCCGGCTGCGCGCCGAATGCAGATCGAGATGGCCGGCGGCGAGCTTGGCCAGCTTGGCGAAGCCGCCGGCCAGGGTCAGCCGGTCGACCGGGCGCCGGCGCAGGTATTTGAGGGTCCCGCCGACAAAATCGCCCATGTCGATCAGCGCCTGCTCGGGCAGGCCGTAGAGCTGCTGCACCGCGCGTTCCGAGGTCGTGCCGGTCGCCGCCGCGATATGGTCGAGGCCGGCGGCGCGCGCGACATCGATCCCCTGTCGGATCGCGTGGATCCAGGACGAGCACGAGTACGGGATCACGATCCCGGTGGTTCCCAGCACCGACAGGCCGCCGACGATGCCGAGCCGCGCGTTCATCGTCTTTTCGGCAAGCCGCTCGCCGCCGGGGATCGAGATCGTCACGGTCACGTCGGGCGGCGGCGCGCCGTGCTCGGCCGCCGCGTCGAGGATCGCCGCGCGGATCATCGCCCGCGGGCCCGGGTTGATCGCCGGCTCGCCGACTGCGAGCGGCAGGCCGGCGCGGGTGACCGTGCCGACGCCCTCTCCGGCGGCAAAGCCGATCCCCGATCCGGCCGCGGCCCACGCGGCCTCGGCGATCACCAGCGCGCCATGGGTCACGTCGGGATCGTCGCCGGCGTCCTTGACGACGCCGGCGCGCGCGCGGGCATCCTCGCGCTCGGCCAGCGCCAGCGCAAAGGCGGCGGCGCCGCCGCGCGGCAGGCGGATCGAAACCGGGTCGGGGAAACGGCCCGTCAGCAGCGCCGCGAACGCCGCGCGCGCGGCCGCCGCGGCGCAGGCGCCGGTGGTCCAGCCGCGGCGCAGCGGCATCGCGCCCTGTCTCGCCATGGGCCGATCTTAGCAAAACCGTCGGAGATGACTACGTTGTGCCCAGCGTCCGGGGGATGGCGGGAGATAGATCGTGATCGACAGCGCCAATCTCGACCTGCCTGATCTCGTGCCCGGCAGCGTGTGGCTGGTCGGGGCCGGGCCGGGCGACCCGGGGCTTCTCTCGGTGTTGGCGCTGCACGCGCTGGCGCAGGCCGACATCGTCGTCTACGACGCGCTGGTCGACCCGCGCATCCTGGCGCTGGCGCGGCCGGGCGCGGCCCTCGATTTTGCCGGCAAGCGCGGCGGCCGGCCCTCGCCGAGCCAGCCCGACATCTCGGCGCGGCTGGTCCGGCTGGCGCTGGAGGGCAAGCGCGTGCTGCGCCTCAAGGGCGGCGACCCCTGCGTCTTCGGCCGCGGCGCGGAGGAGGCGCTGGCGCTGGTCGCCGCCGGGATCGCGTTCCGCATCGTGCCGGGGATCACCGCCGGGATCGGCGGCCTCGCCTATGCCGGGATCCCGGTCACCCACCGCGACACCAACTCCGCGGTCACCTTCGTCACCGGCCACAACAGCGACGGCGCGGTTCCGGACGGGCTCGACTGGGACGCCATCGCCCGCGGCTCGCCGGTCATCGTGTTGTACATGGCGCTCCGGCACCTGCCGAAGATCGTCGAGCGGCTGACCGCCGCCGGCCGCCGCCCCGACGAGCCCGCCGCCGTCGTCAGCAAGGCTACGACCGCGGCGCAAACGGTCCTGGTCTCGACCCTCGGCGAGATTGCGGCGGCCTCGGCCGGGATCGCGGCGCCGACGATCGTCGTGATCGGCGAGGTCGTTCGGCTGCGCGCCGCCCTCGACTGGATCGGCGCGGCGGAAGGCCGGCCGCCCGGCCTTCCGCCGGCGGATTAGAGCGGCTTTCTATCGGGTTGCATCGCCGGATCGAGATTGCTTCGTCGCGGCGCTTCTCGCAATGACGAGGAGGCCTCGTTGTCATTGCGAGCGAAGCGAAGCAATCTCGGGCCCGACGTTCGCTCGTCCGGTCGAGATTGCTGGTCGGGGTGCGCGGTCGATGCGTCTCCGAGTGGGTCAACTCGATCGAAAATTGCTCTAGCGGCAGAACGAGGCGCGGCGATTGCGCCGAGAGCGAGGCGCTGACCGGGCGGCAGAGCGAGGCGCTCGTCAGGGCGCAGCCGCTCCCGAGCCTGACCGCTCGGTGAGCAGACGCCACGGCGTTCAGCTCGGCTTGCGACTTGCGGCGCCGCCGCTTTCGAGGGTCCAGTCGACGACGCGCCGCATCGCCTCGCCGAGGCTCGCGTTGAAAGCGGCCGTCACGCCATCGATCGAATCGCCGGCGAGAGGGGTCGCCTGCTCGAAGCGGGCGGTGGCGACCGGCTCGCGCCGCGGCATGCGCATCAGGGTGGTTTCGAGGACCACCGCCGCCTGCGGCGTCCCGGCGGCGTCCCGCTCGACCTGAAATTTCCGCAGCGTCGACAGCAGCAGAAAATCCGTCGCCAGGGTCTGGCGGGTCGACGCCACCACCGGGAGGCGCCCGGTGTTCTGGAACGACTGGAGCAGCAGCAGCTGCACCATCGACGGCGCGGTGTCGGTCCATTCCACATCGGCGTAGTACTTGACCTCGAACGGGCCGTTCATCACCGCGATGCGCGAGGTGTCGATCTGGCGCGGCGCGGTCGGCTCGTCGACGACGAGCGACCAGGCGACCGGCTTGAGCCCGCGGGGGAAGCCCGTCACCGGCGACAGCGTGAATTGCGGCGGCGGCGGCCCGCCGCCCAGGCCGCACGCCGAGAGGGCCGGAAGCAGGGTCGCCGCGGTCACGCCAAAAAGCATCCGGCGCCGGTTCATTTGAGCTCCACCCCATGCCCGGCGTTCCGGTTGCCGAAGAGGAAGCGGGTCGGGTTGCGCTCGATGCTGTCGAGGACGGTCGTCGCCTTGTCGACCGCGGCCCTGGTGTCGAGGATCAGCCCGGTCAGGTCCGGCAGCGAGCCCTCGGTGAATTGCCGGATCGGCTTCTTGTTGTCGGCGACGATCTGGTTGAGCTGGTCGAGGAGCTTGCGCGTGCTGACCGTGGCGTCGCGGAAATTGCGCAGCGCCGCAGTGATGTCGGGGCGGTTTTCGTCGACAACGCCGTTCAGTCGGCCGCTCAGCTGGTCGAGGCTGGCGAGCGTCTTGTCGGCCGTGGCCACCATCGGGGCGAGCGAGGCGGCCACACTCTGCAAGGTCTTGACCAGCGAGGCCGTGCTTTCGAGGGTCGCCGTGATCGCCGCCTGGTTCTCGGGCGACAGGGCCGCCTGAACCCGATCGAACGTCGCGACCGCCGTCTGCAGCAAGGTCGGCAGATCCTTGGCCACGACATCGACCGACGACATCAGCTGCTGCGCCTGCGACGGCAGCGCCGGGATCTGAGGGTAGTTGATATCGGTTTCCACGCTTACGATCGGGGTGCCGGGAAAGAAGTTGAGCTGCACCACCTTCTGGCCGGTGACCAGGCTGGCGCTTTCGAGCCGGGCGCGCAACCCGGCCTTGATCAGCTCGTCCATCACCCGCACATCGGGGCTCGAAGGCGGGGAAAACCGCGCGATCACCCCCGGCCGCAGCTCGACGACGACCGGGATTTCGAAGGAGCTGTGGGTCGGGTCGTAGCGGATGCCGACCTCGACGACCCGGCCCAGCGGCACGCCGCGGAAGAGGACCGAGGAGCCGACCGTCAGCCCGTCGATCGACCCTTCGAAGAAGATCACAAACCGCCGCGTCGTCTCGAAGAAGGTAAAGGTGCCGAAGACCAGCAAGGCCACGACCAGGAGGCCGATCCCGCCGAGGACGAAGCCGCCGATCAGCGCCGGGTTCGCCCGCCGGCTGCTCATCGCGCGGCTCCCGCGGCGACGCCGGGCGCAACGGCCTCGCCGCGCCGCAGGAAGCGCTGGACCTTCGGGTCCGGGCATTCGGCGAGCAGCCGTTTCGGGTCGCCGACGGCGATCTGGGTCTTGGTCTCGGGGTCGAGGAAGACGCCGTTGTCGCCGACCGCGAAGATGCTCGGCAGCTCGTGGGTGACCATGACGATCGTCGCGCCGAGGCTGTCGCGCAGCTCCAGGATCAGATCGTCGAGGAGCCGGGAGCTGATCGGATCGAGGCCGGCCGAAGGCTCGTCGAACAAGCAGCACCTCCGGCGACAGCGCCATCGCCCGCGCGAGCCCCGCGCGCTTTTGCATGCCGCCGCTGATCTGCGAAGGAAAATACTCCTCGAAGCCGGCGAGGCCCACGAGCGCCAGGTTGAGCGAGGCGAGGTCGGCGATCTCGGCGGGGTCGAGGTCGGTATATTGCTCGAGCGGCAATGCCACGTTTTCGAGCAGGGTCATCGAGCTCCACAGCCCGCCGGCCTGGTAGGTGACGCCGGTGCGCCGCAGGATCGCATCGCGGCGCTCGGGCAGGGCGTCCCACAGGCTCTCTCCGGAATAGAGGACCCTGCCCCTGGCCGGCGGCAGGAGCCCGACGAGATGGCGCAAGAGCGTGCTCTTGCCGCAGCCGCTGCCACCCATGATGATGAAGATGTCGCCCTTGTTGATCGTAAAGTTCAGGTCTTTCTGAATGACGAAGTCGCCATAGGCCATGGTCAGGTCCTCGACCACGATATGAGCCGGAGGCTCGGGCGCGTTCGTTCTCGGGTCGCTCAAGGCTCCGATCCTCCGGGGGGTCAGATGTCGAGGACGGTGCAAAGGACGGTGGCGACCGCGTCGACGACGATGATCAGGACGATGCACAGCACCACCGCCGAAGTGGCGGCCTGACCGACCGCGGCGGCGCTGCGCGAGCAACGCATGCCCCGCCAGCAGCCGACCAGCGCCACGATCGCCCCGAAGATCGCCGCCTTGACCAGGCCGATCGCCCAGTCGTTGAGCCCGACCGCGCCCGCCGTCTGGTTATAATAGGCGATCGGCGAGATATCGAGCATCAGGACGCCGATCAAGAGCCCGCCCGCCATCCCGACGATGTTGGCGAACACGGTCAGCAGCGGCATCATCAAAAACAGCGCCACGATCCGCGGCAAGACCAGGAACTCCATCGGCGGGATGCCGAGCGTCTGCAAGCGCCGAGACTTCGTCGCTGACCTGCATCGTGCCGAGGTTCGCGGCAAAGGCGGCGCCGGTGCGGCCCGACATCAGGATCGCGGTCATCATCGCCCCCATCTCGCGCACCATCGCCACCCCGACGAGGTTGGCGACAAAGATCGCAGCGCCAAACTGCTTCAATTGAATGGCGCCGACAAAGGCCAGGATCAGGCCGACCAGAAAGCTGATCAGCGCCACGATCGCCAAGGCGGCGGGGCCGCAATCCTCGATTGCCAGCAGCAGGTCGGAACGCCGCAGCCGCGCCCTGCCGAGGATCAGCCGGCCGACCGCCTGGCAGGCCTCGCCCAAGAACCCGACGAGATCGGCCGCCGCCGCGAAAAAGGCAACAGAGCTTGTGCCGACCCGGGTCAGGAGCCCGGGCCGCGCCCGGCTGCGGCGAGCCCCCTCGCGCTCGGGGACGGCGCGGGCGAGCGTCACCAGCCGCTCGACCCCGCCCGGCAGCCCCGAGCGGTCGACCGTGAGGCCGCGCTCGCCGGCGAGGGTCTCGAGCTTGTTGAGAAAATCGATCAGCACATTGTCCCACGCCTCGAGCTCGCCTGCGTCGAACGAAATCCTGCCGGCGCGCGGCGCCTCGCCCAGCCGGCGCGGCAGGTCGGCCGTGAAGCGCGCCCCGCTCGCCAGCACCCAGGCGCCGAAGAGCCTGATCTGCAGCTCGCCGCCGGCGAGAAGGCGCGCGTCCCAGCCGGCGCGCGGCTCGGTTGCGAGACCGCGGCGGGCCGAGCCTCGGGTGATGGCGGTCATGCGGGAAGCTCGCAATTTCCGATCGTCGATAGGGCGGCCGGTGGATACAACGGGACGCGACGGAGCGTCCAGGCCCCGCGGCGGGGGCGAGGCGCGGACTTCATCGGGGTCGGCGAACGTGCGGACCCGGGCTCGGACGCGTCGGGGCTGATGCGCGCGGGTCGGGCATATATACCGCCAGGGCCGGCTCGTCGTCGATCTCGACAAGGCGATTGTCGACCTTGGGCCGGCCACGTCTTATGTTGCGGTGCGGGATAGATTTTGGGCGGGCGGAAGGTAGAATGACTTCGGAGCATATGCGACTGCCGGGCGCCGCCGCGGGCCGCGCCGTATCGGAGCGGTCGTCGTGACCGCCGAATTGAGGCCGCTCCTGTTCCCTCTCCCCAACGCCGAGGGTCTGGTCCGCCGGGCCCGGCGCCGCGCGGGTTGGAGCGATTTCGGCGACACGCCATTCGGCGCGCCGCTCGAAATTTTTCTGCGCGCCTGCCGCGAGGAGGCCGACCTGAGCCTGTTCGGCCGGGTGGCGGTGCGCTGGGACACCTTGCGGTTTCTTTCCAATCTGCTGCGGCTGCGCGAGGAGGAGGCGCGGGCGCCCGAAATTCTCGACCGGGCGATCGAGCGGCCGATCTTCATCACCGGGCTCCCCCGTTCCGGCACGACCTTTCTGCACAGCCTGCTGGCGGAGGATCAGGGCAACCTCGTCCCGCGCGTCTGGCAGCCGATCCATCCCTATCCGGCCAAAGGTCCGGGCCCGGACCGCCGGCGGCAACGGGTCGCCCGGCAGCTCCGCCTTTTCGGGATGCTGGCGCCGCAATTCCGCCGGCTCCATCCGATCGACGCCGATTCGCCGCAGGAATGCTCCGAGATCACCGCGCATGTGTTCGCCAGCCTGCGTTTCGACACGACCTATCGGGTGCCGGGCTATCGCCGCTGGCTGGATCAGGCCGGGCATCTCGACGCCTATCGGTTTCACAAGCGCTTTCTGCAGCATCTGCAGCATCAGACGGGCGCGGCCGGGCGCTGGGCGCTCAAATGCCCGGACCACATCTTTGCGCTCGCCGCGATCCGCTGCGTCTATCCCGATGCGCGCCTCGTCTTCGTCCACCGCGACCCGCTGGCGGTGCTGCGCTCGGTGGCGCGGCTGACCGAGGTGCTCAGGCGCCCGTTCACCCGCCGCGTCGACCGCCATGAGATCGGCCGGCAGGACAGCGAGCGCTGGCTCGCCGCGGCCGGGCTGATGATCGCCGCCGGCGATGACGAGCCGTTCGCCGAGCCGATCTTTCATGTCCGCTATCCCGAGCTCACCGGCGACCCGCTGGGCACGGTGGCCGCGCTCTACCGGCATTTCGGGCTGGCGCTCGCCCCCGAGGCCGCCGCGCGCATCGGCCGCCTCGTCGCGGCCAAGCCCAATGGCGGCTACGGCGGCGCCCGGGCCTACCGGTTCGAGGACCACGGCCTCGATGCGGCGCGCGAGCGCGAGCGCTACGCCCGCTACACGGCGCGCTTCCAGATCCGCCCCGAGGTCGAGGTCGAGCCCGGCTCCGCGCCGCCCGCCAGCCGGCCGGCGACGCTCGCTCCGCGCGAATCGGCCGCGCCCGGCGATTGACCGCGCTACCGCTCCCTTGAGGCGGCGCAGCGTCTCTCGGCCGTCGGGGCAGGGATCGCCGCCAGCAGCGCCGGGATGAAGGCGAGGCTCGCCAGGAGCGTGCAGCCGAGGCTGATCAGCAGCAGCTCGCCCATGCTCGCCGTGCCCGGATGCGCCGACAGCGCGAGCGAGCCGAACGCCGTTCCCGTGGTCAGCGCCGAGAACAGGATCGCCCGAGCCGTGGCGGAGCCGAGCACGACGGTGTGGCCCGCCCGCCAGTTCATGACGAAATAGATGTTGAACGACACGCCGACGCCCAGCAGCAGCGGCAGCGCGATGATGTTCGCGTAATTGAGCGGCAGCGGCAGCGCCACGATGACGGCCACCGTCATCAGCGCCGACAGCAGCAGCGGGGCCAGGACCAGCGCCACGTCGAGCGGCCGCCGCAGCGCCGCAAAGAGGATCGCGGTGATCGCCGCCAGCGCCGCCAGCGCCGCCGAGCGGAAGGCGGCGACGATGGTATGGCTGGTCGCCTCGATCGTCACCGCCGCGCCGCCGGCGTCGGGGGCGACCGCGGTGACCTCGGCGACGAATTCGGCGAGCCCCTTGCTGTTGCGCGCCTGCGGCTTTGGCGTCACCTGGACCCGCGCCCGCCCGTCCGGCAGGACCCAGTCCCTGGCGAGCTCGGCCGGCACGGACTGCAAGCTCGCCGGCTGCGCCTCGAACGCGACCCGCAGCTCGTCGAGCTCGGTCGGCAGGAAGCGGGTCAGCGATCGGTCGGCGGCGAGCACCGTCGCATCGGGGGCGTCGGCCAGCCGGCGCAGATCGTCGGCGATCGCGGCCAGCACATGATCGGAGGGCGTCTTGGCCAGCGCCGGCGCGATCTGGTCGAAAGCGGTCTTGGCGGCGGCTCTGATTTCCGCCGCGGTCGCCGCAGGCGCGGGCTCGCGCGGCGACAAGGTCGGACCGAGGATCATCGCGGCGTCGGCGATCTGAGCGAGCTTGGCTTCCTGGTCTTTCGGCGCGAAGCTGTTGATCGAGACCACTTCCGACACCAGCGGCAGTGCCCGCAGCCGCTCCGCCAAGTCGGCGGCCGCCGCCGGGTTCGGGGTCAGGATGTCGATCGTAAACGGGTTGGTCAGCGGCGAATCCATCAGATCGTAGAGGGTCCGCATCGCCTCGGTGCCGGGGTCCTTGGTGTGCAGCGGGTCGGAGTCGAAGCTCAACCGCGGCAGCAGCACCACGCCGAGCCCGGCGAGCCCGGCGAAAACGATCAACAACGGCCGGCGGCGGCGGCTCACCGCCGCATCGAGCGGGGCCGCCCAGCGGAAGCCCACATCCGCCGGCTCGCCATGCGGCCGCAGCAAGGCGACCATCGCCGGCAGAAACGTCACGGTGCACAAGAAGGCGATCAGCATCCCGGCGCCGGCGATCAGCCCCAGCTCGGCCACGCCCTGGAAGTCGGTCGGCACAAAGGCCAGAAACCCCGCCGCCGTCGCGGCCGCCGCCACCAGGATCTGCCCGCCGACCCGCCGCCCCGTCTCGGTCATCGCGGCCGCGGGGTCGGCGAGGAGCCGGCGCATCTCGCGGTAGCGCACGCAGAACTGGATCGCGAAGTCGACGGCGATGCCGACAAATAGGATGCCGAACCCGACCGAGACCAGGTTGAGCGTCCCGACCGCCGCGGCGGCGAACCACAGGGTCAGCACCAGCCCGAGCCCCAGGGTCGAGAGGATCGGGACGATCAGTCGCCATGAGCGAACCGCGAGAAAGAGCCACAACGAGATCAGCGCGATGGTGCCGACGAGGCCCGCCACCGCCCCCTTCGCCACCGCCCCGAACTCCTCGTCGGCGAGCGCGACATTGCCGGTGACGCGCACCCGGGCGTCGCCGGATTTGACGAATTCGAGCCTGGCGGCGGCATCGCGGATCGCCTGCGTGGCCGCGGCGCCGGGCTCGAGCCGGTCGTGGTCGAGCTTCGCCTGCGCCAGCACGAACTTGTATTTGCCGCCGAGCTCGGCGAGCTCGCCGCCGAGCAGAAGCTGCCAGGACAGAGGCCGCGGACGGCCGGCGATCGCATCGGCCATCGCCTGGTGAAACCCGCTCAGCGCAGCCTGGTAGGGGGCAAGGTCGACCTCGCCCGCCTCGACCCCCTTGCCGAGCAAGGCCAACGCCGCGAACAACCCGCGCGCGCTCGGGTCCTTGGCGAGCTGCCCGAGAAAGGGCTGCGCCTCGATCATGCGCTCGAGCAGCGCCTCCAGCTGCTTGAGGTCGAGAAACAGCAGCCCCTCCTGTCGCAGAAAGGGCAGCGCGTCGGGACGGCGGACCGCGGTAAACTGCGCCTTGTCGGCGCTCAGCGCCGCGGCCAGCGCGGCGGCGGTCGCCTCTGCCTGCTCCGGCGTCTTGGCGTCGACCACCGCGACCAGCAGATGGGTGAATTGCGGGAAATCGGCCTCGAACGCGATCGTCCGCTGACGCCACGGCAGGGTTTCGGCGAACATCTTGTCGGTATCGGTGGTGATGCCGAGATGGGTGGCGGCGTAGGCCCCGGCGAGGGCCGCCAGAACCGCTCCGGACAGCGCCACGAGCAGGGCGTATCGGCGGCAGCAATCGACAAGGCCGACGAGCAGGCGCTGAACGATCATCAGGAACCGAGCCGGCATCGTGTTTCGGCGGTCGATGTTGGCCGTCGCGGCCAACCCGCGGATTCAGCCGGCCGCAAGGTGATATCCGGTTCGCGCCGGCGAGGCTATCGCAAATGGCTTCGCCCTCTTCGGGTCGGTTGAATCCGCGGGTTGGCCGCGGCGGCGTCATTGAGGGCGGCAATTTGACGCGGCCGATAATCATTCTCGATGCGCATGGCCTTCTTCGGCCGGCGTGCGATGCGGCATGAGGCGGGCTTGGGCAAGCCTGTTCGGGCGCGGGCGCGGCCCCGGCTTGATCCGGGCCGGCACAACGGGCCGCGCGCCGGGCGGGCCGGCGGCCGGCCGCCGTGTCAAAGAAAAATCAGCGCGACCGCCGACGGAATAAACGCCGTCCCAAGAGCGTCGTAGATCTGTCGGCGTTCCTCTGTTACCCTTGGTTACCTTCTGTTACGCCAAGGGGTGAATGCGGGGTGGGACGACAGCTACCGTAAGTAGCCGCCCGACGAGGCTTGAACAACTCGATCAGCAGCCAGATGATGACCAGCACGTTTCACTCCCCTCTGCCGTCGCCGGAAACGGAAAGATGGTCGCCCCGCCGCAAGGCCGCCGTGGTCACCGCCACGCGCGCCGGCCTGCTCAGCCGCAAGGAGGCGTGCGAGCGCTACATGCTCTCGCCCGAGGAGCTTGCGGTTTGGGAGGCGAAGTTCGACCAGAACGGAATCCCGGGCCTGCGGATCACCCGCCACCAGATCTATCGCGACACCTCGCCCCACAGAGGGCGGGAGCGCGCGCCGCACTTCTAGGCCGGCGCGGGCGCGGGCGGGTCCCGGTTGCCGCTGTTTTCGTTTCCCGACGATGCGCGCTGGAACCCGGCGCTCGACAGCGTCGAGTTCGGGATCGAAATCGGCGAATACCGGGGCGTCGTCCGGGTCCGACGCGAGGTGTTCCGGCGGCTCTTGGAGCAGCGGGCGACGCCGGAGAAATGCCTCGAGGCCTATTACCTTCGCCGCACCGAGATCGAGCGGGCGGCCGAGACCAAATTGCGCAACCGCGAGCTGACCGCGGACGGCAACCTGGAGCTGACCGGCCGCGACCTCAGGCGCGCCGGCGACCTGGGCAGCTTCGAATAGAGGGCCTCAGCCGATGCCGGCGAGGGTCAGGACGCCGATGATCGCGAACACGATCGCCGCGGCGATCCGGATCGCCTTCGTGGGCAGCCTGCCCGCGAGCCTGTCCCCCAGCAGCACCGCCGGGACATTCGCCGCCATCATGCCGAACGTCGTGCCGAGCACCACCGGCGTCATCGCGTCGAAGCGCGCGGCGAGGCCGGCGGTGGCGATTTCGGTCTTGTCGCCGATCTCGGCGAGAAAGAAGGCGGCCAGGGTCGACACGAACGCCCCGTAGCGAGGCGACGCTTGGTCCTTGCCCTCGTACCGGTCCGGAAACAAGGCCCAGACCGCGACCCCGAGAAACGAGATCCCCAGCATCCAGCGCATCGCGTCGCCGGCGAGAAACCGGGCGAAGAGGGTCCCGGCGAAGGCGGCGGCGGCATGGTTCAGCAGCGTGGCGACGAAAATCCCGAGAATGATCGGCCACGGCCGCCGGAAGCGCGCCGCCAGGATCAGCGACAGGATCTGCGTCTTGTCCCCGATTTCGGCCAGGCCCACGACCGCGAAGGAAATCAGAAAGGCGTCCATCAGGATGCTGCCGGGGTCGGGCGGAGACACAATTTGGCAGCGGCGCCCTCGCCCGACCCGGGTGCGGGAACCGATGCCAAAGGTCTCGCCATCGCCTTTCGGCTGCCGGCGCCATGGCCGAAGCCAAGCATGTTGACGCAGGCCCTCGGATAAGCGGCCGAGGCGGCTACTCCCCAATGACGCCGTCTGATTAGCAGGGCGCCGGCCACAGCGCAAGCTGGTCGGCCGAGGAGCCGGAATAGAGGATCGTCCCATCGGCGAGAGGCCGGGCGCCCGGCGTCGGCGTCGCCGCGTCGATCTTGCCCGGCCCCATGATGTGCATCACCGGGATGCCCCGCGCCAGAAGGTAGTCGGCGATGATGCGGCGGTGGCAGCGCCACCACACGGCCTCGGCGCACATGATCGCGCAGCGCCGCTCGCGGGCGAGCGCCATCAGCTCGTCGAGCCCGGCGCGGAAGGCGTCGGTCAAGGCATAGTCGGCGTAGTTGCGAAAGGCCTCGTTGCGCCACAGCGCGTTGGGCGATGGCCCCGCCGCTTTCTTGCGGCCGCGCAGCCCGCCCAGCGCCGGCAAATGGCGGTAGCCGATCCCGGCGGCGGCGAGCGGTCCCGGCAGGGCGTCGGCGTTGAATTGCGGATTGGTCCGCGAGCGCGGCACGGAGCGCACGTCGACCAGGAGCTGGACCCCGGCCTCTCCGAGCAGCTCCGCCAGCTCGGCGACGCTGCGCGTCGAATGACCGATCGTGAAGATTGGCGGCGGTTGCGGCATAGGCTCTCCTCGTCTAGTTGGTCGGGGGTCGCGGCGGCCGCAATGCCTGACCCGGCCGGACGCAATTCGGGGGTGAGCGACGCGATGCCGCGGGTCGTCTATCTTTATCTCGCGGTCATCGTCGTCAGCTGGGCCGGCAATTGGCCGTTGATGCGGCTGGCGCTCGACGCGGCGCCGCCGATGCTGTTTGTGCTGCTGCGCCTGGTCGGCGCCTTGGCCCTCCTCGCCCCGGCGCTTCTTGTGCGCCGCTCGCCGCTGCTGCCTCTGCGCGGCGAGCGGCTCGGCCTGATGTGGGTCGGGCAGCTCCAGGTCGCCGCATTCTTGATCTGCGGCATCATCGGCCTCGCGATCGTGCCGCCGGGCCGGGCCATCGTGCTCGCCTACACGATGCCGCTGTGGGCGGTCCCGATCGGGCTCTGGCTGTGGCCGGAGCCGCTCGGCCGCGCTCAGCTCGCCGGGGCCGCGGTCGGGTTTGCCGGGCTCGTCCTGTTCATGAACCCGGCCCTCGTCGATTGGGGCGATTGGCGCGCCCTCGCCGGCAACGGGCTGCTGCTGCTCGCCGCGATCTGCTGGGCGCTCGGCTCCTGCCTCTATCGCCGCCGCGTCTGGCGCTCGTCGTTCTGGACGCAGACCTTCTGGCAGCTCGCGGTCAGCACCGTCGTCGTCGCGGCGATCGCCTTGCCGGGCGCGACCGGCCAGCCGATCCGCTGGTCGCCCGCGCTGGTTGCGATCCTTGCCTATAATTGGGTGGTGACGACCGCGCTCGGCTATTTCCTGTGGAGCAAGGTGCTGGCGGCGATGCCGGCGGCGGTCGCGGGCCAGGTGCTGGCGCTGACGCCGATCGGCGGCTTTCTCTTATCGACGCTGATCTTCGGCGGCGCCGTCACCGGCGGCATCGTGCTCGCCATAGGGCTGATCGTCGCCGGCATCGTTCTAACTCTGCGCGCCCGGGCGTAGCGACCCCGGTCAAGCAGGATCGGTTCCTGCCGGCCTCGTCGCCTTTATTAGAACGTCGCGGTCGTGAATCTTGACAACCCGGCGGACACTGCCACGTTTGACCTATGGAAGTGCATCTCACCTCCGAGCAGGAGAAGGGCTTCGTCGAGCTCGCCGCGCGCGAAGGCCGCAGCGCCGACGACCTCATACAGGAGGCCCTGGCCCGCTATCTCGACGAAGGGGCGCGCTTCGCCGAGGCTGTGAAGATCGGTCTCGACGCGGCCGAGCATGGACGCTTCGTGCCGTCGGATGAGGTGTGGGCGGCTGTCGAGCGCAGCCTGCAACCTTGATGCAGGTCCGCTGGACGAGTCCGGCGGCCCGAGATCTCGAAAACATCACGCGTCGGATCGGACGAGACAACCGGCCCGCTGCCAGGCGCGTCGCGAAGACGCTGTACGACGCGTGCATGTCGCTTGAAAACCTGCCCAATCGCGGGCGGCCGGGTCGGATAGCCGGAACCCGCGAGCTCGTCTTTTCGCCGCTCCCGTACATTGCGATTTATCGGGTGCAAGCGCAGGCCGTGGAGATCTTGCGCATCTATCACGCGGCGCAGGATTGGCCCTAGCTAGTGGGACAGCCGGCCCGTCATTTGCCGGCCATTGCCAGCGCCCGCGGCTCGTCGGCGAAGGCCGGCATGACCTCGCGGGCGAAGCGGCGCAGGCTCTCGCGCCCGCGCGCCCCGCCGCCCGAGCCGCCGCCGTTGACGAGAACATAGCCGGCCCCGGCGCGACGCAGCTCGTCGAGCTTTCCGGCGATGTCGTCGGGGCTGCCGTACATGGCGCTCCTCTCGTTGACGATGCGCGGGTCGCCGTCGGCGCGGTCGGGCCCGCCGTGCACCGTGCCGTCGGGCCGGGTCGCGAGCTTCAATTGGCGCACCCGGTTGGCCAGCCGCCGCTCCATCGCGGCCTCCCGCTCGGCGGCGCTGTCGGCGACAAAGAAGGCGCGCGTCACCCCGACCTGCATCGGGTCGAACCGGCGGCCCTGCGCCTCGACCTCGGATTTGTAGACCGCGATATTGGCGGCGACATCCTCGGGCGAGGCGTATTGGCCGAGCAGCAGGCTGTATCCCTGCGCCGCGACCCGGCGGATCGAGCGCTCGCCGCCGGCCCCCATCCAGATCGGCGGGTGCGGCTGCTGCGCGGTCGGCGGCTCGACCACGACATTGTCGAAGGCCCAGTATTTGCCGCGGTGGGAAAACGGCTGGTCGGCGGTCCATGCCCTGACCACCACGTCGAGGCATTCGTCGAAGCGCGCGTCGGCCTCCTCCATCGGCACGCAGAAGCCGGCGAACTCGTTGTAGCGATAGCCCTTGCCGACGCCGAAATCGAGCCGGCCGCCGGACAAGAGGTCGAGCGTGGCCGCCTGCTCGGCCAGCAGCACCGGGTTGTGCCACGGCAGCACGATCACCGCCGTGCCGAGCCGCAGCCGGCGGGTGCGGGCGCCGAGCCAGGTCAACAGGTTGAGCGTCGCCGAAACCTGGCCATAGCCGGTGAAATGGTGCTCGACGACAAAGGTGCCGTGAAAGCCGAGCGCCTCGGCCTCGATATTGTATTCGATAAAGTCGCGGAACCCCTCGCTGCTGTCGAATTCCGCGCCGCCGCGCCGCGCCGCCGCGCTGCCGAACAGGCCGAACTGCATTGCCCTTGCGTCCTTCCGCGATCAACCCGGCGGCGACATTACGGCCTGCCGGACGATGTTCAAAATGCCGTCATTTGATCGCCGGCATATCAGCCCGGCATGCCCGAGGCGGTGTCGGGGTAACGCACCTCGATCAGGCAGAGGCCCTGGGGGGGCGCGGTCGGGCCGCCGGCGCGGCGGTCGCGGGCGGCGAGCGCGCGGGCCATGTCGTCGGGCCGCCAGCTTCCGAGCCCGACCAGCTTCAATGTGCCGGCCATGTTGCGCACCTGATGGTGCAGAAACGAGCGCGCCCGCGCCTCGATATGGATTTCCTCGCCCTCCCGCCAAAGGTCGAGCGCGTCGAGCGTCTTCAACGGCGAGCGCGCCTGGCACAGCGAGTCGCGAAAAGTCGAGAAGTCGTGGTGGCCGATCAGATGCCGCGCGCCCTCGGCCATCGCCGCGAGATCGAGCGGCGGCGCCACATGCCAGACCCGGCCGCGCTCGAGCGCCGGCGGCGCCCGCCGGTTCAGAATGCGGTAGAGATACACGCGGGCGGTCGCCGACAGCCGCGCGTCGAAGCCTTCCGGGGCAAGGCCGGCGGCGATCACGCTGATCGCGGCGGGGCGCAGATGATGGTTGACCGCGCTGCGCAGCACCTCGGGCGAAGCCGGCCGGGCGAGGTCGACATGCGCGCACTGGCGCAGCGCGTGCACGCCGGCGTCGGTGCGGCCGGCCCCGCGCACCGCAGCCCGCTCGCCGCAAAACCGCTCGATCGCGGTTTCGAGCGCCTGCTGCACCGAGAGCCCGTTCGCCTGGCGCTGCCAGCCGCAGAGCCCGGCCCCGTCATACTCGATCGTCAATCTGTAGCGGGGCATGGCAGCACCGTCCCGGCCGGGACCGCAAACCCGCGCAGAAAGGCGGGCGCGTCGAGCGCCGCCCGCCCCGGCCGCTGCAATCGCAGCAGCCGCAACGCGCCCTCGCCGCAGGCGATCGCCAGACCGTCATCGATCGCCGTGCCCGGTGCCGCCGCCGCGCCCGGCCGCGCCGTCGCGGCGATCACCCGCACGCGCTCGCCGGCGATCTCGACAAAGGCCCCCGGCCACGGGTCGAATGCCCGCACCCGCCGCTCCAGCTCGGCCGCCGGCAGCCGCCAGTCGAGCCGACCCTCCTCGCGCCGCAGCTTGGGCGCATAGGTGACGCCGTCGCGCGGCTGCGGCCGCGGCGTCAGCGCGCCGCGGGCGGCCGCGTCGAGCGCAGCGAGGACCACGCGGGCCCCCAGCGCGGCCAGCTTGTCGGAGAGGTCCGGGGCGGTTTGGCCCGGCTCGATCGGCAAGCTCTGCTGCATCAGGATCGGGCCGGTGTCGAGCCCTTCCTCGATCTGCATGATCGTGATCCCGGTCTCGCGGTCGCCGGCGAGGAGCGCGCGCTGGATCGGCGCCGCGCCGCGCCAGCGCGGCAGCAGCGAGGCGTGCACGTTGAGACAACCAAGACGCGGCGCCGCAAGAATTGGCGGCGGCAGGATCAAGCCATAGGCGGCGACAACCGCGGCGTCGGCGCCGAGTGCTGTGAACGCGGCCTGCGCCTCGGCGCTGCGCGAGGCTCGTCGGGGAGCGCACCGCGAGGCCGCGCCGCTCGGCCAGCAATTGGGTCGGCGAGGGCTGCAGCCGATGGCCGCGGCCGGCCGGGCGCGGCGGCTGGGTGTAGACCGCCAGGATCGCGTGCCCGGCCTCGATCAGCCCGGCAAGGATCGTCGCGGCGAAGACCGGCGTGCCCATGAAGACGAGGCGGAGCACGCTGTTTCGGCCGATGTCAGGCGGCGGCGGGGACCCGGCCGCGCTTGGTCTTGGCAAGCTTGCGCAGAATGATCCCGCGCTTGACCAGCGAGAGGTGGTCGACGAAGAGCACGCCGTCGAGATGCTCGATCTCGTGCTGCAGGCAGGTGGCGAGCAGCTCCGTCGCGTGCATCTCGCGGATCTCGTTCTGGTAGTCGAGGTAGCGCAGGCGGATCTCGGCCGGGCGGGTCACATCGGCGTAGTGCTCGGGCAGCGACAGGCAGCCCTCGTTCTGGGTCGCCAGCTCCGGCGAACGCCACAGGATCTCGGGGTTGGCGAGCTTCAAGGGCTGCGGCTTCTCGCCCTCGCGGGCGACATCGAGGACGATGACCCGGCTCGACGCGCCGACCTGCGGGCCGGCGAGGCCGATGCCGATTGCGCGGTACATCGTCTCCAGCATGTCGTCGAGCAGCCGCCGGACCCTGGCGTCGACCGCGGCAACGGGTCGCGCCTTGATCTTGAGGCGCGGATCGGGGGCGGTGATGATCGGGAGCAGAGCCATCGGAGTCGGGCTCTAGGTAAGACGAGCCCGGCTTTGCGTCAATAAGCCGGGGCTGGCCCTCATATGCCCAGGAGCCGCACCGTCGACGCGTAAAGACCGTGTCGGGCAGCCGCTGCGGCGAACGCTTCGTCGGCGGTGACCAGTGTCGCACGCTCCGCCACCGCCGCGGCGAGGTAGAGGCTGTCGTAGGCGGTCTGGTCAAGGTCGAAGGCCAGGGCCTGGGCGCGCGCGACGTAGGCGGCTGTCGGCAGCAGCTCGATCGGAGCGGCTTGGATCGAGGTCAAGGCAGCGCCGGCGAGATCGCGCGTCAAAAGCCCACGTCGCGCCTTTGTCCAGAGAACATTGGCGCATTCGACCATGAGCAGGTCCGGCGCCGCCAGAGGCTCCGCCAGCAGCAGCGCCGCGGCCGCTTCCGACCCGTCCTCCTCGATCACCCATTTCAGCGCGACGCTGGCGTCGACGATGACTGTCATGCCTTGTCTCGGGCGCGGTCGCGCCTCAGATCGTCCAGGGTCGACGGCCCTTCGAGGCGACCAATGATCCGGCGGACCTCGGTCAGCCGTCGCGCCGCAGCTTCGCGCTCCATTCCGACCGCCCTGGTCAGCGCGCGGCGGGCCTGCTCCTCCATCGAGGTGCCGCAGGCGGCGGCGCGAGAGCGCAGCGCCTCGATCACTGCGGCGTCGAGGTTGCGGATCACGATCTGGCCCATTTCTCGTTGATACATCGAGTGCGATATCGATGCAATCACGCGGCCGGGCGCCGGCCGGGCCGGTCAGATCGCGGTGTAGCCGCCGTCGACGAGCAGGTCGCTGCCGGTGACGAAGCTCGCGGCGTCGCTGGCGAGAAACACCGCCGCCTGCGCCAGCTCCTCCGGCCGGCCCAGGCGCTGGGTCAAATGCTTGACCCCCAGCTTCTCGCGGGCTTCGGCGAAGGAGCCGTAGCGTTTCAAGGTCCGCTGGGTCTCGACCGCGCCGGGCGAGAGCGCGTTGGCGCGGATGTTCTGGGCGGCGTGATCGATCGCGATCACCTTGGCGAGCTGAATGAGGGCGCCCTTGGTCGCGCAATAGGCGGCGCGCCCGGCGCTGCCGACGCGGCCGAGCTGCGAGGCGATGAAGATGATCGAGCCGCCGCCGCCCTCGATCATGTAGGGGATCGCGGCCTTGCTGAGGAGGAAGGCGCCGGTCAGGTTGATGTCGACGACCATCCGCCATTCGGCGAGCGGGGTGTCGACGACAGTGCCGCCGGGATCGTGCGGCGCCGCACCGCTGACCAGGATGTCGAGCCGCCCCAGCGCGCCGCGCGCGGCGGCGGTCGCGGCGCGAACCTCGGCCTCGTCGGCGACGTTGCAGCGGCTGGCGATGCTTTTGCCGCCGGCCGCAGCGACGAGGCGGGCGGTCTCCTCGGCCCCGGCGGCGTCGATATCGACGCAGGCGACCGATGCGCCGGCCTCGGCGAAGGCGACAGCGATGGCGCGGCAGATCCCGCCGCCGGCGCCGGTGATCAGGGCCGCTTTCCCGGAGAGGTTCATCGCGCGGGCTCCCTTCGACCTCACAACATGACCGTGCCGCCGTCGACGGCGATGGTCTGCCCGGTGACGAAGGCGCTGGCGTCCGACAGGAGCCACGCCATCGTGCCGGTCAGGTCGGCCGGCATCAGGTTGCGCTGGATCGTCTGGCTGGTCTTGATCGTCTGCAGCGCGCGGTCGAGCTTGTCGCCGAAGAACTCGCTGGTGCCTTCGGTCAGCACCGCGCTCGGCGCCAAGGCATTGACCCGGATGCGGTCGCGCCCGAGCTCGCGCGCCAGGCCCCGCGTCAGCCCGATCACCGCGGCCTTCGAGGCGGTGTAGTGCAGGCCGTAGGGCATGCCGTAGGTCGCCGCCAGGGAGGCGATGTTGACGATGCTGCCGCCGCCCGCCTGCCGCATCGCCGGCACCGCCGCCTTGCAGCAGTTCCAGATGCCCTTGACGTTGACCGCCATGCAGGCATCCCACTCGGCCTCGGCGATCGCGTCGAACCGGCCGCCATGGAGCGCGCCGTAGAGTGCTGCATTGTTGATCAGCCCGTCGACCCGGCCGAACGCCGCCAGCCCGGCCGCGACCATCGCCGCCGCCGAGGCGGCGTCGGTCACGTCGAGCGAAACCGCCAAGCCCCTGCCGCCGGCCGCGGTCACCAGGTCGAGGGTCGCCGCGCAATCGTTGACGTCGCCGGCGACGATATCGGCGCCCGCGGCGGCGAGATGCTTGGCGAATTCCTGGCCGAGCCCGCGGGCCGCCCCGGTGACGAGGACGACCCTGCCGTCGAATTCCATCGCCGGGTCAGATCACCTGCTCGGTGCGGGGGTCGATCAGGTGCATCTGGTTGAGGTCGGCGATCAGGCGCATCTCCTCGCCGACCGTGCCGGCGGCGTTGGGCTCGACGCGGCCGCACACCTCGGTGCCGTCGACGACGAAATAGACCATCGTCTCCATGCCCATCGGCTCGACCACGTCGAGCCGCGCATCGAAGGGCGCGAGGCCCGGCTTCATTTCGGCGCGCGCCTCGGTGATGTGCTCCGGGCGCAGCCCGAAGGTCAGCTCGCTGCCGACGCGCGAGCGGTAGCGCGCCTCGTGCGACGCCGGGACCGGGAAGGAGAGCCAATCGGAAAGCCGCACGCTGAGCCCGCTGCCGTTCTGGACCAGCCGGCACGGCAGCAAATTCATCGTCGGCGAGCCGATGAAGCCGGCGACGAACTGGGTCCGCGGCGTGTGATAGACCTCGAACGGCGTGCCGATCTGATCGATCCGGCCGGCGTTCATGACGACCACCCGATCGGCGAGGGTCATCGCCTCGATCTGGTCGTGGGTGACGTAGACGGTCGTCGTCGTGACCTTCTGATGCACCTTCTTGATCTCGGTGCGCATCTGCACGCGCAATTTGGCGTCGAGGTTGGAGAGCGGCTCGTCGAACAGGAAGACCTTGGGGTTGCGCACGATCGCGCGACCCATCGCGACCCGCTGGCGCTGCCCGCCCGAGAGCTGCTTGGGGCGGCGGCCGAGCAATTCGGTGATGTCGAGGATGCGGGCGGCGGCCTGCACGCGCTCGTTGATCTCGGGCTTCGGGAACTTCTTCAGCCGCAGGCCGAAGGACATGTTCTCGAACACCGTCATGTGCGGGTAGAGCGCGTAGTTCTGGAACACCATCGCGATGTCCCGGTCCTTCGGCGGCACGTCGTTGACCAGCTGGTCGCCGATGTAGATCTCGCCCGAGGTCGCCTCCTCGAGGCCGGCGATCATCCGCAAGGTCGTGCTCTTGCCGCAGCCCGACGGGCCGACCAGCACGATGAACTCGCGGTCGGCGATGTCGAGGTCGATGCCCTGAACGGCGGGGGTCTTGTCGAAGTTTTTGACGATGTTACGGAGCGCCACCTGCGCCATGCTGGTTACCCTTTCGTCGCGCCGGCGGTCAGGCCGGAGATGTAATAATCCATCAGGAAGGCATAGATGATCAATGGCGGCGCAGCGCCCAGCAACGCGCCGGTCATGATCTGGCCCCACGCATACACGTCGCCGCGGATCAGCGTGGTGACGATGCCGACCGGCAGCACGAGCTGGTCGGCCGAGGTCGTGAAGGCGAGCGGGTAGAGGAAGTTCGCCCACGAGACGGTGAAGGTGAAGATCATCGCCGCGATGATCCCCGGGATCGCCACCGGGATGAAGATGCGGGTCAGCATCTGGAGATAGCCGGCCCCGTCGATCAGCGCCGCCTCGTCGAGCTCCTTGGGGATGCTGGAAAAATACCCGATCATCAGCCAGGTGGCAAACGGCACGGTCAGGGTCGGGTAGAGGATGATCAGCACCCACCAATGGTTGATCAGCTCGATCCCGGTCTTGTCGTGGATGAAGGCGAAGGTCTTGAACAGCGGGATGAACAGCAGCGATTCCGGGATCAGGTAGGTCAGGAAGACGCCGGTCGCCAACGTCGCCGAGCCCCAGAAGCGCATCCGTGCGAGCGCGAAGGCGGCGAAGATGCTGACCACCATCGTGATCGTGACGACGCAGACCGACACGAGCGCCGAGTTGCGGAAGAAGATCAGGAACTGGTTCTGCGACAACAGCTCGATGTAGTTCGAGAGCGTCGGGTTGAACACCCACCACGGGTTGGTCGCGGCCGAGATCTCGGCGCTCGTTTTGAGCGACGTGATCAGCATGTAGACGGGCGGCGTCAAAAAGAAGATCACGAACAGGATCAGGAAGAAGTAGGACCAGAACAGCGCCTTGCGCCGCCCGCGCGAGATGCTGCCAATCGGGCCGCGGCCGAGCTTGCCCGCCGCTTCCGCCGTCGCCGTTGTCATGGTCATGCCTCGTTGCCGCGGCGGCGCACGTTGCGCAGGATGAAAAACGCCGCGATCGCCAGGATCGGGGCCATGAACAGCGACACCGACGCGCCGAGCGGGATGTCGTTGCCCCAGATCGCCAAGGTGAAGGCCCAGGTGGCGAAGACGTGGGTCTGGTCGACCGGCCCGCCATTGGTCAGGATCTTGACGATGTCGAAGTTGGCGAAGGTGACGATCAGCGAGAACAGCGCGGTGATCTGGATGATGTTCCGCATCATCGGCAGGTTGATGTACCAAATCTTCTGCAGCCAGTTGGCGCCGTCGATCGCCGCGGCCTCGTGCAACTGGTCGGGCACCGATTTGAGCGCCGCCAGGTACATGATCATAAAGAACGGCGAGCCGACCCAGACATTGACCAGGATCACGCAGAACCGCGCCCAGTACGGGTTGCCGAGCCAGGCCACCTGCGGCAGGCCGAGATGGGCGAGGATCCAGTTGAAGGCGCTGTAGGAGGGGTCGAACAGCCACAGCCAGGCGAGCGTCGACATCGCCGGCGGGATGACCCAGGGGATCAGCAGCATGCCGCGCCATTTGCGCTGGCCGTGGGTCGGCAGGTTGTGCACGAAATGGGCCACGATAAAGCCGACCACCGCCTTGAAGATTACCGCGGTTACCGCGAACAGCAGCGACTGCTCGACCACCATCCAGAAGGTGTTGCGCTTGAACAGAAACAAAAAATTCCCGAAGCCGACGAAGTGCTGCATCGACTTGTTCAGGGTGGCGAGGTGAACCGAGTACAAGGCCGGGTAGACCACCAGGCAGGCGACGATCATGATCAACGGCAGGGTCATGAAAAATGCGATCGTCGACTTGCGACGCGCGAATTTCTTGAGCGTCAAACCCCGGTCGGCCGCCGGAATGCGGAGATCGCGGGCTACGACATCGGCCATCCTAAGCTCCTTGATACGACGCCGGCGGGCGCGCCGCCGCCGTCGAAAGCTGGTGGGTGGTCTGGTTCACTCTACCGCGGCGGCCGCAGCCGCCCTGTCACATCCGCGTGAGCAGCCGCGCGCGCGTGCGACGCGTCGCGACGATCTCTACCACGGTCCGGACGGTGCGACACATTCATCTTCCTCGGGCTCGGGGGACGGCGGCCGCCGACCCAATCTTAACCGCAGCTTAACCAAAATCTTAACCTAAGCTTAACACCGAACTGCGCCCATTGTAGCGCAGCCATGCGAAATTGTGTCATCTAATTTTGCCGCTCGGCCCCGGTCGACGGCGCATCGCCTGCGGCCGGGCTGAAAATCCCGGCGTCGTCGGCGCTGGTGCCGCGGTGGCGCTCGAGCTCGTGGGCATAGCGGCGCAAGGCGTAGGCCTCGCTCAGATAGCCCAGAATGCGGCGGCGCTGAGTGTCGTCGATGACCGGCAGCGTCTCCTGCGCGGCCTGGCTGAAGCGGTCGAGCGCGGTGCGCAGATCGTCCCCCGGGAGCAGGAACGAGGCCGGCTCCGAGACCAGGTCGCCGACCGTCCTGGGGCCGCCCGCGCCGCGCGGACCGCTCGCCTCGGCGGGGTCGATGATGCCGCTCAAGCGGCCGTCGCCGTCGACGACGAAGACCTGCTTGGCGCTGCCCGCCGGAAAACGCCGGCGCAGCTCGTCGAGCGGCAGGTCGGCGGCGATCACCGACGGGTCGCGGCGCATCATCGGCCCGATCAGGAGCTCGTTGATCCAGCCGACATCCTCAGGGCTGCGGATGGTCAGGCCGCGCAGGTGGAAGCGCCAGGTCGCGAACGAGTAGCCGAACCAGTGGCGCACCGCGATGGCGGCGGTGACGACCCCGACCATGACCCCGATGGTGGCGGCGAAGTCGCCGGTCGTTTCCAGCACGATCATGATCATCGTCATCGGCGCGCCGACGATCGCGGCGGCGACCGCGCCCATGCCGACAAGCGTGTAGGCCAGCGGGTCGACGCCGACCTGCGGCCCCAGCCGCGCCAACGCCGCGCCGACCAGGCTGCCGAACAGCGCGCCGATGAACAGCGAGGTGCTGAACAGCCCGCCGCGAAAGCCGGAGCCGATCGACACCGCCGAGGCGACGATCTTGGCGATGATCAGCCCGGCGAGAAACGGCAGGTCGAAGCCCGCATGCAGCTCGCGCAGGATGCCGCCGTGGCCGCTGCCGAGGATCTGCGGGAAGGGGAGCGCGATGACCCCGATCAGGAGCCCGCCCAGCGCCGGGCGGGCCCAGCGCGGCACGGCCTGCGCGCGGAACAGCCTCTCGGTCGAGGTCACCCCCTTCATGACCAGGATGCCGAGCCCGGCCGAAGCGAGGCCCAGGCCGAAAAAGGCGAGGTAGTCGGGGGCGGTGATGCCGACGTCGTGCCACACCACGAAGATCGGCGTCGATCCGCCCAAGGCGCGGACCACCAGGGTGCCGGTCAACGCCGCCACCCCGACCGGCGCCAACGCCCCCAGCGTGTAGCTGCCGATGATCAGCTCGAAGGCGTAGAAGGCGCCGGTCAAGGGCGCGTTGAAGGCCGCCGCGATGGCGCCGGCGGCGCCGCAGCCGACCAAGGTGCGGACATCGTCGCGGCGCAGGCTCATGCCGCGGCCGATCCGCGAGGCGACCGCGGCGCCAAACTGCGTGTAGGCGGCTTCGAGCCCGACCGAGGCGCCGAACCCGCCGGAAAGCAACGTCACCCAGACGAGCCCCAGGCTGTCGCCGAGCGACATCCGGCCGCCGAACAGCGCGTTCGCCTCGATCGCGTCGACGACCTCGCGCGGGCGCCAGCGGCGGAGCAGCGCCGCGGTGAGGCCGACCAGGAGGCCGCCCAGGACCGGCATCGACAGCAGGCGCAGCGGCGCCAGCGCGACGGCGTCGCTCAAATGCCTGCTCGGCGCGACGCCGAAGGCGAACAGGCGCAGCAACGCCAGCAGCCAGTCCATCACGATCACGCCGAGGCCCGCGGCGACGCCGGCCCCGAGCGCGAGGGCGAGCAGGAACAGCTCGCTGTCGCGCAGCCGCGTCTCGGCCCGCCGGATGTCGGCGGCGGCGTCTTCGTCTTCGCGCGCGGGTGCGATCTCGGCCACTTCCCGAGCGATTAGGTGAGTCGGAGGCGGCTGGCAAGAGCCGCGGCGGCGCCGCCGGCCTTGATGCCGACCCGGCCGAGCCCACGTTCTTGACATCCGCTGTCTGCCGGGGGCGCCTTGTCGGGACAGATCCATGTCTCCCTGCTGTGGTTCGCGCTGTTTGCGAACTGGCTGACCGTGGTGCCGGTCATCGTGCCCGATCAGGTGGCGACGATCCTCGGCCCCGACGCGGCGCAGAAGGAGGGCGTCACCGGGACCATCCTGGCGGCGGGCGCCCTCGTCGCGCTGGTCGTGGCCCCGCTGGCGGGCGCCTTGTCCGACCGGGCGCGGGGCACAAGGGGGCGGCGGCGCCCTTTCCTGATCGTCGGCATGGCCGGGACCTGCATCGGGCTGGCCCTCCTCGTCCCGTTCGGCGCGGGCAGCAGCCTTCTCCTCTACGCGCTCGCCATCTTGAATTTGCAGTTCTGGTGGAACTGGGCTTGCGGCCCCTATGCCGGGCTCATTCCCGATGTCGTGCCGGCGCGCGAGCAGACGGCGGCCAGCGCCTGGATGAACATCATGAGCATTCTCGGCGCCGTGGTCGGCAACGGGATTGCGGTCATGCTCTATGTCGAGGGCCGGCCGGCCGCCGCCGTCGCCGGCCTGATCGCGGTCAACATCGCCTGCCTGCTGCTGACCCTGGGGCGGGTGCGCGAGCCGCCCGCCCTCGGCGCCGCCGACCGGTTTGCGCTCGGCCCCTTTATGCGCTCGTTCTGGCTCAGCCCCGGCGCGCACCGGAACTTCTACTGGGTGCTGGTCACCCGGCTCTGCGCCAATCTCGGGGTGTGGTCGGTGCTGACGTTTCTTTTGTTCTATCTGCGCGACGTGATCGGCGTCGTCGAGCCCGGCCGCGTGCTGCCGCTGCTGCTCGGGACCGGCGCGCTGCTGGGGATACCGGCGAGCCTCGTCGCGGCCCGGCTGGCGGACCGCTACGGGGTGGTCGCCGTCGTCGCCGCCGCCAGCTGGATGATGGCCGGGGCGGCGATCGCCTATGTGCTGATCGCCTTTGAGCCGCATATCGCGCTGACCGTGCCGGTTTTTCTCGTCTATTTCGCCGGCTGGGGGGCCTACCAGGCGGTCGACTGGGCATTGGCGCTGCGGGTGCTGCCGAAAAGCGAGACCTCCGGCAAGGACATGGGCATCTGGCACGTGGCGCTGGTGCTGCCGCAGGTTCTGGGCCCCGCGGCGACCGGCTGGATCATCACCGGCGCGAGGCTGGCGGTCTCGGCCCGCTTCGCCTACACGGTGGCCTTCGCGATCGCCGCGCTGTGGTTCAGCCTCTCGGCGCTCCTGGTGGCGCAGGTGCGGCTCCCCCGCGACGCCTGAAGCGGGCGCGGCCTCGCGACAATCGCCGACGAATCACCCGCCGGCATGGAAAAGAAGCATTTCAGATCATGCTCTTAGAGCACGATCAGAAATGAGCCCGTTATGTCCAGTGGGATATCGTCGCCCCCGCGAAAGCGGGGGTCCAGGAAACCGTTCGAGCCCTTGGAGCACTGGGTTCCCGCTTTCGCGGGAACGACGAACCTGTTGATAAATAAAGATTAATTTCAAGTCATGCTCTAAGAGCACGATCCGATCAGATCGAGCGGCCGTTGTGGAGAGGCTCTGTCAATGCCTCTTTCCGCTGTCCCGGTGAACGCCGGGACCCACCGTTCCACCACTCGGCCGCTTTCTTGCGTTTACTGTGATCGGTCGACGAACAAACAGGATGAGTGACCGCGCCTGCCGCCGGCGTGGGTCCCGGCTTTCCCCACGGATCAAGTCCGTGGGCTGAACCCACGGGACAGCGGGAGCCATGCGGTTCAACCTCATGGGATCGCGTCTCTCAGACGTAGCGGATCGTCGTGAACATGCCCGCTTCCATATGGTAGAGCATATGGCAGTGGTAGGCCCACAAGCCTGGGTTGTCGGCGTCGAAGGCGGCGACGACGCGCCGGCCGGGCGGCGCCAGCACCGTGTCGCGCAGAGCGCCCGAAAAACGCCTGCCGTCGATCTCGACGATCTGGAAGCGATGCCCGTGCAGGTGCATCGGGTGCGACATCCCGGTTCGGTTGACCATGACCAGCTCGACGCGCTCGCCCGCCTTGACCGGCAGCGGCGGCGTGCCCGCGCTCCACGCCACATTGTTGATCGACCAGACATACCCGGCCATCTCGCCGGTCAGCTCGATGGTGTGGACGCGGTCCGCCTTGCGCGGCTTCAGCGGCTCGGCCGCCCGCAGCCGGCGCTCCAAATCCAAGGTCAGGGGCGGAGAGGGCGCCTCGGCCCGGTCCGGGATGCGCGCGACCGAGGCGCCGCCGGCGGCGAGCACCACGCCGGTGCGCTGGCGCTCGCCCTCGACCGTGGCGAGCACGGGATAGGCTCGCGGCCCGCGCGGGATGCGCAGGCGCAGGTCAAGGCGCTGGGCGACCGCGATCGGAAAGCGTCGGCCCTTGACCGGCGCGACCGGCGCGCCGTCGACCGCGGTCAGCTCGCCGTCGAGCCGGCCGAGGTCGATATGAAAATTGCTCATCGACGCGCTGTTGATCAGGCGCAGCAATACCTTCCCGCCCGGCTCGACCTTGACCACCTCGGGGTCGGCGAGGGTGCGCTCGTTGGCGAGGAAGGCGTCGTAGGTCACATCGTTCAAATCCGGCGCCGGGGCCTTGCCGGGCTTGCCCATGCCCGCCATCCCGGCCATCGCCGAGGCCGGCGTCGCCGCGCCCATGCCCGGCATCCCGGGCCGCTTCCTGAGGGCCGCGAAGATCTCCTCGGGCGGGGTGAAGCTGAAATCGCCGAGCATGACGACGACTTCCTGCTGGTCCGGCCGGTCGCGCCCGTCATGGATGATCAGCGGCGCATCGAGCAGCTGCTGCTCCTGCAGGCCCTGGTGCGAGTGCATCCAGAAGGTGCCGCCATAGCGCAGCGGGAAGTCGTAATCGGCGCTGCCGCCGGCCGGGATCGGCGGCGCCGAGACGCCGGGCACGCCATCCTGCCGCCAGGGCGGCGCGAGGCCGTGCCAGTGAACGAGGCTCGGCTCGCCGATCTGGTTCTCGACCCGGACGCGAAAAGCTTTTCCGACCTCGGTTGCGAGGCCCTGGCTGCCGTCGGGCTGCAGGATGCCGAGCACCGAGGCGGGCTTGCCGTTGACCTCGATCGTGCGCCGCCGCAGCCGCAGCACGGTGACGGGCTCTTCTTGCGATCGGGCGCGGCCGGGGTGGAGAGCCGCCGCCGCGAGGGCGGAAATCAGGACGGCGCGACGTGTCGGCATTAAGGGGCCTCGCGGCGGGTTGCGGGTCGGCGCGCCGCTCAATGCGACAGCAGCACCGGAACCGTCATGTGCTCCAGCAGCTCCCGGCTGACGCCGCCGACCAGCGCTTCGCGCAGCTGCGAATGGTGATAGGCGCCGGCGACGATCAGATCGGCCGCGAGATCGGCGGCGCGGGACAAGAGGATGTCCGATATCGCGACGCCGCCGCGCAAGGTCTCCTCGATCCGGGCCGCGATCCCGTGATGCCGCAGATGGCCGACGATCCGCTCGAGCGAGGGCTTGCGGCGTTCGAGCGCGGTCTCCTGGGCGCCGACGAACATCACCGTGACCGCCTCGGCGTCGGCCAGCAGCGGCAGCGCGTCGTTCACCGCCCGGACCGCCTCGCGGGTGGCGTCCCAGGCGACGAGCACGCGCCGGCCGACCGTCTGGAAGGTTCCGGCGTAGGGGACGACGAGGACCGGCCGGCCGGCGGCGACGACCACATCCTCCGGCCGCAGCGCGCCCGGCGTCGACAGATCGGGCGAAAGCTGGCCCAGGATCGCCAGATCGGCCGATTTCGCCAGCTCGATCGCCGCCGCCGTGTCGCCGGCGTCGTAGAGCCGCCATTCGCCGTGCAGGCCGTGCTGCGCCAGCTCGGCGCGAAAGCGCCGCTCGACGGCCTCCTCCAACGTCGCCTCGCCCGGCGCTTGCGGCGCCGCGCCGCCGCCGCCGCGGGCGAGGCCCTCGGCGACAACCCCGATCAGCCCGTCGCTCGGGATCGGCTGGAGGGCGAGGCCCGGCTCGGCCGGCGCGCGGCGCTCGATCGGCAGGCCGTAGGCGGCGGTGAGATGCGCCTGGCCCGCCCGCGCCAGATTGAACGCCAGGTTGAGGCGGGCTTCGCCGGCGGTGGTTGGATCGACGCAGACCAGCAGATCGCGATACGCCATTCCGGCCCCCTGTTCCTCGACGCTGCCGAACCCTTATTCGATTTCGCCGGGGCTCGGAAAGGCCTTGCCGCATCGGCAAGGGCGCGCCGCCGGCCGGCCGCGGCTCAACGGCCCGCGCCCGACCTCTTCCACCGCTCGTATTCGGTGATCAGGTCGAAAAACAGCACGTCCGCCGCCGCCGCATAGCCGAGCTTGTTGAGATGCACATGGTCGGGGAAGGCCCAGGGCGGATCGCGCAGAAACAGCCGGTGCATGCTGCAGGCGCCGCCCATCGCCCGCGACCAATCCCAGAACGCCCAGCCCTGATGCGCCGCAACCGCCTGCTGGACGCCTCGGACCGCGGCGAGGTTGGGCGGCTCGCGCCAGGCGCAGGACTGCGGCGCGAAGGCGGCCTCGACGCAGCCTTCGCGCTCGTCGCGCGGGCAGGATCGGTCGATCCGATTGCCGTCGGGCGGGCCCAGGACCAGGACCGCCGCCTGCGGCGCCTTGCGCCGCAGCGCCGCGACATCCGCGCGAAAATCGGCTGCGTAGCGGCGCCGGTCGAGGCTGTCCTCGAACCCCTCGTTGGTGCCGAAGGCGACGATCAGCAGCGCCGGCCGGCTGTCGGCGAGCTCGCGCGCCACCGCGGCCGGGCTCATTCGGCCGAGCAGGCCCGCCCTCGCGCCGATCGTGCCGTGGTTCTCGTAGATCACCCCCGGCCCGCGCCGCTCGACGGTCCAGCCGATCATCCGCGCCGGGGACGGCCCGGGCGCGCTCAGCTCGACCTCGCGCGCCGGGGC
This sequence comes from uncultured Alphaproteobacteria bacterium, assembly GCA_963716115.1. Classification (GTDB taxonomy): domain Bacteria; phylum Pseudomonadota; class Alphaproteobacteria; order ATCC43930; family CGMCC-115725; genus AP-15. Next base: position 123,456 of record CAVQSZ010000009.1, read on the forward strand.
GCCGAGCGGGATGTCGCGTCGTTCGACGCGGATCGCCGCGGCCGCGGTCGACACCCGGACCGGCGGGCGGCGGTCGAGCCGCAGCTGCAGCTCGCCGCCGCCCGGCTGCGCCAGAAATTCGATGGCGAAATGGTCGAACCCGGCGGCCTCGCCGCTGGCGAGCGTCATCGTCGCGCCCGGCGGCCCGCTCTCGGCGACCCCGGCGTCGAGGCCGAGCGCCTCGGCCGGCGCGCCGTTCGCCGGCCCGAGATGGCGCCACCCGGTCTCCGAGACCGTCACCAGCCGCGGGTTGTAGTATTTGAACGGGACGCCCGCCGGCAGCCAGCCTCGGCCGGCGGCGCCGAACCGGTCCTGGAAGGATTCGCGCAGGCGGCCGCTGAACGCGTCGGCCGCGGTGTGGCTGTCGCCGATCTGCACGATGCGCACCGGCTTTGGCGACCGCCCTTTTTCGAGCCGGTCGAGGGCGAGGAAGAACGGGCGCAGGCCGGCCGGGGTCGAGAGCCGGCGATCGCCCGCCCGGCCGGGGCTCAGCAGCGCCGGTGTGGCGAGCGGCGGCGCCGGCCGTTCGGCGGCGTCGGATTGAACGGGCGGCGGCGAGCAGGTCGCGATCATCAGGCAGATCGACAGCGGTCGCAGGATGCGGGCGAGGGCGGCATGCCTCGCGCCGTCATTTGCCATCGGCGGCGGCCGCGGGGATGAGGGCGACGATCTTCTCGGCGATCAGCTCGTAGCCGGCGGTGGTGAAATGAATGCCGTCATCGGTGCGCAGACGCCGGGTGACGCCGCCAAGATCCTTGCCGAAGGCGGTGTATTTGCCGCCGTCGTCGGCGACCGCCTCCCACAACGGCAGGAACTCGACGCCGAGCCGCGCGGCCCGCTCGGCGAAGATCCGATTGATGTAATCCATGTCCGCCGAGTAGGTGTCGCTGCGGGCGATCGGGTTGCCGCACCAGATGACCTTGAGCCCGGCGTCGACCAGCGCCTTCATGATCTTGTCGACCCGGCCGACATATTCCTCCCGCCACGCGTCGGTCCTGAACCGCAGGTATCGGCCGGCGTTCTTGATGTCGATGCGATCGTTGCCGCCGAACATGACGATGGCGATGTCGGCCTTCTCGCTCGCCAGAAACCGGCGAATCGGCGCGATCCATTCGCCCTCGTCGTGCGCCAGCGCCGCGCCCGGATGGGTTCGGTTGAGCACCTTGAACCGCGAATCCTCGAGCAGGACCCGCGCCAGCCCGCCGGCGACGCCCTGTCCCTGGCTGTCGCCGAAGACGACGATCCGCTCCTGTTCCGGCGGCTCGTCGGCCGCCGCCGGGCCGCGAGCAATGATCAAGGCCAGCAATGCGCAGGCGAGGGCAGGCGCGAGCCGCCGCCTTGCGCTCGATGACCGATCGATCCTGACGCCCACCGATGCTCCCCGGATGGCCAACCCATTGCGGGCGATACTGAGGGTTGCGCGGCGCCGGCGCAAACGCATTGCCGATGGTCGCGGCTCGCGGCCGGCAGGCGGCGCCGCTTGCGGGCGGACGGGACGGTGGCTAGAACGCGCCGACCGCAGTCCTGTGACACAATCCGCGCCGATGTCCGCATCGCTCCGTTCGTCCACTGAATTGCGCATGTCGCCGCATCGGCCGCGCTGAACCGCGGCGATGCTGTTCCCGACGCTCGGCTTTCTGCTGTTCTTCCTCGTCGTGGCCGCGGCGATGGTGGCGCTGGAGCGCCGCTTCGCCGCCAAGAAGGCGGTGCTGGTGGCCGCCAGCTATTTCTTTTACGCGCAATGGAACTGGCGCTTCTGCTCCCTGCTCGCGTTCAGCACGGCGGTGAGCTACGCGGCGGGCCGGCTGATCGACGCCGCCCCCCCGCGCCGCCGCCGCGCCATCCTCGCCGGGGCCGTGGGCATCCACCTGGCCCTCCTCGGAACCTTCAAATATTTCGACTTTTTTGTCGTCTCCGCGAACCAGCTCGCGCATTCCCTGGGCCTTGCGCACGAGCTGCCGTTCATCGAGATCATCCTGCCGGTCGGGATCTCGTTCTTCACCTTTCACGGCATTTCCTACGTCACCGATGTCTATCGCGGCGACGTGCGGGTATGCCGCCGGCCGGTCGACATGATGCTCTACATGTCGTTCTTCCCGCAGCTGGTGGCCGGGCCGATCGTGCGGGCGTCGTATTTTCTGCCGCAGCTCGAACGGGACGCGGGCGCGCCGATCCCGATCGCCGCGGCGCTGCTTTTGATCTTGAGCGGCCTGTTCAAGAAGGTGGTGGTCGCGAGCTATCTGGCGACCGAGCTCGTCGACCCGGTGTTCGCCGCGCCGACGAGCTATGGCGGCCCCGACCTTCTCCTCGCCGTCTACGGCTATGCGGTGCAGATCTACTGCGATTTCAGCGCCTACAGCGACATGGCGATCGGTCTGGCGGCGTTGATGGGCTTCCGCTTCCCGGCCAATTTCGCGCAGCCCTACCGCGCGCAGCGGCTGCGCGAGTTCTGGCGCCGCTGGAACATCTCGCTGTCGACCTGGCTGCGCGATTACCTCTATAAGCCGCTCGGCGGCAACCGCGGCGGCCGGTTCGAGACCTACCGCAACCTGCTGCTCACGATGCTGCTCGGCGGCATCTGGCACGGCGCCGGCTGGAAATTCGCGATGTGGGGGGCGTTGCACGGCGGCGGCCTCGCCGTCGAGCGCATGCTGGAGCCGTGGCTCGGCCGGCGGCTCAGCGGACCGGCGGGCCGGGCGGCGGCGACGCTCGTCGTCTTTCATTTCGTCTGTCTCGGCTGGGTCTTCTTTCGGGCCGAGGATTTCGAGGTGGCCCGGCTCTACCTCTGCGGGCTCGGCGCCGGCTGGGGCGACGGCGTGCAGCAGGCGCAACCCTTCGCGGTGGCGCTGATCGTCATCGGCCTCGTCGGCCAGTTCACCCCGTCGACGCTGCTCGAGCGCACGGCGGCGCTCTTCGGACGGCTGCCGAGCTGGGGCCAGGGGGCAGTCGCCGGGATCGCCGCCGCCGCGGTCAACGCGGTCGGCCCGGCGGGCATCGCGCCCTTCATCTACTTTCAGTTTTGAGCGATGGCCGCGATCGAGCCGCGCGTCTCTTCCTTGGCGATCCGGGCGGAAGGGATCCCGCCCGCCGCCCGGCGCCGCGCCGGCTCGCCGCGGCAGTTCCTCGCCGCCTGCATCGTCGGCGCGGCGGTGTTGGGCCTGCTGGCGCCGCCGGATTTGTCGGCCTGGGCCGACCGATTGGGAGACGGGCGGGCGGTGTCGGCGCTGCGCGAGGCGGCGGGGGCGTGGGAACGCGCCGCCGCGCGGCTCGGGCTCAGCCGGCCCCGTGACGCCCTGCGCTCGGCGACGCAGTCGTTGATCGAGCGCCAATGGCCGTAAATAACCGCAGCGGGCCGCCGCCCGGCCGCCGATGCGTTCCCAGGAACACGTGGCGGCTTACGTTTTTACGATCGCCGAGGTTTTTCTTAAAGGATAAGACGAGACGGGCGGTTTCAAAAGAAGCGTGCAGCCATCAAGAATAAAAATTAATGATTGGAGCAATTCCCGCCACGGCCTCCCGTTACGCGCAGCTTAACGGAACCCACCCCCGAAATAGGCTGTCGCGGACAAAACAGCAGGAGGGTTGACAGGCTCTCTTTACCCTGTCTAGCTTGCCCTGTTCCTCCCCGTCCCACCCGGATGCATCGGCAACAATCCGGGACGACACCAATCTGCATCCTGCCCCCGACCCAATACCATTGGCTCGGCAACGCAATGTTGCTGCGCTGCGAAAGGATGCCCCAAGAAGGAGACGTGCCGGATGCCGCTGCGTCAGACGATCGGAATTTCGCTCGCGCTGCTGGTGATTTCCGCCGGCGCGATCGCCAGGACGCCGGACAAGGGCACCTCCCATCAGCAAGATCAAACGCCCGACGCGACGCCCGGGAAGTCGGAAGCCCGAGCCGGCAAATCCCACGCCATATCCGCCAGGACCGTCCATCGCCGCTCGCACGCGCGCGCCGCCGCCCGCCGCGCCGCGCCGGCGCGGCAGCGGCATTGGTCGGCCGACGCCGAGCCGGGGTCGGCCGATCCCTATTGGGGCCCGATGCGCGCGACCGGCGCCCGCGAGATCGGCAAGGCGGCCTGGTACAGCCTCGTCGGCGGCCGCACCTCGACCGGCGAACGTCTCGACACCGTCACCGCCACGGCCGCGCATCGCACGCTGCCGCTTTCCTCCTACGCCCGGGTGACCAACCTCGACAGCGGCCGCTCCATATTGGTCAAGATCAACGACCGCGGGCCGCAAAGCCGGCGCTTCATCATTGACCTTTCGCCGCGCGCCGCGGCCGAGCTCGAGATGAGGCAGGCCGGGGTCGCCAACGTCATCGTCGAGCCCGTGGCCGCCGGCCCGATGCCGGTCCGCGGCGCCGCCGAGACCGTCGCCGTCTATCGACCTTCGGCCGCGGATGTGACGCAGTAGGGCTAAGTGTCCGCCCCGAAATGAAGCCTGTTATGTCAGTGAGTTATCGTCGCCCCCGCGGAAGCGGGGGGTCCAGAGCCTGCCCCTGGCATGAACAGGGGGGAACCGTTCGAGCCCTTGGAGCACTGGGTTCCCGCTTTCGCGGGAACGACGAACCTATTGACATATAACGACTAATTTCAAGTCGTACTCTAGCGGATGTCGAACGGGCTCGGATGAGCCGCGCGGCCGCGTTCCCCGATCAGCGCGAAGAGCGCGGCGATGTCGCCTTCGTCGGCGATATCGATCGCAAAGCAGCGGGCCAGAACGTCGCGAAGATCGTCGGGATCGGCGATGCTGCGGCGGGCGCCGCCGTCGTCGCGGCCGCGGATCGTGAACCTGTCGTCGAACAAGGTGTAGCGGCGATCCTGCTCGGGGCGGCTCGCGACCAGATGTCTGACGAACAATGAATCCGGATGGGTCGAGGTGAACCAGCTCGCCACCTCGTAATCGATCGGCATCTGCTCCTGCAGCGAAAAGCGGTAGAGGCGCGCCCACGCGTCGCCGAGCCGCGCCTCCAGGTCGAATTCGCCGGCGGCCGGGGTCAGGCGCAGGACCTCGTTCGGAGTGGGCTGCTCGTCGCCCGCCCGCAGCGCCACCGGGGCAGTCGGCATCAGGCTGCCGAACCCGACATCGGCGAGGTAGGGCCCCTCCGCCAGCTCGACGCGCAGCAGCATATGGGTTCGCGGCCCGGTGAGCGGCGGCGGCCGGCCGGCCCACACCCGCGCCGCCAGCCCCGCGACGCTGAAGCCCAGACCCCGCAACACATGCCAAAACAGCGTGTTGTGCTCGAAGCAGTAGCCGCCGCGGCGTTGATCCACCAGCTTTTCCCGGAGCGAGGGCAGGTCCAGCCGGATCGGGCGGCGCAACAGCACGTCGATGTTCTCAAACGGGATCGCGGCCGAATGCCGGGCGACGATCGCCCGCAAGGTCGCCAAGGTCGCGGTCAACGGCCCGGCATAGCCGATCCGCGCGCAATACGCGGCGATATCGAGCTTGGCGGCAAATTCGCTGTCGGCCATGGCGAGCCTCTCGCAATGGGAATGGCTTTGAGCCAGGGCCGCCCGATATTACACCGCGGGCGCGCCGGCGTCGGGTAATTTCGAGGCATTGCGCGGTCGCGGCATGCCGGGCGGCAGGGCCGAGCCGCGGCGAACGCCGAGGCGGCCCCGCGCTCGCCTAGCGATCTCTCAATCTGATCAAAGCTATCCTGTTGAGGCATCGAAGGTTGTTCTTGATCATGGTTAAATTAACCATGAATACCGGCGGTTTAACCATCAATTTCGAGCAGGATTTCGGCTTCTCGACCTAGATTTGCTGATCGACAGGGACGGCCCGACCGACCCAAGGGGATAGGACCATGTCGCAAAGCGAATACGAGGCTGCGGTCGCCGAATTCATCCGCATCAGGGGGATCACCCGCTGCCCGACGGTGTGCGCGGTGCGAACCCAGGGCACCGTCAGCAACGCCGACCGCGAAGCCCTCCAGAGGCGCGCCGCCGACATCGAAAACGTGAAAGCGCGCCGACGCCTGCGGGATCCGCTGGCGGCCTACAAGGAGAGCTCCAGATCATGAACAAAATCCGCTCCGCCGGGGCCGCCGGCGCGTTTCTGCTGACCGCGGTCGCCGGCGGCCACGCCGACGCGGCCTCGATCACCTACGAGCTGACCTGCATCGTCGGCGGCAGCCTGACCTGCGGCCAGCCGAGCTACGGCGCGGTAACCTTCGCCGATGACCCCGGCGATGCCCGCAAGGTCGACGTGTCGATCAATCTGACCGGCAGCGCCGAGAGAGTGCAGGAATTCTTCTTCAATTACAACGATGCGAAATACGCCAACAGCACGCCGTTCGTCCTGACCGGCGACGTCACTGCCTACGCGACCGACGAAAACCGGCAGAAGGCGGACGGCTACTCGGCGGGCAAGTTTGATATCCAGGCCCCCAAGCACGGCAACATCGGCCCCGAGCCGATTGCCTTCACGATCGCCTTGGCGAGCACCGACCTGAACCCGAGCGACTTCAGCTTTCTCGACACCAGCGGCAAGCTTTATGACGCGGTGCATATCGGGAATTGCAATTTCGGCATATGCGACCGCCATCAGGACAGCATCTGGGTCGGCGCGCCCCAGGCGGTCGCTTCGGCTTCGGATCCGGCGCCGGCGCCGGAGCCGGCCGGCGTCGGCCTGCTCGGCGCGGGGCTTCTCGGCATGGCGGTCGCGGCGCGACGGCGCAGCCGCCGGGCTCGCGCCTGACCGCGCGTCCTCAGCGCGGCGAGCCCGCCGGACGCGGCGCAGGCAGCGGCGCGGCGGCGCTCGCCGAGGCCGCGGTGTCGGTGGCGACCGGCGTCGCCGGGAACGCCGGCAGGGTTTTGGCGACCAGGACGGTCAGATCGAGCATGCCCAGCCCAATCACGATGGCCAGCAGCCATGCGTTCATCTCGTTGGCCACCCGATCGAGGCGGACCAGATGCCGTTTCATCGAAAGCCTCATGCTCGTCCCTGGGTCGGGTCAAACATAGGCTGCCTTTGCTGCGGCGCAGCATGAGTTTCACGCAAGCTTGCAATGCATTGCGCGGATGATTGTCGCGCGGTCGGCGACGCCCGGCCGGCGCGGCCGCGGCAAGGCGCCCTTCGATCGGCTCATGAGCCGCCGTAGACCGGGATCACCGCGCCGCGGGTGACGCGGTTGGCGGGCGAGGCGAGAAAAGCGATCACCTCGGCGAGATCGGCCGGCGCCACCCACCGGCGATGGTCGGCGTCGGGCATCGCCGCCCGGTTCGCCGGGGTGTCGAGGATCGAGGGAGCGACGGCGTTGACCCAGATCTCCTCGTCGACGACCTCCTGCGCCAGGGCCTGGGTCAATGCCGCGACCGCCGATTTCGCGGCGGTGTAGGCGACCATGCCGGCGCCGAGCCGCGGCTCCAGCGCCGGCCGCGCCGCGACGTTGACGATGCGGCCGCCGCGGGCCCCGCCGGGTCCGGGGGCCTGGCGCGCGCGAAACGCCGCGACCGCCGCCGCACAGCACAAAAAGCTCGACATCGCGTTGATGCGCAGCTGGGCTGCGAAATCCGCCGCCGAGGTCTCGCCGACCGGGGTCATCGCAAAGCCGCCGGCGAGGTGGATCGAGGCCCAGAGCGGCGGCAGCGCCCGGTAGAAGCCCTGCACGCCCGCTTCGTCGGCGACATCGACGCCGCGGGCGATGTCGACGCCGGGATCGGCGGCGTGGGGAAAATCGGCGAGCTCGGCGGCGACCAGATTTGGCACGTGGCAAACCGCGCCGCCGGCCCGCAGCGCCGCGATCACGGCCCTGCCCAAGGCGCCGGTGCCGCCGGTGACGACAACGTGGCTGCCCGCGAAATCGACCATGGCGCGACCCCCGCAAAAATTTGCCGTCGGGTCATACCATGTCGCTCCGGGATGCTCCACCCAAGCACAGCTTTCATGGTTGCGCCATAGGTAAGGATTGCTTACAAGCGGCGCATGGCCGAGCGCGCAGCGCTTATCGAAGCAATCGGACGAGCCGGCGGGGTCGCGGCGCTGGCCCGCGCCATCGGCGCCACGCCGCAGGCGGTCTCGCAATGGCGGCGGGCGCCGGCGGCGCGGGCGATCGAGATCGAGCGGCTGACCGGAGTGAGCCGCGAGCGGCTGCGCCCGGACCTCTATCCCGGCGGGGCGAGCGATTGGAGAAGGGTCGGAATGACGCCCGAGCAGCATATCAAAGGCGGCGGGCCGCGCCCGTTCACCGGGGCCGAATACATCGAGAGCCTGCGCGACGGGCGCGAGGTCTATATCGACGGCGAGCGGGTCGCCGACGTGACCGCCCATCCGGCGTTCCGCAATTCGGTGCGCTCGCTGGCCCGGCTCTACGACGCCTTGCACGACCCGGCGGCGCAGGAGGCGCTGACCTGCCCGACCGACACCGGGTCGGGCGGCTTCACCCACCGCTATTTCCGCGTCGCGCGGTCGCGCGAGGATCTGGTCGCCCAGCAGCGCGCGATCGCCGAGTGGTCGCGGCTGACCTATGGCTGGATGGGGCGGACCCCGGACTACAAGGCCTCCTTGATGAACACGCTCGGGGCCAACGCCGAGTATTACGGCCGGTTCGCCGCCAACGCGCAGAGCTGGTACCGCCGCGCCCAGGAAAATGTGCTGTTTATGAACCACGCGATCGTCAACCCGCCGGTCGACCGCGGCCGCCCGACGAGCGAGGTCAAGGACGTCTACGTCACGATCCAGCGCGAGACCGACGCCGGGGTGGTGGTCAGCGGGGCCAAGGTGGTGGCGACCGCGGCGGCGATGACGCACTACAATTTCCTCGGCCAGAACGCCGCCACCGCCACCGCCGACCCGGACCTCGCGATCATGTTCATCCTGCCGATGGACGCGCCGGGGGTTAAGCTGATCTGCCGCAACTCCTATGAGCGCATCGCGAACGCCGTGGGCTCGCCCTACGACTATCCGCTCTCGTCGCGCTTTGACGAGAACGACGCGATTTTCGTCCTCGACAACGTGCTGATCCCCTGGGAGAACGTGCTGGTTCACCGCGACACCGAGAAGATCCTGAGCTTCTATCCGCGCTCGGGATTTCTGAACGGGTTCTGCTTTCAGGGCTGCACCCGCTTCGCCGTCAAGCTCGACTTTATCGCCGGGCTGGTGGCGAAGGCGTTGCATGCGACCGGCGGCGACGAGTTCCGCGGCAATCAGGCGATGCTGGGCGAGATCGTCTCGTGGCGCAATTTGTTCTGGTCCTTGTCGAACGCGATGGCGACCAACCCGCAGCCCTGGGTCGGCGACGCGATGCTGCCGAATTTGGAGGCCGGGCTCTCGTACCGCGTCTTCGCCCCCGACGCCTATTCGCGGATCAGGGAGATTATCGAGAAGATCGTCGCCTCGGCGTTGATCTACCTGCCGTCCTCGGCGCGCGATTTCGGAAACCCGGCGATCGACCGCTATCTCGAGCGTTATGTCCGCGGCTCGAACGGCATCGGCTACAAGGAGCGGATCAAGATCATGAAGCTCCTATGGGACGCGATCGGCGCCGAGTTCGGCGGGCGCCACGAGCTCTACGAGCGCAACTACGCCGGCAACCACGAGGACATCCGCATCCAGGCGCTGACCGGCGCCCGGCGCAGCGGCGCGATGGACCGGATGACCGCGCTCGTCGACCGCTGCATGGCCGAATACGACGAGAACGGCTGGGTCGGCGATACCTGGCTGAACCCGGGCGGCTGAGGGTACGCGTGCCGCTATTCCGCCGCATCGCGGGCGGCGGGGGCGGCGCGGAAGCGGGTGCGCAGCGCGTCCCACTCGTCGGCGCCGACGCGCTGGAACATCTCGCGCACCGTCATCTCCCTGATCGGCGGCGGATGACGGTGGGTGGCCTTGAGCGCGGCGAGCGCCATCTCGCAGGCGCCGACCACGCTCTTGGTCAGAAGGCCCGGCACGATCGCCAGCTTGTAGCCCATCGCCTCGGCCTCGCGCAGATCGACGTCCGGCGTCTTGCCGCCATGGACGACGTTGAGCAGACACGGCCCGGCGACGCGGCGCGGGACGGCCGCCACCTCCTCCAGGGTCTGCGGCGCCTCGACAAAGGCCATGTCGGCGCCGGCCGCGAGCGCCGCATTGGCGCGCGCCACCGCCTCGTCGAGCCCGGCGACGGCGCGGCTGTCGGTGCGGGCGATGATGACGAAATCCGGGTCGCGGCGGGAGGCGGCGGCGGCGCGGATCTTCGCCAGCCAGTCCTCGCGCGCGATGATCTCCTTATCGTCGAGATGGCCGCATTTCTTCGGGAATCCCTGGTCCTCGAGGTGGATCCCGGCAACCCCGCTGCGCTCGTATTCGCGCACCGTGCGCACGACGTTGAGCTCGTTGCCGTAGCCGGTGTCGGCGTCGGCGATCACCGGCAGCCCGACCGCGGCGACGATGCGGGCGGCGTTGGCCACCATCTCGGACATCGTGACGAGGCCGAAATCGGGGTAGCCCAGACCCGCCGCGGTTCCGGCGCCGGTCATGTAGGCGGCGGCAAAGCCCGCCTGCTCGATCAATCGGGCGGTCAGGCCGTCATAGGCGCCCGGCGCCACGATCATGCCGTCCTGCCGCAGCAACGCGCGAAAGCGGCTCGCCTCGGTCATCTCATCCTCCCTCGATCGGTCCCGTCGAGGCTAGGGCGGGCGCCGCCGCCTCGTCCAGCGCCTTGATGGCCGGCGGCGGCGCGGGCTAGGCTCGGCGCGCAACGAGAAGGGGCAGCCGATGTACAGCTTCAATCTGAAGACCGAGCAGGTTTTCGACCCCAAGAAGCACATGGAGAAGGTTCTCGGCCGAACCGGCGAGGGCGACGTCACGATCGCCTGCTGGGAGCCGGGTCAGACCAGCCCCTACCATTGCCACCCGGACGCGACGGAAATTTACTTTTGCTTCGAGGGCGGCGGCACGATGCGCACCCCGACCGAGACCATCGAGATCGCGCCCGGCGCGTTCGTCGTCCATCCCCGCGGCGAATTGCACGAATACTGTCAACGGCCCGCGGCGGACCCTGCTGTTCCGGGTGCGCTACGGCGAGGAGATGTCCGGCCGGACCAGGGAGTGGCCAAGCAACCCCCGACTGGCGGCCGCGCGCCGAGGACGCCGAATACTTTGCGCAAAACCCGCCGCGCTGAGCTATCCTGCCGGCGATATGAGCGAGCGCAACGGCCCCGATATCGGCGCGGTCTACCAGCTGCTGACCGAGGTGGCGCGGATCGTCGCCGGGCACGACCGGCGCTTCGACGCGCACGACCGGCGCTTCGACGAGCACGACCGCCGCTTCGATGCTGTCCTGGCGCGGCTCGACGAGCACGACCGCCGCTTCGACGAGCACAGCGGCAAGCTCAACGAGCTGATCGTCACCGTCAACGGGCACACCCGCAAGCTCGACGAGCTCGCCGACATCGTCAACCGGCACGAACGCAAGCTCGACGATCTCGGCGCCAGCCTCGCCGACCTGCGCGAGACCTTGACCCATTACCATGCCTCGGTGCTCGGCCACGGCATCCTGTTGAGCGAGCTCGAAGAGCGCGTCCGCCGTATCGAGCGGCATCTGCGCCTCGAGCCTGCCGACGGCTGAGCCTTCTCCGCGGAGAGCCGGGAGCCGTAGAGCTGGAGCGGGTTGTCGACGAGGATCCTTAGAGCCGTCCAGGCGTTCGCGATGAGTCGGTGCGGCTTGACCCGACGCGCGAAAACCGGCGCAATCGGGTGGTCATGAACGATCTCGAAACCCTCGAGGCCGCCGCCGAGCTGGTGCGCCGGGCAGTGCCGCCGACGCCCCTATATTGCTGGCCGCTGCTGTCGCGCCGGCTCGGCGCCGAAATCTGGGTCAAGCACGAGAACCACACCCCGATCGGCGCCTTCAAAATTCGCGGCGGGCTGGTCTATCTCGACGCGCTGCGGCGGCGGGAGCCGCAAATTCGCGGGGTGGTGACGGCGACCCGCGGCAATCACGGGCAGAGCATCGCGCTCGCCGCCCGGCGCCTGGGCCTCGCCGCAACGATCGTCGCGCCGCGCGGCAACAGCGTCGAGAAGAACCGGGCGACGGCGGCCTTCGGGGCCCGGCTGGTCGAGGAGGGCCACGACTTCCAGGCGGCCTACGAGCACGCCGTTGAGCTGGCCGGGCGCGAAGGGTTGCACCTCGTGCGCTCCTTCGACCCGCTGCTGGCGCAGGGTGTGGCCAGCTACGCGCTCGAGCTGTTCCGCGCCGCGCCCGATCTCGACACGGTGTATGTGCCGATCGGGCTCGGCAGCGGCATCTGCGGCATGATCGCGGCGCGCGAGGCGCTGGGCATGACCGCCGAGATCGTCGGCGTCGTCGCGGCGAACGCGCCGACCTATGCGCTGTCGCTCGCCGCCGGCGCGCCGGTCAGCACCAGCTCCGCCGACACGATCGCCGACGGGCTCGCGGTGCGGGTCCCCGACGGGCAGGCGCTCGACATCATCCGCCGGGGCGCCGCGCGCATCGTGACGGTGTCCGAGGCCGAGATCCGCCGGGCGATGCGGATCCTGTTCACCGACACGCACAATGTCGCCGAGGGCGCGGGCGCCGCCGCGCTCGCCGCGGCGCTGCAGGAGCGCGACCGGCTGCGCGGCAAGCGGGTCGCGGTGATCCAGTCGGGCGGCAATGTCGACCGCGCCCTGTTCGCCGAGGTGCTGGCGGAATCCGATCCCGGATGAGCTACACGCGATAGGCGAGCGGCGCCCCCACTTGCGCCCGCAGCGCCAGCACCTGGTCGCGCCGATAGCCGGCGACGGCCGCCGACACCGCCGCAATGAACGCGCCGATCAGCATCGAGAAGGCGGTAAAGAACGACAGATAGGAAGCCGCTTTGCGCGCCTGGTCCGCGGCTTGGCGCGCCTTGGCCCAAGCGGCCTTCACCTGGACGTCCACATCCTCGACGCGCTTGGTCGCATCGGGCTGGCTGAGGCCGGCGTGGGCGGAGACGAGGCGGGCAAGATAGGCTTTGTCCGCGGCCGGCATGCCGCCTTCGATCAGCCCGCGGGCGACAATCGGCGTAGCCTCGACGCGCAGCGCCTGCGGCGTGCCGTTGACATCGGGATGGTCGCTGCGGAACAGCTCATTGACCAGATATGCCGTCGCGTCGAGCGCTGTCGAGCCCGAAGCTGCCGCGACATTTGCGCTGGCGTCTTGCGCCGTCGGAACGGCGGCCGTGGTGGCGACACGAGCGGCGCCGCCGACCAGCGACGATGCTGCGGAGGCCAGCACGGCCGCGGTGATCACCGCCGCCACCGCCCAGGCCAGAAAACCATGCGCGGTATCGCGGAAATAGATCTCCTCGCTGTGCACCGACACCCATTTCGTGCGCAGGCGGCCGGTGAGGTATCCGCCGAACGCCGCGGACAGCCACTGCACGACGATCAGCCAAATTGCCGCGGCAACGCTGAAAGTGGTCGCCGAGGGGCCTGAATTGGACCACGGCGATATTGACGCAAAGCCGAGGCCGGCGCCGAGGGCGAGAAGGATCAGGCTGATCCCGGCCATGGCAAAGGCGCCGCCGATGATTGCGGCCCAAGATACCGCGGAAGCCAGGCTCTCCGCCGGCGCCAAACCGGCCGCGACGACCCGCTCTTCCCCGACCGACACCGATGTGGTTTGCATGGCAAGCCTCCCAAGTTCGCGTCTAATGCCACAGCAGGAGCAGGATGATGATGATCGGGATCGGCACGCCGAGCAGCCAGAGCAGGATGGCGCCCATGGTTGTGTCCTCCGTGATATTAATGATCGCAAAACGTCAGCAACCGCGGTCCCGTTCCCGGTCCATCCTTAAAAGTTCGGCGGAGACGATCGCGCAACAACCCTGGAAATCCGATCATCGGCGAGGCCAGGTTGAGCCCATGGAACCCGCCTGCAAGCTCTTGACCGCCGAGGAGCTCCTCGATGCGCGCCCGAGCGGGCCGGGGCGACGGTCTACCGGCGGGACGCTGACGGATGGACCCCGATCATGGTCGGCGAAAGGGATCGGCTGCGACTCGAGACGATCGGGCTCGACATGCTTCTCGCCGATCTCTACCGCGGGGTTCCCGGGCTTTCGCCCTGACCGCTATTCCTTGGCGATCTCGCGGGCGATGACGAGGCGCTGGATGTCGCTGGTTCCTTCGTAAATCTGGCAGACGCGGACGTCGCGCCAGATCCGCTCGACCGGGAAGCCCTCGACATAGCCGTAGCCGCCATGGATCTGGATCGCGTCGGAGGCGACCCGCTCGGCCATCTCGGAGGCGAACAATTTGGCCATCGCCGCCTCTTTCATACAAGGCTCGCCGGCGTCGCGCCGCGCCGCCGCGTCGAGCACGAGGCCGCGCGCCGCCGCGATCTGCGTCGCCATGTCGGCGAGGCGGAAGGCCACCGCCTGGTGCTCGATGATTTTCGCGCCGAAGGCCTCGCGCTCGCGGGCGTAGGCGAGGGCGGCCTCGTAAGCGGCCCGCGCCATGCCGACCGACTGCGCGGCGACGCCGATGCGCCCGCCTTCGAGGTTCGAGAGCGCGATCTTGTAGCCCTCGCCCTCGGCCCCCAGCATCAGATCGGGGGTCAGCTCGAGGTCCTCGAAGACCAGCTGGGCGGTGTCGGAGGCGCGCTGGCCGAGCTTCTTCTCGACCCCGGCGATCCGAAAGCCGGGACTGTCGGTCGGAACCAGAAAGGCGCTGATCCCCTTGCCGCCGCGCTCCGGGTCGGTCACCGCGAAGACGATCGCAACCTGCGCCTGGCTGCCGGTGGTGATGAACTGCTTGGTCCCGTTCAAGCACCCAGCGATTGCCGCGGCGCCGCGCCCGGGTCCTGATCGCCGCGGCGTCGGAGCCGGCCTGCGGCTCGGTCAGGCAGAAGCAGGCGAGCATCTCGCCCTTGGCCATCGGCGCGAGGAAACGCCGCTTCTGCTCTTCCGAGCCGTATTGCAAAACCGGCATGCAGCCGACCGAGTTCTGCACCGAGAGGATCGTCGAGACGGCCCCTTCGCCGGCCGCGATCTCCTCGATCACCAGCGCATAGCCGACATGGTCGGCGCCGGCCCCGCCGTATTCCTCGGGCACAAGCATGCCCATAAAGCCGAGCCGGCCGAGCTCCTCGACCGCGTCGGCCGGAAACCGCGCCTCGCGGTCGCGCTCGGCGGCAAACGGCGCCAGCTGCGTGCGGGCAAAGTCGCGGGCGACATCGCGCAGCATCCGCTGCTCGTCGGTCAGCTTCATTCAGTTGCCTTGTCGGCCCGCGAGAGCATCCGGCCGCCCTTCCGTCGCTGTCGGCGACAAACGCCGGCGCGCCAACTTCAAGTCGTAACGGCTCTGAAGGTTCATCCAGAATTCCGCGGACGTGCCGAAATAGAGGCCCAGCCTCAGGGCCGTGTCGGCGGTGGTTCGCCGCCGGTTGTCGCCAAGCGGCTCTGAAAGAGGGAGTGCTCCGCCAGGAACTCTTCCTTCAGCATCTCGCCCGGAGTGACTGCAGCAAATTCAGCTTCGCTCATCCGGTCTCACCATATGGTCGACGCTGCTGTCAGTGGTAATCCACGATTCGGCCGCGCCACCAGAGGACCCACCTGATTGCAAGTTTTGGTAAAGCATCTCAGCCTCGCTTCCGTTCACTCCGATGATGCTCCACATACTCCCGTAAGGCACGGTTGATATTGGTTTGGTAGCCGACGCCCGTAGGGGTCCGCGATTTGAACCACTCGATCACGTCGGCATCGATCCGCAATGTGATCTGCCGCTTCACCGGCCGATAGAGCACCCCCCGATGCGCTCCCGACCAGTCGTCGACCTCCGGCATTTCGCGGGTATCGATCTCTTCTTCGGGCAGCGCGGCCAGAACATCCAGCTCGGCTTGCCGCTCCGCGGTGAGCGGTTTAGAACGTCCCTTCCGCATAGGCCCTCCGCTCATGTCTCGTCGCTTTGCGTGCGCTGATGATGCGCCCAACTTCTTCGCCGGTCACATCCTCCTCCGGCCAAGTATGGACCACGAACAATACGACATCACTCTGCGTGCTGGGGGCCCCGATAGTCCGCCAGCGCTCCTCGTCCGGGAAGGGATCGCGGAGCGTCACCGCCAGCGGGTCGTCGAAAACGAGCGCAGCGATCTCGAACGACACCTTGTGATCACGCCGGTTGACGCGGTTTTTCTCCGGGTCCCATATCCAGCGCAAGGCCGCACCTTGATGGCACTACAAGTATGTAGCTACAAACTGATCCTCGGTCAAGTCCCGCGTCCGATGAAGGCTGGTAGAGCACGGAAACCTCATTCGATGACCTCGTCGGCGCGGGCGAGGATCGCGGGCGGGATCGTCAGGCCGAGCCCCTTTGCGGTCTTCAGGTTGACGGTCAGATCGAATTTGCGCGGCGGCTCGATCGGCATCGCGGCCGGCTCGGCGCCTTTGAGGAGCTTGTCGACAAAGCCCGCGGCGCGGCCGAACAGGTCGCCGTAATCGGCAGAAAACGACATCAATCCCCCGTCGACCGGAAAGACGCGGAAGGAATAGACGGCGGGCAGCCGGGATGCCGCGGCGAGCGCGACGATCCGGGCGCGCTTGGCGGGGCCGAGCGGGCCGGACGCGAGGTAGACGGCCTCGGAGCGTTCGCCGCGCAGGCGCGCGAAGGCGAGATCGAGGCCGGTCCCGGTCGTCGCCTGGAGCATCGCCGCCTCGATCCCCATCTCTCTGGCGCGGCGGCGGATATCCTGCAGCTTCTGCTCGAGCCCGGGATCCTCCCTGACGATCACCCGAGCCGGCGCAGGCCGGGGACCAGCTCCTGCAGCAGCTGCAGCCGCGTCGCGATCACCTCGGAGGAGGTCAGAGAGAGTCCCGTGGCGTTGCCGCCGGGCTGCGCCAGGCTGTCGGCAACGCCGATCGCCACGGGATCGTCGACGCCGACCAGGACGATCGGAACCGTCACCCTCGCGCGCCTCGCGGCGAGCGTAGCCGGCGTCCCGGCGGTGACGAGGACAGCGGCGCCGGCGCCGATCAGCTCCTCGACGATCGCCGGCAGCCGCTCGGCCCGCTCCTCGGCCCAGCGGTCGAGAACCGCGATGTTGCCGCCGTCGGTCCAGCCGAGCGCAGAGAGATGGTTGCGGAACGCATCGAGGAGGCTCTGGTTCTCCTGCGGCGACCCCGCGTGGATAAGGCCGATATACGGCGTCTCGACCGCGGCCGAGGCCGGGTTCCCGGCCATTGCCGAGGCGGCGCAACCAGCAGCAGATCGCGCCGCCTCATTCGATGACCTCGTCGGCGCGGGCAAGGATCGATGGCGGGATCTTCAGGCCGAGCGCCTTCGCGGTTTCAGGTTGACGACCAATTCGAATGTCGTCGGCTGCTCGACCGGCAGATCGGCGGGTTTCGCACCTTTGAGGATCTTATCGACAAAGACGGCAAGCCGCCTGTGAATCGCGGAATAATTCACTCCATAACAGAGCAGCACCCCCGCCTCGACCCAGCCGGCGGTCCTGTGCCGCGCCGGGCAGGCGATGGCGCAAAGCGAGCGCGGCGATGTCGTCGCGCATCTCGTTGGTTCTCGGTTCGGAGAGCACGAAATAGGCATCTGCACCGGCTTCCGTCATCTCGTCAAAGCGCTGCGGCAGGTCTCGAGCGGTGCCGACGGCAACTGGAAGCAGCGAGACGCCCAAGAGCGCGGCGGCGCTTTCGAGCTCCGTCATCTGCTGCGCGTGAAACGAGCTATCCGGCTGCAGCAGCACGGCGATTTTGCTTACCCGCGGCACGGCCTCCTTCAACAGTTGAAGCTGCTTCGCAACCAGGTCCGGCCCCATGGTCGAGAGGCCGGTCACGTTGCCGCCCGGCCGCGCCAAGCTGGCGACGAGGCCGATACGTGGGTCGCGCCGCAGACGTCACGATCGGGATCGTCGAAGTTGCCTGGCGGGCTGCGCGGGCGGCGGAGCGGGCCGAAGGCGACGATGACGTCGACTTTATGCCGCAGCCAATTCGGCGGCATCCGCCGCCAGCCGCGCCGGATCGCCATCGGCAAAGCGATCCTCGATCGAGAATGTTCTTGCCCTCGATCCAGCCGAGCGAGCGCATACCCTCGCGGAATTCGCCTCCGGCCAATCTGCCGGTCACCGTCTCCGCCGAGCCCTGAATGAGCAACCCCACACGCGGCACCCGCGAAACCTGCTGTGCCGCTGCCCCGCGGGCGGCGGGTGCCGCGGCAAGAATCATCGCGGCAGAGGGTGACGAGCCGCCTCATGTCGGTCCTCTTCACGGCGCGCTCCGACCGCGGCGCGCGGTCACCTCGATCTCGATCTTCATGCGGGGATCGACGAGACCGCAGAACACTGCCGTCGCGGCCGGCCGGATCGCGCCGAAAACCTCGCCCAGCACCGGCACGATCGTCGGCCAATCGGCAGGGTTCGGGACGTAATAGCGGACCCGCACGACATCGGCGAGCGCCGCGCCCGCCTCGGCCAGTGCCTTCTCGATGTTGCGCAACGCTTGGCGCGCCTGCTCCGCCGGGTCGTCGGCGATCGTCATTTGCGCGTAGTCGAACCCGGTGGTGCCGGCGACGAAGACCCACTCGCCGTCGACGACGGCGCGGCTGTACCCGCCCTCGGCCTCGAACGGCGAGCCGGAGGAGATCAGCCGGCGCATGGCGGCAGCCCCTTACCTCGCCTTCCCGGCGAAGGCCGGGACCCATGGCGGAAATGGGCACCGGCTTTCGCCGGTGTGGCGAGATGCTGGTGGGGGTGATCAGACCGGCGCATCTCAAGCGGTCTCTTGGAAGATTTCGCGGCCGATCAGCATACGCCTTATCTCCGAGGTGCCGGCGCCGATCTCGTAGAGCTTGGCGTCGCGCAACAGGCGCCCGGTCGGGAAGTCGTTGATGTAGCCGTTGCCGCCGAGGATCTGGATCGCGTCGAGCGCGATCGCCGTCGCCTTCTCGGCGGCGTAGAGGATGGCGCCGGCGGCGTCCTTGCGCGTCGTCCGGCCGCGGTCGCAGGCCCGCGCCACGGCGTAGACATAGGATTTGCAGGCGTTCATCGCCGTGTACATGTCGGCGACCTTGCCCTGGATCAGCTGAAACTCGCCGATCGGCTGGCCGAACTGGCTGCGGTCGTGGATATAGGGGATCACCACGTCGAGGCAGGCCTGCATGATCCCGAGCGGGCCGGCGGCCAGGACCGCGCGCTCGTAGTCGAGGCCGCTCATCAGGACATGCACGCCCTCGTCGACCGCGCCGAGCACGTTCTCGGCCGGCGCCTCGCAATCCTCGAACACCAGCTCCGAGGTCGGCGACCCGCGCATCCCCAATTTGTCGAGCTTCTGCGCCGGGCGGAACCCCTTGAACCCCTTCTCGATCAGAAAGGCGGTGATGCCGCGCGAGCCGGCGTCGGGCCGGGTCTTGGCGTAGACGACGAGCGTGTCGGCGTAATGGCCGTTGGTGATCCACATCTTGCTGCCGTTGAGGACGTACCGGTCGCCCTTCCGGTCGGCGCGCAGCCGCATCGAGACCACGTCGGAGCCGGCCCCGGGCTCGCTCATCGCCAGCGCGCCGACATGCTCGCCCGAGATCAGCTTCGGCAGGTATTTCCGCTTTTGCGCCTCGCTGCCGTTGCGCCGGATCTGGTTGACGCAGAGGTTCGAATGGGCGCCGTAGGAGAGCCCGACCGAGGCCGAGCCGCGGCTGACCTCCTCCATCGCCACGCAATGGGCGAGATAGCCCATGCCGGCGCCGCCGTATTCCTCCTCGACGGTGACGCCGTGCAGCCCCAGCGCCCCCATCTGCGGCCACAACTCGATCGGGAAGCGGTCGGTGCGGTCGATCTCGGCGGCGATGCGGCGCGATCTTGTCCTCGGCGAAATCGCGCACCGTCGCCCGCAGCATGTCGATCTCGGGGCCGAGATCGAAATCGAGGGTCGAGAGCCGCGTGTTCTGCATGACGACGACCATGTTGTCGAGGATGACTATGTCATCGAGATTGCTTCGCTGCGCTCGCAATGACGCACACCGAGGTCGTCATTGCGAGGAGCACCGCGACGAAGCAATCTCGGCCAAGCGTGTCGGCGGCCCGCGCCCTGGTGCGGTCGAGAAGACTCGAACTTCCACGGAGTTTCCCCCACAGCGACCTCAACGCTGCGCGTCTACCAATTCCGCCACGACCGCACGCCAGGGGCCGGGGTGATTAGCAAATCCGGCCCCCCATATCAAGGCAGATGGACCTGGACATAAGCACTGGGGCGGCCGGGATCGAGTGGCGGGCGAGCGCGGCGCCGGTCGGTTACGCGGCTGCGGTCGACGCGATGGAGGGCCGCGTCGCGGCGATCCGCGCCGGCACGGCGCCCGAGCTCGTATGGCTCCTCGAGCACCCGCCGCTCTACACCGCCGGGACCAGCGCGCGCGACGAAGAATTGCTCGACCCGCATCGCCTGCCGGTCCACCCGACCGGCCGCGGCGGGCGGTACACCTATCACGGGCCGGGGCAGCGGGTGGCCTACGTCATGCTCGACCTCGCCCGCCGCCGTGAGGATGTGCACTGCTACGTCCACCATCTCGAGGAATGGGCGATCCGGGCGCTGGCGCATTTCGGCGTCACGGGCGAGCGCCGCCAGGGCCGCATCGGCATCTGGGTCGCCCAGGACGGGCGCGAGGACAAGATCGCGGCGATCGGCGTGCGGGTGCGGCGCTGGGTCACCTATCACGGCATGGCGCTCAACATCGACCCCGACCTCGACCAGTACCGCGGCATCGTCCCCTGCGGCATCGCCCCGGGGATTTCCGGGCACGGCGTCACCTCGCTCGCGGCGCTCGGCGCGGCGGCGACGATGGCGGATGTCGACCGGGTGTTGCGCCAGACGTTCGACGAGGTCTTCGCCGGGGCCCCCGGCTGCCGATGAGCACGTTGTTCGAGAGCCAGGCGCCGCAGCCGCTGGCCGACCGGCTGCGCCCCAACCGCCTCGCCGATATCGTCGGCCAGGACCATCTCCTCGGGGCCGAGGGGCCGATCGGGCGGATGATGGCGAGCCGGCGGCTCGCCTCGATGATCCTGTGGGGGCCGCCGGGCTGCGGCAAGACCACGATCGCGCGGCTTCTGGCGCACGGGACCGAGCTTGCCTTCGAGCCGCTGTCGGCGGTCTTTTCCGGGGTCGCCGATCTGCGCAAGGTGTTCGATGCGGCCAGGAAGCGCCGCGAGATGGGCGGCGGCACGCTTCTCTTCGTCGACGAGATCCACCGCTTCAACCGCGCCCAGCAGGACGCCTTTCTGCCGGTCGTCGAGGACGGCACCGTGATCCTGGTCGGCGCCACCACCGAGAACCCGTCCTTCGAGCTGATCGGCGCGCTGTTGTCGCGCGCCCAGGTGCTGGTGCTGCGCCGGCTCGACGACGACGACCTCGAAACCCTGCTGCGGCGCGCCGAGCAGCATCTGCGGCAAAACCTGCCGCTGACCGACGACGCCCGCGCCGCGCTGCGGGCGATGGCCGACGGCGACGGCCGGTTCCTCCTCAACATGGTCGAGGAGATCGCGCGCCTGCCGAAGGGCGGCGCCCTCGACCCGCGCGAATTGGCCCGGCTCGTGCAGCGCCGCGCGCCGCTCTACGACAAGGCGCAGGAGGGCCACTACAATCTGATCAGCGCCCTGCACAAATCATTGCGCGGCTCGGATGCGGACGCCGCGCTTTACTGGCTGGCGCGGATGCTGGCGGGCGGCGAGGACCCGGTCTACATCCTGCGTCGCCTGACCCGCGCGGCGGTCGAGGATATCGGCCTCGCCGATCCGCAGGCCGTCGTCCAGGCGCTCGCCGCCTGGGACGCCTACGACCGGCTGGGCTCGCCCGAGGGCGAGCTCGCGATCGCCCAGTGCGTGATCTATCTGGCGACCGCGCCCAAATCGAACGCCGCCTACGCGGCCTTCGGCGAGGCGCGGCGGATGGCCGCCGAGACCGGCTCCCTGATGCCGCCGATGCACATCCTGAACGCGCCGACGCGGCTGATGCGCGACCTCGGCTACGGCCGGGGCTATGTCTACGACCACGGTTCCGAGGAGGGGTTTTCCGGCCAGAATTATTTTCCGGACGGGACCGAGCGCCGCAGCTTCTATCGCCCGAGCGAGCGCGGCTTCGAGCGCGAGGTCAAAAAGCGGCTCGACTATTGGGACAAATTGCGCCGGCGCGCCGCCGCGGGGGATCGGGCATGAGCGAGGCCGGCGAGACCGTGACGATCGCCGGCGAGGACGGCATCCTTCGCCTCGACCGCTGGTTCAGGCGCCATTACCCGGCGCTCTCCCACGGCAGGCTCGAAAAGCTGCTGCGCACCGGCCGGATTCGGGTCGACGGCAAGCGCGCCCGCGCCGGCGACCGGGTGACGCCGGGCCAGGCGATCCGGTTGCCGCCGCTCGACGCCGACGCCGGCCCGCCGAGGGTCGCGCGCGGCGTGCCGCCGGCGGACGAGGCGATGCTGCAAGCCGCGGTCCTGCACCGCGACGAGGCGGTCATTGTGCTGAACAAGCCTCCGGGCCTCGCGGTTCAGGGCGGCAGCGGCACCGAGCGGCATCTCGACGGGCTCCTGGACGCGCTGCGCTTTGGCGGCGCTGAGCGGCCGCGGCTCGTCCACCGGCTCGACCGCGACACCAGCGGGGTTCTGGTCATCGCCCGCACCGTCACGGCGGCGGCCTCGCTGACCCGGGCCTTTCGCGACAAGCGGACGCGCAAGATTTATTGGGCGGTCGTGGTCGGCGCGCCGAAGCCGCCGCAGGGCCGGATCGCGCTGGCGCTCGCCAAGCTCCCCGGCCGGGCCGGCGCGCGCGTCCGCCCCGACGCCGAAGAGGGCAAGCACGCGATCACCTTTTACCGGACGATCGACAGCGCCGGCGACCGGGCGAGCTGGCTCGCCCTGATGCCGGTCACCGGACGCACCCACCAGCTGCGCGCCCATTGCGCGGCGATCGGCGCGCCGATCCTCGGCGACCCGAAATACGGGGCCGCGGCCTCGCACCTGGCCGGGGCGCCGGGGTCGCGGCGGCTGCATCTGCACGCCCGCGCGCTGGCGATCCCGCATCCGCGGGGCGGGGTGCTGCGGGTCACGGCGCCGCTGCCGGAGCATATGCGGCGGACCTGGGAGTTTTTCGGCTTTTCCGCCGATGCCGCGGACCCCTTCGCCGAGCTGGACCTGCCGGCATGAAGCGGTTTTATCGGCAGGCGGCGGCCGTCCCGGCGGCCGCCGGCTACGCCGTCACCCTCGACGGCAAGCAGGTCAAGACCCCGGCCAAGAACGATCTGATCGTGCCGAGCGCAGCGCTCGCGGCGGCGATCGCCGAGGAATGGCAGGCGCAGGAGGGCGAGGTCCGGCCGGCGGCGATGCCGCTGACCCGCCTTGCCTACACCGCGCTCGACCGGGAGGCGGGGCAGCGCGAGGCGATCGTCCGGGAGGTCGCCAATTACGCCGGGACCGACCTCGTCTGCTACCGGGCGGCCCATCCGCCTGCGCTCGCCGAGCGGCAGCAGGCGGTGTGGCAGCCGCTGATCGACTGGGCGGCGTGGCGCTACGAGGCGCCGCTGACGGCGACCTGCGGCGTGATCCCGGCGGGCCAGCCGGCGGCGAGCCTCGACGCCTTCGCCGCCGCGGTCGCCGCGCACGACGATTTCACCTTGGCCGCGCTGCAGGCGGCGGCCGGCGCCTGCGGCTCCCTGGTCATCGCGCTGGCGCTTTTCGAAGGGCGGCTCGATCCGGCCGAGGCCTTCGCCGCCTCGCAGCTCGACGAGAGCTTTCAGATCGAAGCCTGGGGCGAGGATTCCGAGCAGGCCCGGCGCCGCCGCGGCTTGGCCACGGATATCGAGGCGGCGGCGCGGTTCATATCCTTGCTGCAAGCCCCGCCGGCGACCTGAAAGCTGCGCCTCCGCTGCGGAATGTACGTCGAGCGCCCGGTCCTGTAGCATTCATGCGGTCGGGAGGGTGGACCCATGCAGTCCGAGAACCAAGGCCGCGTCGAACGCAAGCTGGCGGCGATCCTGGCGGCGGACGTGTGCGGCTATTCGCGGCTGATGGGAGAGGATGAGGAAGGCACTCTCGCGGCGTTGAAGACGCTGCGGCGCGAGCTGGTCGATCCCAAGATCAAGGAGCATCGGGGCCGCATCGTCAAGACGACGGGCGACGGCCTGCTGGTCGAGTTCGCCAGCGTTGTCGACGCGGTCCGCTGCGCGGTCGAGGCGCAGCGCGAGATGGCCGAGCGGAACGCCGGCGTGCCGATCGAGCGGCGCATCGAGTTCCGCATCGGGATCAACCTCGGCGACATCATCAAGGACGGCCGCGACATCTATGGCGACGGCGTCAATGTGGCGGCGCGGCTCGAGGCTCTCGCCGAGCCCGGCGGGATCTGCGTGAGCCGGGTGGTGCGCGACCAGGTGCGCGACAAGCTCGACTTCGCCTTCGAGGATTTGGGCGAGCAGCAGGTCAAGAACATTGCCCGGCCGGTGCGCGTCCACCGCGTACGGGTCGCGGCGGCGTCGGGCGCGAGCAGCCGCCCCATCGAAGCCGGCCGAGGCAGCGACCGCCGCTCGCCCTTCCCGACCGACCGTCTATTGCGGTTCTGCCGTTCACCAACATGAGCGGCGATCCCGAGCAGGAGTATTTTGCCGACGGCATCGCCGAAGAGATCATCACCGCGCTGTCCCGGATCAAATGGCTCTTCGTCATCGCCCGGAATTCGAGCTTCACCTACAAGGGGCAGGCAGTCGACGTGAAGCGGGTCGGGCGCGAGCTCGGCGTGCGCTACGTTCTCGAAGGGTCCGTGCGCAAGGCCGGCCAACGCGTGCGCATCACCGGGCAGCTGATCGACGCGATCGCCGGCACGCATCTGTGGGCCGACCGCTTCGACGGCGGGCTCGACGACATCTTCGATCTCCAGGACCAGGTGACCGCGAGCGTCGTCGGCGCCATCGCGCCGAGGCTCGAGCAGGCCGAGATCGAGCGCGCCAAGCGCAAGCCGACGGAAAGCCTTGATGCCTACGACTACTTCCTCCGCGGCATGGCGACCTTCCATCAATGGACGAGAGAGGCGAATGACGAAGCGCAGGGTCTGTTCTACCGAGCCGTCGAGCTCGACCCGGAATTCGCCTCGGGCTACGGCATGGCAGCGTGGTGCTATGTCTGGCGGAAATTTAACGGCTGGCTGATCGATCGCGTACAGGAAGTTGCCGAAGCCGGGCGACTGGCGCGCCGGGCTATCGAGCTGGGCGCGGACGACGCCGTCGCGCTGTGCACCGGCGGATACGCGCTCGCGTGGATGCTCCACGATCTCGAGGGCGGCGTCGTGGCCATTGACCGGGCGCTCGCGATCGACCCGAACCTGGCGTGGGCATGGACTTCCAGCGGCTGGACCAGAGCCTTTCTCGGCGATTCGGAAACGGCCATCAAACACCTCGACCAAGCAATTCGCCTCAGCCCGCTCGATCCGCTCATTTTTCGTGCCTATGGCGGGATCGCATTCGCTCATGTTCTCGCCGGCCGGTACGACGCCGCGACGGTTTGGGCGGAACGGGCGTTGCAGCAGCGCCCAAACTACCTGCCGGCGTTGCGCGAAGCCGCCGTCAGCCACGCACTTTCCGGGCGTCTTCCTGAAGCACAGCAGGAAATCGCGCGGCTGCGCCTGGCCGATCCGGCGGCGCGCATTTCCAACCTGGCGGACTGGATACCGTTCCGCCGAGCCGAAGACCTCGCAAGGTTCGAGGACGGCTTGCGAGCGGCAGGCCTCCCCGAATGACCGAGGCCGCGCCAAGGGGTCAGGAAAGGATCTCCTGGAACCTGCGGGCGAACGCGTCGGGGCCGAACCGGCGGACCGCCTCGGCGCGGAGATTTTCCCGGTCGTAGCCTGCCGCGCGGCGGCGCATGTCGAGGAGCGCCTGCCGCAGCGCCGCTTGATCGGCGACCGGGACCAGGAGGCCGTTCGCCGGGGTGACCAGGTGATTGGGCCCGCCGCACGCCGTGCAGATCACCGGCAGGCCGCAGGCCAAGGCCTCGATCACGGCCACGCCAAAAGTTTCCACCGAGCTGGCAAGGACAAAGGCGTCCGCGCTCCGCATCGCTTCGCGCACCGCCTCGGACGACAAGGTCCCGGCGAAGTCGACCTGCGGCGTGACGCCCAGCTGCGCCGACAGCCTTTCGAGCAGCGGTTGCGTCGGGCCGTCCCCGACAAGCCGCAGACGGACATCGAAATCGCCGCGGAAGGCGGCCGCGAAAGCCTCGATCAGCCGGGAATGCCCCTTCTCCGGCGACATCCGGGCGGCGCACAGAAAGACAAAGCGATCCTGGTCCGCCTCGCGCGCCGCCGGGGCGGCTTGCGTCAGGAACGCCGCGCCGAGGACATTGGGCAGATAAAGCCACGACGAGCCCGGATATTGCGCCTCGAGCAGGTCGGCGAGATGCGGGCTGACCGCCGTGCACCGGCTGGCGCGCCTGAGAACCCGGCGCACCAGGTCGCGCTCCCACCAGCGCAGGCGGGTCTGTCCGAAGCCGGGGCTGTGCTCGCTGATCACGAACGGAACCCCGTGCCGGGAATTCATCGCCAGCGCCAGCACCCCGGCATTGAGGCAGCAATGCGCGTGAATGAGGTCGGGCGCGCCGTTTCCGGCCATGTAATGCTGGCCCGCCTTCAGCCCGCACAGCGTCCACGCCAGCGCATTGCGGTACGGCACGCGCGGCACGGCCACGAACCCGTTGCGCCGGTAGACCGCGACCTCGTCGTGCTCGACCGTGACCCGGCCGCTGCGGGGCCGCGACCCGCCCTTGCGAAGATCGCGCAGCGTGTGAATTTCGGGCGCGAGGATCGCCACCCGGCATCCGGCGGCCTTGAGCGCCAGCGCCTGGTCGCGAAAATAGCCGCCGCCGGCGCCTCGGCCGGTCGAATACCAGGACGGGATGACCAGGATATGCGCCGCCTGCATCCCCGCTCGATCCCGTTCACGCGGTCGACGGTTTTTCCGCCGCCTGCTCCGCGCGGTGCTCGGCGAAGGCCTTGCTCGCTGCCATCATCGATTCGCGGATGATCGGCACCCCGACATAGCCCGACAGGTGGAGCAGGACCTCGGTCAGCTCTTCCTCGGTCCAGCCCTGGCGCAGCGCCATGCGCAGATGCAGCCCGAGCTCGGGCTCGCGCCCGGTGGCGGCATCGGAGACGACGCAGATCAGCGCCCGGGTCTTCAGGTCGAGGCCGGGCCGCGTCCACAGCGCGCCGAACACGGTCTCGGTCGCCACCTCGATGAATTTTTTCATCACCGGGTCGCTGTAGGTCTCGCGCGCGGCCCGCTCGACCGCCGCCTCGCCCATCAGCCGCCGCCGCATCGCGGCGCCCTTTTGGTAGAGCTCGCTCGCCGCCATTTTTCTGTCCTTGCTCCTTACCCGCCCCACAGCCGCTTCGAGGCGATCTCGGCGCCCTGGGCCATGGCGGCGAGCTTTTTGAACGAAATGTCCGGGTCGAGCTTGCCGTAGCCGGCAAAGGTGCCGAAGCCGCAATCGCTGCCGGCGATCACCCGCTCGCGGCCGACGATGTCGGCAAAGCGGCAGATGCGCTCGGCGACCAGCTCCGGGTGCTCGACATAATTGGTCGAGGTGTCGAGCACGCCGGGGATCAGGATCTTGTCGTCGGGCAGCTTGGTTTCCCGCCACACATTCCATTCATGCGCGTGGCGCGGGTTGGCGGCCTCGACGACGAGCGCCTGCGGCTTCGCCTTGACCAGGATCGGGGCGACCTTGGCGAACGCGATGTCGTGGTCGTGCGGCCCCTCGTAATTGCCCCAGCAGATGTGGATGCGCGCCCGGTCCGCCGGCACGTTGCGCAGCGCGTGGTTCAGCGCCTCGACATGGAAGGCCGCGCGTTTGAGGAAATCGGCCTCGTTCAGCTCCTGGAAGCTCGTATGGCGCGCCATCGCCAGATCGGGGCAGTCGAGCTGCAGCACGAACCCGGCCTCGGCGATCGCCTCGTACTCCTCCTGCATGCAGGCGGCGACGCTTCGACATAGGCCTCGTGCGAGGGATAGTAGGCGTTGGTCTGGAACACCGGGACGAGGCCCGGCGAGGCCGCGGTCATGAACCCCTCGACCGCCGTCGCCTGGCCCAGCGCTGCCTTCAGATTGGCGAGATCCTCGGTCAAGGGCTCGCGGTCGCGCCAGGCGATCGGGCCGACGCATTGGGCGCGGCGCGCCACGTTCGCCCCGGTCATCCGCTCGAGCGCGGCGAGGAAGTTCGGATGGTCCTTGGTGTCGAGCCGCGGCAGCGCCGGGACGTGGCCCCCGAACCCGGAGAGCCGGTCGGCGATATAGGTCGAATAGCCGGGCTTCGACATCTCGCCGTCATTGACGATGTCGACGCCGACCGCGGCCTGGCGGCGCACGATGTCGACGACCGCCTGGCGCACGAGGCGCGCCAGCGCCTCCTTGTCGTAGGGCTCGCCCTGGTCCTTGCGCACCAGCATCTGCCGCAGCTCCGGCGGGCGCGGCAGGCTGCCGACATGCGTCGTCAGGATGCGGTCCTGGCTCGTCTTCATCGAATTCCCCCCTGGGTGCGGCGTTGGTGATCGCAGCATGCCCGGCCCTGCGGCGCCCGGCAAGCGGCCTCTGGTGGGGTCAGCGGCGGGGGCGGCTGGTCAGCGCGGCGATCATCCCGGTCAGCGCCGCGACCGCGCCGGCGATGCGAAAGGTCCAGCTGAAGGCCGTCAGAAAACCCGTCGCCTGCGGTTCCCCGCCTGCCGAGGCCGAGGTTTCGATCGCGTGGAACAGCAAGGTCAGCAGGGTCGCGCCACTGACCGTGCCGAGGGTTCGGGTCAGGGTCACAAGGCTGCCGGCGACGCCGCGATGGCGCGGCGGCAAGGTCGCCATCACCACGTCGATATAGGAGACCTGAAAAAGGCCCATGCCGACGCCCTGCACGACCAGCGTCGCAACGATGACCGCGGCCTGCCAAGGCGCGCCCGGGCTCCAGCTCCCGATCGCGAACAGGCCGGCGCCGCTCAAAACCGCGCCGAGAATGGCGATGCGCTGGGCCGGAAAGCGTTCGATCAACCGCCCGGCGAGCGGCGAGGCCGCCATCGTCCCGCCATAGGAAAGCGCGAGCACGGCCCCCGCCGCCGGCAGCGGCAGCCCGGCCGCGCGCACGAGGTAATAGGGGGCGAACAGCAGCACCGAAAAGCTGGTCAGATAGACCACGATGCTGACGCAGTTGGCGACCGCGAAGCCGCGGTTGCGGAAGAGGTCGAGATCGATGATCGGCCGGGGGACCCGGCGCTCCCACCGGGCGAACCCGAGGAGGCTCGCCGCGGCGGCCGCGGCGAGGGCCGGCAGCACAACATCGTCGAGGCTCGGATGCTGCACCCGGTTGAGGGTCAGCAGCAGGGTGCTGATGCCGATCGTCAGCAGCAGCGCGCCGACGATGTCGAGCGACTCGCGCCCGCCGGCGCGCGAGGCGACCGGCAGGCCGCGCGCAAACAGCAGCGCCGCC
The DNA here is from genome assembly GCA_963716115.1 of uncultured Alphaproteobacteria bacterium. Classification (GTDB taxonomy): domain Bacteria; phylum Pseudomonadota; class Alphaproteobacteria; order ATCC43930; family CGMCC-115725; genus AP-15. Next base: position 152,904 of record CAVQSZ010000009.1, read on the forward strand.
AGCGCGATCGGCGCGCGGAACCAGAACACCGCCGGCCATCCCCAGAAATAGACCAGCGCGCCGCCGAGCAGCGGCCCCGCCGCCGAGCTCAGCGCGACGATCATCGCGAACGCCGCGACCGCGCGCGAGCGCCTGTCCTCGGGAAAGAGCCCGGTCACCAGCGCCGGGGCGACGCTGATCACCAGCCCGGCCCCGATCCCCTGCAGGAACCGGAAGAACAACAGCCAGCCATAGCTCGGCGCCGCCGCGCATAAGAGGAACGCAGCGACGCCCCATATGAGGCCGGCGCGAAACACCCGGGCGTGGCCGAAGATGTCGCCGACCCGGCCAAAGGCCAACAGCAGGCTCGCATAGGTCAAGACATAGCAGATGACGACCCACTGGATCATCTGGATCGGCAGTCCGAAGCTCGCCGTGATGTCGGGAAAGCCGATATTGACCGCGGTGTCGAGCGGCACCACCGACGTGCCGAGCCCGACCAGCATCAGGCGCAGCCATTGTCGAGGCGTCATCGCCGGCGCGGCGGCGGGATCGGTCATCCGCGGTTGATATCATCCGGATTCGACGCTGTCAGCGCCGAGCCGGCGCGAGGCTCCCCCGCGCCTGCGGGCGGGCCTCGAAAAAGTCGGCGGTGTGACCGGTTTCACAGACGGGACGGCGTGCGTGCTCCAATTTAGGGGACCGTCAGGCGCGCGCCTGGACCAAGAGGGCGGAGGGGAACGTGGCGCAATTTGATCCATTCTTCGACCTCGATGTCACTGCTCCAAAATCCACCCGCAAGGGGCTGATCTATACAGTCGGCCCGTGGTGGGAGCTGGTGAAGGATTACTGGGACATCCTGCGGCCGATGCGGTTTTGCGTCCTGGTCTGGATCGCCGTCACCATCCTTATCGTGCTGATCCCGCAAAGCCAGGACGCGCTGCTGGCATTGCTCGAGGACGCCCTCACCGGCCCCGGCATGGTCAATCTGTCGGTTTTTGCATTCTTTGCGCTTATCTGGGCGGTTGAGACGTTTTACTGGGGCCGCTTTGTCTCGCGTCTGCCCGCGCGCGAGCGCCGCCCGATCTTCTATAAGCCGCCCCGCCTGAGCGCCGAGCTGATCGAAAAGCGCAACGCGCAAATCCCGCGGGTGCTCGGCACGCTGGTTCTGATCTCCGTTTTGGTCGCGCTGGGGAGGGCCGGCTGGCCGAATATCGGCCGCGAGGCAATCGTCATCGTGATGATGATTGTCCTTGGATCTTTGTACTGGGGATTTGTCTTAAGCCGCCGGCGTATCGTCAACGCTCTCAACCGGAGACACTTGGCCGCCGCGCCGGTCGACCCGAAATTCAAGCGCGGCGTCGACGAAATCCGGGTCGACGGGCGCGTCAAGCGCTGGGCGCTGGGGCTTGCAATCGCGACGTTCGCGGCGTTCGTCGCCAGCGGCTTTGTCGCCCTGCCGGCATTTTCCGCGTTGGCGATCGCGTCCGTCTGGCTGGCCTTCCTTCTTTGGGCGGCCGGCCGAATCGACGGCGTTCCGGCCATGACCTTGCGCTTCAACATCGCCGTGTTCGGCGTCTTGTTCCTGGCCAGCATCGATTCCGGCATCCCGATCATCGGCTGGTCGAGCCGATTGCCGAGCGCGCCGATCATCATGTCGGTGGCCGCGGCGTGGGTGTTCATCGGGACCTTCTTTGTGGCCGTGCCGGGCGAGCTGCTGCGCTTGCCGATCGCCACCTTGGTCGTTCTCTTCGCCGTCGTTTCGAGCGTTATCGGCTGTTCCGACAACCACCGGGTGGCGCTGCTGAAGCCGGCTCCAGGCGCCCAGGTCGCGGGCACGCCGCTTTCCCAGGCGTTCGACCAATGGTGGAAGGACAAGCCCAAATCGGCGGAGCCGACGCCGCTGGTCCTGGTCGCGACCGCCGGCGGCGCCAGCCGCGCCGCCTATTGGACGACCGAGGTGCTGGCCCGGATCGAGCAGGATCATCCCGGGTTCCATAAATACGTGTTCGCGATCAGCAGCGTATCGGGCGGCAGCCTGGGCGCGGTCGTCTATCGCACGATGCTGAACGATGTGATCGCGGACGACGGCAAAACGCCCGGCGACAAGTGCGCCGGCAAAGCGACCCGGACCAGCATCGTCCGGTGCGGCCTTGATGCGATCAATCACGATTTTCTCGGGCCGACGTTTCTGACGGGCCTCTATCCCGACCTCACGCAGCGTTATCTGCCGGGTACAATCCTGCCGGACCGGGGGCGGGCGCTCGAGCATTCCTGGGAGGAAGGGTGGCGCGCCGCGATGCCCAAATCGACCACCGGGCTCGACAAGCCGTTCCACTCGATCTGGGGCGCGACATCCTGGCTGCCGGCCCTGATCATCAACGGAACCTCCGAAAAGACCGGGCGGCGCATCATCACCAGCAATCTCCTGATCGAGGACGACCGGTTTACCGACGCTCTCGACTTCTTCACCAAAGTGATTCCGGGGTCCGATGTGGCGATCAGCACGGCGGCGCACAACTCGGCGCGCTTTCCGTATATAGACGCGGCGGGAACCTTGATGAACGGAAACCGTATCGCCGACCGCATCGTCGACGGCGGATATTTCGAAAATTTCGGAGCGGGCAGCATCTATGACCTGCGTCGCGCCCTCGACCGGATAAAAGGCGATCGCAAGATAAAATTCTTTGTGATTCAGATTACCAGCGATCCGGAGCTCGAAAGCGCACAGGCCGACCGCGACATTTCGTGGCAGACCCACAATTCGCCCTTTTCCCTGAATGTCGCGTCGGACGCGACCGCGCCGCCGGCGGCGCTGTTCAACACCGGCGGCGCTCTGGGGTACCGCGCGATGAAAATCCTGAAAGACGACGTCGGGGACTCCGCTTTCGCCGAGTTCAGGCTGACCAACAGCGATGTGACATTGAGCTGGGTATTGTCGAAGAAGGCGGTCGGTCTTTTGGACAAGGAATGGGCCGCCAACCGGCCGTCCTACGACAAGCTCAAGACGTTCATGAGCTGGAATTGAGCGCGGACAGGGCAGGGCTGGCGTCCGAGGCAGGGCCGGCGCCTCATTCCGCGGCGCGGGTCCGGTCGAGCAGGCGCTGCGCGGCGAGCACCGGGACCGCCAGCGCCGCGACCAGCGCCACCGCGACCGCGGCGGCGACCGGCCAGTCGCGGTTGTTGAAGAACTCGTCCCACAAGACCTTGCCGATCATCAGGGTGTCGGCTCCGCCGAGCAGGTCGGGGATCACGAACTCGCCGATCGCCGGGATCAGAACGAGCAGCGAGCCCGCGGCGACGCCGGGCAAAGACAACGGCAGGGTCACGTCCAAAAACGCCCGGAACGGCCGCGCGCCGAGATCGGCCGCCGCTTCGAGGAGGCTTTCGTCGAGCGCCGACAAGCTGCCGTAGATCGGCAGGATCATGAACGGCAGGTAGGAATAGACCAGGCCCAGCAATACCGAGAAGCGGTTGTTGAGCAGCGGCAGCGGGTCCGCGATCAGCCCGATCGCGATCAGGAGCTGGTTGAGAAGGCCGTGCGGCTTCAGGATTGCGATCCAGGCGTAGACGCGGATCAGAAAGCTCGTCCAGAACGGCAGCATGACGAGAAACAGCAGCAGGTTGCGCCACGCCCCCGCCGCGCGGGCGATCGCGTAGGCGAACGGATAGCCGAGGGCGAGGCACAAGAGGGCCGCCGTCGCGGCGTAGCCGAGCGAGCCCAGATAGGCGCGCAGGTACAGATCGTCGCGGGCGAGCAGGGTGAAATTGGAGAGGGTGGCGCGGACGCCGCCATCGGCGGCGAAGAGCGGCGTGTAGGGCGGAATGCCGAGGGTGCTGTGGGCGAGGCTGATCTTCAGCACGATGACGAGCGGCAGCAGAAAGAACAGCCCGAGCCACAGGAACGGCAGCCCGATCAGCAGCAGCCGGCCGCGCCGCCCGATCCCGATCATCGCCGGATGACCACCCCGTCGTCGGGCGGCCAGCTCGCCCACACCGCCGCGCCCAACCCGAGCTCGCCGGCAAGCGCGCTCGCCAGCCGCACCTTCAGCGGCCGGCCCTCTGCTGTCGCCAGACGGATGATCGAGACCGGACCCTGATACCCGATCGAAATCACCGTCGCGGCGATCGCGGGCCCGGCCCCGGCCGGCCGGACGCGCGACAGGCGCAGCTTTTCCGGCCGGACGGCCAACGCCACGGCGGCCCCCGGCGCGAGGCCCGCCGCGCCGCCGGGCAGCGGGATCGGCTCGGGGAAGCCCGGCGCGGACAGCATCGGGCGATCGGGCCCGCCCGCCGCTTCGCCCTCGAACCAGTTCGCCTCGCCGACGAAATCGGCGACGAAGCGCGAGCTCGGCCGCTCGTAGATCTCGGCCGGCGGGCCGATCTGCGCCAAACGCCCCTGGTTCATCACCGCGACGCGCGAGGCCATGCCGAGCGCCTCCTCCTGGTCGTGGGTGACGACGAGGAAGGTGACGCCGACGCGCTCGCGGATGCCGATCAGCTCGACCCGGGTCTCCTCGCGCAATTTGCGGTCGAGGGCGGCGAGCGGCTCGTCCAGCAGCAAGAGCTTGGGCATCCTGGCCAGCGCCCGAGCCAGCGCGACGCGCTGGCGCTGCCCGCCGGAGAGCTCGTGCGGGCGGCGGCGCTCATGGCCCGACATCTGCACCAGGGCCAGCATCTCGGCGACGCGCGCCGACCGGCGCCGGCGGTCCATCCGCTCCTGGCGCAGGCCGAAGCCGACATTGGCGGCCACATCCATATGCGGAAAGAGGGCATAGGACTGAAACATCATGTTGACCGGCCGGACATAGGGCGGCAACGCCGTGACATCGGTCCCGTCGATCACGATGCGCCCGCTGTCCGGGGTCTCGAGCCCGGCGATCATCCGCAGCAGCGTGGTCTTGCCGCAGCCCGAGGGGCCCAAGAGCGCGAACAGCGCGCCCTGCTCGACGCTCATCGTGACATCGTCGACCGCCACCGCGGCGCCAAAGCGCTTCGAGGCGCCGGTGATTTCGAGCAGCGCCATCCCGGCCGGTCAGCGGCCCGATTTGAGCCGCGTCCAGGCGCGGGTGCGCGCCCGCTCGTAATCCGCCGCCGCCGGCAGGTCGACATAAAAGCGGCGGCGGACATCGGGAGGCGGGTAGACGGCGGGGTCGTCGCGGATCGCCGGCTCGACCAGCGCCGTCGCCGCCAGGTTCGGGTTCGGGTAGGAAACCGCGTTGGTGATGTCGGCGATCACCGCCGGACGCAAGAGATAGTCGATAAAGCGCAGCGCGTTCTGCGGATGCGGCGCGTCGGCGGGGATGCCCAGCATGTCGACCGACATCATCGCCCCCTGCGTCGGCGCGCGGAAGGCGATCGCCACCTCGTTGCCGGCCTCGCGCGCGCGGTTGCGCGCCTGCACGACATCGCCCGAATAGCCGAGCGCCACGCACAGATCGCCATTGGCGAGGTCGTTGATGTATTGCGAGGAATGGAACTTGCGGATGAACGGGCGGATCTTTTCGAGCGCGGCGAAGGCCTTGTCGAGGTCGCCGGGGTCGCGGCTCTTGGGGTCGAGCCCGAGATAGGCGAGGGCGGCCGGAACCACCTCCTGCGGCGTGTCGAGCAGCGAGACGCCGCATTGGGCGAGCTTCCTCGCGTTCTCCGGGTCGAAGATCAGCGCCAGGCTGTCGACCGGCGCCGCCTCGCCCAGCGCGGCGCGCACCTGCGCCTCGTTGTAGCCGATCCCGGTGTCGCTCCACAGGTAAGGCGCGCCGTGCGCGTTGCCGGGGTCGGCGGCGGCGACCAGCTCCAGGATGCGCGGGTCGAGGTTCTTCCAGTTGTCGAGCCTCGATTTGTCGAGCGCGCGGTAGACCCCGGCGGCGATCTGCCGGGCCATGAACGGGCTCGCCGAGGGGACGACGATGTCGTAGCCGGAGCGGCCGGCCAAGAGCTTCGCCTCCAGCACCTCGTTGCCGTCATAGACGTCGTAGGCGACCTTGATCCCGGTCTCGGCCTCGAATTTCGCGATCGTGTCGGGGGCGATGTAGTCCGACCAGTTGTAGACGTTGAGCGCCGGCTCCTCGCCGGCCGCGGGGGACGCCGCGGCGAGCGCGGCCGCGAGCCACCATCCGACGAGGCGCAGCTTCATGGGAGCGCGCATAGCACAGCCGAGCCGCCCGTTGTCAACGCCCCGATGGTGCTACAGTCGCCGCTCGCTTCGCGGATTTGGGGTGCGTCACGGTGACGGTCTTTCATCTTTTGCGGCACGGCGAGCATGTTCTGGCCGGACGCGTGCTCGCCGGGCGCACGCCCGGGGTGGGCCTGTCCGAAAAGGGTCGCGCCGAGATCGTCGCGGTGGCCGAGCGCCTCTCCGGCGACCGGATCGCCGCGCTCTACGCGAGCCCGCTGCAGCGGACGCGGGAAACCGCCGAGATCCTCGCCTCCCGGCTCGGCCTGCCGATCGGCTATCGCGAGGATGTGCTCGAGCTCGATTTCGGCGACTGGACCGGCTTGACCTTCGATCAGGTCAGGGCGCACGAACGCTGGGAATTGTGGCGGTCCTGCCGCAGCATCGCGTCGGTTCCCGGCGGCGAGAGCATGCGCCAGGTGCAGGACCGGGCGGTCGGCGCGCTGTTCGACCTGAAGCGCGCGCATCCCGACCAGAATCTGGTGATCGTCAGCCATGGCGACGTGATCCGCGCCGCGCTGCTGTTCGCCCTCGGCATGCCGCTCGACCTCTATTCGCGCATCGAGGTCGCGGTCGCCTCGCTCAGCACGATGCATATCGACGATTCCGGGATCCGCGTCTCCGCCCTCAACGAGCGCGTCCGGCTCTGAGCGGTCCGCTCAGTTCCGGCGCCAGTCCAGGGTGACGCTGCGGCCGCTGCGAAAGCCGCCCTTGGCCTCGATGCGACCGTCGCGCAGCGCGCCGGCGAGGTCCATCACCGCGAAATGCGACCCGTCGGGGCGCTCGCCGTGGATATGGATCGCCACCTCGCCGGAGCGCGAGACATCGCCGGCGAGCCGGATCATGACCCCGGCGCCGCGGCCGGGCCATTCACCCGAGATTTTGCCGTTCTGCACGATCGCCTGCGCCTTGTAGCAATGCGCCGCTTCGGTCTGCCCGGGCCCGTAGCAGATCTCTCCGCCGTAGAGCCCGTCCCTGCCGGCCGGCTGCCCCCGGCGGCGCCCGCGGCGGGTCGGCCGCCGTGGCCTGACGCGCGGATTCGGCCTTTCTGCGCTCCGCCTCCGCCAGCCGCCGCGCCGCGTCGGCTTGCTCGCGGGCCTGCTCCGCCGCCAGCGTCTCCGCCGCCAAATCCGCCTTTTGCTTCGCCGCTTCGGCCGCCTGACGCTCGGCGTCCGCTTGCTGACGCGCCTGGCCGGCCGCCAGCCTCTCCGCCGCCAGATGCGCGTCGCGGGCGATTTCGGCAGCCTGGCGCTGATGGTCGGACCAGGCCCACAGCCCGCCGCCGGCGATCAGCAGCGCCGCCGCCGCCGTCGCGATCCAGGCCGGAACCCCGCGCCTGGGTCTGACGGCCTGCTCCGGCGGGGCCGGCAGCGCGCCGAGGCCTTCGCCGCCGGCGATCGCGAAGGTGCGCACCGCCTGCGGGATGTTCTTGTAGTTGATCTCGCCCAACGGCTTGAACGACAGCGACAATTTGTTGCGGATCTGGTCGTGGACGCCGCCCGAGATGCAGATGCCGCCGGGCTCGGCCGCCGATTGCAGGCGGGCGGCGACGTTGACGCCGTCGCCGAGCAGATCATGCCCCTGCACCATCACGTCGCCGAGATTGACCCCGATGCGGAACTCGACCCGGCGGCCCTCGGGCAGCTGGTCGTTGCGGGTGCGCAGCGCCGCCTGGATCTCGGTGGCGCAGCGCACCGCCTCGACGGCGCTGCCGAACTCGGCGAGGATCGCATCGCCGGCGGTGTTGAAGACGCGGCCGCGATGCAGCGCCACAAGCTTCTCGAACACCTCCGCATGGCCGCGGAAGGTTTGCAGGGTGTGCTCTTCGTCCTCGGCCATCAGGCGGCTGTACGCCGCCACATCCGCCGACAGGATCGTCGACAGCTTGCGCTCGATGCCCTCGCCCGCGTCGTCGGCTTCGGCCATCGGTGCTCCCCGGCTTTCGGCTTGGCTAGCGGTCGGCGATCGCCGGCAGGCCTTCCTCGCGGCGCACCTCGTTGATGATTTGCAGGATGCGCTCGCGGTAGGGGCGGTACTGGACGCCGAACTCCTGCACGAGCCGGCTGTTGTCGATCAGGTAGTTGCCGGAGATCGCCTTGCCGCCGACATCCTTGTCGAAGGTGATCCTGGCGTCGGGCAGGAACTCGCGCACCATGTCGGCGATCTCGCCGAGGCTGATCGCGACGCCGCCGGTGTTGTAGACCCAGTTCTGCGGCTTGTCGGCCATGATCACGCGCGCGAAGATCTCGGCGATCTCGTCGACATGCACCGGGCAGCGCATCGCGTCCTTGAACGGAAACGAGATCGGCTGGCCGCGCGCCGGAAAGGTGATGCATTTGACGTGGTCGACCGAGCCCACGATCTTGTCGTTGCCGGTGACGTTGGCCGGGCGGATCGCGGTGATCTCCATGCCGTGCTTCTCGCGGTAATCCTGCGCCTGCCATTCGTTGAAGATCTTGTGCATCGCGTATTGGACGTGGCCGTGGCGGAAATCCTCTTCGGTCACGATCCGGTCGCCGTAGAAATGCTGCTCGCCGCTGACCGCCAACGAGCTGGCGTAGGCGACCCGGTTGGCGCCGGCACAGGCGCGCCGCCTCGAAGCAATTGTCCATGCCCAGGATGTTGAGCTTGAAGGCGGCGTGCGGCGGGTGCTCGCTGCCGAGATAGTAGGCGAGGTTGATCACCCGCGCGGGCTTGGCTGCGGTCATCGCCGAAATCACGTCGTCGAACTGGGCGACGTCGCCGCGCACCACGCGCACCTGCCTGCCCAGATGGTCGTAGGACGCGGTCTGCGGGTTGATGTCCATGCACACGACTTCCTCGCCGCGCGCGGCGAGCAGCGGAACCAGCCGCCGGCCGATGAAACCCGTGCCGCCGATGACGAAAATCGACATGACGCTTCCTTCCCAAGGGTGCCTGCGCCGACGTTAGCCCGCTTCCGCCGGAGGGGCAATCCGGCCTAATCTCGGCTCGAAATACCATGGCGGCGGGAGGCGAGGCGCGATGGCCGCGGTAATTTTCGCCAACGGCGCGGTCCTCGACGGCGCCGCCAGGGAGCGCCGCGAGGGCTGCCACGTCCTCGTCGAGGACGGGCTGATCCGCGAGGTCTCGGACCGGCCGATCCGCAGCGATGCGGCCGAGACCGTCGATCTCAAGGGCCGCACCCTGATGCCGGGGCTGATCGACGCGCACGTCCACGTGGTCGCGGTCGACCAGGTGCTGGCGCGGCTGTCGGAGCGGCCGGTCAGCCTGGTGACGCTGCAGGCCGCCCGGGTGCTCGAAGGCATGCTGCAGCGGGGCTTTACGACGGTGCGCGACGCCGGCGGCGCCGATGGCGGGCTCGCGGAGGCGGTCGAGCAGGGTCTGGTGCGCGGGCCGCGGCTCTTCCCCTCGGGCCAGGCGCTGAGCCAGACCGGCGGGCACGGCGACATGCGGCCGCGCACCCGCTCGGTCGTCGCCTGCGCCTGCTGCGAGGGCGGCGCCGGGCTCGCCCGCATCGCCGACGGCGTCGCCGAATGCCGCCGCGCCGCCCGCGACGAGCTCAGGAAGGGCGCGACGCAGATCAAGATCATGGCCTCGGGCGGCGTCGCCTCGCCCTGGGACCCGGTGTGGAATTTGCAGTACAGCGAGGAGGAGGTGCGCGCGATCGTCGAGGAGGCGCGCGCCTGGCGCACCTATGTGATGGCTCACGCCTATTCGCCCGAGGCGATCGCCCGCTCGATCGATTTCGGCGTGCGCTCGATCGAGCACGGCAATCTGATCGATAGCGCCACCGCCGAGCGCGTCGCCGCCGCCGGCGCGTTTGTCGTGCCGACGCTCGTCACCTACGACGCGCTGCACCGTTTCGGCCGCGAGCTGGGCTTTCCGGAAGCGAGCCTCGCCAAGCTCGGCGATGTGCGCGAGGCCGGGCTGCGCTCGCTCGAAATCCTGATGTCGGCCGGCGTCAGGATCGGCTTCGGCACCGACCTGTTGGGGCCGATGCACCGCCACCAGTCGCGCGAATTCGTGATCCGCGCCGAAGCGATGGCGCCCTGCGACATCATCCGCTCGGCGACCACGGTCAACGCCGAGCTGCTGAACCGCGCCGGCGAGCTCGGAATCGTCGCGCCCGGCGCCCGCGCCGACCTGATCGTCGTCGACGGCGACCCGCTCGCCGACATCTCGCTGCTCGACGGCCAGGGCGAGCGCCTGACCCACATCATGAAGGACGGCGTCTTCCACAAGCGGTAAAACCAACCCGGGCCTCCCCGGCGCTCGCGCTGTCGTGCGCCGCCGTTGCCGGCCTTGCCCGCCCCGGTGCGCTCGCCGGCTCGCTGTTTTCGCTGTTATCTGCAGGGAATCTACAGCGAACCGCCCCTCGCACGCGCCAGCCGCCGCCCCTGCCCGCGCCACAATCCACGGCGCAGCGGTACGATACGATCATGGCTATTTTTCAATCGACGCGCCGGGCCGCCACCAAGGCGCATGGTTCACCCGCCGCCACGCGTGAGCAAGGTTCCCAAAGACGCAGAACGGCGATTCTGGAAAATCGCCGGCGGGTGACGGATAATCGATGTTCAGGCTCGCCGTTTCCTGGGCAAGGAATTTAACATCTTAAGCCTTGTATGCTGTACTGCGCGACACGAAAGAGGACGGCCCTCATGAGCATCGAGATTTCGCAGGAGACCGAAGCACGCCTTACCGCCGAGGCCCGGAGGCTGGGCATTACCGTGGACGCCTTGCTCGCGCGCTTCATCAGCGAGCACACGGCGCTGACCAAACCCGCGCAGCCCGCCGCCTTGCCGGTCTGGCATCTCGGCGGCGCGGGCGAGCTTCACCGGCGAGACATCTACAGCGATGTCGGTTGATCCGGGGATCGTCGATACGAATGTTCTGGTCTATGCGCTCGATGCCGATGCCCCGCAGCACGCCGCCGCGCGCGACCTGCTCGAAGCCGCCCGCGCCGATGCGTCAACAACCCTGTTTGTGACCTCGCAGATACTCTGCGAGTTCTACTCCATCGTCACCAATCCGCGCCGCGTGGCCAAGCCGCGCACCGCCGCCGAGGCCATGGCCGCGATCTCCGATCTGCTCGCTTTTCTCCATGTGCTGCCTGCCCCGGCGCAGGCGGTTGACGGGCTGCTCGACCTGCTTCGCCGCCAGCCAGTGACCGGCGGCGACGTGTTCGACTTGCAGATCGTCGCCACCATGCAGGCGAACGGCGTCGAGAGAATCTACACCTTCAACACCGCCGACTTCGCGGCGTTTTCGGAACTCTCGATCATGACCCCTTAACCCACATCATGTCATAAGCGGCCTTATGGAATGGACATGAAGGACGGCGTCTTCCACAAGCGGTAGGGCCGAAGCGCGGACGCCGGCGCAGCGGCTGTCGTCATCGCTCCGGCGCGGGCTCTGCCGCCCGCTGCTTGCGCCGTTTTCGAGCAGGTTCGCGGCTTTGACGAGATTGCTTCGCGGAGCCTGTCCTCGGGCGGCGCAGCGCGCCGACCCGTGGGCTCGCAATGACGACAGTTATCCTCGTCATTGCGAGTTTCTCACCGGCCTGCGGCCGACCCGCCCTGGATGAAACCGAGGCAGCGCCCGGAGCGGCCCCCCTCACCCTTCCCTCTCCCCCCGATCGGGCGGAGAGGGTTGAGAAGGGTTGGCGAGGCGAAGCCGAGACTTACCCGGAGCTGGGTGAGGGGGGCTGCCCATCGCGCAGCCGATCGCGCCTCTGGAAGGGACCGGCGCCCTCTCTTCAGCCGCGCAATTCGGCGCGGTGGGCCTCGACCAATTCGGCCATGCCGCCAAAATGGAAATCGTAATGCACGCCCGCCGGCGGCGGCGGGGTCGCCCCGGCGCCCGTCGCGCCTTTGCGGCGGTCGATCCAGGCCGAGCGCAGGCCGAGCGCATTGGCCGGGGCGTGGTCGTGGAACAGGCTCTGCGCGGCATGCAGGATCTCGCCGGGCGGGTGACCCTCGGTCTTCGAGAGCGGCGATCATATGGCGGAAGCCGCGCAAATCCGGCTTGTAGCAGCCGACATCCTCGGCGGTGTAGACCGCGTCGAATTCGACGCCCAGCCGCTTGCTGCTTCGGGCAAAGCTGCGGCGGTCGACATTCGACAAAATGACCAGCTTGTAGAATTGCTTCAGATACCGCAGCGACGCCGGCGAATCGGCGAAGGCCGGCCAATCGCCGACCGAACGGCCAAAGGCGCGGTGAGCGTCGTCGCCGACGGGCGCACCCCATTCGGCGGCGAGCCGGCGATGAACGCGGGCGAGAAGCTCCGAATAGATCATGCCCGGGGTTTCGGCCTCCTGCGCGGTCTCGTGGCGCGCGAAGCTTTCCAGGATCTCGTCCTGCCGGCGGTCTGCCCCGCGCCGCTCGCTGAGCGGGCGCAGCGCCGCGGCGATGCCGGTTTCCCAATCGATCAGAGTGCCGTAGCAATCAAAGCTCAAAACCCGGAAATCGGTCAGGCGCATCAAGGCCTCCTGTCGACGCCGATCGCGCTACGCTAGCGGCGGGAAGAAGGCAACGCGAGGGCGGAGATGACGGGGTTCCGATCGGAAGTCGATGTCGCGGTGATCGGCGCCGGGGCCGCCGGGATCGGGGCGGCGCGGCGGCTGCGCGAGGCGGGCCATGTCTCGGTCCTGGTGCTGGAGGCGCGCGGCCGGGTCGGCGGCCGGGCGCACACGATAGCGCCCCAAGGGTTCGCGCTCGACCGCGGCGCCGAATGGCTGCACTCGGCCGACCGCAACCTGCTGTCGCCGATCGCCCGCGACCTCGGCTTCTCGATCCATCGCCGGCCGCCGGAATGGACTGCCCGGCTGCGCCGCAGCGGCGAGACGATCGCGGCCGAAGCGGACTGGCTCGCCGCCCGCGAGACGCACCGCCGCGCCTTGCGCAAAGCGGCGGAGCGGGCGCAGGACGGCCCGCTCGCCGATGTGCTGGTCCCCGGCGGGCGCTGGAACCCGCTGCTCGACGCGACCAGCAGCTGGGCCAACGGCGCCGAGCTCGACCGCGTCTCGATCAAGGACAATGTCCGCTACGAGGACAGCGGGACCAACTGGCGGCTCTTCGAGGGCTACGGCCGGCTGTTCGAGGTTCTGGCGCAGGGGCTGCCGGTGCGGCTGGAGGCCGCGGTCGAGCGGGTCGATCACAGCGGGCGGGCGATCCGGCTGGAGACCGCGCGCGGCGCGGTGACGGCGGCGCGCGCGATCGTGACCGCGCCGACCTCGATCCTCGCCGCCGAGGCGATCCGCTTCGACCCGCCGCTGCCGGAGAAGCTCGCCGCCGCGGCGGGGCTGCCGCTCGGGCTCGCCGACAAGCTCTTCATCGCGCTCGACGGCAATCTTCCCGGCATCGGGCGCGACGCCTACCTGGTCGGCTCGACCACCGCGCGCGAGACGATGAGCTATCAGGTGCGGCCTTTCGACCGGCCGGCGATTTATTGCTTTTTCGGCGGGCGCTGGGCGGCGGCGCTCGAAGCGGAGGGCGAGGCCGGGATGTTCGCCTTCGCCGCGGGCGAGCTCGCGCGCCTCTTCGGCGCCGGCGTGCGCCGCCAGATCGCGCCGCTCGCGGCGACCGGCTGGTTGCGCGATCCCTGGTCGCGCGGCTCCTACTCCTATGCCCTGCCCGGCCATGCCGACGACCGCGCGATCCTCGCCGCACCCGTCGACGGCCGCCTGTTCTTCGCCGGCGAGGCGACCTCGCCGGGCTTCTTCTCGACCGCGCACGGCGCCTATCAGAGCGGGATCGCCGCCGCCGAGGCCGCCCTCGCCACCTTGCGCCGGGATCGGCGTCAGAGCTGAAACGAACGCCCGGTCAATGATCGCTGTTGATGCGGCCGTAGGGGATGTTCGGGCAATTGCCCGGCGGGCAAAGCGCATCGGCGACCCCGGCGCAGGCGGCGAGGGCCAGCGCCAGCGCGACCGCCGCCGCGAGGCGCGCGGCCCGATCGAAAGCGGGTTTGCCCGGCATCGCGCGAGTATGGACCGCCAACCGCCCGATGCGCAGCCCCAATCGGCGGGAAACCATGCCTTAACTTCTGCCGGGTATGTTCCGGCGGGTGATATCGGGTGCTCTGCTGCTGGCGCTCGGGCTGCTGTCGGAAGCGCTGCCGGCCGAGGCGTCCGCGTCCCCGGCGGCGATCGCCGTCTGCTTTGCCCCGGAGGAGGATTGCGCCCTCTTCGCGGTCCGCGCGATCGACGCGGCGCGGCGGCGGATCCTGGTCAGCGCCTATAATCTGACGACCGGCTCGGGCATCGTCGAGGCGCTGCTGCGCGCCGTCGAGCGCGGCGTCGCGGTCGGCCTGATCGCCGACAAGCGGACCCCCTGCGAGCGCAACGCGGGCCTCGAGCCGCTGGCCGCGGCCGGCGCGTCGGTGTGGATCGACTACAGCGTGCGCATCGCCCACGCCAAGACCATGGTCATCGACGACCGGGTCACCCTGATGGGCTCCTACAATTGGACCCGCAGCGCCGCGCACAATTACGAGGATCTGAACCTCGTCCTCTCGCCGGCGGTGGCGGCGATCTATGCCGCGCACTGGGAGGGCCGGCGCGCGCTTTCCGCACCCTTCGAGCAGCGCGAGGATTGGTGCCGGCCGCGGCGCAATCCGCTGGACGGCGACCCCTGAACCGCTGAAACTGCGGCTTGGCCGAGCCAGCGGCTGCTGTTGCGAGGGGATGCGCGATGCTCGATCTGATCGTCACCGGCGGCGTCGCGGTCATGCCGGGCGCGACCGAGCCCGCCGATATCGGCGTCGCCGGCGGCAGGATCGCCGCGATCGGCGCGCCGGGCAGCCTCGCCGCGGCGGGCACGGCGCGCACCGTCGACGCGTCGGGGCAGATCGTGATCCCGGGCGGCGTCGACCCGCACATCCATTGCAGCTTTCCGATCGTCTTTCCCGGCCGCAACGAGGAATTGTTGAGCGCGCCGCCGGAACAGGTGAGCCGCGCGGCGCTCCACGGCGGCACCACCACCTTGCTCGATTTCGCGCTCTGCCCGTCGGACCAGCCCTTGCAGCAGTCGATCGAGGCGCGCCAGCGGGAATGGGCCGGGGCCTGCTGTTGCGACTATGGCTTCCACCTGCTGCTGCGCGGGAAGCTGTCGCAAGGGGTCCTGGGCGCCCTGCCGGAGGCGATCCAGGCGGGGCACGCCTCGGTCAAGATCTTCACCACCGACATCCGCCCGCCCAACGCCGGCCGCATGGTGCAGTTCGGCGACATCTGGGAGGTGCTGAAGATCCTGGGCGCGGCCGGCGGCATCGCCGCGATCCATGCCGAGGACAACGACATCGTCATGCACATGTACGAAAAGCTGATCCGCGAGGACCGGACCGGCTTTGAGAACATGGCCGAGGTGCACAACACGCTTGTCCGAGGATCTGTCGTTCAACCGGGTGATCCGGCTGGCCGAGAATGTCGAGGGGGCGGCACTCTACATGGTGCACGTCTCGGCCGCTTCCGGGGTGGCGGCGATCGCGGCGTCGCGGGCGCGGGGCTTTCCGATCTACGGCGAGACCCTGCACCAATACCTGCTCTACACCGCCGAGGACTACAAGCGGCCGGGCGGGCAGATGTTCCACACCTACCCCTCGCTCAAATTCGCCGCGCGACCAGGAGGCGCTGTGGGCGGCGACCCGCCACGGCGCGATCCAGGCGATCGCCACCGACGAGGTGTGCTGCCCGCTCAAGGTCAAGTTGCAGGGCAGCCGGATCGACGACACCACCGGCGGCAATTCCGGGGTCGAGCCGCGATTGTCGCTGATGTACACGCACATGGTCGAAAAGCGCGGCTACAGCCTTGCCGATTTCGTCGCCCTCACCTCGGCGAACGCGGCCCGGATCATGGGCCTCTACCCGCGAAAGGGGGCGCTGGCGGTCGGCGCCGACGCCGACATCGTGCTGCTCGACCCGCGCCTGCGGCGGGTGTTGCGCAAGGAGGATCTGCACGAGACCGACTACACGCCGTGGGAAGGCCACGAGGTCGCGGCCTGGCCGAGCATGACGATCCTGCGCGGCAAGATCGCGGTCGAGAACGGCAATTCCTCGCCAGCCCGAGCGACGGGAAGTTCCTGGCGCGCAAGATCGGCGACGACATCCGCGCCCGCCCGGCGGTGTGATGCCGCGACAGCGCAATGACGGTGATTCGGCTCTTTCCGCACCCTGCTAGAGCGTGATCCCAAGAGGCTGAACCGCCTGGCTCCCGCTGTTCCCGGCGAAAGCCGGGACCCATGCCGGCCGCAGGCGCGGTCGCTCATCTTGTTCGTTCGTCGGCCGATCACCGTAAGCCCAAGCAAGCGGCCCAGTGGTGGAAAGGTGGGTCCCGGCGTTCGCCGGGACAGCGGAAAGAGGCATTGACGGAGCCTCTCCAGAACGGCCGTTCGATCTCGCGGGCTAGCGCCAGTGCCGCCAATGGCGGCGCCGGTAATGCGCGCGACGCCACGGACCCCGCCAATAGTAAGGGCCCGGGCCCCCGTAATAGGCATAGCCGTACGGGTATCCGTAAAAGGCGTAGCCGTAGTACGGCGGCGGCGGCGCGTAATAGCCCCAGAAGCCGGGGACGCCGATGCTCACCGACACCTCCGCTGCCGCCGCCGTCGGCGTCAGGCTCGCAACGCCCAGCGCCACGGCGGCGATCGCTCCCGGCGCGACCCAGCGGCGCCTTGTCCAAGCCGACATCGTCAACCTCGTCTCTTGTCGCCAGTAGAATGTTCGCCGACCACAATAACGAGCCCGCCACGCGCGGAATTCCGTCCGCACCCTCGAAAGCGTCGCTGCGGCAATGCTCCTTGCCCCTTTTTTGACATTGGCGACCGATTGCCCCGGTGGGCATGGTCGGGGCGCTTTGACCTCGGTGAGCGCGCGAGCATTGGAACTTTTCGCGGACGGCGCTCGTTGGAATTGGCGAGCGCGTGCGCAGGCGCGGCGCGCAATCTTTTGGATTTATTGGAAAGGCCAAGACATGACGAAAACCCCGACTGCGATCGCCGCGATCCTATTGGCGCTGGGGCTGGCGGGATGCACCAACCCCTATGACCCGGGCCAGCGGGCGATCGGCGGCGGGCTGATCGGGGCCGGGGCCGGGGCCGCGATCGGGGCGATGGCCGGCGGCGGCCCGGGCGCGGCGATCGGGGCCGGGGCCGGCGGCGCGCTCGGCGCGATCACCGGCGCCGTCACGACGCCGCCGCCGCCGCGCCGGTACTGACGCCGCCTCGCTGCCGCACGCGGCGGCGACCCCGATTTATACGGTCGGGCGGGCGGCGAAGCCGGCGCCGCCTTCCTCTGGGTCGTCGCCGAACCGTCACCTCGCCGACCTGGGCGGCGGCGGGCCCCTGCCGGCACGCCTCGATCATCGCCGCGACCTCGGCGTCGCCGCCGCTGGCCAGGATCTCGACCGTGCCGTCGAGCCGGTTGCGCACCCAGCCGCGCACCCCCAGCGCCGCGGCGGTGCGCTCGGCCCACAGCCGGTAGCCGACCCCCTGCACCCGGCCGGCGATGCGCAGCCGCACCGTCCTCATTCGAATTCGAGGATCACGTCGTCGACCGCGAGGCTGTCGCCGGGGTTGACGCGGATCCGGGCGATGCGGCCGTCGCGCTCGGCGCGCAAGACGTTTTCCATCTTCATCGCCTCGACAATGGCGAGCGGCTCGCCGGCCTTGACCTCCTGGCCGGGGCTGACCGAGACCGCCGAGAGCAGCCCCGGCATCGGCGACAGCAGCAGACGCGAGGTGTCGGGGGCCGTCTTCTCCGGCATCAGCGCCAAAAGCTCGGCCGCGCGCGGCGACAGCGCCTGCGCCCGGCGGATGACGCCGCCATGCGCGAGCCGGAACGCCGCCCCCGGCAAGCGCTCGATCTGCACGGTCCGGGTCTCGTCGCCGACGCCGGATATGCAGCAAAGGCTGGCCGGGCTGCCAGTCGGTCGCAACACGGCAGCGCTCGCCCTCGGCCGCGATGGCGTAGCCGTCACCGTCGGGCTCGACCGTGAGCGGATGACGCTGCCCGTCGAGCAGGACCACCGCGCGCTCGGCAATCTCGGCGCCGGCGCCGGCGAGGCGGCCGTCGATCGCAGCCTCGCGCTCGGCGATGCGGCGGTGGGCGAGGGCGGCGGCGGCAAGGATCGTCCGGTCGGCCTCGACAAAGCCGGCGGGCGGCGCGAAGCCGGCCGGGAACTCCTGCGCGATGAAATCGGTCGACAGCGCGCCGGCGCGAAACCGTTCCTTCCCCGCGACCGCCGCCAGAAACGCGACGTTGTGCCGGACGCCGGCGATATAAAAGCCGTCGAGCGCGCGGCGCAGCCGGTCGATCGCAGTGTCGCGGTCGGGGCCGTGGGCGACGAGCTTGGCGATCATCGGGTCGTAATGGACGCTGATCTCGGCCCCCTCGAAGACGCCGGCGTCGAGCCGCAGACCCTCGCCCTCCGGCGGCCGGTAATGGACGAGGCGGCCGATCGACGGCAGAAAATTGCGGGTCGGGTCCTCGGCGTAGATCCGCGCCTCGATGGCCGAGCCTCTCAGCCGCACATCCTCTTGCGCGAAGGGCAGCGCCTCGCCGGCGGCGATGCGGATCATCAGCTCGACAAGGTCGAGCCCGGTTACCAATTCCGTCACCGGGTGCTCGACCTGGAGCCGCGTGTTCATCTCGAGAAAGTAGAAATTGCGCGCGCGGTCGACGATGAACTCGACGGTGCCGGCCGAGCGGTAGCCGACGGCGCGCGCCAGCGCCACCGCCTGGCTGCCCATCGCCGCGCGGGCAGCGGCGTCGAGAAACGGGCTCGGCGCCTCCTCGACGACCTTCTGGTGGCGGCGCTGGATCGAGCATTCGCGCTCGCCCAGATGGACGATCGCGCCATGCGCATCGCCCAGCACCTGGATCTCGATGTGGCGCGGCTCCTCGATGTATTTCTCGATGAACATGCGGTCGTCGGCAAAGCTCGCCTTGGCCTCGCCGGCCGCCAACGGGAAGCCGTCGCGCACCGCGGCGTCGTCGGCGGCGATGCGCATGCCCTTGCCGCCGCCGCCGGCCGAGGCCTTGATCATGACCGGGTAGCCGATGTCGCGGGCGATCGCCACGGCGGCCTCGGCGTCGGGGATCACATCGAGATGGCCGGGCACGGTCGAGACGCCGGCCGCGCGCGCCAGCTTCTTCGATTGGATCTTGTCGCCCATCGCGGCGATGGCGTCGGGCGGCGGGGCCGATGAAGGTGACGCCCGCCGCGGCGAGCGCCTCGGCGAAAGCCGGGTTCTCCGACAGAAAGCCGTAGCCGGGATGGACCGCCTCGGCCCCGGTCTCCCGGCACGCCTCGACGATGCGGCCGATCTTGAGATAGCTCTCGGCCGAGGGCGCGGGGCCGATCCGGACCGCCTCGTCGGCCATGCGCACATGCAGCGCCTCGGCGTCGGCGTCGGAATAGACCGCGACCGTGGCGATCCCCATCCGCCGCGCCGTGCGGATGACCCGGCAGGCGATCTCCCCCCGGTTGGCGATCAGGATTTTCGAGAACATCAGGCCGACGCCGCGCTACCGCACGTTTTAACGTCATGGCCGGGCTCGTCCCGGCCATCCACGAAGGCATTGCCGCAAGTCGGGAGCAGCCGGCAGATTGCTCCGATGGATGGTGCGTGGGTCTACATGATGACCAACCGCCCGAACGGAACGCTGTACACTGGCGTTACCAGTAATCTTGCCCGGCGTATTTGGGAGCATCGGGAAGGGGTCGCCGACGGCTTCACAAGCGATACGGATTGAAGCGGCTGATTTACGTCGAAGCGCACCCCGACATCCAGTCGGCGATCCAGCGGGAGCACAACATGAAGCACTGGCCACGGACTTGGAAGGTTCGGCTTATCCTGGCGGCCAATCCTAATTGGGACGATCTTTACGACCAGCTCGTGTGATTCGTGGATGGCCCGGACAAGCCCACGGCTGTCCGGTTCGTGAAAAGTGGTAACGGAGTTGGCGTCAGACCTCAACCACCCCTCGTCATGCCCGTGCGTGTCACGGGCATCCACGCCTTCCGGCGCCGCGGCTGGGTCCGTGGATGGCCGGAACAAGTCCGGCCATGACGATCTTTGGTTGCGCCGGTGACAGCCGTGGGGCAGGCCGACCATGACCGGGCAAGGCGGCCGTTGGCGATAGCAAGCCGCGAACATCACAGCGGGATATTGTCGTGCTTTTTCCACGGGTTCTCCAGCTTCTTGCCGCGCAGCATCGCGAGCGCGCGGCAGAGCCGGCGGCGGGTGCCGCGCGGCAGGATCACATCGTCGATAAAGCCGCGGCCGGCGGCGACGAAGGGGTTGGCGAACTTCTCGCGGTATTCCTGCGCGCGCGCCTCGATCGCGGCCGCATCGCCGAGATCGGCGCGGAAGATGATCTCGACCGCCCCCTTCGGCCCCATCACCGCGATCTCGGCCGAGGGCCAGGCGTAGTTCACGTCGCCGCGCAGGTGCTTGGAGCTCATCACGTCGTAGGCGCCGCCATAGGCCTTGCGGGTGATCAGGGTGACCTTGGGCACGGTCGCCTCGGCAAAGGCGAAGAGGAGCTTCGCGCCGTGCTTGATGATGCCGCCATATTCCTGCGCGGTCCCCGGCAGAAACCCCGGCACGTCGACAAAGGTCACGATGGGCACGTTGAAGCAGTCGCAGAAACGGACAAAGCGCGCCGCCTTGCGGGCGCTGTCGATGTCGAGGCAGCCGGCCAGCACCATCGGCTGGTTGGCGACGATGCCGATCGTCGAGCCCTCCATGCGGGCAAAGCCGATCACGATGTTGCCGGCGAAGCCCGGCTGGATCTCGAAGAAATCGCCGTCGTCGACGACCTTCAGGATCAATTCCTTGATGTCGTAGGGCTGGTTCGGGTTGCGCGGGACGAGGGTGTCGAGCGAGGGCTCGGCGCGGTCGCGCGGGTCGGCGGTCGGCCGCAGCGGCGGCGGGGCGCGGTTCGAGGCCGGCAGAAAATCGATGAACCGGCGCAGTTCGATGAGCGCCTCGACATCGTGGGCGAAGGCGAGGTCGGCGACGCCGGATCGGGTCGTGTGGGTGACGGCGCCGCCCAGCTCCTCCTGCGTCACGGTCTCGTGGGTGACGGTCTTGACGACCTCGGGGCCGGTCACGAACATGTAGGAGGTGTCGTTGACCATGAAGATGAAGTCGGTCATCGCCGGCGAATAGACCGCACCGCCGGCGCACGGCCCCATGATCAGCGACACCTGCGGGATCACACCCGAGGCCAGGACGTTGCGCTCGAACACCTCGGCGTAGCCGGCGAGCGAGGCGACCCCGTCCTGGATGCGCGCGCCGCCCGAATCGTTGAGCCCGATGACCGGCGCGCCGACATTCATCGCCTGGTCCATGATCTTGCAGATCTTCTCGGCATGCGCCTCGCTCAAAGAGCCGCCGAAGACCGTGAAATCCTGGCTGAAGACAAAGACGAGGCGGCCGTTGACCGTGCCGTGGCCGGTGACGACGCCGTCGCCCGGCACCTTCAGCGCGTCGATGCCGAAATCGTGGCTGCGATGCTCGACGAACATGTCCCACTCCTCGAAGGAGCCGGGGTCGAGCAAAATCTCCAGCCGCTCGCGCGCGGTCAGCTTGCCGCGGCGGTGCTGCGCCTCGATCCGGCGTTGCCCGCCGCCGGCGCGGGCCGCCGCGCGTTTTTCGTCGAGCCGGTCGAGAATGTCGTCCATCCCACCTCGCGCGCAATCGCCGGGCGGGATAGCACCGCCGGCAACGCGTGGGAAGCTTCAGGCGGCGTCGCGGCAGCGGACGAGGCGCAGCGGCGTGTAGACGAGCGCGACGGCGCCGTCATGCTTGACGACGCGCACGCGGGTGCGCACCAGGCCGCGGCCGGGGCGGCTGCGCGACAGGCGCGCCTCGGTGATCTCGCATTCGGCGTGGATCGTGTCGCCGGCGAAGACCGGGTTCTCGACATCGAGCTCCATGTGCAGAAAGGCGAGGCCGGTGTGCTGCATCGTCGCCTGCACCAGGAGGCCCTCGGCAAAGGCGTAGACCAGCGCCGCCGGCGCCAGCCGCTGCTTGATGTCGGATTTGATGTCCAATTCATGAGCGAGGAACTCGAGGTTGGTGAACAGCACCTCGACCATGCCGGTGCAGTTGACGAAATTGGTGATGTCGGCCTCGGTGACGGTGCGGCCGATGGTCCGGAACCGCCGGCCGACCGGCAGATCCTCGAAGCAGAAGCCGAGCCCCACGGTCTCCATGCCGCCCTCCTGAAGCTATGCCTCGGACACCGCAGCTCTTATAGACCTGCCAGGCTGATATAGACCCGCTAGGCTGACGCGCCGCCGATCAGCTATGATTTCCCGCGATCGGAGGTGGTCCATGGTCTCGGATATCGTTGTCAGCGCCCGCGTCGACCGCCAAGTGAAGGAGAGGGCCGCCAAGGTTCTCGCCGAGATGGGGCTGACTGTTTCCGACGCGGTCCGGCTGCTGCTCGAGCGCGTTGCCGCCGAAAAGGGGCTGCCGTTCGAGGCCAAGGCGCCCAATGCCGAGACCCGCGAGGCGATCGCGGAGCTGGAGCGTGGGGAGGGTGCGCGGTTCGGGGCTGTGGCCGACCTGATGGTCGACCTGAATGCGGACAATTGAGCGATCGACGGCATTCAGGCGCGATTACCGAAAGGCCAAGGCCGCGTCCCGCCATCCCGATCTCGACCATCGGCTGACCGCCCTTCTCGAGCTTCTGATCGGCGACCGCCCACTGCCGCCCCGAAATCGCGATCATGCTCTATCCGGCGTCTGGTCGGGCTATCGGGAGCGCCACGTTTCACCCGACCTCCTGCTCATCTACGCCAAATCTGCACCCAATGTGCTGCGCCTCGTTCGATTGGGGTCGCATAGCGAGCTTTTCGCGTAGCCGCGACTGGCGCTCCTCCCTCCTGTGGAGTGGCTGCGCCTGTTTCGGCGTGCGGAAGCGCCAGTCCGCTTGCCGGAAAGGTGGCGCTGCGGCATCTTCCGCAAAACCGGCGAGGGAGAGTGGTCGGCCATGCGGACGCCGGTCGGACGACCGCCATGGTGGCACCCGCTCGTCAGAGGAACGCGCGCCGTGGTGGCCTTCGTCACCCATGCCGGGATTGCAATTATCCTGATCGCGCTGATGTATCTTGTCGAGGACGCGCTCGATATCACGAAGCAGGGAAAGCGGATGCTGCTCGACGTGCTGCCGCTGCGCTACCTGTTCGACCTGATCGACGCGGGCCTGGTCGGAGTTTTCGGGGTCTGGGGCCTGATCGATGTGAACAGAGAGCTGCGCACGCCGGTTGCCGAGCCTGACGAGCGCGCCGTCTTGCGGCCTCCGCCTACGCCCGAATAGGATCGCTCGGCCGTGTCGGATCGGACCTATCATCCTCGGGAGCCGCGCGTGCGACTGGCTGCTCCGAACAATTCCTGGCTGCCGCGGGGGTTTGGGCTCGGCTACGTCTGGACCCGCCTCAGGGTCTACTTGGCGTTGGTTGCTTTTGTCGCGACCATATTTGCCGCGGTCGCAGCGGCTATGGCCGGCCTCGGCGGCTGGATCGTCCTGATCGCCCTGTTCTGGCTGGTGATCGCCTACGGCGTTATGCCCGAAAGGCTCCGGGTCCGCGTCAACGCCGGGCTCGACCTTCTGCTCCGGACGAAGCATCTCGGTATGCTCCATCGGCTGCAGACGCAGCCCGCGCTCGTCGTCATCCTGATCGTCGGGGGCCTGCTGGCCGGCGCCCTGCTCGGCTGGGGCGCGGCAAATCTGCGGATGATGTAGCTCCGCGCTCCCGCCCGCTCAGTGCGCCTCGTCCCAGTTGCGGCCGCAGCCGGTTTCGACGACCAGCGGCACCGACAATTCGAGGCGGGGGGCGCAGGCGGCTTCCATGACCTCTTTGACGAGCGCGCGCGGTGGCGTCGACCTCGGCCTCGGGCACCTCGAACAGCAGCTCGTCATGGACCTGGAGCAGCATGCGGGCGGCGAGCCCGGCGCCGGCGAGCGCCGCCGGGATGCGGCCCATCGCGCGGCTTGATGATGTCGGCGGCCGAGCCCTGCAAGGGCGCGTTGATCGCCTGCCGCTCGGCCCCGGCGCGGCGCGCCGGGTTGGCGTCGCGGATGCCGGGGATGAAGCATTTGCGCCCGAAGATCGTCTCGACATAGCCGGCGCTGCGGCACTCGGCCTTGACCCGCTCCATATAGGCGCGGATCGCCGGGAAGCGCTCGAAATAGGCGCGGATATAGGCCGCCGCCTCGGCCTGCGGCACGCCGATCTGCTGGCCGAGCCCGAACGCGCTGATGCCGTAGATGATGCCGAAATTGATCGCCTTCGCCCGCCGTCGGGTCAGCGCGTCCATTTGCGCCGAGCGGCACGCCGAACACCTGGCTCGCGGTCAGCGCGTGAATGTCGAGGCCGTCGCGGAAGGCCTGCTTCAGCTCCGGGATGTCGGCGACATGGGCGGCGAGCCGCAATTCGATCTGGCTGTAATCGGCCGACAGCAGCAGATGCCCGGGCTCGGCGACAAAGGCGCGGCGGATGCGGCGGCCCTCCTCGGTGCGCACCGGGATGTTCTGCAGGTTGGGCTCGGTCGACGAGAACCGGCCGGTCGCCGTCGCGGCCAGCGCGTAGGAGGTGTGGACCCGCCCGGTCTCGCCGTCGATCTCGTCGGCGAGCGCGTCGGCATAGGTCGATTTGAGCTTGGTCAGCTGGCGCCATTCGAGCACGCGGCGCGGCACCTCGTGCAGCGGCGCCAGCTCTTCGAGGATCGAGGCGTCGGTGCCGTAGGCGCCGGTCTTGCCCTTCTTGCCGCCGGGCAGCCCGAGCTTTTCGAACAGCACGTCGCCCAATTGCTTGGTCGAGCCGATGTTGAACTCGTTGCCGACGTCGCGGAAGATCGCCTGCTCGATCTCGGCGATGCGGCGGGCGAAATCGCGCGACAATTCGGCGAGCGCCGCGCGGTCGACCTTGATCCCGGCCCCCTCCATCGCCGCGACGACCGGCACCAGCGGCCGCTCGATCGTCTCGTAGAACGCGGTCATCTGGTCGCGCACCAGCCGCGCCTTCAGCAGCATGTGCAGCCGCAGCGCCGCGTCGGCGCGCTCGGCGGCGAAGTCGCGGGCGGCCGCGGGCGCGACCTCGGCAAAGGCGATCAGGCTCTTGCCGGTGCCGATCAGCTCCTTCAGCGGGCGCAGCTCGTGCTCGAACGAGCGCTTCGTCGTGCTCTCGATCGTGTGCTCGAACTGGCCGCCGTCGAGCACGTAGGACATCAGCATCGTGCAGTCGTAGGGCCCGAGCGCGACGCCGTGGCGCGACAGCAGATGCGCGGCGCCCTTCACGTCGTGGCCGATCTTGAGCACTGCCGGGTCTTCGAGCAGCGGCCGCAGCCGGCTGAGCGCCGCGTCGAGCGATACATTGACCGTCCCGGCCGGCGCACCTTCACCCGCCTCGTTGCGTTCAGTGGCGTCGAGCGGAAGGGAAGGCGCCGGAGCTTCCGGCGCGCGATGGCCGAGCGGGACATAGGCGGCGAGGCCGGGGGCCAGCGCGAGCGCGATGCCGGCCAGCTCCGGGCGGCTGCCGGCGACCGCGCTCGGCTCCGGCCAGATCGCGACCGCACCGGCCTCGTAGGCCGCCTCGATCCAGTGGTCGAGGCCTTCCAGCGTGTCGACCAGCGCATAGGTGCGCGGGGCCGTGAACGGCGGAACCTCCGGGATCACCGGCTCGGGCCGCTCGGACGCGACCACGGGGGCGATGCCGGAAAGCCGCTGCATCATCCGCGTCGCCAGCGCGCGGAACTCCATCTCGCGCAGGAACGGCAGCAGCGTGTCGGGATCGAGCGGCCTCACCGCCAGCGCCGACAGCGGGCAGGGCAGCGGCACGTCGTCGTCGAGCGTGACCAGCTCCTTCGACAGCCGCGCCTTGGCCTCGTTCTCGATCAGCGACTGGCGCCGCTTGGGCTGCTTGATCTCGGCCGCGCGGGCGAGCAGGGTTTCGAGGTCGCCATAGGCGTTGATCAGCTCGGCCGCGGTCTTGACCCCGATGCCGGGGACGCCCGGCACATTGTCGACGCTGTCGCCGCACAGCGCCTGGACCTCGATGACCTTGTCCGGGTCGACGCCGAACTTCTCGCGCACCTCCTCGGCCCCGATCGGCCGGTTCTTGATCGGGTCGAGCATCGTCACCTTGTCGCCGACGAGCTGCATCATATCCTTGTCGGAGGAGACGATGGTGACCGCCGCGCCGGCTTCGACCGCATGGCGGGCATAGGTGGCGATCAGATCGTCGGCCTCGAAATCCTCGAGCTCGATCTGGCACACGCCAAAGGCCTCGGTGGCGCGGCGCACCAGCGCGAATTGCGGGACGAGGTCGGCGGGCGGCTCGGTCCGGTTCGCCTTGTAGTGGTCGTAGAGGCGGTTGCGGAACGAGCTGCCCGGAATGGTCGAAGACCACCGCGATGTGGTCGGCGTCGGTCTCGCCGAGCAGCTTCGCCAGCATGTTGCTGAAGCCGAGGACGGCGCTGGTCGGCGTCCCGTCCGAGCGCGACAGCGGCGGCAGCGCGTGATAGGCGCGAAAGATAAAGCCCGAGCCGTCGATCAGAAAGACGTGGTGCGGCGCCGCCGAGGGCTCGCGGGCGGCGGCGGCCGGCTGCGGCTCCGCGGCGATCGCCTCGATGATCTCGTCCACCTGTTGTCCTTCCCTCAGGCGCCGCCCGGCTGCGCGGGGTCGGCCGGCGGACGCTCGGCCGCCGCCGCGGCCATCGCGCGGTTGACGAAGAGCCGCGAGCAATAGGGGCACTCGGTCTTCCCGGCGGGGGCGAGGTTCAGATAGACCCTGGGGTGGCCGAGCGGGCCGCCGCCGCCGTTGCAGGCGGCGACCATCTCGTCGATGTAGATGGTTTCGAGGGGCGCCATGGGCAAACCGGGATGTCTGGACGGGCGCGCGGCGGCGCCGCGATTGACCGTGCGATGGGCGCGATGATACGCCTTGGCGCGGCGCAATCAATGACCTGCTCCTGTCTTTCCGGCGGTCGGCCGGCTTCTCGGGACGGCGGCCGCGTGAGCCTGGCCGGCGAGCCGCAATCGGCGTGAGCAGGCGCGGTGAGGGCGTCTTCCCGGCCCGGGCCGGCGTTTGGGCGGCCGGTGTTTGGGCGGCGGCCGCCTTGCTGCTGCTGATCGGCTGCGCCCCGACCATCGACGGGAAGGCGCCGCTCGCCGGGACCGGCTCCCCGCGCGCCGCGCCTGACCCAAGGCCTTTGCCGCGCTTCGCCGATACCGGCTTCGTCGCCGCCGACGGCCAAACGCTGCCGCTGCGCCGATGGCTGCCCGAGGGCGAGGCGCGGGCGGTGATCCTCGCCCTGCACGGCTTCAACGACTACAGCAACGCCTTCGACGGGCCGGGCGCGGCGTGGGCCAGGGACGGGATCGCCACCTATGCCTACGACCAGCGCGGCTTCGGCGGCGCTCCCGAACGCGGGCGATGGCCGGGACGCGCCGCGCTCGCCGCCGACGCCGCGACCGCGAGCCGGGTGCTGCGGCGCCGCTATCCGCGGGTCCCGCTCTACCTGCTCGGCGAAAGCATGGGCGGGGCGGTGGCGATCGTCGCGATGACCGGCGAGAGCGGCGCGCCGATCCCCGATGTCGACGGCGTCATCCTGGCGCGCCGGCGGTCTGGGGCCGCTCGACGATGGGTGTGCTGCCCCGCGCGGCGCTGTGGGCCGGCGTCCGCCTGGTGCCGGGGCTGACCTTGAGCGGGCGCGGGCTCGACATCAAGCCCTCGGACAACATCCCGATGCTGCGGGCGTTGGCGCGCGATCCGATGGTGATCAAGGAGACCCGCATCGACACGATCTACGGTCTCGTCGACCTGATGGACGCCGCGCTCGCCGCGGCCCCGCAGCTGCGCGCGCCGCTGTTGCTGATGTACGGGGCCGAGGACGAGATCATCCCGAAGCTGCCGGTCCGGCGGTTTGTCGGCGCGTTGCCCGAGGATGCCGGCGACCGCCGCACGCTCGCCTGGTACGCGCATGGCTATCACATGCTGCTGCGCGACCTCGAAGGCCCGACGGTGGCCGCCGATATCGCAAATTGGGTGCTGGCCCCCGGCGCGCCGCTGCTGTCGGGCGCCGATCGCGGCGCCGGCGAGGCGCTTTTGGCCGGGACCGGCCGGGCCTTGCTCAGCGAGCGCTGAGCCGATGGCGCTGCTGACGATCGCCCAGCTCCTGGTGCTGCTGGCGCTTGCCAACGGCACGCCGATGGCAGCGGGCAAAATCCTCGGCCGCCGGCTCGCCTACCCCGCTCGACGGCAACCTGCGGTTCTTCGACGGGCGGCCGTTGTTCGGCCGCTCGAAGACGGTGCGCGGCGTCGTGCTGTCAATTCTGGTGACGACGGCGGGCGCGCCGCTGCTGGGGCTCGAATGGGGGGTCGGGCTTCTGGTCGGGGCCTGCGCGATGGCGGGCGACCTGTTTTCGAGCTTCTGCAAGCGCCGCCTCGGCCTGGCGCCGAGCAGCCCGGCGCTCGGGCTCGACCAGATCCCCGAATCGCTGCTGCCGCTGCTCGCCTGCCGCAACCTCTTATCGTTGACGGCGATCGACCTGGCCGCAGTCGTGGTTATTTTCTTTGTCGGGGAAGTGCTGCTCTCCCGGCTGCTTTACGCGCTCGACCTGCGCGAGCGCCCTTATTAGAGTGGTTTTCGACCGGGTCGACGCACCCGGCGCGCACCACCCCACTCCGACCCGCCTCCATCGAGGGAAGCCGCGCTGGCGCTCAGCCGCGCCGCAGCTGATGCAGGGTCACCTCCGGCGGGCAGTTGAGCCGGACCGGGACGATGCATGACCCGACCCCGACCGAGGTGTAGCCGATCATGTCGTGATAGCGCCATGACCCCGCCCCCATCCGCCGCGGCAGCGCCGCATCGAGGGTCAGCGGGACGCCGCCCGGCAGGCAGATCTGGCCGCCATGGGTGTGCCCGCTCAACAGCAGGTCGAAATCGGCATGCGCCGCCTGGCGGTAGATCTCGGGGGTGTGCGACAGCAGCACCGAAAAGGCGTCGTCGGGGACGCCCGCGGCGGCCTTCTCGATGTTGTCGACCCGATAGTAATGGGCGTCGTCGATGCCGACGAGATGAATGCGCTCGCCGCCGCGCACGACCGTCTCGGCCTCGTTCAGCAGCATCCGGATGCCCATCTCCTCCATCGCCGGCACCATGCGGATCGTGTCGTGATTGCCGAGGACGCCGTAAACCCGACCCTTCAGCAGCGCGCGCAGCCGCGCCAGGCCTTCGATCGTCGCCGCGAACGGCCCGAAGGTCTTGCCGCGGTAGTCGCCGGTCAGCACGCAGAGGTCGTAGGACATGCCGGGCAGCAGCTCGACCAGCCGCCCGATCGCGCCGCCGTTCATGTCGGCGTGCAGGTCGCTGATGTGGAGGATCGTGAAGCCGTCGAACGCGGCCGGCAGCCTGCGGCTGGCGATCGCATGGCGGCGGATCTGAACGCGCTCGGCGTTTCTGCGGGCGCGCCCGTAGAGCCCGCTCAGCCGCAGCGCATTGCGGATGATCCACGGGCTCAGATACCAGTTCTCGGGGTGGAACCAGTTGATGCCGTGGCCGAAGACGCGGGCCTCGTGGTCGTCCTCGATGCCGAGGCGCTGTCTTGCATGCAGCCGCCCGAGGCGCCGCTCCAGCTGGGCGAGGATGTCCTCGTCGTCCGGGCGGGCGATATCGGCTTGCAGGCTCATTCGGCGCCTCGCCGCGCCATCAGGCCCTTGGCCGGGTCGTAGCCGTAGACGGCCAGGGTCAGGAACACCGCGGTGGCGGCGACCAGCGCCGCGGCCGAGACCGGCTCGAACCGGGCGTAGAGGGCAAAGCGGACCAATTCGACGGCGTGAGTGAACGGGTTGATCGCACAGATATAGTAGAGCAGCGGGCCCGCCTCCCTGAACTGGGTCAGCGGATAGAGGGCGGTCGAGGCAAAGAACATCGGAAAGATTACGAAGTTCATAACGCTGGCGAAATTCTCGAGCTGGCGGATCGCCGAGGACAGCAGCAGGCCGAGCGCGCCGAGCATCAGCCCGGCGAGGATCAGCGCCGGCAGCACCGCGGCGTAGCCGTACCAGGGCGGCGCGATCCCCCACAGCCGGGCGATCGCCAGAAAGGCGTAAGCCTGCAATATCGACAGCATGACGCCGGCGAGGAGCTTGGCGGTCAGCAGAAACCAGCGCGGCAGGGGGCTGACCATCAGGATCCGCATGCTTCCCATCTCGCGGTCGTAGACCATCGACAGCGAGCTCAGCATGCCGTTGAACAGCAACACCATCGCGATCAGGCCGGGCGCGATATAGACCGGGTAGGGAACCGGGGCTTGGTAGGGCGGCGCGACCGAGACGCCGGGCGCGGCGTGAAACCCGGCGGCGAAGATCGCCAGCCAGACCAGCGGCCGCACCAGGGCCGAGAAGAAACGGCCGCGCTGGTTCAGGAAGCGCAGCCATTCGCGCCGCGCGATCCCGCCGAGGCAGCGCAGGTAGTGGATCGGCCTCATGCCGCCTCGCGCTCCCGCACCAACGCCTCGAAGGCGGCGCGCATCGAGGGCGCGCGGGCCTCGCCGAGGATCTGCGCGGCGGCGCCGGCGGCGCGGACCTCGCCCTTGTGCAGCACCACCACCCGCGCGCCGTCGCCGACCTCGTCGATCAGATGCGTCGCCCACAGCGCGGCGATGCCCTCCTCGCGGCACAGCCGGCGGACATGGTCGAGCAGGAACTGCCGGCTGGCGATATCGAGCCCGACCGTGGGCTCGTCGAGCAGCAAGAGGCGCGGCCGGTGCAGCAGCGCGCGGGCGATCTCGACCCGCCGGCGCTCGCCGCCGCTCAGCCGGCGCACCTTGTCGCGCCGCCGCTCGCCAAGCCCGACCCGTTCGATTTCGGCGGCGATCCGCGCCGCCGCCTCGCGGCGGGAGAGGCCGTGCAGGGCGGCATGGTAGTAGAGGCTCTGCTCGACCGAGAGGTCGAGGTCGAGGGTCGGCTGCTGAAAGACCGCCCCGATCCGCCGCAGGCACGCCGAGGGGTCATCGCGGATGTCCGCGCCGAAGACGCGGATTGCGCCCTCGCCCTGCACGTAGAGCCGGGTCGCCAGCGAGAACAGGGTGGTCTTGCCGGCGCCGTTGAGGCCGAGCAGCACGGTGAAATCGCCCGGCGCGATCGCGAAGCTGACATCGCGCAGCGCTCGCCGCGCCCCGAACCGGTGCCCGAGCCCCTCGACCTGCAAGGCCGGCGCCGGATCGCCGGTCACGAGCGCGCAGCCGAGGCGTCGGCGCGTCGGCCCGTCAACCTGCAATGACGCCTGCCGCTCATCGCCGCCTTTCTATCCGCGATCGCGGGGAAAATCATCCCCGCGATGGCCGTCCCCCGAGATCGGGATGCGCCGATGCCGTGTCCGGGGCGTCCGTTCCCAAAGGATCGCCGGTAGCCGCGCCCGAAGCCGCCTGCTAGCCTCGGCGCCGCGCCAAGCCAACCCGATGGAGGTGGTCCGTGGAGACCCGCGCCGCAGTCGCCCACAAGGCCGCAGAACAGCTGACGATCGAAACGGTGCAGCTCGACGGCCCGAAGGATGGGGAGGTCCTGATCGAGATCAAGGCGACCGGGATTTGCCACACCGACGAGTTCACCCTGTCCGGGGCCGATCCGGAGGGGCTGTTTCCGGTCATCCTCGGCCACGAAGGGGCCGGCGTGGTGGTCGATGTCGGGCGCGGGGTGACGAGCCTCGCCAAGGGCGACCACGTGATCCCGCTCTACACCCCCGAATGCCGGCAGTGCGAATATTGCCTCTCGGGCAAGACCAATCTTTGCGTGGCGATCCGGCGACGAGGGGCAAGGGGTGATGCCCGACGGCTC